>NZ_JANUEC010000003.1:0-1070493 GCF_024810175.1 Pseudomonas sp. BIGb0176
TCAGAAGTGAAACGATGCATCGCCGATGGTAGTGTGGGGTTTCCCCATGTGAGAGTAGGTCATCGTCAAGATTAAATTCCGAAACCCCAACTGCATATGCAGTTGGGGTTTTGTTTTTGCGCGCGAAAAATTTGCTCTTATTCGCAAACAAATTTGCACAGTTATTTTCGGATTGGAACACTAGAATAACCGTTACTTTCTCCACTCCCAGAGCCTTCTATGCCAGATCCGGTTGACGCCCCCGGGTTGTCAGAATTACCACTGGACGACCTGGTTGCCTGCCATGAATGCGACTTGCTGATGCGCAAGCCCAAGCTCGCCCTCGGTGAGAAAGCCCAGTGCCCGCGTTGTGGCTATGAGCTCTACGCGCACCGACAGAATGTGGTCGAACGCAGCCTGGCCCTGGTGATCGCGGCCTTGTTGCTATATGTGCCGGCGAACTTTCTACCCATCATGCAGCTCAATCTACTGGGACAGTCTTCCGAGGACACGGTCTGGAGCGGTGTGCAGGGGCTGTTCGACACCGGGATGGAAGGCGTGGCGGTGGTGGTGTTCCTGTGCAGCATGGGCATTCCCCTGCTCAAGTTGATTTGCCAGCTTTTAGTCCTGCTGAGTATTCGTTGGGACATCGGCCGCAGTTACGGCCTGCTGCTCTATCGCATTTATCACCATCTGCGCGACTGGGGCATGCTCGAGGTCTACCTGATGGGGGTGCTGGTGGCCATCGTCAAGTTGGCCGACATGGCATCCATTACCGTGGGCCTGGGCTTGGTGTGTTTTATCAGTCTGTTGTTGGTGCAGGTCTGGCTGGAGGTGGTGATGTCGCCTCACCAGATCTGGCAAGCGTTATCGGGAGAGGACATACATGCGGGCGATTGAGGCAGGCATTCTGATCTGTACTGAATGCCACGAGTTGAATCGGCAGGAGGCTGACAGCGAAGAGCAGACCTGCACTCGCTGCGGGGCCATGGTTCATCCTCGTCGCCCCAATAGCATACTGCGCACCTGGGCGTTGCTGCTCACCGCCGCGATCCTCTACATCCCGGCCAACGTGCTGCCGATCATGACCGTCAGTTCCCTGGGCCAGGGTGACCCCAGCACCATCATGTCCGGGGTCATCCAGCTGGTGCAGCACGGCATGTTTCCCATCGCTGCGGTGGTGTTCGTCGCCAGTATCCTGGTGCCCACCTTCAAGCTGGTGGGTATTGCCCTGTTGTTGTTTTCGGTGCAGCGTCACCAGCCGCTCTCGGCCCGACAGCGGATCATCATGTACCGCTTTATCGAGTTCATCGGCCGCTGGTCGATGCTGGATATCTTTGTCATCGCCATCCTGGTGGCGGTGGTCAACTTTGGCCGGCTGGCCAGCATCGAGGCCAATCTCGGTGCGGTCGCCTTTGCCAGCGTGGTGATTCTGACCATGCTGGCTGCAGTAACTTTCGATCCCCGACTGATCTGGGATAACACGGAGTCGGACGACGACCATGAGTGATTTGCCTACCGCCAAAACCCGCCCGGCCTCCAACTGGTCGGCTATCTGGGTATTGCCCCTGATTGCCCTGATCATCGGCGGCTGGCTGGGCTGGCGTGCCTACAGCCAGACCGGTATCGAGATCCAGTTGCGCTTTGAAAGCGGCGAGGGGATTCAGGCCAACAAGACTGAGGTGGTCTACAAGGGCATGCCCGTAGGTAAGGTCAAAACCCTGGCTCTGGACGATGAGGGCAACTCCAAGGGAGTGATTGCCACAGTCGAGATGAACAAGGACGTCGAGCAGTACCTGAAGACCAACACCCGCTTCTGGCTGGTCAAACCCAGTGTCAGCCTGGCCGGGATCACCGGCCTGGAAACCCTGGTCTCGGGTAACTACATCGCCGTCAGCCCCGGGGATGGCGAGCCGAGTCGCAAGTTCAAGGCCCTGGCCGAAGAGCCTCCTTTATCTGATGCCAAACCGGGCCTGCACCTGACCATCAAGGCCGAGCGCCTGGGGTCGCTGAACCGTGGCAGCCCGGTGTTCTACAAGCAGATCCATGTTGGCCAGATCAAGAGCTTCCTGCTCTCCGAAGACCAGAACACGGTAGAGCTCAAGGTCTATATCGAGCCCACCTATGCCAATCTGGTGCGCAAACACACACGTTTCTGGAACGCCAGCGGCATCAGCATCGACGCCAACCTGTCCGGGGTAAAAGTACGCAGCGAGTCCCTGTCCAGCATCGTCGCCGGGGGGATCGCCTTTGCCACGCCGGAGAATCGCAAGGACAGCCCGCCCACCGACCCAAGCCTGCCGTTCCGTCTGTATGAGGACTTCGACGCCGCCCAGGCCGGGATCCGGGTCAAGGTCAAGCTCACCGATTTCGAAGGCCTGCAGGCCGGGCGCACCCCGGTGATGTACAAGGGCATCCAGGTGGGTAGCCTGAAGGCCCTGAAGGTCGACTCCGACCTGAGCAGCGCCACCGCCGAGCTGACTCTCGATCCCCTGGCCGAGGATTACCTGGTCCAGGGCACCCAGTTCTGGACCGTCAAGCCTTCGATCTCCCTGGCCGGCATCACCGGTCTTGAGGCCCTGGTCAAGGGTAACTACATCGCTATCCGTCCCGGCGACAAGGGCGCCGCGCCCCAGCGCGAGTTCGAGGCCCGGGCCAAGGCCCCGCCGCTGGACCTGCGTGCCCCCGGCCTGCACATGGTGCTGTTCACCGACAACCTGGGGTCCCTGGATGTCGGCAGCCCGATTCTCTATAAACAGGTCAAGGTCGGGTCGGTGCAGAGCTACCAGTTCTCCCACACCCGCAAGCAACTGGTGATCGGCGTCCACATCGAGAAGGAATATGAAGGCCTGGTCAACGGTTCGACGCGCTTCTGGAACGTCAGTGGCATCACCCTGACCGGGGGCCTGAGCGGTGGTATCCAGATCAAGAGCGAGTCGCTGCAAAGCCTGATGGCGGGTGGCATCGCCTTCGAGACCCCGCTGCCCAACGTGCCGCTGAAAAAGCGCATTCCACGTTTCCGCCTGTTCGCCAACCAGGAGGAGGCGGCGCAGCGCGGCACCCTGGTGAGCATCAAGGTTGATCGCGCCGACGGCTTGCGGGCCGGCACGCCTGTACGTTTCAAGGGCCTGGACGTGGGCAAGCTGGAAGAAGTGACCCTCAGCGCCGACATGCAATCGGTCATGCTCAAGGCGCGGATCACTGAAGTGCCCGAGCGCATCGCCCGGGTCGGCAGCCAGTTCTGGGTGGTCAAGCCGGAGTTGGGCCTGATGAAGACCTCGAACCTGGAAACCCTGGTCACCGGCCAATACATCGAGGTCCAGCCTGCGACGAAGAGCCAGGGCGTGCAGACCAGTTTTGTCGCCTTGCCGCAACCGCCGGAAGCCAGCGTTCAGGAAGCCGGCCTGAGCCTGGTGTTGAGCGCTGCTCGGCGTGGCTCGC
This sequence comes from Pseudomonas sp. BIGb0176, assembly GCF_024810175.1. NCBI lineage: Bacteria > Pseudomonadati > Pseudomonadota > Gammaproteobacteria > Pseudomonadales > Pseudomonadaceae > Pseudomonas > Pseudomonas sp. BIGb0176. The sequence goes on from NZ_JANUEC010000003.1 coordinate 3,421, forward strand.
TGAAAGTCGGAGTGCCGGTAACCTACCGCGAAGTGGCGGTGGGCAAGGTGACCGGTTACGAGCTGGGCCAGACGGCCGATCGGGTACTGATCCACATCCTCATCGAACCCAAGTACGCACCGCTGGTTCGCAGTGGTACGCGCTTCTGGAACAGCAGTGGATTTGGTGTCGACTTCGGCCTGTTCAAAGGGGCGACGGTGCGTACCGAATCCCTGGAGACCCTGATCCAGGGGGGGATTGCCTTCGCGACGCCGGATGGCGAGCGCATGGGCAACCCGGCGCGGCCTCAGCAGACCTTCCCGTTGTTCGACAAGTTCGAAGAGGAATGGCTGACCTGGGCACCGAAGATCCCCCTGGGCAAATAACCTTCTTGTAGGAGCCGGCTTGCCGGCGAAGAGGCCCTCAGCCCTGCGTCGCGCCAGAGGACGCCTTCGCTGGCAAGCCAGCTCCTACAGCAGCTTTCCCATAAAAAAGGCCGCGCTCGGAAGAGCGCGGCCTTTTTCGTTGCAGCGTTACGAAATCAGACTTCGTCCAGCTCCGCTTCTGCTTCCGGCTCTGCGTTCAGCACGGCCTTGACCTGATCGTGACGACGGATGAACTTCCAGTCGGCCTCGTCGATGTAGATGCCGTTCGGTCCGCTGCCACCTTCCAGGTCGATGGCCACCTGGGCCGAAACCTGGGGCTTCACACTGGCCAGGATTGGCACGAAGCCCAATTGCAGGCTGGTTTCCAGCAGCGCCGCCTGGTTGCGCTCGTCGATGTCCGCCGCCTCGTCGAGGTAGTAAGGCAGGCGGATGCGCCCGGCCTGGTCGCGGTCCATCAAGTGCAGCAACAGGTACATGTTGGTCAGCGCCTTGATGGTCATGGTGGTGCCGTTGGACGCCGCGCCATCGATGTCGGTGTGGATGACCGGCTGGCCGTTGACCTTGGTGATCTCGAACGCCAGTTCGAACAGGTCCTTGAGGCCCAGCTGGTTGTGGTTGGCCGCCACCAGCCGCGCCAGGTACTCCTTGGCTTCTTCGTTCTTGTTGTCCTGCTCGGCGCTCTGGCTCAGGTCGAACACCGACAGGGTCTCGCCTTCTTCGTATTGCCCGGCGCTGTGGATGATCTGGTCGATGTGCTTGAGGGCTTCCTTGTTCGGCGCCAGGACGATGCGGAAGCTCTGCAGGTTGGACACCTGGCGCTTGTTGATCTCGCGGTTGAACAGCGCCAGTTGGTGTTCCAGGCTGTCGTAGTCGCTGCGGATATTGCGCAGGGTCCGGGCGATATCGGTGACCGCGGCGCGGCGCGCCTTGCCCAGGGTCAGGGCTTCGTCGGTGCGGTGGGCATAGGCGTTGATCAGCAGCTGCAGGCGCCGCTCTACGTCATCCTCACTGTCGAACTTGGCCACGCCCTTGAGGCGCACCTGGGCATACAGCGCCTCGATCTGCCCGTCGACCCGCTGCAAGCCCTGCCAGCTGTCCTGGTAGTCGTTGAGCAATGGCAGCAGGTTGTCCATGGAGTCGTCCACCGGGTCCATGAACGGCGTGCCGAACGGCAGGTCCGCCGGCAGCAACTGACGGCGACGCAGGGCGTCGTCGAGGGTGCGCTGCTTGGCTTCCATGTCGGCAATCTGCCGGCCCACCAGTTGCAGCTTGGCCGACAGTTGCTGGACGCGTTCGGTGAAGGCGTCACTGGAGCGCTTGAGTTCGTCCTGGGCGGCCTCCATCTGTGCCAGCTGCTCCAGCTTCTCGCCTTCCTCGGCGCTCAGGGTCTGGGCACGGCGGAAGTCTTCCAGGGCCTTCTGCGCATCCAGTACCTGCTGGTACAGGGCTTCGGTCTGGGTCTTGCTCGCGGCGCGGTCTGCAGCCACGGCAGCTTGGGTCTTGAGCTGCTTGAGCTCTTTTTCCAGGCGCTCTTTCTGATCCCGCAGGGCGGCGCGGTCAGCCAGGGCCTGCAGGGCTGGCGGCTCGATGTGGGAGATGTCGATGGACAGCCCCGGCACTTCGAAACGCTCGCCCTTGAAGCCATCGAGGATCAGCTGCACCGACTTCACCCACTCGCCGTTGTCGTCCAGGGCGATGCCGTGCTCGCCCAGGGGCAGGCTGAACAGCGCGCTGTTGAACAGGCGCATCAGGCGCTCCACGTCCTGCTGGGAGAACTCCTCGCGCAGGCGGGCATAGCTGTTGTTGTCAGCGTGATCGAGTTGCTGCTTGACCGACTTCAGACGTTTTTCCAGGTCCCGCAGGCGCTCTTCCAGGTCTTCGGCGGAGAACTGCCGCGACTGGGCCAGGGCGCCGGCCAGTTCATCGTGGGCATCCTTGGCCGCCAGCAGTTGCTGTTCCAGGACCTTGACGTCATCCACCAGGGCGAAGCGGTGCTTGAGCACCGACAGTTCGCCGAGCCAGCGCTGGGTGCCGGTGATTTCCCGTTCCAGGCGCATCATTTCCTGGGTGCTGCTGCGTTGGTCGTTTTGCAGCGCGTCCTGCTCGTTGCGGTAGTGCTCGGCCTGGATGGTCAGCTCTTCCTTGCGGGCGCCGGCGTAGTCCGACCAGGTGCCCAGCAGCGAGTCCAGCAACGGTGACAGGCGATGCAGTTTGCCCCGCAGAATGTCCCGCTGCTTCACGCCGTTGGCCAGGGCCTCCACCAGGGGGCCGGCGGCCACCAGGGAGTTGTAGTCCTGCTCCATGCGTCGTACGTCGCGGAAAGCTTCGTCGCACGCGGCGATGTAGTCGACGCTGCCGGAGCGCAGGCTGTGCTCGAAGGCGTCGAGGAACAGCTGCTTGAGCTTGGCCGCGGTGATTTCGCGCATGTGCAGCAGGTTGATGAACAACGCGCGGAAGGTCTTCAGGCTCTGCTCGCTGGTGGAGCGCAGCGGGATCAGGGTCAGGTCCAGGGGGATCGAGGTGTGGCCGCCCACCAGCAGGCGCCGCAGTTCATCGGGCTTGAGCTCATAGGCCTTGAGGCCCTGGCGCTCCAGGTTGGTGAACAGCTCTTTCTGCCGTAGGCAGGTGTCGTCCTTCTGGTAATGCGCCAGGTCCAGCTGGCCGGCGTAGGCGAAGAACTGGTGGCCGAAACCGCCGCCCGGGCCGCGCCCGACCACGCCGATCACATGGGGGCCGTGGGGTAGCGAGACCTCCACCAGGATGTAGCTGGTGTCGGAAGCGAAGTAGAAGCGCCGGGATTGCTCCAGGCTGTACTTGCCGAAGCTCATGTCCGACATGCGCGCCAGAATCGGGAATTGCAGGGCGTTGATCGACGCCGACTTGCCCAGGTTGTTGGCCCCGTAGACCGACAGCGGCTCTTCCAGGGGGAACAGGCCGAGGCTGTAGCCGGCGGTGTTCAGTAGGGCAAAGCGGCGGATGCCGTAGCGTTCCTTGCTCATGCGTCGAGCTCCTGTTCTTCGGCGACGGCTCGGGCCAGCGCGTCTTCTTCACTTTCTTCGGACTCGTCGAATTCGCTCAGGTCCAGCGGGTCATCGGTCTGCAGCAGTTTCTCGTCGCTGTCGTTGTCCACCAGCACCGGGGTCGGCAACGGCAGCACGCTGTGCAGGCTGGCGGCCAGGTCGCGGTCCTGTTGCACCGACAGGCAGACATCGAGGAAGCGGTGCATCGGCGGCAGGAAGCGATAGATCCCCGGCTCCTCGGCGGCAAAACCCAGCTGGGTCATGCGGCGCATGATCTTCTCTTCCAGCTCTTCCTGGGTCTGCACTTCGGCCTGGATGAACAGGTCGCGGTATTTTTCCAGCAGCGACGGCAGTTCGTCGCGGCCCAGGCTGCCGCCGTCGAGCACGGCGATCGGGTCGCGGCCCTGGTCGGCCAGGTGCTCCACCAGGATGAAGGTGAACAGCGCCAGGCGTTGGGCGGTCTTGTTCACCTGGGCGGCGGCGTTGTCCGGCACGAAGTAGTAGAAGCCGCGGGTATCGCACACCAGCTCGAAGCCCAGGGCCTTGAACAGGGTGCGGTACTGGTCCTGGAAATTCGACAGTTGGGCGTACAGCTCCGGGTCGCGGCGGCTGACGTGGTAACCCTTGAACAGCTCGCGGAAGATCGGCGCCAGCTGGGACAGTTCGGAAAGATCAAGATGCATTGGCGTTGCTCGCAGAATGCTCGGCGGCGTCATCGCGGGCCGAGAGCAGGGCGAAGGAGCGCAGGCTGACCTGGTGCTCCTGGGTGTGGTAGTCGCGGCGTTCGAGGCGCTCGCGCTTGAAGCGTTTTTCCCGGGACAGGCGCGAGAACCAGTACAGCAGTTCGTCGGTGGCGCCATCGGGCTCCTGGTCCAGCAGCCAGCTCATCAGGTCCGGCATCGGCAGGGCGTCTTCGCAGCGCTCGAGCATCTCGCGGACGGTGCGCGGCGCCTTGGGGGCCACGCCCTTGTGGGTCTTGTGGGCCTTGGGGAAGCGCGCGGGCTTGGGTTCGAAGCGGGCCAGGGCGTAGACATAGGCTTCCACCTGGCCGGAGCTGCCGAGGAAGGTGCTTTGCGGACGGGTGAACATCGGCATGGCGGCCTGGGGCACGGCGTCGATGCCCTTGCGGCGGATGGCCGACAGGGCCAGGGCCGCGCCGCGGGTCACGGCGTTATGACGGCGCGCCTCCTCACGCAGCGGCAGCAGCAGTTCCCGGGCATGGCGCAGGGTCAACTGGGCGCTGGTCTGCATTTCCAGGATCCGCGCGTGGGTGCGCAACAGCATGTCGTCGTCCACCAGGTGGCCCAGGCGCTGCTGTTCGGTGAGCATGCGCAGCAGGACGTTCTCCACCTTGCGCACGCCCTGTTCGAAGGCGCCGTCGGCGTTCACCAGCTGGATCATCGGTTCAACGTATTCGTCCCAGGTGGCCAGCACCTCGGCATAGCGCTGGCGCAGGGGGATCTGCCGGTCGCTGGTCTTGGCGCGCTCGGCCACCGCGACCAGGGCCTGTTCGTCGTTGGCGAGCTTCTTCAGGACATCGCGCACGCGCATGTCCAGCAGCCGCAGCTGACGGGCCAGGTCGTTGCCGTCGCGCACGTCGAAGGCGTCCTGGATGTAACCGGCCAGGCGCTCGAGGTGGCGCAGGTAGGCTTCGATCTCCAGGCACAGGCCCAGGCGGTGCTCACGGCGCAGGTAGGCGAGGAAGTCGTGGATCTGCGCATTGAGCTCGAAACGGTTCGGGCTTTTCGCCACCGGGACCAGGATGTCCAGGCGTATCCATACGTCCAGCAGGTGGGTGATGTCCTGGGGCGTGCTGTCCAGTTGTTGGGCAGACAGCTGTGAACGCAGTTCGGCAAGACTCAGGGTGCCTTGGTCGAAGTGCTCGCACAGCGGCTCCAGAAGTGCCCAGTGTTCGGCGAGGGCGCGCAAGACGCGCTTGGGTTCGATCATCGGAATGGCCGGCTGGTTGGCAATGAAAAGCGGCGATTGTACTGCATCAGGGGGCTGACGATTCACCCCCAGGTCCAGGTATGAGACGGACAGTCGCTTTTGTGCGCAATCAACTGCGGGCGATCTTCGGCGAAGGACGGTAGAATCCCCCTCCTCAGTTATCCACAAGTGGCCGACCTTTGCTTATCGAGTCCCGTCGTCGCGCTTATCTGTCCGCCATGCAGGTGGTCAGTTGGCTGCCGCGCAGCGAATTGCCCTTTGCCGCCCCTTCGCGCCCCGAGTTGCTGGCCCTGCCGGAACCGGAGGTGGAGGCGCCGCCTGCCCCTGTGGTCGAGGCCAAGGCCCCCGCGGCGCCGGCGGCAAGGAACGTCGAACGGCCGAAGATCGAGGTGCCGCGCCCCTCCACCGCCCCTGCGCGCCCAGCCAGCAAGGCGCCGACCGAGGGCGAAGAGGCCCCGGCCCCGGTGGTCAAGGCCCCGGTGGTACCGCCGCCGCGTTTTGCCTTGCAGTTGCTGCGGGCCGGCCGTTGCCTGCTGCTGGTGGAGTTACCCACAGGCGAAGCCTTCCAGAGCCGCGACCCGGCCTACCTGTTGCTCAAGGACATGCTGCGCGCCGCCGGCCTGCCGGACAGCCCGCAGATCCTCGCCGAGCCGGTGCGCTGGCCGATGCTGACCCGGGGCAACCTGGACCAGGGCCCCGAGGCTGCGCGGGATTTCGTCCAGGCCTTTGTCGGCGTGCGGATCGAGCAGGAACCCTGTGTCTGCCTGTGGCTGATCGGCCTGCCGGCGGTGCGGTTTGCCGGCGAGGCGAATGCCGAATCCTACAACCGCGAGCTCCAGGTCGAAGGCCTGGGTTCGGCCTGGGCCCTGCCTGGCCTGGAACTATTGATGGAAGAGCCACAGCGTAAGGCTGATGTCTGGCAAGCCATGCGTCGCTTGATGACGCGCTGGAAAAGCACTGATGAGCAAAATGACCAATGAGTGACGCGTTGACCTTCCGCCTGGCCACCGAAGCGGACCTGGATAGCATCCTGAAAATCGAATATGCGGCGTTCAGCCACCCCTGGACCCGGGGCATTTTCATGGATGCCTTCAAGTCCTACGAGGTCTGGCTGATGTTCGAAGGCAGCCAGCAAGTGGGCCACGGGGTGATCCAGGTGATCATCGACGAAGCGCATCTGCTGAACATCACCGTCAAGCCGGAAAGCCAGGGCCGCGGCCTGGGCCTGCGGTTGCTGGAAGAGCTGATGAAGCGCGCCTACCAGAAGGACGCCCGGGAGTGTTTCCTGGAAGTGCGCTCCAGCAACCAGACCGCCTATCGGTTATACGAGCGTTATGGCTTCAATGAAGTGGGGCGCCGCCGCGACTACTATCCGGCGGTAGGTGGTCGCGAAGACGCCCTGGTCATGGCCTGCACGCTGGTCGACTGAGCCTTTAACCGCACGCGGGCCGCTGTAGGATCTGGCTTGCCAGCGAAGGCGCCATTCGGGGCGATGCACGGCTTGAGGGCCTCTTCGCCGGCAAGCCGGCTCCTGCGGGAGAGCGCGTCATTGAATGCGGTGCAGGGCTCAGGGCTTGCCGTCCAGCGGGTCGCGGCGGGCCAGTTCGGCTTCATCCAGGCCATTGCCGCCACCAATGTTCTCTTCTTCGACAATACTCAGGTCCCAGTCGGCCGGTTTGTCGGCACCGGCCTCATGGGCGGAGCGGGCACCGTCTTCGCGGATCAGGGTTTCCGGGCTCAGGTCATCATCGCTTGCACCGTCGTCCGTGACGCGGTTGCTGGCGCGGGCGGCGGGTTCGTCGTCATCGAAATGCAGCTCCTCCATGGAGCCCATGCGGTCCTGATCGTCGTCGATGGGTTCGGGCTGGGGGGCGTTGTAGGGGCGTCGTGATTCGTTCATGGCGATTACTCATACTTCGGGACTAGATAAAGGGTGGACCCTTGCATGCCCCTGAAGATTCCCCCGCAAGGGATGGCCGGTATCTGTAGCAATAGGCGTGACCTCGACGGGCGGCCGTCTGTCAAAGCAGCGCATCATTCTTGAGGCTTCACAGCATGAACGAACTACAAGATCTGATTGATAACAACGAGCGTTGGGCCGAAGCGATCAAGCAGGAAGATCCGGACTTCTTCTCCAAACTGGCTCGCCAGCAGACCCCGGAATACCTGTGGATCGGCTGTTCGGACGCGCGGGTGCCGGCCAACGAGATCGTCGGCATGCTGCCGGGCGATCTGTTCGTGCACCGCAACGTGGCCAACGTGGTACTGCACACCGACCTCAATTGCCTGTCGGTGATCCAGTACGCGGTGGATGTACTCAAGGTCAAGCACATCCTGGTTACCGGCCACTACGGCTGTGGCGGCGTGCGCGCCTCTATGCAGGATCGCCAGCTGGGCCTGATCGACGGCTGGCTGCGTTCGATCCGCGACCTGTACTACGAGCACCGTGAAGCGCTGGGGCAGTTGCCCACGGAAGAAGAGCGGGTCGACCGTCTGTGCGAGCTGAACGTGATCCAGCAGGTGGCCAACGTCGGCCATACCAGCATCGTGCAGAACGCCTGGCATCGCGGGCAGAGCCTGTCGATCCACGGTTGCATCTACGGCATCAAGGACGGTCGCTGGAAGAGCCTGAACGCCACCATCAGCGGCTTCGAGCAGTTGCCGCCGCAGTATCGGCTGCGTCCGGTGGGCGCGGTCTGATCGTCGCTGGCCGCAGGCGGCGATAGGGCGCAGGCTTGCGGGCTCTGTCAGAGCACCGCGACCCTGCGGGTCGATCGCAGCCTGCGGCAGCGGCTACAGGTTGAGCGGCCGGCTCAGAGGTGCGGTACCTCGGTGCTTGGCGCCGGTGCCGGGGCCTTGAGCTGGTTGAGCTGGGTCTTGACCGGTGCACTGGTGCATTTGGCCGCGGCTTGCTGCTCGCTCAGCTTGCGCACCGAGGTGTAGAACAGCTCGCAGGTCTGCACTTTCTGCGTCACCTGCCAGGTCTGGGTGCAACTGCCGAGCAGGGTGCTCGGGTCCGTCCCCGGCTTGCTGCCCATGCCGGCCTGCCAGCAGGCCGCGCTCAGGTCCTGGCCCATCACTTTCAACCCCGCGGCATCGGCCTTGGCCTGGTCATCGTCGTAGTTCGCCGGGTCTGCCGCGTACCAGATATAGCTCGGGTGGTTGGAGCCCAGCACCGGCACCTTGACCCCCTCGCTGGGGCTGATCTGTGCCAGGCCCAGCACATTCACCGTGACCCCGTACTGCTGCTTGAGCCAATTGCGCACCGGTGCGCCGAAGGCCACCATCGGCAGGGCCGCGCCGCTGGTGCTCTGGCTGACCTGCCTGACCATGCTGGTCTGGTAGCTGTTGAAGTAGCTGTAGACTCCCTCCAGGTCCTTGCCGGCACTCGATGGCGCGGCAATCGGCGCGATGTCGACGATGGTCTGGTAGGCCGGGGTCTGCTCGGCGGCGATGCCGTTGGCCGTCAACAGGGTTGCCCAGCGGTCGGTGGTGGCCGACTCCAGATAGTCCTGGGCCTGGGTCAATGAATAGTCCGGCGGGAAGTGCAGCAGTTCGACGCTCTTGCGGTTTTCCAGGGCCATGCCCAGGGGCAGGAACAGGTACCAGCTGTAGGCCCATTTGCCATCGGCATTGAGCTGGCTGGCGCCCTTGTAGGCCAGGTCGCCGGCATCCAACAGGGCACTCAGGGGCTTGTCGTAGCCGTCCGGCACACCGCTGATGGAGGCCAGGACCTTGTCGCCGGTGGTCTTGACACTGACTTTTGCAGCGCTGTAGCCGTCACGCTGCACGCTCTGGGTCAGGTAGTGAGCCACCGTCTCCTCCAGGGTCCAGTTGCGATAGCAGATCACGTTGCAGTTGTTGGGGTAGGCGAAGAGTTGGGTGACGCGCTGGGGGCTGCCCAGATCGACTTCGACATCGGCCTGTGTCGTCGCGCTCAGGGCAGCAGCGGTCAGCGCCAGGGTCATTCCTGCGAATTTGAACATGCTCAGATCCTTTTCAGCGTGAACCCCTTCGAAGGGGGGGCCAGGACATACTGAAACAGCACCGAGCGGAGAAACAGCCGGGAGTGAAAAAATATCCATTGCCCCGGCTGCGCAGGGTTCAACCAGGCATGAGGCGCGTCCAGGGAAACCCCGGGGCATGGAGCTGACAGACCCGGATGACCACGATCATGACGACCAGATAGATCGGCTGCCAGGGGCTGAAGTGATTCCAGTGCAAGGCGCCCAGCCAGGGGCTGCGGGCACAGAAATCCGGGTCCGGCTGACCGATGCGCCGCGAATGCAGCAGGCCGATCAGCACAAAGCCCAGGTAGGCCAGTATCCCCAGGGCCCCCAGCCAATAGCCGAACAGGCCCAGCATGACCGCTTGCGGCACCCCGTGGCGCAGCACCAGCCAGTGCTGGTGCGGATTCAGGCGCTTGGGCACCAGGCGCTCGCTCAACCACAGGTCGATGGCCAGCAGGCGGGCGATCGCAGGGGCCCAGGTGTTGAGCAGGATCAGCCCGAAAATCGCCAGGACACCCCCACAGAACAGCCCCATCATCACTGCAAGTTCTTTGCTGTGTTGGGGCTTGTTCATGAAGTACAGGCTCAGGGCCAACCCCATGGCGACCCCTGACCTGATCCAGCTGTCCACACCCTGCGGACGCGGCATCAGGTTCTGCCAGAAAAACACATCGCTGCGAGGCAGCCGCTCCAGCAGCGCCGGGAAACGCGAGGCCAGGGTCTGCGACAGCTCCATGCAGGCCTGCCAATGTTCGTCTTCGAAGTGCCGGGTCAGGGCGACCTGGCGACGTCGGGGCATGGGGTTCAGCAGCAGGTGAGCCGCGGCAACGTCCGGCGTCGCTTCGCCGGGTTCCCCGGCGTTGGCCAGCAGCTTCTGATAGAAGGCCTCCTGCTGGCAGCGCTCGATCAGCGACTGCCAGAGCCACGCCGGTTCAGGGGTGTTGCCACGGCTTTCGTCCCAGCCGAACAACTGGCATACCCGATCGAACAAGGGTACCTGCCAGGCTTGCTGCTGCAGCAACTGCAGCATTTCATGCTGCCAGTTCTGGCGATGATCGAAGATCCGCAGCCAGGGTTGTGCGCAGTAGCTCGTCAGGCGTTCGAGGAAGGCCCGCTCCTGGCCGGCTTGCAGCAACGCTTCCAGCGTCCGGCGGTATTCCTGCAACAGCGTCTTGACCAGGAATGCCTCTTGCCAGGCCTCCATGGGCGGTTGTTGCCAGGGTGTCAGCCAGTCCAGATGCTCGGCGGCCCAGCCGATGATCGCGGCGTATTGCTCGGGGTGGGCGCAGCACGCCACCAGCAGGCGCTGCAGGAAATCGTCCTCGCAGCCCTGCTGCCGAGCCTGTTGCCAGCGCTCTGGCAGGTTCTCGACGCCCAGCCCCTTGAGCAGCGGCAATGCGCTAGTGGCTGGAGCGGGTAGGGGGGCGGGATCCTGCGGGGCGGGCGGGACCCAGTCCGCCAGCGGTTCGACGGACAGCGGGACGTCTTCAAGCAGGCTGGCCCATTGCTGGGCCTGGGAAGGGCCCCTCGGCGTTGGCCGCGGGGCGGCCACGTCCATCTCTATCAGGCCCGACCAGGCCTGCAGGTTGTCCGGGGGCGGTGCCTTAGTGGAGGCGGTCTGGATCACCGCGACTTCATCCGCGATCTCTTCCCGCCAGCGGGCCAGTTGCAGCGCCCGCTCATAGGCTTCACGCAGGCGCTGGAAGCCTTCGGCATCCTCGTCCGGACGGGTGATCTTCAACTGCCGGGCATAGCTGCGCTTGATGCTGCGTTCGTCGGCGTCCTCGGGCAACTCCAGCAGGGACCAGCAATCCATGTTGCCGCTCCTCAGTGCCAGTGGCCGTTTTCCAGGTGTTGCAGCTGTTCACTGAGCTGGCTGCGCACTTCGCGGATCTTGCGCTCGTCCTGGGTTTCCAGCACTTGCTGGAATTGCCCGGCCCAATAGCCGATCTGTTCGCGCAACTCCCCCAGGCTCTCCTGATACAGGCGTTCCAGTCGGGCGCTGAGCAGCGTGTTGACCTGCTGGTCGCGGGGGTGAATCTTCAATTGCGCCAGGGCCTTGAGGCGCTCCTGGATTTCTTCCGGAGTCAGCACGCCGGGGTTGTTTTCGATCACCAGGGAATGGCTTTCCCCGGTCAGCGGGATGCTCACCTGGGCTTCCAGCAGGCCGTTGATGTCGTAGGTGAAGCGCACGTCCAACGAGACTTCGCCGGCGGGGCGCTTGGGCACGCGCATTTCCAGCTGGCCCAGGGCGACGTTGTCGCGTACCAGGCGGCTTTCGCCCTGGAAGATCTTCAGCAGCACCTGCTCCTGGTTGTCATGCAGGGTCTGCACGGTCTTGACCCGGCTTACCGGCACCACGCTGTTGCGCTCGATGATCGGCAGGTAGTGCCCGCTCTCGATCTGGTTGCCGTATTGCTGGGAGGTCTCGATCCCCAGGGAGTAGGAGCAGACGTCGGTCAGCACCACTTCTTCCAGGGCCGCCGAGCGTGCCTTGAGGGCCGCCTGGACCGCCGCGCCCTGGGCCACCACCTGGTCGGGATCGAGGCTGATGGAGGGAAAGCGCCCGAACAGCCCGGCCGCCAGCTTGCGCACCAGGGGCATGCGGGTGGCGCCGCCCACCAGGAGGATTTCATCCAGGTCGCTGACGCGGATCCGTGCATCGCGCAGGGCGCGTTCGATGGGCGCCCGCAGGCGTTCCAGCAGCGGCGCATAGAGGCTGGCCAGTTGCGCCTGGGTGATGGTCTGTGTCCATTGCCGGCCATCGACCCGCAGGCTGAATTCGGCACTGGGCTCCTGGCCGAGGGCGCGGCGCACGCGCTCGGCTTCCCGGCGCAGTGCCTGGAGCACGCTCTGGCGTTCGGGAAAGCCCGCGGCCTGGGCCTGCTGTTCGAGGAAGTGTTCCAGCAGCAGGTTGTCGAAGTCCTCGCCGCCGAGGAAGTTGTCGCCGGCGCTGGCGCGGACTTCCATGACCCCGTCGAACAGCTCCAGGATCGACACGTCGAAGGTGCCGCCACCGAGGTCGAAGACCAGGAACGAGGTTTCCCGGTCACGCTGGTGCAGGCCGTAGGCCAGGGCTGCGGCGGTGGGTTCGTTGATCAGTTTTTCCACCTTGAGCCCGGCCAGTTCGCCGGCAATCCGCGTGGCCTTGCGCTGGGCATCGCTGAAGTAGGCTGGCACGCTGATCACCGCTTCCTCCACCGGTTCGCCATAGGCCCGCTCAACGTCTTCCTTGAGGCTCTTGAGCACCAGGGCCGAGAGTTCTTCGGGGCGGTAGGTCCGTTCCCCCAGGCGCACTTCGGTGGCGCTGCCCATGTAGCGCTTGAACAGCGCCGTGGTGAGCTGCGGGTGCGTGTGCAGGCGCTCCCTGGCGGCTTGCCCCACCAGGATCCGGCCTTCGTCGTCCAGGCCCACCACGCTGGGGGTCAGCAGTTCGCCCAGGGCATTGGGCACCAGCTCGCTGGCGGTTTCGCGCCAGACCGCGACCAGGCTGTTGGTGGTCCCCAGGTCGATACCTACGATCATGACGACGAACTCCCTTTCCAATCGGAAAACAGATGAAACAAATAGGTGGCGCGCAGGATATTACCCGCCGGGTGGATGGGTAAAGTGGGTGATGTTATATGGCTATCATTTGTGCCGGTGCCGCAGAACCGAAGCCGGGCTTGGGTTTCGGTTCTGCGGTGGCAGGTGGGCCCGTTGCGGGTCCGGCCGGGGTCAGGCCGTGAAGTGCAGGGCGTTGGTCAGGTCGCCCATGGGCTTCTGGCCCCGGGCGATCATGGCCTGGTCACGTTCCTTGATGCCGTCCAGGGTTTCCAGCTGGAACACCCGGGTGATCAGCCGCAGGATCGAGGCGGTGTCGTAGACCGTGTGGTCCACCGTGCCCTTGCGGGCGAACGGCGATACCACCAGGGCCGGAATCCGCGTGCCCGGGCCCCAGCGGTCGCCCTGGGGCGGCGCCACGTGGTCCCACCAGCCGCCGTTTTCGTCAACGGTGACGATCACCACCATGTTTTTCCACTGCGGGCTTTCCCGCAGCACTTTCAATGCCCGGTCGATATGCCGGTCGCCGGCGGCCACATCGGCATAGCCGGCGTGCAGGTTGAGGTTGCCCTGGGGCTTGTAGAAGGTCACTGCCGGCAGCTTGCCGGCCTCGGCATCGGCGAAGAACTTGTTGGTGCTCGACTCATCGCCCAGGCCGCCGTCGCGCAGGCGCTTGGCCCGTTCGGCGGGGTTTTCCGGGCCCTGGCGCACGAAGTAGTTGAAGGGTTGGTGGTGGTACTGGAAGTTGGGGATCTTGGGAATCCCGCCGGAATCCTTGAACTGCTCCAGGGTCGCCTGCCAGGCGCCGCCGTACCAGGCCCAGTCGACGTTCTTTTTCGACAGCTTGTCGCCGATGTGTTCGTGGGTTTGAGGCACCAGCACGCTGGGCAGGTCCGGCTTGGCGTAGTCCGGGCGCTCCGGGTCGCGGATCCAGGTCGGCCAGTAGGGCGGGGCCATGGTATTGACCGCGTAACCGTCCGGGGTCAGGGCGCTGGGACCGAACTGCGGAGCGCCGTCCATGGCACTGGCCGGGGACTTGTCCAGGGGCTTGAGGCGGGTGCCCTTGGGGTCGTCGCCCTGCAGGGTGGCGATCTGCGACTTGGCCACCGAGTTGGCAGCATCGGGGTAGAACGGCACCTTGGCGCTGATCAGGTACTGGTGGTTGAGGAACGAGCCACCGAATGCCCCCTGGAAGAAGTTGTCGCAGAGCACGAACTCCCGAGCCACGTCCCACAGGCGCAGGGAGTAGCGGGTCTGGGCGTAGTGGCCCATGGTCAGGGCGCCGGAGTCGGCCCAGGCCACGAAGCTGTCGTTCTTGCCGCCGTTGATCTGCATCTGGTTCTGGTAGAACACGTGCCACAGGTCGCGGGTCACCAGGCCCAGGGGCAGGTCCTCGCCACTGGGCCCCTTGAGGGCGAAGGGGGCATTGGGCAGGTTTTCCTGGAACTGGGTTTCCACCGGGTAGGTGATGCCGTCCAGGGTCTGCGGGCCCACCTGGAGAATGCCACCCCAGATCGGCGGCAGTTTCTGCAACAGGTTGCCGTCGCGGTCGCGCTGCTGGAAGTCTTCGGGCTTGAGGGCCGAGAGCGGTTTCTCCACCCCGGGAAAGTTGGCGAACAGGTTGTTGAAGCTGCGGTTCTCGGCGAACAGTACCACTACGTTCTTCACCTGCTCCTGCAGCGCCTTGTCCAGTTCGGCCGGGGACAAGGGGCGTTCCACCGGCGGTTTGCCTCCTGGCTCGCCGGGCTGGCCGCAGGCGCTCAGGGTGGCGCCGACCCCCAGAACCGCAACGCCGCCTAGGAAGCGGCGGCGGCTGGTATCGGCAGGCTGGTCGGTGGCGGATTCGGGGGTGTCGCGCAGGTCGGTATCGTCGCTCATGTCGGCTCCTTGCTCGGCTCTCTGAGGATTCGTTACAAAGTATTTCGGTCGCACGTTAACAACCGAATATGACGCAAAGGCTACAGGAATGCGGCACGGCCTGGCTGTCTGGGCCCTGGATAAATCTGCGATTGGGCCGACGGGCCGTTATCCACAGGCCCGCTGTGCAGCGGGCCTGTGGCTCTGTCAGGGAATGACCGGCGGCAGGTAGGACAGGGTGGTCCCCAGGGCCCAGAGCAGCACCAGCACCAGGGGCGCATGCACCAGCAACTGGACAAAGGAGAAGCCGATCAGGTCCCGGGCCTTCAAGCCCAGCACCCCCAGCAGCGGCAGCATGTAGAAGGGGTTGATCAGGTTCGGCAGGGCCTCGGCGGCGTTGTAGATCTGTACCGCCCAGCCCAGGTGGTACTGCAGGTCATTGGCCACCTGCATCACGTAGGGCGCCTCGATGATCCACTTGCCGCCGCCCGAAGGAATGAAGAAACCCAGCACCGCCGAGTACAGCCCCATCAGCAGCGCGTAGGTGTCGTGGGAAGCGATCTGCACGAAGAAGGTCGAGATGTGGTGGGCCAGGGTCTGGCCATCCACGCCCTTGACCACGGTCATCAGCGCGGCGATCGAACCGTACAGCGGGAACTGGATCAGCACCCCGGTGGTGGTGGGCACTGCCCGGGCCACGGCATCGAGGAAGCTGCGCGGGCGCCAGTGCAGCAGGGCACCGGCCATCAGGAACAGGAAGTTGTAGGTGTTGAGCCCGGAGATCGCGGTGATCGCCGGTTTGGTGGCGAACTCGTGATACAGCCAGCCGGCCGCCAGCAGCGCCAGGAGAAGGGTCAGCAGCGGGCTGTATTCCAGCCATTCGCCAGGGCGGGTCCGGGGTTGCGGCTTGGGCATGCTGAAGCTCGGGTCGACCCCGCAGGCCTGGGCATCCCGGGCGCTGCCGGGGCCGGGCGCCGTGGCGTAGGCGACGATCAGCGAGACCACCACCAGGGCCAGCAGCAGGACGCCGGATTGCCAGAGAAAGATGGTCTGGGTGAAGGGAATGACCCCGGTGATGGCCAGGATCGACGGTGGCAGGCTGCCGGGGTTGGCCTGCAACTGCGCCGCCGAAGACGACAGCCCCAGGGCCCAGACCGCGCCCAGGCCCAGGTAGGCGGCAGCGCCGGCGGCGCGGTAGTCCATGCGCAGTTCGGTACGCCGGGCCAGGGCCCGCACCAGCAGGCCACCGAACACCAGGGACAGGCCCCAGTTGAGCAGGGAGGCGACCATGGAAATCAGCGCCACCCAGGCCACCGCCGAGCGGCCGTTCCTGGGAATGCGCGCCAGCTTGTCGATCAGCTTCACCGCCGGCGGCGAGCTGGCTACCACATAGCCGCCAATGACCACGAAGGCCATCTGCATGGTGAAGGGGATCAGGCTCCAGAAGCCGTCGCCAAACGCCATGGCGGCATCGGTGGGCTTGGCGCCCATGGCCAGTGTGCCCAGGGCAACGATGATCACCGCCAGCGCGGCGAACACCCAGGAGTCGGGAAACCAGCGTTCGGCCCAGTTCGAGCAGCGCAGGGCAAAGCGGGCGGAGCGGCTATCTTGAATATCAGCGGCCACGTGAGTACCTCGGATTTCTTATGTTTATAAGGAGGTCGGCCGCCCCAGGCAGAGGCGGCCGAGAACTGTGCAAGAATGCGGCAATTGCCACGGACTGCAAAGGATCTCAACGCCCATGTCATTTTCCCCCGAAGAACGCGCCGCACTGCTCAAGGTCAAGGGTGTCGGTTCTACCGTGGTCGCTCGCCTGGAACAACTGGGCATCACTTCCCTGGCCCAGCTGGCCGCCGCCGATGCCCTGCACATCGTCACCCAGGCTTCGGCCCTGGTGGGTTCCAGTTGCTGGAAGAACAGCCCCCAGGCCCGCGCGGCGATCCAGGCGGCGATCGCCATGGCCAAAGGCAACTGAAGCGGTGCAGCGCCACCCGTCTTTCGCCTATCAGGCGGTCTACCGCTACCTGTCGCAGTGGATCGACAACGCCGCCAGCGATCAGGAGCAACGCCTGCCGTCATTGCGCGAACTGGCGCAGCGGCTGAAGGTTTCCCTGTCCACCATCAAGTACGCCTACGCCCTGCTGGAAGACGAGGGGCGCATCTGTTCGCGGCCGCGCCAGGGCTATTTCACCCGGGCCCTGGCCGCCGCGACCGTGCCCGAGGCCGGTGAGGATCTGCTCGACAACCTCTATGCCCAGGCCCGCCTGCCGGGGCGCCTGGCGCTGTGCAGCGATGCGCCGGCGATGCTGCTGTCGCTGGAGCAACCCTTGCTGATGACCGAGCGCGAACTGGCCCGCCAGTACCCGCGCAACCAGGCACCGCTGTACCAGCCCCTGGGCGAGCAGGAGCTGCGCAGCGAACTGGCCCGGCGCTACACCTGCTCCAGCCGCGACTACTGGCAGGCCGACCAGGTGTTCCTGGGGGCCGATCTGCACAGCGTGGTGGAGTTGGCGTTGCGGGCGCTGGACCTGGACGGCGGCGTGGTGCTGGTGGAGTCCCCGTGTTCCTGGGCGATCCTGCGCCAGTTGCGGGCGGCGCGCCTGCGGATTATCGAGCTGCCCCTGGATGCCGGCGGGCGCTTCGATCTGCAGCAGGTGCAAGCGCTGCTTCAGCGCGAGCCGGTGCGCCTGGCGGTGTTCTCCTCGACGGTGAACATCCCACACGGCAGCCTGATGCCCGCCGCCGACAAGCAGCAGCTGTGCCGCTGGTTCGCCGAGCGGGGGATCTGGCTGCTGGAGAACGATAGTTACGGAGCATTCAGCTTCGTGCCCGGCGCTGCTCGCTATCGGGATTTCGCCGACCCCGAGCGCCTGCTGGTGTTCGCCAGCCTGGACAAGGCCATCGGCGCCGAGGCGCCCTTGAGCTACGTGCTGAGCCGCAGCCTGGGCCCGGCCTTGCAGCGCCAGTGCCTGGAGCGGCGCTTTCGCCTGTCGCCGATCCGCCAGAAGGCCGTGGCCCGGCTCTTGAGTTCCGGTCGCGTAGACCAGCACGTGCTGAAACTGCGGGGCATGCTGCAACAGCGGATGAAGCAGTTGCAGCAACTGCTGGACGAGCAGGCCGGCGGGCTGTTGCATGCGCCGCTTGCCGCCGGCGGCGCGACCTTGTGGGTCGAAGCCAGGCGCCCGGTGCCTATGACCCGGGTCTACGAGCGCCTGCTGGCCGACGGCATCGTCATCGCCCCGGGGGCGATCTTCAGCCAGCAGGGCTTGTGGCAGCAGCACCTGCGCCTGAGCTTCACCCTGGACTGGAGCAAGGATATCCAGGGCGCCCTCGGGCAGTTGGCGCGGGCGGTGAGTCAGGCCTCCTGAACCACCCCATAACAATGCTGCAACTGCGGAAAGGCCTGCTCCCGAACCTCTGCGGCGAAGCGTTCGCAGGCCTGGCTGATCAGGGCGCCGGCATCGGCGTATTGCTTGACGAAACGCGGCACCTGGGGCCCGCCCAGCCCCAGCAGGTCTTCGGTCACCAGTACCTGGCCGTCGCAGGCCGGGGAGGCGCCGATGCCAATGGTCGGCATCGGCGAGAAGTCGCTGATGCGCCGCGCCAGGGGCTCCGCAACCCCTTCCAGCAACAGGCTGAAGGCGCCGGCCTCGAGGTGGGCCCGGGCATCTTCCTCGATCTTGCGGGCCGCCTCGCTGTCGAGCCCCTGGGCCTTGAACCCGCCCATCTGGTTGACGAACTGCGGCATCAGGCCGATATGCGCCATCACCGGAATGCCCCGCTGCACCAGGAACTCCACGGTGGGCGCCAGGGCCCGGCCGCCCTCCAGCTTGAGGGCGGCGCAACCGGTGCGGGCCATCACCTCGGCGCAATTGCGGTAGGCCTGTTGCGGGGATTCCTGGTAGCTGCCGAAGGGCATGTCGGCAATCACGCAGGCCAGGCGGCTGCCGGCCACCACCGCGCGGGTGTGGGCGATGATTTCCGCCAGGCTCATGTCCAGGGTCGAGGTGCGCCCGTAACCGACCATGGCGGTGGAATCACCGATCAGGATGAAATCCACGAAGGGGTCCATCAGCCGCGCCATGTGGCTGGTATAGGCGGTGAGGGAAACGATCTTCTGCCGGCCTTTCATGGCCACCAGTTGCGGGACGCTCAGGCGCTGGGTGCGGGTATGGCTGCTCATGACGACTTTCCTGATTCTGCTTGGGTGGGAAAGTGCCCGATTATTGGCCTGGCGCGCGGCCGTTCAAGGTACAGAAAACCCCGGAAAACCAACCCAGGGCCGGGAACGGGTTGTTCCCCGGATCTTTTGCGTAGACCATGAGCGCCTTTGCTTTGTGCTGCCATCGAGTTGCTTTATGACCCCTTCCACTGAGTCGTCGCCGGCGCGCTTTTCCCGCTCCGACTACAAGACCCTGGGCCTGGCCGCCCTGGGCGGTGCCCTGGAAATCTACGACTTCATCATCTTCGTATTTTTCGCCCTGACCCTGAGCCAGCTGTTCTTTCCCCCGGAAATGCCCGAGTGGTTGCGCCTGCTGCAGAGCTTCGGAATCTTCGTCACCGGCTACCTGGCCCGGCCCCTGGGCGGCATCCTCATGGCCCATTTCGCCGACCGCCTGGGGCGCAAGAAGGTCTTCAGCCTGAGCATCCTGATGATGGCGCTGCCCTGCCTGCTGATCGGCATCATGCCGACCTATGCCCAGATCGGTTATTTCGCGCCCTTGCTGCTGCTGGCGCTGCGGGTGCTGCAAGGTGCCGCCGTGGGCGGCGAAGTGCCCAGCGCCTGGGTGTTCGTCGCCGAGCACGCGCCGCGGGCCCATCGCGGTTATGCCCTGGGCTTTCTCCAGGCCGGGCTGACCTTCGGCTACCTGCTGGGCGCCCTGACCGCGACCCTGCTGGCGCGGGTCTTCAGCCCCGAGGAAATCCTCGACCACGCCTGGCGCTATCCCTTCCTGCTGGGCGGCGTGTTCGGCGTGATCGGCGTCTGGCTGCGCCGCTGGTTGAGCGAAACCCCGGTGTTCGTGGCGCTGCAGCACCAGCGCGATGCCGCCGCCGAACTGCCCCTGCGCACCGTGTTGCGGGAACACCGGCTGGCGATCCTGCCGGCGCTGATCCTCACCTGCGTGCTGACCTCGGCGGTGGTGGTGTTCGTGGTCATCACCCCGACCATGATGCAAAAAAGCTTCGGCATGAGCGCCAGCCACACTTTTGCCCTGAGCAGCCTAGGGATTGTCTTTCTCAACATTGGTTGCGTGCTGGCGGGGCTGGTCGTCGACCGCCTCGGTGCCTGGCGCACGGTGATGCTCTATAGCCTGCTGCTGCCACTGGGCATCGCCGTGCTCTATGGCTGCCTGATCAGCGGCGGCGCCTGGATCGGCCTGGCCTATGCCATCGCCGGCCTGGGCTGCGGCGTGGTGGGGGCGGTGCCGTCGGTGATGGTGGGCCTGTTTCCGGCGCGGATTCGCGTGTCGGGGATCTCCTTCACCTACAACATCGCTTATGCCCTCTGGGCCAGTACCACGCCGTTGCTGCTGATCGCCCTGATGCCCTGGAGCCCCTGGATCTGCGTGATCTACTGCGCAGTGATGGGAGCGGTGGGGGTCGTCAGCGCCGGTTACTTCGGCGGCCGTGTGGGTGAGGAAGGGCCTGCGGCAGCGAGAGAAAGCTGCATGGCTGACCAACGCTAGGACTTTTCTTCGGCCTGCTGTGATTCAGCGAAGCGGCGAGCTAGAGCCTTCACCAAAACGCCTCTTGATCCCGCGTGAAACCGGGCTGGAAAAGGGCTTTCAGCCCCCGGTTTTTTCCCGCTAATCTCCCGGAACGCGCGGCCTGCGCTTGGGTTTCCGGGAGCTGTCTTGATTCGTTCGACGCTGTGTTCCTTGCGAAATTTCTCCGCCTTGGCGCCACTGTTACAAGTGGCGCTGATGAGCTTCGTGCTGGGGTTGGTGTTTGCCCTGATCCAGGCCTGGACCTGCACTCAACTGGACTACGGCCTGGAGGGCGCCAGCCCCGACAGCTTGCGCGCCCGGGTGATCGCAGTGGAGGCCGGGGCGCTGCTGGTGGAGGAACTCGACACCGGGGAGCGCCAACGCTTGCGCCTGAACCGCGAACTGACCCGGCTCCAGCTGCCACTCGCTCAACTGCCGGGGCAGACCCTGGTTCTCCGCCACCTGCGGGGGTACCTGCTCAGTTGTCGCCGCGACGATCAACCCGGGTGCAGCGCCCTGTGTTCCAGCGCCGCAGAGTGCCAGCAGCGCCTGCGCCAGGGCGACTCGTGTGTTGGCATGCTGGGCTTTGCCTGGCTCGTCAGCCTGATCTGCGGACTGCTGCATGGCTTGGGGCATCGACCGTTCTGGCAGCGAGCGGGCTCCTGAGGCCGCTTTCGCGGGCAAGCCCGCTCCTGCAGGTGCTCCGGCTTGCCGGCGAAGAGGCCCCCGGGCCTGCTGTCATTCGGGCAGCAGTTGTTCCAGATAGCGGGTGCGTTCGGTGCTCAGGCGGGTCACGCAGAGGTTGATCAGGGTCACATGGGCCGGCTTGCCCGGTTCCACTTCGAAGGCCTCCAGCACGCAGGTGCTGTCGCGGTATTTGATCCAGGCGCGTTGGGCGTTCTTCAATTTGCCGAGGTATTCCTGTTCTTGCAGCAGGCTGCTGGGGTACAGGTTGTGCACCCGGACCAGCAGCGCCTGATAGCTCTGGTTGAGTGCGGCGTCGGCCCGCTCCTTGTCCTGCTGGGCGCAGCGGTCGACCTGTTCGCTGACGCTGATGTGCTCGCAATCCAGCGCTGCGGCCTGGGCAGGCGCCCAACCAGCGGCGCCTGCAATTACGGCGATGACGAGGCCAAAGATCCAGGGCTGATAAGGCATGTCGGTCCCTTGCGCTGAGAATGAAGCGGGCATTCTACAGCGCTGTTCCCAATGCAGAAGGGCTGGCCTGCCCACCACGGCCAGCGGTTATTGCAACCAGTGCCAGAGCAGCAGCGTCCCCACCAGCCCGACCACGGAAACAATGGTCTGCAGCACCGACCAGACCCAGAGTGTCTGCTTGAGTTGCAGGCCGAAATACTCGCGCACCATCCAGAACCCGGCGTCGTTCACGTGGCAGAAGAACACCGAGCCGGCGCCGATGGCCAGCGCCACCAGGGAGCTTTGGGTGGCGGCCAGACCGGCCATCATCGGCGCCAGGATGCCGGCGGTCGTGGTGGTGGCCACGGTAGCCGAGCCGGTGGCCTGGCGCAGGGCCACGGCGATCAGCCACGCCAGGAGGATATAGGGCAGGTGCGCGCCTTCGGCCACCTTGCTGATGGTCTGGCTGACCCCGGCATCCAGCAGCGTCTGTTTGAGCCCGCCGCCGGCGCCAATGGTCAGCAGCAGCACGGCAATCGGTGCCAGGCTTTTGCGCAGGGTGTTGCCGACCTGGTCCCGAGCCATGCCGTTGGCCCAGCCCAGGCAGATCACCGCGGCGATCACCGCCAGGCCCAGGGCGATCAGGGGTTCGCCGAGAAACTTCAGGGTCAGGGCCAGGGTGTTCTCCGGGCTCATGGCGACCTTGGCCAGGGTGCTGCCGAGCATCAGCAGCACCGGCAGCACAATGATCAGCAGCGACACGCCGAAGCCCGGCTGGCGCGGGGCCTTGGGCGCAGCACTGAACAGCGCGCCGAGCTCCGCCGGTTCGCTGACCTGCAGGCGCTTGGACAACCAGTTGCCATACAGCGGGCCGGCCAGGATCACCGCCGGCACGGCCAGGCACAAGCCCAGCAGCATGGTCAGGCCGAGGTCGGCGTGCAGGGCGCTGACGGCAATCAGCGGGCCCGGGTGCGGGGGCATCAGCGCGTGCAGGGTGGTCATCCCGGCCAGGGCCGGAATGGCGATTTTCAGCAGCGGCAGGCCCGAGCGGCGGGCCATGACGAAAATGATCGGCACCATCATCACCAGCCCCACTTCGAAGAACAGCGGCAGGCCGATGACCATCGCCACCAGGGCCATGACCCAGGGCAGCGACTTGCCCTTGCCCAGGCCCAGCAAGGTCGAGGCGATGCGATCGGCGGCGCCGGACTCGGCCATCAATGCGCCGAGCATCGAGCCCAGGGCAATGATGATCCCGGCCTCGCCGAGAATCGCCCCGGCGCCCTTGCTGAAGGCCTTGGCCACTTCCTCCGGCGGCAGGCCTGCGCCCACCCCGGCAATGAAGGTGCCGATCAGGATCGACAGGAACGGCGGCAGTTTGGTGGCGCTGATCAGCACAATGATGCTGGCGATGGCCACCAGGCAGCAGATGATCAGGCGGGTGTCGTGGACCATCCAGGCGGCAGTCGATACATCCAAGGCGGGACTCCTCAATCGGCTATTTTTATCTGTTACGTTTTGTTTCACTTTTTTGGGAGCATACCCGAGGCGCCCGCCGCAGAGGGCTTATGCGCACTTTTGGTGCATTCGTTAGCCGGCTAACTATGGGCCTGCCCTGGATAACCGGCGGATAACCGGCAGATGACAATTCGCTTATCCAGCCCTGGGCACCTGGCCAATCGAACTATCATCAGGGCCACGCTTTACCAGCCAACCGAGGATCTTTCATGGGCGCAGGACACAGTCACGGCCAGGTACGGGCCGGGCATGAACGCAAGTTGTGGATGGCCCTGGGGCTGACCGGCAGCTTCATGCTCGCCGAGGTCATCGGGGCCTTTGTCACCGGCAGCCTGGCGCTGCTGTCGGATGCCGCGCACATGCTCACCGATACCCTGGCGCTGGCCATCTCCCTGGTGGCGATCCAGGTCGCCAAGCGCCCGGCGGACCGAAAGCGTACGTTCGGTTATGCGCGCTTCGAGATCCTCGCCGCAGCGTTCAACGCCCTGCTGCTGTTCGTGGTGGCGTTCTACATTCTGTTCGAGGCCTGGCAACGCCTGCAGGCACCGGCCGAGATCCAGTCCACGGGAATGCTGGTGATCGCGGTGCTGGGGCTGATCGTCAACCTGATCTCCATGGGCCTGCTGGCCTCCGGCAGCAGCCAGAGCCTCAACGTCAAGGGTGCATACCTGGAGGTATGGAGCGACATGCTCGGTTCACTGGGGGTGATCATCGCCGCGCTGGTGATCATGTTCACCGGTTGGGGCTGGGTCGATTCCCTGGTGGCCGCGGCCATCGGCCTGTGGGTGTTGCCTCGGACCTGGACCCTGCTCAAGGAGAGCATGAACGTGCTGCTGCAAGGGGTGCCGGACGGGGTCGACATCGACCAGGTGGAGCAGGCCATACGCCAGGTGCCGGGGATCAGCGACGTGCACGACCTGCATATCTGGGCCCTGACCAGCGGCAAGAACGTGCTTAGCGCGCATCTGGTGGCGCACCTGCAAGGGTGGGATGAACAGGCGATCCTGGCCGAGGTCACCGAGCTGCTACAGGAGCGCTTCGACATTGCCCACGTCACCTTGCAGGTGGAGCAGGCAGGGTTTCATGAGCAGGTGCATGAACATTGAGGGAGCCGCGCTTGCGTCTTGTGCAGGAGCCGGCTTGCCGGCGAACACGGCCGCGCCTCAGTCGCGTTCTTCAAGGACATAACCCACACCGCGCAGGGTGTGGATCAGCTTGCGTTCGAAAGGGTCGTCGATCTTGGCCCGCAGGCGGCGGATCGAGACTTCCACCACATTGGTGTCACAGTCGAAATTCATGTCCCAGACAAAGGAAATGATCTGGGTCCGCGACAGCACCACGCCGCTCTGGCGCATCAGCAGGTGCAGCAGGGCGAACTCCTTGGTGGTCAGGTCGATGCGCTGCTTGCCGCGAAAGGCCCGGTGCCGGCCCTGGTCCAGCTCCAAGTCGGCGACCCGCAGCACATCCGGCACCGGCGCCTGTTCGCTGCGGCGCATCAGGGTGCGGACCCGGGCCAGCAATTCCGGAAACTGGAACGGCTTGACCAGGTAATCGTCGGCGCCCAGGTCCAGGCCACGGATCTTGTCCGCCAGCCGGCCCTGGGCGGTGAGCATCATCACCCGGGTGCTGCTGTCCTGGCGGATCTGCCCGAGCACGCCCCAGCCGTCGATGTGCGGCAGGTTGATGTCGAGGATCACCAGGTCGTACGCATGCTGGCGAGTCAGGTGCAGGCCGTCCGCGCCGTTGTTGGCGCAATCCACCACGTAGCCACTTTCAGTCAGCCCCTGATGCAGGTAGTCAGCGGTCTTGGGTTCGTCTTCGATGACCAGAATACGCATGAAAATGAGGTTCTCGGCAGGTGGGGACAGTAACGAAAAGACGCGAATAATCAGCGGGCCAATGCTCGAAAGTTGTGCGGCCCCGTGCCGTATTCGTGTTCTTTAAAGTTCGCTTGCTGGCACTTGAAAAGTGCTCTTGATGTTCACTTCGAATAGCCGGATGTTAATACAGAACCTTGAGCCAGAGCCTTTGCTAACGGATTTGTAATCTTTGCGCCACCCTGCTGATAAGCACTGAAAGTTACAGTTGGCCGAACTTGAAACTCTCCCTGTCAATGGGCGAACTGCTGCAGTTTCATATCGGCCGGAACTCCTGTGGATAAGCGTCGATATGGTGCGCTGCAACTTCGCAGACACTTTGCCTCCATAGGGGCCGGAACTTGTTATGCCGACTTTCCCGAGAATATCTGCCCGGGCAGCACGCACCTGCGTCCTGACCCTGTTGCTGGCCGTGGCGAGCCAATCTGCAAGCGCCGTCGAGCAACCGCTGTTGAGCCTGGACAGCGCCCTGGCCCGAGCCTTTGCCAACAACCCTGAACTGGCCGCCGCACGCTGGGAGATCGACATCGCCCAGGGCGCCCGCCAGCAGGCCGGGCTCATCCCCAACCCGGTGCTGTCGGTGGACGCCGAGGACACCCGCCGGGATTCGCGCACCACTTCGGTCAAGCTCAGCCAGGCCCTGGAGCTGGGGGGCAAGCGCGGAGCACGGATCGACGTGGCCAGTCGCGGTCAGGAACTGGCGGCCCTGGAGCTGGAGCGGCGTCGCAACCAGTTGCGTGCGGATGTTCTGGATGCCTATTACACGGCGCTGCGGGCCCAGGAACGCACCCAACTGGCCGGGCGCTCCCTGGCCCTGGCCGAACGGGGCGTGGCGGTAGCCCAGGGCCGGGTCAACGCCGGCAAGGCCTCGCCGGTGGAAGCCACCCGGGCCCAGGTGCAACTGGCCGAGGTGCGCCTGGAACTGAACCGGGGGCAGATGGAGCAGGACAATGCCTACCGACGCCTGGCCATGGTCACTGGCGCGGCCACCAGCGACTTTGCCGGGGTGCAGGAGCAGCCCCTGGCACTGGCGGCGCTGCCGGCTCCGGCACAGTTGCTTGGCCGCCTGCCGGAAACCACCGAACTGCGCCTGGCGGAGCAGGAAGTGGTGCAGCGCGAGGCGTCCCTGGGGCTGGAGAAGGCCCAGCGCATTCCCGACCTGGACGTCAGCGTGGGCAGCCAGTACGACGCCAGCGCCCGGGAGCGGGTCAACCTGGTAGGGCTGTCGATGCCTTTGCCGCTGTTCAATCGCAACCAGGGCAACGTGCTGTCCGCCGCCCGCCGCGCCGACCAGGCCCGGGACCTGCGCAACGCCACCGAATTGCGCTTGCGTACCGAAACCCGCCAGGCCCTGGAACAGTGGAACACCGCCCGGGGCGAGGTGCAGTCCTTCAACCAGACCATCCTGCCCGCCGCCCAGCGTGCGGTGGACAGCGCCACCCAGGGCTTCGAGATGGGCAAGTTCAGCTTTCTCGACGTTCTCGATGCTCAACGCACCCTGATCGGCGCGCGTACCCAGTACCTCGCCGCGGTGGCGCAAACCACCGATGCCTGGGTACGGATCGAGCGCATCTACGGCGACCTCAGCCGTTGGTGAAACCCTGGCTGATGGGCCTGGCGTGCCTTGCCGCGTTGCTGGTGAGCGACTGCAGTGGCGCACCCCCGACAGCCCCCGAAGACCCACCCGCGCATTGGTGCGTGCATGAGCTGCATCGGGCCATTGGTCAATGGCTGTTTCCCTCTACCCCGTAAGGCAGCGCCTGGCGCTACCGACCCTCGATCGATTCAGGAGTCCCCATGGATAAAAAACGCAGCCTTGTTCTGGCCAGCACGGCAGTGGTCGGCCTCGGGCTGGCGGCCTTGCTGCTGCCGGGCCTGTTCGCCAGCCCGGTAACGGTGCCCCAGGCCGAGGAGGCCGGGCACGGCGCCCAGGAGCCCGAGGGCCATCTGGAACTCAGCCCGGAACAGATCCAGGCCGCCGGCATCGAGCTGGCCGCAGCCGGTCCGCGGCGCCTCAACCGGGTACTCAGCCTGCCGGGAGAGATCCGCTTCGACGAGGACCGTACCTCGCACATCGTGCCCCGGGCCGCCGGTGTGGTGGAGTCGGTACAGGTCAACCTCGGCCAGTCGGTCAAGCGCGGCGAACTGCTGGCGGTGATCGCCAGCCAGCAGATCTCCGATCAGCGCAGCGAGCTGGCCGCCGCCGGGCGGCGGGTGGAACTGGCCCGTACCACCTTCCAGCGCGAGCGCCAGTTGTGGGTCGACCAGATCTCCGCCGAGCAGGATTACCTGCTGGCACGCCAGGCCCTGCAAGAGGCGGAAATCGCCCTCAACAATGCCCGGCAGAAGATGAATGCCCTGAGCGGCAGCGCCCAGTTGGTGGGCGGCAACCGCTATGAAATGCGCGCGCCGTTCGACGGTGTGGTGGTGGAAAAACACCTGAGCGTGGGCGAAGTGGTGGGCGAAACCAGCGCCGCGTTCACCCTCTCGGACCTGTCCCGGGTCTGGGCCACCTTCGGCGTGTTTCCCAAGGACCTGGACAAGGTCCGGGTCGGCCAGCCGGTGCAGGTCAGCTCCAGTGAGCTGGGGACCCAGGTCCAGGGCCAGGTGGCCTACGTCGGCAGCCTGCTGGGGGAACAGACCCGCACCGCCACGGTGCGGGTGACCCTGGCCAACCCCAATGACGCCTGGCGCCCGGGGCTGTTCGTCTCGGTACAGGTGGCCACCGAAGCCTTCGACGCACCGGTCAGCGTGCCGCAGACGGCGATCCAGACCGTGGAAGACCGGCCCTCGGTGTTCGTCCGCGTGGCCGAGGGGTTCCAGGCCACGCCTGTGGTCACCGGGGCCAGCCAGGACGGTTTTGTCGAGATCCGCGAGGGCCTCGAAGCCGGGGCCCAGGTAGCCGCCCGCGGCAGCTTTACCCTCAAGTCCGAACTGGGCAAGGGCGCGGCCGACCACGGCCATTGATCGGCCTCATCAGAGAGTGACTTCCCATGTTTGAACGCATCATTCAATTCGCCATCGAGCAGCGCATCATCGTCCTGCTGGCGGTGCTGCTGATGGCCGGCGTCGGCATCGCCAGCTACCAGAAGCTGCCGATCGACGCGGTGCCGGACATCACCAACGTCCAGGTGCAGATCAACTCCGCGGCGCCGGGGTTCTCACCCCTGGAAACCGAACAGCGCATCACCTTTCCCATCGAGACGGCCATGGCCGGCCTGCCGGGGTTGCAGCAGAGCCGGTCGCTGTCGCGCTCGGGGTTGTCCCAGGTAACCGTGATCTTCAAGGACGGCACCGACCTGTTCTTCGCCCGCCAACTGGTCAACGAGCGCCTGCAAGTGGCTCGCGAGCAATTGCCCGACGGTGTGGAGGCGGTGATGGGGCCGATTTCCACCGGGCTCGGGGAGATCTTCCTGTGGACCGTGGAGGCCGAGGAGGGCGCCCGCAAGGAGGACGGCACGCCCTACACCCCCACCGACCTGCGGGTGATCCAGGACTGGATCATCAAGCCGCAACTGCGCAACGTGCAGGGCGTGGCCGAGATCAACACCATCGGCGGCTTTGCCAAGGAGTACCAGATTGCCCCGGACCCCAAGCGCCTGGCGGCCTACAAGCTGACCCTGAGCGACCTGGTGACGGCCCTGGAGCGCAACAACGCCAACGTCGGCGCCGGCTACATCGAGCGCAGCGGCGAGCAGTTGCTGATCCGCGCGCCGGGGCAACTGGCGTCCATCGAGGACATCGCCAACATCGTCATCAGCAGCAGCGACGGCACGCCGATCCGCGTGCGCAACGTGGCCGACGTGCAGATCGGCCGCGAGTTGCGCACCGGCGCGGCCACCGAGAATGGCCGGGAAGTGGTGCTGGGCACCGTGTTCATGCTGATCGGCGAGAACAGCCGTACCGTGTCCCAGGCGGTGGCGAAGAAACTTGAGGAGATCAACCGCTCGCTGCCCGAAGGCGTGGTGGCGGTCACGGTGTACGACCGCACCAACCTGGTAGAAAAGGCCATCGCCACGGTGAAGAAGAACCTCTTCGAGGGCGCGCTGCTGGTGATCGTGATTCTGTTCCTGTTTCTGGGCAATATCCGCGCGGCGCTGATCACCGCCCTGGTGATCCCGCTGTCGATGCTGTTCACCTTCACCGGCATGTTCAGTAACAAGGTCAGCGCCAACCTGATGAGTCTCGGTGCCCTGGATTTCGGCATCATCGTCGACGGCGCGGTGGTTATCGTCGA
This sequence comes from Pseudomonas sp. BIGb0176, assembly GCF_024810175.1. Classification (NCBI taxonomy): domain Bacteria; kingdom Pseudomonadati; phylum Pseudomonadota; class Gammaproteobacteria; order Pseudomonadales; family Pseudomonadaceae; genus Pseudomonas; species Pseudomonas sp. BIGb0176. Next base: position 32,640 of record NZ_JANUEC010000003.1, read on the forward strand.
GAACGCCATCCGCCGCCTGGCCCATGCCCAGCAGCACCACGGGCGCATGCTGACCCGCTCCGAACGCCTGCATGAAGTCTTTGCCGCGGCCAAGGAAGCCCGGCGCGCGCTGATCTTCGGCCAGTTGATCATCATGGTGGTGTACCTGCCGATCTTTGCCCTTACCGGGGTGGCCGGGAAAATGTTCCACCCCATGGCCTTCACTGTGGTCATGGCGTTGCTGGGGGCGATGATTCTCTCGGTGACCTTCGTTCCGGCAGCCATCGCGCTGTTTGTCACCGGCAAGGTCAAGGAAGAGGAAAACCTGCTGATGCGCAGCGCCAAGCGCGGCTACGCCCCGGTGCTGGACTGGGTGATGGCCCGGCGTGGCCTGACCTTCGCCCTGGCCGGCTTGATCCTCGCTGGCAGTGCGCTGCTGGCCAGCCGCATGGGCAGTGAATTCATCCCCAGCCTCAGCGAAGGCGACTTTGCCCAGCAGGCCCTGCGGGTGCCCGGCACCAGCCTCACTCAGTCGGTGGACATGCAGCAGCGCCTGGAGAAAACCCTGCTGGCGCAAGTGCCGGAGATCGAGCGGGTGTTCGCCCGCACCGGCACCGCGGAGATCGCCTCGGACCCGATGCCGCCGAATATTTCCGACAGCTACCTGATGCTCAAGCCCAAGGCCCAGTGGCCGGACCCGAACAAGTCGCGAGAGGCGCTGATCGCTGATATCCAGCGTGCCAGTGCCCTGGTGCCGGGCAGCGCCTACGAGCTGTCGCAGCCGATCCAGCTGCGCTTCAACGAGCTGATTTCCGGGGTGCGCAGCGATGTTGCGGTGAAGGTGTTTGGCGATGACATGGCGGTGCTGAACAAGACCGCTACGCAAATTGCCACGGCCTTGCAGAGCTTGCCTGGCGCCTCGGAAGTCAAGGTCGAGCAGACCTCGGGGCTGCCGGTGCTGACCATCAATATCGACCGCGACAAGGCCGCACGTTTCGGCCTCAACGTGGGGGATGTGCAAGACACCATCGCCGTTGCGGTGGGCGGGCGCCAGGCCGGCACCCTGTACGAAGGCGACCGGCGCTTCGATATGGTGGTGCGCCTGTCCGATCAACTGCGCACCGATATCGACGGCCTGTCCCGGCTGCTGATTCCCATACCGGCGACGGCGGGCACGGCCAACGGGCAGATCGGCTTCATCGCCCTGTCGGAAGTGGCCAGCCTCGATCTGGTGCTGGGCCCCAATCAGGTCAGCCGGGAAAACGGCAAGCGCCTGGTGATCGTCAGCGCCAACGTGCGCGGGCGGGATATCGGCTCCTTCGTCGAAGAGGCCACAGGCCTGATTGCCGAGAAGGTCAAAGTCCCGGCCGGCTACTGGACGACGTGGGGCGGTCAGTTCGAACAATTGCAGGAAGCCTCCCAGCGCCTGCAGGTGGTGGTGCCGGTGGCCTTGCTGCTGGTGTTCGGGCTGCTGTTCATGATGTTCAACAACCTTAAGGATGGCCTGCTGGTTTTCACCGGGATTCCCTTCGCCCTGACCGGCGGGATCATGGCCCTGTGGCTGCGGGACATACCGCTGTCGATCTCGGCGGGGGTGGGCTTCATTGCCTTGTCCGGGGTCGCCGTGCTCAACGGCCTGGTGATGATTGCTTTTATCCGTAACCTGCGAGAGGAAGGGCGCTCCTTGTCCCTGGCGATTCATGAAGGCGCCCTGACCCGACTGCGCCCGGTACTGATGACCGCCCTGGTGGCCTCCCTGGGCTTCATCCCCATGGCCCTGGCCACCGGCACCGGCGCCGAGGTGCAACGGCCCCTGGCCACGGTAGTGATTGGCGGCATCCTGTCCTCCACCATCCTCACCTTGCTGGTGCTGCCTGCCCTGTACCAATGGGCGCATCGCAGGGAAGAAGACTGATCGCGCGCCGCTTCTTGTAGCCGCTGCCGCAGGCAGCGGCTACAGGTGTCAGTCCTGCGGCAATTTTCGGGCAAAAAAAAGCGCCCCAAGGGGGCGCTAAAAATTCATCTCTTTCCAAAGGAGCATCAGAAAAAACGCTTCAAGAGATGAATGTGCTCGGTAGGCAATCGCTGTCAGATGTCTTCTTCGGCCGTGGTAGGCGCAGAAGCATCGCGAGGGGCTTTGCCGGTGCTGCCGGTGGCGGCTGTTTCCTGGTTGGCGTCGCCGTGGATCTGTTCCTGGCTGGCCAGGAAAGCTTCGCGGACCTGCTGTGGGCGTTCGCTGCCATCAGCGGCCCAGGTGGCGGAGCTGGTTGTGGCCAGTAGGCCGATCAATAACAGTTGGGTTGGGCGCATGAGCTTCTCCTGACACGTTGGGCGGCCGTGAAAAACACGGTGGCTGCCAGTGTGTCCGGGAGTATATGAAGGCCAACCTAACGAGAAGGTGAGGCCGATATTACAGTTCTGAAAGGCATGAGTCTGTGAAGAAGTTTTAACACCGGGCAGGCCTGGCGCCTGCCCGGAGCCGCTCTCTAGAGCAGGGCCAGGGGGTACTCGACGATCAGGCGAAACTCTTCCAGGTCGGATTCGAACTGGCTGGAACGGATGGTCGCCTGGCGGATGCGCAGGGACAGATCCTTGAGGCTGCCGCCCTGGAACACGTACTTGGCTTCGATATCCCGCTCCCAGCGGCGCTGGTCGGTCAGTGGGTCACCTGCCGCATCGCGGCGCATGTACACCGAGTTGGCGTGGCTGTAGTCGGCGCCGCTGCCGCGGGCGTAGCGGGTCATGAACGACAGGCCGGGAATGCCCAGGGGCTGCATGTCGAGGTCGTAGCGGACCATCCACGAGCGTTCCTTGGGCGAGTTGAAGTCGCTGTACTGGATCGAGTTGTCGAGGAAGATCGAGTCCGACTGGCGCAGGTAGTCGAAGTCGTCGTTGCCGTTGTTGCGCTGATGCGACAGGGCCAGGGTGTGGGCGCCGTAGGTGGCGCCGACCTTGGCGCTCCAGATGTTGTTGTCGAGCTCGCCCAGGAGCTTCTTGCCTTCATCGACGGCCTTGTAATAGTTGAAGCCGCTGAACAGGCTCAGTTGGTCGGACAGCGGGTAGTTGCCCGCGACGCCGAAGTAGTACTGGTCCCAGGCGTCCTTCAGGCGGCTGCTGTAGAGGCTGAAGTTGAGATTGGAGTTGAGCCGGTAGTCGCCGCCGAAGTAGCCGACCCAGGGCGAGTCCACCTTGCCGGCGTAGAAGGTGGCGAAGCCATCGCGCATGCCACTGCTGTCGGGCTGGCTCATGGCATGCAGGCGGCCGCCCTGCAGGTTGAGGCCGTCGATGCTGGTGTTCTCCAGGGTCACCCCGCGAAAGCTTTCCGGCAGCAGGCGGGAGTCGCCGTAGTGCACCACGGGGGTCTTGGGAAACACATCGCCGACTTTCACCACGGTATCCAGGGCTCGCATTTTCACCGCACCCCCAGCCTTGCCGTAGCTGTCGGCGGGCCGGTTGTCGTGGTTCAGCGGCAGCATGCCGAAGGAGCCACCGCCGCCGCTGCGGCCGGTGCCAGAGTCGAGCTTGAGGCCGTACATGGCAAAGGCATCGAGGCCAAAGCCCACCGTGCCCTGGGTGAAGCCGGATTCGAACTGGCCGATCAGGCCCTGGGCCCAGGCTTCGGAATAGCCGTTGCCGGTGGGGCTGGACTGGCCCTTGCGGTCGTCGCGGTTGAAGTAGAAGTTGCGCAGCAGCAGGTCGAGGCGGCTGCCTTCGACAAAGCCTTCGGGCCGTTCCTCGGCGGCCACTGCCGCCATAGGGCTGAGCCCCAGTACCGCAGCGAGCACGGACAGGGACAAGGGGGGATTGATACGCATGGGGGTCGCTCCTGAGTGTTGGCAGCTATCAACTTTTATATCGCCAGAGGCGTTCTTATTGGGCTCGACCGGCAGGCGTCGCAACGCCTGCCCAGTCGCTGTCGATAGTTGCAAACGGCAGATAACGGCGGGGTGACCCGGTCATTACAATTGTGCAAGAAAGCCGTCCAGGGCCCGGGCCAAAACCCCGACGGGCCGGGGGTTATCCCGGGTAGGGCGGGCTGTCGGCAGCGCCCATTACAGATAAGTAATCTGCCCGCGATCATCCTGACAGGGTCGGTTGCTTATCCTCGCTGGCGTCAACTGGACGAGGAAACTGTGATGAAAGCAATCAACCTGAGTCTCGCCGCGCTGCTGTTGAGCCTGGCTTCCCTGGCGCAGGCCGAAGGGGGAGGCGACCGTACGTTCGCCCGGGCCATGGTGGAAAACCAGAAGGCGATGGAGCGCTATGCGGCGAACCAGGGCAAGCCGGCGCCGGTGGTGCAGGCGTACCGCTACGGCATGAAGCTGGATGTCGCCAAGGTGGTCAACGTGACCCCGCCGATCAAGTCCTGCGAGGTGGTGCCTTCGCGCATGACGTATGAGGATTCCGCCGGCCAGCTCAAGACCATCGAGTACCAGGTCATGGGCCAGTGCCGCAACAACGGCAGTTGATGGGCCGCCGGCGCTGCTGTGCCGGGCCCGCAGGGGTGGGCCCGGCCAGCGTGGCTGCACTCAGTCGTTGCCGGAGCCGGGGTGCAGGGCGACGATCATGTCCACTTCCACCGAGGCATTCTTGGGCAATTGATAGACCCCCACCGAGGTCCGGGTGTGTACGCCGGCGTCGGCAAAGATCGAATAGAGGACTGCGGAGGCGCCGTCTGCCACTTCGCTCTGCTGGGTGAAGTCCGCCGCGCTCTGTACATAGACGTTGATCCGCAGGATGCGCTTGATCCGCTGCAGGTCGCCGAGCATCTGCTCGAGGATCGCCAGGGCCCGCAGGGTGCAGATCTGCGCCCCGTGCCGGGCCTGCTCCAGGGAGGTTTCGGCACCGACCCGGCCAACCACCATCACGGTATTGTCGATACGCGGGATCTGCCCGCTGACATACACCTCATCGCCATTGCGCACCGCCGGCACGTAATTGCCGCCAATGCGCATCTCGCCTTCGAAACTGTGTCCGACCTGTGCTGCGGCCTGCTGGAAAAGTGCCTTGCGTGATGCATCCATAGTCCAACTCCGTCGATCGCCCTGGAATTTCCCGTCGCCGACTATACGCGCTCCTTGGTTGCGCGAAATCCCCGGCTGCGGGCCCGAATTCCGCGGCCTTGCTGGCTGCGGAATTATTTTTGTCAGACAAGCCTTAATGGCTATTAAGAAAAATCTTTCAGGGCCGATGTTAGGCCCAAAGCAGTCCACTTTTTCAGCCCCCCCCGGTACATCCTCATGTTCAATAAACGCTTGAAGCAGGAGTTGTCGACTCTACGCGAAGAACTTTCGAGCCTTCAGCAAGTGAAGGAGAGCCTTGAAAGCGAGATGCTCGTCATCAACCTGAGCGCCGATGGACGGATTCAGTCGGTCAATCACAATTTCGCCCAGGAAATGCTCTACAAGACTGGCGATCTGGTGGGCCGGGCCCTGGAGGACATCGTCCCGGAACACGTCAAGCATGATGAGTTTCACCTGCGGTTCAAGGCGACCCTGACCCGGGGCGAACACTTTGCCGGGGCGGTGCGGCTGCTGCGCGGCAATGGCCAGGAAGCCTGGCTGCGTTCCATCTCCCAGCCGGTTCGCGACTCCGAGGGGCGGATCAAGTATTTCGCGATCTTCTCCAGCGACCTGACCCGCACCATCGAGGCCTCTCGGGAGCACGAGAACCTGATTGGCGCCCTGATGCGTTCCACCGCGCTGATCGAGTTCGACCTCAACGGCAACGTGCTGACGGCCAATGACCGCTTCCTTTCCAGCATGGGCTACAGCCTGGCGCAGATTCAGGGCAAGCATCACCGCATCTTCTGCGAGCCGGAGGAGTACAACAGCCAGGCCTACCAGGCCTTCTGGAAACGCCTGAACGCCGGGGAGTTCATCGCCGAGCGCTTCAAGCGCATCGACGCTCATGGCCGGGTGGTCTGGCTGGAGGCTTCCTACAACCCGGTCATGGACGCCAACAACAAACTCTACAAAGTGGTGAAGTTCGCCACCGTGATCACCGACCAGGTAAACCAGGAACTGGCCGTGGCCGAGGCGGCGAGCATTGCCTACAACACCTCGCTGCAGACCGACAACAGCGCCCAGCGCGGCACCACGGTGGTTACCGAGGCGGTGAACGTGATGCGCGATCTGGCCAAGCACATGCAGGAGGCCGGCGAAGGCATTGGCGCCCTCAACGAGCAATCCCTGGTGATCGGCAGCATCGTCAAGACCATCAGCGGGATTGCCGAACAGACCAACCTGCTGGCACTCAACGCGGCCATCGAGGCGGCCCGGGCCGGTGAGCAGGGGCGTGGTTTCGCGGTGGTGGCCGATGAAGTCCGGCAACTGGCCTCGCGCACCAGCAAGGCCACCGAGGAAATCGTCGGCGTGGTGCGCCAGAACCAGGACATGGCCCGCGAAGCCGTGGAACTGATGGCCGAAGGCAAGCTGCAGGCCGAGCAGGGGCTGGCTCTGGCGGCGGAAGCCGGCACCGTGATCGTCGAGATCCAGGACGGCGCGCAGAAGGTGGTCAGCGCGGTCGGCCAGTTCGCCAACCAACTGTCCTCCTGATTGCTCCCCAGCACAGTGCTCCCGCCACGGGGCACTGTGGAATTCAGGGCGGCATCGGCCAGCCCCGGCGCCCTTGGCGCCATTCATTTCCCACGCTGAGACACTCGGGCCTGACCGATAGGGCCCCGGGCGACGGCTGCGCCCAAGAAAAACCAAGAAATTTCCTAGAGGCTTGTAGGAAGTGTCTGGAAAGCGCTGCGGGGCTTGGAGAAAGCCCAAACTGCGCCGATGGCTAGGGGTTGTTGTATCCACTCCTAGTCTGTCGGTGTATCCATGTTCAACAAACGTTTGAAGCAGCAACTTGCCACCCTGAGCGACGAGCTGAACGCTCTGCAGCAATTCAAGGCCTGCCTGGAAAGCCAGGTGCTCAATCTCGAACTCGATGGCGAGGGGGCCATCCGCCGGGCCAACCAGAACTTCATCCAGGCCCTGGAACTCGATGGCCAGCCACTGGCCGGCGTGGCCCTGGAGAGCATCATCTCGCGCCACCCTCAGGCTGTGCCGTTGTATCGCGAATTCAAGGCGGCCCTGGGGCGCAACGAAAGCTACACCGGCCAATTGCGCCTGCAACGCGGAGGCGGCCGCGAGGCCTGGCTGCAGGTCTGCGTGCAGCCGATCCGCGATGGCGCCGGGCGGCTCGATCATTACAACCTGATCTGCACCGACCAGAGCGCTTCGGTGGAAAGTGCCTGCGAGCATGAAAACCTGATGGCGGCGCTGCTGCGCTCCTCTGCGGTGATCGAGTTCGACCTGCAAGGCCGGGTGCTGACGGCCAACTCGCGGTTTCTCGCCTGCATGGGCTACCGGCTGGATGAGGTCCAGGGCCAGAACCACCGCCTGTTCTGTGAACCGCAGGAATACGAAGGGCCCGGCTACCAGGAGTTCTGGGCACGGTTGAACGCCGGCGAATACATCGCCCAGCGGTTCAAGCGCATCGACAGCCAGGGCCGGGTGGTGTGGCTCGACGCGTCCTACAACCCGGTGCTGGACGCCAGTGGCCAGCTCTACAAGGTGGTGAAATTCGCCATCCTGATCACCGATCAGGTGAACCAGGAACAACGGGTGGCCGAGGCGGCGGACATCGCCTACAGCATCTCCCGACAGACCGACACCAGCGCCCAGCGCGGCTCGGCGGTGGTCACCGAGACCCTGGACGTGATGCGTGACCTGGCTACCTGCATGCAGCAGGCCGGGGACGGCATCGAAGCCCTGAACGAGCAGTCCCTGGTGATAGCGAGCATCGTCAAGACCATCAGCGGGATTGCCGAACAGACCAACCTGCTGGCCCTCAATGCGGCCATCGAAGCGGCCCGGGCCGGTGAACAGGGGCGGGGTTTTGCGGTGGTCGCCGATGAGGTCCGGCAACTGGCCTCGCGCACCAGCAACGCCACCGACGAGATCGTCGGCGTGGTGCGCCAGAACCAGGACATGGCCCGCTCGGCGGTGGAGCTGATGGCCGAGGGCCGGCAGCAGGCGGAGCAGGGCCTGACCCTGGCAGCGGAGGCCGGCACGGTCATCGTCGAGATTCAGGACGGTGCGCAGAAAGTGGTCAGCGCGGTCGGCCAGTTCGCCAACCAGCTGTCGGCCTGAGGGCGTGGGCGTGCGCCTTGGGGGCGCACGCCCGGGTTGCTAGCGTGGCGCAGGCCCATGGCACTCGTAGTGCAAGCGGTCGAACCACTCGCCGTGCAACAGGAAGCTGCGCCGCGAATGGCCGTAGCAAGAGAAGCCGCAGGCTTCCAGCACCCGCACCGAACCGGTGTTCTGCGGCCGCGCATTGGCTTCGATGCGGCTCAGTTGCAGTTCGCCGAAGGCGCGCAGCAGCACCTGCTGCACCGCAGTGCGGGCAATGCCGCGGCCGTTGAAGCGGGCGCCGACCCGGTAGCCCAGTTCCGCGCAATTGAAGTAGGGGCGCTGCACCCGGTGCAGGTTGACGCGCCCCACCAGCACTGCGTTGTCGCGGATCAGGAACTGATAGCCGCGGTCTGCCTCGGCATCCTCGCACGCCTGGTTTATGGCTTCGGCGACCCCTTCGCGGGAGTAGTAGGTGGCAGGCCGGGCGTTGATCGAGGCTTCGAAGAACGCTCGGTTTTCCCCTTCGAAGGCCAGCAGGTCATCCAGGTCGTCGAGGTGTGGAGCGCTGATGTGCAGGTGGGTCATGGTGCCAGTGCCTCAATCCGTGAAGGCGCTTTCTTCTCACGATCCGCGGGTGTTCAGCAAGCCTCCAGGTGCGGTTTGATCAGTTCGGCGAACCATTCGATGAACACGTTGAGGCGGCGCGAGCGATGGCGCCGGTCGGGGTATAGCGCGCAGATATCCATGGGCGCCACCGGCAGTTCACGGAGCACCTGCACCAGCTCGCCACGGTCCAGCAGGTGCTGCACGTCGAAGCGTGGCACCTGGATCAGCCCCAGCCCCTGCCGGCAGCAGGCGATGTAGTTCTCGACGTTGTTGACGATCACCCGGCTGGGCAGCCCCAGCAGGTGCTCGCGACCTTCCAGCAGGTATTCCCAGGGCTGCTCGCGGCCGGTGTCCGGGGAGGCATAACCGACCATCCACTGGCCGTTCTGCAGGTCCTGGGGGGTGTGGGGCTCGCCCTGTTCGGCCAGGTAGGCGGGGCTGGCGCAGTTGATCAGCGCCAGTTGCCCCAGGGGGCGGGCGACCAGGCTGCTGTCGGCCAGGCTGCCGACGCGGATCGCGCAATCGATGCCTTCCTGGACCAGGTCGATGCTGCGATCGCTGGCGCCCAGGGCCAGTTGCAGGCCGGGGTATTGCGCCAGCCATCGGGGCAGGGCGGGGACGATCAGGCGCCGGGCGATGCGGCTGGGCACATCGATGTTCAAGCGCCCGCTGACGTCTATCTGGCGGTGGTGGAACAACTGGTTGAGTTCGGCGGCGTCTGCCAGCAGGCGCCGCGCCCGTTCCAGCAGAATGGCGCCGTCGGCGGTCAACTGCACGTGGCGGGTGGTGCGGTGCAGCAGTCGGGTGCCGAGGCCGGTTTCCAGTTGCTGCACGGCGGAAGAGACGGTGGCCCGTGGCAGTTCCAGGGCATGGGCAGCCTTGATGAAGCTACCCATGTCGGCCACCTGGATGAACACGCGGTATTGCTCAAGCTTATCCATCGTTTGAACGATCCTGGTTCGGGGGCGCCTGACGGCAGTGGATCGCAGCATCGGCCGAGGCGATCGATGCTGCGGCTCGGCAGGCCAATTTACCCCTTGGGCGCCAGGATTACTTGGTGGTGTAGCCGCCGTTGATCAGTAAGGTCTGGCCAGTGATCCACCAGCCTTCGGTGACCAGGTGGCGAATGAAGGGCACCACGTCCTCGATATCGGTGAGCCCGGTCTTGCTCGAAGGCGACAGGGCTGCGGCGCTCTTGTGGTACGCCACGGCGTCGGCGCCTTCGGCCGGGTAGAAGAATGGGGTATCCATGGGCCCGGGGCCGACGGCAGTCACTGAAATGCCGCGGGCACCGAACTCCTTGGCCGCGGCCCGGGTGAAGTGTTCCACCGGCGCCTTGGAGCCGCCATAGGCGGCATAGAACGGAGTGAAGGCCCCCAGCAGCGAAGTCACCAGGGTCACCAGCTTGCCGTTGTCCTCCAGGTGCTTGCCGGCTTCCTTGATAAAGAAGAAGGCGCTCTTGGCATTGACCGCGAACATCTGGTCGTACTCGTCCTCGCTGATTTCAATGATGGGTTTCTTCAGCACCTTGCCCACGGTGTTGATGGCGATGTCGATCTTGCCGAAGCGCGCCTTGGCCTCGTTGAACAGCTGCTCCACGGCACTGGCGCGGGTGAGGTCGGCCTGCCACGCCTGGGCCTCCACACCCAGGGCCTTGAGTGCCGCCACCGTGGCCTCGGCGTCGGCCCGGCTGGCGTTGCTGTTGTAGTGCACGGCCACCGCCCGGGCACCGTGGCTGGCCAGGTCGCGGGCAATCAGGCCGCCGAGGTTCTTCACGCCACCGGCGATCAGCACGACTTTGTTGTTCAGGGAGTGATCGGTCATGGCGCGGGTCCTTCAACAATTGGGGTGAAGGCTGAGTCTAGTGTCTGCACCGCTGTTGATAAGCCGTCGGCGGCTGGACGGATTATCCAGAAAATCCGGCCAATGACCTTGCCTGCCGACGGCCGCGATGGGGCTACAATCGCAGTTTTTTTCAGGAGCCAGTCATGTCCGATCTTCGTCGCCCGGTACCGCTGGACAAGGCGTACCGCTTGCTCAACCACGGCCCAACGGTGCTGGTCAGCGCAGCCCATGGCGGGCAGCGCAACATCATGGCCGCAGCCTGGGCCATGCCCCTGGATTTCGAGCCGCCGAAAGTCGCCGTGGTGCTCGACAAGTCCACCTGGACCCGACAACTGCTGGAGGCCTCGGGCACCTTCGTGCTCAATGTGCCTTGCGTGGCCCAGGTGGATATCGTGCAGAGCCTGGGCAACAGCTCCGGGCTTGAGCTGAGCCAGGGCGGTAGCGACAAGTTCGCCGCCTACGGTCTGCAGGCCTTTGCCGGCGAGCAACTGGCGGCGCCGCTGCTGGAAGGTTGCGTGGCCTGGCTGGAATGCCGGCTGCTGCCCGAGCCCCACAACCACCAGCAGTACGACCTGTTCCTTGGCGAAGTGATTGCCGCCCAGGCCGATGCCCGGGTGTTCAGCGAAGGGCGCTGGCACTTCGACGGGCACGACCGGCTGCGTACCCTGCACCATGTTGCGGGCGGGCATTTCCTGATCATCGGTGACGCCGTTGACGGTCGGCAACTGCCCCTGGTCGGCGAGCCCTGAGTCAGGGAATCAGCCGGTAATCACGCAGCCGCTGCAACTGTTCGAGCACGCTCTGGTGGCTGTCGATGCAACCGGTAAAGCCGGCCTGGCGGATCTTGATGGTGCTTTGCACCATGTCGTAGCCGGTATTGAGCCAGCCATCGACGAAGGGCCAGGCGGCGATCTGCTCCCAGGGCGTGGGGCGCAGTTGCTGCTCCTGGACAATGCGCGCCCACAGCGGCGCCTTGTCGGCCATCTGCACCCCCAGGTTCATCGGTTGCGGCGCGGCGCTGGCAAGGCCGAAGAACCCGGCGATCTGTGGCCACAGGTGCTGCCAGCGAAAGTGATCGCCATTGGTCACGTTGAAGACCTGCTGCTGTGCATTCGGTGAAGTCAGGGCCCAGAGCACGGCCTGGGCCAGCACCCGGGAATCGGTGGCCTGGTGCAGCGCCGACCAGGCCTGCAGGCTGCCGGGAAAACGCAGTGGCAGGTTCAGTGCCTGGCTGATGGCGGCGAAGCTGGCGATGCCGGTGAGGATGTTCATCGGTGAGTTGAGGCTGGGGCCCATGACCCCGTCCGGACGCAATACCGTCCAGGCAAAACCCTCGCGTTCGGCGTCATGCCACAACAGGTCTTCCTGATCGTTGTAGAAGATCGGCCCCATGAAGCGCGGGTCGCTTTCCTTGGCTGGCGTCTTATAGGGCCCCAGGTGTTCACCGTAGGATTTGCCGCCACCGATCAGCACCACCTGGCGCAACCTGGCTCCGGCCTGGCGCAGGGCCTTGAGGCTGTGCTCCAGCATCGCCAGGTTCGGCGCCACTGTGGCGGCCATGCTTTCCCGCTCGCTGTAGGCGCAGAACACCAGGTCGGTGACGCTGCCCAGTCCGGCAAAGGCGCGGGCGGTGCCGGCGGCGTCCAGCAGGTCGGCGCTGATGTGCGCCGGTGCCGGGCTGCCGTCCAGCAGGCTGGTCGGTGGGCGGCGACGGGCGGCGGTGGTCAGTTGCCAGCCCGGGGTACGGTGCATCAGCTCGACCACTGCGGTGCCGACCACGCCATAGCCGCCGATCACCAGCAAGTGACGGTCCGGGGAAGTTGAAACGCTCATCGGGGATACCTCGAATAAAGGGATCGCCAGCATAGAGTCGGGTCTTTGAGTGAAATAGACTGCCGGCCGGAACAGCATCTGTGAGTTGAATTCATATGGCGGGCAGCGAGATCAACCGGTTTGCCGAGATGGAAACCTTTGTCGCGGTGGTGGAGTGTGGCGGCTTGTCGGCCGCTGCGCGGTTGAGGCAGGTGACGCCTTCCTCGGTGAGCAAGCTGCTGGCGCGGCTTGAAGCACGCCTGGGCGTACGCTTGCTCAACCGCTCCACCCGCCAGTTGCAACTGACCGCGGAAGGCCGCGGCTTCTATGAAAACAGCGTGCGCCTGCTGGCAGACCTGCGAGAAGTGGAGGGTGAGGCCAGCAGCGCCCGGGCTCCGGTGGGCCGGGTGCGGGTCAACACCAGCGCCTCCTTTGGCCTGCATGTGCTGGCGCCCCTGGTGGCGGAGTTTCTCCAGCTGTATCCGCAGGTGGCCCTGGACCTGGTGCACAGCGATGCCCTGGTAGACCTCTTGGGAGAACAGACCGATGTGGCGATCCGCACCGGGCCGCTGGCGGATTCGCAGTTGATTGCCCGCAAGCTCGGGGAAACCCGCGGCGTTGTCGTTGGCTCCCCGGCCTACCTGGCTCGCTGTGGCGTACCGCAGACCCCGGAGGATCTGGCCGCGCACCACCTGCTCGGTTTCGACTACGCCCGGGCCGTGCCGGGCTGGCGCCTGGGCGCGGCGGGCGAGAGCCAACTGCTGCAGCCCAATGGCCGGGTGCAGGCCAGCGACGGCGAAGCCTTGCGCCATCTGGCGCTACACGGTGCCGGGCTGGCGCAACTGGCGGCCTTCACCATCGCCGATGACCTGGCCAGCGGCAGGCTGGTACCGGTACTGGAAGCCTTCAACCAGGCGCCGCTGGAAAGTTTTTATGCGCTGTATGTCGGCCAGGGCGGCCACGTGCCGTCGCGGGTGCGGGTGTTCATCGACTTCCTGGCACAGCGGGTGCGCTTGTAGCCGCCACTGGTCAGGCGTGGCGACGGATGCTTGAATCAACCCCCTGGCGACTTTTCCAAGGACAGAACATGCATGCAGTTTTCCAACGACTGGTGAGCCTGCTGGACAGCCACCAGGCGCGCTATCGGGTGATTTTTCACCCGGCCGAAGGGCAGTCGGCGCGGGTTGCCGAGATCCGCGGCACCGAACCTGGGCAGGGGGCCAAGGCCATGCTCTGCAGCCTCAAGGGCACAGACGAGGTGTATGGGCTGGTGATTCTCAGCGGCGACCAGAGGCTGGACATGAAAAAGGTCGGCGCGGCCCTGGGGGGCAAGAAGGCGCAACTGGTATCGCCGGAGCTGGCCAGGGAGCTGACTGGTTGCGTGATCGGCGCCATTGCTCCGCTGAGTTTCGATCCGCGCATCCGGCTGATCGTCGACCCGCAACTGACCTCCCGCTACAGCGAGATCGCCTTCAACGCCGGGCGCCTGGATGCCTCCATGGTGCTCGATACCCAGGACTACCTGAGGATCGCCCAGCCGCTGCTGCTGAGCGTGACCCGGGACCTGGAGAGCGACAGCCCCCAGCCCGGTTGAAGGCGGCTACCAGCTCAACCGAACCAGGGCCTCGGCAAAGGCGGTGAGCTTCGGCGAGCACTGGCGCGAGGGCGGATACACCAGCGACAGCTCGCGGCTGCGCCCGGCATGCTCCTGCAGAACCGGCACCAGCCGGCCGGTGTCCAGGGCTTCGCGTACCGCGAACTCCATCAACTGGGCAATGCCGAAGCCGCCGAGCACCGCGTCCACCAGGGCATCGCCGATATCGAAGATCAGCCGGCCCTGGACGGCCAGGTCCAGGGGCTTGCCCTGGTCCATGAACTGCCAGTCCACCAGCCGGCCGCTGCGCAGGTTACGCACGGCCAGGCAGTTGTGCTGCTGCAGGTCGGCCAGGTGCCGAGGCGTGCCATGGCGCTCCAGGTAGCCTGGCGCCGCCACCGTGACCCAGCGCAGGGGCGCCAGGGGCCGGGCAATGAGGCGCTGGTCCAGGATCACCCCGGTGCGCACCACCGCGTCGAAACCTTCATCGATGATGTCCACCACCCGGTCGGTCATCACCGCTTCGATGCTCAGCCCCGGGTGCTGGGCCGTCAGCTCGCCGATCACCGGCATCACCACCTTGCGCCCGAACAGTGACGGGGTACTGATCTTCAACATTCCACTGGGGGATTCGCGCCGGTCCAGCAGCAGGTGTTCGGCATGGGCCAGTTCCGCCAGCAGGGGCGCGGCGCGCTCGACCAGCACCTGGCCGTCCGGGGTCAGGCTGACACTGCGGGTGTTGCGTTGCAGCAGGCGGACCCCGAGCTGCTGTTCCAGGCGGGAAATGGCTCGGGACAGGCCGGACTGGGTCAGCCCCAGGTCACCGGCGGCACGGGTGAAACTGCGGGTTTCGGCAACCCGGACCAGCAGGCGAAGGGCGTTCAGATCCATGATTAAAGTCATTACTGAAAGAGATAATGGCTTGTTTATCATTTAAACGGCATCGATGACACTGGCCGCCGGTTATTTCCACACAAGGATCTTCGCGATGTCCGCGACCCCGTTAGCCAAGCCGTCGGGCTGGATGCTGTTACTGCTGGCCACCGCGCAATTGATCATCGCCCTGGACGCCACCATCGTGTTTGTCGCCCTGCCGGAAATCGGCAGCCACCTGGGCTTCTCCGCCCAGCAGTTGCAATGGGTGGTTAGCGCCTACAGCGTGGCTTTCGGTGGTTTCCTGCTGCTGGGCGGACGGGCGGCGGACCTCCTGGGCAAGCGGCGTTTCTACATCGTCGGCCAGTCCTTGTACGCCCTGGCCTCGCTGGCCGGCGGTCTGGGCGGCAGCGCGCTGCTGCTGGTGCTGGCCCGGGCGGTGCAGGGCGTGGGCGGGGCAATGCTGTTCCCCGCGACCCTGGCCCTGATCAACACCTGGTACGCCGAGGGGCCGGCGCGCAACCGGGCCTTTGCGGTGTGGAGCGCAGCCTCGGCGGCGGGGCTGGCCCTGGGGGCGCTGCTGGGCGGGGTGCTGACCCAGTACTGGGGCTGGGAGGCGGTGTTCCTGGTCAACGTGCCCCTGGCTGGGGCCTGTGCGTTGCTGGCCCGGCACTGGATACCCGCCGACCCTGCGCGCCAGCGCGGCCGTCAGTTCGACTTGCGCGGCGCGCTGACCGTGACCCTGGGTGGCACCCTGCTGGTGTTTTCCATCGTCCAGGGCCCGGAGTGGGGCTGGAGCGCCCCGGCGACCCTGGGCTGCCTGGCGTTGTCCCTGGCCCTGCTCGGGTTGTTCGTGCGCCTTGAACAGCGTAACGCCGACCCGCTGATGCCCCTGCGCCTGCTGGGTTATCCACAACTGCGCATGGCCATGGTGATTACCGCGCTGTTCATGAGCAGCTTCGGCGTGCAGTACTACTTCCTCAGCCTGTATTTCCAGCAGGTCTATCAGTTCAGTGTGTTGCAGAGCGGACTGGCGTTCCTGCCCTCGACCCTGCTGTGCACGGCCGGGATCTGGGGCGCGGAGCGGGCCCTGCTGCGCGTAGGCTTGCGGGCGACCCTGGTCAGCGGTTTGCTGCTCGGGGCGCTGGGCATCGGCCTGATGTACCTGGCCCTGCCGGGCAGTAGCGGCTTTGTCGGCCTGCTGCCGGGGATCGTGATCATGAGCATCGGCCAGGGCATGACCTGGACCTCGATGTGGGTCTCGGCCGGGCAGGGTATCGCGGCGTCCGAGCAAGGGGTGGCTGCGGGCGTGGCCTCCACCAGCCAGCAGATCGGCGGCGCCCTGGGGCTGGCGCTGCTGGTGTCCCTGGCCAACACCTTGAGCGCCGGCGGCAATCAGGCCTATGGCATCGAGATGGCTACCGCCGCCAGTGCCCTGCTGGCGCTGTTCGGGGCCTTGCTGGCGCTGCGCCTGCCCCGGGCTGGAGTGGCCTTGCCGGCCTGTTCCGTGGCCCAGGGCTGAGGGCGTCAGCCATGGGCCTGTGGCAGGTGGCGGCGCACCGCCCACAGCACCCCGGCCAGGAGCAACAGGGCGGCGCTGCTTTGCAGCAGGCTGGGCAGGTGCTGCAGGCAGATGAAGCCATAGAGCAGGGCGAACAGGGTCTCGAACACGATCAACTGGCCGCTCAGGGTCAGCGGCAGGCGCCGGGTCGAGGCATTCCACATGCGATTGCCGAACCAGGAGCCGAGCACCGCGCTGGACAGGCTCAGGCCCCAGAACAGCATCCAGCGCTGCTCGCTGGCCTCGGCCCGGGTGCCGGGCAATGAGAACCCGTCCGCCAGCAGCCAGACCAAGGCGCTCATCAGCCCAGTGGTAATGCCCCACAGGGTCGACCACTGGCTGCTGTTGAAACGGCTGCCTTTGAGGTAGCGGGCGTTGTCGGTGGCAAACCAGGTCCAGCACAGCAAGGCGCCGAAGGCGCAGAGCAGGCCCAGGGCGCGCTGGCCCAGTTCCACCGAATCGCTGTGGGCGGTGAGCAGGGTGTCGAGGTTGATGCAGCAGATGCCGGCGAACACCAGCAACAACGGCCAGCGCAGCCGGCGCAGGGGCACGGCATCGGCATCGCCGCGGCCGGCCAGGGTGATGGTCAGCGGCAGCAAGCCGACGATCAGGGCGGTGCTGGCTACGCCGGCCCACTGGATGGCGCTGGCCAGGAGCATGAAATAGATCAGGTTGCCGGTCAGCGCCAGCTTCACCAACAGCACGGTATCGCCCCAGGTCAGGCGTTGCAGCAGCTCCCGGGCATGAGGCGCAGCCAGGAGCAGGGAGAATGCACCGTAGAGGCTGAAGCGCGCGCAGCTGAGCAGCAACGGGCTGAACTCAGGCAGCAGGCTGGGCACCACAATCGCCAGGCCCCAGACCGCACCGGCCAGGGCGGCATAAGCAACTCCACGTTTCATGCAAACACTCGTACCTAGTCATCAAGCTGCGCAGGCTAGTCATTGCTGACCGGATGGACAAAGGATATATAGGCACCTACCTATTCTCCTGGGGAATGCCTTGTGAGCCGCTTCGCCCGTCATCTGCCGCCGCTGGAAACCCTGGTCACCTTCGAGGCGGTGGGCCGCAACGCCAGCTTCACCCGTGCGGCCACCGAGCTGTGCCTGACCCAGAGCGCGGTGAGCAAGCAGATCCGTGCCCTGGAGCTGTCGCTCAAGACCGAACTGTTCGAGCGCCAGGCCCGGGGGGTGAAGCTCACCGCCAGCGGCGCCTCGCTGTTCGTCGAGGTCAGCACCCAGCTCGAAGCCTTGCTGCGCAGCGTCAGCCGCCTGCGGGCCGGGCGCGACGCCAATACCATCACCGTGCAATGCACCCACGCGGTGGCGCAGTTCTGGCTGTTCCCGCGCCTGCTGGCATTCAACAAGCAGCACCCGGACATCACCGTGAGCATCCATGCCAACAACGACATGGACGAGTCCAGCGTGGCCGAGCATGACTTCGGCATTCTCTATGGTGCGGGGCACTGGTCGTCCCTGGCGGCGGTATCGCTGTTCGCCGAGATGGTCTACCCCATCGTCAGCCGGCGCCTGGAGCTGCCTGTGGTCAAGGAGCTGGCGCAACTGGCCGAACTGCCGTTGATCCAGCTGGACGCCTCGGAGTGGAACTGCATCGACTGGCGGGACTGGTTCCATCATTTCGGGCTGGACTACAGCGCGCCACCGGGGGCCCTGGGGTTCAACCAGCTGACCCTGATGTTCAGCGCGGTGCAGCAGGGCATGGGCGTGGGGCTGGGCTGGGATTTCATGGCCAGCCAGTTGGTGGCCCAGGGCGAGTTGCTGCGGGTTGGCGAGTGGGCGTTCCGCACCGGGCAGGCGGATTTTCTGGTGCATCCGCGGCACAAGCGCCTGTCCGCCAGCGGCCAGTTGTTTCGCGACTGGCTGGTGGCCCAGGCGGCTGAATGAGCGCCCGGGGCTCAATGGCCAGCCCCGGGCTATGGGTCAGAGGCTGGCGCGCGGCACGCTGAAGCGGAACTCGCTGCCCTTGCCCACTTCGCTGTGGGCTTCGATCTTGCCGCCGTGGGCGTGGATGATGCCCTGGGTGATGTACAGCCCCAGGCCGGTGCCGTTGGGGTTGCCTTCCTTCATGGTCCAGTAGCGGTCGAAAATGAATGGCAACTGGTCGGTGGGAATGCCCTCCCCGGAGTCGCGCACGCTGAACACGATCTGCTCGCCGTCGGACATCGCCACCACCCCGACCTTGCCCTGTTTGGGGGTGAACTTGATGGCGTTGCCCACCAGGTTCGACAGCACCTGGAACAGGCGCTCGGGGTCGGCGTTGATCCTGAGGTCCGGTTCGGCGTGGAAGCTGATGTCGATGGCCTTGTCCAGAGCCAGTGGCGCCAGCAATGAATAGGCCTCTTCGAACATCTGGCTGACGTCCAGCGGCTGCGGGGCGATGCTGTAGCGCCCGGCCTCGATCTTGGAGGTGTCCAGCAGGTCTTCCAACAGGTTGTTCATGCGGCTGGCGGCCTGCTGCATGGTGTCGATGGCCGAGGAAATGCGCCGTGAGGTATGCGGGCCATCGGAACTGAAGGCCTTCTGCATCATGCCGCAGAGCATGGAGATCACGGTCATCGGGTTGCGCAGGTCGTGGGACACCACCGCCACCAGTTCGTCCCGGGCGCGCACGGCCTGTTGCTCGCGCAGCACCTGGCGCGCCAGGTCGTGCTCCAGGGCCGAGCGGCGCAGGTCATTGGCGGCGAAGCGGTCGCCGTGGCTCCACTTGGTGGAGATCCCGGCCATCTCCACTTTCCAGATCTCGAACGAGGTGCGCGGCCGCAGGCGCAGGCCGGCGTCGGAGTTTTCCAGGTCCAGGGGCTTTTGCGGGTTGCCGCTCCAGTTGATGTTTTCCTTCACTTCCGGGCGGAACCACAGCACGCCGTTATCCACAGGCTTGGGCAGGGTCATGGCCAGGACCCCGCTGGCCACCTGTTGATAACTCGCCGCCGGCGGGTAGACGCTGGCCAGGTGATGGCTGGCGAACACCGCCTGCCCGGTGCCTTGCAGCCAGCGGTGCAGGGCGCGGATTTCGTCCTGGGGCGGGCAGTTGCCGAAGCAGTGCAGTTGCTTGTCTTCGATGATTGCCACGCCACCGGCCTGGGTCAGCTCCAGCAGTAGTTGCGGCACCTGGGTCAGGCCGTCGAAGACGCTGTCGGGGGTGTCGCGCATGGCCTGGTCGAGGCTGGCCAGGGCGGCGACTTTCTCTTCCCGCTGGCGGCTGATATCCAGGGCTTCCATGGCGCTGATCTGCAACGACAGCACCTGGCCGATGGTCTGGCAGGCAATGCGCAGCTCGTGGGGCACCAGCAGCGGCTGGCGGTTGCCGCAACTGATCAGGCCCCAGAGCTGGTCGCCCTTGAGCAGGGAAATGCTCATGGAGGACAGCACGCCCATGTTCTTCATGTACTGGCAGTGGATCGGCGACACGCTGCGCAGGGTGGCGAAGCTCAGGTCCAGGGCCTGCTGAGTGTCCGGGCGCAGCGCCGGCAGCAGGGGCACCGGCTGGTAGTCGGCGTTGGGGATGATCCGCAGCCAGTTGCTGCGGTACAGCTCGCGGGCTTGCTGGGGAATGTCCGAGGCCGGGAAGAACAAGCCATTGAACACTTCCATGGTGGGGCGGGTGGCTTCGGCGATCACCTGGCCGTGGCCTTCCTCTTCGAAGCGGTAGATCAGCACCCGGTCGTAGCCGGTCATCGCCTGGATTTCGCTGACGCTGATGGTGTACAGCTCATTCAGGGTCTTGGCCGTCTGCAAGCGCCGCAGCAGGCGCCCCAGGTTCTCGGTCTGCTCTTTCAGGTGCTGGGGCTGCAGGTGTTCGAGCTGGATTTCCAGCTCCAGCATCAGCACTCCCTGGTGGCGATGCAGCAAGCCTTCGAAGCGCGCGCCATTGACGGCCAGGTGCAGCGGCGGCGCATCGGACAAGCGCGGCAGTTGCAGCACCTCGCGGATGCGCTGGCCGTCGGTGTCTCCCAGCAGTTGCTCCAGGGGCTGGCCGAGGACCTGCGCGGCAGGCTGGCCCAGCAGGGCCTCGACGTTGGCGCTGATCTGCTGGATGCGCAGCTCCGGCTCCGACAGCGTCAGCAGCACGCCATGGGGCTGGATCGCCCCGGGGGAGCGGATTGGCTCATCGGCGCAGTTGGCCAGCAGTTGTTCGAAGGCTTGGGCGTCTTGTGGGGTCATAGCAGCACCTCGCGGCTGTCGAGCCAGTGCTCGAAACAGGCAAATGTGGATTGCGCGGCGCTGACCACTTGTTGTCGTGCGCTCGCGTCCTCGGGCATGCGCCCCAGGTAGTCGAGAAAGTCTTTCCAGCGCCGCCCGGTGGCGGCGCCATACACGTCGAGGAAAGCCCCGCCGTTATCCCCGTGCAGGTCCAGGCGCTGGGCCATTTCCCGGCGCAGGATCTGCCCGCCCAGGGTCGCGCCCTCCAGTACATAGAGGGCGCCCAGGCACGCGCCGGGGCTGGCCAGTGCGGGCAGATGGTCGCAGCGGGGCAGGGCGTCGATGCGCTCCGGGGCCAGGCCCAGGGCCTGCAGGTCGCCGGCCAGGGCCGGGGTCTTGCGGCGCTGCTCCGGGTCGTAGCCGGCAGGGATCAGGCCGCTGTCATGCAGGGCCGCCTCCAGGGGCTGATAGAAGCCGAAATAGGCCTGGATCAGGCGCCGGTACCAGGCCGCATCGAGGTGCTCGGAGAAGAACGGCAGGCGCTTTTCCAGGGCCACGTGCAAGGTCGCGGTGCCGGCGCGCAGGTCTTGAAGCAGGGTGGGGGCGGTGGTGTCTTGGTGCGGTTTGGGCATTCAGGGGTCAGGGGTCGCAACAGGTAATGGACGCGCCATGGGCGTCATCGAAAGCTGGGACCAGGCTGTAGTCCCTGCACTAGAGCCATCGCACAGAAAAATAAGAGCGTCACTCTACCTGTGCTTTTTGCACTGACGTACAGTTTTTGACGCACCATTGGTCGGCCAAGGGTAGGCGATCGATGACGTGTTGCTGTGTCTGACTGTGTTCAAGAGGCAGAAATTCCTTTTTCCGTCTCGCAGGTTCAGCGGTAAGGATCAGATCCAGACGTCGTTCTGGGCGGTGCGTTCGCCACCTTGATCGCCGGTGTTGAGCACGCCCTTGGGTTCGATCAGCAGCAGTTTGACCTCCTGCTCGGCCCAGGGTTTGTGCTCGACGCCCTTGGGCACCACGAACATCTCGCCACTGCCGATGGCCACCCGGCCGTCACGGAAGTCGATGTACAACTGGCCGTCGAGCACGATGAAGGTTTCATCGGTGTCGGCGTGGGAGTGCCAGACGAATTCGCCCTGCAACTTGGAGATCTTGAACTGGTAGTCGTTCATCTCGGCGATCACCTTGGGGGTCCAGTGTTCGCTGAACAGGCCGAGTTTGCTGGCGAAGTTGATGCTCTGGTAGGCGTCTTGCGGGGCAGGGTTTTGCATGGTGTGGTCCACCTCAGTGATGAATGAGCGCTGAGGGTAAACAGCCAGGGGCTAGGGCTTCTTGAACGATCGTGTATGGCCTCAGCGGCCGAGCATCTTCAGCCAGCGCGCCGGGGGCAGGCCGTAGGTCTGGCGAAACTGCCGGGTCATGTGGCTCTGGTCGGTGAAGCCGGCGATCAGTGCGGCGTTGGCCAGGCTCTGGCCCTGCACCAGCAGCGCGCGGACCAGGTCCAGGCGGCGCATGCTCAGGTAGCGGTAGGGGCTGGTGCCGAACAGCAAACGAAAATCCCGGGACAGGCTCCAGCGGTCGCGCCCACTGTGGGCCGCCAGTTCCTCCAGGGTCAGGGTGCGGTCCAGGGCACTGTGGATGTATTCCCGGGCCCGCTCGGCCGCCACATAGTCGAAACGTTGCCGTGATTGGGCGACCCCGGAGACGCTGTTCAGGGCATGGGCCAGGTCGAACAGGGCGTCTTCCTGTTCCAGCGGGTCCAGGGGGCTGTCGACCCCACGCAGCAGGGCCTCGGTGGCGGCAAACAGCCGCGGGTCGTTGGACAGGCCGCCAGTAATGAAGGGCAGCGGCTGGCCGCCGAGGATCTGCTGGATCAGCGCCGGCTCGACATACAGCATGCGGTAGTGAAAGCCGTCGTGGGTGCCGGCCTCGCCGTCGTGGGCTTCGTCGGGGTGCAGGACCATGGTGGCGCCGGGCAGGCTGTGGCGCCAGCCGCCGCGGTACTGGAAGCTCTGCACCCCGTGCAGGGTGCGGCCGATGGCGTAGGTGTCATGGCGGTGCATGTCATAGCCATGGCCGGCGAAATACGCCTCGATGCGCTCCAGGCCCCGGGCGGGCGGCGCGCGGTGAACCCAGTCGGTGACAGCTGCGGGTTTGGCCATGGAACGGTCCTGATGGATGAAACCAAGGGCCGTACGTTAACTCAGGGGCGCGCTGGCT
The DNA here is from genome assembly GCF_024810175.1 of Pseudomonas sp. BIGb0176. NCBI lineage: Bacteria > Pseudomonadati > Pseudomonadota > Gammaproteobacteria > Pseudomonadales > Pseudomonadaceae > Pseudomonas > Pseudomonas sp. BIGb0176. The sequence continues at coordinate 55,422 of NZ_JANUEC010000003.1, forward strand.
GTCTTGCCCCTCGGTTCTACGCCGTAGCGGTTCTGCCGGAAGAAGGGCGGCTTGCAGGAGGGTTCCGGCGCTGCACGATGGCTTGTTGCCTGAGCCGGGTTGCGAGGCCAATCGGCGGTTGCCTGGGCAGGCGCGAGTGGAGTAGCGTCGTTCCCCCGGACCCTCTTCATGGCCATCTGTTCCCATGTACGCCTCACACCTGGTTTACCTCGCCCCGTTGTTGTCGCTGGCCCTGCTCTGGAGCGTGGCGGTGATCACCCCCGGGCCGAACTTTTTCACCACTGCACAACTGGCGGCGGGCTGTTCGCGGCGCCATGGCCTGTTCGCCGCCCTGGGGGTGGCCAGCGGCACCCTGCTCTGGGGGCTGGCGGGAGGCTTGGGCATCAAATCGCTGTTCAGCGCGGCGCCGGCGCTGTTCGTGTTGTTCAAGGTTGCCGGTGGCTGTTACCTGATCTACCTGGGGCTCAAGCAGTTCAAGCGCAAGCCGGCCCTGGAGACCCCGACCACCGATGGCGCGAGCCATGCTGCGCGCAGCCTGTTCTCGGCCTACCGGCTGGGCTTTCTCGGCAACATGACCAACCCCAAGTCGGCGCTGTTCGTGGCCACCATTTTTGCCACTTCGATGCCGGCCTCCCCGCCACCTCTGCTACTGGGGCTGGCGGTGCTGACCATGGCCGGCCTGTCGCTGTCCTGGTACTGCTGCGTGGCGCTGTTTTTCGCCAGCAGCCGGGTGGCCGGGTTCTATGCCCGGGCCCGGCGCTGGCTGGACCGCCTGGCCGGTGGTTGCTATGTGCTGTTCGGCGGGCATCTGCTGGCCAATCGCTGAACGGCCGGTGCCTTGCGCCGGCCAGTATCCGCCCCCAACAAGGACGACCCGTCCCCGTATCAGGAGACCGAACATGGCTGTTGTTTTTCGCCCGGTGGCAGAGGCGGACATTCCGCGGATCTGCCGTTTCGTGGGCAATCCCCAGGAGTTGTATTTCTTCTTTCCCGCCGCCACCTGGCCACTGACCCACGAGCAACTGCGCGACTCCATCGCCCAGCGCAGCGACTCGACGGTAATCGAGCGTGACGGGCAGGTAGTGGGCTTTGCCAACTTCTACCGCTGGGCCAAGGGCGGCACCTGTACCATCGGCAATGTCATCGTCGACCCAGAGGTGCGCGGCGCGGGCCTGGCGGCGCAATTGATCGGGCAGATGATCCACATCGCCCACAGCAAGCACCAGGCCAGCGAGGTGACGCTGTCGTGCTTCAACAGCAACGTGGCGGGGTTGCTGCTCTATCCGAAGCTGGGCTTTGTGCCGTTCGCCATCGAAGAGCGCAAGAACAAGGAACAGGAGCGAGTGGCGCTGATCCATTTGCGCTACAGCCCCAGCTGAATTGAAGAACCGTCAGCAATCATTTTTTCAACGGGAAGCAGTCATGAGCAAGTTGCGGGTCGGGATTATTTTTGGTGGCCGTTCGGCCGAACACGAAGTGTCGCTGCAGTCGGCGCGCAATATCGTCGATGCCCTGGATCGCACGCGTTTCGAGCCGGTGCTGATCGGCATCGACAAACAGGGGCACTGGCACCTCAACGACACCTCGAACTTCCTGATCAACCAGGAAAACCCGGCGCTGATCGCCCTCAACCAGTCCAACCGCGAACTGGCGGTGGTGCCGGGCAAGGCCAGCCAGCAACTGGTGGAAACCTCCAGCCAGGAACTGCTGGGGCATGTCGATGTGATCTTCCCCATCGTCCACGGCACCCTGGGCGAAGACGGTTGCCTGCAGGGCCTGCTGCGCATGGCCGACCTGCCCTTTGTCGGCTCCGACGTGCTGGGTTCGGCGGTGTGCATGGACAAGGACATCAGCAAGCGCCTGCTGCGCGACGCCGGGCTGGCGGTGACCCCGTTCATCACCCTGACCCGGGCCACCCGTGCTCGCTACGGTTTTGCCCGGGCCCGGGAAACACTCGGCCTGCCGCTGTTCGTCAAGCCGGCCAACCAGGGTTCATCGGTGGGGGTGAGCAAGGTCGACAACGAGGCCGAATACGAGGCCGCGGTGGAACTGGCCCTGGGCTTCGATCACAAGGTGCTGGTGGAGTCGGCCGTGCGTGGGCGGGAAATCGAATGCGCGGTGCTGGGCAACGACCAGCCCATTGCCAGTGGCTGCGGCGAGATCGTGGTCAGCAACGGTTTCTATTCCTACGACAGCAAGTACATCGACGGGGAGGCGGCCCAGGTGCTGGTGCCGGCGGACATCAGCATCGAGCACAGCGAGCGCATTCGGGCCCTGGCCGTCGAGGCATTCCAGGTGCTGGGCTGCTCCGGGCTGGCTCGGGTCGATGTGTTTCTCACCGATGAGGGGGAAGTGCTGATCAACGAAATCAACTCGCTGCCGGGCTTCACTCGGATCAGCATGTACCCCAAACTTTGGCAGGCCACCGGCATGAGCTACAGCGAGCTGGTGAGCCGCCTGATCGAGCTGGCGCTGGAGCGTCACGCTGAACGGCAAGGGCTGAAAATCAACCGCTGAAGCGGATCATCGTGGTTAAGGAAGTGACGAATGAGTTCGGCAACAGATGCATCGGTTTATCTTTTTTCCTACGGCACCCTGCAAGACAAGGCGGTGCAGATCGCCAACTTTGGCCGTGAGTTGAGTGGCAGCGCGGATGCCATGCTTGGCTACGAACAGAGCTGGGTGGAAATCACCGACCCCGAGGTGCTGGCGGCCAGCGGCAAGACCCACCACCCGATCCTGCGCCCGGGGGCGGCGGACAGCGCGCCGATTCCCGGCACCGTGTTCTGCATCACCGCCGAGGAGCTGGCAGCGGCCGACAGCTATGAAGTCTCGGACTACAAGCGGGTCAGCGTGACCCTGGCCTCGGGCATCCAGGCCTGGGTCTACGTCAGCGCCTGAGTCTTCGGCTCACTCCGGCGGCAGCATCACACCGATGCACGCCAGGGCCAGCAGCACCGCCCCGAGCACGATGAACACATAGTTCAGCGGCGTGAAACGGGCGTTGCTGCGGCCTTCGGGATCTTTCGCGGCGGCATTCAGGCCGCGCTGGCCGAGCCAGGTGATCCACGCCAGTACCGGCAGCAGCGCCAGGCTGGCAATGTCGGTCACCGGGTAGCCGATGTTCTTGCGCGACAGCGCGTCCACCACGTTGTTGATGATCACCCCCACCACAAACAGGGTTGCCAGTTCACCGGGCCGCCAGTCATGGCTGCGGCCGTCGCGCTTGAGCGTCGCATCGGCTTCGCGGTACAGCGCATGGGTGAAGAAGATCGCGAAGAAGGCCCGGGCCACCGGCCACAGCTCCTGGCCGCTGGCGTGCCTGAACTGATGCCAGTTCTTGTAGGCCCAGTACACCTGGTAGATACCGAAGGTGAGGATGTACAGGGTCAGGAACTTGGCCTTGGACACCACGTAGAACGGCTGTTGCGCCGCTTCGGGCGAGGGGGCGACCAGATCCGCCTGGGGCGGGGCATAGAGGTTGTCAGACACGGGCACTCCTTGGGTTGAGCCTGAGGGGGGAGGCAACGTTAGCTCAGGTTGCTGGCCAAGAACCAGCAGGGGCTCGGTGGCCAACCGGAACCGGGTTCAGGCCCGGGGTGGATCCGCCGGCCGAACGTAGTGAATATCCCATTCACTTTCACCCACCTGAACAAAACCCAGGCGTCGATAAAAACGATTCGAGTCACTGCCGCGCAACGCATCCAGGTGGATGGGTAGCTGCTCGTTGGCGGAGCGTTCCAAAAGCTGCTCCAGGGCCTTGGCGCCGAGGCCCCGACCTTGGAATTGCGGTAGGACGTACAGGTGCTGCAGGCGCAGATGATCGCCGTGTGATTGGCTCTGGATAAAGCCTGCGGGCTGTCCGTCACTGAGGATGAAGTGGCAGCGTTCGGCCGCGAAGCTTGCGGCAAAACGCTCCCGGGCCCGCTGCGGATCGAAGCGCCCCAGGCGCTCAAGGCTTTCGCGCATCGCCGCGATGCGCATCTGGACCAGGGTTTCCAGGTCGCTCAGGGAGGTTGGGAGCAGTGCACTCTCGAGGTTCATGTCCGGCCGATCCACGAGTACTGGAAGGCCTTGGCTTCACCCCGGTGCCCGCGTCGACGATAGCTGGCCAGGGCCGGGGTCGAGCAGTAGGTGCACAGCTCGCTGATTTCGATCTGTTCATCACTGATTCCAGCGGCGTGCAGCAAGTGCACGGCATAGCGGCTCAGGTCGAACCACAGGGAATCGGCCTGGGTCGGTTGCGGTGGCGGAATCTGCGGCGGCAGCAGCGGGGCCGGTTGCTCACGGCTCCAGGGGGCCTGTGCGGCCGGCCACAGCGGGTCCTGAGTGGCGGACAGGGTGTCGATGAAATCGGCGCTGACTTCATAGCAGCAGGGTTTGATCGATGGGCCGATGGCCACCCGCAATTGCTGTGGGGTGATGCCCTTGCTGGCGAAGTGTTGCAGCACATTGGCGATGATCCCGCCATGCAGGCCTTTCCAGCCGCCGTGCACTGCCGCGACCCAGGAACCGTCCTCGCTGCTGATCAGCAACGGCAGGCAGTCGGCGGTGACTACTGCGATGGGCCGGCTGGAATGGGTGAGTACCGCGTCGCCGCGGATGATTCCGCTGGGCAGCGTGGTACTGGCTTGCACCACCTCGCCGCTGTGGATCTGCGAGCAGAAGAACAGGTTGGCCGGCAGGGCGGCGCCGAGGGTCGAAAACGCATGACGGATGCCGGATATCTGGTTCAACACACCTGCCTGGAAACTCATCGGGCCTTCGCTCGGTAACCTGGGAATGGCTGCAGAGCATAGCGGTATCCGAGGTACTTTTGCTGACAGACAACGCTGGATAGGCCGGGGCAGACCAGCGGTAGCCTGCTGGTCGGCCCCTTCACCGGGCGTTTCAGGCGCTCAGAGGGATATACAGTTCCACCACGCTGTCCGGGTGCGTGGGCCCCAGAAAGCGCTCGCCGGTGTACTCGAACTCCACCGCGTCGATGGGCATCAGCCCGGCGGCGGGCAACCACTCGCTGTAGGCGGCGCGAAAGGTCTCCGGCAGGGTGGCCACGCTGCCGTGATGCTCGACTCGCGCGTAATGGCGGGCAGGGATTTCCAGCTCCACCATGCCGGGCACCAGGGGCGCGTCGGCGGCGACCGGCAGGCCGGCCACATAACGCCACTGGCCGTCCTCCAGGGGCTGGCAGATGCCATAGGTGCCCACCGGCTCGGCCAGGCGCTGGATCTCCTGTTCCCGAGGTTCGAAACGTTGCCAGAGCTCGGCGATGGTGCCCGGGTCGTCCTGCTGCCAGGCCATGCCGATGATCCGCTGCGGCGCCAGGAATACCTTCTGTGGTGTCTGCGCGGCTGGGAGTTGGCGCTGCGGCTGGGCCAGGTAGCGCTGCAGATGGCCCAGTACTTTCTGGCTGCGGGCGATCTCGCTTTGCAACTGCCGGGCATGCGCCTGCAGTGACTGCTGCATGTGCAGCACGCTGTCCAGGCCGCCCTGGTCCGCCAGAGTGCGGATGTCTTCCAGGGACATGCCCAACTGCCGCAGCCAGGCGATGCGCCCCAGGGTCACGATCTGTTCCGGGCTGTAGTAGCGGTAGCCGTTGTCCCGGCCGGTGAGGGCCGGGGTGAACAGGCCGATGCTGTCGTAATGGCGCAGGGTCTTGGTGGTAAGGCCGTGGCAGCGGGCCATTTGTCCGATGGTGAGCATGGAGCGTCCTTGGTGTTGTTGGGCTGCGGGGCATGCTGAGCCTTTACCCAAGGGCAAGCTCAAGCCCGGCAGCACGGCTCAGGACGATTTGATCGGCTTGATCAGGCTCTCGGCGGGAATGCCGAACAGCTGGTGCAGTTTCCAGATCATGGGCAGGGTCAGCGCGCGCTTGCCGTTGAGCACTTCGTAGACGCGGTTGGTGCGGCCGATGGCGGGCGCCAGGTCGGCGGCGGACAAGCCGGACTGTTCCATGCGGAACTTGATCGCCTCGATCGGGTTGGGCAGGTCCAGGGGAAACTGCTTGGCTTCGTACGCCTCGATCAGGGTAATCATGACGTCGAAGTAATCGCCTTCAGGTGTTCCGGGCTGCGGTTCGTTGTCGAACAGGGGCGAGACGCTTTTCAGCGCGGCGCGGTAGTCCTGGTCGGTGTGGATAGGGCGGATGTTCATGCGGGTTGCTCCATGTCTACGCTGTCGGCATCAATGGCGTCGTACTCTTGGTGAGTGCCCACGAACTTGATGTACAGCGCACCAAAGCGGTAGGCCACGGCAACGATCAGTCGGTACTCGTTGCCTTTGATGTTGAAGACCACCCTGCGGCTTTTGAGAATGCTCGCGTTGCGATACTGGTCCTTGATCTGCGCAGGGTTGGACCACTCGGCATTCCTTGCTTCATCGATCCAGGCCAGCAGAGGCTGTTCTGCGTCCGGGTGCTTTGCCCAGAAGGCCTTCAACTGACTGACTGCAATAATTCTCATGGCGCGATCCTAGTCCCGTCCTGGGACTTAAACAAGTCGCTGAGTGCGTCAAGCGATGTACGGGCAGATCGCTGGATCTGCCCGCAGAGGCAACGTCGGTTCAGGGACGATCAGGTCATGCAGAGAGCGTGGCGTGCACGTCGTCCATCAGTGCCTTGCCCATCTCTGCCAGGTAGTGTGCCGCCCAAGCATAGCGGTCGCACCGCGGTTCCATGGCTGAATTGCTTTGCCAGATGCAACAGGGTCGAGGCGTGTTCCAGGGCGTCGTTGATCGGCACGTCGGCATTCACTCGAAACAGCGGATGCGAGTGTTCGCCGCAGTGGGAAAAGCGGATTTCACCGAGGGTGGTCAGGGGCGATTGAGTGGTCATCGGGCACCTCCGGTTTTGTGTGACGGGAGGTGTTGGGGAAACAGATTGCAGAAGCAGTTCATGGTCACGACTCCTTGATTCGAAGGACCGTCACCGTCTGCCGCCAAGCAGATCAGGGTGGCGGATTGCGCAGGATTGGCGGACCGGGAATCAAGGAACCGGCGAACCCGAAGGTTCTCCCACGCAACCCGCCATAACGCAGGTATGCGGGCGCAAAAAAAGCGCCTGCATGATTGGTGGGGGCGCTGTTGCGCCTCGATTCTATCAGGCCGCCAAGCCTGTTCGCTGATTTTGCAGCGACGGTCGAACCATAGGTTGGAGTAGGGGGCGTCGCAACGGCATTACTGCGACATTTTGTGAACCAACCCTGTAGCCGCTGCCGCAGGCTGCGAACGACCGGAACGGTCGCAGCGATCTCCCAGGCGCCGAAGGCCCTTCGGTCCTTGTCGCAGCCTGCGGCAGCGGCTACAGAGGTTGTGCCAGCACCTCTCGAAATACATCGGGCCTGAGCATTGCGATATGCAGCAATGAACGGGCCGCTCCAGAAGGCGAGCGCCGACCTTGCTCCCACTCTTGAAGGGTCCTTACCGACACGCCAAGCAGTTGCGCAAATTTGGGTTGCGACAACCCGGTTTTACCGCGCGCTTCGGCGGCCTTGGTGATCGGAATGCTATGGGTATGGCCATGCCGGCCGGCTTTGACATCGATGATCGCGTCCAGAAGCTCCTGGCCGATATTGCGCTTGGCATCGCGCTCCAATAGTTCTTTTTCAGTAAGGGGCATGATTCATCTCCTTCGCAATTCTGCGTAGAACAGGTGCTGGAATGTTTTCGGTAGCGCCTTTGCCATAGATCACCAGCGCAACCAGGGCTCCGCATGCGAGCTGGGTGGTATAGATGACCCGCACCGAGCCACTTTTTCCACGTCCATCAACGCTCCATCTGATTTTCCTGCAACCGCCAGAGCCCGGGATGACAACGCCGGACTCTGGGTCGCAGGCAAGAAACGTCATGAACTCTCCACGCTCCTCTTCGGACCAGTAATCGGGCCAGAGTCTGGAAAACAGCGGAGATTCTATGATCGTCAGCATGCGGGAGAATTCTACGTCCTTGACGTACCTTGCGGCAATGGTGGGTGCTAGGAGATGACTCCTGAAAGATTAAGAACGTGGAGTTGCAACTCCAATGAGCGGAGTCCTGATTTCCAGTCAGCCCATTCGTTTTCTTGTGTGTGATCCATGCCCCCGATGTCACCTTTTGCATGACCTGAAACCCGAGCAACTCTGCTCAGGGCGGTTCCATGATCCGGAGCCGCTCACTTAACCCTCCAACGCTTTCGCCATCTCACTGGTCGCCGCCCAACCCAGCCCCTGATACAGCGGCTTGCCGGCCTCGGTCGCATGCAGCACGGCAAAGCCCAGCCCGCGCTGGCTGAACTCGGCCTCTGCCAGTTTCATCAGCGCCGAAGCCAGGCCGCGCCGCCGGTAGGCCGGTTCGACGTAGACGTTGAGCACGTAGCCGCGTTGATCCTGGGTCGGATGGGAAGGGTGGGGCGGCCAGTCGATGCTCATCAGGCCGATGCTGGCCACGCTCTGCTCGGCGTCCATCAGGGCAAAGCCGTAGTAGCGGCCGTCCTCCAGGCGTTCGCGCAACCAGGGGCGAAAGTGCTCGGTCATCACTTGCAAGGTGGAGAGATCCTTACCCGCATCGAGAAACATCGCCTTGCGATGGCGGCAGATCAGCTCAAGGTCCTGGGGCGTCAGGCGTCGCGGGCTCAGGCCCGTGATATCAAGGTCGGCTGCAATTTCGTTCATCGTCGGTTCCTCGGTGGACAGGGACGATGCTAGGGCAGATCCCCCGGCCGGGTCAGACACAGACCAGCGCAAAACTTTGCATACAGCGCCGTTGTTTCCCGTCCACAAAAAAGGGCCAGCCTCACGGCCAGCCCTCGGGTTCATCCGATTACTCTCAATCCCCCAGCGCTTCCCCTTCACGCCGTGGATCGGCGCCGCCGGCCCAGGACGCCTTGCCCTGTGCGTCACGCACGCGAACGATGGCCTGGGTGCCGCTGGTCATGTCGATCTCGTTTACCTCATGTCCCTGAGCTTGCAGTGCCTGCTTCAGGGCCGGGCTGAACTGGCCTTTCTCCAGTTCGGTCGGCCCGTTGCGGCTGCCGAAGTTGGGCAGGCCGACGGCGGCTTGCGGGTCCAGGTTCCAGTCGAGCATGCCCACCACCGACTTGGCCACGTACTCGATGATCTGCGAGCCGCCGGGGGAGCCGACGCTGGCCAGCAGTTCGCCGCTGGCGCGGTCGAAGACCAGGGTTGGCGCCATGGACGAGCGCGGGCGCTTGCCCGGTTGGACGCGGTTGGCCACCGGCTGGCCGTTTTCCTCGGGAATGAACGAGAAGTCGGTCATCTGGTTGTTGAGCATGAAGCCCTGGACCATCAGGTGCGAGCCGAAGGCCGCTTCCACCGTGGTGGTCATCGATACGGCGCCGCCCAGGTCATCCACTGCCACCACTTGCGAGGTGGAGATGCGCATTGGCGAACGGTCCGGTGCGTAAGCCACCTGGATGCCCTGAGGCTTGCCCGGTTCGGCCTTGCCCATGCTGCGCTCGCCAATCAGTGCGGCACGCTTGGCCAGGTAGTCCGGGGCGATCAGGCCGGCCACCGGCACCGGTACAAAGTCGCTGTCGGCCACGTACAGGCCACGGTCGGCATAGGCCAGGCGCTCGGCTTCGGCAATCAGGTGCACCGCTTGTGGCGCGGGCTCCAGGCCGGCGGGCAGGTTGGTTTTCTGCGGCTTGAGGTTGGCCAGGGTGTAGCGCGGGTCGCGCTGTTCCAGGGCCTGCAGGGTGCCGAGGATCTGCGCCACCGCCACGCCGCCGGAAGAGGGCGGCGGCATGCCGCACACCTGCCAGCGCTTGTAGTCGCTGCACAGCGGCGCGCGTTCCTTGGCGCGGTAGCCTTGCAGGTCATTGAGCGACAGGCTGCCGGGGTTGGCGTGGCCCTGGACCTTGGCGACGATTTGTGCGGCCACCGGGCCTTTGTACAGAGCGTCCGGGCCTTCCTGGGCGATGCGCTTGAGCACCGCGGCCAGTGGCGGGTTCTTCAGCAGGGTGCCCACGGCTTTCGGCGTGCCGTCGGCATTCAGGAAGTACGCGGCCATGTCCGGCGAGCGCGCCAGGAACGGATCGGCGCTGATCATGGTGTGCAGCCGTGGCGAGATGGCGAAGCCTTGCTCGGCCAGGCGGATCGCCGGTTCGAACAATTGTGCCCAAGGCAGGCGTCCGTGTTTCTGGTGGGCCATTTCCAGGGCCCGCAGCACGCCCGGGGTGCCCACCGAGCGTCCACCGATCTGCGCCTGGGGGAAGGCCATGGGTTTGCCGTCCGCCTGCAGGAAGAGCTTCTCGGTGGCGCCGGCCGGCGCGGTTTCCCGACCGTCATAAGTGCGTACGGCCTTGCCGTCCCAGAGCACGATCATCGCGCCGCCGCCAATCCCCGAGGACTGCGGTTCTACCAGGGTCAGCACCGCTTGCATGGCAATCGCCGCATCGATGGCCGAGCCGCCCTTGCGCAGCATTTCGCGCCCGGCCTCGGCGGCCAGCGGGTTGGCAGCGGCGGCCATGTGCTTGTCGGCATGGCGAGTCTGCATGTCGGTGCGGTAGCCCGAGGCGATTTCCGGAGCAGCGGGCAGGGTGTTGGAAGAGGGCGGGTTGTGGCAGGCGCCAAGGCTGAGGGCGGCAGCCAGCAGGCTGAGGCCGAGCAGTTGGCGGTGACGGGGAGGGAAGTTCGAGAACACGCGTTGAGCTCCGTTCACAGGGAAATGAGGGGTCGTCCGTGCGGGGGAATGTACAGCAGTGGCGCCGGCAGTTGGACCCGGATGTAGCCCTGGGCAGTTGGCTGGAGTGGGCCATCTCCCCTGTACACAGGGTCGCAGGCAGTCTTTCACCCGGCCGTCGATTGATCTGAGTCAGGGCGGGAGGGGGGCGTTGGGTACAGGGTGAAACAAACTATAAGCCTGATGAGGGGACGTCATGCACCGTTGTAAGTGGTTACTTGTTTTCGGATTGCTGTTGGGGGGTGAGGTCAGGGGGGAAACGCCAAGCGAACCGATCCAGCCGGTACAGCCGGTGAAGATCACCGATGTGGCCAAGGTGGAGCTGGGCAAGCAGTTGTTCTTCGACCCGCGCCTGTCCAAGTCCGGTTTCATATCCTGCAACTCCTGCCACAACCTGAGCATGGGCGGCAGCGACAACCTGCCCACCTCCATTGGCCACAACTGGCACCAGGGGCCGATCAACTCGCCCACGGTGCTCAATTCCGGCATGAGCGTCGCGCAGTTCTGGGACGGCCGCGCGGCCACGCTTCAGGAACAGGCCGGTGGCCCCATCGCCAACCCGGGGGAGATGGGCTTCACCCATGACCTGGCGGTGGACGTACTGCGTTCCATTCCCCAGTACCGGGCCTCCTTCAAGCATGTCTACGGCGACGACGGCATCAAGTTTGACGACGTGACCAACGCCATCGCTGCGTTCGAAGAAACCCTGGTTACCCCCAATGCGCCGTTCGACCGCTGGCTCAAGGGCGACAAGGCGGCCATCAGCCCCACCGCGCTCAAGGGCTACCAACTGTTCAAGTCCATCGGCTGCGTGGCTTGCCACAACGGCGAGGCGGTGGGCGGTGGCTCATTCCAGAAGATGGGCATGATCGAGCCCTATGTCACCCAGAACCCGGCCCAGGGCGTGGCCGGACTGACCGGCAAGGATGCCGACCGCATGCTGTTCAAGGTGCCGACCCTGCGCAACGTGGCGCTGACCTATCCCTACTTCCACGACGGCGCCTACTGGAAGCTGGAAGAGGCGGTGGACGTGATGGCCCGTCTGCAACTGGGACGCAAGCTGGGTACCGAGGAGGTCAGCCAGATCGTGGCCTTCCTTGAAACCCTGACCGGTGACCAGCCGGACTTCAAGCTGCCGATCCTGCCGCCGTCCTCGGCGCAGACACCGCGTCCGCAGCCGTTCAACTGAGCGAAAAAAACCGCAGCCTGCTGCGGTTTTTCAAGCCCTACGTGCTGGGTCAGCCCTGCCTGGCCCCCGTGGCGCAATTGAATCGGTCATCGATGGGGGCTTGGCGAGCGGGTTCGAAGTAGCCAGGTGTACGAGTGCTATCGGTGCGTTGCCAGCGTTGTGGGTAAGACAGCATCGAGTAGGGCGAGTGGTCCTTGAGCGTCTCGTAGTTCAAGGACAGGTCGATCTGCGCGGCACCGTGAAGGAGGGGCCCTTCGATCGAAAGGACGGAGCCGGTCAGCCAGGTTCGCTCAGGGCTTTCCAGGTACCTGGGCGCGGTGATGCGCAGCCAGGTACGCCCGGCATCCTGGGAAAAGTACAGGCGCGGCAAGCCGGCCCCGCCCTTGCTGAAGCCCGGTCCTTGGGCAATCGGAATCACCAGGTAGTTGGAGTTGGCAGCATCGATCATCAAGTGCGAACCACGGCCATGTACGGTGATGCCGTTGAATGAGCCAAAGGGTGCAACCGGGGTGTGGATGCCGAGCCGGGTGTCGGTGTAGTGCACCATGTCGCCACTGCTGGCGATGACCGGCGAGGAACCGTTGCAGAGCTTGAAGGTGGTCCGGTCGATCTCGAAAAAGCGTGATGAGTCGATGCGGTAGATGACCCGGCCGGGCAGGTACTGGATCGGCTCGGGAGTGCTGCAGGCCCCAAGTACCCCGCACGAGATCAGCAACAGCAGCTTCCTTGCCCACATGAGAAAACGACTCCTTGTTCCTGCCTGAGTGCAGGGGCTGGCGTTTATGACATCCCTGGGGGCTTGGCGCAACACTGGCCATGGCGGGCCAGCGTTGCGCTGATGTTGCGACGCCCTGTCAGGGCTTCATCTGCCAGGCCGTCGAGCTGGCCGCGGCCTTGAACTTGGCCCGATTTTCCGGAGTGGCCGGCGGTTCGGAGTCGCCGAAGATCGCCTTCAGCCAATGGCCGTCGGTGGGGTTGGGGAAGAGGATGAACTTGCGGCCGAACTGCTCCTTGTCCTCGGTCATCAGGCTGCTGCGCTGCTTGACGTCGGCCACGTAGTACTTGCGTTTGAAGTCGTTGAGGTTGTCGCCCAGCATCAGCACCACGTTGTGGTCCTTGGCGATCTCCTGCTGCCGCGGCTCCTTGTTGGAGCTGTCGCGGTACACCGTCAGGTGCTGCTCATCGGCATAGGGCAGCTGGTTCTTGCGCAGGTTGGCCAGGGCGTATTCGTAGGTCTTTTCGCCCTGGTCGCGGCTGGTGACGTAAAAGACTTCGACACCCTTGGACTGGGCGTACTTGAGGAACTCCACGGCGCCTGGGGTGGCCACCGGGCCATTGTCCGCGACCCACTTGTCCCAGGCCTCGTCGTCGAAGAACTCCTTGCCCGAATTGATCATGTAGCCCCAGTAGCTGTTGCTGCTGAGCACGGTGTCGTCAACGTCGCTGATGATCGCCAGGGGGCGGTCGCCGGCCTTGTGTTCCTGCAGGGCGCGGTCCAGTTGCAGACGGGCGATGTTGAAGCCCTGGTAGTACAGCGCCTCGAACTCTGCGGCGGTCTGCTTCCAGGCCACGGCGGCGGTCAGCAGGTTGGAGGGCGGGGTAGGAGCCTGCTCGGCGAAGGTTGAGGTACAGGTGATTGCCAGGAGCGAGAACAGCCAGGGAGCGACCGCGGTTCGGGTGATTTTTGTTTTCATTTTCGAGCCCTTGAAGTGAGGATTGCGCAGCTCTCACAAACACTGCCGGAGTGTTCTATCCCAGTCAGTGGCGGTGCTCAATGCGGGTGTCGCGTTTGTGGATCAATGCGGCGTAATCCCCGGTACTTTTTCGCGGGCATAAAAAAACGGCCTACCTTGCGGTAAGCCGTTTTTAGTACTTGGTGGTACACAGACATTTGAACTGGTCATGTATCTTGCTGTTTTTATTGGTTATTTTTGTATTTATATTTTTTAGGGATACATCATGGGATACACGGTGCTGTCTGCTGGGGTGTTTTTGGCCCGTTTCACGCTGACTGAAAAAGCCGTCGAGGTTCGTTGCTCCATCCACGACGAACGGTAACGTCATCATGATAAGCCCGCCGCCGGTGCAAAGGTGTGGTCACCACCACTCCTTTGATGGATCAGTCCATAAGTGGCCCGATTATCTCGTTCCTCACTTTTGAGGAGCCATCGCCACATAGAGGCGCTCTTGCCGCGCCCCCGGCGCCAGCACCACCCCGGATCAGGGTAGTGGTCATTCGGGGGCTTTCATTTTACGTATTATCCCGACCAGATTTCCTCGATGCTAGGGTTTGGCTCCTGCTGAGGCGCGATAAGATTTGGTGATGCTATAGCTACTCGGCTTGGAAGGGGGCCGACATCCTCTCGTCGAGCACCCTTCAGACCTACTGTGAAGACTTCAAAATCGAAGGCTATAATCGCTCCATGTTAAATCCAACCGAAATACGACCTCTCCTTAAGCAATGGATCACGAGAGTGATGCCCCATGATGCTCAGGATGTCTTTATTGAAGAGCTTTGCTTTATTGATAAGGCTCGGCGGGCTGACCTCGTTCATGCCAACGGGAAGTTGAGTGCATTTGAGATAAAGTCTCACGCGGATACTTTGAGTAGGTGGGGAGGTCAACAAGAAGCTTATTTAGCCTGTTTTGATGAGGTATGGCTTTGCTGTCATTCGAAGCACTTAATTAAGGCGCTAGAAGTCTCTATCCCCACTGTAGGAATACTGGTAGTAGACGATTATTCAGGGATGGCGATGGTAAGAAGCGCTAAGTCGAATAGATCGCAGGATAAATTTCATTTGACTGGTTTTTTATGGCGGGACGAGCTCGACTCTCTGGCTAAGAGCTTCGGTATCAATGTTCGCGGGAAGGACCTGATTAAGGATGTGCGCCATAAAGTTAGCGACGCACTTCCTCTGGCAGATATTAGAGCTTGCGTTTTGCGAACTCTTAAGAGTCGATACTCTTAGATAAGATCGTCAAAATCTAATTCGTTAAATTCTTCATTGGTATCGTCGGTTATAGATAAAATCATTGCGCAGATATGCTGATTGATTCTATAACCGTTCCATGTTCCATTGTTGCCGTATCCAGTAGAGGTTGCGACAATTCGGGAGTACTCACGAGTGGCCCAACAAAAATCATCACCATGATAACCTGGTAGGTTTCTAACCTCTTGTGCTATTTCGATATAATTTGTAAATTCTTTATTTCCTCCTTTCCGTCTTTGCCACCATTCGGTTGGAGTGTAATAGCAGCCGAATGGTAGCACTGGCATACCTGGAATGTACTCCATAGGTGCGGTTGGGTTGGTTGCCGCGTAGTCGCCGTATGTGGGGCTAGGATTTATGCCGTTGCGGTCAATGTTTGACTGCCAAGCGACGTCATAACAAGCAGAAGATCGAGAGGTATTAGACGCTGGTTTGTCGATAGGGAATGAAGTGCTGAGCAGTACTACGCTTTGTAAGTTGTAAGCATTAAGCTGTTTCAATGAATGGTTGAATTCGGAGCCTGCAGCCGTACTTGCTGGTGAGGTTGCCCCGAAATCCAGTATCACATGCGCGAAGTTAGGCAGATTTAGAGAGTCTAGGATTGATAAAAGTCTGGCCCAAGATGCAGAGGTCGGTTTTTCAGGGCAGAAGACTCGAATTGCAATTTGGTTGAAGTTTCGCTCTGCAGAAAGAGCCAACTGAATAACGTCTCTTTGCGGATCATCGTCGGTCCATGAGATTACTGGGATTATATGGTTATTTGTTTTTTGGGTATTTAGAAAAAACTGCTGCTTATTTTCAAAGGCATCACTAGCGTTGTGAAGGTCGTTGCCTCCAATGAAGTCTTCTCCGATATCTTTTCTTACTCTAGATACATCTAGGAAGAATGGGTGATCAGTCCAGTTTGCCAAAAATGTCTGTAAGTGTCGGTCGTCATCTCCTCTCATATCCAAGAGAGGAGTAAACACATCTCTCCTTTCAGGCTCCAGGTTGGTGAGAGCTTTTATATCGTTTTGCCCTACCCTTAAACATGCTACGTATTGCATGTCGCGCTCCTTGCATTTTATTAGGGGAATTTGACTATTGGGGGAAGTAATTAAAATTCCAGCGTGCCTCAATGGATGCTGAGAGGTATTTGTTTTTTTCGAATAACTTGTTTTAACGTTACGCCCTGCGTGGCAATCATTGATGCTAGCTCATGGGTGGCAAAAAGCCAGTCTGGCTGGGTTTTGCAATCGACAGTTTGGCGAGGTGGCAGGGCGAACAGTTTCTGGTTTTGGTCCAGAGTTAACTAGTCGTCCCCTCTGGTGAATATTTGACGAGCATCAGTCGCCAGCACGCAGCCTTTTACGCTGGGGGCAGCGTATTGCTTACGCTGGGGGAAATTCAGACGAGACCCATCGGCGAAAATCCGTCTAGGGCCTGTCTAGTATTGCCTGGCGCACTAAGCATTTTTCTGGCTCGGTATTTCACCACCCCATCGCTCCCGGATATTGATCGAGCACTCACCTTGACGGCCGCCCCCTCTGCTTTTAGACGATGCTGGTGCTGTCCTGGCTGACCGAATGCTCGCAAAGCCTTGAGCTACGTGGCTTTCAGCGTTCCAGCCGCTGGTGGCGCCAGATAAAACCGTCAAGACCTGTCCAAAATTTCGTCAAGGTTATGTCAAGGCTGGTCAAGGATTATGGTGGCGTTTGCCTGGGGTGGCCGTGAGCCACTCTCGCTGCGTAAGTGATCGTCGCGCTGGAGCCTGTCCAGAATCCGTCTGGGGTCTGTCGGGGGTATGAGACGGCAAAGCCCTGCTATTTGACGGCCAGCGCACGGGTTAAGCCTCAGACGGCCACCCAGCGCGGATTCTGTCTCACGCCTGTCTTACATTCCGTCAAAGCGTGGTGAAAGTAATAGCCGGCGCCAGCGTGGTGGAATCTACACGGTGAGTTGAATTCAACACTCAATGCTGGCGCGGATCGTGGGCGCCGGCCAATCGACCCCGAGCCGTGAGTTTGGTCTGGGCCTGTCCAGATTGCCAGTGGAAACCACTGCAAAACCCTGGAAACCAAAGTGGAAATCAGCGACTGGAAACCAAGTGCATTGGTATAACCAGAGTTGTAACCGCTGGCCTGGTTCGCACAAGCCTCGCGTAGGAGGGTGCGAACCAGAAGTGCGAACCTCGGGTGCGAACTTGGTGCTGGTACACATCAGCGGGCGCGTACTGATCGTGCGTATCTGGCTGCTTACCATCGGCACACAGCTCTCTCCCACGGAACGTTCGCGCAGTCCAGGTACGTGAAGACACTGCGTGAAACCTTGCTGGGGTGCGCGACGGACATGCGCGAAACACTGAGCGAAAAACACTGCTGCCGATACTTGGCGCCAGCCTCCGACGGGGACGTTCCGCAGGTAGGCAGGAGCCGTTAACTATTTCGCTCTCCAATCATCTACGCTAGTCGAGACGGAATAGCGCCAATCACATACTGAGGCTCTTTGGATGGACGATAAGCACGGAGAATTACTTGATGGCCTCGATTGGTATTGGTCCCGAAAAGTAGAAGCGTATCGAGGTTTTGAATCGTTGGACGCCGAGAGTTTCAGCGTCAACGCCCGCCGATATTATGGTGAGTATTTTTTGTATCTCGTCAGCGCAATCGAGCTCCTGAGCGATTTTGACGACTCATTCAATGACTGTATTGAAACCGCACTCGATGGATACGGCGGGCACTCGGGGAAAAATAACTTTCAGTACCTTCGGCTCCTACGCCACGCGATGATTCATAGGGGGGCAGACATTACGAGTGCTGGTGTCGAAGTAAATGGCATCATTTGTCCACTGGCTCCCCCTACGCTTACTGCGAGGGGTGGGAAAAGTTTTATGCGGTTCTCGCCTTTTTTGACCGTGGTGATTTTTTTCTGTGAGGCCAAGATCGGGCCCGCTATTGAAGATTTTATGGATCGCAAGAGCTTTTGGGATAGAGACCCTGCTGTATCGCTTGCAGTGGCACTGGATATGTTGAGAAATATGGAGCACGCCTCAGCAGCGACAAAACATCAGTTGGAACACATGATGAATGACCAGGCAAAACTAGGTGCCTTGCCGTTCAACACGTTTCAAGAGCTTCGAGTCTCTTTGAAATCTGGGATGTCTTCAGAAGCTGATTTGCAGGGCCTGCTCAGTGAGTCAGAAGCTTGGTGGGCGTTTTACCGAAGCAAGCTATAGCGGTACCGGTGGTGACTCCCTGTATGTATCCATGTTGCACGTCCCAAACCGTGGATACCAGAGTGGATACCGAGCAATGAAACGTCCTAGGCGGCTGGCGCATGCTGCTTGGGACCTTTCCATAAAAAGGCGCTGAGTACTTCCGAGAGCAGTTGCTGAAGGGTGCTCATCGAATCTGGAGTCACATCGACTTCACCATAATGCCCATCCGCCATGGTAGACCCATAATTTGAACCGTTTAGGCAGTTGAGCATAAGGACGCCGCCTCCTGGGGCACTCACCATCCCATTGTTTATTGGCTTCAAGTCCAAGGGCTTGCCTCCGACCCCCAGAGACCGGGCGCGATCTTCCTGATGCTGTGCCGAATTTCGAACCCCACGAAGGTTTGGGAAGGCGATGGCCATTCGTTGGTGGATATCAGTTACTTGAGCTGGGATGTTTTCAGTTTTTGCCAGAACACCTAAAAACTTGTCGAACCCGTCTAGGGCGTACAAAAAGGCCCGCGCATAAAGGAATGAGGTGTTGTGCTCAAACTCTCTGGGAATAGCTCCCCTGGCCCATTGCTCCCGCTTAAAACGAACATCGGTTTCAAATCGTACTTCCTCCCAGTTCTCATGAGCGTTCATGCCTCCCTTTTCCAGCTCAACTATTTGTTGAATTTCGCTACGACGCTGGGCGTCTTGTTCCCATTTATCTCGACTCATAGCGGGCAAGACCCGGGCCTGTTGTGAGCTTGAAAATAGGTTGAGCGCTAAATTTGCTTCAAAAAACTGCGACTGAAGATTGCGTAGCAACCCTTCGACTTTCCAGGACCAGTCCCGGTCCTCATAGTCCAACCAGGTGCCAGGGACCACGAGCTCGAAAATATACATAGACACCTCGATATGCTTAACGAACGTGTCGCAGTGTAGTCAGGTCTTGCCCAGATTTTGTACCTTTTGATTGAACGGGTAAGCGCTGTCGACTTAACAAAACTTAACATTTCTTCAGGGCGGGAATCTGTCAAAACCTGTCATCGAGAGCGCACCAAAACCTGACATTGGATCGAGTGCGGGGCAGGGCGCGATGTTGAGAAATGTTGAGGTCAGATGGGCCTGGAGCCGATGGCAAAGCTCGCTGCCTGTTAGCAAAAGTTAGTCCCATGAGAGGTTGGCTAACCCGTCACCCTGTTAACAATTGTCAGGTGGCGGGCGGCTTGTCAGGCGATGTGGATGGTTGCCATGGCCCTAATTCAATAGGTAAATATGGCCTACTTCGACTTAAAGTGAGCCAGCTAGTTTCGTCTCTAGCACTCCTTCTCGTCCTTCGGCTTCGCTGACCAAGTGGAGCTGACTCCGGGCGTAACCGAACCCCATTTTCACCTCTTGCCACACATACAGGTTCTTGCCCGGTTGCGCGTTCACCTTGAGCATTGTCAGGTTTTCAGCGTCAGAGCCAATTGTATGAGACCCCGCGGGAACCTCTGTAACAAGGTAGGTATTTGCTGCCGTCGCACCAATAACGCGCCCGTCAACAGTCACCGTCATTTTGATTGCAGCACCCATATTTTCGTTGCGGTAGATGTAAATCCGGGACATATCTGGGAGGGTGCCAAAACGTTTCATTTCGGAGTCTAAGGCGGGCTCGCCCATGGGGACTGATGCACAGCCATGAAGCGCAGCAGAGAGGGCGAGTATGCTCGCGATCCTTTTCATTCGATGTCCCTATTAATCGCTGTAGGTCGAGAGTTGTAGGCCCTTATGACGATAGGGCGTTTTGAATCAGCGTCCTTATAACCCGGCTCTTTAGCAGTGGAAAGAGATCCTTTATGAGTAAGAGTCGGCCCAGTCAATATTGTGGAACATCCCAGGATGAGCCCGGCCCTGGCGGGCCCGCCGGTAATACTACATTTGGTCTTCGGAGTAGATCCCGGCGCTGATCACGGCGCTGCCGACGATCATCCGCCCGTAAAGCAGCGGGACAGGGTTGCCCTGGACACTGGTATTCACGGCGCCGTTGAAGCTGTAGCTGGGTCGGTTATTGGGGCTATCCTGAGACCCCAGCCCCTTAGATTGAGCGCTCAATAGCGACATAACGCCGCCTGCTGCCATGGATATGCCGACGGCACCAACGGCACCCCAACCACCTCCAGCCGCTATACCAGCAAATCCGCCGGTCATGACCGTTGCCACTGCAATGAGGACTACTCCGACAATAGTTTGCAGGCTCCCGGCGCGTTTAGATCCGGTAATTACCGGGGCAATCCGAATAACCTTTCTCCCCGTCGGCTTGCCGAGGTCGTCCTCGCCGATGTTTTCCTTCCCGACGAATACCGCAAACCGTAAACCTTTGCTTTCGGCTTCCATCATGAACTTCTCGAACCCGCGGAACTGCCTGAAGTAACCCATTACGTCCCGTAGCCCATTGCTGGTGGTAACCCGGTGTTTGGTTCTACCTGTGATTTTGGCTAGCTGGTCGGTAACGATGACTGTTTGCATTTTTTCTGTAATGGCTGCCATGGGGGGCGTGCTCCTTAAGCGAGATTGAGTTGCTGGGCCAGGCGGGCGCGGCTGTCCTGGCAGTCCTTGATCAATCTCCGGGTAATGGCGGGGTGATCTTGGTAAAAGGCGCTGGTTGCCCTGGCGTTTTTGCAGGACTTGCGCAGGATCTCCGCCCAGATGGCCGCTTCTGTGTGGGTGAAAAACGGTCCCTCTACGTAGTGCTTCTGGCCGCTATTGGTGATCCTGACCTCGTAGGCTGAGTGCCTTGCTGGGGAGTTGTGCCTCTCAAGCTGATTCGTCCGGCATGCCTCTTCGAAACGGTCCCGATGTGTCGGTGACTAGCTCGTCGTTTTGCTGTCCTGTTCCATGATGTGTACCTCTGGTGGGGCGTTGGTCATGGGCTGTCCGCCCTGTTGAATTGTTCTGTGTCGCGCCACGTTTTCGTGATTCGCAAAACGTGGCGCGGAAAATGGTCATTTGCCGACGATGCTCAGCGCGGGCGGCAGCTTTGGGCCGAACGGCGCACCAGGCGCGAAGGGGTCGGGTAGCAGGTGCTCAGGGCACTCCTTGATGAACTGGATCATGGAGGCGTGGCAGGCTCGATACAGCGGGCCACCGGCGCCCCATTCATCGCTCTTACGGTCGGAGCTGTCCTCCAATCGGGACAGATAGGCCACTCCACGGAGGCTGGTGTCACCGTCTGCGCTGGCTTGCTGGCGATGTACTGGGTTGACGGCCAGTAGGTCGCACATCCGGTCGAAGCCCAGCGCTTGCGCCAGCCCTTCACGGTCGAACATCAGCGATTGGCCAAACCCGGCAAGCGCGCTCCACGCTCCGCAGAGGGTGGCCTCTTGGTGTTCCTGGGCTCGCTGCTCCAATTCAGCAATGGCTTGCCGGGTGAAGGGGAGGAATGCTTTCAACTTGCCCGCTTGCCGGCGTAGGGCTCGCCGTTCACTGCGGATAACGTCGAGCTGGTCAGCAATGGCGCGACAGATTCTCCGGGTGGTGATGATCTGCGTGGTGGCGTTGACTCCAGGCTTCAAAGCGATGTTGCACAAGCGGGTGATAAGGCTGGGCGTCATTGGTGCGCCTCCATAGGTGTGGCGTCGTAACTGGTGCGCAGGTGAGCGCCAGCCGTGCAATGGCGGCCTGTGGGCGCGTAGCAGGATCGACAAGCCATGATGTGGTTGAGGTATTGGTCGCGTGCCTGTCGCCATTCCAGCGTGGCGGTGGCGGCACTTGCATGCGGGCTGGCGCAGAACTGGGGAGCGCGCTCGACGTGGTTGACCAACACCAGGCGCGGGCGAGGTTCAGGATTGCTCCGCAGTTTTGTGGGGGAGGCAGCGGTAACGATGGGTGGCATGTGATCGAGCAGGGCAGAAAGGAGGCTCATACCGCCACCTCGCCGCAATTACTCGTAATCCAATGTTCCTCTGATTTCAAAAACACCGGCAACAGCGGCAACAAAGGCAACGGTCCCGTAAACCGTGGCCTCCAGACGTTGCCGATGCTTCCAAATCGTTGCCACCAGTTTTGAACCGGCAACAGTGATAACCAAATGAGAGGGACGATGCCGTCTCTTATGTTGAAAATCAGGTGTGCGTTGCCAGTTGTTGCCACTCTTTTTATGGGGTGGCAACGGCTGTAAGCCACGTCCTGTAAGGCCGTTGCCGGTGTTGCCACTGTTGCCAGCGATTCTAGGTTCCTGTGAGTTTGGGCAATCCGAGTAAGTAGTGTTTGAGGGCTGGTCATGCGCCACCCCCTTCACGGTCAATGACCTCTGGATCGATCACGTAGAGGCGGGCCTGGCCACCCCCAGGGAGGCGGTAGTTCTTGGTTTTGCGCTCGTTGTCGCGGCGGGCAATTACGTTCGCGCCCTCGAGTGCTTTGACGATGCGAGACAGGCCGTAGCCGTGGGCTGCTTCGATCAGCGCCGGCTTGTTGAACAAGTACAGGCGGTTGTTTCCAACCAGTTCCCAGTAGCCAGCCCGGTTGAATACCTTGGTGTCGGGCGTTTGATCGTCGATGTCGGAAAAGCGGCTGCTGCCGTGGCGGTCGATAAAGTCCAGGATGCCGGCGAGGATCTGGCGGTCTTCGGCGTTTCCGCTACCAACCCGACTGAGCCACTCCCCATAGAGCAAACGGCAGTCAGCTAGGGCGGTGCCGGGCTCCCAAGGCAGCAGGCCATAGGCGATGGCCATTTCCCCCGCCAGCGCAATGACGGCAAACCGATCTGCCACTCGACCGGCCTGGGCGTTGTCCTCCACGAAGGTTGCACGTATCCCGGCGAAGTCTTCGAGTAGTCCGGCGCGGTCATCACTGGCGAGCAGCTTCTCGACGAACGCAGGCCCAAGGTGGCCATGGTGGGCGCCAACGGCCACGGTGAGTTGGCGGTGGAAGTCCGCACCCTCCAGGCCGTGCAGTTCATCGAAGGCCCTATGGGTGCGGGTGCCGGCGTTCACGTCGACCATGCGCAACTCGGCGCCAGCGTGGGCGGCGTTGCCGGATATCGCGGCGTGTTCGGAGAGGGAGCGCTCGCCGCTGGAAAGTGTGAGCAAGCGCCAACTCAGTTTGGCGCGGCCCTCACGCTCGCGGGTCATGGTGCCTTTGCCCTGACCGTTGGCGAGGGAGTAGGCCATTTCCTGTACGCGCTTGGGGTCTGCGCGTTTGATTTCGTCCAGGGGCAAGATGGTGTCGTTACGGCTCGATGCCTCGATCTCCAGCCCGCCCTTGGTCATGTCCCAACTGGCGGCGAACACCCCGGGGTCACCCCATACCGACGAGCCGATCAGTTGCGCCAGGGACTTGCCGCTCGAGCTGTCGCCCACCAGGTGAACACCACCACCCAACACACCGACCAGACTGAGCAGTGGGCCGGCCAGTGAGCAGCCGATCGCCAAGGTGAGCACCGGGTTGCCGGCGCACTTTGCGGCGACCTCCGACTGCCACAGCGCCAACTCGCCGCGGCGGCTGAACAACACCTGGGCCTTGTTACTGGCCTGGTAACGCACTTTGTCGCTGCCGATGGTGCGCCCAGGCAGCACGAACGCCCCCGACTCATGCCAGCCTGGCCGACTGGTGGTGGCGAACACCTCGGCGGGGTGCTGATCGAGTAGGTACTCCATGAAGGTGCCGCGCTTCTTGAGGGCAATAATGACCCCCATGCCGAACAAGGCGCGGCGGGCATCCTCGCCACTACCCCCGAACACCTCCATGGCGATGATCCATTCCTTGATGCCGCTTTCGGTCACCAGGCGTAGCAAACGTCCCTCGCTGCCATCGTCGCTGTTGGTCGTGCGAGCGACCACGGTTACTGGGCTGGCGATCCACTCATCAGTGATAGGGCGGTCGCCGCTATCGCTCTCGGCGTCGTCCTGGTCTGGAGCACGCTTAAAGCCGTGCCAGTAGACGCCAGGGCGAAGCTTGCGCCCCTTCTCATTGGTGACCCAGTGCTCGTACACGGCCCAGCAGGGACGATCAGGCTCAATGGTCGCCGCGTCAGGCCGAAGGTTAATCACGTTGGTGTCAGGCTTGGACATTGGCGAGCTTCCAGTTGGCGAGGTCGTTGAAGTCGGTGAGGTCGCCGGGGGAGCCTTCTGGCCACTCAGGGAAAGCGACCTGGGCACCGACGGCGGCCGCGGCGGCGTTCGCTGCTTTGCGCCCTGGGTTTCCGTCGGTGAGCCGATCATCGTCGCCGGCGATCACAATGGCCTGCCCCGGATAGCGGGAGCGCAGGCCCATCGCCGCCGGGATCAAGTTGCCGGCGTTCATAGCGGCGGCAACGACGTATCCGCCGTGCTGGTGGAGGCTGGCGGCCGTTGCCCATCCTTCGCAGATGCAGAGCACAGAGTCGGGCTTAATAATGCCCAGAGGCGAATAGGTGCCCTTGATCCGGCCGCCGAACAGGAAGCGCTTGCCGCCGTCAGGAGCAATTCGTTGCAGGTTGACCAAGCGGCCATCCAGGTACAGTGGGATCAGAAGGTCAGCGCCACGCTGGCGCAAGCTGTAGGGGCGAACAGCCTTGGCGACCAAATACGGGTGGTCTGGCGAGGCGCGCCGCGCGTTGTGCCACCAGTGATTGGCCTTCTCTGCCGCTCGCTGTTGGCGCCGGTGTTGTTCGGCTTCGCGCTGGCGCCGGGCCTGATCCACTAGCTCACGGATCTGCGCGGCTTCGTAGGCGTCTACTGGTTCACGGCTACACCAAGTGTTGGCACCGCCGGACTTCCAGCTGCCGAACGCGCCGGATGCAATACCATCCAGGTACAGCACATACCAACCGTTGAGGCTGCCGGGCTTGTCGTCTGGGACGCGGAAACGATGGATGGCGCCGTCTGCCACGGGAAGCCAGTCGAGCTGGCCATAGACGGCTTGGAGTGCGTCACGAAATTGGATCGTTGCGTCAGTCATGCGGCCCCCTTCGGCGGGGTAAACCGCTTGGCCAAGCGTTCCAGCTCTTGGGTTAGGCGTTCCAGCTCTTTGCAGTGCCGGCCTTGGTCGCCCTCCGAGACTCGTAGCTCCAGGAAGCCGACCAGGGTTTTCACCAGCAGCGCATAGCTGGCGCTGTCGATGTGCGCGCCAGTAGTGGGCGGCACGCCGCTACCCTTGCGCTTGATCGGAGTCACGTTACTCATGCTCCACCTCCAGGTGCTTAGCACTACGCAAAACTACGCCGCCGCACCGGGCAAACAGCTCTGTGGCTTTTTTCAAGCAAGCCGATCCCGCCAGCGCAAAAATGCGCTGTTGAAAAGTCGTCATGGTTTAGGCCCTGTTTGCTTTGAGGCGCTGCTTGATCAAGGATTCTTTCAGCGAATCAACTACAGCTCGCGCTGAATCCAAGGTGTGTTTCACCAGCCACACCTCGTTGCCTACGAGTGAACGCTCGCCCATCGCTGCGGCGTAAATTGAGTCGTCGATCGTGCTGAGAAGGTCGGACACGCTTTCCATTGCATCTTCAATCGGAGCGCCGGGGTTAACGATGAAAAGTGCCTGGTGCTTGGTGGCTTCGCCGGTTGGGTGGAAGCGGTGGCCTTCTGCGGTGTTGATGCTCGCCAGGTTCATTGGTTGCCCTCCAATGCATCGAGCTTTTCCTGCAGCTCGGTAGTCTGGCAATTGAGGTAGTTCGCCCAGTCGTCTCCGATGTACTGCCCGAGGCCTGTTAGGGCTTTAACGTTGTGTCCCTTGCCATGGGTGACGTCGGCGCTGACGGCATTGAGCAGCGCGGTCAGCCAGGTGATGTGCTCACGGCTGGAGTGGATCAGGTCGATGGCTTCACCGCCGATCAGGGATGCGCTACGAGGTGAGCTGATCATTTCGCCTCTCCTTGTGCTTCCAGGGTGCGGACGACGGCCATGTGGCTGTTGTAGCGAGCGAGACGAACGGAAAGGGACGAGTTTGCGCGAAGGGCACTCAGGGCCAAACGACGATGAGCAAAGACGCGAATTGCGGACGGACTGAGGGCGTAATTCATCGGTGTAGCTCCGTTTACTTCAATGGAGCCACTCCTATCTGCCGCCAAGCAGGGAAGGGTGGCGAGTTGCACAGGATTGGCGGACCGGGGTAAACGGAACCCGGCGCACCCGAGGGTGCTCCTGCGCAACCCGCCATAACACAAGAATGCGGGCGCAAAAAAAGCGCCTGCAATCGTAATGGGGGCGCTGTTGCGCCGTTTACTGTTCGACCCGCCAAGGTCGGTCGCTGATTTTGCAGTGACGACCAAACCATACCGGCCCTTACGATTGCATGCAAGGGACGTTATCGACCTGTCATCGGCAATCCTAAGAAGGCTGGTCATGCGGCATCACTCCGAAGGTGCTTGGCCGTCAGGCTCTGGATGTAGCGAAGTAGCGATGCCTTGCGGGCCGCGAAGTCCTTGCCCTGGCCGATCAGCAGCACGTCACGAATCTCGATCAGGGTGACCAGCAACAGCTCATGCGCGGTTAGCTGGTCGCGATTGCGGCCGGCAAATTGGCCGGTGATCACCTGGTTGATGAGCTTGGCCTCGTTGATGAAGTGGTGGCGCTGGGGAGTCTTTCCGTTCTCTTCGTAGGCGATCGCCAGAGCATCACACAGGCCGCGATAGCCGACTGCCGACTGTTGGCGCGCTTGCTGCCAGTTGGCCTGGTCTCCGCGTACCAGTGCGTCGATCTGCTCGTCGCACCAGATTTCAAAGTCCACAGAGAGCCAGCGGGCGAATTTCACTGCGAGTTTGGAGTGGAGCCAAGTTCCGCTGTTGGCGGTGTTGCCTCGACGGGTCGTCACCAGAGTAATACGGGATTTTCCCGTATTACTCTGGCTCATCCTGCTGGCCAGCTTTTCGATGTACTCCTCGGTGGAGCCAAGGCGCAACCAGTCGTTAGGTGCCTTGTCGAAGCGGGCGGCTGCAATGGTCGCGTTGATCCAGCCGTCGGCATTGAAGGTGACTGCCTGGCCCTGGTAGTCGAAGGGAATGATGCGAGTCTTCATGCAGCCACCTTCTGGCCCGGTTCGGCGATCAGTGTGTAGACGGCCACGCCGCGGTGGGTGCGCCCCCACTCATCGGTGAGCATGGTTCGGGTGGTGATGATCTTGTAGCCGGCGTTTCTCAGGTCACAGATCCGCGCACCAGGGCGGCAGATGTTTAGGTCGCGCATGATCGTGAACGTGTCAGACGGCCCCAGGCGCAGGTGTGGAATAAGCCGCACTAGTTGAGCGTGGTTGCTGGTATTGTGGAGGTGAGATTTTTCCGGGCTGGCCTTATTGGTTTGGCCTTTTTTTTGGTCGGTCATTTATGCCGCCTCCCCTCGCAGGGCGATGCGCTGGCGAACCCAGGCCTGTACCTCGGCCAGTACCCAAGCAACGGGAGCGCCACGTGCTTTGCTATTGCTCAGCGATACAGGGCGAGGAAAGGTCGGGTCATCTTTAAGGCGTTTGTAGATCGTCGGACGCTTGTATCCCGTAATTGCCTCCATTTCTGGGATGCGAATGAGAGTGGTAGCGGGGTCGTACTTATAGTGTTCTTCGGCGGTTGGGAGGTTTACTGGGGAGATGTTGGCCATATCAGTTTCCCGTTGTTGATTAGGACGGGAAACAGGTTCGTTGACACTGGAAAGGGAGTCATTGCAGCTGCAAAAGTAGACTTTGCAGCTGCAAAATTATGGTTATGGCAGAGCTGATGCCTTTAATGCGATGGCGCGAGCCTCTGCCTTGGACTGAGCAATCGTCTCTGCTTCTTTCGCTGTTTTATTGGCTTCTGCAAACATGTGATTCATTGCGGTAGCGCTCGCCCCTGGCCAACCTTTGTCTCCAATAGCAGTAGCTGCACTGCCTTGGTTGTATCGTGGTCGAGCGTTATCTAGCAATAAGGTCAAAAGGCCCGCAATCGCAAGTTGATACGATGTTTTAGGGCTTTCCGCGGGAGTGGCTTGAGCAGCTATTTCATTTACTTGAGCGAGCTTATCTCGCAGCTCGCAGTTTTCTGCCAAGGCGTTGTGCAGTTCAAGAAGAGCTGTCTCTTTCTCCGTGCGATACTTTGCCAATGATGCTCGTATGGCCTCTATTTCAAGCTCCTTCTCTGCGAGCTCCTCGGCATTAATCGTATCGGCCAAGGCCTGTACATTGGCGGATTTGAAGACAGGGTGGATGCTTTCGCACGGAGATGATGGAAACCAGTGAATCTCACGCTTTGAGATATCGCCGTTTTCAGCAAATACCATTACCTGACCATAGAGCAGCAACTTTTTCTGGTCTTTGAGAGCAAAGCGAAGTTGCTCCTGGTTTGTCACAGAGTGGTATCCAGAGGCGTGTACGCTAAGAAGCCAAGAATCCTCATCAGTCCCTGAGCAGCCTGTCCCCACATTGACGTAAGCCTGTGTCCTGCCTGCTTCACAGAGACAAAGGAGAATATCGCTGGTGATTTCAGTTTTTGTCAGGCGCCTCAGCCAATCGACAGCTTGGTCTAGCGAAAGCCACGGCAGCAGCCTGTAAACCTTATCCACACCTACTCTCCTGAATCTCTACCCACAGCCACTAGCCCGACCTCGTTTTGAAGGGAATAAACAATCAAGCGGCTGCGAACTGACAGAGCAGGTAGGCGCGCGGCAGATACAGAATGACTGTCTATCCGAACAGTAATGGCTAACAGTCTATATCTGTCCACGAGAACAATGGAAGGCCCGTATTAGGCCCTCTTGCCGAAGTCGCCATGCACAATCACGCCTCCAGCTAGG
Organism: Pseudomonas sp. BIGb0176; assembly: GCF_024810175.1. Lineage (NCBI taxonomy): Bacteria > Pseudomonadati > Pseudomonadota > Gammaproteobacteria > Pseudomonadales > Pseudomonadaceae > Pseudomonas > Pseudomonas sp. BIGb0176. The sequence continues at coordinate 84,173 of NZ_JANUEC010000003.1, forward strand.
TTGTCGAGGTAGTTCGAATACCACTGCATCATCGCTGTGCGCTGTGGCAAGTACTGGGCCTTGTTGTAGACGCCGGCTACTCCGGGTTTTTTGTGTGATAGCTGGGCTTCGACGTGGTTCTCATCGAATCCGTTTTCATTGAGCACCGTCGATGCGATGTGCCGGAAGCCGTGACCGGTTTGCCGTCCCTCGTAGCCCATCCGTCGCAGGGCCATAAGAAACACGGTGTCGCTACGTGGCTTGGTGTGGTCGCTGCGGCCAGGGAACAGAAGGGGATAGCAGCCGGTGTACTGGCGCAGTTCCTCCAGCGCCTCGATCGCCTGAGACGAAAGTGGCACCAGGTGTTCAAGCCCCTTCTTGCGGCCTTTACGATCGACGGGAATCGTCCAAATCTTCTTGGCAAAGTCGAACTCTGACCACCGCGCCTCGCGCAGCTCACTGGGGCGCACGGCAAATAGGCTCAGCAGGCGTAGGCCGAGACGCACGTCGTGGGCGTGTGGGTAAGCGGCTATGGCACGAATCAGGCTCGGCAGTTCGTCAGGTGAGACGTGAGCGTAGTTCTCGGCCTTGCCGGACTGGAGATACTTCTGCAGGCCGTCGAGTGGATTGTGTGTTGCGCGGCCGGTCACCCGGGCCAGGTCGTAGGCGTCCCTGCAGTAAGCCCGAACTCGACTCATCTGCTCCAGGATACCTTGCTGTTCCATGCTGCGCAGAAATTCCATCCACTCAAGCGGGGTGATCTCCGCATAGGGACGCTTGCCGAACACCGGGAAGACGTGACGCTCCAGGGCACCCATGATTCTCTTCGCGGTGCCTGCGTCCCAGTTGGTGAGACGTGAGGCGTACCACTCCCGCGCCAGTGGCTCGAATGTCTCGCCGGCGATATCCCTCTCTGCTTTCTTGCGAGCTTGTTTAGTGACGATCGGGTTTTTCCCGTCGGCGGCGTCAGCACGCAACTCGGCGGCTTTCTGTCTGGCCACCGATCCGCTCACCTCGGGATAACCTCCCAGCCCCAGCCAAGACCATTTCCCGTCAGGCTTCTTGTATCGGAGCTGCCAGGACTTTTGGCCATCGGTCTTCACCCGGAAGTAAAGGCCATTCCCGTCGAGCTCGCGGTACTCCTTGGCGTCAGGCTCTAGCCCGGCCAATGCGGTGTCAGAAAGGGGGCGGCGCTTGATTTCAGAGCGTTTCATCGAACGTGTATCCCTTCGGTTCAATTATTTACCGAGGATACACAGGGGGATACACGGAGGGAAGGTATAGGGGGATACAAGGAGAGATAGCCAGAAACAAGAAAGCCCGCACTAGGCGGGCTTCTTGAGGTTGTTTAGAGACTCATGGAGACATCTGTAAACAGGTACTTGGTGGCTACACAGGGACTTGAACCCCGGACCCCAGCATTATGAATGCTATGCTCTAACCAACTGAGCTATGTAGCCAAGTGGCGCGCATTATTCGCTCGGAACGACAATGCGTCAAGCGTTTTTATAAAAAAATTATCTACGCTATCAACCGTTTATCCCTTCCCCCCGAAAATCAGTGGCGATGGGCAGCGCTGGAACCAGCGGCTGGCCTGTTCGTAGGCGTGGGCCAATTGCAGGACGGCGAAGTCGGCCTGGTGCTTGCCGATGATCTGCAAGCCCATGGGCAGGCCGTTGGCATTGAAGCCGGCCTGGACGCTGGCCACCGGGCAGCCGGACAAGGTGCCGGGAATCACCACCTCCATCCAGCGGTGGTAGGTGTCCATGGCCACGCCTTCGATGTTGCGCGGCCAGGGTATGTTCTTGTCGAAGGGGAAGACCTGGGCGCTGGGCAGCAGCAGGTAGTCGAAGCGTTCGAACAGTTTTGAAATGGCGCGGTACCAGTCGCTACGGATCACCGAGGCCTCGAACACCTGGCTGGCGGAGAGCTTGAGGCCGTTCTCCACTTCCCAGATGGCCTCGTCCTTGAACTGTTTGCGTTTCTGTGGATCGGCATAGGTGCTGCCCAGGGACCCAGCGACCATCCAGTGGCGCAGGGTGCGCCAACTGCTCCACAGGCGTTCGGGGGCGAAGTCGGGGCTGGCCGGTTCTACGCTGCAACCCAGGCTGCGGAAATCGCCTAAGGCCTTTTCGCAGAGCTCCAGCAGGCCCTTTTCCATTGGCAGGTAACCGTTGAAGTCCCCCAGCCAACCCAGGCGCGAGCCCTTGAAGTCGCGTTCCAGCGGGGCGGCGAAGCCCTGGCCGGATTCGGCGATGGACAGTGGCGCCCGTGCATCGCCGCCGGCCTGCACCGACAGCAGCAGGGCTGCGTCGCGCACGCTGCGGGCCATGGGGCCTTCGTAGCCGAGCTGGTCGATGAACAGGTCGCTGCTGTCGTCGAACGGCACCCGGCCCTGGGACGGGCGGAAGCCGAAGATGTTGTTGAAGGCCGCCGGGTTGCGCAGCGAGCCCATCATGTCGCTGCCGTCGGCCACCGGCACCAGGTGCAGGGCCAGGGCCGCGGCGGCGCCACCACTGCTGCCGCCGGCGGTCTTGCTCGGGTCATAGGCACAGCCGGTGGCGCCGAACAGCGGGTTGTAGGTCTGGGAGCCGAGGCCGAATTCCGGGGTGTTGCTCTTGCCGATCAGGATCGCCCCGGCGGCCTTGATCCGTTCCACCATGATGCCGTCGCGCTCTGGGATGAAATCCCGGTACAGCGGCGAACCCAGGGTGGTGCGGATGCCGTGGGTCAGGGACAGGTCCTTGATCGCGTGGGGCAGGCCGTGCATCCAGCCGCGATATTCGCCACGGGCCAGTTCGGCGTCGCGCCGGTCGGCCTCGGCCAGCAGGGCTTCGGCCGGTTGCAGGCTGACCAGGGCATTGACCAGGGGGTTGTAGTGCTCGATGTGGGCAAGGTAGGTCTGCATCACTTCCCGGCAGGAAACCTGACGCAGGCGGATACGCTCGGCGAGTTCATGGGCCTGAAGCAGGACCAGTTCGCTGGGGGGCTTGGCGATCATGGCAGGAGGGCCTTTCAAACGGCTTTAGAAACGCCCCGGCATCCAGACCGGGGCGGCAGAAGTCAACGCAGCTCAGCGCATCAGGTTGGTCCACAGGCGGTCGGCAAGGCGGATTGCGCCTTCGCCGCAGGTCTGGCTGAAGACCACCTTGGTGCCCTCGGGAATGTGCAGCTCGGGGGCATCCTTCAGGCCGGCGTCGAGGAAGGGTTCGACGCCCTTGATCGGGCTCTGGTGCTTGAGGAAGTTCTGGGTCATGGCGGCGTTCTCAGGCTGGCTGAGGAAGGCGATGAAGGCCTTGGCGTTCGCCGGATTCTTGCTGCCCTTGGGGATGACCATGTTGTCCACCCAGGCCAGCACGCCCTCTTTCGGGTAGAGGTACTTCAGGCCGGGCTTCATTTCCCGGGCGCGCATGGACGATCCGCCCCAGAACATCGACATGTCGATTTCCCCGGCCGCCAGGTTCTCGCGGATCGCCCCGGCCTTGGAGCTGTAGGTCTTGACGAAGGGCTTCTGCGCCTTGAGCAGGCCAAGGATCTGCTGCATCTGCTTGGGGTCTTCGCTGCACAGCGGAATGTTCAGGTACAGGCTGGCCATGTCGATCACTTCGCTCACCGAGTCGAACATGTTGATCCGCCCCTGCAGCTCCGCTGGTGGCTCGTAGAGCACCTTGTAACTGTCGCTCGGGCCTTTGTAGCGTTCGCCGTTGAGCACCACGCTGGTGGTGCCCCAGATGAAGGGCACCGAGTAGGCGCCTTCCGGGTCCCAGGTCGGGTTCTTCAGGTTGTCGACCACGCTGGCGTAATAGGGCTGCTTGGCCGGGTCGAAGCGCTCCAGCAACTGCTCCTTGATCAGGATCGGGATGAACTGGTGGGAGGGGATCGCCACGTCATAACCGGTGCCGCCCTGTTTCAGCTTGGCCAGCAGGGTTTCGTTGGAATCGTAGGAGTCCACCGTGACCTCGATACCGGTCTGCTTCTGGAACTTGGCGAGAATTTCCGGCGAAAAGTAGCCGCTCCAGCTCACGACGTTGAGTTTCTCGGCGGCCTGCACCGCCAGTGGCAGGCTCAGCAACAATGAGGTACCCAGGCTTGCGATCAACTTGCTCATGTCATTTCCCCAAGGTCAGTGGAAGGTTCAAGCGTGTTTCTTGCTCAACAGGTAAGAGAGGCTGACGAACAGCACCGAGACGCCGAGGATCAGCGTCGACACGGCGTTGACGTCGGGTGTCACGCCCATGCGCAACAGGCCGAAGATGAAGATCGGCAGGGTGGTGGTGCCGGCCTGGGACACCATCATCGAGATCACGAAGTTATCCAGGGAGACAATGAAGGCCAGCATCAGCCCGGAGACGATCCCCGGCATCAGCAGCGGCAGAGTCACCTTGCGGAAGGTGCGCCAGGGGCCGGCGTACAGGTCTGCCGCGGCGTGTTCCAGGGACAGGTCCATGTCGTTGAGGCGGGCGCGGATCGGCAAATAGGCGAAGGGGATGCAGAACACCGTGTGGGCGATGATCAGGTTGCCGTAGCCCAGGGACAGCCCCAGGGTAGAGAACAGCGCCAGGGTGGCCACGCCGACGACGATTTCCGGTAGCACCAGGGGCAGCATGATGGCGCCCATGGACAGTTGCAGGCCCTTGAACTTCGCCCCGCGTGAGGTGCCCAGGGCCGCCAGGGTGGCGATGGCGGTGGCCGCCATGCTGGCGCACACGGCGATCAGCAGGCTGTTGCCTGCCGCCTGGCGCAGGGCCTGGTTGGCGAACGCCGCGCGGTACCAGTCGAGGCTGAAGCCGCTCCACACCGTGGCCGACTGGTTGGCGTTGAAGGAGAACACCACCAGCACCAGGATCGGCGCGTAGAGGTACAGGTAGAACAGGAAGCTGAAACCGCCGAAGCCGGGAAAGTCCTGGACACCGAGGCCGTTGCGCTTGAACAGGCGGATCATCATGCACCCTCCTGAAGGGTTTTCTGGCGCTGGGCGCGCAGGGCGTAGACGGTCAGTACCAGCATCACCGCGGCCATCAGCACCAGCGACAGGGCTGCGCCGAAGGGCCAGTTACGGGCATCGCTGAACTGCCGGAAGATCAGGTTGCCAAGCATCATCCGGGTGCCGCCCCCCAGCAGTTCCGGGGCGATCATCGCCCCCAGGCAGGGCACGAAAGTCAGGATCGCCCCGGCGAAAATCCCCGGTTTGGCAATGGGCAGCACCACCTTGCGCAGGGTCCGAATGCGTCCGGCGTAGAGGTCCTGGGCCGCTTCCAGCAGGCGGGTGTCCATCTTTTCCAGGGTGGCGTAGATCGGCAGCACCACGAAGGGCGCGTAGGTGTAGACCAGCCCCAGCAGCACCGCACCGTCGGTGTACAGCAACTGCAACGGCTCGTGGATGACCCCCAGGCCCATCAGGCTGTTGTTGATCACCCCGGTGTTGCGCAGCAGCAGGATCCAGGCGTAGGTGCGGATCAGCAGGTTGGCCCAGAACGGCACGGTGATCAGGAAGATCAGCAGGCCGCGGCGCTGCACCGGTTGCATGGCCAGCCACACCGCCACCGGAAAACCGATCAGCAGGGTGATCACCGTGGTCAACCCGGCGATGCCGATGGAGCGCAGGGCGATCAGCAGGTAGGAATCGGCGAAGGCCAGGCTGTCGTCCAGTTGCCGTTCGAACAGCAGGGAGGTGTAGGCGTCGCTGCTGAAGACCTTGTTCACCCCGCCATAGGGGTTGGCTTCCATCAACGAATAGCCGATGACGATAAGGATCGGCACGATCAGGAACAGGCCGATGGCGACCAGGGCCGGGCTGACCCCGAGAAAGCTGCGCAGGGCCTTGCGTCGTTCCAGGTGCTGGGAAATCGAAGAAGCGTGCATGGCGAATCCTCGTGGTCAATCCAGCAGGACGCTGGCGCTGCCGCGTTCGAACAGCAGCCCGGCGCTGCTGCCTACGCTCAGGCGCGGGTGGTGTTCGAGGCTGTTGGGCGTGCGCACGGTGAGGCGCGTGCCGTCGCCGAGGCTGACCTGGTATTGCAGGTCGGTGCCCAGGTAGATCAGCGCTTCGATGCGGCACGCCAGGGCGCCTTGCGAGGCATCACCGCGCAGGTGCAAGCGCTCGGGGCGCACCGACAGGGTGACCTGCTGGCCGACCTTGGCGGTGGTGCAGGGTTGCGCCGGCAGCGCCTGCCCGGCGGGCCCGCTGAACCAGGCCAGGCCCGCTTCGACACGGCTGACCGTGGCCGGGATGAAGTTGGTTTCACCGATGAAGTCGGCGACGAAGCGATTGCGCGGCTGCTCGTAGATTTCTTCCGGGCGACCCACCTGTTGCACTTCGCCTTCGGAGAGCACGGCGATGCGGTCGGACAGGGTCAGGGCTTCTTCCTGGTCGTGGGTGACGAAGATGAAGGTGATACCGGTCTTGGCCTGGATGGCCTTGAGTTCTTCGCGCATGGCCTGGCGCAGCTTGAGGTCCAGGGCCGACAGCGGCTCGTCCAGCAGCAGTACCTTGGGGTGGGGGGCCAGGGCTCGGGCCAGGGCGATGCGTTGCTGCTGGCCGCCGGACAGCTGGTTGGGCTTGCGCGCCGCAAAGCGCTCCATCTGCACCAGGGCCAGCATCTCGCGCACCCGCTCGGCGATCTGCGCCTTGTTCAATACCTGGCCCATAGGGCGCGATTCCAGGCCGAAGGCCAGGTTCTCGGCCAGGGTCATGTGGGGGAACAGTGCGTAATGCTGGAACACCGTGTTCACCGGGCGCTCGAAGGGCGGCCGGTCGGCGATGTTCTCGCCATAGAGAAGGATCTCGCCCTGGGTCGGGAACTCGAACCCGGCGATCATCCGCAAGAGGGTGGTCTTGCCACAGCCCGAGGGGCCGAGAAGGGTGAAGAATTCGTTGTCGCGGATATCCAGGTCGATGTTCTTCAGGGCCACCGGGCCGCTGTGTGGATCGCCGTAGACCTTGCGCACTGAACGGATGGACACCGCCAGCGTTTGCAGCGCATGCAGGGCATTCATGCCTTACCTCCGATTCCCCCATGAGCTGTCGTGCAGGCCATGGATCTTGTTTTTCTTGGGCAGGATCGAAATGTGTCGGGTGCGTGGAAAGCTTGTCTTTGCAGGCTTTGCGCGGGTTTTACCGGGTTCTGCTGGGGCTGATTATCAGTGAGGGCTTGCGGGGGCGAAACATCAATTTTAACATACCGGCTGTTAAAAAATTTAATAGCAAGGGGCGGGCGAAATCATGGTCGAGCAGCGTTTGCCACCGTTGAATGCAGTGCGTGCTTTTGATGCCGCCGCCCGTCTTGGCAGCTATGTCGAAGCCTCAAGGGCCTTGCATGTGACCCAGCCGGCCATTGGCCGCCACGTGAAGCTGCTGGAGGACTGGCTCGGGGTGCAACTGTTCGAACGCACGTCCCGCGGCGTGAACCTGACCCCGGCGGGGGAGAAGTACCACCGCAAGATCGCCGCCGCCCTGCAACTGATCATCGAGGCCGGGCGCGAGGTACAGCCCAGGGCCGCCGAGCGCTGGCTGCGGATCATGGTCGTGCCGGGGTTTGCCAAGCGCTGGCTGACCCCGCGCCTGGAGGCGCTGCGCCACGTGCGCCCGGGCCTGAAGTTCGCCATCGAGCCGAACTCGACCTTTAGCGAAGTGGATGCCAAGAGCAGCGACCTGGGGATCGCCTACGGCCTGGACGGGCAATACGCCGAGTCCCGGGTCAGCCTGATCTGCCCCCGGGTGTTTCCCATCTGCACCCCGGCCTACCTGGCCAGTATCGAGGCGATTCGCGAGCCGGCGGACCTGGCCCGCCATGAGTTGATCCACTTCGATGACGGCGAGTGGTGGAACATGTGGTTCGCCGCCAATGGCCTGGATATCCAGCTCACGTCCGACCTGATCTACGTGAACAACGACCATGCGCTGTCGGTGGCGGAAAGCGGCGGTGGTATTGCCCTGGCCAACGAAGTGCTGGTGCGCGAGGAGCTCAAGGCCGGCACCCTGGTGCGGGTGCTGGAAGACCAGGTGCAGCTGGAAAGCTACCGGGTGCTGACCCCGGCCAGCGAGTGGTCGGAGGACGTGGAATGGTTTATCCAGTGGCTCAAGGCCGAGCTGGAAGCGGATTTCCCCGAGGCGCGAATCGAGGTTCGTTAGCAAGCTAATGGGATGGCGCGACTGCACCGAAAAATGGCACATTGACGCACCTGCCCCTGTGCGCCCACCCGTTGTACGGAAAATCCTATGGCTAGCAGCAACTCCCCGAGCGTCGCCGCGACGGCTTCCCCGGCTTCGCAAAGCAGTCCCCTGGTCCTGCGCATCATTGGTGCGGTGGCCCTGGCGCACCTGATCAACGACTTGATCCAGGCAGTGCTGCCGGCGATCTACCCGATGCTCAAGGACAGCTACGGCCTGACCTTCACCCAGGTCGGCCTGATTACCCTGACCTTCCAGCTGACCGCGTCGCTGTTGCAGCCCTGGGTCGGCTACTACACCGACCGCCGGCCTCAACCATTCCTGCTGCCGGCGGGAATGATCTGCACCCTGATCGGCATCCTGATGATGTCCCAGGTCGGCAGCTTTCCCTTGATCCTGCTGGCAGCAGCATTGATCGGCATTGGCTCCTCGACCTTCCATCCGGAGGCTTCGCGGGTCGCGCGGCTGGCCTCGGGCGGGCGCTATGGCCTGGCCCAGTCGAGCTTCCAGGTCGGCGGCAATGCCGGCACCGCCTTCGGCCCCTTGCTGGCTGCGGCCATCATCATTCCCTACGGCCAGGGCAATGTGGCCTGGTTCGGCCTGTTCGCGCTGTTTGCCCTGGTGGTGCTGTATGCCATCAGCCGCTGGTATGCCAACCACCTGCGCCTGTACAAGCTCAAGCAGGGCCAGGCGGCGACTCACGGCCTGTCCAGGAACCGGGTGATCAGCGCCCTGGTGGTCCTCGGGCTGCTGGTGTTTTCCAAGTATTTCTACATGGCCAGCTTCACCAGCTACTTCACCTTCTACCTGATCGAGAAATTCGACCTGTCGGTGGCCAGCTCGCAACTGCATCTGTTCCTGTTCCTGGGAGCCGTGGCGGCGGGAACCTTCTTCGGCGGCCCGATCGGCGACAAGATCGGGCGCAAGGCAGTGATCTGGTTCTCGATCCTCGGGGTGGCGCCGTTCACTCTGTTGTTGCCCCATGTCGACCTGTTCTGGACCAGCGTCCTGAGCGTGGTGATCGGCTTTATCCTGGCCTCGGCATTCTCCGCCATCGTGGTGTACGCCCAGGAACTGGTGCCGGGCAACGTTGGCATGATCGCCGGGGTGTTCTTCGGCCTGATGTTCGGTTTTGGCGGGATCGGTGCGGCGCTGCTGGGGCACCTGGCGGACATTCATGGCATCGAGTATGTGTACTACCTGTGCTCGTTCCTGCCGCTGTTCGGGGTGCTGGCGATCTTCCTGCCGCGTACCCGCAAAGCCTGATGGCTTGAGGCGTGCTGGCGATAGAACGCCCGGGGTACTGGCCCCGGGCTTTTTTTGCCTGGGCTTCAGCCGCCCTGGCGGGTGTGCCCGGTGCCTTGGCGAAAGGCGTTGGGTGTCTGGCCGCCGAGGCGCTTGAAGAAGCGGGAAAAGTAGGTGGGGTCGCTGAAGCCCAGGTTGTCCGAGAGCTGGCTGATGCTGATGTTGGTGTAGATCAGGTTGCGCTTGGCCTCCAGCATCAGGCGCTGGTGGATGATCTGCAGCGCGGTCTGCCCGGCCAGTTCCCGGCACAGGGTATTGAGGTGCACGCTGGACAGGCCGATGCGATGGGCCAGGGCTTCCACCGTCGGGTGCTCCTGGTAATGCTGCTCCACCAGCTTGATGAAGTGCCCCAACAGTTGCTGGTTGCGCTCGCTGCGGTTGCTGGGCGTCACGTTCTGCTGGCGTCGGCGGCTGATCCACACCAGCAGTACGTTGACCAGCGAATGCAGCAGCAGGTCCCGCGCCGAGGCGCTGCCTTCGTATTCCTCCAGCAAGGTCTTGAACAGGCTGTTGAGGCGCTGCCGGTCACGGCCCACCGGGTAGCGCCCGGCCGCGGCCAGGACCGCCAGCGGCGCCCCCAGCTGGCTTTCCAGTTGGGCCACCAGCGGTGCCCCCAGGGTCAGCACGTAGCCCTCGATGTTCTCGGAAAACTGAAAGCCGTGGACCATCAGCGGCGGCACCACCTGGATGGTTGCTTCGCGCACGTCCTCGCGGCGCCCTTCGACTTCCACCAGGGCCTGTCCGCTTTGCACATAGAGCAGTTGATACAGGTCGGCGTGGCGGTGCGGCTTGATCTCCCAGTGGTGCAGGCTGCTGCGCTTGGGGATGGATTCACAGTGCAGCAGGTCCGGAGTCGGCCAGGCCTGGTTTTCGCCGTAGAGCTTGAATACGGGGATGCTGGAGCGACTGGCTTTCATCGGGCGCGGCCCTGGGGGTGAGGGATTGGAATGCTCGATAATCGAACGCTGTTTTCAAAAGTGCATTTTTACGGCGGTTAATCACCATTTTTTGCGATTTTTGTCGGCAAAAATGCAGGGGTACAACAATAACCATAAATTCCGGCTTTCGCCTGCACGGTGACTGGAATGCCCTTATGAGACGACAACAATGAAAACTCAGGTTGCGATTATCGGCGCCGGACCTTCCGGCCTTCTGCTGGGCCAACTGCTGCACAAGGCCGGCATCGACACCGTGATTGTCGAGCGCCAGACCCCGGACTACGTGCTGGGCCGCATCCGTGCCGGTGTGCTGGAGCAGGGCACCGTGGACATGCTGCGCGAGGCCGGTGTGGCCCGCCGCATGGACGCTGAAGGCCTGGTCCATGAAGGGGTGGAGCTGCTGATGGGCGGCAAGCGCGTGCGTATCGACCTCAAGGCCCTGACCGGCGGCAAGACGGTGATGGTCTATGGCCAGACCGAAGTCACCCGCGACCTGATGGAGGCCCGCGCTGCCTGCGCAGCGCCGATCATCTATTCGGCGGACAAGGTGCAGCCCCATGACATGAAGGGCGCGCAGCCCTATATCACCTATGAAAAAGACGGCCAGCTGCAGCGCATCGACTGCGATTACATCGCCGGCTGCGACGGTTTTCATGGCGTGGCGCGCAAGAGCATCCCCGAAGACGTGCTGACCCACTACGAGCGCGAATACCCCTTCGGCTGGCTGGGGCTGCTGTCCGATACCCCACCGGTCAATCACGAACTGATCTATGGGCAGCATGAACGTGGTTTCGTGCTGTGCAGCCAGCGCTCCCTGACCCGCAGCCGCTACTACCTGCAAGTGCCGCTGAGCGACAAGGTCGAGGACTGGTCCGACGAGCGCTTCTGGAACGAGCTCAAGGCCCGTCTGCCAGAAGAGGTGGCGGCTGACCTGGTGACCGGGCCAGCGCTGGAGAAAAGCATCGCGCCGCTGCGCAGCTATGTGGTGGAGCCCATGCAGTACGGCAAGCTGTTCCTGGTGGGGGACGCGGCCCATATCGTTCCGCCTACCGGTGCCAAGGGCCTGAACCTGGCGGCCTCCGATGTGTGCTACCTGTACCGGATCCTGGTCAAGGTCTACCGCGAAGGGCGTACCGAGCTGCTGGAAAAGTATTCCGAACTGGCCTTGCGCCGGGTGTGGAAGGGCGAACGCTTCAGCTGGTTCATGACCAACCTGCTGCACGACTTCGGCGACCGGCAGGATGCCTGGGACCACAAGATGCAGCAGGCCGATCGCGAATATTTCCTCAACTCCCACGCTGGTCTGGTGAACATTGCCGAGAACTATGTGGGCCTGCCTTACGAAGAAATCTGCTGAGCCCACGACCCTGAAGCGACCCGCATGCAGTGGGCCGTTTCAGGGCGCTGCCTGCAACGGGCGGCAAGCCGTAATGTAACAGTGCGGAAACATTCCTATTTATAAATGATATTCATTAGCATTACACTCCGATCCCTCTCTCCCTTGATGCACCATCCGGGTGCATTGAATCGACAAGGATCGTTTGTAATGAAAGTCAGCTCATGCCTGTTCAATTCGCTTCTGCTAAGCGCCGGTGTCGGCCTGCTGGCCCCGCTGGCGCAGGCCGGCGATGCGGTTGAAGAGGCCAAGCCTGCATCGTTGGAACTGGATACCGCCTTTGTCACGGCTACTGGCGGTGCCACGGATCTCAAGGATGCCCCGGCCAGTGTCAGCGTCATCACCCGCGAGGAAATCGAGCGCCAGCCGGTCTATGACCTCAATACCCTGCTGCGCCGGGTGCCGGGGGTGACCGGTGGTTTCGGCCCGGTGGGCGAGCAGTCGAAGATCAAGCTGCGGGGGCTGGACGACAAATACACGCTGATCCTGGTGGATGGCAAGCGGGTCGGCAGTTCCGCGGACCTGAGTTATCGCCGCGACCTGGCGCGCCAGGACCTGAACTGGATCTCGCCGAACATGATCGAGCGCATCGAGATCGTCCGCGGGCCTATGTCGTCGCTGTATGGTTCGGACGCCATGGGCGGGGTGATCAATATCATCACCCGCAAGGTCTCGCGGACCTGGACCGGCTCGGCCAGCACCAATATCACCGTGCCCAAGGATTCCGACCGCGGCCAGACCACTCAGTACAGCGTGAATGCGGCAGGTCCGCTGACGGAGTCCCTGGGGCTGCGCCTGGGGGCCAACGTCACGCGTCGGGCTGCGGATGAGGTAGAGGCGCGGCGCGATGCCCAGGGCGATTTCATGTACGACGATGGCGCGGGCGGCTCCAAGGATCAGAGCGTGAATGCACTGCTGGACTGGCAGATCAACCAGGAGCAGAGCCTGTCCTTCGAGGCGGTGCATGGCGTTGAGCATTCCTGGGCATCAAAGAAGACCTTTGGTGACTGGAACGAGACCGTTGGTGGCGCCTTCGGCCCCAGCCGCCTGACCCGCGACAGCTACATTCTGTCCCATACCGGCGACTGGAGCTTTGGTACCTCGAAGCTCGATGCCTACCTGAACAAGTACCGCAACGACCTTGACCTGGGCAAAGCCAACTCGGAAGAGAAGATCGTCGAGGGCAGCCTGAATATTCCCTTCCAACTGCTGTTGGACCAGCGCCTGACGGTGGGCGGGCAATGGAAGCGTGAAGAGCTGACCAACACCGATACCCTGGGCACGGTACCCGTGGATTATCAGGGCGCGCCGGTCAGTGGCTCGACCTTGAAGGGCGATTACTCGGCGGCCTTTATCGAGGATGAACTGTTCCTGCTGGACAACCTGTCCCTGACCCTGGGCAACCGCTTCGACCACAGCGACAAGTACGGTAACCACAACAGCCCGCGGGCGTATGTGGTCTATCACCCGCACCCGGACTGGACCGTGCGTGGCGGTGTTTCCAAGGGTTTTCGTGCGCCAAGCCTGAAGGAGGGCAGTGCGGGGGCGGCTACCGAATCCGCAGGCCGGGGCTGTGGTTCGTTACGGCCGTTGGGCTATGTCACTGGTAGTTGCTGGATGGCGGGCAATCCGAACCTGACACCGGAAACCAGCACCAACAAGGAAATCGGCCTATCGTTCGACCACGATGGCTGGGAAGCGGGCCTGACCTACTTCCACACCGACTTCACCGACAAGATCGAATACGGCCCGTTGGGCCAGTACCAGGGCCGCTGGTGGACCATGCTGGAAAACGTCGACAAGGCCCGCACCCGTGGCTGGGAAGGCACCGCCCGGGTGCCGCTGGGCGACTCCGTGAACTGGCGCACCAACGCCACCTACATGCTGGAAAGCAAGAACCTGTCCACCGGTGAAGACCTGATCAGTTCACCCAAACTGTCGGCATTCAGTGCGCTGGACTGGCAGGTCACCGACCGTTTGAGCACCGAGCTTTCGGCTCAGCACGTCGGCAAGCAGCGGGGCATGGGCAATGATTTCGTGCAGTCCTACACCACCTACGACCTGACGGCGAACCTGGCGCTGACCAAGTGGCTGACCCTGAATGGCGGCGTGCAGAACCTGCTGGATAAAGACCTGCGGGACGGATCGACCAACTTCTATGTGCCCGGGCGGGCGTTCTTCGCGGGGGCGACCACTTACTTCTGAGGCCGCTGGATGTAGCGGGGGGAATCAGCCCCATTGCCAGGCAATGGGGCTGAAGGGGCATTACACGTTGAAGCGGAAGTGCATCACGTCGCCGTCCTTGACGATGTATTCCTTGCCTTCCAGACGCCATTTACCGGCTTCCTTGGCTCCGGCTTCACCCTTGAACTGGATGAAGTCGTTGTAGGCGATGACTTCGGCACGGATGAAGCCTTTCTCGAAGTCGGTGTGGATCACCGCGGCCGCTTGGGGCGCGGTAGCACCGACACGCACGGTCCAGGCGCGGACTTCCTTCACACCTGCGGTGAAGTAGGTCTGCAGGTTGAGCATTTCGTAGCCAGCGCGGATCACCCGGTTCAGGCCGGGCTCTTCCAGGCCCAGGGCCTCGAGGAACATGTCCTTTTCTTCGCCGTCTTCAAGCTCGGCGATTTCCGCCTCGATCTTGTTGCACACCGGCACCACGATCGCGCCTTCTTCCTCGGCAATGGCCTTGACCACGTCCAGCAGCGGGTTGTTCTCGAAGCCGTCTTCGGCAACGTTGGCGATGTACATCACCGGCTTGGTGGTCAGCAGGTGGAAGCCGCGGATGATCAGCTTCTCATCGCTGCTCATGTCCTTCATCAGGCTGCGGGCCGGCTTGCCTTCGGTGAAGTGGGCGATCAACTGCTCCAGCAGGGCTTTCTGGGCCACGGCATCCTTGTCACCGCCCTTGGCGTTGCGGGCGACTTTCTGCAACTGTTTTTCGCAGCTGTCGAGGTCGGCGAAGATCAGTTCCAGGTCGATGATCTCGATATCGCGCTTGGGGTCGACGCTGTTGGACACGTGGATCACGTTGTCGTCTTCGAAGCAGCGGACCACATGGGCGATGGCGTCGGTTTCGCGGATGTTGGCCAGGAACTTGTTGCCCAGGCCTTCACCTTTCGAAGCACCGGCCACCAGGCCGGCGATGTCGACGAACTCCATGGTGGTGGGCAGCACGCGCTCGGGCACGACGATGGCGGCCAGGGCGTCCAGGCGCGGGTCGGGCATCGGCACGATACCGCTGTTGGGCTCGATGGTGCAGAAGGGGAAGTTCTCGGCCGCGATCCCGGATTTGGTCAGGGCGTTGAACAGGGTGGACTTGCCGACGTTAGGCAGGCCGACGATGCCGCAATTGAATCCCATGGTGTATTCCCCGAGGAGTAGAGTCAGGCCTTCTGGCTGTGCAGGTTTTTCATCGCGCGGTTCCATTCACCGGCGAAGATATCCGGCAGCACGCCGAGGGCAAAATCGATGCTGGCATCGAGTTTTTCCTGTTCGGCGCGTGGCGCACGACCCAGGACAAAGTTTGAAACCATACTGGCAACGCCCGGATGGCCGATGCCGAGCCGCAGGCGGTGAAAGGTATTCTGATTACCGAGCTGCGCGATGATGTCCCGCAGTCCGTTGTGCCCGCCATGGCCGCCGCCGGTCTTGAGCTTGGCGACGCCTGGCGGCAAGTCGAGTTCGTCGTGGGCCACCAGGATCTCTTCCGGCTTGATGCGGAAGAAGCCGGCAAGCGCCGCCACGGCCTGGCCGCTGCGGTTCATGTAGGTGGTGGGAATCAACAGACGAATGTCCTGACCCTGGTGACTGAAGCGCCCGGTCAGGCCGAAATATTTGCGATCGGCGACAAGGTTGATCCCTTGTTTTTCGGCGATGCGCTCAACAAAAAGGGCCCCTGCGTTATGCCTGGTCTGTTCGTATTCGGTGCCTGGATTACCCAGGCCAACGATCAGTTTGATGGCAGTCACGATAGGGGCCCTTCTTTGGAGTGGTGGATGACATCGCCGCAACCGGTGCTACGGCGAAAGTGGACGACAAGAGCTGGGTTGCCTTGCGGCAAACTTCGCGTTCTCGCCCGCTTTCTCGCTACGTTCCAGTCCGCGATGTACTCCGCTTAACTCCCGCGTCAGAGTGAATTACTCTGCAGCGCCTTCTGCAGCTTCTGGAGCAACACGTGGAGCGTGAACGTTGGCTACTGCCAGGTCGTTGCCGTGTGCCAGGGCCACGAATTCAACGCCTTTAGGGGCCTTGATGTCGGACAGGTGAACAATGGTGCCGATTTCAGCGTCAGCCAGGTCGACTTCGATGAATTCAGGCAGGTCTTTGGGCAGGCAGGAAACTTCGATTTCCGCGATTACGTGCGAGATCTCGCCGCCTTTCTTGACCGGAGCAGCTTCGTTGATGAAGTGCACTGGAACGATGGCGGTCAGTTTCTGACCAGCAACCACGCGAACGAAGTCAGCGTGCATCACGTGGCCTTTGGCCGGGTGACGTTGCAGGGCCTTGATCACGACGTTCTGCTTGGTGCCACCAACGTTCAGTTCGATGATATGGCTGTAGGCAGCTTCGTTTTCCAGCAGCTTGGCAACTTCTTTGGCCAGCATGCTGATGGATTCAGGGGCTTTGTCGCCACCGTAAACTACAGCTGGAACCAGGCTTGCGAGACGACGCAGGCGGCGGCTCGCACCTTTCCCCAGGTCGGAACGCACTTCAGCATTCAGAGTAAAATCGTTCATGTTGTATCTCCAAAATAACCACACTCGCCCCAGCGTTTGCGACCAGCGCTAAAGGCGATATGGGCAAAAAAGCCCCGTCCCAACACAGGTTGGGACGGGGCGCTTTTCGTCATCGGGATGTTCTGCCAGGGACGGGCCCTAGCGGAACATCGCGCTGATCGATTCTTCGTTGCTGATACGGCGAACCGCCTCGGCAACTACCGGTGCGATATCCAGTTGACGGATACGCGCACAGGCTTGTGCTGCAGCGGACAGCGGGATGGTGTTGGTCACCACCAGCTCGTCCAGCACGGAATTTTCAATGTTCTCGATGGCCCGACCCGACAGCACAGGGTGTGTGCAGTAGGCAAAGACCTTGGCTGCGCCATGCTCTTTCAGGGCCTTGGCCGCGTGGCACAGGGTGCCGGCGGTATCGACCATGTCATCGACCAGAATGCAGGTGCGTCCTTCGACGTCGCCGATGATATGCATCACTTCGGAGTGATTGGCTTTCTCACGACGCTTGTCGATGATCCCGAGATCAACGCCCAGGGACTTGGCCACGGCACGTGCACGCACGACGCCGCCAATGTCCGGGGACACGATCATCAGGTTTTCGAAACGCTGATCTTCGATGTCATCCACCAGAACCGGGGAGCCGTAGATGTTATCTACCGGAATATCGAAGAAGCCCTGAATCTGGTCAGCATGCAGATCAACCGTGAGAACACGGTCGATGCCGACTACGGTGAGCATGTCAGCGACGACTTTCGCGCTGATAGCCACACGTGCGGAACGCGGACGGCGATCCTGACGGGCATAACCAAAATAAGGAATAACAGCAGTGATACGAGTAGCTGAGGAACGGCGGAAGGCGTCGGCCATCACCACGAGTTCCATCAGGTTATCGTTGGTCGGAGCGCAAGTCGGCTGAATAATGAAGACGTCTTTACCGCGGACATTTTCATTGATCTCGGCAGTAATTTCGCCGTCGGAAAATTTTCCAACAGAGATGTCACCGAGAGGGATATGCAGCTGACGTACGACACGCCGAGCCAGATCGGGGTTAGCGTTCCCCGTAAAGACCATCATCTTGGACACGCGCAGTACCTGAAGGCTGAGGGTATACCTGGATGAGTATAGGAAAATGGCAGGGGCGGCTGGATTCGAACCAACGCATGGCAGGATCAAAACCTGCTGCCTTACCGCTTGGCGACGCCCCTGTATCTGTTGCTTCGAATGCCTGGCACTCGGTTCCTTTAGAGCAGACTTTGCAGCTTGCGATGCAACATCGAAACGTTGCTTCCTTTGGCTACAAACCCTGTAAGGGTCTCTGTAAGAAGGGCCGAGACTTTATCAGCTTCAGCTTTGCTTGGGAAGCCCCCAAACACACAACTTCCAGTTCCAGTCAGTTTTGCTTCGGTAAATTTACCTAGCAAATTCAATGCGTTACGTACTTCTGGATAACGCCTTGCGACTACCGGAAGGCAGTCGTTTCTGCTGTTTCCCTTGGGAACGGGGCGCACTTTAATGGGCGCGGTGTTCCGTGTCAACAAAGGATCTGAAAAAATTTCTGCTGTACTAACAGACACTTGCGGGACCAGTACCAGATACCAGGGTTCTTCGGGATATTCAGGGGTCAGTTTTTCCCCCACACCTTCGGCGAAGGCAGCATGCCCGCGGACGAAAACCGGAACATCGGCGCCCAGGGTCAGCCCCAGTGCAGCCAGTCGGTCTTCGTCCCAGCCCAGTTGCCACAAGTGATTGAGGCCCAGCAGGGTGGTGGCGGCATTCGAACTGCCGCCGCCGATGCCGCCGCCCATGGGCAGGATCTTGTCGATCCAGATGTCGATGCCCTGGGTGCAGCCCGATTGTTCCTGGAGTTTCTTCGCCGCCTTGACGATCAGGTTGCTGTCGTGGGGCACGCCTTCGAATACGGTGTGCAGGCGAATCACGCCGTCATCGCGCAGGGCGAAAGTGATTTCATCGCCGTAGTCGAGAAACTGGAACAGGGTCTGCAGCTCGTGATAGCCATCTTCACGGCGACCGAGGATGTGCAGCATCAGATTGAGTTTGGCCGGGGAGGGCAGGGTCAGTTTTTCCACGGACATTTCATTGCCCCAGCTTGCGCGGCAGCCATTCCTTGATCACCAGGGTGACGTCAAGGTCGCTGCCGTGCAGTTTGATCCGCTCGGGCAGCCAATAGCCGTTCTGCTGCGAGTAGCTGCTGTATTCCACCTGCCAGCCATCTTGCTCCAGGCTCGCCAGATGGCTGTCGCCGTCCAGGGTCAGGCGGCTTTTGCTGTCGGGCGCGGGCAGGCCGCGAACCCACCAGGCCAGGTGCGAGACCGGCAGCTTCCAGCCCAGCTGTTCTTCCAGCAGGGTTTCCGGGCTTGCGGATTCATAGCGACCCTGGTTGGCCACTTCCAGGCTGACCTGGCCGGGACGACCGGTGAGTCGTGCGGCGCCACGGCCCAGCGGGCCTGACAGGCGGATGTCGTAGTAGTCCTGGCGTTGCAGCCAGAACAGCGTGCCGCTGCCGGAATCCTTGGGGGCACGAATGCCGATCTTGCCGTTGATCTGCCAGCCGTCGAGGCCGGTCAGTTGATCCTTGTGCAAGCGCCATTGCGCAGGGTTGCCCTGGCCCTGGACGGACTCGCGGGCACCGAAGCCGGCGCAGCCGGCCAGCAGGGCGATAAAGCTGAAAACGATAAAATGGCGCAAAAACATGGTCTTAAAGAGTCTCTGATCCGGTCAGGCGTTTGATGGTGCCGCGTAGCACGGGGCTGTCGGGCTGATCCTTTAGGAACTTGCTCCAGATCTGCTTGGCCTCGCGCTGCTTGCCGTTGTTCCACAGCACTTCACCCAGGTGCGCCGCCACTTCCTGATCGGGGAAGCGTTCCAGGGCCTGGCGCAGCAGGCGTTCGGCTTCGTCCAGGTTGCCCAGGCGGAAATTCACCCAGCCCAGGCTGTCGAGGACGGCCGGGTCTTCCGGAGTCAGCTGGTGGGCTTGCTCGATCAGGGTCTTGGCTTCGGCATAGCGTGTAGTGCGGTCAGACAAGGTGTAGCCCAGGGCGTTCAATGCCATGGCGTTGTCCGGTTCGCGCTGGATGATCAGGCGCAGATCCTTTTCCATCTGCGCCAGGTCATTGCGTTTTTCCGCCTGCATGGCGCGGGTGTACAGCAGGTTCATGTCGTCGGGGTATTGCTGCAGGGCCTGCTGGATGACTTTCCAGGCGCGCTCGCCCTGGTTGTTCGCCGACAGGGTCTCGACTTCGATCAGGTACAGCTGGATGGCGTAGTCGGGTTGGGCGTCGCGGGCCGCCACCAGGCGTTTTTGCGCCTCGTCGGTGCGGCCGTTGTTCATCAGGATATCGGCCTGGCGCAACTGTGCGGGCAGGTAGTCATTGCCCGGGCCGACCTGGCCGTATTCGATCAAGGCCCCTTGCGGGTCGTTGAGCTCTTCGGCAATCCGGCCCAGGTTCAGGTGCGCGGAGTCTTCGTGGCTTTCACGGGCAATCAGGTCTTCCAGGTAGCCCTTGGCTTCTTCCCAGGCCTTGGCCTCCAGGCAGACGAGTGCCAGGGAATAGCGCAGTTCGTCATCTTCCGGATATTGCTGGACCAGACTGGAGAACTGGGTCTTGGCATCCTCCATGCGGTCCTGCTCCACCAGCATGCGGGCGTAGGTCAGGCGCAGGCGCTTGTCGTCCGGGTACTTGCGGATGCTTTTTTCCAGCAGCGGCAGGGCTTCTTTACCCCGGTTCAGGCTTTGCAGCAGGCGGGCGCGCAGCAGCAATGGCGCAACTTCGCCGTCTTCCGGTGGGTTCTGTTCCAGCAGGGCCAGGGCTTCCTTGGCGTCGCCGTCCTGTTGCATGAGCAAGGCCTTGCCGAAAATCAACTGGCTGTTGTGCGGGTGTTTCTGCAGCAGGCGGTCGAAGCTTTTCATCAGGCCGTTGCGCGTGTCCTGGTCGGTATCGGCTGCGGACAGGGCAAGAAAGTCGAAGTGGGTATCGCCCTTGCCTTGCAGGACCTTCTCCATATAGACCATCGAGTCGTCATAGCGCCCGGCCCGGGCCAGCTGGATCGCGGCGGCTCGCTGCGCTTCCAGGTCGTCGGGGGCGTTTTTCGCCCAGATCAGCGATGTGTCCAGGGCAGCCTGGTCGGCGCCCAGGTATTCGGCGATGCGAAAGGCCCGCTCGGAGATGCCCGGATCCTGGGTGTTGATGGCCTGGGTCACGTAGTTGTCCAGGGCAATGTCGAAACGATTGCGCTGGCCCGCGAGTTCAGCGCTCAGCAGGCTGAAGACGGTGTCTTCGCTGAACGAGGAATAGACCTTGGGCTTTTCAGGGGCGGAGGTGCTGTCTTCCACCGGCGACGTAGCGTCCGATGAAACGGGTGCCAGAGATTGGCAACCGCTGAGGAAGACAAAGGCGAGGAGCAACGCGGAAGATCTATTCATATAGGAAGAGGGCGACTAACCTGCGGTCGGATCATCATGACACAAGCCTTCGGCCAAACATAACCGAGACTCAACGGGATGCCAGAACAGAGGCAGTCTATTAGTTTCTGCGCGAAAACTGCCTGCGCTTCGACCATGCTGCGCGCTGGGCGGCCTTGGCGCTACGCAGAAACAGGCTCGGAATGCTCATTTAGGCTCCTAAACTCCGCTTCCTCGCCTGTTTTCGCCTTGCCTGATCTTCGCTCGGCGAGTTTTGGCACAAAACTAGGACAATAGTCGGCGGTAGTTGTTCTGAGTCGGGCGAAGTAGGACAATTGCCGGCTTCTCGACATCATCAGCGACCTTGAATGGCCTTCCTTGCACTCGGTATTAACCACAAGACTGCTTCTGTAGACGTCCGCGAGCGCGTGGCCTTTACCCCTGAGCAGTTGGTTGAGGCCTTGCAGCAGCTCTGCCGACTCACCGACAGCCGCGAAGCTGCGATCCTCTCCACCTGCAATCGCAGTGAGCTCTATATAGAACAGGATCATCTTTCTGCGGATGTGGTGCTGCGCTGGCTGGCGGAATATCACCATTTGAGCCTAGACGAGCTGCGCGCCAGTGCCTACGTGCATGAGGACGATGCGGCAGTTCGTCACATGATGCGGGTGGCGTCGGGGCTGGATTCGCTGGTGCTGGGCGAGCCACAGATTCTCGGGCAGATGAAGTCCGCCTACGCCGTGGCCCGCGAGGCCGGCACCGTCGGGCCGCTGCTGGGCCGGCTGTTCCAGGCCACATTCAGCGCCGCCAAGCAGGTGCGCACCGACACCGCCATCGGTGAGAACCCGGTGTCCGTGGCTTTCGCCGCGGTGAGCCTGGCGAAACAGATTTTCAGCGACCTGCAACGCAGTCAGGCCCTGCTGATCGGCGCCGGGGAGACCATCACCCTGGTGGCCCGGCACCTGCACGACCTGGGAGTCAAGCGTATCGTGGTGGCCAACCGTACCCTGGAGCGCGCGAGCCTCCTGGCGGAGCAATTCGGTGCCCACGCCGTGCTGCTCTCGGATATTCCCCAGGAACTGGTGCACAGCGACATCGTCATCAGTTCCACCGCCAGCCAGTTGCCGATACTCGGCAAGGGCGCAGTGGAAAGTGCCTTGAAGCTGCGCAAGCACAAGCCGATTTTCATGGTGGATATCGCCGTTCCCCGGGATATCGAGCCAGAAGTCGGCGAGTTGGACGACGTTTACCTCTATACCGTCGACGACTTGCACGAAGTGGTGGCAGAAAACCTCAAGAGCCGCCAGGGCGCGGCCCAGGCCGCCGAGGAATTGGTGAACATCGGCGCCGAGGATTTCATGGTGCGCCTGCGGGAACTGGCGGCGGTGGATGTGCTCAAGGCCTATCGTCAGCAGAGCGAACGCCTGCGCGATGAAGAACTGCAGAAAGCCCTGCGCATGCTGGCCAACGGCAGCGGCGCCGAGGACGTGCTGGCCCAGTTGGCCCGCGGCCTGACCAATAAACTGTTGCACGCGCCGAGCGTGCAGTTGAAAAAGCTCTCCGCCGAAGGCCGCCTCGATGCGCTGGCCATGGCCCAAGAACTCTTTGCCCTCGGTGAGGGCTCATCGGATAAAACCCCGTAATGAAAGCGTCACTGCTCAGTAAGCTGGACATTCTCCAGGATCGTTTCGAGGAACTGACCGCCTTGCTCGGCGATGCTGAGGTCATTTCCGATCAGGCCAAGTTCCGCGCCTACTCCAAGGAATACGCGGAAGTCGAGCCGATCGTGGCTACTTATAAACAGGTGCTCAAGGTCCAGGCGGACCTTGAAGGCGCCCAGGCGCTGCTCAAGGACAACGACCCGGACCTGCGGGAAATGGCCGCCGAGGAAGTGCGCGAGGCCAAGGAACAACTGGCCGAACTGGAAAGCAGCCTGCAGCGCATGCTGCTGCCCAAGGACCCCAACGACGGGCGCAACGTATTCCTGGAAATCCGTGCCGGCACCGGCGGCGACGAGGCGGCGATCTTCTCCGGCGACCTGTTTCGCATGTATTCCCGTTACGCCGAGCGGCGCGGCTGGCGGCTGGAGATCCTCTCGGAAAACGAGGGTGAGCACGGCGGCTACAAGGAAGTCATTGCCCGGGTCGAAGGCGAGAGCGTCTACGGCAAGCTCAAGTTCGAATCCGGCGCGCACCGCGTGCAGCGAGTGCCGGCCACCGAATCCCAGGGCCGCATCCACACTTCGGCCTGCACCGTGGCAGTACTGCCCGAGCCGGATGAACAGGAAGCCATCGAGATCAACCCGGCGGACCTGCGCATCGACACCTATCGCTCCTCGGGTGCCGGTGGTCAGCACGTGAACAAGACCGACTCGGCGATCCGCATCACCCACATCCCTTCGGGGATCGTGGTGGAGTGCCAGGAAGAGCGTTCCCAGCACAAGAACCGGGCGCGGGCCATGTCCTGGCTGTCGGCCAAGCTCAACGACCAGCAGACCAGTGCCGCGGCCAATGCCATTGCCAGCGAGCGCAAGTTGCTGGTGGGCTCGGGGGACCGTTCCGAGCGCATCCGCACTTACAACTTCCCCCAGGGCCGGGTCACCGATCACCGCATCAACCTGACCCTGTATTCCCTGGACGAAATCCTCGCCGGGGGCGTGGAAGCCGTCATCGAGCCGTTGCTGGCTGAATATCAGGCCGATCAACTTGCGGCATTGGGTGAGTAAATGACCATCATCGCCAGCCTGCTGCGCGCAGCCCAACTGCCCGACTCGCCGACCCCGCGCCTGGATGCCGAGCTGCTCCTGGCCGCGGCCCTGGGCAAGCCCCGCAGCTTTCTCCACACCTGGCCGGAGCGCATCGTGCCCAGCGAGGCGGCCCTGGTGTTCACCGACTACCTGCAGCGACGCCGCTCCGGCGAGCCGGTGGCCTATATCCTTGGCCAGCAGGGCTTCTGGAAGCTCGACCTGGAGGTGGCGCCCCACACCCTGATCCCGCGCCCCGACACCGAACTACTGGTGGAAGCGGCGCTGGAACTGTTGCCCGCGACCCCAGCCACGGTCCTTGACCTGGGCACCGGCAGTGGTGCCATCGCCCTGGCCCTGGCCAGCGAGCGCCCGGCCTGGCAGGTCACGGCGGTGGACCGGGTACTGGAAGCCGTGGCCCTGGCCGAACGCAACCGCCAGCGCCTGCAACTGGACAACGTCAGCGTGCTCAGCAGCCACTGGTTCAGCTCCATTGAGTCCCGGCGCTTTGATCTGATCATCAGCAACCCGCCCTACATTGCCGAAGCCGACCCCCATCTGGTGGCCGGCGACGTGCGTTTCGAGCCGGAAAGCGCCCTGGTGGCGGGCAAGGATGGCCTGGACGACCTGCGGCTGATCGTCACCCAGGCTCCGCAGCACCTGGAGGCCGGTGGCTGGCTGATGCTGGAGCACGGTTACGATCAGGCCGCGGCGGTCCGCGAGTTGCTGGCTGCCCAGGGTTTCATCGAGGTCCACAGCCGGGTCGACCTCGGTGGGCACGAGCGCATAAGCCTCGGGTGCCGGCCGTGCTGACCGACCAGGAGCTGTTGCGCTATAGCCGACAGATTCTGTTGCAGCATGTCGATATCGACGGCCAGCTGCGCCTCAAGGAAAGCCGCGTGCTGATCGTCGGCCTCGGCGGTCTCGGTGCTCCCGCAGCCTTGTACCTGGCGGCGGCGGGGGTTGGTGAGCTGCACCTGGCCGACTTCGACAGCGTGGACCTGACCAACCTGCAACGCCAGATCATCCACGACAGCCACAGCGTCGGGGTCAGTAAGGTGGACTCGGCCATCAATCGTCTGTCTGCCCTCAACCCGGAGGTCCGCCTGGTGCCCCATCGCCAGGCGCTGGATGTCGATACCCTGGCCGCTGCCGTGGCGGCGGTGGACCTGGTGCTCGATTGCTCCGACAACTTCAGTACCCGCGAGGCGGTGAACGCCGCTTGCGTGGCGGCCGGCAAGCCCCTGGTCAGCGGTGCGGCGATCCGCCTGGAAGGGCAATTGTCGGTCTTCGACCCGCGGCGCCCGGAAAGCCCTTGCTACCACTGTCTATACGGGCATGGCAGCGAAGCCGAACTGACCTGCAGTGAAGCCGGGGTGCTCGGCCCGCTGGTGGGCACCGTGGGCAGCCTGCAGGCCCTGGAAGCCCTGAAACTGCTGGCCGGGTTTGGCGAGCCGCTGGTGGGCCGGTTGTTGTTGATCGATGCCCTGGGCACGCGCTTTCGCGAGTTGCGGGTCAAGCGCGATCCGGGGTGCAGCGTCTGTGGTACCCATCGTGAGTGAAGCGCCGATCGGGGTGTTCGACTCCGGCGTCGGCGGCCTCTCGGTGCTGGCGGAAATACAACAGTTGCTGCCCTACGAGTCGCTGCTGTATTTCGGCGACTGCGGGCATATTCCCTATGGCGAAAAGACCCCGGAGTTCATTCGCCAGCGTTGCAGCCTGATGGCCCGGTTCTTTCGTGAACAGGGCGCCAAGGCCCTGGTACTGGCCTGCAACACTGCTACCGTGGCCGGGGTGGCCGACCTGCGCCGCGATTATCCGGACTGGCCCATCGTTGGCATGGAGCCTGCGGTCAAGCCGGCGGCGGCCGCGACCCGCAGCGGCGTGGTCGGGGTGCTGGCCACCACCGGCACCTTGCAGAGTGCCAAGTTCGCCGCCTTGCTCGACCGTTTCGCCACTGATGTGAAGGTCGTCACGCAGCCCTGCCCGGGGCTGGTGGAGATGATCGAGAATGGCGACTTGCACAGTGCCGCTCTGCGCCAACTGTTGCACGGCTACCTCGAGCCTCTGCTGGCTGCCGGCTGCGACACCATTATCCTGGGCTGCACCCATTATCCGTTTCTAAAGCCGCTGCTGGCGCAGATGCTGCCCGGGCCCATCAGCCTGATCGATACCGGCGCCGCGGTTGCCCGGCAATTGCAGCGGCTGCTCGACGAAGGCGATCTGCGCGCCCAGGGGCCAGCCCGGGAAACCTGTTTCTGGACCAGTGGCGATGTCCCGCACTTTGCCCGGGTGCTGCCTCTGTTGTGGAAAGAGTCTGCTGAAGTCCTGCCTTTGCAGTTGTGAAAAAATCGTGAAAAATCCCTTCGCTGGCGCTGAACTTCTGAATGCGCGCTGGCTTCTATAGCCTATCCACAGGGTTGTACAACACCATATAAAACCGTTCGAAAAGGATGTTCCTGATGAAGCGACTGTTGTGTTTGGCTGCACTTGCGGCCGGGTTGTTGGGGCACAGTTTTTCCGCGCAGGCGGCCGGAGTCGAGTTCTCCGTGGGGCAAACCGGCGATTCGACCCAGGCCTATCGGCTGGGTATGCAATGGGATTGGGACAAGAGCTGGCTGCAAAGTGACGTCGGCCGTCTCACGGGTTACTGGAGCGGCGCCTACACCTATTGGGATGGCGACAAGACCTCCAGCAACCACAGCCTGTCGTTCTCCCCGGTGCTGGTCTACGAATTCGCCGGGGCCAGCGTCAAGCCCTACATCGAGGCCGGCATCGGGGTAGCGGCCTTTGCCCATACGCAGGTCGAGGACAACAAGCTGGGGTCATCCTTCCAGTTCGAAGACCGCATCGGTTTCGGCCTGCGCTTCGCCGGTGGCCATGAAGTCGGCATCCGCGCCACGCACTACTCCAACGCCGGCATCAAGACCCCCAACGACGGTATCGAAAGCTACGCGCTGCATTACACGATGCCGCTCTGAGGCCGCTATCAGCGATACGCCGTGGCAATTCCCCGGCGTTCGCTCAAGCAATCGGCCTCGCCCAGCTCGAACTCGCGACAGATCAGCGGCCGCAGCTCATAGATGCTGCAACGCATGCTGTCGCGGTCCAGCGCCGCGCACCAGCCGTCATCCAGGCGGCGCATGACTTCCCCTCCCCAATCGTCGGTATCGATAAAGCGCTCGGGCACCCCGGTGTCGGTGATCAGCATGACCTCCAGCTGGCAGCAACAGGCGGCGCAGGTGGAGCAACTGACGGCGGGTTCGGCGGCGATGGAGATAACGGGGATGGTGGTCATAGGCGCGCAGTGTAAGGCAGTGAGCCCGGGCTGTGTTAAAGCCCGGACGGATGCTCAGTCTCCGGTGACCAGTGGCGGCTCTTGCGGGGCCGGCCGCGCGAGCACGTGCAGCAGCGGCAGTAGCAGCGCCCAGAGCAGCCCCAGGCCGAGCAGGGTGGGGCCGGTGCCGTAGGGAAAGCTCACTCCCGCCAGGCGACCCCCGGCGTAGTAGGAAAGCGGCCCGCCCAATGCCCCCAGCACACACCCCAGCCACCAGGGCCGGGCGCTCCAGGCCAGGCCATGGCGCAGTGTGGTGGCCAGCAGGGCCCAGAGCAGCATCAGCCACAAGGGCACCAGCAGGCTGACTTGCTGGAACTGAAACACCCCGAGCCAATTGAGGAAACTGTCCAGGGCGATGCCGATCAGGGCAATGCCGACGATCATCGGGCCTTCGTCGGCCCAGCGGCCGATCCAGTGCAGATGCGCCGGCAGGATCGCCACCCCCAGCAGGAGCCAGAGGCTGTCGCCGCTGAGCACGCAGATGAACCAGCCCAGCTGGAACAGCAGGGCATTGACCAGTTGCCTAGGCATCGAGGCGCCCGAGCAGCGGTTGTGGCGCGGCCGCAGGTTTGGCCAGCAGCAGTTGGGCGGTGCCGATGCTGCGTTCCAGGAAGCCGCCTTCGCAATAGCACAGGTAAAACTCCCAGAGCCGTAGGAAGTATTCGTCGTAGCCCAGTTCGCCGAGGCGGCCATGGGCGCGGCGGAAGTTCTCGTGCCACAGGCGCAGGGTGCGGGCGTAATGCAGGCCGAAGTCCTCCATGTGCAGCAGGTTCATGTCGGTGTCGCGGCTGACCACTTCGAGCATCTTCTGTACGCAGGGCAGGGCGCCACCGGGAAAGATGTAGCGCTGGATGAAATCCACGCCATTTTTCGCCTGCTCATAGCGCTGGTCGCGAATGGTGATGGCCTGTAGCAGCATCAGGCCGTTGCTCTTGAGCAGGTGTGCGCATTGCTTGAAGTAGGTGGGCAGGAAGCGGTGACCCACGGCTTCGATCATCTCGATCGACACCAGCTTGTCGTACTGGCCGCGCAGGTCGCGGTAATCCTCCAGCAGCAGGGTTACCCGGTCCTGCAGGCCGGCGGCCTCTATCCGCTGCCGGGTATAGGCGAACTGCTCCCTGGACAGGGTCGTGGTGGTCACCCGGCAGCCGTAGTGTTGCGCGGCATACAGGGCCATGCTGCCCCAGCCGGTGCCGATCTCCAGCAGGTGGTCCTCGGGCTTGAGCGCCAGCTTCTGGCAGATGCGTTGCAGCTTGTTCAGCTGGGCCTGCTCCAGGCTGTCTTCGGCGCTGCGAAACTGCGCGGCGGAGTACATCATGGTGGGGTCGAGGAACTGCTCGAACAGCTCGTTGCCCAGGTCGTAGTGGGCCGCGATGTTTTTCTGCGAGCCCTTGCGGGTATTGCGGTTGAGCCAGTGCAGGCCGCGGATCAGCGGCCGGCCCAGTTTCGCCAGGCCGCCTTCCATGGCGTCCAGCACGTCCAGGTTGCTGACGAACACGCGGATCACCGCGGTCAGGTCCGGGGTGCTCCAGTAGCCGTGGATGAATGCCTCGCCGGCGCCGATCGAACCGCTGCTGGCCACCAGGCCCCAGGCGCTGGAGTCGTGGATGTGGATTTCCCCCAGCAGGGCGGCACCACTGCTGCCGAACACCAGGCGTTCGCCCTCTTCGCAGACCACCAGTTGGCCGTGCCTGAGCTGCGCCAGTTGTCGCAGCACGCCACGGCGCAGCAGGCTGGCGGTGAGGCTGTGGGTGCTGAGCAAGGGGGTTCTGGCCGAGATGCTAGAGGATTTCATGGCGGCGATCCTTGGGTTGTACGACGGCTGTGCGATAGGCGCCAACGGCGGCCCGATGGGGAAAAAAGCGCATGCCCTTGGCGGCCAGGCGCAGGGCCTGCCAGTAGATCGCCAGGCAGGTCTTGGCGGTCATCCATGGAAAATGTCGCAGGTACTGGTGCAGGCTGCGTCGATCCAGAGGCTGGCGTTGCAGGTTGAGGGTGGCGTCGAACACCTTGAGCTCGCCCTGCCAGTCGGCCATGTGCACGCCCAGCCGCTCGGCCGGC
The DNA here is from genome assembly GCF_024810175.1 of Pseudomonas sp. BIGb0176. Classification (NCBI taxonomy): domain Bacteria; kingdom Pseudomonadati; phylum Pseudomonadota; class Gammaproteobacteria; order Pseudomonadales; family Pseudomonadaceae; genus Pseudomonas; species Pseudomonas sp. BIGb0176. The sequence goes on from NZ_JANUEC010000003.1 coordinate 113,261, forward strand.
GGGCTGAAGCTCATGCGGTACTCCAGATCCCGGGGCAGGAATGGCGATACGTGGAAGGCCTTGGCCACGGCGAAGTGCTGGTGCTCGGGCGTTGTGGCAGTGCCCGGGCGGGCCGGTAGCACATAGTGATAGCGCTCGCGCCAGGGGGTGTTGGTGACTTCGCAGAGAATCGCCGCCAATTGCCCGTTGGCCTCGAAGCAATAGAAGAAGCTCACCGGATTGAACGCCAGCCCCCAGCTGCGCACCTGGGTCAGCAGGCGTATTGCGCCGCTGGGAGCGTGGCCGATGGCCGCGGCCACCTGCTGGCGTACCGCGTCGATCAGGCGCATGCCCTGGCCGGTGAAGGTCGGCAGGTAGTCGCTTTCACGGAAGGCGAAGGGTGCGAAACGGCTGCGGCCTGCCAGGGGCGAGAGCCCCAGCACCGCTTCCTGCTCGTCCAGGTCCAGGTACAGCAGGCCGATCCGGTAGCGGAAGGCATGGTCCTTGGGGGCGAAGCGCCGGTGGCTGATCCAGCCGTTGTACAGGGCGCTGTTCACAGTTGCTCTCCAAAGGCCTGGGCCACGCGCAAGGCGCTGACCACGCCGTCTTCATGGAAGCCGTTGGCCCAGTAGGCTCCGCAATAGAAGCTGTGGTGCGCGCCCTGCAGTTCGCCCCAGCGCGCTTGTGCGGCCAGCGCGCCGAGACTGTATTGCGGGTGGGCGTAGGTGTAGCGGGCAAGAATCTTCGAAGGGTCGATGGCGGCGCTCTGGTTGAGGCTGACGCAGAAGGTACTGCTGCTTTGCAGGCCCTGGAGAATGTTCATGTCGTAGGTCACGGCTGCGGCCTTTTCGGCGCTGGCGTCGAGGCGGTAGTTCCAGCTGGCCCAGGCCAGGCGCCGGCGTGGCAGCAGGCGGGTATCGGTGTGCAGCACCACGTCGTTGTCGGCGTAGGGCAGGGCCTGGAGGATTTCCTGTTCAGCGAGGCTCGGGCTGGATAGCAGTTGCAGGGCCTGGTCGCTGTGGCAGGCGAACACCACCTTGTCGAAGCGCTCGCTGCCGGCGTCGCTGTGGATAAGTACGCCCTGCTCATCGCGTTCGACCCGCCGCACCGGGCAGTCGAGACGGATGTGCTGGCGAAAGCTTGCGGTCAGCGGCTCGATGTAACGGCTGGAGCCGCCTTCGATCACGCACCATTGCGGGCGGTTGCTCACCGAGAGCAAGCCGTGGTTCTTGAAGAAACGCACGAAGAACTGCAAAGGGAAACCGAGCATCTGCCCCGGCGACATCGACCAGATCGCTGCGCCCATGGGCACGATGTAGTGGCGGATAAAACGCTCGCCGTAGCCCTGGCTTTGCAGGTACTGGCCCAGGGTGGTGTCGGCGGCGATGCGTTGTTGCAGCAGGTCCTGCTGGGAGGCCCGGTTGAAGCGCAGGATGTCCCGCAGCATGCCCCAGAACCCCGGTGACAGCAGGTTGCGCCGCTGGGCGAAGAGGCTGTTGAGGTTGTTGCCGTTGTACTCCAGCCCGGAGGCTGGGTCGCACACCGAAAAGCTCATCTCGGTGGCTTTGTAGCGCACCCCGAGCTGCTTCAGCAGGCGAATGAAGTTGGGGTAGGTCCAGTCGTTGAAGACGATGAAGCCGGTGTCCACGGCCTGGGTCTCGCCATTGAGGCTGACGTTTACGGTGTGGGTATGGCCGCCGATCCAGCTGCCGGCCTCGTAGACCCGGATGTCATGCCGGCGGTTGAGCACATAGGCGCAGGTCAGGCCAGCGATGCCGCTGCCGATGATGGCGATTTTCACGATGTTTCCCCGCTACGGGCCAGGCGCCTGGCAATGCCCAGTTGCAGGCGGCCGGGCAGCCAGGCCAAGAGCTTGAGGCCGAAGATGAACAGACCTGGGAAGGCGATCTCCAGGGGGCGCCTGCCCAGATGCCGGTGGATATGCCGGGCGGCCTGTTCGGCGGTCCAGCGCATGGGCATCGGGAAATCGTTGCGTGCGGTCAGTGGCGTGTCGACAAAACCCGGGCTGACCAGGGTCACGTCGATGCCTTCGGCAGCAAGATCGATACGCAGGGACTGCAGCAGATAGCGCAGCGCCGCCTTGGAGGCGCCATAGGCACCGGCCCGGGGCAGTGGCAAACAGGTCACCGAACTGGCCACGCCCACCAGGTACGGGCGATTGCCTGCGCGCAACAGCGGCAACGCGGCCTCGATGCAGTAGCTGGCGGCCAGCAGGTTGGTGTTCAGCACCCGTTCGATCAGCGCTGCGTCGAACTGCTGTACCTCGATGTATTCGCAGGTCCCGGCATTCAGGATCACCGTGTCCAGGGCGCCCCAGGCCTGGGCGATGCGCTTGCCGATCTCGCGTACCTGCAAGGCATCGGTGAGGTCGCCGGGCACCACCAGCACTCGGCCCGGATAGCGCTTGGCCAGGGCCTCCAGGGGCTCGCGGGAACGGGCGCTGAGCGCCAGCTGGGCCCCGGCCTTGAGCAGTTCTTCGGCCAGGGCTGCGCCGATGCCGCTGCTGGCACCGGTGAGCCAGACCCTTCGTGGCATGGCAGGCTTCATCCGAGCCTCCGTTTCAGCCAGGCGATCATCGCCCCGAGTAGCGGCAAGTGTTCATAGAGCAGGGCACCGGCGTCGAAATAGTCGCGGTGGCGGTAGACCCTGGCATCGCGCCATTGCAGGTACGAGCAGCCCGCCACCTGGATCAGGCCGCCGCCGTTGAGGCGCGGGTGGCGGTAGCTCATGGTCCAGCGCAGGTAGCCCTGGCCCTCGGCGCACAGGTCGCTGCCATGGAATTCAAAGCGCAGCTCACGGACGTTGGCGTAGAGCTCGGCGAAGTAGCCGCGCAACTGGGCCAGCCCCTGGACCTCGTGCAGAGGATCGGTGAACTGGATGTCATCGCTGTAGAGCTGCTCCAGCCGGTCGAGATTGTGCCGGTCGAGGGTGGCGAACTCCCGGGCGAAGTTGTCGAGAAAGTCACTCATGGCTCACTCCTGCATCCATTCGCGCGGGCAGCGCCTTGAACGCCGCCAGGGCCCGCTCCCGGGAGCGTGAAAGATCGACGATCGGCGCCGGGTAGCCAGGCACGCCGAACAGGCCGCCCATGGCCGCCGGGTTGTGGATATCTTTTTTGTTCAGCCCCGCCAGTTGCGGCAGCCAGTGCTTGATGAAGCGCCCCTCACTGTCGAACTTCTGCGACTGGCTGATGGGGTTGAAGATGCGGAAGTAGGGCGCCGAATCGGTGCCGGTGGACGAGCTCCACTGCCAGCCGCCGTTGTTGGCCGCCAGGTCGCCGTCGATCAGGTGGCGCATGAAGAAACGCTCGCCCTCGCGCCAGTCGATCAGCAGGTTCTTGGTCAGGAACATCGCCACCACCATGCGCAGGCGGTTATGCATCCAGCCGGTCTCCAGCAGCTGGCGCATGGCAGCATCGATGATCGGCAGGCCGGTGCGGGCCTCCTGCCAGGCCGCCAGTTCCTCGGGGGCATGGCGCCATTTCACCGCCTCGGTTTCCGGGCGAAAGGCCCGGTGCCGGGACACCCGTGGGTAGCCCACCAGGATGTGTTTGTAGAACTCGCGCCAGAGCAGCTCGTTGATCCAGGTGACGGCCCCGGGGCTGCCGCTTTCAAACTCGCCCTGGTTGCCGCGCAAGGCCGCGTGCAGGCACTGGCGGGGCGAGATCACGCCGGCGGCGAGGTAGGGCGAAAGCTGGCTGGTGCCGGGTTTGGCCGGGAAGTCGCGTTCGCTCTGGTAGTAGTGGATCTGTTCATCGCTGAACTGCTCCAGGCGCCTTTGCGCCTCGCCCTCGCCGGCGGGCCACAGCCCGCGCAGGGCTTGGGTGGGGCTGGGAAAGCCTTCGACCCGCTGCGGGAGCGGATCGGCGTTGATCGACAGCGGCAACTGAGCCCCGGGTGCCTTCACCAGGGCCGGCATTGCGGTATGCAGGCGGCTGTAGCAGACCTTGCGGAACTGGCTGAAGACCTGGAAGTAGCCGCCGCTCTTGGTCAGCACGCTGCCGGGCTGGAACAGCAATTGATCGAGATGACCCTGGACGCTGACTCCAGCGTGTTGCAGGGCCCGGGTCACGGCCGCATCGCGGCGGCTTTCGTGGATGCCGTATTCCTGGTTGAAGTGCAGCGTCTGCACCTGCAATTGCCGGCACAGTTCCAGCAGGACCTGAGGCGCCTGCTCCCAGGTGGCGGCGCTGCGGATCAGCAGCGGTATGTTCAGGCGGCCCAGGGCGGTGCTCAGCGATTGCAGGTTGCGCAGCCAGAAATCGATCTTGCACGGTGCATCGTCGTGGGCCAGCCACTGCTCCTTGCTCAGCAGATACACCGCTACGACCGGGCCCCGCTGGGCGGCGGCGTTCAGGGCGGTGTTGTCGTGTAGGCGCAGGTCGCTGCGCAGCCAGATCAATTGCATGTCGGTTCCCGGATCAGAAAAGTCCTCGCTCGAGCAGTAGCTGGCAGGCCGCTATCGGGTCCTGGGCCAGGTACAGATCGGCGATTTCAGTGGTACATACGGACCACTGGGCGGGGTGGATGCACACCGCGGGTCCGACGATGAATTTTTTGCAGGCCACGCCGCTGAGCAGCCTGGGCAACTGGGCGGGGTTGAGTGCCTTGCTGGAATACAGCAGCAGGCCTCGGGCCTGCAGGCGTTCGGTGGCCAGGGCCAGTTCGCCGCCGGGCAGTGGCCAGTCGAAGACTTCTACCGGGCAGTCGGCGTTGCTGGCCAGCCAGGCGGTGAGCCACAGGTGCGGCTCCAGTGGCAGGTCCGACTGGTTGACCAGCAGCAGCGGGGCGCCCTGCACCTGGCGGTTGTTGTGATAGATCCGGGCGCCGAGCTTGCTGCGCAGCCAGGAATAGAAGAACACCTGTTCCATTTGGCTGCCGAACTGGCCTTGCCAGCGTTGTTGCAGTTCCGCCAGCAGCGGCATCAACAGGTGCTCGCACAGGGTCCGTGGCGGGTACAGCGCCATGGCCTGATTGAAGGTGTCGTCGACCTTGCGCTCGGCCAACTGGCTGATGGCCCGGGCGAGGGCGGCGCGCAGGTGCAGCCAGTCATTCTCCACCTGGGGGCTGGAGCTGGTGTCGCTGTCCAGCAAGGGCTTGACCTGGCTCACCGCAACCCCTCGATTGAGCCAGGTGAGGATGGTCAGGATCTGCTGCACCTGCTCGCTGGAATACAGCCGGTGGCCCTTGGGCGTGCGCCGGGGCACGATCAGCCCGTAGCGGCGCTCCCAGGCCCGCAAGGTGACTGCGTTGACACCGGTCTGGCGCGCCACCTCGCGGATCGGCAGCCAGCCCTGTTCCTGGCAGTCGGTATCCGGGGCGGTGTCTTCGTCGACCGCTGGGGGGAAGGGTTTCATGGCTCAGATCGCGTTGCGCAGGCTGAGGTCTTCGGGGTGCGGCTGCAGGTACAGTTGCTGGGCAATGTAGGGATCGGGGTTCTGGCGCAAGTGGTGCTTGAGCAGGGTCAGGGGCACCACCAGCGGCACGATGCCCTGGCGGTACTGGCTGATGAGGCGTTGCATTTCCTGCTTGTCCTCGCTGCTGATGGCCCGCTTGAAGTAGCCACTGATGTGCTGCAGCACATTGCTGTGGGTGCCACGGGTGGCGCAGCGGCTCAGCGCTTCCATCAACTGGCTGAAGTAGCGTGGGCCGATCAGCGTCGCATCGCCCTTGCCCATGCTGCCCAACAGATTGCCCAGGGCCTTGTACTGTTCGGGGTGATGGGCCATCAGCAGGTATTTGCAGCGCGAGTGGAAGTCGGTGAGGGCGCGGCGGGTCAGGCCTTGCTTGAGCAACGCCTGCCAGTCGCGATAGACGTAGACCCGGGTCAGGAAGTTTTCCCGCAGTACCGGGTCGTTCAGGCGTCCGGCTTCTTCCACCGGCAGATTGGGATGCTGTGCGCAGAATGCCTGGGCATAGATTCCCCGGCCGCCGTTTCGGTGGGGAATGCCGTTGGCCTGGTACACCTTGACCCGCTCCAGACCACAGGATGGTGAGTTCTGCATGAAGATATAGCCACAGATATCGTCTACCTGGGCCGCCATGCGCTCGCCATATTCCGCCAGGGGCAGGGTGACATCCAGGCTGGCATCCACGGTGCCTACGGCCCGGGGTTGCTCGGGGTCGCCGACCAGTCGAATAGGTTCGCGGGGGGTGCCCATGCCGATTGCAACTTCCGGACACAGAGGCACGAAATCGAAGTAGTCACTGAGTACTCGGCTGCACAGGCGAGACTCCTTGTGCCCACCGTTGTAGCGGACCTCGACGCCCATCAGGCAGGCGCTGATGGCAATTTTCGGCTTGGCGGACATGGTGCAACCTCCGGGGCTTACCTGTACAAAAAAGTAACGCTGTACAACTTTTCTTCATCATAGAATTAAAGTTGTACAAGTCAAATTATTTGTATAGGTATTGCCTGGTAGGTTGTCGGGTTATTTCCAGCCCATTCGCCAGTCGCTGTCGTTGAGCAGGGTTTGCCAGCTCATGCGCTGGCTGCGTCGGGTGAGTACGGCTTGCAGTTCGATGTCCAGCACAGTGCCTTCTTCGTCGCAGAAAAGCTCAGTGACCAGGAAGTGTTTCTCACGGCGTTGCGGGTGGGCTGCTGTCCACTTCGACAGCAGCAGTTTGCGCGGGTTGAGGCGATTCACTGCAGGCTCTCGTGGAGCCGGCGCGCGGCCTCCTGCCCGCTCAGCCAGGCGCCTTCGACGCGGCCGGACAGGCACCAGTCGCCGCAAACGTACAGGCCCAGATCGGCGTCGGCCAGGGCGCCCCATTCATGGCTGGTGGCCGGGCGGGCGTAGAGCCAGCGGTGGGCCAGGCTGAAGGTGGGGGCGGGCATGACGCTGTGCAGCAGCTCGGCGAAGGCACCGTGCAGTTGTTCGGTCACGGCTTCTTTCGAGAGGTCGATGTGCTGCCGGCTCCAGGCGCTGGTGGCATGCAGGACCCAGGTGTCGAGGTGGCTGTCGCGCCCGGGCTTGCTGCGGTTGCGGGCCAGCCAGTCCAGCGGGCTGTCCTGCACGAAGCAGCCTTCCATGGGGGTTTCCAGAGGGGTATCGAAGGCCAGGGCGACGGCCCAGGTCGGGTCCATTTTCACCCCGGCGGCGACACCCGCAAGCTTCGGCGCGGCGGCCAGCAAGGCAGTGGCCTGTGGTGCCGGCGTGGCGATCACGACGTGGCTGAAAGGGCCGTGGGTGAAACCTTCGGCGTCCTGCAGATGCCAATGCTGTTCGCCGCGGAAGACTTCGGTGATGCGGCAGGCGAAGTGGGCCTCGAGGTCGCCGATCAGCGCGCGGGTGATGGCGCTCATGCGGGGAGTGCCGACCCAGCGGGTCTGTTCATCCGGCGAGGGGCTGAGCTGGCCGCCGTGGGAGTTGTAGAGTTGTGGCGTCCATTCGGCGACCCAGCCCTTGGCTTGCCAGCGCTGGACTTCGGTGACGAAACGACGGTCACGGGCGGTAAAGTACTGGGCTCCCAGGTCCAGGCTGCCGGCATCGCTGCGTTTGCTCGACATGCGCCCGCCGCTGCCGCGGCTTTTGTCGAAAAGGTGGACGGTATGCCCGGCATCTCGTAGCGCCTGGGCGGCGGAGAGTCCGGCGATGCCGGTACCAATGATTGCGATGGGTACTGTCATAGGGGCCTCGTTTACCTTTCTGTACAGATTACGCCGCCGCCAAAACCTGTACAATATTGTTTTTTGGTATAGCTTTCGGCGTCATCGGTTGTTCAGGTTGTCTATCGTTAAAACACAGCCTGTCCGATTGAAAAGATCCCTGCTTATAAAAATAGACTAGTGATTCGGGTAAAACGCCACGCGAGGAAGATGTCATGCATATATTGCTGACCGGCGGTACTGGTTTGATCGGGCGTGCCCTGTGTCGTCACTGGCAGGCCCAGGGTCACCAGTTGAGTGTATGGACTCGCCAACCCGATAAGGTTGCCGCCCTGTGCGGTCCCCAGGTGCGGGCTGTCAAGACGTTGCAAGAGCTGGACCAGATCCCGGTGGACGCGGTGATCAACCTGGCCGGGGCGCCGATCGCCGATCGGCCCTGGAGCCACAAGCGCAAGGCGCTGCTTTGGCACAGCCGCATCGCCCTGACCGAAACCCTGCTGGCCTGGCTCGAAAGCCGCGAACACAAACCCGGTGTGCTGGTGTCGGGCTCGGCGGTGGGCTGGTACGGCGACGGTGGCGAACGGGAACTGAGCGAGGATTCGCCCCCGGTCAACGAGGACTTTGCCAGCCAGTTGTGCATTGCCTGGGAAGAAACTGCCCAGCGCGCCGAAGCCATGGGCGTGCGTGTGGTGCTGGTGCGCACCGGTTTGGTGCTGTCGCCCGAGGGCGGCTTTTTGTCGCGCCTGTTGCTGCCCTTCAAGCTGGGGCTGGGCGGGCCGATCGGCAACGGCCGGCAATGGATGCCGTGGATTCATATCGACGATCAAATCGCCCTGATTGATTTTCTTGTGCATCAGCCTGGGGCGCAGGGTCCTTATAATGCCTGCGCGCCAAAACCGGTGCGCAACCGCGAGTTCGCCAAGACCTTGGGGCGGGTGCTGCACCGACCCGCACTAATACCGCTGCCGGCGTTTTTCCTGCGCCTGGCCTTGGGTGAATTGTCGTTGCTGTTGCTGGGAGGCCAGCGTGCCGTTCCCGCGCGGTTGCTGGAAGCGGGTTTCACTTTCCAGTTCACTGATTTGCCTGCGGCCCTGGACGCCTGTGTCCAGCCGCCTCTGAAATAGGACGTTGCATGACCGATCACGCGTTGCTCCTGGTCAACCTGGGTTCGCCGGCTTCCACTTCGGTGGCGGACGTGCGCAGCTACCTCAACCAATTCCTCATGGACCCTTATGTGATCGACCTGCCCTGGCCGGTTCGACGCTTGCTGGTGTCGCTGATCCTGATCAAGCGGCCAGAGCAATCGGCCCATGCCTACGCGTCGATCTGGTGGGAAGAGGGTTCGCCGCTGGTGGTGCTCAGCCGGCGTCTGCAGAAGGTAATGAGCGAGCAGTGGAAGCAGGGGCCGGTCGAGCTGGCGATGCGTTATGGCGAACCTTCGATCGAGTCGGCGCTGCTCAAGCTGGTGGCACAGGGACAGAAGAAGATTACCCTGGCACCACTTTACCCACAGTTCGCCGACAGCACGGTGACCACCGTGATCGAAGAGGCCAGGCGCGTGGTGCGCGAGCGCAAGCTGGACGTGCAATTCAGCGTGCTACAGCCGTTCTACGATCAGCCTGAGTACATCCAGGCCCTGGCGGCCAGCGCCAAGCCATACCTGGCCCGGGAGCATGATCATCTGTTGCTCAGCTTTCACGGCCTGCCGGAACGCCACCTGACCAAGCTCGACCCGACCGGCCAGCATTGCTTCAAGGACGCCGACTGTTGCCGCAATGCTTCGCCGGCGGTGCTGGCCACCTGTTACCGCGCCCAGTGCATGCGCACCGCATCGGCTTTGGCCGAGCACTTGGGATTGGCGGATGGCACCTGGTCGGTGTCGTTCCAGTCTCGTCTGGGACGGGCCAAGTGGATCGAGCCCTACACCGAGGCGCGGCTTGATGAATTGGCCAAGCAGGGAGTAAAGAAAGTCATGGTGATGTGCCCGGCATTTATCGCCGACTGCATCGAAACCCTGGAGGAGATCGGTGATCGCGGTCGCGAGCAGTTTCGCGAGGCGGGAGGGGAGGACCTGGTGTTGATCCCTTGCCTGAATGACGACCCACAATGGGCCAAGGCCTTGAACGCCTTGTGCGAGCGAGCGCCGCTGGCGTTGTAAATAGCTTCGCCGGCAAGCCGGCTCCTGCGTGGGAGACAGCTTGCCGGCGAAGGGTTCTCTAGATCAAAGGCTCATCGGCCTTCTTGTTTTTCCAGCCGTCGTTCCCCGGCAGTACCAGGTTCAGCACGATGGCGACAACGGCGCACAGGGCGATGCCCTTGAGGCCGAAATCATCCGGACCGGTACCGGTTCCCACCAGCACGCCGCCAATGCCGAACACCAGGGTCACCGAGACGATCACCAGGTTGCGGGCTTCGCCCAGGTCGATCTTGTGGCGGATCAGGGTATTCATCCCCACCGCGGCGATCGAGCCGAACAGCAGGCAGAGAATCCCGCCCATCACTGGCACCGGGATGCTTTGCAGCAGCGCGCCGAACTTGCCGATAAAGGCCAGGGTGATGGCGAAGACCGCCGCCCAGGTCATGATTTTCGGGTTGTAGTTCTTGGTCAGCATCACCGCGCCAGTGACTTCGGCGTAGGTGGTGTTGGGCGGCCCGCCGAACAGGCCGGCAGCGGTGGTGGCGATGCCGTCACCGAACAGGGTGCGGTGCAGGCCGGGCTTCTTCAGGTAGTCGCGGCCGGTGACGCTGCCGACCGCAATCACGCCACCGATGTGCTCGATGGCCGGTGCCAGGGCGACCGGGACGATGAACAGGATCGCCTGCCAGTTGAACTCCGGTGCGGTGAAGTGCGGCAGCGCCAGCCAGGGGGCGGCGGCGATCTTCGCGGTGTCCACCACGCCGAAGTAGAACGACAGGGCAAACCCCACCAGCACGCCGGAAATGATCGGCACCAGGCGAAAGATGCCTTTGCCGAACACCGCGACGATCAGGGTGGTGAGCAGCGCGGGCATCGAGATCATCATCGCCGTCTGGTAATGAATCAGCTCGCTGCCGTCACCGGCCTTGCCCATGGCCATGTTGGCGGCGATGGGGGCCATGGCCAGGCCGATGGAAATGATCACCGGGCCAATGACCACCGGCGGCAACAGGCGGTCGATGAAACCGGTGCCCTTGATCTTCACGGCCAGGCCGAGGAAGGTGTAGACGAAGCCCGCCGCCATTACCCCGCCCATGGTCGCCGCGAGGCCGAACTGGCCCTTGGCGAGAATGATCGGGGTGATGAAGGCAAAGCTCGACGCCAGGAAGACCGGCACCTGGCGCCCGGTCACCACCTGGAACAACAGAGTCCCGAGACCCGCCGTGAACAGCGCCACGTTCGGGTCGAGACCGGTGATCAGCGGCATCAACACCAGGGCACCGAAGGCCACGAAGAGCATCTGGGCGCCAGACAGTACCTGGCGCCAGAGCGGATCGTTGAACTCGTCCTGCATGATCAGGAATCCTTCTGCTTGGTGCCGAAGATCTTGTCACCGGCATCACCCAGGCCAGGAATGATGTAGCCATGCTCGTTGAGCTTCTGATCGATGGAAGCGGTGTAGATGGTCACGTCCGGGTGCGCCTGCTCGACGGCGGCGATGCCCTCGGGGGCGGCCACCAGGACCATGGCGCGGATGTCACGGCAGCCGGCCTTTTTCAACAGGTCGATGGTGGCGACCATGGAACTGCCGGTGGCCAGCATCGGGTCGATGATCATCGCCAGGCGCTCGTCGATTTCCGGTACCAGTTTTTCCAGGTAAGTGTGGGCTTGCAGGGTTTCCTCATTGCGCGCCACGCCTACGGCGCTGACCTTGGCGCCCGGGATCAGGCTCAGCACGCCTTCGAGCATGCCGATGCCGGCACGCAGGATCGGTACCACGGTAATCTTCTTGCCGGCGATCTTCTCGACCTGGACAGGGCCGCACCAGCCTGGAATCTCGTAGCTTTCCAGGGGCAGGTCTTTGGTGGCTTCGTACGTCAGCAGGGCACCGACTTCCTGAGCGAGCTCGCGAAAGTTCTTCGTGCTAATGTCTGCGCGGCGCATAAGGCCAAGTTTGTGTCGGATCAGCGGATGGCGGATCTCACGGATGGGCATAGGGAAAGGCTCCGGCGGCGGGCAAAAAAAACGGCCTAGATTAATCTATCCGGGGTTGTTGTCCTATAGACATAAAGTACGTTAGTCCAGAAACGCTTGATCTGACCGGGCCGGATGCGTACCTTTGCCCGCTTTTCCGAAACTGCCACCCCTTGGAGAGCGCCATGTCCGCTGATCTCGAGCATATCCGTCAAATCATGCGCGAGGCTGACTGCCTGTACACCGAAGCTGAAGTCGAGGCGGCCATCGCCCGGGTCGGTGCACAAATCACTGAAGAACTGGCTGAGCGCAATCCGGTGGTGTTCTGCGTCATGAACGGTGGCCTGATCTTCGCGGGCAAGCTGCTGACCCACCTGCGCTTTCCCCTGGAAGCCTCCTACCTGCACGCTACCCGCTACCGCAACGAAACCAGCGGCGGTGAGCTGTTCTGGAAGTCCAAGCCGGAAGTCTCCTTTATCGACCGCGACGTGCTGATCATCGACGACATCCTCGATGAAGGTCACACCCTGGGCGCGATCATCGACTTCTGCAAACACGCCGGCGCCCGCGCCGTGCACACGGCCGTGCTGATCGACAAGGACCACGACCGCAAGGCCCGTCCGGACCTCAAGGCCGACTACATGGGCCTGCCTTGCGTGGACCGCTACGTGTTCGGCTACGGCATGGACTACAAGGGCTACTGGCGTAACGCTGCCGGCATCTATGCCGTCAAGGGCATGTAAGCGATGACCGGGCCGAGCTTTCTCGATCAAGCGTTGTTCAGCGACCTGGCTGAGAAAGCCGCGGCCAACCCCCGCGGTCGTCAGCACCACAACTTCCATGCCATGGAAGAGCCTTGCCACCGGATGGCGGTGGGGCTGCAACCCTCCACTTATGTTCCGCCGCATCGCCACCTGAGCGCTGACAAGGCCGAGACCCTGCTGGTGCTCAAGGGGCGCCTGGGCGTGCTGATTTTCGATGAAGCGGGCCAGGTCCAGGGCAAGCGGGTGCTGCAGGCCGGCGGCGACTGCGTCGGTGTGGACTTGCCGGCCGGGGTTTTCCACGGCCTGGTGGTGCTGGAGCCCGACAGCCTGATGTTCGAATGCAAGGCCGGCCCTTATCGCCCAGTGGGCGAGGGTGAGCAGGCCAGTTGGGCGCCCCGTGAAGGCGAGCCCGGCGTGGCCGAATACCAGGCCTGGATGCGCGCCCAGTTCGACTGAACAGGCCCGCGCCCGTGACAGCGGCCTACCGTCGGTAACGGTGCAAGATTTGCGGTAAAAACCCGTGCTAGAGTGCTCGGCCCTTGTCTGGAGCCTGTCATGAGCCTGTTGATTCGCAGTAGCGCGGCCCTTCTTCTGTGCTTGAGCCTGCCCCTGGCAGCCGCCCCGGCCCCCTTGCACGGGCAGTTCCTGCCTCCCGATGATCTGACTCTGCGCGACAGCGTCCCGCAACAGCAGCAGTTGTTGCAGGTCACCGAGTATTCGGTGGTGATCGGCAGCCAGCGCCAATCGAACCAGCAACCGATTCCCGTGACTTCGCCAGTGTGGGTGCGGCTCAAGGGCAAGCCGTTGAACAAGGGCGCCACCATCAGCCAGGTGCTGGTGAACTTCGACGGTGAAAGCAAAAGCCTGAAAAAGCCGCAGTTCGATGCCAAGACCCGGACCCTGACCCTGTATTACCCGCTGGCCCAGTACCGTGCGGTGATGGACCTGTTGCGCAACGACACGGTGTATTGCCAGTTCCTCAGCTATGCCAACGGGCACATCTGGGCTGACCTGCATACCGGCAGCGTGCGTTCGCGTTGAGGCCATATGCGGGCTGGGGGTAAACTGCCCGCCCCGTGAAATGTCTGCGAGCTGGAGTCGGCAATGCGTAAAGATAAGAAACAAGTGATTGGTGACGAGATCAGCGACGAGCAGATCAAGTTGTTCCTCGATTTCGAGCCGGTCGATGCAACTTCGCCGTCCCTGCACAAGCTGATCAAGGCCTATCGTGGCCTGCGCATCGATGATTTCGAACGCTTCCTGACCTTCTTCGTCGAAGCCGGTTTCGACCTGGATGGCAAGGATGAGCACGGCCAGACCTTCGTCGACCTGATCCGCGATCAGCGCAACGCCGCCGACTACATCGAGCTGATGGCCAACGCCCGCGGCTGATCTTCTCGCCAGGCATAAAAAAACGCCCCGTCCTGCGAAGGACGGGGCGTTTTTCATTCAGCGCGGATCAGGCGCAGCTTTCGGTTTCCTTGCTTGGCTCGACCAGCTCCAGGCTCAGGTTGTTTTCGCTGTTGATCTGGTGGTACAGCGTTGCGTCGGTTTCCAGGACCTTTTCCCGTGCCGGGAAGATTTCCTTGAGCTTGGCAGCCCATTCGCCGCTGGCCTTGGCCGGGAAGCAGCGCTCGATCAGCTCCAGCATGATCGAAACGGTCACCGAGGCACCTGGCGAGGCGCCGAGCAGGGCGGCCAGAGAGCCGTCCTTGGCGGCCACCAGTTCGGTACCGAACTGCAGGATGCCGCCTTTCTTCGGATCCTTCTTGATGATCTGCACCCGCTGGCCGGCCACTTCCAGGCGCCAGTCCTCGGCCTTGGCCTCGGGGTAGAAGCGGCGCAGGGATTCCAGGCGCTGCTCCATGGACTGCATGACTTCGCTGACCAGGTACTTGGTCAGGTCCATGTTGTCCCGGGCCACGGCCAGCATCGGGCCGATGTTGCCGGCGCGTACCGACATCGGCAGGTCGAGGAACGAGCCGTGCTTGAGGAACTTGGTGGTAAAGCCGGCATAAGGCCCGAACAGCAGGGACTTCTTGCCTTCGACCACGCGGGTGTCCAGGTGCGGCACGGACATCGGTGGCGAGCCCACGGCCGCCTGGCTGTAGACCTTGGCCTGGTGCTGCTTGACCACTTCCGGGTTGTCGCAACGCAGCCACTGGCCGCTCACCGGGAAACCGCCGAAGCCCTTGCTTTCCTCGATGCCCGAGGCCTGCAGCAGGGGCAGGGCCGCGCCACCGGCGCCGAGGAACACGAACTTGGCGTCGACTTCGCGGGTACTGCCGCTGTTGACGTCCTTGATGCTCACGGTCCAGCCGTTGGCCTTGTTGCGCTTGAGGCCAGTGACACGCTTGCAGTACTTGACCTGGGCATCGGGAGCGCTGGTCAGGTGCTTGAGCAACTGGTTGGTCAGGGCGCCGAAGTTGACGTCGGTACCGTTGAGCACGCGAGTGGCGGCGATGGTTTCGTCCGCTGGGCGGCCCGGCATCATCAGCGGCATCCACTCGGCCATCTTGGCCTTGTCTTCGGTGTATTCCATGTCCGCGAAGGCATGGTGCTGGCTCAGTACTTCAAAGCGCTTCTTGAGGAAGGAAACGCCTTTTTCGCCCTGTACGAAGCTCAGGTGCGGCACGGGGCTGATGAAGGACTTGGACGAGCCGAAGGTGCCTTTCTTGGTCAGGTAGGACCAGAACTGCTTCGACACCTCGAACTGGGTGTTGATGTGCACGGCTTTCTTGATGTCGATGCTGCCATCGGCGGCCTGTGGCGTGTAGTTCAGCTCACAGAGGCCGGCGTGGCCGGTACCGGCGTTGTTCCACGGGTTGGAACTTTCCGCGGCACCCGAATCCATCAGCTCGACGACTTCCAGCTTGATCGCGGGGTCGAGCTCTTTGAGCAGTACAGCAAGGGTGGCACTCATGATGCCGGCCCCGACCAATACGACGTCTACTGCTTCGTTATGCGCCATTAACGCGTCTCCAAAATCTGCAGCACCAAATTGACGGCATGGCTGCCAGGAGTGACGGGGCGGTTCACGTAATGCCCCAGGTTACCCATGGCCAGGATCGCCATGTCCGAATCTTCGCAATTTTTTGCAACTACCACGGACGCTGCCAACCGGGCCTCAAGGTGCGTATGAACGCATCTCGGGGAGCCTCGGGCAATTCGACTTATGGTCGATACATCCGCTCGTGCAACCAAATCCGTCAGCGGACAGGCTTCAAGCACCAGTTCTTGAGGAGTGCTCGGTCCTGTGTAATCGGGCTGTTGTAGAGGCCAATGGTGCCAGTTCAGACGCAAAACTATTCATTTGCTCGCCACACTCTTGTGAAGTTGTGAAAACCCGTTTTTTCACGCTCTTTTGAAGACGTGAACCTCAAAAAAGGGCTGCCTCAGCCTGGCACCTGGCCCGCGCGGTGATGCCGGCAAAGGATGCGGGCACGACGGGCAAACAGCTTTAAGTGGCCGAGCAACGGCAGCTCTGCAGTTTCGCGAAAAGTGGAGGTTTGCAAGGTGAACAGCAAGCACGCCAGCTTCACTCGAACTGTGTGGGCGGCTCTCTGTGGGCGGTGCGGGGTGCCAAAGCAGTGGCGTTGGCGGTACTGCGAGGCCCGATCAGGAGACGTCCTTATAATCGGGGGGAGATTGTAACGAAGAAATGCGCAGAAATGATCCTGTTTCGCGACTTTTATTAGGCTTTTGGTCAGGTGGCCAGTATCGGTTGCACCCGGGAGCGAGCGCAGCGCGGGCTGACCCGGGCGCTGGCGGGCAGCGCCTGGTGCAACCAGTTCAGGCGAATTTCCTGGATTTCCACCCAGCCATCGCCTACCGGGGCCAGCAGGCAGTGCTTGAAGGCCTGGCAACGTCCCTGGCTGTCCAGCAGGGCGAAGCTGCGAAACTGTTGACGGGGGGCGAACAGGGAGCGGAGGAAGTTCATGACCAGGTACCTGAATGTGTCATTGACGATAAGAATGCCCTTGAGCCGTTACATCATGATGTATTGCCAGTGAACGGCAGGTTACAGGAACCCGGTTGTACGGGACCTGTCTGAGTCTTGACTAAGTCATGCCTGGCGCTGGTTTGCCGTCCTTGTGCACCGCTATACTGCGGGCCTGTTTGTGCCTGATTCCTGGAGAGATGAGCATGTTGCAACGCCTGTTGTTCGGTTTGATCACTGTGACCAGCCTGTCGCTGGTGGGTTGCGCCCACAGCCCGCAACAACTGAGCCCGGAGCCCAAGCTCACTGCCCAGCTGGCGCCTGTCGGCCATGGCCAGCCGGTGGTGGTGAAAGTGGTTGATGGACGTCCTTCGCCGACCCTGGGCACCCGTGGCGGCCTGTACCCGGAAACCAGTGCCATCACCGTGCAGAGCGCGCAGATCCTGCCCAAGCTGCAGGCCCAGGCCGAAGCGGCAGTGCGCCTGCTGGGCTTTACCCCGACCGCCGGTGGCGCCAACGCCCCTCAGTTGACCGTGACCCTGGCCGAGCTCAAGTACCAGTCGCCTAAAGAAGGCCTGTACGTGACCGAGGCTACCATCGGTGCCACCTTCCGCTCGGATGTGCAGAACGCCAACCGTCGTTACAGCGGCCGTTACGGTGCTTCCCTGGACCAGCGTTTCGGCATGGCGCCGAACCAGGACACCAATACCAAGCTGGTGGGTGATGTGCTCAGCGATGCCTTGACCCGTCTGTTCAAGGATCCGACCGTGGGCCAGATCCTCGGCGAGTAACCCGCGCCTGGCTGGGGTTTGAGCCCTGGCCAAGCAACGAAAAAGCCCGGCTGCCTGATGGCGCGCCGGGCTTTTTTATGGGCGCGGATCAGGCCGCCTCGACGTAGAAGTCCAGCATGCTGACGCCCGTCAGCAGGTCTGTTTCCGGCAGGTCCGCGTGCTGGTGCCCGCCCAGGGCGCAATACACCAGCCAGTGCCGGTCCTGCACGTTGAACGCCAGGGCGCCCACCAGCGCCTGCTGTTCTTCACTGGGGGCGATCAGGTAAAGGCGGTCCTGGTTTTCGGCGTGCAGCATGACAAGCTCCGTGGGTTTCGAGGGGCGACAGACTGGCTTGTTTAGATGACGAAAAGATGACGCTTTAAATTAATGGACCGGCGTCTCGTTACTGGTCGGAAAGCCCCCCGCGTTTTGTCGGGGATTGAGTAGAATCCGCGCCGCGGGTGCACTCGACGGCCCGTATACGGCTTTCCTCCGAGGTTCATGATGTCGCTGCAACTGATCTGGTCGATGTTCAACGCCCATCCCGCCAAACTGATTAATCTGCTTGCCCTGCTGTTCGCCTGCCCAGGCAGCTGGCTGCTGCACGCCACCCGCCGTCGTGAACTGCGGGCCCTGGCCAATCTGGCCGTGCAGAGCGAGGGACGGGCGGTGGATCAGCCGCTGCTGATGCTGGATCCCGCAACCTTGCGCATCAATAGGTTTTTCTACCGCTTCGGCTTCGCCTGCCTTGGCCTGGCGTTGCTGGTGTCCTGGATCAGCACCCGGTTCTGATCAACCCCCAGGTTGCAGAAACGACAACGGCGCCCGCAGGCGCCGTTGTGCTTTCCAGTCCGGCCGTTACAGCGCCAGACCGGCCTTGACCCGATACTGGTTGCGCACCGGATTGGCGTATTGCAGTACCAGGTACGGCCGGTGTTCTGCCGGGCAGGCATCCAGCCGGCGCTGCCACTCCTGTTCGGCCTTGGCCAGCTCCTGGGCCGGGAAGACCTCGGCGGCCGTTGGCACCTGCAGTTGTGGATCGGCATCGCTCCACTGGGCATAGGCCAGGTAGTGCACCGGGAACAGGCGGTAGCCGCCGAGGATCTGCCGGTCCATTTCCATGGCCAGTTGCTTGGTGTCCTCGAAGGATTCGCTGATGGGCGCGGCGAAGTTCACGTGGACCCGGCCTTTATAGCCGGTGATGCCCTTGGCGATGCTCACGTCATCCTCGCCTGGTGCCTTGGTATAGGTGCCGGTGGTGGCGCGGATGTACAGCTCGCGGGCCTTGGCCTGGTCGCAGGGGTCGTATTCGTAGCTGATGGACACCGGTGTCAGGTTCAACGACTGGATGACCTCGCCGAACGGCTCGTCCTTGCGGCTCATGTGGAACATCTTGAGGATCGCCGACTCGGTGCGATCGTCGCCATCCTTGGCCCGGCCCTCGGCCTGGGCGATCCAGATCGACTGGCCGTCGTTGCGGATCGAATGGTTGATATAGGCCGACAGCAGCTGGTAGGCCGCGAGCTTTTCCCGGCGACCGCTGATGGAACGGTGCACGATGAAACTCTTGTTCAGGCGCATCAGGTCGCTGACAAACGGCTTCTGCAGCAGGTTGTCGCCAATGGCGATGCGTGGCGTCGGCAGGCCGGCGTGGTACACCGCGTAGTTGACGAAGGCCGGGTCCATGACGATGTCGCGGTGGTTGGCCAGGAACACATAGGCGGTGCCCGACTTGAACTGCTCGACGCCGGTGTAGGTCACGCCGTCGGTGGCCCGCTCGATGGTGTGGTCGACGTAGAATTCGACCTTGTCCTGCAGGGTGGCCACCGAAGTGACCCCGGCAAACTCACGGCGCAGGCGGTGAGCGATCAGGGGTTTGAGCAGCCAGCCGAAAGTCTTGGCAAAACGCGGGAAGCGAAAGTGGGTGAGGATATCTAGAAACGCCTTGTCACCGAGCAGCCGGGCCAGCACCGCTGGTACTTCGCTGTCGTGGTAAGGTCGGATGGCATCGAATTCGCCCATCATGCTCTCTTGTTAGAAACGGCTAGGGTAAGAAAAGGTTCGGATCGAAAAAAAGCCGGGCACGGTCTGAAAATTCAGCTCAAACAAAAAAAGCCCTGCAAATAGACCGGCGATTATACGCATAAGTCACTCTGGAGACGGCGATGCTGGAAACCGACCATTATCAGTGCCCTTACTGTGGTGAACAGGCAGAGGCGGTGCTGGACCTGTCTGGCGGCGACCAGACCTATATCGAAGACTGCCCGGTGTGCTGCCGGCCCATTGTATTCACCCTGCAAACCGACGGTCGGGAATGGATGCTCGACGTTCACAGTGAAAACGACTGAATGGGGAGTGGCCCTTATGCAGCGCATCTACGAGCCGGAAAACCTGCTGGAAGGCGAGTTGCTCCAGTGCATGCTGGCCAGCGAGGGGATCGAGGCCCATCTGCAGGGGCGCGATCTGTTGGGCGGGGCAGGGGAGCTGCCGCTGTTCGGGCTGCTGGGGCTGTCGGTGGAAAACCACCAGGCGCAACAGGCGCGAGAGCTGATCGCTGCGTACAATGCGGCCCTGCCGTTGCCCTTTGATGAACCGGACAATTTTGCCGGGGTGCTGGTCTGTTAGGCTGAGCGCCGATTTGCCGAGAGTTGTATTGCCCCATGTGTGGACGTTATGCCCTGTTTCGCTGGAACCCCGCGTTTGCCGCCTTGCCGGGATTTCCCGCTGACCAGAAGGCGCAGTGGAACATCTCGCCCAATGATTCGGTGCTGATCCAGCGCGCGGAAAACGGCCAGCGCACCCTGGCCCGGGCCCGCTGGGGGCTGACACCGCCGTGGCTCACGGACCTTTCCCGGACGCCCGCCCATGCCCGGGCGGAAACCCTGGCGGAGCAGCCGATGTTTCGCCAGGCCTTTCGCGAGCGGCGCTGCCTGCTGCCGGCCAATGGTTTCTACGAATGGCGCGGCGGCACCCGCAAGCGCCCCTACTGGCTGACGCCGGGGGAAGGTTCGTCGATCTTTTTTGCCGCGATATGGGAGGCCTACCCGGTGCAGGAGCAGGTCTGGCTGAGCACTGCAGTGGTAACCCAGGCGGCTTCCAATCTGCGTCGCCCGCTGATCCTCGATGCCGCCGGCCAGCAAGCCTGGCTCGATCCCGAAACCCCCTTGCATGCCCTGCAAGCCTTGCTGGCCAGCCCGCCGGCAGCCCTGCGCGAGCGGGTCCTGGCCAACCTGGTCAATGACCCCAAGCTCAACGGCCCCGAGTGCCTGACCCCCGCCTGAAGCATCAACTGCAGGAGCTGGCTGCAGGAGCTGGCTTGCCAGCGAAGAGGCCCCCTGGTTCGCTGCCCAAGCCAGGATCGCTTTCGCCGGCAAGCCGGCTCCTGCAGGTCCGTGATTAGACTTTGAACTGGTTGATCAGGCGTCGTTGCTGTTCGGCGAGCTTGGTCAGCCCGGCGCTGGCCGCACTGGACTCATCGGCGCCGCCCGCCACTTCATTGGCCACCTGGCCGATATTGATCACATTGCGGTTGATGTCCTCGGCCACCGCGCTCTGCTCCTCGGCGGCGCTGGCGATCTGGGTGTTCATGTCGTTGATCACCGACACCGCCTGGGTGATGGTTTCCAGGGCCTGGGCCGCCTTGGCCGCGTGTTCCACACTCTGGTCGGTCTTGTGCTGGCTGTCCTCCATCACCCGTACCACTTCCCGGGTGCCCTGTTGCAGTTGCTGGATCATCGACTGGATTTCTTCGGTGGCCTGCTGGGTTTTCTGCGCCAGGTTGCGCACCTCGTCGGCAACCACCGCAAAGCCCCTGCCTTGCTCGCCGGCTCGGGCCGCCTCGATTGCCGCGTTAAGCGCCAGCAGGTTGGTCTGCTCGGCAATCCCGCGAATGGCGATGAGGATGGCGTTGATGTTCTCGCTGTCCTTGGCCAGGGTCTGCACCACGCCCACCGCACGGCCGATTTCCTCGGCCAGGGCGCCGATGGCGCTGGAGGTGTCGCGCACGATCTGCATGCCCTGGCTCGCGGCCTGGTCGGCGTGGCTGGCGGCTTGCGCGGCCTGGGTGGCATTGCGCGCGACGTCCTGGGCGGTGGCGGTCATTTCGTGCACCGCGGTGGCTACCTGATCGATTTCAACCATTTGCTTGTGCACGCCCTGGTTGGTGCGAATGGCGATGTCTGCGGTGTGTTCCGAAGAATCGCTGACGCTCTGAACCGAGGTCACCACTTGGCTGATCATCGCCTGCAGCTTGGCCAAAAAGGTGTTGAAGCCTTTGGCGATGGAGCCCAGCTCGTCAGCGCGATCGCTGGTCAGGCGTCGGGTCAGGTCGCCTTCGCCCTGAGCGATGTCGTCGAGCATTGCCACCATCTGCCGTAGCGGCCGGGCAATGCCGTGGCCCACCAGCCAGATCACCAGCAAGCCGAGGCCGGCAATCACCAGCCCGACCATGGCCATGCCGAAGGTGTCGGCCTTGCGTTGTTCGGCCAGGTCACCTTGCAGTTTGTCGAGGTCGGCCATCACCGCGCTCAGCGGCAGTTGCAGCATCAGGGTCCAGTGCGCATCGGTCTGGCCGATGCCGAAGGGCAGGTACAGGCTGATGGTGCCGTTGGCCTGGTCGACGTCGTAGGTCACTTCGCCGCGCTTGAGGCTGGACAGCTTGGTCAGTGCATCACTGCTGAGCACGTCGCTGACTTTTTCACCGAACTTGCTCGAGTCCTTGGTATAGGCGACCAGGCGACCGTTACCGCCGATCAGGGCCATGTGCCCGGCGCCGCCGTAGAGCTTCTGGTTGGCGCCCACCAGCATGTCCTGGATGAAGTTCACTGACAGGTCGGCACCCACGATGCCCTGGAACTTGCCGTTGAGCAGGATCGGCTGAATAAAGGAGGCCAGCATCACCACCTTGTCGCCGACCTTGTAGGGAGCGGGGTCGATGGCGCAAGGCTTTAGGCTGTCCTGGGAGCAGAGGTAGTACTCGCTGGCGCGCACGCCGGTGGAAAGCAGGGTCCGATCATTGACGTCGGCCAGTTTGTCCAGGCCCAGGCTGCCGTCTTCATTGCGGAACCACCAGGGCAGGAAGCGGCCGTTTGCTGCATCGATACCCACCACCGAGGTGCCTACGTAGGCAGCGTCGTCATGGTCGATGGCGCCGGGTTCCCAGCCAATGTACGCACCGAGGATCTTCGGGTTCTGGGTGACGTTTTCCTTGATCAGGGCAATCAGTTGTTCACGGCTCAGGCTCAGCCCGGCATGGCCTTGCGAGTCCTGGGTGCCCATCAGCGCATTGACCCGCACCAGGCCGCCGGCGATCAGCAGGGGCGCTTCCAGTTCGCGCTGGATCTGGCTGACCTGGGTCTGCGCCAGGCCGCTCAGGCGTTGTTCGATGACCTGTTCGAACTGGGCCTGGGTACGGTCTTGCACCATCTGCTGGGTCCTGGCCCCGGAGAACAGGGCGTACAGCACCAGGGCTGCAACCACGCTGAGAACGATGGCGCCGGCCAGGGCGGCGACGGAAAACTGGATCGACTTGAACTTCATAGAGGCTCCGGGCGCAGGAATTTAGGTCTGCCGAGCTGTATCGGCCGCTGCAGCGCTGGCCATTAGCCTTACACGGAAAAATGACTGTTTCAGGGAGCTTGATGTCGTTCTTGGCAAGCTGTGGGGGTAACCCGGGCGGGATTTGCGGGAGGAATGAATTTTCTCCTGCAAGGCAGATATGTATCTGAAATGCGACCGATTGCTGTTTTTACATCTGGCGCGGATACATTTCCGCCCTTAGGATACGCGCCACGTTTTCAGGGAGGTTTCATGATGAAGAAGTCATTGGTCGTATGTGCATTGAGTGCCGCAGTACTGCTCAGCGGTTGTGAAACGGTCAATACCACCAGCGGTGGCGTGGTCGGTGTGGATCGCAAGCAATCCATGTTCAGCATGGTTTCCAGCGCTGAAGTGAACCAGTCCTATGCCCAGTCCTATCAGCAGACTCTGGGTGAAGCCAGCAGCCAGGGCGTACTGGACAAGACCAGCGCCAACGCCAAGCGCCTGCAGGTCATTGCCAACCGCCTGATTGCCCAGGCGCCGACTTTCCGCCCCGACTGCGCGCAGTGGAAATGGGAAGTCAACCTGATCAAGAGCGACGAGCTCAACGCCAACTGCGGTCCTGGCGGCAAGATCATTTTCTACTCCGGGCTGATCGAGAAGCTCAAACTCACCGACGATGAAATCGCCGCGGTCATGGGCCATGAAATTGCCCACGCCCTGCGCGAGCACGGTCGCGAAGCCATGTCCAAGCAGTACGCGGTCGGTGCCGGCAAGCAGATCGCCACCTTGTTCGGCGTTCCGCAGGAAACCGTAGCCCTGGGCGACAACGGGGTGAACCTGCTGATGACTCTGCCCAACAGCCGCGAGAATGAAAACGAAGCGGACCTGATCGGCCTGGAACTGGCCGCCCGTGCCGGTTACAACCCGAATGCGGCCATCAGCCTGTGGAACAAGATGGGCCAGGCTGCCGGTGGCTCCGCGCCGCCCGAGTTCATGAGCACTCACCCGGCTTCCACCAGCCGTATCGCTTCCTTGCAGGCGGCGATTCCCAAGGTGATGCCGCTGTATCAGGCCGCCAAGAAGTCCTGATCCCTTCGCGTCATTGTCGATGACGCTGTCGCCGGCACGCCGGCTCCTACGGGTTGCGTAGGGGCCAGCTTGCCGGCGATTTCGTTTATACCCAGCCGCTGATCTGCATGGCCTTGTACACCGCCACCACGGCGAGGATGAAGAAGGCCGACGCCGCCAGGCGACGGATCAGGGTCAGGGGCAGCTTGTCTGCGGCGAAGTTGCCTGCCAGGACCACCGGTACGTTGGCAATCAGCATGCCCAGGGTGGTACCGATGATCACCAGCCACAGATCCGGGTACTGCGCCGCCAGCATGACGGTGGCGACCTGGGTCTTGTCACCGATTTCTGCCAGGAAGAAGGCGATCAGGGTGGTCAGGAATGGGCCGAACTTGCGTGCGGTATTGGCTTCGTCGTCGTCCATCTTGTCCGGAACCAGGGTCCACAGCGCGGTGGCGGTGAAGCTGGCGGCGAGGATCCAGTGCAGGGTCGAGTCCGAGAAGAAGCTGCCGAACCAGGCGCCTACCGCACCGGCCGCCGCGTGGTTGGCCAGGGTCGCGGCAACGATGCCGGCGATGATCGGCCAGGGTTTGCGAAAACGTGCGGCGAGAATCAGGGCAAGCAGTTGCGTCTTGTCGCCGATTTCGGCCAAGGCAACGATTGCGGTGGGAACGAGTAGGGAGTCCAGCATCATCAGGGTTTTCCTAAGGGGCGGGTCGACACGGCTATGACACGTACAGCCTTCCCGCCCCGGGTAAGGTGTGCGTGTCATAGGTCTTGTCAAACCCTGCGGTCCGTCTGTGCGGACTCTTGGGTCGCATGCGCCATGGTCTGTTGACCAAGTATGTTGACGCATGCCGGACGAGCGTGGCGCTCGTGGGAGACTACTCCCCTAGGACGGAGCGGATTCTGCCTAGGCAAAACCCTTTCGGCAAGCCTTGTTTGCGAAAAAGGATTTCAGCCGCGCTTGGCCCGATAAATGCGAAAGCCCTGGCCTTCGGCCTTGATCGCACAGGGCCCCAGGTGCTCTTCGATCAGCGGCTGGTAGCGCAGGAAGCTGTTGGCAACTACTCGCAGTTCTCCACCTTTTTGCAGATGTTTGGCTGCTTTTCGCAGCAGGTTTTCCGTTGCCTGGTAGTCGGTATGGACCCCGGTGTGGAAGGGCGGATTGGTCAGGATGCCGTTCAGCCCCATGGGCGCGGCGTCGATTCCGTCACCGGTCAGCACCTCGGCTTCCAGGCCGTTGGCCGCCAGGGTCAGGCGGCTGCTGGCGGCGGCGAAGGCGTCCACATCCAGCAGGGTCACGCGGCTGTCCGGGTAGCGGCGTTTCACGGTGGCCCCGAGCACTCCGGCACCGCAGCCGAAGTCCAGCAGGTGGCCGGCGGGCAGGTGGTCCAGGTGCTCCAGCAGCAGCGCGGTGCCGCGATCCAGCCGGCCATGGCTGAACACCCCCGGCAGGCTGATGACTTTCAGCGGGCCTTCGGCCAGCGGCAGTTCGTACTCATGGGCCAGGCTCTGCAGGGTGAGCGGTTCGGGAGCATTGGCCACCGTGACCTGCCACAGCTGGCAGTGCCGGGCGCTATCGAGCTTGCGCGGTTTGCCGAAGGGGTTGAGTTGCTTGGCCGCACTCTCCACGCCGCTGCGCTTCTCGCCCACCAGGTACAGTTCGCGCCCGGCCAGGCGCGAGGCCAGGGCGTTGAGCAGGTAGTCGGTGAGGTCCTTGGATTTGGGCAGGAACAGCACGGCGCTGTCGAAGGATTGGGCCGGTGCGTCTACGCCAAAGTGACTGCGGCCGGGAAAGCGCGCCTCCAGGGCTGCCTGGTCGCCGGCGTGCCAGCTCCAGCCCCGGGCATTGGGCAGGCGGCCCAGCAGATCGTCGGCGGCCAGGCCGGCCAGCAGCAGTGAGCCTTGAAACAATTCAGCCTGACGCAACAGTACTTCACTGCGTGTGTCCATGATCCGCCCCCGAAAAAAGTGGCGAAGTTTATCAACTCACGACCCGCAGCGGGGCGCCGCTGAAGAAGGCGTGGGCGTTTTCCGTCAATTGACCGACGATTCGCTGGCGGGCCTCGCGGCTGCCCCAGGCGTTGTGTGGAGTGACGATCAGGCGCGGAATGTCGCCGGCCAGCAGGGGGTTGCCAGCCACCGGGGGTTCGACGCTGAGCACATCGGTGGCTGCACCACCCAGGTGACCATTGCGCAATGCATCGGCCAGGGCCTGTTCATCGATCAGCCCCCCGCGGGCGGTGTTGACCACCAGGGCTCCGGGCTTGAGCAGGGCCAGTTCCCGGGCACCGATAAAGTGGCGGGTGTGCTCGTTGAGGGGGCAGTGCAGGGTCAGGGCGTCCACTTGCGGCAGCAGTTCCTCCAGCGGCAGGCGGTCCGGGCGGGTCGGGCGGCCTGGAATCTGCCCCAGCAGCACACGCATGCCAAAGGCTTCGGCCAGGCGGGCCACCGCGCTGCCCAGTTCGCCATTGCCCAGCAGGCCCAGGGTCTTGCCCGCCAGTTCGATGATCGGGTAGTCCAGCAGGCAGAACTGACTGGCCTGTTGCCAGCGCCCGGCAGCCACGGCCTGCTGGTAATCGGCGACCCGGGTGGCCAGGTTGAGCAGCAGCATCAGGGTGTGCTGGGCCACCGAGGGAGTGCCGTAGCCCTGGCAGTTGCTGACGGTGATCCCCTGCTTGCGGGCTGCGGCCAGGTCGACATTGTTGGTGCCGGTGGCGGCCACCAGGATCAGTTGCAGGTCGGGGCAGGCGGCCAGGGTTTCGGCTGTCAGTGCCACCTTGTTGCTGATGGCCACCCGGGCTCCCTGCAGGCGTTCGGCGACCTGTTCCGGCGCTGTGTGGGCATGTACTTGCAGAGGGCTGAAGCTGTCATGCAGCGCACCCAGGTCCAGGTCACCGAGGTCCAGTGAGCTGTGATCGAGGAAGACGGCGCGGCGATTGTTAGTCATGAACTGTACCTTTTGCACGAGGGTTCTAAGGCGTAATCTGCCGAGCCTAACAGATGAAATAATTAGACATACACAGGAGCCTGCATGTACTTCACCGAGTTCTTGACCGTTGCCCTCATCCATCTTCTGGCAGTGGCCAGCCCCGGCCCGGACTTCGCCGTGGTGGTGCGTGAAAGCGTGACCCACGGCCGTCGAGCCGGCACCTGGACCGCGCTGGGCGTGGGCTGCGCAATCTTCCTGCACGTGGGTTACTCGCTGCTGGGGATCGGCCTGATCGTTTCCCAGTCCATCGTTCTGTTCAACGCACTGAAGTGGCTGGCTGCGGCCTACCTGCTGTACATCGGCTACAAGGCCCTGCGTGCCCAGCCGGCCAAACCGGCGGCCGACGACCTGCACAAGGAAGCCGGGGTCCGCACTGCGCGTGGGGCCTTCACTTCAGGCTTTGTCACCAATGGCCTGAACCCCAAGGCGACGCTGTTCTTTCTCTCGCTGTTCACCGTGGTGATCAACCCGCATACGCCGCTGGCGATCCAGGCCGGGTATGGCGTGTATCTGGCGGTGGCCACCGCTGTGTGGTTCTGCCTGGTGGCCATGCTCTTCAGCCAGCAGCGGGTTCGTGCCGGCTTTGCCCGCATGGGCCACTGGTTCGACCGCACCATGGGCGCAGTGCTGATCGCCATCGGCGTGAAGCTGGCCTTCACCGAGATGCATTGATTGCGCTGAGCTGATTCAAGGCCGCCACGTAATGCCGTGGCGTATCCCCGAGCAAACGGCAGAACATCGCGCTGAAGGCCCGGGCGCTGCCGTATCCCAGCGAGTCGGCCACGCTGTGCACGCTTTCCCCGGCGAGCAGGCGTGGCAGGGCTTCCATCAGGCGCACCTGCTGGCGCCAGGCATTGAAGTTCATCTGCACCTGCTGCTGGAACAGCCGCGCCAGGGTTCGTGAACTGGCGCCGACCTGCTGCGCCCAGTCTTCCAGGGTGTGGGGGTGATCCGGGGTCTGTATCAAGGTCCGGCAGATGGCTTGCAAGCGCCGGTCCTGGGGCATGGGAATGTGCAGCGGAAGGTTTTCCAAGGCGGCGATTTCTTCCAGCATCAATTGCTGGATCAAGGGGTTTTCCGCTTGTTCCGGACCTTGCACGGCACGCAGGATCAACTCCCGCAGCAGCGGTGTGACCGCCAGGACGCAGCATTGGCGCAATGCGGGCGCTGACAGCTCCGGGTCGATGAACAGAGAGCGCATGCGCACCTCGCCGACCATGAAGATTTCATGCTCCACCAGTGGCGGGATCCACACCGCCCGGCTCGGTGGGATCACCCAGGCGCCCTGGGCGGTGACCAGGCGCATGGTGCCGCAGGCGGCGTAGAGAAACTGCGCCTCGCGATGGCGGTGCAATGGTTGATGCCCGGCGTCGGGGTAGTCCCGGGGATAGGCGCTGACCGGCCCATGGTGGAAGTGGTCGATTAACATGTCCGGTCCAATGACTTTGTTGTCAGAAATGCGGTGGATTGCCAAATTAGCATAGGCGGCACAACAACCAACCCCCGGTGTGTCGCCATGAATCAAGCCCGAAACGTCATCCGCTACGTCAACGCCGCCCATGTCATCGATCACATGTTCATGCTGATCTTTCCCGCTGCCGTGCTGGGCATGACCCAGGCCTTTGGCCTGGACTATGCCGGGCTGATCGGTCTGTCCCTGGGTGGTTTCATCGCTTTTGGCGCCTGTTCGCTACCGGCCGGTTGGCTGGGGGATCACTGGAGTCGGCGGCAGATGATGCTGCTGTTCTTTTTCGGCATCGGTGGCGCTTCGATCCTCACCGGGCTCAGTAATAGCCCGAGCATGCTGGTGATCGGGCTGACCCTGATGGGAATATTCGCCGCTATCTATCATCCGGTGGGCACCGCGATGCTGGTGGCCTATGCGCAGAATCGCGGGCGCGAGATCGGCATCAACGGTATGTGGGGCAACCTCGGCGTGGCCTTCTCGGCCTTGATTACCGGCTTGCTGGTGGCGCAGTTCGGCTGGCGCTCGGCGTTCATCCTGCCGGGGAGCGTGGCCATCCTTCTGGGTGTCGGCTTTGCCTTGCAGGTGCGTGACGAGCCTGCCCCCGCACGCGCCCATGTGCCGCTCAAGGGCAAGGGCGGGCAGCAGATCTCCATGTTCCTGGTGTTCGGCGTGCTGGCCCTGGCCACAGCCACTGGCGGGGTGGTCTTCAACGCCACCACCATGACTTACCCGAAGCTGTTCCAGGAACGCCTGCATGAATTGTTCACCTCGCCGCAGACCCTGGGGGTGGTGGTCAGCCTGGCCTATGCCTTCGGCGCAGTGGCGCAGTTGTTGATCGGCCGGGTATTGCACCGCTTCAGCCTGAAGTGGCCGTTCATCATTTTGACCCTGCTCCAGGCCCCGTTGCTGCTGGCGATGGCCGACAGCCAGGGTTGGGGTGTGATCGTCCTGGGTGCGGCCTTCATGTTCGTGGTGTTCGGCCTGGTCACGGTGAACGATGCCATGGTCGCCAACTTCGTTGCGCCCCAGTGGCAGTCGCGAATCTTCGCCTTGCGTTACTGCCTGTCGTTCGGTGCCAGTGCCACGGCGATTCCGCTGATTGCTCTGGTGGAACCGCGTCAGGGCCTGAGTGGCCTGTACCTGGTCCTGGCGGGGGTCGCGGCGCTGACGTTTGCCGCGGCGCTGGCCTTTCCCCGCACCCCCGCGGAAGCGGCAGTGGGGCAAAGCGCCTGAGGTCGTGCAGGGCCGTAACAATACTGGCCTGAAGCTAGTATTTGTACGGCCCTGCAAATCATTCCTTTGGCTGATTTAGCGGGCGCGCAGGAGCTCTAGAGTGGTTATCCTCCAGTCACGACCGAGCCGTCAGAAAAGGGATTCTTATGTTGCAGACTCGCGTTATTCCTCCCGCCGAAGGCGCCTACCAATACCCACTTCTGATCAAGCGCTTGCTGATGTCCGGCACCCGCTACGAAAAAACCCGCGAGATCATCTACCGTGACCAGTTGCGCTACACCTATCCGACCCTGATCGAGCGGGTGGCGCGCCTGGCCAATGTGCTGACCGCGGCCGGGGTCAGGGCGGGGGACACCGTGGCGGTCATGGACTGGGACAGCCATCGCTACCTGGAGTGCATGTTTGCCATCCCGATGATCGGTGCGGTGATCCACACCATCAACGTGCGTCTGTCGCCGGAGCAGATTCTCTACACCATGAACCATGCCGAGGACCGCTTCGTGCTGGTCAACAGCGAGTTCGTCGGCCTGTACCAGGCGATTGCCGGGCACCTGACCACGGTGGAGAAAACCCTGCTGCTCACCGATGCCCCGGAGAAAACTGCCGAGCTGCCGAACCTGGTGGGCGAGTACGAGACCTTGCTCGCCGCCGCCGGCCCCCAGTACGCGTTCGAGGATTTCGACGAGAACTCGGTGGCCACCACCTTCTACACCACCGGCACCACCGGCAACCCCAAGGGCGTGTACTTCACCCACCGCCAGCTGGTGCTGCACACCCTGGGGGTGTCCACCATCATGGGGGCCATCGACAGCGTGCGCCTGCTGGGCACCAACGATGTGTACATGCCCATCACCCCGATGTTCCACGTGCACGCCTGGGGCTTGCCGTACGTGGCCACCATGCTCGGGCTCAAGCAGGTCTATCCCGGGCGCTACGACCCGGAGTACCTGGTGGAGCTGTGGCGCCGGGAGAAGGTCACCTTCTCTCACTGCGTGCCGACCATCCTGCAGATGGTGCTCAATGCCAAGGCGGCCCAGGGTACGGATTTCGGCGGCTGGAAGATCGTCATCGGCGGCAGTGCGCTGAACCGCGCGCTGTACGAGGCGGCCAAGGCCAAGGGCATCCAGCTGACGGCTGCCTACGGCATGTCGGAAACCGGACCGCTGGTGTCCTGTGCGCACCTGAACGATGAACTGATGGCGGGCAGCGAGGACGAGCGCACCACCTACCGCATCAAGGCCGGGGTGCCGGGGCCGCTGGTGGAGGCGGCGATCATCGATGCCGAAGGCAACTTCCTCCCGGCGGACGGCGAGGCCCAGGGCGAGCTGGTGCTGCGGGCGCCCTGGCTGAGCGAAGGTTATTTCAACGAGCCGCAAAAAGGCGCCGAGCTCTGGGAAGGCGGCTGGCTGCATACCGGTGACGTGGCAACCCTGGACAGCATGGGGGTGATCGACATCCGCGACCGGATCAAGGACGTGATCAAGACTGGTGGCGAGTGGATCTCCTCCCTGGACCTGGAGGACCTCATCAGCCGCCACGCGGCGGTACGTGAAGTAGCAGTGGTGGGCATCGCCGATCCGCAGTGGGGCGAACGCCCATTCGCCCTGCTGGTCATCCGTGAGGGCCATGAGATTGGCGCCCGCGAGCTCAAGGAACACCTCAAGCCCTTCGTCGAGCTGGGTCACCTGAGCAAGTGGGCGATTCCCAGTCAGATCGCCCTTGTTACTGAAATTCCCAAGACCAGCGTTGGCAAGCTCGACAAGAAGCGCATCCGCGTCGACATCAGCGAGTGGCAAGCCAGCAACAGCACCTTCCTCTCCACGCTCTGAGCGTCCTCTGCCGTGCCCGCTCGGGCACGGCATGCCCACCCGGCAAGCCTTTGCCTTGTGCTCACGGATTTTTCAGTCATTCTTGCCGCGCCGTTTTTCAGAGGTTATGGCAAAGGGCTGTTCCAGTGCGGTGGGTGGCTGCAAATCACACTTTAGAGGGATCAAGCAGTAATCCCTGCTGGATATAGTCCGTTCACGGATTTTTCTGAACGACGGAGCATTGCGGGGTGCTCGCGCCACGCAACTTCGGAGCCGGGACAAGTGTTCATTCAACCGGTATTCGAAGCGTTTTCAGAAGAGCGTACTGCCATAACAATAATGCACATGGAGTAGCGTCGATGACATCAGCAAACCAGTTCTGGCGCCGGGCGAAACTGCCCCTGGCCGTCGGTCTCGCCTCCACGCTCGCCGGGCCGGCATTCGGCGTCAGCTTCAATATCGGTGAAATCGAAGGCAGCTTCGATTCGTCCCTGTCGGTGGGGGCCAGTTGGTCGACCGCCGGGCGCAACAAGGACCTGATCGGGGTCAACAACGGCGGCAAGGGCCTGTCCCAGACCACCGATGACGGCCACTTGAACTTCAACAAGGGCCAGACCTTCTCGAAGATCTTCAAGGGTATCCATGACCTGGAATTGAAGTACGGCGATACCGGTGTGTTTGTCCGTGGCAAGTACTGGTATGACTTCAAGCTCCAGGACGAAGACCTGGACTTCAAGAACGTCAGCAACGACAACCGTAAAGAGGGCGCCAAGTCTTCCGGCGGTCAGATCCTCGATGCTTTCGTCTATCACAACTACTCCATTGCCGATGAGCCAGGTTCGGTGCGCTTCGGTAAGCAGGTGGTGAGTTGGGGCGAAAGTACCTTCATTGGTGGCGGTATCAACTCGATCAACCCGATCGACGTGTCGGCGTTCCGCCGTCCTGGTGCCGAGGTCAAGGAAGGTCTGATTCCGGTCAACATGTTCTACATCTCCCAGAACCTGACCGAGAACCTGTCGGCCGAAGCGTTCTATCAGTTGGAGTGGGACCAGACCGTTACCGATAACTGCGGAACCTTCTTCTCGCAGCCGGACAACATTTCCGATGGCTGTGACGACAATCTGCGTCTGCTCGCCAAGCGTTCGACCATCGCCGCCACGGCGCCGGGGCGCGCGGCCCTGGCCGCGATGCAGGCTCGTGGCGTCGACGTCAACGAAGAAGGCACGCTGGTGCGTCGCAGTGGCGACCGAGATGCCCGTGACAGCGGCCAATTCGGTGCGGCGTTCCACTACAACTTCGAGCCGCTGGACACCGAGTTCGGTGCCTACTTCATGAACTATCACAGCCGAGCGCCGATCTTCAGTGCCACGGCGGCACCACAGTCGGCTTACAACATTGCTCCTGGCTTCGGCACTTTGGCGCCGGTATGGATCGCCGGTAATTCGAAGTACTTCGTTGAGTATCCAGAAGACATTCGCCTGTATGGCTTGAGTTTCTCCACCACCCTGCCTACGGGGACGGCCTGGAGCGGTGAAATCAGCTACCGGCCGAATGCGCCTGTACAACTCAACTCTACCGATATTCTCTATTCCGCCGTTCGACCTCTGAAGGGGGCATTTGCCAACGCCTCGTTGCTTGAAGGTGTAGCGGGGCAGGACCTTCACGGCTATCGCCGCAAGGAAGTCACTCAGTTCCAGACTACCTTCACGCACTTCTTCGATCAGGTCATGGGCGCCAGCCGTCTGACGCTGGTGGGTGAGGTGGGGGTTACCCATGTCGGAGGCCTTGAGAGCAAGTCGGATGTCCGCTATGGACGTGATCCGGTGTTTGGTCCTGGCGCCTTGCCAGCCACCGGCGGGCAAAACACCTGTCGTGCGCTTAACTCCACCACCATTGCCGGTGCAGGTCCTGGCGCAGACGCCAGCAATCTGAGCGCCAACTGCAACAACGATGGCTTCACCACCGCCACCTCCTGGGGCTACCGCGGCCGTGCCATTTGGGAGTACCCGGATGTGTTCGCTGGTGTGAACCTCAAGCCGAACGTGGCTTGGTCCCATGACGTCAAGGGTTACTCGCCAGGTCCTGGCGGCAACTTCGAAGAAGGCCGCAAGGCCATCAGCCTGGGGCTGGATGCCGAGTACCAGAACACCTACACCGCGAGCCTGGCCTACACCAACTTCTTCGGTGGCGACTACAGCACCGTGGATGACCGGGATTTCCTCGCCTTGAGCGTTGGCGTGAACTTCTAAGCACACTGCATTTTCAGGAAGAACAACAATATGAAAATCACCAAGAGTCTGTTGCACGTCGGTGTGCTGGGACTGTCACTGCTGGCCACCGGGGTCATGGCCGCGGTCTCGGCCGATGAAGCCGCCAAGCTGGGTACCAGCCTGACGCCGATGGGCGCGGAAATGGCCGGCAATGCCGCCGGCACCATTCCGGCCTGGAAGCCACTGGCGACCAATGCTGGCACCGTGGACAGCAAGGGTTTCCTGTCCAACCCCTACGGCAGCGAGCAGCCGCTGTTCACCATCACCGCGCAGAACGTCGAGCAGTACAAGG
This sequence comes from Pseudomonas sp. BIGb0176, assembly GCF_024810175.1. Lineage (NCBI taxonomy): Bacteria > Pseudomonadati > Pseudomonadota > Gammaproteobacteria > Pseudomonadales > Pseudomonadaceae > Pseudomonas > Pseudomonas sp. BIGb0176. The sequence goes on from NZ_JANUEC010000003.1 coordinate 147,130, forward strand.
ACAAGCTGGCGCCGGGGCAGTACGCGATGTTCAAGCGCTACCCGGAAACCTTCAAGATGCCGGTCTACCCGTCCCATCGCGGGGCCACCGTGCCGGCTGACGTGTTCGCCGCGATCAAGCGCAACGCCACCAGCACCAACCTGGTGTCCGGCGGCAACGGCCTGGAGAACTTCGAAACCGCGATTCCGTTCCCGATCCCGAAAAGCGGCGTGGAAGTCATCTGGAACCACATCACCCGCTATCGCGGTGGCAGTGTGACCCGCCTGGTGACCCAGGCCACGCCACAGGCCAACGGCTCCTACAGCCTGGTGTACTTCCAGGACCAGTTCGTGTTCCGCGACAAGATGAAGGACTACGATCCGAAGAACCCGGGCAACATCCTGTTCTACTTCAAGCAGAAAGTGACCGCGCCGGCGCGCCTGGCCGGTGGCGTGCTGCTGGTGCACGAAACCCTCGACCAAGTGAAGGAGCCGCGCTCGGCCTGGGTCTACAACGCTGGCCAGCGCCGCGTACGCCGCGCCCCGCAAGTGTCCTATGACGGTCCGGGTACCGCTGCCGACGGCCTGCGTACTTCCGACAACCTGGACATGTACAACGGTGCGCCGGATCGCTACGACTGGAAGCTGGAAGGCAAGAAGGAGATGTACATCGCTTCCGACAGCTACAAGCTCGACTCGCCGACCCTGAAGTACGCCGACATCATCAAGGCCGGCCACATCAACCAGGACCTGGCTCGCTATGAGCTGCGCCGGGTCTGGCATGTGGTGGCAACCTTGAAGGAAGGCCAGCGCCATATCTACGCCAAGCGTGACTTCTACATCGACGAAGACACCTGGCAGGCAGCGGTGATCGACCACTACGACGGTCGTGGCCAGCTGTGGCGCGTGGCCGAGGCTCACGCCGAGAACTACTACGACAAGCAAGTGCCGTGGTACGCCCTGGAAACCCTCTACGACCTGCAGTCCGGCCGCTACCTGGCCCTAGGCATGAAGAACGAAGAGAAACAGGCCTACGACTTCGGTTTCACCGCCACCACCAGCGATTTCACCCCAGCCGCCCTGCGTCAGGACGGGGTTCGCTGAGCCGCTGCAAATAGAGGCCGCATCCTCGGAAAAAGCCCCGACCTGGTTCGGGGCTTTTTTTTGCCTGAGGGCCCGGCCTTGGAATCCATCCGGGTGCAGACGGCTTTCTCGAAGCTAATTAGCCACTTAATCAATAAATAAACGAAATATCTTTTAATCATTCAGAGTTATCTGACCAATTTGCTCATAGTCTTTTTCGCCCGAATGGTCGCAAAAATCTTCAACAGGTGGCCTTTTACCGCTAGTCTGCGGACATCTGCTACGCCGACAACCGTACATCAATAAGAGTTGGCCATGACTGACCTGTCCCCCCTGCAACGGCCTGCCAGCGCGGTGATCCCCGCTCTGGAGGGGCGTTTTTATCGACCCCCCCTGCCCGATGGATACGTGCAGCGGCCGCGTCTTTGCGAGCGTCTGAGCGCCGGGTTGAAGGGGCGATTGCTGCTGGTCTGTGCGCCTGCCGGGTTTGGCAAGAGCTCGCTGGCCGTGGAGTTTTGCCAGGGGCTGCCGGATAACTGGCAGAGCCTGTGGCTGGGGTTGAGCCGCCGGGACAGCGATCCCGGGCGTTTCCTCGAGCGTCTGTTGGCCGGTCTGCAGCAGTACTTTCCCCAATTGGGACGGCAGTCCCTGGGCCTGTTGAAAATGCGTCAGCGTCACCAGCCCTTCGCCTTTGAAGAGTGGCTGGACGGCCTGCTGGATGAGCTGGCGGTGCAATTGACCGGTGCCAGTCCGTTATTGCTGGTGCTGGACGACTATCACCTGGCCCAGGGGCCGGTCCTCGATCGTTGCCTGCAGTTTTTTCTCAATCACCTGCCCGATGGCTTGCTGGTGCTGGTCACCAGCCGCCAACGCCCGGACTGGCACCTGGCGCGGCTGCGGTTGTCCCGGCAACTGCTGGAGCTGCACGAGCAGGATTTGCGCCTGACCCACGACGAATCCCTGAGCCTGCTCGACCGGCACAGCAGTTCGCTGCGCGGCGAAGCCCTGGAAAACCTGATTCAGCGCAGCGAAGGCTGGGTGGCCGGGCTGCGTTTCTGGTTGCTGGCGGCATCCGAGGCGGGAGCCGGGGGCGCGCTACCCCAGGGCCTGCATGGCGGGGAAGGGCTGATCCGCGACTACCTGCTGGAAGAGGTCATCGACTGCCTGCCCGCCGAAGTGCAGTCATTCCTGTATGACACGGCGCCCCAGGAGCGGTTTTGCGCCGAGCTGTGCGATGCCCTTCGCGAAGCCCATGACAGCGCCGAGATCCTGGGTTTCCTCCAGGCCCACCAGGTATTCCTGGTGCCCCTGGATGAACACGGCCATTGGTATCGTTATCACCACCTGTTTTCCGACCTGCTGCGCACCCGGCCCACGGCCAATGCCCTGGTGCCAGCGGCCAGCCTGCACCTGCGCGCCTGCCGCTGGTTCAACGCCCAGGGGCTGCTCGACGAGGCGGTGGAGCAAGCGCTGCGCGCCGGGCACCTGGACGTGGCGGCCAACCTGGTGCAGAACCTGTCCGAAGAGCAACTGCTGGCGGAACAGAACGTCGGCATGCTGCTGCGCTGGAAGATGGACCTGCCCGACAGCCTGCTGATCAGCACGCCGCGGCTGATCGTGCTCTACAGCTGGGCCCTGGGCCTGGCCTGCCAGCTGGATGCGGCGGAGGAACTGGCCAATCACCTGAGTCGTTTCCTGCCGGCCCCTTCGGCCACGGCGCAGAAGTCGATGTTGGCGCAATGGCTGGCCCTGAGCGGAATCATCGCCCGTGGCCGCGGCCAGCGGGAAAACACCCTGGCCTATTGCAGCGAGGCCCTGGAAAGCCTACCGCCCAAACGTTATGGGCAGCGCCTGATGTGCCTGTCGACCTTGTCCAACCTGGCCATTACCGATGCCGATCTGTGGCGGGCCCGCAGCCTCAATCGCGAATCCCTGGAGCTGGCGCAACGGGTCGGCAATCCGTTGTTCGAAGCCCTGGCCCACTACGACCGTGCCCGGGTCCTGCAGGCCCGCGGCGAAGTGCTGCGGGCGCAGGAGGAGGTACACCAGGGGCTGCGGCGCCTGCAGGGCCTGTCGGCCCAGCGGTTGTATGCGGTGCGGGCCCGGTTGACCCTGTATGACGGTTATCTGCTGACCCTGCGTGCCCAGCCCGAGGCCGGCCTGTTGCGCTTGCAGGCCGGCCTGGTGGAGGCCCGGGCCTGTCGCGATATCAGCGTGCTGATCGGTCACTGCGTGATCGCCAAGCAGGAAGGCCTGGGTGGCGAGTTCTCCCGAGCCTTCGCCGAGCTGGCGGAAGCCGAGCGCTTGATGCACATCTGGGACGTGCCACCGATCTATTACCTGGCAATGATCACCCTGGTGAAATGCGAGCTGTGGCTGGCCCAGGGGCGTACCGATCTGGCCGAAGCCTGGCTGGCCCGCCTGGGCCAGACCTACACCGGCGAACAGGCGGCGGCGCCACCGGAGTTCCACCCGCAACTGCCGTTGCACATTGAATTGCAGCAAGCCCAGCTTGAAAGCATCAAGGGCGATCTGGGCCGGGCGGAGCAGCGCTTGAATCGGTTGGTCGAGCATGGCCAGCAAAGCGGCCGGCAGTTGCTGAGCGTCATGGCCCTGACCCAGAAAGCCGCACTGTTGCTGGCGGCCGGTCGCGGTCCGCAGGCCCGCCAGGACCTGGCCCAGGCTCTGGAGGCCGGGGTTGGAGGCGCGGTGCAGCCGTTCATGGCATTGCTCCATGGCCATCCCGTCTGGATGCGTGAGCAGTTGCAGCAGGGCGTATCGACAGCCCTGACCCAGGCGTTGCTGGAGCGGTTGCCGGCAGCATCGCGTGAACCTCAGGAGATCGTGGCCCATAACGAGTCCTTGAGCTCCCGGGAGCTTTCAGTGTTGCAGTTGATCGCCCAGGGCTGCTCCAACCAGGAAATCAGCGAGCGCCTGTTCATCTCGTTGCATACGGTGAAGACCCATGCCAGCCATATCAACAGCAAGCTGGGGGTAGAGCGCCGGACCCAGGCCGTGGCCCGGGCCCAGGAGCTGGGGTTGCTGGGGTAGGCGCTGCGCCACTGGCTGCCGGGGCTAGCGGGCCAGGTGCTCCTTGCAGTAGTCGGCGAACAACCGCGCCGGCTTGGTCAATTGGCCACGTTTGAGCCAGGCGGCCACCAGGCCTGAACCTGTGACGTCCTCGACAATGTCGACACACACCACCGGCTTGCCATCGTAGGAAAAAGGCGAGTGGGGGCGGGTGACCAGGATCGAGAAACCGAAGCCCTGGCCGACCATCCCGCGCACCATCTCGATGGACGGTGAGCTGAAGGCAATCTGCGGCGTCAGCCCCAGTTCTTCGAACAGGCTGACGAAATAGGTGCGGCTCGGTTGCACGTCCAGCAGGATCATCGGCTCCAGGCACAGGTCGCGCAGCGATACCTGGGGCTGCTTGGCGTAGCGATGGCCGGCCGGCAGCAAGGCGTAAGGCCGTTGCGGCGGCATCAGTGGCTCGGTTTCGATGGTGCCGTCCAGGTCATGCTCATAGAGGATCGCCAGATCGAACGCGCCACCGGTCAGGCCCTGTACCAGTTCCTGCTGTTCGCCATCACGGATGCGGATTTCCACCCCGGGATAGAGCGCGCTGAAGCCGGCGATCAGTTGTGGCAGGTACAGCGGTGCCACGGTTTCGAAGCAGCCGATGTCGATCTGTCCGGCGACCACGTCGTTGTCTGCCAGGGCGTTCTGCTCGAACTCCTTGGCCATGCGCAGCAGCTCCTGGGCCTTGCGGTAGAAACGTGCCCCGCTGGGGGTCAGGGAGACGCCGAGGGCATGGTGACGAATCAGCAATTGCACGCCGAAGCTGTCCTCCAGGCCCTTGATGGCGGTGGAGATCGACGGCTGGGCAATGTACAGCTTGCGTGATGCCTCGGCGACGCTGCCGCACTCGACGGTGGTGATGAAGTACTTCAGTTGACGCAGATTGTAGGCAGCCACAGCGAACCTCGTTCTTTGCCCGGGCACGGGGGAAGGGCGGCCGGGTCAGGGTGACCCGGGACTTGCATGCATCACCGCGCATGCAGTGCGCTTGATGCAAGCAAGTTACGCACCGGCAAGGCTCCCCCGGCGTGTTTTTTTGTCCCGCAACAATACTCACAAGTGCCGGGAGGGAGGGCATGACCAAGGCAGTTTTTTCATCGCTTGCGAGCACATTTTTCCTCGCTTGGCTTCAGGCACTCTCCTCGCCGGGGTCGGCGGGCGGGGCTTCCTCGGTCGGGGTGGCGTCGAAGTCCAGGGTGACGCTGAAGTGTTGCTCCTCCACCAGCACGTCGATGCGCCAGCCCAGGCGGGCACACAACTGGCGCATCAGTTCCAGACCCAGGCCATAGCCGTAGTCGCTGGAAGGCTCGATCTGCTTGGCTTCGCGGATGCGGTTGAGAATGCGCAGGCGCGGGTAGTCGAAGTGGATCTCGATGGTGCCGTCATCGGCATATTGCAGGGCGTTGCGCAGGAAATTGCCGACCACGATTCGGCAGGCGGTCAGGGGCAGGCGGCAGGGCGTGGTGCTGATGTCCAGGGTCAGTTCGATATCCCGTGTCCCGATCAGGTAGCGCTGCTCCTGAATCAGCTCGTTGACCAGCCCGCTCATGTCGATGGGCTCCTCGGGCAGGGCTTCGGGCAGCTCGCGGCTCATCCACAGCAAGGTCTCGGCGATGCGCTGCATGTTCAGTACCGAGCGTTCGATACGTTGCAGGGGCGGCGGCAGGGCGCCGCCGGATTGCAGGGTCAGCAGCTCGATATTGGCCTTGAGCACTGCCAGCGGGGTACGCAGTTCATGGCTGGTGTAGCGTAGCAGCCGACCTTCACGCAGGCTGGCAGCCTGGACCTGTTGCATGCTCTGGGCCAGGGCGTCGGCCAGCATATTGAATTCCTTGAAGCTGAAATTGGGCCGTTCGCCGGCCACCGTGTCGGGGTCCTTGAGGGTACTGGACCACTGGGACAGGCGGCCCAGGGGCCGTACCAGCCACCAGACCAGCAGGGCAATGATGATCAGCGCCGGTATGAACACCGCCAGGCTGATGAAAATCACCCCGTGCAGTTCACGGTCCAGGTAGGCGTCGGACAGTGGCGTCTCGACTTCGCCGCCTTCTTCCTGGTCATGGTCGACGTCGTACATGTACAGGGTCTTGCCGTCCGCCAGGGGTTGGGCAAGGATCGCCCGGCCTTCATCGTCGTCATCGGAATCCAGATCGCCAAAGACCTGGACTGCACCGAAGGACAGGCTCGGGGGCGTGTCCAGCAATTGGCGGACCTTCTCGGGCAGCGCCTCCTTGCCGATGACGCTGGTATAGAAATAGTTGTGCGGCGGCGGGGTCGTGGGGTCCTTGTTGTAGTGCCTGGCGAAGTACTGGGCTTCTTCCTCCATCATCGCGCTGGCGGTGTAGAGCAGGCCGCGGACGCTGTATTCCGGCAGCAGCAGACTGTAGATCAGCAGCACCACGGCAATCAGCAGCAGGAAGCTGCCGCTGATCACCCATTTCAAACTCAGGCCGTTACGCATGTGACCTCAGCTGTATGCCAATACCGGGAAGGGTGTGGATCAGTGGCTGGTCGAAGGACTTGTCCACAGTCTTGCGCAGCCGGTGCATATGCACCTTGAGGGTGTTGCTGTCGGGCGGCTCGTCGCCCCAGATCGTCGCCTCCAGGCGTTCCCGGGTGACAGGCTCGGGGCTGGCGCGCATCAGGCATTCCAGCAGGGTCCAGCAGATGGGCGACAGGTGCAGTTCCTGGCCGGCGCGGCTGACCTTGCGGGTGGTCAGCTCCATTACCAGGTCGGCCACCTGCAGGCGGCTGGCCTGGCCGCTGCGGCGCAGGCTCAGGGCACGGATCCTGGCCACCAGCTCGGCCAGTTCGAAGGGCTTGACCAGATAATCGTCGGCACCGGCGGCAAAGCTGGCGAGCTTGTCCGACAGGGCATCCAGCGAGGTGAGCATGAGGATGGGGGTCTGGCTGCCGTTCTGGCGCAGTTGTTCGCACAGTTGCTGGCCGTCCAGCCGCGGCAGCATGATGTCGAGGAGGATCACGTCGTAATGCTGGCTCAGGGCCAGGTTAAGGCCGGTCTGGCCGTTGCTGGCGTGGTCGCAGACGATGCCGCCGATTTCCAGGTACTCGATGACGGTATTGGCCAGGTCGAGGTTGTCCTCGACCAGCAGCAGGTGAATATGCACGGAAACGTCCCCTTGGACCCTTGGCACTCGATGGCCCGAAGGATAGCGGAAGCCGAGGCTTTTCCATTGATGTTTACCCGCTGTTAACCCGGCGCTCTCTAAGCTCAGGCTCTTCTTAACTGCAGAGCGCGGCACAGCCATGAACCTGTCTTCAGTGCTCAAAGGCATCCTGCTGGTGTTGATTCTTCTCGGCCTGATGGCTTGCGTCCTGCCGTCCGGGGCACCCATGGTGCGCCTTGGGGACGGCGGCCCCTTGAGCTTGTTCCTGCTGGGGCATGACCTGCAACGGGCGGAGGCCGAGCATGTCGCGGGTATCGTCTGACGATAGCGGCGCCGGCTACACCGACCAGTTGGTGCTGTGTCTGATGCTGATCCTGTGTGTATCGATTTCCCTGGGTGCCTATATCGTGCGCTTCAACGCCCAGATCGACCGCCAGCGCGAGCTGTCGCCGGTGCACTTGCTGGAGTGTGGTCAGGGGCGGGGGGCCTTTATCGTCGACCCCCATGGCCGGCTTAGCAGCAGCGACAATTGCTACCTGGTGGACGAAGACGACTAGCCTCGCCGCCTGGCAGCGCCCAGAATGATCCGCCTTCGAGTTCCAGCGCAAGAAACGAGGTTCTTGCGCTGAAATCTCGTTCTACAGTGCAGGCGTACTGAGATGAAGGCGGCGAACCCCAGGGTTGCCGGCCTGATTTCCCTGGCGGATTGAAGGAGAACTGCGATGTCCTGCGTATTCAAGAAAATGGCGTCCCCGGTTGGCCAACTGACCCTGGTCGCCCGGGGAGCGAAGCTGGCGGCGATTCTGTGGGAGCACGAGCGGCAGAACCGGGTGCGCCTGGGCCCACTGCAGGAAGCCGCGGAGCATCCGCTGTTGCTGGAGACCGAGCGCCAGTTGCGCGAATACTTTGCCGGTACCCGCGAGCGTTTCGAGCTTGAGCTGGACTTTGTCGGCACCGAGTTCCAGCGCCAGGTCTGGCAAGCCCTGCTGACCATTCCTTTCGGCGAGACCCGCAGTTACAGCCAGATCGCCCGACAGATCGGCAATCCCACTGCAGTGCGTGCGGTAGGGGCGGCCAATGGGCGTAATCCGATCTCGATCGTCGCCCCCTGCCACCGGGTGATTGGCGCCTCGGGCAGCCTCACCGGTTTCGCTGGCGGTCTTGAGGCCAAGCAGTTCCTGTTGGCACTGGAAGGCGAGGAAACGTTGCAACTGGCGTTCTGAGTAAGCAGTGGCGGCGAGCTGTGACAGAATGGCCCATCGATTTTTCTGGAGCCTTCCCATGGACGCCGCCAAGCCCAGCCTCATCCGCGAAACCTTCCCCGTCGGCCCGCTGCAGTGCAACTGCACCATCATTGGCGACCCGCTGACCAAGAAAGCCATAGTCGTCGATCCGGGCGGCAACCCCGACCTGATCATGGCGCGCCTGGACGCACTGGGCCTGAAGGTGGTGAGCATCATCCATACCCATGCCCATCTGGATCACTTCCTGGCCTCCGGGCAGATGAAGGAAAAGACCGGCGCCACCTTGCACTTGCACAAGGACGACCAGTTTCTCTGGGACAACCTTGAGATGCAGTGCAGCATGTTCGGCGTGCCCTACACCCCTGTGCCGTCCCCGGATCGCTGGTTGGGTGATGACGAAGAGCTGGCCTGCGGTTGCGGTGTGGCCTTGCACACTCCAGGGCATACCCCAGGTTCCATGAGCTTTTGGTTTTCCGAGGCTAAGCTTCTGATTGCCGGCGACACGCTGTTCAAGCGCGGGGTCGGGCGCACGGATTTGTGGGGTGGCGACCAGGCCACGCTGGTGCGTTCGATCAAGCAGCGTCTCTATACCCTCGACGAAGACGCCACAGTGGTTGCCGGGCACGGCCCAGACACCCGGCTGGGAGATGAGATGCGTCAGAACCCGTTCGTGCGAGCCTGACTATTTGACCGTTGGTTCACGGAATTTTTGCCGTTCTGCGTGTTCCAACGCCGGCAAAGGTCTATTGCCAACGTCCGCTGCACCACAGAATGCAAAATGTAGGAGCTTTCCATGTTCACCTCACGTCGTTTGATTGTTGTCGCTACTGCTGTGGCCTTGTTGTCCGGCTGCGCTTCGCCTAACCCCTATGACAACCAGGGGCAGGCCGACGGCGGCTCGTCTGGCATGAGTAAAACCGCCAAGTACGGTGGGCTGGGAGCCTTGGCCGGTGCGTTGGCTGGTGCTGCCATCGACCACAACAACCGTGGCAAGGGGGCCCTGATCGGTGCTGCAGTGGTCGGTGCTTCCGCGGCAGGTTATGGCTACTACGCTGACCAGCAGGAGAAAAAACTGCGCGCCAGCATGGCTAACACCGGGGTCGAAGTGCAGCGCCAGGGCGATCAGATCAAGCTGATCATGCCGGGCAATATCACCTTCGCCACTGACTCGGCGAATATCGCGCCCAGCTTCTACCAGCCCCTGAACAACCTGGCCAACTCCCTGCGTGAGTTCAACCAGAACCAGATCGAGATCGTCGGCTACACCGACAGCACCGGCAGCCGTCAGCACAACATGGATCTGTCCCAGCGTCGCGCCCAGAGCGTAGCGACCTACCTGACGTCCCAGGGGGTCAGCGGTTCCAACCTGTCCGCTCGTGGCGCCGGTCCGGACAACCCGATCGCCAGCAACGCCGATGTCAACGGCCGTGCGCAGAACCGTCGGGTCGAGGTCAACCTCAAGGCGATTCCGGGCCAGCAGTACCAGCAACCGAACCAGCAGTACCAGCAGCCCTATCAGCAGCAAGGTCAGCAATACCAGCAGTATCCCTGACCGGACTGGCTGAACCCCAGGCATAAAAAAGCCCGCGCGATGCAGATCGGGCGGGCTTTTTTAATGGCTGAGGCGTATTACTTCTTCAGGCCATATTGCTCGTCGAGCATGCCTGGGGCATTCGGCGTCTTCGGCGCGTAGTCCCGTGGTGGTTCCTGGTCCCGTGGAGGGGTCAGGCGCTCACGTGGAGCCTGCACCGACTCCGAGTGCAAGGCGGCCAGCAGGCGCTGGCGGGTCAGTTCGTCCAAGGCCAGGCGATTGGCGCCCTCGGCGAGGTGATCCTGCACTTCCTGGTAACTCTGGGTCAGTTTCTTGACCAGGGTTGCGGTGCTGTTGAAGTGAGTGACCACTTCATTCTGATAATTGTCGAAACGTTCCTGAATATCATCCAACTGACGCTGCGTGCGGTTAGGCGCGGCATTGGGCAGCAGGCGAGCGACCAGGAATCCAATGGCGACACCCGCGACCAGGGCAAGAGTCGGCAACAACCAAACTAAGAGCGAGTGTTCCACGAGTCCTTCCTCTATAAACGGCTTTGCTTTACGTTAACGGCTCGAACCTGCGCTGTATACCGCGATTCACTCGCAATAGATTGGCACAGACCATTTGCTAGACGAGTCGACCCCCTTCGAGGTCACGGAGTTCCTTCCTTGCTTATGCGTGAAACCCCTGTAGTGATTGCCGGCCCGGTGGGCCAACTGGAAGCCCTGTATCTGCAGGTGCCCGATGCACGTGGGATGGCGCTGATCTGCCACCCCAATCCGGTGCAGGGCGGCACCATGCTCAATAAGGTGGTATCCACCCTGCAGCGCACTGCGCGGGATGCCGGCCTGAGCACTCTGCGCTTCAACTACCGTGGCGTGGGCGCCAGTGAAGGCAGCCACGACATGGGCAGCGGTGAAGTCGACGATGCCCAGGCGGCAGCCCAGTGGTTGCAGGCCCAGCATCCGCAACTGCCCTTGACCCTGTTCGGGTTCTCCTTTGGCGGCTTTGTCGCGGCCAGCCTTGGCGGGCGTCTGGAAGGCCAGGGCACGCAGCTCAAGCACTTGTTCATGGTGGCGCCGGCAGTCACCCGCCTGCGTGATAGCGACCTGCTGCCGCAGAACTGCCCGTTGACCCTGATCCAGCCGGAAACCGATGAGGTCATCGACCCTCAGGCGGTCTACGACTGGTCCGACGCGCTTGTTCGCCCCCATGAGCTGCTGAAAGTGGCAGAATGCGGGCACTTTTTTCATGGCAAGCTCACCGATCTGAAAGATCTGGTGCTGCCGCGACTTTCGAATTGATAGCAGTCTGATAAGCGATTACCCATGACTACTCGTACGCGTATCCTCACCGGCATCACCACCACCGGCACCCCGCACCTGGGCAACTATGCCGGTGCGATCCGCCCGGCGATCGTCGCTAGCCGCGACAGCAATGCCGACTCCTTCTACTTTCTGGCCGACTACCACGCACTGATCAAGTGCGATGACCCGCTGCGTATCCAGCGTTCGCGCCAGGAAATCGCCGCCACCTGGTTGGCCGGTGGCCTGGATGTGGAACGCGTGACTTTCTATCGCCAGTCGGACATCCCTGAGATCCCCGAGCTGACCTGGCTGTTGACCTGCGTGGCGGCCAAGGGGCTGCTCAACCGTGCCCATGCCTATAAGGCTTCGGTGGACAAGAATGTCGAGGCCGGTGAAGACCCGGACGCCGGCATCACCATGGGCTTGTACAGCTACCCGGTACTGATGGCGGCGGACATCCTGATGTTCAACGCGCACAAGGTGCCGGTGGGCCGCGACCAGATCCAGCACGTGGAAATGGCCCGGGACATTGGCCAGCGTTTCAACCACCTGTTCGGCCAGGGCAAGGAGTTCTTCACCATGCCCGAGGCGCTGATCGAGGAAAGCGTTGCCACCTTGCCAGGCCTCGATGGCCGCAAGATGTCCAAGAGTTACGACAACACCATCCCGCTGTTCACCAGCGCCAAGGACATGAAGGACGCGATCTCGCGGATCGTCACCGACTCCAAGGCGCCAGGCGAGGCCAAGGATCCGGACAACTCTCATTTGTTCACCCTGTACCAGGCGTTCTCCACCCCTGCGCAAGCCGCCGAGTTCCGCAGCGAGCTGCTTCAGGGCCTGGGTTGGGGCGAAGCCAAGAACCGCCTGTTCCAATTGCTGGATGCCGAACTGGGCGAAGCCCGCGAGCGTTATCACCAACTGATCGCACGCCCTTCGGATCTGGAAGACATCTTGCGTGCCGGCGCCGTCAAGGCCCGTGCCGTGGCCACGCCGTTCCTCAACGAACTGCGCGAAGCCGTGGGCCTGCGCTCTTTCGCCGCCCAGGTACAGGTGGCAGCCACCTCCAAGAAAAAAGCCGCCAAGGCCGCGCGTTTCATCAGCTTTCGAGAGGATGACGGCAGCTTCCGTTTCCGTTTGCTGTCGGCCGATGGCGAGCAACTGCTGCTGTCGCGCAATTTCGCTGATGGCAAGGCTGCAGGTGCTGTCACCAAGCAACTGCAATCGGGCCAGGAGCTGGATCTGCGGACCGAGGGCAATGCATTCGGTATCTGGCTGGACGGCGCCTGTGTGGCGGATAGCCCGGACTTTGCCGATGCCAGCGCCCGTGACGCGGCTGTAGATGCACTGCGCATCGCTCTGACCCCGGCGCAGGACTAATCGGCATCTTCCCGACCAAGGGCTGATTGCCATTCCCCAGGGCCGTCGCTAAAGTGACGGCCCGTTTTTGTTGCCTTGCTAACGAATTATGACGCCCCTAGAACGATACCAAGCAGATCTGAAACGCCCGGATTTCTTTCATGATGCGGCACAGGAAACGGCTGTGCGTCATCTGCAGCGCCTGTATGACGATCTGATCGCGGCCGAGCAAAACAAGCCGGGCCTGCTCGGCAAGCTTTTTGGCAAGAAGGATCAGACGCCGGTCAAGGGTCTGTATTTCTGGGGCGGAGTGGGGCGCGGTAAGACCTATCTGGTGGACACCTTCTTCGAAGCCTTGCCGTTCAAGGAAAAGGTACGCACGCACTTTCACCGTTTCATGAAGCGCGTACACGAAGAAATGAAGACCCTGGGCGGTGAGAAGAACCCGTTGACCATCATCGCCAAGCGTTTCTCGCAAGAGGCGCGGGTGATCTGCTTCGACGAATTCTTCGTGTCTGACATTACTGACGCGATGATTCTTGGCACCCTCATGGAGGAGCTGTTCAGGAATGGCGTGACCCTGGTCGCCACCTCGAACATCGTCCCCGACGGCTTGTACAAGGATGGCTTGCAGCGCGCGCGCTTCCTGCCGGCGATTGCCCTGATCAAGCAGAACACCGAGATCGTCAACGTCGACAGCGGTGTCGACTACCGCCTGCGTCACCTGGAGCAGGCGGAGCTGTTCCACTATCCATTGAACGAAGAAGCACAGGAAAGCTTGCGCAAGAGCTTCCGGGCGTTGACGCCGGAGTGCACCCAGGCGGTGGAAAACGATGTGTTGATCATCGAGAACCGCGAGATCCGCGCATTGCGTACCTGCGATGATGTGGCCTGGTTCGACTTCCGGGAGCTGTGCGACGGCCCGCGCAGCCAGAACGACTACATCGAGCTGGGCAAGATCTTCCATGCCGTGTTGCTCAGTGGCGTGGAGCAGATGAGCGTCACCACCGACGACATCGCCCGGCGCTTTATCAACATGGTCGACGAGTTCTACGACCGCAACGTCAAGCTGATCATTTCCGCCGAGGTCGAACTCAAGGACCTCTACACCGGTGGCCGCCTGACGTTCGAGTTCCAGCGCACCCTTAGCCGTCTGCTGGAGATGCAGTCCCACGAGTTCCTGTCGCGGGCGCACAAGCCATAAGCATCGCCAGATGAAAAAGGGCCTGCATTGCAGGCCCTTTTTTTATGCCGCCTGTTGCTGGAACTGTTGGCGGTACTGGTTGGGTGAAAGTTCGGTGTGCTGGCGGAACAGTCGGGCGAAGAAACTGGCGTCGTCGTAGCCGACTTCGTAGCTGATGGTCTTGATGCTCTTGCGCGTTCCCGAGAGCAGGCCCTTGGCGGTTTCGATGCGCAGGCGCTGCAGGTAATGCAGGGGCTTGTCGCCGGTGGCGGTCTGGAAACGGCGCATGAAGTTGCGAATGCTCATGCCGTGCTCGCGGGCCACGTCCTCGAAGCGGAACTTGTCGGCGAAGTGCTCTTCGAGCCAGTGCTGGATCTGCAGGATGATCACGTCCTGATGCAGCTTCTGGCCGCCGAAGCCGATGCGCCCTGGGGCGTAGCTGCGCTGTACTTCATAGAGAATGTCCCGGGCCACGGCCTGGGCCACGTTGGCACCGCAGAAGCGTTCGATCAGGTAGATGTACAGGTCGCAGGCCGAGGTGGTACCGCCCGCGCAGTAGAGGTTGTCGGCGTCGGTCAGGTGCTTGTCCTGATTGAGCTGGACCTTGGGGAAGCGCTCATTGAAGGCGCTGAAGAAGCGCCAGTAGGTAGTGGCTTCCTTGCCATCGAGCAAGCCGGCTTCCGCCAGCCAGAACACCCCGGTGGCTTCGCCGCAGAGCACCGCGCCGCGAGCGTGCTGGGCGCGCAGCCAGGGCAAGATCTGCGGGTAACGCTGGCACAGGGTGTCGAAGTCGTCCCAGAACGCCGGGAGGATGATGATATCGGTGTCTTCCAGCGGGCCGTCCACCGGCATGATCACGTCGCTGAAACTGCATACGGGTTGACCGTCGGGGCTGACCAGGCGGGTTTCGAACGCCGGGGTCAGGCCTTGGCCCAGTTGTTTGCCGTAGCGCAGGCTGGCCAGATGGAAGAAATCCTTGGCTTGCATGAGGGTGGAAGCGAAAACCCGGTCGATAGCCAGGATGCTGACGCGCCGCAAGGGCGTGGAGGTTTGGTTAGACATAATTCAATTGTTCTTATAGGGGAAAGTGGTCACCAGACGGCTGGATCGTCTTATTTTTTGTCGGATGTGTCCAGTGTCCCGTGCAGGTGGCTAGCCTTAGGCTCTGGCAGCCAACCCATGATCAATAACCATCACAGGTGCCTGCATGATCCCTAGAACCTTGTTCAGCTCCGAGCACGAACTCTTCCGTGACAGCGTGCGTACATTCCTTGAGAAAGAGGCAGTGCCCTTCCATGGAGAATGGGAAAAACAGGGCTATATCGACCGTCAGTTGTGGAGCAAGGCGGGGGAGGCCGGAATGCTGTGTTCGCACATTCCCGAGGAGTACGGCGGCCTGGGGGCGGACTTTCTCTACAGCGCGGTGGTGATCGAGGAGATTGGCCGGCTGGGGCTGACGGGCATTGGTTTTTCCCTGCATTCGGACATTGTCGCGCCCTACATCCTGCATTACGGCAGTGAGTCGCTGAAGCACAAGTACCTGCCCCGGCTGGTCTCGGGGGAAATGGTCACGGCCATTGCCATGACCGAGCCGGGGGCGGGCTCCGACCTGCAAGGGGTGAAGACCACGGCAGTGCTCGACGGCGACGAATACGTGATCAATGGTTCCAAGACCTTTATTACCAACGGCTACCTGGCGGACCTGGTGATAGTCGTGGCCAAGACCGATCCCAAGGCCGGAGCCAAGGGCACCAGCCTGTTTCTGGTTGAGGCCGATACTCCCGGGTTCTCCAAGGGCAAGCGCCTGGAGAAAGTGGGAATGAAGGCTCAGGACACCTCCGAGCTGTTCTTCCAGGATGTGCGAGTACCCAAGGAGAATCTGCTGGGGCAGGCTGGGGCAGGTTTTGCCTATTTGATGCAGGAGTTGCCCCAGGAGCGCCTGACCGTGGCCATTGGTGGCCTGGCCAGTGCCGAGGCGGCGTTGCAGTGGACCCTGGAATACACCCGCGAACGCAAAGCCTTTGGCAGGGCGATTGCCGATTTCCAGAACAGCCGTTTCAAGCTGGCGGAAATGGCCACGGAAATTCAGATCGGCCGGGTATTTGTCGATCGCTGCCTGGAGCTGCACTTGCAGGGCAAGCTCGATGTGCCGACGGCGGCCATGGCCAAGTACTGGGGGACTGACCTGCAGTGCAAGGTGCTTGATGAATGCGTGCAGTTGCACGGCGGCTACGGCTTCATGTGGGAGTACCCGGTGGCCCGGGCCTGGGCCGATGCCCGGGTGCAGCGCATTTATGCCGGGACCAACGAGATCATGAAGGAGATCATTGCCCGCTCACTATAGGGAGCGGGCCGCCGGCGAAGGGTGCGAAGCGGGTTATGCGACGTATCCATTCGCTGGCAAGCCAGCAACTGTGGGCCTATTAAGGCGCGGGGTTGGGGTGATCCTTGTGGATTGCCTCGATCCCGGCGAGGACCTCCTCCGACAACTTCAAGGCGGCGCTGGCGATGTTGCTGTCCAGCTGTTCCAGAGTGGTGGCGCCGATGATGTTGCTGGTCACGAACGGCTGTTGAGTGACGAAGGCCAGGGCCATTTGTGCCGGATCCAGGCCGTGCTCGCGGGCCAGCGCCACATAACGGCTGCAGGCTGCTTCCGACTGAGGGTTGAAGTAGCGGCTGAAGCGGCTGTAGAGGCTCAGCCGTGCCTTGGCTGGCCGCGCGCCGCCTTCGTACTTGCCGGACAGGTAGCCAAAGGCCAGGGGAGAGTAGGCCAGCAGGCCGCATTGTTCACGAATGGCAATTTCCGCCAGGCCTACTTCGAAGCTGCGGTTGAGCAGGTTGTAGGGGTTCTGGATCGAAACCGCCCGCGGCCAGCCACGGCTCTCGGCCAGGGCAAGGAACTTCATGGTGCCCCATGGCGTTTCGTTGGACAGGCCGATATGGCGGATCTTGCCGGCCTTGACCTGCTCGTCCAGGGCTTCGAGGGTTTCTTCCAGCGGAGTGAAGTCTTCATCGGCCTGGTGCTTGTAGCCCAGTTGGCCGAAGAAGTTGGTGCTGCGCTCGGGCCAGTGCAGTTGGTACAGGTCGATCCAGTCGGTCTGCAGGCGCTTGAGGCTGGCATCCACGGCTTCGACAATATGCTTGCGGTTGTGCTTGAGCTGTTTGTCGCGAATGTAGTCGATGGTGTTGCCCGGACCTGCGATCTTGCTGGCCAGGACCCAGTCGGCGCGGTCGCCGCGCTGCTTGAACCAGTTGCCGATATAGCGCTCGGTGGTGGCGTAGGTTTCGGCCTTTGGCGGCACCGGGTACATCTCGGCAGTGTCGATGAAGTTGATTCCGGCGTTCTTGGCCCGCTCGATCTGAGCGAAGGCTTCAGCCTCGGTGTTCTGCTCTCCCCAGGTCATGGTGCCCAGGCAAATTGCACTCACATTCAGATCGGTTCGGCCCAGCTGGCGGTAGTCCATCGGGTGCTCCCTTGGCAAAACAATCATAAAAGCAGGTTGAAATTTTTTTCGCAATCTGCATAATTCGGCAGCTCTTTCTGCAGTGGAAGTGATGCGCCGCCTGCCGAAGAATCTTGCCGTATATCAGACGCGCTGACCCGAGCCCCCGATAGCGTCTGTGTCCGGCTGCCTTTGACCTTGTCAAAGTAAGCACTATTCAGTAAGATCCGCCGTCTATTTTGCTGGGCGGCCCCTGAGGCTATAAAGAATGAAAACTTTTACTGCTAAACCGGAAACAGTAAAGCGCGACTGGTTCGTCGTCGACGCTGCTGGTCAGACCCTGGGTCGTCTGGCCACCGAAATCGCGAGCCGTCTGCGTGGCAAGCACAAGCCTGAGTACACTCCTCACGTTGACACCGGCGACTACATCGTCGTGATCAATGCCGAGCAGGTACGTGTTACTGGCGCTAAAACCACTGACAAAATGTACTACTCCCACTCCGGTTTCCCGGGCGGCATCAAGTCGATCAACTTCGAAAAGCTGATCGCCAAAGCCCCTGAGCGCGTGATCGAGACCGCGGTAAAAGGCATGCTGCCTAAGAACCCGCTGGGTCGCGACATGTACCGTAAGCTGAAAGTCTATGCGGGCGCTGCACACCCTCATACTGCTCAGCAGCCCCAAGAACTGAAGATTTAACGGAATAGTTCATTATGTCGGCGACTCAAAATTACGGCACTGGCCGTCGCAAGACTGCAACCGCACGCGTTTTCCTGCGTCCGGGCACTGGCAACATCTCGATCAACAACCGCTCCCTGGATAACTTCTTCGGTCGCGAAACTGCCCGCATGGTAGTTCGTCAACCGCTGGAGCTGACCGAGACCGTTGAGAAGTTCGATATCTACGTCACCGTTATCGGCGGCGGTGTAAGTGGTCAAGCTGGCGCAATCCGCCACGGTATCACTCGCGCTCTGATGGATTACGACGAAACTCTGCGCAGCGCGCTGCGTAAAGCTGGTTTCGTAACCCGTGACGCACGTGAAGTTGAACGTAAGAAAGTGGGTCTGCGTAAAGCGCGTAAGCGTCCGCAATACTCCAAGCGTTAATTCGCTACTGCGTTCAAAAACGCCCAGTCTCCTCGCGGAGCTGGGCGTTTTTTATTGTCTAGAATTTGCTCTGTGACAACTTGCCACATCCGCGGAGGCCCTATACTGCAAGGCTTCGGGCCGGCGCGGCTTGGTAATTACCTTGTCAGAATAGGGGCTTTTCATTACCATTCGGCAAAATTTTTATAAGTTCAGATTTTTACTTAGTAGATGCCTGATTTAACAGGCCACAAAGCTGATGGGAGAGGACTGAATGAGCAATGACGGCGTGAATGCAGGCCGGCGTCGCTTCCTAGTAGCAGCCACATCCGTGGTGGGTGCTGCTGGAGCGGTGGGGGCTGCGGTCCCGTTCGTGGGGTCATGGTTTCCCAGTGCCAAGGCGAAAGCCGCAGGTGCACCGGTGAAGGTGAATATCAGCAAGATCGACCCAGGTCAGCAGATGATTGCTGAATGGCGTGGTCAGCCGGTATTCATCGTCCGCCGTACCGAGGAAATCCTGGGGAATCTTAAAAAGATCGAGGGCCAGTTGTCTGACCCTGACTCCAAGAACTCAGTACAACCAACCTACGTCGACCCGGAAGTGCGTTCGATCAAGCCAGAGATTCTGCTGCTGATCGGTATCTGCACCCACTTGGGCTGTTCTCCGACCTTCCGTCCTGAAGTGGCGCCCGCGGATCTGGGCAAGGACTGGGTAGGTGGCTATTTCTGCCCTTGCCACGGTTCCCACTACGATCTGGCTGGTCGCGTCTACAAGTCGCAACCTGCGCCTTTGAACCTGCCAGTACCCCCGCATTCCTATGAGTCGGATGACATCATCGTCATTGGCGTCGACACGGAGAAAGCGTGATGAGCAAGTTCATGGATTGGGTTGATGCGCGCTTCCCCGCGACCAAGATGTGGGAAGACCATCTCAGCAAGTATTACGCTCCGAAGAACTTCAACTTCTTCTATTTCTTTGGCTCCCTGGCGCTGCTGGTTCTGGTCAACCAGATCGTAACCGGTGTCTGGCTGACCATGAGCTACACCCCTTCGGCGGAAGAGGCCTTCGCTTCCGTTGAATACATCATGCGCGACGTCGAGTACGGCGCGATCCTGCGTCTGCTCCACTCCACCGGCGCTTCGGCGTTCTTCATCGTGGTCTATCTGCACATGTTCCGTGGCCTGCTCTACGGTTCCTACCAGAAGCCCCGTGAGCTGGTGTGGCTGTTCGGCATGCTGATCTACCTGGCACTGATGGCCGAGGCCTTCATGGGCTACCTGCTGCCGTGGGGCCAGATGTCCTACTGGGGCGCCCAGGTGATCATCTCGCTGTTCGGTGCGATCCCGGTCATCGGCGACGACCTGACTCAGTGGATCCGCGGTGACTACCTGATTTCCGGTATCACCCTGAACCGCTTCTTCGCCTTGCACGTTGTTGCCCTGCCGATCGTGATCCTCGGTCTGGTGGTGCTGCACATCCTGGCACTGCACGAAGTGGGTTCGAACAACCCGGATGGCGTCGACATCAAGAAGAACAAGGATGAGAACGGCATCCCGCTGGATGGTATTCCTTTCCACCCTTACTACACCGTGAAGGATATCGTCGGCGTAGTAGTGTTCCTCTTCATCTTCTGCTCGATCGTGTTCTTCTTCCCGGAAATGGGTGGCTACTTCCTCGAGAAGCCGAACTTCGAACAGGCCAACCCGTTCAAGACGCCTGAGCACATTGCTCCGGTTTGGTACTTCACCCCGTTCTACGCGATCCTGCGTGCGGTGCCGGACAAGCTCATGGGCGTCATTGCCATGGGGGCTGCCATTGCCGTGCTGTTCGTGCTGCCTTGGCTCGACCGTAGCCCGGTCAAGTCCATGCGCTACAAAGGCTGGCTGAGCAAGATCTGGCTGCTGGTGTTCTGCATCTCGTTCGTGATCCTGGGTGTGTTGGGTGTATTGGCACCGACTCCGGGCCGTACGCTGCTGTCGCAGGTATGTACCTTCCTGTACTTCGCCTACTTCATTCTGATGCCGTTCTACACCAGGCTCGAGAAGACCAAACCGGTTCCGGAAAGGGTGACTGGCTGATGAAAAAGCTATTTGCTGTACTGATTCTTGCTGCTATGCCTGTATTGTCTTTCGCGGCCGAGCACGGCGGCCCTGAGTTGGAGAAGGTCGATATCGACCTGGCCGACAAAGCTGCCCTGCAAGACGGCGCGCGTACCTTTGCCAACTATTGCATGGGCTGCCACAGCGCCAAGTTCCAGCGTTATGAGCGGGTTGCCGACGATCTGGGCATTCCTCACGATCTGATGTTGAGCAAGCTGGTCTTCACCGGCGCCAAGATCGGTGACCACATGAACATCGGCATGCAGCCGGCAGATGCCAAGACCTGGTTTGGCGCTGCGCCACCGGATCTGACCCTGGTGGCCCGTGTGCGGGGTACCGACTGGCTCTATGGCTACCTCAAGTCCTTCTATGAGGACCCGGCGCGCCCTTGGGGTGTGAATAACAAGGTTTTCCCGAACGTGGGCATGCCTAACGTTCTGGTTGGCCTGCAGGGT
Organism: Pseudomonas sp. BIGb0176; assembly: GCF_024810175.1. Lineage (NCBI taxonomy): Bacteria > Pseudomonadati > Pseudomonadota > Gammaproteobacteria > Pseudomonadales > Pseudomonadaceae > Pseudomonas > Pseudomonas sp. BIGb0176. The sequence goes on from NZ_JANUEC010000003.1 coordinate 168,105, forward strand.
CGCCAGGTGATCGGTTGCAAGCAGGTGCAGATCGTCGAAGACGGCAAGAAGCAATACGATCCGCTGACCGGCACGCCGCTGACTCATGAAGCCTGTGACCAGCTGACCATCAAGGAGAACACCGGGACTCTCAACGAGGCTCAGTTCGACGAGAAGGTCAAGAACCTGGTGACCTTCCTGGCTTACTCGGCCAACCCGGTCAAGCTGCAGCACCAGCGCATCGGTACCTACGTACTGCTGTACCTGGCCTTCTTCTTCGTGTTCGCCTATCTGCTCAAGCGCGAATACTGGAAGGATGTGCATTGATAGCGTTTTAAGCATCAGTTGTTGAACGTGCGCGCCCAAGGGCGTCTCTGAAACTGTAACAACCCTGTATCATTCGGGGGTTACCAGAGGCGCCCTGAGGGCGCGCTCGTTTTTTCTGCTTCCGATAATTTCAACAAGCGAGGAGGATCGCCATGGGCGTGACCAATCGGTTGGCCTGTTACTCCGACCCCGCCGACCACTATTCCCACCGGGTGCGCATTGTGCTCGCAGAGAAGGGTGTCAGCGCCGAGATCATCAGTGTGGAGGCGGGGCGTCAGCCGCCGAAGCTGATCGAAGTGAACCCTTATGGGAGCTTGCCAACGCTGGTCGACCGCGACCTGGCGTTGTGGGAGTCGACAGTGGTGATGGAGTACCTGGATGAGCGTTATCCGCATCCGCCACTGCTGCCGGTTTATCCTGTGGCGCGAGCCAACAGCCGTCTGCTGATACACCGGATCCAGCGTGACTGGTGCGGGCAAGTGGATCTGATTCTTGATCCGCGGACCAAGGAGGCTGCTCGAGTGCAGGCGCGCAAGGAATTGCGTGAAAGCCTGACGGGTGTTTCTCCTTTGTTTGCCGACAAGCCATTTTTCCTCAGTGAGGAACAAAGTCTGGTGGACTGCTGCCTACTGCCCATACTCTGGAGATTGCCGGTCCTGGGTATCGAACTGCCGCGGCAGGCCAAGCCGTTGCTTGATTATATGGAACGCCAATTTGCGCGTGAGGCTTTCCAGGCGAGTCTGTCTGGTGTCGAACGCGATATGCGCTGAGGCTTAAGGAGCCGCTATGAACTCCAGTCGACCTTATCTGGTCCGCGCGCTCTATGAGTGGATTGTGGACAACGATTGCACCCCGCACATGCTGGTCAATTCCGACTATCCGGCAGTGCAGGTGCCCCAGGGCTTTGCCAGTGATGGGCAGATCGTCCTGAACATTTCTCCCAGTGCCGTGCGTCATCTGCATATGGATAACGACGTAGTGACCTTCGAAGGGCGCTTCGGTGGTGTGCCGCACAGCCTGCATGTGCCGGTTGCGGCGATCTTGGGGATCTATGCCCGTGAGAATGGCCAGGGCATGGTCTTCGATCTGGAGTCGCCTCTGGATGAAGAGGATGATCTCGAGCCGGATGACGACTTGCCGCCACCGGACAGTGAGCCGCCGCGCCCCAGTGGCCGACCGAGCTTGAAAGTGGTCAAGTAATAAAAAAGGCGATCCATTCGGATCGCCTTTTTTGTATCTCGCCGTTGTGTGTCAGTCGATGTATTCGAACAGTTTGACGATTTTCTGCACACCGGACACGCCCTGAACCAGGTTAGTGGCCTGGGTGGCCTCCTGTTGGGTCAGCAATCCCAGCAGGTAGACGATGCCGTTCTCGGTCACCACCTTGATTCGCGAGGCGGGCACGCTGGCGTCGGTGAGCATCTGGGTCTTGATCTTGGTGGTCAGCCAGCCATCGTTCTGGCGGGCCAGGAAGCCGGAAGGTGGCAGTACCTGCAGTTCGTTGTGCACCTTCTTGACGCGCTGCACTTCGCTGGCGGCCTGTTCGGCCATGGCCTTGAGGTCCGGGCGGGGTGTTTGTCCGGCCAGCAGGACGATGCCGTTGAAGCTGGTGACAACGATGTGCGAGTTGTTTTCCAGGTCTGGGCTGGCTTTGGCGACGTTGACGGCGACTTTGGTCTCGATCAGCGAGTCGTCGATCTTGCTGCCAAAGGTACGGGTGCCGCGGTCATCATCGATGGGTTTGTCGCGGGTGGCGGTAATCACCGAGCTGCAACCAGTGATGCTCAGGCACAAGGTCAAGGCCAGGAGGCCAAGGCGATTAGGGGTCATTCTTCACTCCCGAACAATTGGCTGTCGATCAGATCGCAGAGGCAATGGATCGCCAGCAGGTGGACTTCTTGAATGCGTGCAGTGACGGTGGCCGGTACGCGGATCTCGACATCTTCAGGCAGCAGCAGGGAAGCCATGCCGCCGCCGTCACGACCGGTCAATGCTACGACAATCATTTCGCGATCATGTGCGGCCTGGATCGCTTGAATAATGTTTGCGGAGTTGCCGCTGGTGGAAATCGCCAGCAATACGTCACCGGGCTGGCCCAGGGCGCGGATCTGCTTGGAGAAGACTTCGTTGTAGCTGTAGTCGTTGGCGATCGAGGTGATGGTAGAGCTGTCGGTAGTCAGGGCAATGGCCGGCAGGCTCGGGCGTTCGCGCTCGAAGCGGTTGAGCAGTTCGGAGGAGAAATGCTGGGCATCGCCGGCGGAGCCGCCGTTGCCGCAAGAGAGCATCTTGCCCTCGTTCAGCAGGGCGTTGACCATGACCTGGCTGGCTTGCTCGATGTGCGGTGCAAGTACGTCCATCGCCTGTTGCTTGGTGTCGATACTGGCCTGAAAAAGCTGGCGAATTCGGGATTGCATGTCCATCTGTGTGACCTTAAGTGGCGCGGCTTGGTGGCACGTAAATGTGCAGCCCGCAAAGCAAAGAGCAAAAAAGTTGAGTGAAAATGGGTGCGGCCTGAGGGCTTCTTTCAGCTGTCGAAGGCATTGCGTAGCCAGTTCAAGCGGGCTTCTGCACCCGAGGCGCCGTCAATGGCGACCACGTCGAAACGGCAAGGATGGCTGGACCAGCGTGATTCGCTTTGCAGGAAAAGCTGCGCGGCAAGGATCAGTTTTTGACGCTTGCGCCCATCGATACTGCCCAGTGCGCCACCCCATTGCGTGTGTTTTCTGTAGCGGACTTCGACGAATACTACTGTATCGCCGTCAAGCATGACCAGATCAAGCTCGCCGCGTTTACACAACCAGTTCTGCGCCAGCAGGCGCAGTCCGTGCTGTTGGAGATGCCGAAGCGCTTGGCTTTCGGCATCTCGTCCGCTGTGCTGGCTTGATCCTTGGAGCATTAGCGCAGCGTATCGGGCAGGCGGGTCACCTGGCCCCCGACGAACTTGGCCCATGGCAGCTGACGCTCGATGCGTTGCCCGGCAGCCATGCCCAGGCTGCCGGATTCACCTTCTATCCGGCTGTCTGGCAGGGCCTTGAGTTGGCCCAGGCGTGGCGCCAATCGATAGGCGTCGACGCCCATGGCATACAGGCGCCCTAGGCTGCCGCCGGCTTGCGGCCATTGTGCGGTGACCTGGCGGCGCAGCGGGCCGTTGGCATCCAGCAGCCATGGGGTTTCGCAGAACATCACACCGTTCATGTCGTTGTACTGGTTCTGGTCGCCGCTGGCGCTGAACACATTGGAGGTGGCGTAGACCGGTACATCACCAGCGTATTGGAAGTTCAAGGTCGGCTTGATTTGCTGCGCCTGTTGCGGAGTGGAGGCGAGGAAAATGAACTCGATATCCTGGCGACGTGATGGCTGTGCGGCTACCTGGGTGCCTACGGTGCTCTGCAGGCTCTTGGCGCGGCCTTCGCTCTGGCGCAACTGGAACAGGTCGGCAATCTGCTGTGCCAGGGCGACGGGCTGATCGACGCGTTCGATACCGATTACGCTACCACCGTTGGCTTCCCAATCCTGACGGAATGCCTTGAGCACGCGATCGCCCCATTCGCCTTTCGGAACCAGAGCGGCGGCGCGGTGCAGGCCATCGGCGCGGGCGCGACGGGAAACCTCGCGGGCTTCGTCTTCGGCTGCCAGGCCGAACTGGAACAACTGCGCCGGGCCTTGTTCGCCTTCGCTGTAGTTCAGGGCCAGGGTGGTGATCGGCAGCTGCGGGCGAGCGGCAAGTTGCTTGACCAGGGGCTTTTCCAGTGGGCCGACGACCAGTTGCACGCCAGCGGCCTGAGCCTTGCGGTAGAAGTCATCCAGCGAGCTTAGGCGCGAGCTGTCATAGAACTCGATGCTGGGTGGATTCTGTCCGGCTTGCTGAGCCTGGTAGTGAGCAGCCATGAAACCTTCGCGCAGTGCTTTGGAAACCGATGCGAGGGGGCCGTCCTGTGGCAGCAGCAAGGCAATTTTCGATACCGGCTGGCTGGCCAGTTCCTTGAGCTTGATCAGGGGTTGGGGCAGTTGAATGGCAGCCGGGTGCTTTGGATTCTGGGCGCGCCAGGTATCGATGGCTGCCTGCTGCTGTTCCAGGGTGCCGGCGCTCTTGACTGCCAGGGCCAGGCTCATCCAGCCGGCCAGGTCGTCATTGCCGGCAGGCTGCAACTGATCGGTCGGCAGGGCGGCAATCAGTGCCCAGATGGCTTCGTGGTTTTTGGCTGCTGCATCATCCTTGAGCAAGGGCGCGATAACGATGCGCTCTTTGGCGGCGGCCAATGTCTGGCCGTCGGCTTCCAGTGCGCGAGCATGAACGCTGCCGGTGCGAATCTGTTGAGCTGCCGGCAGTTCGCTCAGGTGTTGCAGGCTTGGATGGCTCAGTGCGGTGAGGGCAGCCTTTGGCTGGTTGCGCACCAGGGCCAGCTCTGCGGACAGGGTGCTGGCGAAGATTTGCTGGGCAGGCTTGAGTTGATCCAGCGGCACTTGCTGCAGGATTTGTCCGGCGCGTCCGGCATTGCCTTGACGATACGCCAGGTCGGCGGCGCTCAGGCGCAGCAGGGCTGCTTTTTCCGGAGTTTTGCTGGTGGCGGCCTGTTCGAGCAGTTGCTCGATACTGGCATCCGGTGTCCGTGGAAGTTCGCCAAGGCTGGAAGAGGGCGAGCTGGCGCAAGCCACCAGAAGGGTAGCCAGGCAGAGGGCAAGAAACAGCCGCAGGCAAGCGATCATGTAAGTGTTCCTGATACTCGATCAAATGAGCGTGGAATTGTACCCAAGCGCTGGCTGGGGTGCGATGTTACTGGCGATAAACCGTCGATTTAGCTCAAGCAAATGTTGCTTGGCTGCCTGAAAGGTCGCGGCACAGCGCCATACCGGCTGATCGCAAGGCGTATTGAGAATGCTTCAACGCGCTACAATGGCGCTTTTGCCGATCAAGAGGTGTGCGCTTTGACTGCTCCAGGTCCTTTGAATTCCGCTGCTGGCTCGCTTTATGTGGTGGCGACGCCCATCGGCAACCTGGACGATATCAGCGCCCGGGCCTTGAAGCTGTTGCGCGAGGTGTCGTTGATCGCTGCCGAAGATACCCGGCATTCCCAGCGCCTGATGCAGCACTTTGGTATTTCCACGCCCCTGGCTGCCTGCCATGAGCACAACGAGCGTGATGAGGGCAGTCGCTTCATTACTCGTCTGCTGGCTGGGGATAATGTCGCCTTGATCTCCGATGCGGGCACGCCGCTGATTTCCGATCCCGGCTACCACCTGGTGCGCCAGGCGCGGGCGGCGGGTATCAATGTGGTTCCAGTACCGGGGGCTTGTGCTCTGATCGCGGCGTTGTCGGCGGCGGGCTTGCCTTCAGACCGGTTCATCTTCGAAGGCTTTCTGCCGGCCAAGGCGGTCGGGCGCAGGGCGCGGCTGGAAGCGGTCAAGGAAGAGCCGCGTACGCTGATTTTCTATGAGGCGCCGCATCGCATACTTGAATGCCTGCAGGATATGGAGTCGGTATTCGGTGGTGAGCGGCCGGCATTGCTGGCGCGTGAATTGACCAAGACCTTCGAGACCCTGAAGGGGCTGCCACTTTCCGAGCTGCGCCAGTTCGTCGAGTCCGACAGCAATCAGCAGCGTGGGGAGTGCGTGGTGCTGGTCGCGGGGTGGACAGCGCCGGAAAGTGATGAGGCGATCAGTAGTGAGTCGATGCGTATCCTCGACCTGTTGCTCAAGGAAATGCCGCTGAAGCGGGCTGCTGCTTTGGCTGCGGAAATCACCGGCGAGCGCAAGAATGTGCTGTATCAGGTGGCCCTGGATAAACAGAAAGAACAATAAATTGCGTAGCAGGGTGGCCAAAGGCTTTTAGCGCTTGTTCTTCGTTCGCTCTGCCGTTAACCTGCGCGGCGGAGAGTCGATTGGACAGTCGCTGCCCTCTATGAAAATTAGAGGGGGGAGGAAAGTCCGGGCTCCATAGGGCGGAGTGCCAGGTAATGCCTGGGGGGCGTGAGCCTACGGAAAGTGCCACAGAAAATAACCGCCTAAGCACTTCGGTGCCGGTAAGGGTGAAAAGGTGCGGTAAGAGCGCACCGCACGTCTGGTAACAGTTCGTGGCTAGGTAAACCCCACTCGGAGCAAGACCAAATAGGGTTCCAAGGCGTGGCCCGCGCTGGAACCGGGTAGGTTGCTAAAGATGTCCAGTGATGGCCATCGTAGAGGAATGACTGTCCTCGACAGAACCCGGCTTACAGATCGACTCTCCACCTTTTCCCTCCCTGCTTGAATCAATAGCAGAAGCGTTTTTGTAATACCGAAAAAATCTTACTCTTAATAAATTACTTTAACTTCGCGCTGCAGCTTATTGAGCTGTCGGAAGTTGATGCTCTGAAACACCCTTCGAATTCCCGTTACCTCTCCTTTAAGTCTCCTAAATCTCCGTTCTATAAGGCTTTTCCGTCGCCGCGCGCCTTGACGGTGGTGTGGGCGCATTCCTATAGTGTGCGCAAGTGGCGGAAAGTGGCATGAAGTGGGTTTTTTGAGCGCAAAACGCTAAAATTTGGAGAAACGCTGACGTGTTTCGCGGAGCTAACGCTATCAGTCTCGATGCAAAAGGCCGTCTCGCCATGCCGAGCCGGTATCGTGACGAGCTCGTTTCGCGAAGTTCCGGGCAGTTAATCGTCACCATCGATGCCGTTGATCCCTGTTTGTGTGTTTACCCCCTCGATGAGTGGGAGCTGATTGAAACCAAACTGCGCGCACTGCCTTCTCTTCGTGAAGAGAACCGTCGTTTGCAGCGTTTGCTGATTGGTAACGCCGTCGACCTTGAACTCGATGGCAGTGGTCGTTTTCTGGTGCCTCCGCGCCTGCGTGAATATGCCAAGTTGGATAAGCGCGCAATGCTGGTGGGCCAACTGAACAAGTTCCAATTGTGGGACGAGGATGCCTGGAATGCTGTTTCCGCAGCGGACCTGGCAGCTATTCAACAACCGGGCGCCATGCCTGATGAACTGCGTGATTTGATCCTGTGACTATTGATAGCGGCTTTAACCACATCACCGTACTGCTTGACGAAGCCGTCGAGGCTCTCGCCGTACGTCCTGATGGCTGCTATCTGGATGGCACCTTCGGGCGTGGCGGGCATAGCCGGCTGATTCTCAGCAAGCTCGGGCCCCAGGGGCGCCTCCTCGGATTCGACAAGGATCCCCAGGCGATTGCCACCGGGCAAGCGCTAGCGGCCGAAGACGGCCGCTTTGTCGTTGTACAGCGCAGTTTCGCCGAGCTCGGTTCGGAAGTTGCCGAACGCGGCCTGGCGGGCAAGGTCAGCGGTGTCCTGCTGGATCTGGGGGTGTCTTCGCCGCAGCTGGACGACCCTGAACGCGGCTTCAGTTTTCTCAATGACGGCCCGCTGGATATGCGCATGGACCCGACTCGCGGCATCAGTGCTGCGCAGTTCATCGCCACCGCTCCGGTAGAGGAAATTGCCCGGGTATTCAAGGAGTACGGCGAGGAGCGTTTCTCCGGTCGCATGGCGCGAGCCGTGGTCGAGCGCCGCGAGATCCAGCCGTTCGAGCGTACCGCTGATCTGGCTGAAGTGTTGAAAGTCGCCAACCCGGCTTGGGAGAAGGGCAAGAACCCGGCTACCCGTGCTTTCCAGGGGCTGCGCATTCACGTCAACAATGAACTGGGTGATCTCGAGGCTGGCCTTGAAGCTGCACTGGAGTCCCTGGAAGTGGGTGGTCGCCTGGTGGTGATCAGCTTCCACTCCCTGGAAGACCGCATCGTCAAATTGTTCATGCGTCGTCTGGTCAAGGGCGAATCGGACAATCTGCCGCGCAATTTGCCGGTGCGTTTCGAAGCCTTTGTGCCGAAAATCAAGATCCACGGCAAAGCGCAGTTCGCTTCCGAGGCAGAGCTCAGGGCCAACCCGCGTGCCCGCAGTGCCGTCATGCGCGTCGCGGAGAAGCTTCGGTGAGCAAGCTTTTCGCCAAGCCACTTCCGGGCGGAAGCTTTTTCATGTTCCTGCTATTCGTCGGCGTTCTGGTTTCCGCGATTGCGGTGTCCTACAGCGCCCACTGGAACCGTCAGTTGCTCAATACGCTGTACGGCGAGTTGAGCGTGCGTGACAAAGCCCAGGCCGAATGGGGCCGTCTTATTCTTGAGCAAAGCACCTGGACTGCTCACAGCCGCATTGAAGTGCTGGCCACCGAACAATTGAAAATGCACATTCCCGGCGCGGCCGAAGTTCGCATGGTGGCGCCATGAAGCTCGAAGGCGCGCTCTATCCATGGCGTTTCCGTGTAGTGCTGGGTTTGCTGGCGGTCATGGTGTCGGCGATTGCCTGGCGCATCATCGACCTGCAAGTGGTCGACCGTGACTTCCTCAAGGGGCAGGGCGATGCACGCAGTGTCCGGCACATTCCGATTCCCGCGCACCGCGGTCTGATCACCGATCGCAATGGCGAGCCGCTGGCCGTCAGTACGCCCGTGACCACCCTCTGGGCCAATGCCAAGGAAATGCAGCTGGCCAAGGATCGCTGGCCGGCGCTGGCCATGGCACTTGGCCAAGACCCGAAAGCCCTGGCCGAGCGGCTTGAAGCCCAGGCCAATAAAGAGTTCATCTATCTGGTCCGAGGCCTGACGCCTGAACAGGGCCAGGCCGTATTGGATCTGAAGGTCCCCGGTGTCTATGGCATCGAGGAATTCCGACGCTTCTATCCAGCCGGCGAAGTAACCGCGCACATGGTGGGTTTCACCGATATCGACGACCGCGGTCGCGAAGGGGTGGAACTGGCCTACGACGAATGGCTCGCAGGGGTTCCGGGCAAGCGCCAGGTGATCAAGGACCGGCGCGGCAGGCTGATCAAGGACGTCCAGGTCACCAAGAACGCCAAGGCCGGCAAGCCCTTGGCGTTGTCGATTGACCTGCGCCTGCAATACCTGGCCAACCGCGAGCTGCGCAACGCCATCGTCGAGAACGGTGCCAAGGCTGGCAGCCTGGTGATCATGGATGTGAAGACCGGCGAGATCCTGGCCATGGTCAACCAGCCGACCTACAACCCGAACAACCGGCGCAACCTGCAGCCGGCGATGATGCGCAACCGCGCGATGATCGACGTATTCGAGCCTGGCTCGACCATGAAAGCGATCTCCATGAGCGCCGCACTGGAAACCGGACGCTGGAAGCCCAGCGATACCGTCGAGGTCTACCCGGGCACCCTGCAGTTGGGCAAATACACCATCCGTGACGTTTCCAAGACCGAAGGCCCGGTACTCGACCTGACCGGCATCCTGATCAACTCCAGTAACGTCGGCATGAGTAAGGTGGCCTTCGATATCGGCGGCGAAACCATTTTCCGCCTGGCACAGAAAATCGGTCTGGGCCAGGACACGGGGCTCGGCTTCCCTGGTGAACGGGTCGGCAACCTGCCGAACTACCGCGAATGGCGCAAGGCGGAAACCGCGACCCTGTCCTATGGCTACGGCCTGTCGGTGACCGCGATCCAGCTGGTGCACGCCTTTTCCGCATTGGCCAACAACGGCCGTATTGCGCCGCTGACACTGATCAAGTCCGACAAGACTCCGCAGACCACCCAGGTGATTCCGGAAAATGTCGCCAAGACCATGCAGGGCATGCTGCAGCAAGTGATCGAGGCCCCGCGCGGAGTATTCCGTGCACAGGTTCCGGCCTATCACGTGGCTGGCAAGAGTGGTACTGCGCGCAAGACTTCGGTGGGTACCAAGGGCTACGCCGAGAACTCCTACCGCTCGCTGTTCGCCGGCTTCGGTCCGATGAGTGATCCACGCTACGCGATCGTGGTGGTGATCGACGAACCGAGCAAAGCCGGTTACTTCGGTGGCCTGGTATCGGCGCCGGTGTTCAGCAAAGTGATGTCCGGCACCCTGCGCTTGATGAACATCACCCCGGACAACCTGCCGACCACGCAGCAGGCCAACGCCGCATCCGGCACCCCTGTACGAGCCAATGGAGGGCGCGGCTGATGTCTCTTAGCCTGAACAAGATTTTCGCCCACGCCGGTCGCGACCTGCTGATTCGTGAGTTGACCCTGGACAGCCGTAACGTGCGGGCCGGGGACCTGTTTCTTGCGGTGCCCGGCGCCAGGTTCGATGGGCGTGCGCACATTGCCGATGCCCTGCAGCGCGGCGCTGCCGCGGTGGCTTATGAAGTGGAAGGGGCAACTGTGTTGCCGCTGACCGATGTACCGCTGATTCCGGTCAAGGGCCTGGCGGCGCAGCTGTCGGACATAGCCGGGCGCTTCTATGGTGACCCGAGCCGCCAGTTGAACCTGGTGGGCGTGACCGGCACCAACGGCAAGACCAGCGTTACCCAACTGGTGGCTCAGGCCCTGGATTTGCTCGGCCAGCGTTGTGGCCTGGTAGGTACCCTGGGGACCGGGTTTCATGGCGCGCTGCAAAGCGGGATGCACACCACGCCGAACCCGATTGCCGTGCAGGCCACCCTGGCGGACTTGAAGAATGCAGGAGCCAAGGCGGTGGCCATGGAGGTCTCTTCCCATGGCCTGGATCAGGGGCGCGTGGCGGCACTGGCTTTCGATGTGGCGGTGCTGACCAACCTGTCCCGTGACCATTTGGATTACCACGGGACCATGGAAGCCTATGGCGCAGCCAAGGCCAAGCTCTTTGCCTGGAACGACCTGCGTTGCCGGGTGATCAACCTCGACGACGATTTTGGCCGGCAACTGGCGGCGGACAAACATGAGTCACGACTGATCACTTACAGCCTCGAAGACGCCGCTGCTTATCTGTACTGCCGCGAAGCGCGTTTTGACGATGATGGCGTGCGCGCGACCCTGGTGACTCCACAGGGTGAGCACCACCTGCGCAGTTGCCTGCTCGGGCGCTTCAACCTGAGCAACGTGCTGGCTGCGGTAGGTGCGTTGTTGGGTCTTGAATACGCGCTGGACGAAATTCTTGCGGTCCTGCCCAAGCTTGAAGGCCCCGCCGGACGCATGCAGCGCCTGGGTGGCGGTACTCAGCCGCTGGTGGTGGTGGATTACGCCCACACCCCGGATGCCCTGGAAAAAGTCTTGCTGGCCCTGCGTCCGCACGCCAAGGGCCGCCTGCTGTGCCTGTTCGGTTGTGGCGGCGACCGGGACCGCGGCAAGCGTCCGTTGATGGCTGAGGTGGTCGAGCGTCTGGCCGACGGCGTGCTGGTGACTGATGACAACCCACGCAGCGAAGACCCGGCCCAAATCTTCGACGATATTCGTGCCGGTTTCAGCGCGGCAGAAAAGGTGGAATTCGTAGCCGGTCGCGGGCTGGCCATTGCTCGCCTGATCGCTTCCGCGTCGGCTGATGACGTGGTGGTGCTGGCCGGTAAAGGCCATGAGGATTACCAGGAAATAAACGGCCAGCGACATGATTTTTCTGATCTCGCCGAGGCGGACAAAGCCTTGACCGCGTGGGAGGTGGGCCATGCTTAAAGCCCTGCAACTCAGTGAAGTCTCGGCTCCATTGGACGCCCGCCTGATCGCGGGCGATGCTCGTTTTAGCGGCGTCAGTATCGATAGCCGGGCGATTCAGGCCGGCCAACTGTTTATTGCTCTGACCGGCCCACGCTTTGACGGCCACGATTACTTGAATGAAGTGGCGGCCAAGGGCGCCGTGGCGGCGTTGGTTGAACGTGAGGTTCCCGACAGCACGCTGCCGCAACTGCTGGTCAAGGACACTCGCCTGGCGCTGGGGCAGTTGGGTGCGCTCAATCGCGCCGCGTTCAGCCGCCCGGTCGCTGCGGTAACCGGCTCCAGCGGCAAGACCACGGTCAAGGAAATGCTCGCCAGCATCCTGCGCACCCGTGGTCCGGTACACGCTACTCGGGGCAACCTGAACAATGACCTGGGTGCGCCCCTGACCCTGCTGGAACTGGCCCCGGAACACACAGCCGCAGTGATAGAGCTGGGCGCTTCGCGCATCGGCGAGATTGCCTACACCGTGGCCATGACTCGCCCCCACGTAGCGATCATCAATAACGCCGGTACCGCTCACGTCGGTGAGTTTGGCGGGCCGGAGAAGATTGTCGAGGCCAAGGGGGAAATCCTGGAGGGCCTCGATAGCGCCGGGATCGCCGTGCTCAACCTGGACGACAAGGCTTTCCCTATCTGGAAGGCCCGTGCTGCCGGCCGTCAGGTGTTGAGCTTCGCCCTGACTGATAGCTCTGCCGATTTCTTTGCCTCCGATATCGGTCGCGATGCCCGTGGCTGCCCATCCTTCAAGTTGCACAGCCCCAAGGGTGTGGAGGCGGTGCAATTGAACCTGCTGGGTACCCATAACGTTGCCAATGCCCTGGCTGCGGCAGCCGCGGCCCACGCCATGGGCGTCTCGCTGTTCGGCATCGTCACCGGCCTGAATGCGGTGCAGCCGGTCAAGGGGCGTACCGTCGCCCAACTGGCCAAGAACGGCATGCGGGTCATTGATGACACTTACAACGCAAACCCCACCTCAATGTGCGCCGCCGTTGATATACTCGCCGGCTTTTCCGGCCGCACCGTCCTGGTGCTCGGAGACATCGGCGAGTTGGGCGAGTGGGCGGAGCAGGGGCACCGCGAAGTAGGTGCATATGCCGCTGGCAAGGTTTCGGCCCTCTACGCCGTAGGCCCGATGATGGCTCATGCCGTTGCCGCCTTCGGCGAGCACGCGCGCCACTTCGCCAGCCAGGCTGACCTGATTGCCGCCCTGGGCGTCGAGCAAGACCCAAATACCACCATTTTGATCAAAGGATCGCGCAGCGCGGTGATGGAAAACATCGTCGCGGCTTTGTGCGGCTCCAGTACGGAGAAACATTGATGCTGCTGCTGCTAGCGGAGTACCTGCAACAGTTCTACAAAGGCTTCGCGGTCTTTCAGTACCTGACCCTGCGCGGGATCCTCGGGGTACTGACTGCGCTGTCTTTGGCGCTGTGCCTGGGTCCGTGGATGATCCGTACTCTGCAGAACCGCCAGATCGGCCAGTCCGTGCGTAACGATGGTCCGCAATCTCACCTGTCCAAATCGGGCACACCGACCATGGGCGGCGCGCTGATTCTCTCGGCCATCGGTATCAGCACCCTGCTGTGGGCCGACCTGCGCAACCACTATGTGTGGGTCGTGCTGCTGGTGACCCTGGCCTTTGGCGCCATCGGCTGGGTCGACGACTATCGCAAGGTGATCGAGAAGAATTCCCGTGGCCTGCCCAGCCGCTGGAAGTATTTCTGGCAATCGGTGTTCGGCCTGGGCGCGGCGATCTTCCTTTATATGACTGCCCAGAGTCCGGTGGAAACCACTCTGCTGATCCCGATGCTCAAGGACGTGAGCATTCCCCTTGGCATCGGCTTCGTGGTCCTGACCTATTTCGTCATCGTCGGTTCGAGCAACGCGGTCAACCTGACCGATGGCCTCGATGGCCTGGCGATCATGCCTACGGTGATGGTGGGCGGTGCGCTGGGGATCTTCTGCTACCTGTCGGGTAACGTGAAGTTCGCCGAATACCTGCTGATTCCCTATGTCCCCGGGGCGGGAGAGCTGATTGTCTTCTGTGGTGCGCTGATTGGCGCGGGCCTGGGCTTCTTGTGGTTCAACACTTACCCGGCGCAGGTGTTCATGGGTGATGTTGGCGCCCTGGCGCTGGGCGCGGCCCTGGGCACTATCGCGGTCATCGTCCGTCAGGAAATCGTTCTGTTCATCATGGGCGGCGTGTTCGTGATGGAAACCCTGTCCGTGGTGATCCAGGTTGCCTCCTTCAAGTTGACCGGCCGCCGTGTGTTTCGCATGGCGCCGATTCACCACCATTTTGAACTCAAGGGCTGGCCCGAGCCGCGCGTGATCGTCCGTTTCTGGATCATCACCGTGATTCTGGTGCTGATCGGCCTTGCCACCCTGAAGCTGAGGTAGAACGAGTGTCTCTGATCGCTTCTGACCACTTCCGCATCGTTGTCGGCCTCGGCAAGAGCGGCATGTCCCTGGTTCGCTTCCTGGCGAGCCGGGGCGTTGCCTTTGCGGTGGCCGATACGCGGGAAAATCCACCTGAGCTGGCCACGCTGCGGCGTGACTACCCGCAGGTGGAGGTGCGTTGTGGCGAGCTGGACGTGGACTTCCTGTGCCGTGCCGACGAACTCTACGTGAGCCCCGGCCTGGCCCTGGCGACCCCGGCCCTGCAGGCTGCTGCTGCCCGTGGGGTGAAATTGTCCGGTGATATCGAGCTGTTCGCGCGTAACGCAAAGGCACCGATCGTGGCAATCAGTGGTTCCAACGCCAAGAGCACCGTGACCACCCTGGTGGGAGAGATGGCAGCGGCGGCGGGCAAGCGCGTGGCGGTCGGCGGCAACCTCGGGACCCCGGCCCTGGACCTGCTCAGCGATGACGTCGAGCTGTACGTGATGGAGCTGTCCAGCTTCCAGCTGGAGACCACCGACCAGTTGGGCGCCGAAGTGGCCACCGTGCTCAACATCAGCGAAGACCACATGGACCGTTACAGCGGCCTGCCGGCCTACCACCTGGCCAAGCACCGGATCTTCCGTGGCGCCCGGCAGGTGGTGTTCAACCGCCAGGACGCTCTGACCCGGCCATTGATCGGTGAAGGCCTGCCATGCTGGACCTTCGGCCTGAGCAAGCCTGATTTCAAGGCCTTCGGCCTGCGCGAAGAGGACGGTGAGAAGTACCTGGCCTTCGAGTTCCAGAACCTGATGCCCGTGCGCGAGCTGAAGATCCGCGGCGCCCATAACCAGTCCAACGCCCTGGCAGCCTTGGCCCTGGGTCATGCAGTGGGCTTGCCGTTCGACGCCATGCTCGCGGCGCTGCGCACTTTCGCCGGCCTCGAGCATCGCTGCCAGTGGGTTCGCGACCTGGATGGCGTGGCGTACTACAACGACTCCAAGGCCACCAACGTGGGCGCCGCCCTGGCGGCCATCGAAGGCCTTGGCGCCGACATCGAAGGCAAGATCGTGCTGATCGCCGGTGGTGACGGCAAGGGCGCCGACTTCAAGGATCTGCGCGGCCCGGTGGCGGCCAACTGCCGCGCGGTGATCCTGATGGGGCGCGACTCCGATCAGATCGGCGAAGCCATCGGTGACGCCGTGCCGCTGATTCGTGTCGGCTCGCTGCAGGAAGCCGTGGAGCAATGCCGCGCCACTGTCCAGCCCGGTGATGTGGTGCTGCTGTCGCCGGCCTGCGCCAGTTTCGACATGTTCAAGAACTACGAAGACCGTGGCCACCAGTTCGTCCGCGTTGTGGAGGAACTGGCATGAACCTGAGAAACATCATCAAGCCCTATCCATCGCCGATCATCACCGGTCGGGGCATCGACCTCGACTTCCCGATGCTCGCCGGTTGCCTGACCCTGCTCGGCCTGGGCCTGGTCATGATTGCCTCGGCCTCCACTGAAGTGGCGGCGGCGCAGTCGGGCAGCGCCCTGTACTACATGATTCGCCACCTGATCTACATCCTGCTGGGCCTGGGTGCCTGCATCGTCACCATGATGATCCCGATCGCCACCTGGCAGCGCCTGGGCTGGTTGATGCTGATCGGTGCCTTCGGCCTGCTGGTGATGGTGATCATTCCGGGGATCGGCCGGGAAGTGAACGGTTCGATGCGCTGGATCGGCTTCAGCTTTTTCAACGTCCAGCCTTCCGAGATCGCCAAGGTGTTCGTGGTGATCTACCTCGCCGGTTACCTGGTGCGGCGCCAGAAAGAAGTGCGCGAGAGCTGGATGGGCTTCTTCAAGCCGTTCATCGTGCTGCTGCCCATGGCTGGCCTGCTGCTGATGGAGCCGGACTTCGGCGCCACTGTCGTAATGATGGGCGCCGCTGCGGCCATGCTGTTCCTGGGAGGGGTCGGGCTGTTCCGGTTTTCCCTGATGGTGGTGCTGGCGGTTGCCGCGGTGGTGCTGCTGATCCAGATGCAACCCTATCGTATGGCACGTCTGACCAACTTCGCCGACCCCTGGGCCGACCAGTTCGGTGCCGGCTACCAGCTGTCCCAGGCGTTGATCGCCTTTGGTCGCGGCGAGTGGCTGGGCGTCGGCCTGGGCAACAGCGTGCAGAAACAGTTCTACCTGCCGGAGGCTCACACAGACTTCGTGTTCTCGGTACTGGCTGAAGAGCTGGGCGCCGTCGGTTCGCTGTGCACGGTGGCGCTGTTCGTCTTTGTCTGTATCCGCGGCATGTACATCGGCCTGTGGGCGGAAAAGGCCAAGCAGTTCTTTGCCGCCTATGTCGCCTACGGCCTGTCGTTCCTGTGGATTGGTCAATTCCTGATCAACATCGGGGTGAACGTCGGCCTGTTGCCGACCAAGGGCCTGACCTTGCCTTTCCTCAGTTATGGCGGCAGCTCGCTGGTGATCTGCTGCGCCTGTCTGGGGTTGTTGCTGCGTATCGAATGGGAGAGCAGGACCCACCTGGGCAGTGAAGAGATGGAGTTCAGTGAAAGTGACTTCGCCGAGGAGCCGAGCCATGGGCGCTAATGTCCTGATCATGGCCGGCGGCACCGGAGGCCACGTGTTCCCGGCACTGGCCTGCGCCCGCGAGTTCCAGGCCCGTGGCTACACCGTGCACTGGCTAGGCACCCCACGTGGCATCGAAAACGATCTGGTGCCTGCGGCCGGGTTGCCGTTGCACCTGATCAACGTCAGCGGTTTGCGGGGCAAGGGCAAGCTGTCCCTGCTCAAGGCGCCGTTCGTGTTGATCAAGGCCGTGCTCCAGGCGTGGCGGGTCATTCGCCAGTTGAAGCCGGTCTGTGTCCTGGGTTTTGGCGGTTATGTGACCGGCCCTGGTGGAGTTGCCGCGAAGTTGTCCGGGGTGCCGGTCATCGTTCACGAACAGAACGCCGTGGCCGGTACCGCCAATCGGCTGCTGGTGCCGTTGGCTGCCCGAGTCTGCGAAGCTTTCCCGGACACCTTCGGTGCCTCGCAAAGCCGGCGCACCACGGGCAACCCGGTACGCACCGAACTGTTCCTCGAAACACCGCGCGAGGCCCTGGCCGGACGCAAGGCGCGTTTGCTGATCCTGGGCGGAAGCCTGGGCGCAGAGCCGTTGAACAAGCTGTTGCCGGAAGCCTTGGCACAGGTCGCCCCCGAGCTGCGCCCGGAGGTGTTCCACCAGGCCGGCAAAAACCACGATGAAGTCACTGCAGAGCGCTATCGCGCCGCCGGCGTCGAGGCGCAGGTGCAGCCCTTTATCAAAGACATGGCCCAAGCCTATGGCTGGGCCGACCTGGTGGTCTGTCGCGCAGGCGCGTTGACCGTCAGCGAACTGGCTGCCGCCGGTCTGCCCTCGATGCTGGTGCCTTTGCCCCACGCGATCGACGACCACCAGACCCGCAATGCCGAATATTTGGCTCGTGAAGGTGCTGCCTTCCTGATGCCGCAAAGAACGACTGGTGCTGCGGACCTTGCCGCTCGCCTGACAGAGGTTTTGATGCAACCAGAACGACTCGACAACATGGCCCAGGCCGCCCGCCGCCTGGCCAAGCCCGGCGCCACCCACGACGTAGTGAATATCTGCCTGGAGGTGGCCCATGGTTGAGAATCAGAAAGCCATGCCGCAGCCGGAAATGCGCCGCATCCGCCGCATCCACTTCGTCGGTATCGGCGGCGTGGGCATGTGCGGGATTGCTGAAGTGCTGCTGAACCTGGGCTACCAGGTTTCCGGTTCCGACCTCAAGGCATCGCCGGTTACCGAGCGCCTGGAGTCCTTTGGCGCACAGATTTTCATCGGCCACCGCGCCGAGAACGCTGCCAATGCCGATGTGCTGGTGGTTTCCAGCGCCGTGAACACTTCCAACCCGGAAGTTGCCACCGCTCTGGAACGGCGTATTCCAGTGGTGCCGCGGGCGGAAATGCTCGCCGAACTGATGCGCTACCGTCACGGCGTGGCCGTGGCCGGCACCCACGGCAAGACCACCACCACCAGCCTGCTGGCCTCGGTATTCGCCGCTGGCGGCCTGGACCCGACGTTCGTCATCGGCGGGCGGCTGAATGCAGCGGGCACCAATGCACAACTGGGCACCAGCCGTTACCTGATTGCCGAAGCCGACGAAAGCGATGCCAGCTTCCTGCACCTGCAACCGCTGGTGGCTGTGGTCACCAACATCGACGCCGACCATATGGCGACCTACGACGGTGACTTCAACAAACTGAAGAAAACCTTTGTCGACTTCCTGCACAACCTGCCGTTCTACGGGCTGGCAGTGATGTGCCTGGACGATCCGGTGGTGCGCGAGATCCTGCCGCAGGTCAAGCGTCCGACCGTGACCTACGGCTTCAGCGAAGAAGCCGACGTGCGCGCCATCAATGTACGCCAGCAAGGCATGCAGACCTTCTTCACCGTACTGCGTCGCGACCGCGAGCCGCTGGACGTGTCGGTGAACATGCCGGGCAACCACAACGTGCTGAACTCCCTGGCGACCATCTGCATCGCCACCGACGAAGGCATCAGCGATGAAGCCATTGTCCAGGGCCTGTCGGGCTTCCAGGGTGTGGGCCGACGCTTCCAGGTCTATGGCGAACTGCCGGTGGAAGGGGGCAACGTGATGCTGGTGGACGACTACGGTCACCACCCGACCGAAGTCGCTGCGGTGATCAAGGCCGTGCGCGGTGGCTGGCCGGAACGCCGCCTGGTGATGGTCTACCAGCCGCACCGTTTCAGCCGTACCCGCGACCTGTACGACGACTTCGTGCAGGTACTGGCCGATGCCAACGTATTGCTGCTGATGGAGGTCTACCCGGCCGGCGAAGAGCCGATCCCGGGCGCCGACAGCCGTCAGTTGTGCCACAGCATCCGTCAGCGTGGCCAACTGGACCCGATCTACATCGAGCGTGGGGTCGACCTGGCACCGCTGGTCAAGCCGTTGCTGCGCGCCGGTGACATCCTACTGTGTCAGGGTGCCGGTGACATCGGTGGCCTGGCGCCAAAACTGCTCGGCAGCCCGCTGTTCGCCGGTGCTGTAGCCGCTGGCAAGGGGGCGAAATGACCGCTGCCTACGCCAACCTGTTCTCTACCGTGAAACCGAGCGATTTCGGTCGCGTCGCCGTTCTTTACGGTGGCAAGAGCGCCGAGCGCGAAGTGTCGCTCAAGTCCGGCAAGGCCGTGCTTGAAGCGCTGCAGAGCGGCGGTGTGAACGCCTTCGGCATCGACGTCGGCGATGATCTGCTGCATCGTCTCTTGAGCGAGAAGATCGATCGTGCCTTCATCATTCTCCACGGTCGTGGCGGTGAAGACGGCAGCATGCAAGGGCTGCTGGAGTGCCTGGGGATTCCTTACACCGGCAGCGGCATCCTCGCTTCGGCCCTGGCCATGGACAAACTGCGTACCAAGCAGGTCTGGCACAGCCTGGGCATTCCGACGCCGCGCCACGCCGTATTGAGCTCCGAGGCCGATTGTATTTCCGCGGTGGCGGAACTGGGCCTGCCTTTGATCGTCAAACCGGCTCATGAAGGCTCCAGTATCGGTATGGCCAAGGTGACTTCCGCGTCCGAATTGTTCGACGCATGGAAGGCGGCCAGTACCTACGATTCGCAAGTGTTGGTCGAGCAATGGATCCAGGGTCCGGAGTTCACCATCGCGACCCTGCGTGACCAGGTGCTGCCACCCATCGCCCTGGGCACTCCCCACACATTTTACGACTACGACGCCAAGTACCTGGCTTCCGATACCCAGTACCGGATCCCGTGCGGGCTCGACAGCTCCAAGGAACAGGAACTCATGGAACTCACGGCGAAAGCCTGTGAGGCGCTCGGTATCGCCGGTTGGGCACGTGCCGACGTGATGCAGGACGCCCAGGGGCAGTTCTGGTTCCTGGAAGTGAATACCGCTCCGGGCATGACCGATCACAGTCTGGTTCCGATGGCGGCCCGCGCGGCCGGCCTGGATTTCCAGCAACTGGTATTGGCCATCCTGGCAGCCAGTCTTGAGGCGAGAGGTTAAGTCCATGCAAGGCGCGTCGCTTCGTCATCAGCAACCCGCACCCGGCCGCAAGCCGGTGCCGCGGGGTGCCAGCCGAATGGTGGCCAAAGAGCCGATGTCGGCGCGCCTGCCGAAAGCCAACTTCGGCTTTCTGAAAAGCCTGTTCTGGCCGGTGCTGCTGGTGGCTCTGGGGTTTGGCACCTATGAAGGGGCCCAGCGCCTGCTGCCGTACGCCGACCGCCCGATCACCAAGATCGCGGTGCAGGGGGACTTGAGCTACATCAGCCAGCAGGCGGTGCAGCAGCGGATCGCGCCTTATGTCGCGGCGAGCTTCTTCACCATCGACCTGGCGAGCATGCGCACCGAGCTGGAGCAGATGCCCTGGATCGCCCACGCCGAGGTACGTCGGGTGTGGCCGGACCAAGTGGTGATTCGCCTGGAAGAACAACTGCCGGTGGCCCGCTGGGGCGACGAGGCGCTGTTGAACAACCAGGGCCAGGCCTTCACCCCGCGTGAACTGGCGAACTATGAGCACTTGCCGCAGTTGTTCGGGCCGCAGCGGGCCCAGCAGCAAGTGATGCAGCAGTATCAGGTGTTGAGCCAGATGCTGCGGCCGCTGGGCTTTTCGATCGCCCGTCTGGAGCTGCGTGAGCGCGGCAGCTGGTTCCTGACCACCGGCGCCGGCAGTGCCGGCCCGGGTATCGAACTGCTCCTGGGCCGCGATCACCTGGTGGAGAAGATGCGCCGCTTCATTGCCATTTATGAAAAAACGCTGAAAGAACAGATCACGAACATCGCGCGCATCGATCTGCGCTACGCCAACGGCCTGGCCGTCGGCTGGCGCGATCCGGCGGCACCCACGACGGCGCAACCTGCCGTCGCGAAGAATTAAGAAGAGGCAGGACCATGGCAAATGTGCAAAGCGGCAAAATGATCGTCGGCCTGGATATCGGTACCTCCAAGGTTGTGGCGCTGGTGGGCGAAGTCGCGGCCGATGGCTCGCTGGAAATCGTCGGCATCGGCACCCATCCTTCCCGCGGCCTGAAGAAGGGCGTGGTGGTGAATATCGAATCCACCGTGCAGTCGATCCAGCGGGCGGTGGAAGAGGCGCAACTGATGGCGGGCTGCCGTATCCACTCGGCGTTCGTCGGTGTGGCGGGCAATCACATCCGCAGCCTGAACTCCCACGGCATCGTGGCGATTCGCGACCGTGAAGTCAGCTCGGCGGACCTGGAGCGGGTCCTCGACGCTGCCCAGGCCGTGGCGATCCCGGCTGACCAGCGGGTTCTGCACACCCTGCCGCAGGATTACGTGATCGACAACCAGGAAGGCGTGCGTGAACCCCTGGGCATGTCCGGCGTACGCCTGGAAGCCAAGGTGCACGTGGTCACCTGTGCAGTGAATGCCGCGCAGAATATCGAAAAATGCGTGCGCCGCTGCGGCCTGGAAATCGACGACATCATCCTCGAACAACTGGCTTCGGCCTACTCGGTGCTCACTGACGACGAGAAAGAGCTGGGCGTGTGCCTGGTGGACATCGGCGGCGGCACCACCGACATGGCGATCTTCACCGAAGGCGCGATCCGCCACACCGCGGTGATTCCGATTGCCGGCGACCAGGTGACCAACGACATCGCCATGGCCCTGCGTACCCCGACCCAGTACGCCGAGGAAATCAAGATCCGTTACGCCTGCGCCCTGGCCAAGCTGGCCGGTGCCGGCGAAACCATCAAGGTGCCAAGCGTTGGCGACCGCCCACCGCGCGAACTGTCGCGCCAGGCCCTGGCCGAGGTGGTCGAACCGCGTTACGACGAACTGTTCACCCTGATCCAGGCCGAACTGCGCCGCAGTGGCTACGAAGACCTGATCCCGGCGGGCATCGTGCTCACTGGCGGCACTTCGAAGATGGAAGGCGCGGTGGAACTGGCCGAGGAAATTTTCCACATGCCGGTTCGCCTGGGCGTGCCCCACAGTGTCAAGGGCCTGTCCGACGTGGTGCGCAACCCGATCTATTCCACCGGTGTCGGCTTGCTGCTGTACGGGCTGCAGAAACAGTCCGACGGCATCTCGTTTTCCGGCATCGGCAGCCGCGACAGCTACAGCAGCGACGAGCCCAAGGCGGCACTGCTCGATCGCATCAAGAGCTGGGTGCAGGGCAACTTCTAAAGATTTACCGCAACACCGTTTCAAAGCAGTAGGCAGTAGGCGAAAAACTAGAGAAATGAAAGGAGAGGGAAAATGTTCGAACTCGTAGACAACATCCCGCAAAGTCCGGTAATCAAGGTTATCGGTGTTGGCGGTGGCGGCGGCAACGCGGTCAATCACATGGTCAAGAGCAACATCGAAGGCGTCGAGTTCATCTGCGCCAACACTGATGCTCAAGCGCTGAAAAACATCGGCGCGCGGACCATCCTGCAACTGGGTACCGGCGTGACCAAGGGCCTGGGCGCGGGTGCCAATCCGGAAGTCGGCCGTCAAGCCGCCCTGGAAGACCGCGAGCGTATCGCTGAAGTACTGGCGGGCACCAACATGGTGTTCATCACCACCGGCATGGGCGGCGGTACCGGTACCGGTGCGGCGCCGATCATTGCTGAAGTGGCCAAGGAAATGGGCATCCTCACCGTTGCGGTGGTGACCCGTCCGTTCCCGTTCGAAGGCCGCAAGCGCATGCAGATCGCCGATGAGGGCATCCGCGCGCTGAGCGAAAGCGTCGACTCGTTGATCACCATCCCCAATGAGAAACTGCTGACCATCCTCGGCAAGGACGCCAGCCTGCTGTCGGCTTTCGCCAAGGCGGACGACGTATTGGCCGGTGCCGTTCGCGGTATTTCCGACATCATCAAGCGTCCGGGCATGATCAACGTCGACTTCGCCGACGTACGTACCGTGATGAGCGAAATGGGCATGGCGATGATGGGCACTGGCTGCGCCAGCGGTCCGAACCGTGCACGTGAAGCCACTGAAGCGGCGATCCGCAACCCGCTGCTGGAAGACGTGAACCTGGAAGGCGCACGCGGCATCCTGGTGAACATCACCGCCGGTCCTGACTTGTCCCTGGGCGAGTACTCCGACGTGGGTAGCATCATCGAGGCCTTCGCTTCCGAACACGCCATGGTCAAGGTCGGTACCGTTATCGATCCGGACATGCGTGACGAGCTGCATGTAACCGTAGTGGCCACCGGCCTGGGCGCAAAAATCGAGAAGCCTGTGAAGGTCATCGACAACACCGTCCAGACTTCCATGTCCGCCCAGTCGCAAGCGCCAGCCCCTGCTCGCCAGGAACTGCCGTCGGTGAACTACCGTGACCTGGACCGTCCGACCGTCATGCGTAATCAGGCGCAGTCGAACGCGGCGACCGCGGCGAAGCTGAATCCGCAAGATGATCTGGACTACCTGGACATCCCGGCATTCCTGCGTCGTCAGGCCGATTGATGGAATGCATCAGGGGTATTAGGGTGATTGGTGTTCAGCAAAGGCATGGTCTGCTATTATCGCCAGCCTTTGTTGATACCAGTTCGCAATTTGCGCTGAAGCGGCCCAAGCCATGATTAAACAACGCACCCTGAAGAATATTATCCGTGCCACAGGTGTAGGCCTGCATTCCGGGGAGAAGGTATACCTGACCCTCAAGCCTGCGCCTGTCGACACCGGCATTGTGTTTTGTCGTGCCGACCTGGACCCTGTGGTGCAGATTCCTGCTCGCGCGGAAAATGTTGGCGAAACCACGATGTCGACCACTCTGGTCAACGGTGACGTCAAAGTGGACACGGTGGAGCACTTGCTCTCGGCCATGGCTGGCCTGGGCATCGATAACGCCTACGTCGAGCTCTCCGCGTCTGAAGTCCCGATCATGGATGGCAGTGCCGGACCCTTCGTATTCCTGATTCAATCTGCTGGCCTCGAAGAACAGGACGCAGCTAAAAAGTTCATCCGCATCCTTCGTGAAGTGACCGTGGAAGACGGCGACAAGCGCGCCACTTTCGTGCCTTTCGATGGTTTTAAAGTGAGCTTCGAGATCGATTTCGATCACCCGGTTTTCCGTGACCGCACCCAGAGTGCAAGCGTGGACTTCTCCAGTACTTCGTTTGTAAAAGAAGTCAGCCGCGCCCGTACCTTTGGTTTCATGAGTGATATCGAGTACCTGCGCAAGCACAACCTCGCACTCGGCGGCAGCGTGGAAAACGCAATTGTGGTCGATTCGGATGGCGTACTGAATGAAGACGGTCTTCGCTACGAAGACGAATTCGTCAAGCACAAGATCCTGGATGCAATTGGCGACCTCTACCTGCTGGGCAACAGCCTGATAGGTGAGTTCAAAGGCTTCAAGTCGGGCCATGCACTGAACAACCAGCTACTGCGCAAGTTGATTGAGCAGAAAGATGCCTGGGAAGTCGTGACCTTCGAAGATGCCAGCACTGCACCGATCTCTTACATGCGTCCGGTTGCGGCCGTGTAAGTCACTCTCTCTTTCCTTTTGTTTTTGAAGGCCATCCCCCCGGATGGCCTTTTTTTATGCCTGCGGTTTCAAGCGCCGCGCTTGGAGCCGCCCTGGGACATGTTGGAAACCACCCGGTTGCGCCCGCTGTACTTGGCCTGATACAGCGCCTTGTCGGCGTCGCTCACCCATTGTTCAAGACCGATATCGGCGTTACCCGACCAGGTGTTGATGCCAATGCTCACGGTCAGCGGCGCGGCGTGTTCGCTGATGGCCGGCAAGGCGGCGATACTGGTGCGGATCTTCTCGGCGAGTACGGCGGCGCCGGCACTGTCGGTACCTGGCAGGATGACCGCAAACTCCTCGCCGCCATAGCGCGCCGCCAGGTCCGATGGGCGCCCGACGCAGGCGCCAATGCTCTGTGCCACCGCACGCAAGGCCTGGTCCCCCAGCGGATGGCCGAAGCGGTCGTTGAAGGATTTGAAGTGATCGACATCGACCATCAATAGCGACAACGGCAGGTTGGCGCGCCGAGCCCGCGACCATTCGTTGCCCAGCACCTGGTCCAGGGTCCGGCGATTGGCCAGGCCGGTGAGGGCATCGACGGCTGCCAGGCGCGCCAGTTCCTGCTCGGCGCTCTGCCGGCGCCGCAGTTCGCGGCACAACTGCCAGGTCAGCCAGAACAGGGCGATGCAGAGGGCGCCAGTGGCGCCGCTGATCAGCACCGCGGTGCGTTGCCAGGCTCCGAAGACCTCGTCGATGGACAGCGCGACAATCACGATCAGGGGCAGATCGCCGACCTGGGAAAAGGTGTATAGCCGCTGCTTCTGATCAACGCTGGAGACGCTGCTGAAGCTGCCGTTGCCTTCACGCAGAATGCGGACGAAGTTGGGGCGGCTGCTGAAGTTCTTGCCTATCAGGTCGTCTGCCAGCGGCGGTTGCTGGGCCAGCAGAACGCCGTCGCGGCTCACCAGGTTGATCGTACCGTTGCGACCGATATCCAGATTTCTGAACAGCTCGTTGAAGTAGCTCAGGCGCATGGCCGCTTCGGCCACCCCGATGAACTGGCCATGCTCGTCGCTGAGCCGGCGGCTGAAGCTGATCCGCCAGTCGTGATCGGCGGTGCGCGCGCGGAACGGCGGGCTGATCATCATCCTCGGGTCCGGATTGTCGATGTGCGATCGAAAGTACTCGCGATCGGCGTAGTTGCCCGTGCGCGGCACGACCGAGGCCGAGTCGGCCAGCACGTCGCCGTGCCTGTCCAGCAGCAGGATGTCGCCCTTGTAGGGCGCTGCGGTGGCCCGGTCGAACAGCGCCAGGTGACGTATGGACGCCGAAACATCCTTCAGATCGTCACGTTGCGCGGCACTGATCAGTCCCTTGAGAGACAGGTCGTAGAGCTCGACGTTGCGCAATACATCGGCGTCGATCAGTTGCACGATGTTGTTGGCGGCACGTGTGGCAGCCTGTTCGGCAGCGGCGTGTTCGCGGATCAACAGGTAGGTGACGATGCCGAGAATGGCTACAACGATCAGCGAGCTGGAGAGGATCAGCAGGCGCTCGGTATTTGACGCGATCTTCCCTGTGCGGGGTGTCGCACTACTCACGTTCATGATTTTGATTTCTGCTGCGTCGACAGTTTTGAGTCTAGTGTGGACGTGGGCTACAGAAATCGGTCACGCCTGCGCGCTTGTATAAATCTCCGATAAAAAAAAGACCAGCAAAACATGCTGGTCTTTTTGTTTGGGCGGCTTAGAAGACGTTGATCGGGTAGTCGACGATCACCCGGTATTCGTCGGTGTCGTTGTCCAGCGCGCCGTAGCCGTTGCCGCCACGGTTGGTGGCCCACTGCAGGCGTACGGCGAGGTCCTTGGCGCTGCCGCCCTGCACCACGTACTTGAGGTCCAGGTCGCGCTCCCAGTGCTTGGCGTTCTTGCCGTCGGCGCTGTACCAGCTGGCATAGCCGCGGCTGGCCGGATCGACCTTGGTCAGGTCCAGCTCGCCGCGCGAGTAGGACAGCGCCGAAGTCAGGCCCGGCAGGCCGAGACCGGCAAAGTCATAGGCGTACTTGAGCTTCCACGAACGCTCGTTGGGGCCGTTGAAGTCCGAATACTGCTGGGAGTTGTCCAGGTAGATGCTGTCGCCCTGGGCGATGTAGTCGAACGGTGTGTTGCCGTTGACCCGCTGATAGGCCGCGGTGACGCTGTGGTTACCCACGCCGACGGTGAAGTGCAGGCTGTAGGTGTTGTTGTCGATGTTGCCCAGCAGCGCCTGGCCGGTGTCCTGAGTGTGATAGAAGTGCAGGCCCGGGTTGAGGCTGACCAGTTCGTTGACCGCGTAGGTGTAGTCCAGGTCGTAGTAGTACTGGTTCCAGATGTCCTTGAGTTCGGACGCGTAGAGGCTGCTGGTCAGCCCTGGCACGCCGCTCCAGGCCACGCCGGCCCAGTTCAGGTGCAGGCTCTCGTCGCCCTCGCGCAAGCTGCCGTAGGAAGTACCGATGCGTTTGTGTCCACTCTGGTTGTACGGCTTGGTGAAGCTGGCCTGGCCGCCCTCGATCAACCAGCCGTCGAAGCTGTGGTTGGTTAGGCTCACGCCGCGGAAGGTCTGGGGCAGCATGCGGCTCATGCCGCCGGCGATCACCGGGTTGTTGAGGAACAGGTCGCCAGCCTTGAGCTCGGTATCGAAGGCCCGCATTTTCAAGGTGGCGCCGGCGGTGGAGAACGAGCCGGGTGCCTTGTGCCGGCCATCGTCGCTGATAGGCAGGATGCTTGACTTGGTGGTGCCGCCACCACCGTCCAGCTTGAGGCCGAGCATGGCGTTGGCATCAAGGCCGAAACCCACGGTGCCCTGGGTGTAGCCCGACTCGAAGACGCCGAGAAAACCCTGGCCCCATTCGATGTTGTCTTTGTTCTGCTGCAGGCGGTTGCGGTTCATGTAGTAGTTGCGGGCGTTGAGCTTGAGGCTCGAACCCTCGACAAAACCCTCGGTCTTGGTTTCTTCGGCGGCTTGCCCGAGTGTCGGGATCGTTGCGGCGATTGCAATGAACAGGGGGCTGATCTTCAGTGAGGTCTTGAACAACGTTTAGCTCCTTTGGTGAACGACAATGGCTTCTTATTGTGAATTCGGGTGTTTCTTGTTCTGGGTATGACGAGTGTGCCGAGGGTTTCTATACGGCAAAAAAAAGCCGCTGAACTCAGCGGCTTTAAGACAACTTACTCCCGGGTTGAAAGCAGAGAAGTTGTCGAGGGAAACAAGTCGAAAGCTAGGATCAACTGTCTTTCTGAGTGTCGCTCTTGCTTTGCTTGGCAGTGATCTTCTGGGCTTGCTGAGTGTTTTGCTGCTGGGCTGCCTGGGCGATCTGGGCTTGTTCGAAAGCGGCGGCGCGTGCGGCATTTCTTGCCACGAATCCCTGGGATTCTTCGGCCATGGCCATTGGTGCCACGAACAGGGAAGACAAAACGAACGCGCTGGCGATACCCATACTGTTGGACATTTCTGAAGACCTTCTTGCAGAGCAAGTTCAATTCGGTGCGACAAAAATATAACCACGTGGCTGCTGGAAAAAGAGCCGAACAGGATAAGGACTGTTACAAAAAAAACAATAGTAGGAGCTGGCTTGTAGGAGCTGGCTTGCCAGCGAACGCGTCCTATTGCCTTGCGCCGGATGTGTTGACGCCTTCGCCGGCAAGCCGGCTCCTACAGAATCCGAGAATCCGAGAATCCGAGAATCCGAGAGTTCCGAGTCAGAGAGGCAGGTACAGGCCGAAGGTATTGATGCCCCGGTCGCTGCGCACGAACACATCGCCGCCATGCATCAGGGCGATGGCCTTGACGATGGCCAGCCCCAGGCCGTGATTGGCACCGCTGTTGCTGCGCGAGGCATCCACCCGGTAGAAACGCTCGAACAGCCGTGGCAGGTGTTCACTGGCAATGTCCTGCCCCGGGTTGCTGACGGCGATCGCCACCTGGTGTTCCTGGACCTCGATCCGCACCTGGATCACTTCCCCGGCTGCGGTGTGCTGCACCGCGTTGCTCAGCAGGTTGATCAGGGCCCGGCGCAGGTGGGCAACCTCGATCCGCACCTGGGCATCGCCCTGAACCTCGACCCTGACCTGGGCGTCTTCGAGGATGAAGTCCAGGTAGTCCAGGGTCGTTGCCACTTCCGCCGCCAGGGAACTGGTGGTGAGCTTGGTGGCCTTGCTGCCCTGGTCGGCACTGGCCAGGAACAGCATGTCGTTGATGATCGAACGCAGCCGCTCCAGCTCTTCGAGGTTCGATTGCAGTACCTCGAAGTAATGCTCCGCCGAGCGCCCCCGGGTCAGGGCGACCTGGGTCTGGCCGATCAGGTTGGTCAGGGGCGAGCGCAGTTCGTGGGCCACATCGGCGTTGAACGACTCCAGGCGCGAGTAGGCGTGTTCGACCCGTTCCAACGTAGAGTTGAAGGAATTGACGAACTGCTTCAGTTCCGGCGGCAGTGGCGACAATTGCAGGCGCCCGGACAGCCGTGGCGGTGCCAGGCGCTGGGCTTCCTGGGAGAGCTTGATCAGCGGCTTGAGGCCGATCCGCGCCACCCAATAGCCCAGGGCCGAGGCCAGCAGCACGCCGACAATGGCCAGGCCGATCAGGGCCATCAGCAACTGATGCTGGGTCTGGTGGAAGGTGTCGGTGTCGATGGCGATCAGAAAGCGCAGGGCCGGGCGCTGTTCCTTGGCCGGCAACTGGCTGACCAGGACTTTCAGCGGATAGGGGTGATCGCTCAGGTTCAGGTCACGCATGCCCAGGGGGCCTTGGGCGAATTCGCGGATCTGCGCGTCGGGGTTGCCGTATTCATAGCCGGGGTCGCCGCTGATGGCCCAGAAGCGGATGCGCTTGTCTTCCTCGCTCAGCAGCTTGAGCTTGGCGTTGATCTTGGCCCAGTGCTCGGGGTTGCCGTAGCGGGTCAGGGCCGACTCCAGCACGCTGTAGCGCGCATCCAGTTCGGCTTCCGGGAGCAGCCCCAGGCCCTTGTCCACCTGCTGGTAGAGGGCCCCGCCAATCAGCAGGAAGATCAGCAGCGCCACCAGAGTGAACAGCCCGCTCAGGCGCAGGGCAATGGAGTTACTCGGCACCGCGGCTCTCCAGCACATAGCCCATGCCACGGATGGTGTGCAGCAGTTTCTGTTCGAAGGGGCCGTCGAGCTTGGCCCGCAGGCGCTTGATCGCCACTTCGACGACATTCGCGTCGCTGTCGAAATTGATGTCCCAGACCATTTCCGCGATGGCGGTCTTGGACAGGATCTCGCCCTGGCGCCGGGCCAGCACGCTGAGCAGGGAAAACTCCTTGGCGGTCAGGTCCAGGCGGCTGCCGGCACGGCTGGCCTTGCGGCTGATCAGGTCGATCCACAGGTCGGCGATGCTGATCTGCACCGGCTCATGCCCACCGCTGCGACGGGTCAGGGCTTGCAGGCGGGCCACCAGTTCAAGGAAGGAGAAGGGCTTGCCCAGGTAGTCGTCGGCGCCATCGCGCAGGCCCTTGATGCGGTCTTCCACGCGTTCGCGGGCGGTGAGCATGATCACCGGGGTCTGCTTGCGCGCACGCAGTGCTCGCAATACGCCAAAGCCATCCAGGCCGGGCAGCATCACATCCAGCACTATCACGGCATAGTCGCCCTCCAGAGCCATGTGCAGGCCTTCGACGCCGTCCCGGGCCAGGTCGACGGTGTAGCCTTGCTCGGTCAACCCGCGGTGCAGGTAATCGGCCGTTTTTTCTTCGTCTTCGATAATCAGAACGCGCATGACCCGCCTCAGGTAGTGGTGGCCGGCAACAGGGCCGGCTGGGGCCGGTGGAACAGCCGCTCAAGCCACAAGTATATGACCGGCGTGGTGAACAGCGTCAGGGCCTGGCTGACCAGCAGGCCGCCCACCACGGCAATCCCCAGGGGCTGGCGCAGTTCGGCGCCGGCGCCGTAGCCGAGCATCAGCGGCAGGGCACCGAGCAGGGCGGCCAGGGTGGTCATGATGATCGGCCGGAAGCGGGTGATGCAGGCCTGGTAGATCGCCTCCTCGGGAGGCAGGCCGCCGTGGCGCTGGGCTTCCAGGGCAAAGTCGATCATCAGGATGCCGTTCTTCTTGACGATGCCGATCAGCAGCACCAGGCCGATCAGCGCCATGATGGAAAAGTCCTGGCCGCACAGCCAGAGCATCAGCAAGGCGCCCAGCCCGGCCGAGGGCAGGGTGGAAATGATGGTCAAGGGATGCACGAAGCTTTCGTACAGCACCCCGAGAATGATGTACACCGCCACCAGCGCCGCCAGGATCAGGTACGGCTGGCTGGCCAGCGAGCTCTGGAAGGCCTGGGCCGCACCCTGGAAATTGCCGCTGATGGCCGTTGGCATGCCGATCTCGCTCTTGGCCTGGTTGAGCAGGATGACCGCATCGCCCAGGGCCACGCCGGGGGCCAGGTTGAAGGACAGGTTGGCCGCCGGGAACATGCCGTCGTGGGCAATCGACAGCGGGCCGATGGTGGGCGCCTCGAAGCGCGCCAGGGCAGAGAGCGGGACCATTTCTCCGGTCAGCGGCGAGCGCAGGTAGAAGTAGTTGAGGCTCTCGGCCTTGCCCCGTTGCTGGGTGTCGAGTTCAAGGATCACGTTGTACTGGTTGATCTCGGTCTGGAACTCGTTGATCTGGCGCTGGCCGAAGGCGTCGTACAGTGCCTCGTCGACATCGCTGGCGGTCAGGCCGAAACGCGCGGCAGCCGTGCGATCGATCTGGATGTGGGTGATGCTGCCGCCCAGTTGCAGGTCGTTGGAGATGTCACGGAAGGCCGGGTTGCTGCGCAGCTTTTCCGTCAGGCGCTGGGTCCAGGTGCTCAGGGTCGGGCCGTCGTTGCTTTTCAGTACGTACTGGTACTGGGCGCGGCTGGGACCAGAGCTGAGGTTGATGTCCTGGCCGGCCCGCAGGTACAGGACAATGCCGGGCACCTTCATCAGTTGCGGGCGGATGCGGTCGATGAAGGCACTGGCAGACACGTCCCGGTCGCCACGGTTCTTGAGGGAAATCCAGAAGCGGCCGTTGGCGATGGTCTGGTTGCTGCCCGAGACCCCCACGGAGTGGGAGAAGGCCTGCACTGCCGGGTCGGCGGCGACGATCTCGGCCAGTGCCTGGTGCTTTTTCACCATGTCCGGGTAGGAAATGTCCGCCGCAGCCTCGGTAGTACCGAGCACGAAGCCGGTGTCCTGCACGGGGAAGAAGCCCTTGGGGATCAGAATATAGCCGGCAATGGCCATGCTCAGGGTCAGGCCGAAGATCCCCAGCATCAGTTTCTGGTGGGCCAGAGCCTTGCGCAGGCCGCGCTCGTAGACCGCCAGCAGGCGCTCGCCGAAGCCCGGCTTGGCATGGGCCGGGTGCACCGGCGCGCGCATGAACAGGGCCGCCAGGGTTGGGGCCAGGGTCAGCGAGACCACCACCGAAATCATGATGGTGGAAGTGGCGGTCAGGGCGAACTCCTTGAACAGCCGGCCCACCACGCCGCCCATGAACAGCAGGGGAATGAACGCCGCCACCAGGGAGAAGCTGATGGAGACCACGGTGAAGCCGATCTCGCCGGCGCCCTTGATTGCCGCCTCGCGCATGCCGTCGCCGGCTTCCAGGTGGCGGTGGATGTTCTCCACCACGACGATGGCGTCATCCACCACAAAGCCCACGGCCACGACAATGGCCACCAGGGTCAGGTTGTTCAGGCTGAAGCCCAGCACGTACATCAAGGCGAAACTGGCGGTCAGGGATACGCCCAGCACCGCGGAGACGATCAGGGTCGCGGACCACTGGCGCAGGAACAGCGCCATCACCGCCACCACCAGCAGCACGGCGATCAGCAGGGTGATCTCCACTTCGTGCAATGAGGCGCGGATGGTCTGGGTCCGGTCCACCAGCACCTTGACCTGCACCGAGGCCGGGAGCATGGCCTCCAGGCCTGGCAGGGCAGCCTGGATGCGGTCCACGGTCTCGACGATATTGGCCCCGGGCTGGCGCGAGATCACCAGGTTGACCCCCGGTTGGTCGCCGGACCAGGCCTGGACGTAGGCATCTTCCGAACCGTTGACTACCCGCGCCACATCCTGCAGGTGCACGGGGGCACCGTCCTTGTAGGAAACGATCAACTGGCCGTATTCCTCGGGATGGAACAACTGGTCGTTGGTGGACAGGGTGGAGATGCTCGACTCGCCGTACAGTGCACCCTTGGCCAGGTTGAGGCTGGTCTGCTGGATCGCCAGGCGGATGTCGGCCAGGGTCAGGCCGATGGCCGCCAGTTTGTCCGCCGAAGCCTGGACCCGGATCGCCGGGCGCTGCTGGCCGGTGATGTTGATCTGGCCGACCCCGTCGATCTGACTGATCTGTCGGGCCAGCAGGGTTTCCGCGTAGTCACTGAGCTCGGTGCCGGGCATCTGCGTCGAACTGATGCTGAGGATCAGCACCGGGCTGTCCGCCGGGTTGACCTTCTTCCAGGTGGGCAGGGTGGGCATGTCCTTGGGCAACTTGCCAGCGGCGGTGTTGATCGCCGCCTGCACTTCCTGGGCGGCGGTGTCGATGCTCTTGTTCAAGGTGAATTGCAGGGTCAGCAAGGACGAGCCCAGGGCGCTGCTGGAGGTCATCTGGGTCATGCCGGGAATGGCGCTGAATTGCACCTCCAGGGGCGTGGCCACGGAAGAGGCCATGGTGTCCGGGCTGGCACCGGGCAGGGCGGCGGACACCTGGATGGTCGGGAACTCGGCCTCTGGCAGCGGAGCCAACGGCAGGCGCGGGAAGGCAATGGCGCCCAACAGTACCAGGGCGAAGGTCAGCAGGACGGTGGCGACCGGATGGTCGACGCACCAGGCGGACACCGAGCCATGGCCCTTCATGGCTGGGGCTCCGTCGCCTGTACCACCTGGGGTGGATCGCTCAGTACCTGGACCTGGGAGCCGGGCTTGAGCCGCGACTGGCCGTCACTGACCAGCACATCGCCAGCCTGGACCCCGGAGATGATGTTCAACCCGCTGTCCTGATACACCACCTGCACCGGCACGACTTCCACCTGCTGGCCCTTGACCCGGTACACGAAGTGCTGGTCCAGGCCGCGCTGGACCACGGTCGGCGGTACGGTGAGGGCGTTCTGGTCCAGGGCGGTCTGGATTTTCACCGTCACCAGTTGCCCGGGCCACAGCTGCTGCTGGGCGTTGCTGAACTCCGCCTTGGCGCGGATGGTGCCGGTCCCGGCGTTGATCTGGTTGTCGATCAGGGTCAGGTGGCCGTTGCCCAGCAGGGCCCCGGCGCTGTTGCTGTCAGCGCCGAGGAACGCCTTGACCGCCGCCGGGTCCTGGGCGCGGATCAGTTGCTGCAGGGTTGGCAGCATTTGCTGGGGCAGGGAAAACTCCACGGCAATCGGGTCGATCTGGGTTACCGAGAACAGGCCCTGGGTATCGCTCATGCGTAGGAAGTTGCCTTCATCAACGGTACGAATCCCCACCCGGCCGCTGACGGGAGAGCGGATCTGAGTGTAGGAAAGCTGTACCTGAGCGGCATCAATGGCAGCCTGGTTACCCTGGGCCGTGGCGTTGAGCTGATTGACCAGGGCCACTTGCTGGTCATAGGTCTGCTTCGAGATGCCGTCATCCACCGACAGCAGCTTGTAGCGCTTGAGGTTGATCTGGGCCACCTGCAACTGGGCCTGGTTCTGCGCCAGCTGGGCCCGGGCCTGATCGAGGTTGGCGCGTATCGAACGATCATCGATGGTCGCCAGCAGGTCGCCGGTCTTGACCAGTTGCCCCTCCTTGACCAGCAGCCGGGTCAGGATGCCATCCACCTGTGGGCGAATCACCACGCTGTGCAGCGACAGTACCGTGCCGATGCCGCTGGCGTAACGCGGCACATCCTGCTGGTGCACGCTGACCACCCGTACCGGAATGGCCGTGGGCGCGGCCAGCCTGGCGGTGGCGGGCTTGTTCAGGAACCACGCGAGGCCGGCGATGAGCATCACGAGTACCGCTGCGGTCACGACTGTTTTCTTGGCAATGGGCATGGGGAGAGAGCGCCGGGCAATGATGTCGGAAGGATGGCCATGATCTGGGCACAGTTATAGCCCGACAACCCGGTCAGCACCGTGACGGCCAGCTGTCAGCGCTGTCAGAAAACTCCCGGTGGGCCCCGATCAAAGATGGCTGGCGCACAGGTATACTGGCGCCCACTGCGGCCTGCACCCCGGCGCGGATTTCCTTTCTCTCCTGGAGTTTCCATGACTTCCCCTGCACAACCCGCTGCGGATGACGCCCTGAACGTCGACCCGGCCGCTGACGCAACCGCTACCGACACCCCGAGCACAGCGGCGATCCCGGCGTTCAAGTTTCCCTTCAAGCCTTCCGAGTTTGCTCCTGCCAAGAATGCCCAGCAGCCCTGGTACAAAAATGGTGCCAGCAACGGACACACCAAGACCCCCGGCGCAGCGCCTCCCGGCACTCGTCGCTCCATGGGCAAACGCTGATATCGCCGACATTCGCAGAAAAAATCCCGATTTGCGCTTTTTTAATCGCAATGATGGCTAATTGCTTTAAACCTGAGCTGGATCAGTATTTGTGGCATCAGTGCGCTTAGAGTCAGCAGCCCTGCCGACTCCACCCAACACATACGAGCGCGCTATCCATGAAGATCAACCTTCCGGTTACTGGGCGAAACGTGGACTTTGCCCCTGATGCGAATATCCTTTCGACCACTGATCTGACTAGCGCGATCACCTACGCCAACCCTGATTTCATCAAGATCAGTGGCTACAGCCGTGAGGAGTTGCTGGGCGCGCCGCATAACCTGTTGCGCCACCCGGACATGCCCTCCGCGGCCTTCGCCCACATGTGGCGCACCCTCAAGCGCGGCCGTTCGTGGATGGGCATGGTGAAGAACCGTTGCAAGAACGGCGATCACTATTGGGTCAGTGCCTATGTCACGCCCGTGACCCGCGATGGCCAGGCGGTGGAATACCAGTCGGTGCGCACCAAACCCAGCGTCCGTCAGATCGAGGCGGCGGAGCGGGCCTATGCCCAGCTCAACGGTGCCGGCCCCTCGTGGTGGAGCCTGTTGCCGGTGATCAGCCTGCGGTTGCGTCTCTGGGCCTCCATCAGCGCCGGCTTCATCGGCAGCTACGGCGTTTCAGTGTGGCTGCTGCCCGAATCCTGGATGGTCCAGGGGGCCGTGATGGCCATGGGGTGGTGCCTGAGCCTGACGGCGGTCGGCGTGCAAGCGCGTCCACTGGATCGATTGGCCGAGCGCGCCCGGCAGATCGGTGACAACCCCTTGAGCCAGGGCATCTATACCGGCCGTACCGACGAGTTCGGGCGCATCGAGTTCGCCCTGCAGATGCTCGAAGCCCAGGTGGGCGCGGTAGTGGGGCGCATCGGCGATGCGTCCCAGCGCCTGGAGGGGCATGCCGCGGAACTGGTGGAGCATCTGCACAGCAGCCACAACAGCACCCTGGAACAGCAGGCGGAAACCGATCAGGTGGCGGCGGCCATTCACCAGATGGCGGCCAGCGTCGCCGAGGTCGCCACCCATGCCCAGCAGGCCTCGGTGGCGGCGGACCAGGCGGAAAGCGAAACCCGTGAGGGCCACCTGCTGGTGGGCGAAAGCCGCAGTGCGGTGCTGCGCCTGGCCAGCGAGCTGGAGCGGGCCACCGAGGTCATCCATCAACTGGAAAGCCATAGCACCGACATTTCCGGGGTGCTGGAGGTGATCCGCAGCATCGCCGAGCAGACCAACCTGCTGGCCCTGAATGCGGCAATCGAGGCGGCGCGGGCCGGGGAGCAGGGCCGGGGTTTTGCCGTGGTCGCCGATGAAGTGCGCGGGCTGGCCCAGCGCACCCAGGATTCCACCAACGAGATCCAGCGCATGATCAGCACCCTGCAAATGGGCGCGCGCAATGCGGTGGAGGCCATGCAGCACAGCAGCCAGCACCTGGAGAGCAGTGTCGACCAGGCCAAGCGCGCGGCGGTGGCCCTGGACGGCATCAGCCAGCGGGTCAACCAGATTACCGAGATGAGCTTGCAGATTGCCGCAGCGGTGGAAGAGCAGAGCGCAGTCAGCGAGGACATCAACCGCAACATCATCGGCATTCGCAATGCCTGTGAGGCGACCGTCAGTGCCGGCCAGCTCAGCCACGTCAACTCAGGCGACGTGGCCGGGCTGGCGGGGGACTTGCGGCAACTGGCCCTGGAGTTCTGGCACAAGCGCGGCTAGGGCTGTTCGCCGCCCCGCCATTGTCCGCGGCTCAGGCGGCGCGCAGGGAAATGAAGGCGTAGTCCAGAGGAGTTTCACTGACCACCTGGGCACCGGCGGCCTGGACCTGACCGGCGATATCGTCTCCGGACAGGTGAAAGCGCCAGGGCTGGCCCGGTGCTCCGGGTGGTGCAGCCTGGACCTGGTCGATGGCGTTAGCCAGGGCGCCCATGTCCGGTAGGTAAGCGGTGAACCCGTCGCCCTTGAGCGCTGTGGTGCGAATGCCCAGCAAGGCGCAAATGGCTTCCTTGGTGTGGATGTCGTCACGGTCGGCCTGGCGCGAGCGGCGGATCAGCTCGGCCAGCTCCTGATCCACCAGTTCATTCCCCAGAATCAGTTGCGGGCCCTGTTCCCAGGATTCCGGCGGGCATTCCTTGGCCTGCGGGTTGAGGGGAATGTGCGGATTGATTTCCATGGGGTAGATGCGGCACACCAGTGGCCGGCGCTGGTAGATGCGGCACAGCTGGTCTTCGTCAAGATTCCGGCAGGGGCCGACGT
Source organism: Pseudomonas sp. BIGb0176 (assembly GCF_024810175.1). NCBI lineage: Bacteria > Pseudomonadati > Pseudomonadota > Gammaproteobacteria > Pseudomonadales > Pseudomonadaceae > Pseudomonas > Pseudomonas sp. BIGb0176. The sequence goes on from NZ_JANUEC010000003.1 coordinate 205,489, forward strand.
TGTAGGCGGCGAAGGTGATCGCCACATAGGCTTCGGTGGCGCCACTGCGGACCCGGCAGGAACGGCGTTCGGCGTGCTCGCGCTGCTGCACCGGCAGCCCCAGGCCATTGCCGAGGAAGGCTTCCACCAGAATGATCACCTGGCCGCCGTCGGCCGCCCAGCCGCGGGCTTCCAGCAGGGTCAGGGGCACGTGGTGATCGTTGCAGCATTTGCCGCAGCCGACGCAGGAAAACTGAGTGTTCATTGCACGAAGCGCCTTGTGGATCAGCAGGAGTCAGGTGGGAAAACCGTCATGGACGCTACCCGGGTCCATGCCGAAGCAAGTTATGCGCCATTCACCGGGCCGTGAGGGCCGGCCGGATCGAGTCCCACTCGCTGACCTCAGCCTGGCCGGTCTGCCTGTTGTACAGGCACAGTTCGATGCCCGATTGGCCGCGCATGTGTTTCTGCGGGTAGCGGCCTTGCAGCAACAGGGCGCTGACGCCGACCTGGTCGGGAAATTGCGCGATGGTTCCCACGGGTTTGGGGTTTTTCAGGCCGCTGGCCTGGGTACAGCTGATTCGGATGGCCTGCTCCAGGGCGGCCCAGGCATCGTCGCTGGAGGCGCTGGCCTGGTCGGTGAGGGTGGCCAGGCAGAGCAGGCACAGAGTCTTGGCGTTCATGGGGGCGGCTCCTTGGGGCGCAGGGGCGTTGGGATCGCCGGGGCTGATCCGGCCGTTCGCAGCCTTCGGCGGCGGCTACAGGATAGTGACCGGCGGATCAGTCGAGGGTTTCGTGACGCACGATGTACATGCCGACGCGTTCGTAGAGGCGCCGGGCCCCTAGGTTGCCTTCCAGTACCCGCAGATCGACACAGCCTTCCCGGCGTTCGGCGAACAGGATGAAGGCTTGTTGCAGCAAGGCGCACCCCAGGCCCTGGCCGCGCACGCGGGGGTGTACCACCAGGTCCTTGATGTAGGCGCTGGTCCAGCACTGGGCGACGCCGATCACACCTTCGGCATCCCGGGCCACCAGGCACAGTTCGGGGTCGTATTCGGCATCGCTCTCGAAGGCCTGGCGCCAGCTGTCCAGCACCGGGACGTCGCCGCCACCGTCCTGGTAGCCCAGATGCATCAACTGATGCACAGCCTGCGCATGCTCGGGGCTGTAGTTGTACACAGTGATGCCGGCAGGCCACTGCGGCGCTGCCAATGGGGCAGTGAGATCGCGGCGCATCAACAAACAGTGGATCTGGCTCATGCCTCAGGCGCCCTGGGTGGCAATGGTCTTGGCGGCGTCGATCAGGCAGCGGGTCAGTTCTGGCGAGGAAAACTTGGTGAGCACGGCGTTGGCACCGGCCACACGGGCTTTCTCGCTGTTCATGGCGCTGTCCAGGGAGGTGTGCAGCAGCACGTAGAGGTGGGCGAAGTCCGGGGTTTCCCGCAGGGTGCGGGTCAGGGCGTAGCCGTCCATCTCCGACATCTCGATGTCCGAGACAATCAGGTTGATCTCGTTGGCCGTGCCTTGCAGTTCCAGCAGGCAGTCGATGGCTTCCTTGGCGCTGCGGGCGGTGTGGCATTGCAGGCCGAGGTTGCGCAAGGTGTGTACCGATTGCTGCAGTGCCACCTGGCTGTCGTCCACCACCAGGATCCGCGCGTTGCCCAGGGCTTCGGCGTCTTCCATGCTCAGCTCGGTGGGCGCCATCTCGATCTGGGCCGGGGCGATGCCATGGATCACTTTCTCGATATCCAGTACCTGCACCAGGGTGCCGTCCACTTGGGTCACCCCGGTGATGTAGGACTTGAGGCCGCCGGAACCGAAGGGCGGTGGACGGATATCGGTGGTCAGGCAATGCACGATCTTGCTCACGGCCTGCACGTGCAGGCCCTGTTTGGAGCGGCTGACGTCAGTGACGATCAGGCAGCCGCTGTCGGGGTCGGCCAGGGGCCGCTCGCCGATGGCCCGGCTGAGGTCGATCACCGACAGCGAGTTGCCCCGCAGGGTGGCGATGCCTTTCACGTGGGGGTGGGATTCGGGCAGCTTGGTCAGCGGCGGGCAGGGAATGATCTCACTGACTTTAAGCAGGTTGATTGCCATCAGCTTGCCGCTGCGCAAGGTAAACAGCAGAAGCGATAGCGAATCTGCGCGGGCTTTGTTGGAGGACATAAAAACCTTCTCTGGAGAAAATTGGCTCGTGGCACGGGCCACGGACAACCATTGATAACGGGTTATCGACGTGTTCAGGGCTGGCTTTAGCGGTGTTCCCGCTTTCCGTCGGCGGCGCGACCCTGGCCGGCAAGCCGGCTCCTGCAGAGGGGCGGGGCGCTTTGTCGGCGCTGGCGTTTACCGCAGGCCCAGGCGCTTGGCCAGGCGGCTCAGGTTGGCCCTGTCCAAGCCTAGCTCACGGGCGGCGCTGGCCCAGTTGTGCTGGTGCCGCTCCAGGCAACTGCTGATCAGTTGGCGCTGGTAGTGGTCGGTGGCCTGGCGCAGGTCGCCGGCGACCGCTGGCATGGCCTGGGTTGCAACAGCAGGCTCGACGGGGGCGCTGGTTCTTTCGCTGGCCCGGGGCAGGTCCAGATCGCCGGCATCCAGGCTGAGGATCTTCGGCCGCTCGGGGTGGTTGCCCAGCGCTTTCAGAGCGCTGCGCCCGATCAAGTGCTCCAGCTCGCGAACGTTGCCCGGCCAGTGGTAGGCCAGCAGCGCCTGTTGCGCTTCAACGCTCAGGCGCAGGCTGCCCAGGCCCATGCGCGAGCGGTTCTGTTCCAGGAAGTAGCCACTGAGCAGCAGCACATCGCGGCCGCGCTCGCGCAGTGCCGGCACCCGCAGGGGGTAGACGCTGAGACGGTGGTAGAAGTCGGCACGATAGCGGCCGTTGCGCACTTCTTCCGCCAGATCGCGGTTGGTGGCGGCAATCAGGCGCACGTCGACCCGATGCTCCTGGTCCGACCCCAGGCGTTGCAGTTGGCCGCTTTGCAGCACCCGCAGCAGTTTGGCCTGGACTGTCAGCGACAACTCGCCCACTTCATCGAGAAACAGCGTGCCGCCATTGGCCAGTTCGAATTTTCCCCGGCGATCCTGGGTGGCCCCGGTGAAGGCGCCGCGCACGTGGCCGAACAGCTCGCTCTCCACCAGGGTGTCGGGCAGGGCCGCGCAGTTGAGGCTGATGATCGGCTGCTCGGCCCGGGGCGAAGCCGCGTGGATAGCCTGGGCGACCAGTTCCTTGCCGACGCCGGTTTCTCCGGTGATCAGCACCGTCAGGTCGCTGCCGCCCACCAGCTTGATTTCCTCCAGCAAGCGTTTGTGGGCCTTGCTCTGGCCGATCATCTCGCGGTTCTGCCCACTGGCCTGGCGATAGACCTCGGCCCGCTGGTGCTCGTTTTCGGCGCGCTGGGCCAGGCGTTCGATGCGCTGGGCGGCGCTGACCGTTGCGGCGGCGAGGCTGGCGAAGGCTTGCAGGGCATCCAGCTCGATGGGTTCGAAGCGCTGCGGGTCCAGGGCATCTAGGGTCAGCAGGCCCCAGGGGCGCTCGTCGACGAACAGCGGGCAGCCCATGCAGTCATGCACTTCCAGGTGATCATCGAGCCCTTCCACCAGGCCGTCGTAGGGGTCGGGCAAGTCGCTGTCGCTGGCAAAGCGGGTCGGGCCCGGGCTGCTGAGCAGGGCGGCGAAGCGCGGATGCTCGCTGACCTTGAAACGGCGGCCCAGGGTGTCGGTGCTCAAGCCGTTGACCGCCAGTGGCACCAGCCACTCGCCATCCAGGCGCAGCAGTGCAGTGGCATCGCAGGGCAGCAGGGCGCGCAGAGCTTCCAGCAGGCGGCGATAGCGCTCGCCTTCGGGCAGTTCGCGGGACAGGTCGGTGACCAGGGGAAGCAGGGCGGTGAGCAGGGATTTTGCAGTCATAATGACTCCGTGGTGTCTTAATGACTATAAAAGACAGAATGTCTTTATGACTATATTTATTTTAACTTGTTGATATTTAAAGTATTTATTTCTGGCACGAAAACTGATTAGGCATAGGAAACCTGCAAGCAGTCATAAAGTCCAGGAGTTGTCCTTATGCTAAGCGTTCAAGATCGTGCCATTATCAAAGCCACTGTGCCCCTGCTCGAAAGCGGCGGCGAAGCCCTGATTACCCACTTCTACCGGATGATGCTCTGCGAGTACCCGCAAGTGCGGCCACTGTTCAACCAGGCGCATCAGGCCAGCGGCGATCAGCCCCGGGCCTTGGCCAATGGTGTTCTGATGTATGCCCGGCACATCGACCAACTGGACCAGTTGGGGGATCTGGTGGCCAAGATCATCAACAAGCACGTCGCCCTGCAGATCCTTCCGGAACATTACCCCATCGTCGGCGGTTGCCTGCTGCGGGCCATTTCCGAAGTGCTGGGCAGCGAGATCGCCACCCAGGAAGTGATCGATGCCTGGGCCGCCGCCTATAACCAGCTGGCGGATATCCTGATCGGCGCCGAGGCGGCGATCTACGACGAGAAAGCCCAGGCGCCCGGCGGCTGGCGCGGTGCCCGTGAGTTCCGGCTGGTGCAGAAGGTGGAAGAAAGCGCGGAAATCACCTCCTTTTATTTCGAACCGCTGGACCAGGGGCCGATCCTCGCCGCTGAACCGGGGCAGTACATCGGTTTGCAGCTCTTTATAGGGGGCGAGGAAATCCGTCGTAACTACTCCCTCTCGGCACTTTCCAACCAGGGCCAGTACCGCATCAGCGTCAAGCGCGAAACCGGCGGCGTGGCCTCCAACTACCTGCATGACCAATGCCCGGTGGGCACCAGCGTCATGCTGTTCCCTCCCGCGGGGGAGTTCACCCTGGCGGCCAGCGACAAACCGCTGGTGCTGATCAGCGGCGGGGTGGGCATCACTCCAACCCTGCCGATGCTGGAGGCGGCGCTGGCCACCGAGCGTCCGGTGCATTTCATCCACTGCGCCCGCAACGGCCAGGTGCATGCCTTTCGCAACTGGGTCGATGAACTGGCCCAGCGGTATCCACAGCTCAAGCGCTTCTATTGCTACGCCGAGGATGACGGTGTCAGCCCGGCGGCGGACAAGCTGGGCATGCTGACCCGCGAGCAACTGGCCGAGTGGCTGCCGGAGCAACGCGACCTGGACGCCTACTTCCTCGGGCCCAAGGGTTTCATGGCCGCGATCAAGCGTCACCTTCAGGCCCTGGGCATTCCCGAGCAGCAGAGCCGCTATGAGTTCTTCGGTCCGGCAGCGGCCCTGGAATAACCACCCCGGCCGGCGCCCCACGGGCGCCGGCTTTTTCTCTCCCCCCTTCGTTTCATGTCGCTCCGGCATTCGCTGATTTACCCGAAACCGCCTTTGTTCTCGGCGTATTTGGTATGGCGGTTAATCCACTCTTAACCTGCTTGTCGCTATTGTCCGCACCTGGCAAAGCGCCCGAAGCCGCCTTGCAGTGGCGCTGTACGTCCCTGCATTCAAAGGTCATGTTCAACGTGTAGACTTCCCGGCAGCCGGGTGTGCCTCTGCGAGCATTGGCCTGCGCGCGATCGACGGGTTCATCGAAGACAATCTCGGTCTGCCGCCTCGGGTCTCGGGGGGCAGGCTGAACACAACAGAAAAAGGAATAGGGATGAGTGACGACAGACTGGGTTTGGGACGCGAGCGGCGTTTCCTGGTGCTGCTGGGGATTATCTGCCTGGCACTGATCGGCGGAGCCCTGTACATGCAGGTGGTGCTGGGCGAGGCGCCGTGCCCGCTGTGCATCCTGCAGCGTTATGCCTTGCTGCTGATTGCACTGTTTGCCTTCATCGGTGCGGCCATGAGTTCGCGACGTGGGGTCACGGTCATGGAAACCCTGGTGGTCATCTGCGCCCTCGCCGGCGCGGGCGTGGCGGGGCACCATGTGTACACCCAGTTCTACCCCTCGGTGAGCTGTGGCATCGATGTACTGCAGCCGATTGTCGACAGCCTGCCGTTGGCCAAGATCTTCCCCCTGGGCTTTCAGGTGGACGGTTTCTGCTCCACGCCGTACCCGCCGATCCTCGGTCTGTCCCTGGCCCAGTGGGCGCTGGTGGCGTTCGTGCTGACGGTGATCCTGGTGCCTCTGGGTGTGGTGCGCAATCGCAAGAAAACCTACTGATTCGCCCGTAAAAGCCCCGGCTCCCCATGGGAGGGCCGGGGCTTTTTTGTGCCGTTCATTCGGCACCTGAAAAGTCCGTGATTTGCGGCAAGCGCAGGTGCGGCAAAAGTGCGACATGTTGTCACAGTGCCGCGGTCGCAGAGGGGCGGTTGAGTCGCTGCAACAGACTGCATTCTGGCGCGCTGGTTCAATGAGAGCCTGTCAGTTTGTGTACGCGAGCCTGTCGGCCGAGAACCATAGCCTGCTATCGATACAAATCTTCACAGCGCCCGTTTTACAAGGGGTGAAGCCTGATGGAAGGCGGCCCTCAGGGGGGATCGAGAGTCCTGGAAGGGGGGTGTTTCAGGTCCTTTTTGGGGCTTTTTGTTGCAAATGAAAATCGCTATGATTGCGATTCTTTGCAACAATCATGAGGGATTGTTGCGCCATGGGATAAAAATTATTTCGGGATAAGACATGGTTTATAAAACGCGACATATCTACAATCGCCCGCACTGAATTTCCGACGCTGCTCAACCCTGAGCACACGAGGACGGTCGAGGGGCGGATAGAGCGCTCCATGCGACTGCGGGTGTCGGCGCCTTCCAAACTTCCGCACCAAATGGAATTGGTCTGTAACAAGGCCTTTGACCACGAGATCGAATAAGAACCACTGCTAGCCCGGGATGTGTCGTTGAGCGCTTAACGCAACGGGCAGGCCCTTATTCAATTGAAGAAAAATGCCAACCCTTGGCAGGGTGAAGTGTTGGCGATCAAAACCCAACTGCATTGCGCAAGCTGCTTTAGAGGTCGTGAGATGAGTAAAAACAGGTACCCCAGATTACTAGGCTTATTGCCGCTGCTCGGCATGTTAATGCTGGGAGGGTGCAAGTGGACCTTGCTCGATCCCAAGGGTCAGGTCGGTCTGGATGAACGAAACCTGATCATCACGGCAACCATCCTGATGCTGCTGGTGGTTGTGCCGGTCATCATCATGACCTTCGCCTTCGCCTGGAAATACCGCGCCTCCAACAAGGACGCGACCTACGCGCCGAAGTGGTCCCACTCCACCAAGATCGAGATCGCGGTGTGGCTGGTTCCGGTGCTCATCATCATTGCCCTGGGTTATGTCACCTACAAGTCGACCCACGCCCTGGACCCGTACCGTCCGCTGGATTCCGACGTCAAGCCAGTGACCATCGAAGTGGTCGCCATGGACTGGAAGTGGCTGTTCATCTATCCCGACCAAGGGATCGCCACCGTCAACAAGATCGTTTTCCCGGCCCATACCCCGGTGAACTTCCGCGTGACCTCCGACACCGTGATGAACTCGTTCTTCATCCCGGGCCTGGGCGGCCAGATCTACGCGATGGCGGGCATGACCACCAAGCTGCACCTGATTGCCAACCAGAACACCGAACTTGAAGGTATCTCCGCCAACTACAGCGGCGCGGGTTTCACCGGCATGAAGTTCAAAGCGATCGCTACCAGTCAGGAAGATTTCGACGCCTGGGTAAACGAAGTCAAGAAGGCACCTAAACAGCTGGACACCGCTGAATACGAAGCCCTTTCCAAGCCAAGCCAGAACAATCCTGTAGAGCTCTACTCCGCCTACGCGCCAAACCTGTTCCAGACCGTCATCGACAAGTATGAAGGCATGAAACCGGGCAAGCCGCTCAAGCACGAGAAGAAAGAAAAGGAAGTGGCCGCAACGGAAGGGATGGACGTGAGTTCGCATTCAGCTGCCGGGGCAGAGGAGTAAACGATGTTTGGTAAATTAAGTCTGGAAGCGATTCCGTTCCACGAGCCGATTGTCATGGTCACCGTTGCCATGATTCTGCTCGGTGGCGTGGCGCTGTTCGCGGCAATCACCTACTTCAAGAAGTGGACCTACCTGTGGACCGAGTGGCTGACGTCCGTCGACCACAAGAAAATCGGTGTGATGTACATCATCGTCGCCATGGTCATGCTGCTGCGTGGTTTTGCCGACGCCATCATGATGCGTACCCAGCTGGCCATGGCCACCGAGGGTTCGCCTGGCTACCTGCCACCTGAACACTATGACCAGATCTTCACCGCTCACGGTGTGATCATGATCATCTTCATGGCGATGCCATTCTTCACCGGCCTGATGAACCTTGTCGTGCCGCTGCAGATCGGCGCGCGTGACGTGGCCTATCCGTTCCTCAACTCCCTGAGCTTCTGGCTGCTGGTTTCGGGCGTGGTGCTGATCAACCTGTCCCTGGGCGTTGGCGAATTCGCCAAGACCGGCTGGGTTGCCTATCCGCCGCTGTCGGGCTTGCAATACAGTCCGGGCGTGGGTGTGGACTACTACATCTGGGCGCTACAGCTATCAGGGCTGGGGACAACGCTGACGGGGGTCAACTTCCTGGCCACCGTGCTGAAAATGCGTACCCCGGGCATGAAGATGATGGACATGCCGATCTTCACCTGGACCTGCACCTGGGCCAACGTGCTGATCGTGGCTTCGTTCCCGATCCTCACCGCTACCCTGGCACTGCTGACGCTTGACCGTTACATGGATTTCCACATTTTCACCAATGAGCTTGGTGGCAATCCAATGATGTACGTGAACCTGTTCTGGGCCTGGGGTCACCCCGAGGTGTACATCCTGATCCTGCCGGCGTTCGGTATCTTCTCCGAAGTGATCTCGACCTTCTCCGGCAAGCGCCTGTTCGGCCACCATTCGATGATCTACGCTTCCGGCGCGATCTCGGTACTGGGCTTCATGGTCTGGCTGCACCACTTCTTCACCATGGGTTCGGGGGCCAGCGTCAACGCCTTCTTCGGCCTGGCGACGATGCTGATCTCGATTCCGACGGGGGTGAAGCTGTTCAACTGGCTGTTCACCATCTACCACGGCCGTCTGCGCATCACCAGCCAGGTTCTGTGGACCCTGGGCTTCATGGTGACCTTCGCCATCGGCGGCATGACTGGCGTACTGCTGGCCATTCCGGGTGCCGACTTCGTTCTGCACAACAGCCTGTTCGTGATCGCTCACTTCCACAACGTGATCATCGGCGGCGCGGTATTCGGCTACATCGCCGGCTTCAGCTTCTACTTCCCGAAAGCCTTCGGCTTCAAGCTGCATGAAGGTTGGGGCAAGGCTGCGTTCTGGTTCTGGATCTCCGGCTTCTTCGTCGCGTTCATGCCGCTCTATGCACTGGGCTTCATGGGCATGACCCGTCGTCTGAACGCCACCACCAACCCTGAGTGGGTGCCGTACCTGTACGTCGCCATGGTAGGTGCGGTGATGATCGCCGTGGGTATCGCCTGCCAGCTGATCCAGCTGTACGTCAGCGTGCGTGACCGCAAGCAGAACATGTGTGTATCCGGCGACCCTTGGAACGCCCACACCCTGGAATGGTCGACCTCGTCGCCACCTCCGTTCTACAACTTCGCGGTACTGCCGAAAGCCGAAGGCATCGATCCGTTCACCGAAGCCAAGGAAAACGGCACTGCCTACGCGCAGCCTGGCCGCTACCAGCCGATCCACATGCCCAACAACACCGCTACCGGTCTGGTCATGGGTGCTCTGCTGACCGTGTTCGGTTTCGCCATGATCTGGCACATCTGGTGGCTGGCCATCGCAAGCCTGGCCGGCACCGTGATCTATTTCGCGATCCACGCTGCCCGTGATGATCAAGGCTACATGGTGCCGGTCGAAACGATCGAGCGCATCGAAGCCGAACAGCACAAGCGTCTGGTATCGGAGAACAAGATCCCGGCTACCCGTGTTGAAACCTCGTTGGAACAGGCTTAATCCATGTCGAACTTAGTGACCAATGCTGGACACGCCCATGTCGATGACCATGGGCACGATGACCATCACCACGACTCGGGCGAGATGACCGTATTCGGTTTCTGGCTCTACCTGATGACCGACTGCATTCTGTTTGCGTCGATCTTCGCGGTATACGCGGTACTGGTTAACAACGTAGCGGGTGGCCCGTCGGGCCACGACATCTTCGAACTGCCATACGTACTGGGTGAAACCGCCCTGCTGCTGTTCAGTTCGATCACCTACGGCTTCGCCATGCTGGCGTTCTTCCGGGGCAACAAGAAGCAGGTACTGGGCTGGTTGGCCATGACCTTCCTGTTCGGCCTGGGCTTCATCGGCATGGAGATCAACGAGTTCCACCTGCTGATCTCCGAAGGCTATGGCCCTAGCCGTTCCGGCTTCCTGTCCGGGTTCTTCACCCTGGTCGGTACCCACGGTCTGCACGTGACCAGCGGTCTGATCTGGATGGCGATCATGATGTACCAGGTGCAGAAAAACGGCCTGACGGCGACCAACAAGACCCGTCTGAGCTGCCTGAGCCTGTTCTGGCACTTCCTGGACGTGGTGTGGATCTGCGTATTCACCGTTGTTTACCTGATGGGGACTATGTAAATGGCCAACACACACTCCCACGACGAAGCCGGTCACGGCAGCGTCAAGTCCTACGCCATCGGCTTCATCCTGTCGGTCATCCTGACACTGATCCCGTTCGGCCTGGTGATGTACCCATCGCTGCCCAAAGACGTGACCCTGTGGATCGTCCTGGCGTTCGCAGTCATCCAGGTGCTGGTGCACCTGGTGTACTTCCTGCACCTGGACCGTTCCGAAGCACAGCGCAACAACGTGGTGGCGTTCATCTTCGCCGCGTTGGTCATTGTTCTGCTGGTTGGTCTGTCGTTGTGGATCATGTTCAGCATCCACACCGTCATGATGGCGAAGTGAGGTAAACCCGATGTCGCTCAAGCACTTTATCCAAATCACCAAACCGGGGATCATTTTCGGTAACGTGCTTTCTGTGGCAGGCGGGTTCTTCCTGGCCTCGAAAGGGCATGTCGATCTGGCCATTTTCCTGGCCGCCATGATCGGCACCTCGCTGGTGGTAGCGTCCGGTTGCGTGTTCAATAACTGCATCGACCGTGACATCGACCTGAAGATGGAGCGCACCAAGAACCGCGTGCTGGTCCAGGGCCTGATTTCCCTGGAAGTGGCACTGGTCTACGCCTCTATCCTCGGTGTCGCCGGCGTCGCCCTGCTGTACTACGTGGCCAACCCGTTGGCCGCGTTGTTCGCGGTAATCGGCTTTGTCATCTACGTCGGCTTCTACAGCCTGTACCTCAAGCGCAAGTCGGTTCACGGCACGCTGGTGGGCAGTCTGTCCGGGGCCATGCCGCCAGTGATCGGCTATGTCGCGGTCAGCAACAGCTTCGACATGGCTGCGCTGACCCTGCTGGTGATGTTCAGCCTGTGGCAGATGCCGCATTCCTACGCTATCGCGATCTTCCGCTTCAACGATTACCTGGCCGCATCGATTCCGGTGCTGCCAGTGAAGCGTGGCATCCGCGTGGCCAAGAAGCACATCCTGCTCTACATCCTGGCATTCCTGGTGGCGACCCTGATGCTGACCTTCAGCGGTTACGCCGGCATGAGCTACCTGGCGGTAGCGGCGGCCATGGGCATGTACTGGTTGTACATGGCCTGGACCGGCTACAAGGCAGTGGATGACACCGTGTGGGCGCGCAAGCTCTTCGTGTTCTCGATCTTCACCATCACCGCGCTGAGCGTGATGATGTCGGTGGATTTCAAGGCCCCGACCGAGCTCCTGCTGACCTACGCACACTAAGCTGTCCAGGCCACAGGAAAAGCCCCGCCTTCGCAAGAAGCGCGGGGCTTTTTTCATTGCGCTGGATTGATGGTCACATCATTTAAAGTTTTTCGGCCCGAAGGCCTGGCCTGGCCGGGTAAAATGCGCCGTTCGTGGATAGAACCTGAGTGGATGCAATGGAAAACCGTATTGAACTGTACGACTCGAAGGCGCGCTATGGCGTCATCAGTCGCGGACTGCACTGGGCCATGGCCCTGGCCTTTGCCTGGATCTACAGCACCACCAGTGCGCATTACCTGCTGGCCGATTCGGCCCTGGACAAGTTCCTCTGGCCGACCCACAAGCAAGTCGGCCTGCTGTTGATGGCCCTGCTGCTGGTGCGTGTGGTCTGGAGCCTGTTGAACCGTCATCGCCGGCCGCCGAGCCTCAACCTTGCAGCAACCCTGGGGCATGGGCTGCTGTATGCCGGGATGTTTGCCATTCCGTTTCTCGGCCTGTTGCGTCAGTACGGCTCGGGTCGCGCCTTTTCCGCCTTCGGTCTGCCGGTAATGAACGGCTTCGACGGGCCGAAGATCCAGTGGATGACCGAGCTGGGCAACAATTTCCACAGCCTCCTGGGCTGGACCCTGCTGGTGCTGATCGTCGGCCATGTGGCGGCGCTGATCCTGCACTGCATCAAGGGCCAGGGGCATATTCTGCGGCGCATGGCCGGCAGTGCACGCTCGGCGTGAGCCGCGCACCCGAACACGGAAAAGCCCCGCCTTCGAGAGACGCGCGGGGTATTTTATTGAGAGCCCTTGCGTGGGCTGCCCAACTATTCAAATGACCCAACTCATGCAGGAAGCAGAATGATGAAGAAAACAGCGGTTATCGTGTTCAGCGGCGGACAGGACTCGACAACCTGTCTGATCCACGCCTTGCCGCTCTATGACGAAGTGCACTGCATTACGTTCGACTATGGCCAGCGGCACCACGCGGAAATCGAGACCGCGCAGCGGCTATCCAAGCAGTTGGGGGCGACCGTGCACAAAGTGCTGGACGCTTCGTTACTCAACGAACTGGCGATCAGCAGCCTCACTCGGGACAACATTCCGGTGCCCACGGTGAACAGTTCAGGCGAGAGCTTGCCCAGCACCTTTGTACCCGGAAGAAACATCCTGTTCCTTACCCTGGCCTCTATCTATGCCTATCAGGTAAAAGCCGAGACCGTGATTACCGGAGTGTGCGAGACCGATTTCTCGGGTTACCCCGATTGCCGCGATGAATTTGTAAAGGCATTGAACAAGGCCCTCGAACTGGGCATGGAGTACAAGTTGCGCCTCGAGACTCCACTGATGTGGCTGAACAAGGCAGAAACCTGGGCTCTGGCGGACTACCACAATCAACTGGAGCTGGTTCGCGAGCAGACCCTGACTTGCTACAACGGCATCATGGGCAGTGGCTGCGCCAACTGCGACGCCTGCAATCTGCGGGCAAAAGGCTTGAACGCTTATCTGGAGAACAAGACGCAAGTCATGGATAGCCTGAAGAGCAAGATGGGTCTGAAGTGAGGATTTGAGCAGCTTGCTGCCCTTGGAGCCCAACACTGAACCTGCCTGGCAGATAGGTGTTGAGCTCCGGCGTCGCTCTACAAACAGCGATCGATCATTTTGCCTGGCTATCCGTTATGTATCTCTTGAACAGTGATCGTGCGCCATAGGCGGGCAATATATTGAAGAATGCAAAACAGACCTTGATTGCGATCTGAACATAAATCATGTTCAGGATGTCGTTGTTTTGCATGGATCCATAGAAGGCGATGTAGCAAAACACGAAGCTGTCGATGATGACCGCAAACAAGGTGCTGAGGAATATCCGCAGAAATAGGAATCTGGAATTTGTGAGTTCCTTTATCTTGCACAGCAAATATGAGTTTATGTTTTCAGAAACAAGGAAGGAAACGGAAGACGCTACCAGTACAGACGACACCTGGATAATAACGTCGTTATAAGGTGTATCGAGTTTCCAGCCTGGCAGTCCGGGGAGAAAAGTGGACGCGTAGAGCAGGATGATGATCATGGCGTTGCTTGCAAATGCAAACAGAATGGCTCTTCTGGCGAGCCTGAGTCCGAAGTTCTCGTTCAGCAGGTCAACGATCAGGAATGTCAGAGGGTACAGAAAGGTGCCGGGGGTAATAATGATGTCGAGGGATTCAAGGTAGATCGGCTTTGTTGCAGCGATGCTGGTGAAAATATAAAAGGTAAAGAGCAGCAGGTTGAGGATGATGTAGATCATCCATGAGTTTTCATTGCGGTCGTTCAAGTCGTATGCAGTAAGTGTTCCTCCTTGTGAGTAGAACTTTTTATACAGGTTTTTAACTTCCATTTTGTTTAAGTTATCCATTATTTCGCTGTTCACTACTTCGCTCAGCTTTATTTTTATGACCTTGCCGGTGTCGATGATCATGATCACGGCCAGGTTTTTATTGTTCTCAAACCCCAGAAGCTTGTACTTGCTGTTCTCGATATCACCTTCATAGGCAGTCATTGAAGCGTTCCTCAATGATATCGCCGACAACGGATATACGATCTGGGTCGAAGACGACCTCGTTCATGATCAGCAGTTTCCTGGTCTGTTTGTCGTAAGCCAGTTTTTCCTTTTCATCGGTGATCGTCCCCTTTTGCACGATCAGCAGGCCGCCGACCTCATACATGCCCTTGATATCGTTTTCCAGGCGCACGGCTATCAAGTTAGAGGATGTACCGAAGTAGTAGGTCAATGGGAAACAAGTGGCGAGTTCGCCAATACGTTTATCCATGTTGGCCATCAACTGGCTTTCCTTGAGGATCGGAACAGCAGCCGGGTTCATGTTCCCTTGCGGGGAAATGCTGCTTTCGATGATCTCCTTCTCTTCAAAGTCGACGGTTTCTATTTCCTCATAGGAAATGCCGAAGAAGTCGGAGATTTTTCGAATGGTGGACTGCTGGACGTTGCTGACCTTGCCTTCCAGGATGTTGTATATGGTTGTTCTGGTCAGGCCACTGGCGTTGCATAAAGACAGTTGTGTCTCTCCGCGACTTTTAATCAGGTATTTGATATTGCTTTTTAAATACTCTGTTCTTTCTCTTCTGTGCATCAAATGCCTCACCATTTCCTTATAGTCGTAATGCATCGAATTTTTTAGCGTTCACATCGCGCATGACATCGATTGCCTGGTGCCAATAGCGGGATCACTGTGGCAGAAGCCTGTCAGTTGCTTGTGTGTTGTCTGGTAATTCGCTAGTGCTCCTTTAGCCAGCCTGTATCCGTCCTGGGATACTTCGCTACGGGGACTGTGGGCGATCAAGTCGCTGAGAGGGGCCGGTTTGCACAGGGCCGCAACGGACAAGTGTTGCATGCGTCAGCCATGACAATAAAGCCCCAGGGGTTGGGCATTATCACTCTCGCCCTGAGGCTTGCACCGGCAAGGCTGCGCCGATGTCCTTCCACTTCAAAAAAGAAGCATTTAACTTTGGGGATGTTTAATTTTTTGATTAATTCTGTTACGCCTTATACAGTCTTGACCCAGGGCCCGGATCAGCCCGATTCACACCAACGAACGTAAAACCCAGGAAGCACGCCCTCGTTCGTGGCGCGCAGCACTCAAGGAAGGGGCACAGATTTATGGCAGCCGATACCGAACCACTGAGGAACCAGGCCGACTTGCTGCGATGTGGCTTGGCGGACCTGCGAACAGAAGACGCCGAGCTGGCCAGGATCCTGGACGCTGAAGTAAGCCGGCAACAACGCACGCTTTCCCTGGTTTCATCCTCCTGTGCAGCCACCCCCAGAAGCCTTGCCGCCTCGGCCTCGGCGTTGGTCAACGTGACGGCGCAGGGGGTTGCGGGCAAACGCCATCACGCCGGGTGCGAAAACGTCGATCTGGTGGAATCCCTGGCGATCCGCAGGGCACGGGAGCTGTTTGCCGCGCAATACGCCGCGGTGCAATCGCACTCGGCCTCAAACGCCAACTACCAGGTGTTGTCCGCGCTGCTTGAGCCGGGGGACACCCTGCTCGGGATGGCCCTGGATCATGGCGGCGACCTGACCCACGGCAGCTCCCTCGCTTTTACCGGTGCCCACTACAAGGCGATCCGCTACGGCACCACGGCCCAGGGCACCATCGACTACCAGGAGGTACGTCAGCTGGCGATGGCCCATCGCCCGCGCATCATCATCTGTGGGGCAACGGCTTATTCGCGGGTCGTGGACTTCCAGCGTTTTCGCGACATTGCCGATGAAGCCGGGGCCATCGTCCTTGCCGACATCTCCCATATCGCCGGCCTGGTTGCCACGGGGCGTCATCCGAGCCCGATCGATGTGGCGCACGTCACCACCACTTGCACCCACAAACAGCTCGCCGGGCCACGCGGCGGCCTGATTCTTTCCGGGCGGGACGCGGACACCAAGGTGCCCGGCCTGAGGTCGAGCTTTCGTCGGGTGCTCGACCAGGCAGTTTTCCCCGGGATGCAGGGGGCGCCTGCAGTCAACATGATCGCCGCCAAGGCGGCCGCGCTGGGCTATGCCATGTCTGCACAGTTCGATGCCTACATGGGGCGGATTCGCGCCACGGCGGATGAAATGGCCTGCGCGTTCATGGCGCGGGACTACGAGGTAATGGGCGGCGGGACGGAAAACCACACGATCCTGTTGCGTTTGCCTAAGGGCATCAGCGGCTCCCTCGCCGAATCGGCATTGGAAAAGTGCGGAATCATCGTCAGCAAAAAACGCGCACCGGGGGAGACTCGATCGTCATTTGCCGCCAATGGCTTGTGTATCGGCACGGGCTCCATCGCACAGCGCTATGTGGACCCCCAGGGCTGCCGGCAGATCGTCGACCTGGTGTGCCGGATACTGGATCAGCTGCAGCCGCGAGGCGAGCAGCCATACGTTCTGGAGCCTGCGCAGCAGGAGTGCTTCCGGCTGGAGACCGAGGCGTTGTGTGCGATGTACCCCATCCTTGAGTACGGGGATCGCTGAAGAAAGAAAAGCCCCGTCTTCACGCTGGAATACGGGGCTTTTCAGGTCTGCAGAAGGCTGTGCTGGCGCTTCGCGAGCAAGCTCGCTCCTGCCGCGGCGGGTTACAGCTGTTGTTGCGCGCTGTAGCCTTCGAACGCGGTCTGCTGCTGGATCGCGGTAACGATGTTCTTGCGGGTGGCCTGCTGTTCGTTGCCATCCTTGTCGAGGAACATCTCGCTTTCCAGTTCCGCCTCGTCGCCTTCGCCGACAAAGCTGAAGCCGAGGAATTCGAAGGCTTCACGGTCGACGTTGGCCTTGGAGCGCGGGCGCATCGGCAGGGTGACGCTGACGCCGTCCTTGCTGATGGCGAACACTTCCATTTCCTTCTTCGGACGCGCCTTGCTCTTGCCGCCGCTGGGGTTGCTGATGGCCTGGTGGGTCTGGTTCAGCACCTTCAGGGCCAGGCCGTAGACCAGCTCCTGGAAGTCCGGATCGTCCTTGTAGCTGGAGAGAATCCGGCTGATGGGGAATTTCTTGCTCAGGTCTTCCAGGGCGGCGAGGTCGGCGGCCTCGGCGTCTTTGAGCTGCTTGAGCTGGCCCATGAGTTCATAGGCGGTGTCGTCGTCAAAGCGGTCGTGGGCCTGGCGAATCGCTGCGCGCAGTTCGCGAATCTGGTCACTTTCTTTCGAGGTGTGGAAGGCGTCGAGCACCATCTCGCTGATGGTCTTGGCCTGGGACACGTGTTGTGAAAGATGAATGGCGTTTTCGTATTCGGCCTTGTTGGACAGGGCGACTACGGATTCTTCGGTGTTGGAATCAGGCATTGAACATCCACTACTTGGTTTAACAGGTTTGAGGCGCGAAAGGCCCAGGGGGATTTTCGGGGGCGCCTAATCTATTGGACCCGGGCCCTATTGTCACGGACCAAGCGACGGCCCGGCAGCCGCGCCTCTTTCAGACCGGCCTTCGCGCCACAGATTCCCTGTCGTTCAAAGCACTTGTGTATCGCTGACCCCAGCCTCCAGTTCCTGGCGCAGATCGCTGCCTCGGCGGGCGATGAATACCAATTGCGCGGCATGCTCGGTGGGCTGATCGGCGGCCAGGGTGAACTGGCTGCGGTTGCCCACATGCTGCAACCAATAAGGTTGTTCATTGCCTTCAAGGCGCACCAGGCCCTTGAGGCGCAGCAGGTCGGCGGGCAGGCGCGCCAGCCAGTCCCGCAAAGCCTTGGGCTGCAGCGGTCGCGAGCTTTTCCACACCCAGCTTTCGAACAACTGGTCGTGGGCCTGGGGCAGGGCCTTGAACAGCACTTCGGTGGAGCGCACCGGCGGCGCCAGCAGCAGCTCGGGGGGCAGCTCGGCCTGCACCGTGTCGAACACCGGGGCGCGATTGCCGAGGCTGGCGCGGATGTTCTGCAATTGCTCGGCGCTCACCAGGTCGGCCTTGTTCAGCAGCACCCAGTCGGCGCAGGCCACCTGGGCTCGGGACAGGCGGGCCATTTCCCCTTCCAGGTCCTGGTAGCCGCTGGCATCCACCAGGGTGATCACCGCGTCCAGGTGCAGGCGGTTGCGCAGTTGCGGGTAGCCGATGGTCTGCACGATGCGCTGCGGGTCGGAGACGCCGCTGCACTCGATGACAATTCGCTCCAGGGCCGGGCGCAGCTTGGACAGGCTCACCAGTTGCGCCAGCAGGTCCTCCTGCACGGTGCAGCAGATGCAGCCGTTCTGCAGGCTGTACACCGCGTCGGTGACCTCGGCGATGATCGCCGCATCGATGTTCAGCTCGCCGAAATCGTTGACGATCACCGCCAGCCGGCCGCTGTCGGCGCGTTGCACCATGCGGTTGAGCAGGGTGGTCTTGCCGGCGCCGAGAAAGCCTGCAACCACGGTTACCGGGATGCTCGGGGTGCTGTTCATTATTCCTTGCCCTCGATCACCGGTGGCAGGCCTTCCCACACCGCTTGCAGCGGGGTGTCGCTGAAGGTGCCCTGGCGGTCGTAGACCAGTTGCCCCTCGACGAAGGTCAGTTGCACCTGGGTGTGGTGGATGTAGTTGCGTGCGCCCTGGGCGAACAGGTCGCGGTCGAGGACGATCAGGTCCGCCGACTTGCCGGCCTCCAGGCTGCCGGTCAGGTGCTCCAGGCCCATGGCATGGGCGCCGTTGAGGGTCGCCACTTGCAGGGCCTGTTCCAGGCTGATGGGGTCACCGAAGGTGTCGGGTTCCTGGTTCCACGGGTTCTGCCGGGTGACCATGGTTTCCAGGGCCAGCCATGGATCGATGGACGCCACCGGCCAGTCGGTGCCGAACACCGCGATGCCACCGGCTGCCAGCACACCCTTGAAGTCATAGATGCGCTTGAGGCGTTCCTGGCCGTAGCCGGAGCGTGCGCCGCTGGCGAACGGAGTCGGGTACCAGGCTGCCGGTGAGAACTCGGCGATCACGTCCAGGGCCTGGAAACGCTTGAGGTTGCCCGGGTGCAGCAGGGTGCTGTGGGCGCATTGGTGACGGATGCCGCTGTTGCCGTTGCGCCGCCGGGCCTCGGCCACGGCATCGAGGAACACGTCGGAGGCGCCGTCGCCGGTGCAGTGGGCGATCACCCGCAGGCCGCGCTTGTCCATGTCCACCACCATGTCGGTAATGTGTTCCGGGGTCAGGTTGAGCTTGCCGCGCCAGCTCGACTCTTCCGGCCAGGGGGTCAGCAGGTAGGAAGACTTGGGCTCCACGGTGCCATCGAAGTGGAACTTCACCGCGTTGGCACTCAGGCGCGCGCTGCGATAGAAATGCCGCTCGCCACTGAGCAGTTCCCAGCGCCGGCGCACCGGGAAGATGTCGTCCTGCCAGCTGATGGCGGCTTCCACCCGCAGGGTCAGCTCGCCGGCATCGTCCAGTTCCTTGAGGGCCTGCAGGCGGTTTTCGCAGACGTGCACGTACTTGGTGGCGGTGACCCCGCGAGAGGTCTGGAAATGCACGCCATCGCGATAGGCACGGCGCAGCACCGACACCGGAGTCGGCGGCATGGCGGCGTGGATCAGGGCGTAGGCACCGTCGATCAACAAGCCGTTGGGTTCGCCGGTCAGCTCGTCGCGCTCCAGGTAGCCGTTGCGCGGGTCGCTGGTGTGGCGGTCGATGCCGGCCAGTTCCAGGGCCTTGGAGTTGACCATCATGGTCCCCCACATGCGGTCCAGCAGGGCCACCGGGCGGTCCGGCATGACGCTGTCGAGCCATTCGCGGCCCGGGGTCAGCCCGGCCTCGCGGAAGGTGTAGCGCACCCAGTACTGGCCGTAGATCCAGCCGTCGCCGGGATGGCTGTCGGCATAGGCGTGGATCGCTGCTGCCAGTTGCTCCGGGGTCGGGTCTTCGATGCCCACGTCCAGGTCGTCGGCGTAGCGCGGGGCCAGGGCCAGGTCCGGGTGGGTGTGCATGTCATGCAGGCCGGGCATGCAGAAGGCCCCGTCCAGATCGTGCTGGCGGGTGTTGGGGCCGATCAGCGAAGCCAGGGAGGCGAGGCTGCCCACCGCGATCAGCTTGCCCTGGCGGATGGCCACGGCGTCGGCCCAGGGCTGGGCCGGATCGAGGGTGTACATCCGGCCGTTGTGCAGCACCAGTTCAGCGTATTGATCGACGGCGCTATGGGTGGAGTTGAATTGGTCGGAAGCGGTCACGGGGTCAACCTCTCAAGCAGGGGGCCCTTCAAAGGTGGGCAAAAAAGTAAGGCGCAGCAGTGTTCTTGTCGGAGGTACCAGGGCCGCTGGGCGGCCCGGGTCATGCATTCAGCGTTGTGCGCCCAGGGTTTCGACAAAGCCGGCAATGCGCTGGCAGGCGTCCTTGAGCACCTCGTCGGCGACGGTGAAGGAGATCCGCACGAAGCCCTCGGCACTGGCGCCGAAAGCCTGGGCGTCGAGCACCGAGACCCCGGTGGCGCGGAACAGCTGCCAGGCGAAATCCATGCTCGACAGGCCGGTGCGGCGTACGTCCACCAGCATGAACATCCCGGCTTCCGGCTCGCGGCAGTCCAGCAGTTGCACCTGCTTGAGGCCCGCCACCACCAGGTCGCGGCGCCGGCGATAGACCTCGCGGGCGCTGCCGATCACTTCTTCATCGAGTTCCAGGGCCTTGAGCGCGGCTTCCTGGATAAACCCCGGCAGGCCGTAGAGCATGCACAGCAAGAGGTTGTCCAGATGCCCGACCAGGGCCGGCGGGGCGATCACCCAGCCCACGCGCCAACCGGTCATGGCATGGGTTTTCGACAGGCTGTTGAGGATTACCGTGCGCTCGGCCATGCCCGGCAGCGAAGCGATGCTCAGGTGTTCGCGGTCGTAGGTCAGTTGCCCGTAGACCTCGTCGGAGATCACCCACAGGTCATGCTTGCGCGCCACCTCGGCCACGGCTTCCAGCTCCTCACGGCTGTAGACGTTGCCGGTGGGGTTGCACGGGGTGGCCAGGGCAATGCCGCGAGTCTTGTCGGTGAGCGCCGCTTCCAGGGCCGCGGCGGTCAGGCGAAAGCCATTGGCCGCCGGCTGCTGGACGCAGGCGATCTGCGCCCCCGAGGCGTGGATGCAGGCCTCGTAGGTCAGGTACATGGGTTCTGGCACCAGCACTTCGTCGCCGCTGCTGAACAGGCACAGCGATGTGGCGAACAAGCCGTTCTGCGCACCCGCCACCAGCGCCACGTTGTCGGCGCTGACCTCGATGCCCAGCAGGCGGCGCTGCTTGGCGGCGATGGCCTCACGCAGGGCCGGGCGGCCGAGGACGTGGGTGTAGTGGGTGTCGCCTTGCTCCAGGGCGGCACTGGCGGCGGCGCTGATGCGCTCGTCGGTGGCGAAGTCTGGGTCACCGACGCTGAGCACGATCACGTCTTCGCCGCGCCCACGGGCCTCGATGGCCGCGTAGTGGATGTCCCAGGCGCTGACGGATTCGCCGCTGATGCGCTGTACGAAAGGTGAGTAACGCATGTTGTTCTCCTCACGGGCCTCGCTGCCCGCGCAATGAATGGGTTCAGGCCTGACGCTGGGGGACCTTGCCCAGGCGTGCGCACAGATGTTCGATGACAAAGGCCAGGACGATGTAGATCAGTGCCACGGCCAGCAGCGGCTCGTAGACTTTCAGGGTCTGGGCCCGTACCAGGTTGGCCGCGCCCAGCAGGTCGGTGACCGCCACGGTGGACGCCAGTGCAGTGGCCTTGAGCAGCAGCACGCATTCCCCCACCAGGGTCGGGCGCACCAGTTCCAGGGCCCGGGGCAGCCACACCCGGCGCAGGGTCAGCCAGTGGCCCATGCCATAGGCGCGAGCGGCTTCCAGCTCGCCTCGGGGCACGGCCCGCAGGCCGCCACGCAGCACTTCGCCGACGTAGGCGCCGACACTCAGGGTCAGGGCCAAGGCCACATACCAGAAACCTTCGCGCAGGTAGGGCCAGAGAAAGCTGCCGCGAATCGGCGGGTAGGCGGCGAACAGGCTGCCGACCCCGTAATAGAGGATGTAGATCTGCACCAGCAGCGGCGTGCCGCGAAACACACTGATGTAGAACTGCATCGGCGCACGAATCAGAGGGTTGCGCGACACCCGGCCCAGGCCCACCACTACTGCCAGGGCAAAGCCGCAGATTCCGCTCAGCAGCAGGAGCTTGAGGGTGATGCCCAGGCCGCGCAGCAGCTCGCTGGAAAAACCGTTGATCCAGGAAAAGTCCATCCGAGTCTCCTAGTGCTGGGGCAGCCAGCGGTTGGTGCGTCGTTCGAGCACGCGGAACACGCTGCCGGACACCAGGGTGATGACGAAGTAGAAGGCTGCGACCGCCAGGTAGAACACCAGGTAGTGCTTGGTGGAACCGGCTGCCTGCTTGCCCACCGAGAGCAGCTCGCTGTAGCCGACGATGCTGATCAGCGCGCTGTCCTTGACCAGTACCAGCCACAGGTTCGATAGCCCGGCCATGGCATAGGGCAGCATGCTCGGCAGCAGGATGCGCCGCACCAGCAGCCAGCGTTCGATGCCGTAGGCCCGGGCCGCTTCGATCTGGCCGTAGGGAATGGCCTGGATCGCGCCCCGGATGATCTCCGCCGAATAGGCGCCCTGGACGATGCCCAGCACCAGCACCGCGGCGATGAAACCGTTGACCGTGACGCTCGGCCGGTCCATGGCGGCCATGGCCATGTTCAGCAGGTCGGTGCCGGCGTAGTAGAGCAGCAGAATCAGCAGCAGCTCGGGCATGGCCCGGTACAGGGTGGTGTAGGCGTTGGCCAGCTTTACCAGCCAGCGCGGGCCCTTGAGCTTGATCATCGCCACCAGCAGGCCGATGCCCAGGCCGAGCACAAAGGCCCCGGCGGAAATCTGCAGGGACACCAGCGCGCCCTGGGCCAGGGCGCCGAGCCAGCCGTCGGCGACGAACAGTTGGGAAAGGTCGGACAGAGAAATCATGACGTATCCAGTCAACGCCGGCGGCCCGCGCAAACGGGCCTGCCGGACGGCTTAGTTGGCAGAAATGTCGACGCTGAAGTAGCGGCTGCGGATCTTGTCGTAGGTGCCATCGGCCTTGAGCGAGGCCAGGGCGGTGTTGATCCGCTGCTGCAGGGCGCTGTCACCCTTGCGCAGGCCGACCCCGATACCGGAACCGAACAGCGGGTCCTTGGGCGCCAGGCCCTTGTCCGCCAGGCCGGCGCCGGCCGCGGTCTTGAGGATCGGCTCGATGGTCAGGGCGTCGGCCAGCATCACGTCGATCCGCCCGCTCTGCAGGTCGGCGATCATGTCGTCCTGGGTGGTGTAGTAGCGCAGGGTCGAGGTCTTGCCGTAGTAGGTCTTGGCGAAGGTCGCGTTGGAGGTCGAACCCTGCACGCCGATCAGCTTGCCCTTGAGGCCTTCGGGGGTGGTGACCAGCTCCAGGCTCTGGTCGGCGACCCACATGGCCGGGGTCTGGTAGTAGGGCGCAGAGAAATCGATGACCTTTTCCCGTTCGTCGGTGATGCTCAGGGAGTTGAGGATGGCGTCGATCTGGCTCGATTGCAGGGCCGGGATCAGGCCGTCCCAGGCCACTTCCTTGAGTGGGCACTGGGCCTGCATGCGGTCGCACAGAGCCTTGATCAGCTCCGGTTCGAAGCCGCTCCAGTCGCCGTTGCCGCTTTTCATCGAGAACGGCGGGTAGGGTTCCAGGGCGATGCCGAAGACGATCTTGTCGGCGGCCACGGCGTGGCTGGCCAGTGCACTGAACAGGCAACCGGTGGCGAGCACCTTGAGCAGGTTTTTCATGGCTTTACCCTTTATCGAAGTTGTTGTTTTCAAGGATTGAAGCGAAACGTCAGACGCGGTTTTCCTGAGCCATGACGAATTGCCGGCAGCGCTCGCTGACCGGGTTGAGGAACACTTGCTGGGGTGGCCCTTCTTCTTCCACCAGCCCCTGGTGAAGGAACATCACCTTGCTCGACACGTCCCGGGCAAAGGCCATTTCGTGGGTCACCAGGATCATGGTACGGCCTTCCTCGGCGATGCCCTGGATGACCTTGAGCACCTCGCCCACCAGTTCCGGGTCCAGGGCCGAGGTCGGTTCGTCCATCAACAGCACCTGGGGGCGCATGGCCAGGGCCCGGGCGATGGCCACCCGCTGCTGCTGGCCGCCGGAGAGAAAGGAAGGGAAAGCGTCGCGCTTGTTGGCCAGGCCGACCTTTTCCAGCAGGTGCTCGGCATGGGCGATGGCGTCCTTGCGGTCTTCACCGAGGACATACACCGGCGCTTCGATGACGTTTTCCAGGACGGTGCGGTGGGGCCACAGGTTGAAGCTCTGGAACACCATGCTCAATTGGGTGCGCAGGCGCGCCACCTGGGCCGGGTCGGCGACCTGCGGGTTGCCGGCACGGTCGGTCCTGATGCGCACTTCTTCGCCATTGATGCGCAGGCTGCCGCTGCAGGGAATCTCCAGCAGGTTGATGCAGCGCAGCAGGGTGCTTTTGCCCGAGCCGCTGGAGCCGATCAACGACACCACTTCGCCTTCATTGGCGCGCAGGGCGATGCCCTTGAGCACGTGGTGATCGGCGTAGCTCTTGTGCAGATCATCGATCGCCACCACGGGATTGACGGAGTTGGGCTGCGATTGCAAGGGTCGACCCTCTTGTTATTGTGCGATGGCCGGGCAGTACCCGGCACAGGGTAGGGCTTGAGAATTAGCCATCGACGGCGGCGGGTCAATCGAGCATTTTTAGTGGGACACGGTAATTTTTTTCAGTAATTGGTTTTTTTGGGGGCGACGAGCAAGGCTATTGCCGGACGCCGATTGCAGCTATGGTGCTGCCACTCGTTTTTTTGTAGTCGAGGCATGATCGGTATGCGTTATCCCTCCATGACCGCGTTGCGCGCTCTGGACGCGGTGGCCCGCCTGGGCAGTGTCGCCGAGGCCGCCAATGAGCTGAACCTGACGCCCAGCGCCATCAGCCACCAGATCAAGAGCCTGGAGCAGACCCTGGGTTTTGCCCTGACCGAGCGCCAGGGCCGCAGCATTCGCATCACCTACCAGGGGGAGCGCTATGCCCGGGACATCCACCTGCTGCTGGCCAATATCCTCGAGGCCGGCCAGCGCTCCGATGGCCAGCAGGTCAGCGGCCGGCTGTGCATCAGCAGCCCGCCGGGGTTCGCCACCTATTGGCTGTGCACCCATATCGCCGAATTCCAGGCGCTGTATCCCCAGGTTGAACTGCAGTTGGTGTCGCCCCGCACTCCGGGGGACACCAGCGACAGCAGCGTCGATCTGTTCGTGGCCTATGGCATGGGCGACTGGCCCAACCAGCACGTGCAGAAGATCGTCTCCCTGCGCTATTTCCCGGTGTGCAGCCCGAGCCTGGTGAACGCCATGGGTGGCCTGAAAACCCTTGATGGCCTGGATCACGCCTTGCTCCTGCACATGATCGACTACTCCGACTGGCGGGTCTGGCTGGCGGCCGCCGGGGCGCCGAATGTCGACGTGCGCCGGGGCATCGTGTTTGCCGACGCGCACTTCGTGCAGTCGGCCTGCATCGCCGGCCAGGGCATTGCCATGGGCGACAACCTGATCAGCGGCGAAGCCCTGGCCCGGGGCCAGCTGGTGCAGCCCTTCGGCACCGAGATCGAATCCAATCGCGGCTATTACCTGGTGGCCGACCTGCTCAAGGCGGAGCGGCCGGTGGTGTTGGCGTTCAGCGAGTGGGTCAAGTCCCAGTTGCAGGGCATCACCCGCTTGCACCCGGAACCCCGTCGCAACGGCAAAGCGTGAATTTTATTGAGCAATCGCCGCGATTTTTTTCGATTGTTGCCCCTTGGGTGCAGCGACTAATGTCCCTCGACATCAGCCGGGCGCAGGGTGTCGCCCGCACATAAGAACAAGAGGAAGTAGTCGATGACCACCTGTGCGCAGTCCCTGGTTCGTTTGCTGGAAGGTTATGGCGTGGACACGGTATTCGGGATTCCCGGCGTGCACACCGTCGAGCTCTATCGCGGCCTGCACGGCAGCCGCTTGCGCCACGTCAGCCCACGGCATGAACAGGGGGCCGGGTTCATGGCCGACGGCTACGCCCGGGCCAGCGGCAAGCCTGGGGTGTGCTTCATCATCACTGGCCCTGGCATGACCAATATCCTCACGGCCATGGGCCAGGCCTATGCCGATTCGGTGCCGATGCTGGTGATCTCTACCGTCAACCGTCGCGAGCACCTGCGCCTGGGCCACGGCCACCTGCACGAACTGCCGGACCAGCGAGCAATGGTGGCCGGGGTCTGCGCCTTCAGCCACACCCTGCAAGCGCCTTCGGAGTTGCCGGAACTGCTGGCGCGGGCCTTTGCCGTATTCAAGTGCGCACGGCCACGGCCGGTGCACATCGAGATTCCCCTGGACGTGCTGGAGATGCCCGCCGATAACCTCAACCTGATGCCCCGCAGCCTGCCTGGCGCGCCGGCGCCGGCCGGGGCTTCGATCGAGGCGGCGCTGGCCTTGCTCAACAGTGCCCACCGCCCATTGATCCTGGCCGGTGGTGGTGCCCGGGGTTGCGCCGAGGTCTTGCGGCAATTGGCCGAGCGCCTGCAGGCGCCGGTGGCCCTGACCACCAACGCCCGCGGCCTGCTGCCTTGCGGCCACCCGCTGTTGCTCGATGGCGTGCAGTCCTCGGCCCATGGCCGGGCATTGATCGACGAAGCGGATGTGGTGCTCGCCGTGGGCACCGAGCTTGGGGAAACCGACTACGACTTCTTTGGCCTCGGGCCGCTGCGCTTCAAGGGTTCGCTGATTCGCCTGGACATCGACCCAATGCAGGTCATGGGCGTGCAGCGGGCCCATGTCGGTCTGGTGGGCGACGCTCTGGAAGGCTTGCAAGCCTTGCTCGGTAAAGTGGCGCAACCCAGCTCTCGCGGCCGTTGGGCCGTGGACAGCGTACAGCGGGTCAACCAGGCCGAACGCACCGGCTGGACGCCCAAGCAACAAGGCCTGCAGGGCTTGCTCGACCTGCTGCGGGACACCCTGGGCAGCCCGATCCTGGTGGGTGATTCGACCCAGCCGGTGTACCAGGGCGCCTGCGGCTACCAGGCACCGGCTCCGGCCAGCTGGTTCAACGCCGGCAGTGGTTACGGCACCCTGGGCTACGGCTTGCCGGCGGCCATGGGCGCCAAGCTGGCGCGCCCCGAGCGGCCAGTGGTGGCCCTGGTGGGGGACGGTGGCTTGCAGTTCGCCAGCGGCGAGCTGATCGCGGCCAAGGAAGCACAGATCGGCGTGATCCTGCTGGTGTGGAACAACCAGTGCTACGGCGAGATCCGTGACTACATGCAGGCGCGGGATATCGTGCCGCTGGGGGTGGACATCCTCACCCCGGACTTCCAGGCCATGGCCCGAAGCTTCCATGTGGCGCACCACCGCGCCGACTCCCCCGCGCAGCTGCAAGACCTGTTGCACACCCTCAAGGACACCCGCCAACCGGTGATGATCGAGGTCGATGCCGGCGCCTACCTGGCGCTGGGCTGAACCCAAGCCGGGCACAAGGAGCGCGCTTTACAGGATGCAGGTGGGTTACATTGGCGGCGCCCGACCGGGCGCGCCTTGCCACTTGAGGATTCAGGGATGAATTGCATTTTCTGCCAGATTGCCGCCGGCACCTTGCCCGCCGCACTGGTGTACCGCGATGAGCACTGCATGGCCTTCATGGACGTGCATCCGCTGGGTGAAGGGCACCTCCTGCTGATCCCCCAGCAGCACGTAGAGAAGCTCGAGCAATTGCCCGGTTTCATCCGCCAGCACCTGTACCAGGTCTTCGATGGCCTGCTGGCGGCGCAACGGCGTGCCGGCTACGGCGTCGAAGGCACCCACCTGCTGGTCAATGACGGCCGCGCCACCAACCAGCACATTCCCCATGCGCACCTGCACTTGATCCCGCGCAAACGCGGCGATGGCCTGGGGTTTGCCGGGCGCTTGCTGCTGCATTTCACTGGCTTGTTCGGCCGCCGGACCCAACTGGAGGTGTTGCAGCAGCAGGCCACGAGCATCGCCGAGCAGGTGCGGGTGCCCTGGGTCAGTGAAACCCCGGTGGGTAACCGCTGATATGCACCTGAGCCGCGCGCTGGCGCTTGAATATGCCGAAACCCAATACCTGCGGGCCCGGGTCCAGGGTCTGGCGAGCCTGCCGGGCAACCCTTATCGGGCCTGCCTGTTTGGTGAGCCGGGTTGTGGTGCCTTCGTCGTCGGCGGCAACCCCAGCCCGATGATGAACCGGGTACATGGAGACAGGGCACAGGATGCCCGGCGCCTGGTCGATCTGCTGCAGAGCTGCGTGGCTTACGCCCCGGCGATCGCCTTGATCGCCGAGTCAGCCAAGGTTGTGCCCACCCTGGAACTGCAAGGGCTGCAGTTGCAGCGCCTGAAGGGCTGGACTCATGGGCAGCTGTTCGCTCCTGTGGGCGAGATTGTGGCGCCGCCTTCAGTGCTGGATATCGAGCCGGTGACCGCCTCGACGCTGGAAGTGTTCTGCACGCTGCACCGCGAAGGCTTCAATACCCCTGCGGCCGCTCGGCCGGCCACCCAGGCGGCCTTTGGTGGCTTGCTCAACGATGGGCGCGGGCATTTGTACCTGTTGCGGGAGCAGGGCGTTGCGGTGGCCGGCGCGGCGCTGTTCGTCGCCGACAACGGCGTGGCGTACCTGGGCACCGCCTTTACCACCCGGGCCGCGCGGGGCCTGGGTTTTCACCGGGCCCTGATCGCCCATCGCTTGCAGCAGGCTGCTGCTTTGGGGGCCCGGAGCGTGGCAGCCACCGCTCTGGTGAACTCGCAAAGCCGGCGCAACCTGGAGCACTGCGGCTTGCGCTTGTCCCACCTGCAAACCCTGTATCGGGCCGTGCCCTAGCGGGGGCTCTATGGCGCCGGGTCGAAGCGGATCGACTGCAGGATGGCCCCCAGGGTGGCGAAATCCTGGAAGAACCCTACGCTGTCGGCCACCACCTGACGCTGGCCGCTATCGATCACCGCCGTCAGGCAGGTACCGCCAACGGCATGAAAGCCGGTTTCCTCATCGCTGATGCCGCAGGTCTGATAGGCCAGCAGGCCTTGCCAGCCGGGGCCGTTCACCTCAAGTACCGGGCTGGGCTCATCCCTGCCGGCGCTGCGCATCCAGACGCCATTTTCCAGGTAGAAGAACAAGCCCTCGGCGGCCTGCTCCAGGCTGCCTTGCTGCAGGCACAGTTGCAGGGTGTACTCCTCGCCCGGGCGTTTTTTCGGGTGATCCAGGGTGAGGCAGTTCTGTGTCTGGTTGAGCGTCCAGCCTTTGGGATACTGCAGGCTGAAACCCTGGCCCTGAAAGCGCGGCGAGCCCTGGGGTAATACGGGTTTTCCGGCTTCCTCGGGCAAGGGTTCGTACAGGCTGGGATCGTTGCGACAGGCTGACAGCGGGCGGGCCTTGGCCTTGTGCAGTTGGTCGAGGCGATGAGTCCGGGGATCCGCACTGGCGCTGACACAAGCGCAGCCGTAGCCGTAGTGATTGTTGGTGCGCACCCATTGCTGGTCGTTGAAAGTGGGCCACTCGCCCTCGGCCTGATAGCCGCCCTGGCTGGCGATCTCCCAGACGCCATCGCGGTCGGTCAGGGTGGCGTTGGCTGGCGTCGGGTTCTCGAACCAGCCGCACCGGCGTTCGACTTTGGCTGGCGCGGCACTGGCGGTTAAGGCAAGCAGTACCAGGAGTGTGCAGATCAGGGCACGCTGAAACATGAAGCATCCTTGTTCGAGGGTAGGAACCGCAGGTCGTGTGCTGGCATTAGCTTCGGCAGAGGCTGGAATCCTGGTTCATCAATAGCGCCACTTGCGTACCAGGTCCTCGCCGTAGCGCTGGCTGATCAATGCTTCGGCAGCATCATCGTCGTCGTATACCTCCGCCAGGCAGAGCAGCATCAGCGTATCCAGGTACTCCTCGGGGGAATCGAAAAAGCGTGTCAGCGCCGCACCTGTGTCGTGATCGAAGTAGTAGACCGCGCCGGATTCGCGGTGAAAGCAGAACAGGTTGCCATTGCCCAGGTAGTCGCCGAAGGCCACCAGCTTGCCTGCCAGTACCAGGTCGACATCGCTGATCTCGACGATACCGGGATAAGCCTCCAGCAACGGCTGGATCGGCGTGTGCCCGGGCCCGACGCTGCACAGGACCTCCGCCAGGGACAGCACCCCCAATTGCCGATGGTAGTCGCGCAGCGATCGAGGCAACGGGCAGCCCAGGCGTTGCTCCAGCGCCTGCAGGGCGTCCTCGCTGACAGGCGTCAATTCCGGTTCGTTGACGTGCCCTTCCCATAGCGCGCCGTAGGCACCAATGACCGCCAGGTACCAGCTCAGCCGTGCAGCCTGGTCAGGCAGTTCCGGCCAGGCCAGGGGCGGGCAGCCGGCGGGGGGCCAGTCGGCGTTGGAGTCGTGCTGTTCGGACATGGGTCTTCCTTGGATGAGCTGGAGGCGGGGGAGTGATTATGCGCGATGGCGCGTGCGTTCCAGAGTGATGATCGAGGGTTCGAAGCCCAGCGAGCTGAAAAATTCCGCTGCCCCGGGGCGCCCGGCCCGCAGGACCCAGGTGATCTCGGGGTTGTCGCCCATCACCCAATGCACCAGGGCGCGGCCGATACCACGCCGCTGGTGCTGCTCGGCAACGACCACCATGGACAGGTAACCGTTGGACAGACCGTCGCAGATGCCTCGGGCGAAGCCGACGATCTGCCCCTGCAGAAGGGCGACCGCCGTGCGCTGGGAGTTTGCCAGCAACTGGGCGAAGTATTCGCTGCTGCCCACCCGATGGCCCCAGCCGTTATCGCCGAGAAACTGCCGCAGTGCTTCGCTTTCAGCGGCGTGTGCGTCGCGGATCAGCATGGTGAACTCTCCAATGGGCAAGTACGGGCAGATCGCGCCCCGACTGTGCTCGGGGCCGACCCATGTAGTTGAGTGCTTCGGCCCAGTGGGCATCGTTGTCGCAGCGGCGTGCCGGCTCGACCGTGGGCGACCTGGAGGATACAAGCCTGCCTCGGAAACTGGCAGCCCTCGGTGCCTGAACGCAACCGGCCAAGGGAGCTCTTCGAAACTCGTACGGCTGTTCGCGGCGTTCAGGCATTGGCCACGGATTTGTGGCCAGGGCAACGTGCTGCTCGCCGGCCAATTCCTCCTGGTGTGTTGAAAAAAACGCCGGGAGCAGGTCCGGGGCCTGGAACTTCCGCCGGTATTTGCGGACAAATTCCTCCAGGGCAATGCCCGTCGGAAATTCGGTTTGCAAGCGCTGGCGACAGGCGCTCAGGCCGCTTTCCAGGGCGCCTGAACGCCGTTGCCGGAATGCGCTTGCGCCGCGGCAGTGGTTTTTCTGGAGGCAGGTTTCTTGTTATCGTGGCCTCCCTCTTTCACGGACGAATATCGAGACAGCCCATGGCTAACTCCACCCCGTCACGCTTTGGCAAGATCCTCCAGGGTCTGCTGTTCGCCCTGATCGGCATCGGCCTGTTGGTCATCGCCGTCAATCTCACCCTTGATCGCCGCGAGTTCCTCGCCAGCGCCCAGACCGCCGACGGTATCGTCAGCGATTTGAATGCCGGGGGTTCGCACCCCGAGATCGCCTTCACCAGCAGTACCGGTGAGAAGATTTCCTACCCCCAGGGTGGCTTTATCTTCGGCTACCAGAAGGACCAGCCGGTGCGGGTGTATTACCAGCCCGAGCGGCCGGCCAACAGTGCAATCATCGACGACCCGGCAGCGCTCTGGGCCACCCCGGGTGTGCTCGGCCTGATCGGTCTGGTATTTACCCTGGCCGGCCTGGTGGGTGTCATCAGCCATCGCGGACGAGCCACACAACGAGCAAAAGGACTTTGACCCCATGAACCTCAGCATTCCGATTCCGGTC
The DNA here is from genome assembly GCF_024810175.1 of Pseudomonas sp. BIGb0176. Classification (NCBI taxonomy): domain Bacteria; kingdom Pseudomonadati; phylum Pseudomonadota; class Gammaproteobacteria; order Pseudomonadales; family Pseudomonadaceae; genus Pseudomonas; species Pseudomonas sp. BIGb0176. The sequence goes on from NZ_JANUEC010000003.1 coordinate 237,491, forward strand.
AACGAAAGTAAATGGCTGTACCAGACCGCCAGCGGCGGCGGCCTGACCGTAGCCCTCGTGGCCGGCGGTGGTGGTTCGATCACCCTGCGTTCGCCTCAGGGCAAGGACGTCAGCTATCGCTACGGCGGCCTGGGGGTGGGCGCCGGCTTTGGTGGGCGCCTGCCGCGTTTCGGCAAGGTCAATATCCAGGTCAAGGGCAAGAGCGTCAGTGGTGCCGGTGCGGCGGAGGCTTTTCCCAGCACCGGCAAGGTCTTTGTCAGCGATGCCCTTCGCAGCCGGGACCTGACCGAGGACGACATCACCGGGCCTTGCTTCTATACCGAGGTCGGTGGTGGACTGGTGGTGGGCGGTTCGGCCACGGCCCTGCTGTTCGGCCTGGACCCCAAGCTACTGGCCCTGGCCGTCGTTTTGGGAAGCAACCCGGCGACCATGATGGCTTCGATCAAGGTCAACGAGCAGCTGCTGCGTTCGGCCAAGGGCGCAGTGGTCATGGCTGGCATGAACGTCGGACCACAGGCCGGTGGCGGCATTGCCACCTACATGGGCTACCTGTTCTAGCCTCGCCCTGAGGCGCGCCGGGAATCACAGGCGCGCCAGGCATTCCTGGAGAATATCCAGGCCCTCCTCGAAGATTTCAGGCTCGGTGGTCAAGGGCGCCAGCAGGCGAATGATGTGCCGCGACTTGCCGCTGGGCATCAGCAGCAGGCCCGCATCCCGGGCGCTGCCTAGCAGCGTGCTCAGTTGCTCTGGCGCCGGTTCGCCCCGGGCATTGACCAACTCGATGCCGCGCATGGCTCCCACCCCCGTCAGACGGCCCAGGAAGGGGCAGAGCCCACTGCTTTTCCAATGCTCATAGCGCTGCACGATCGCCCGCTCCTGGCGCCCGCCCCAGGCCTGCAGGTGCTCGTCGGTCATTTCATCCAGGGTCGCGAGCGCCGCCGCGCAGGCAATCGGGTTGCCCGAGTAGGTGCCCCCCAGGCCGCCCTTGGGCAGCACGTCCAGCAATGCTTTGCGACCCACCACGGCGCCCAGTGGAACCCCGCCGCCAATGCTCTTGCCCAGCAGGATCAGGTCCGGCTCGATGTTCAGGCGGGAGAAGGCAAAACGCTGCCCGGTGCGGCCGAAGCCGGACTGGATCTCGTCGGCGATCAGCAAAATGCCATGTTCATCGCAGAAGCTGCGCAAGGCCCGGGCGAACGTGGCGTCCAGGGCCAGGAAGCCGCCTTCGCCCTGCACCGGTTCGAGGATGAAGCAGGCCACTTCCTCGACATCGATTTCCACACTGAACAGGCGCTGCATGGCCTTCAGCGCTTCGGCGCAGGTGACGCCGTTGTCGGCGCTGGGGTAGGGCAGGTGGTACACAGGCCCGGGTAGTACACCGACCTTCTGCTTGTAGGGCGCCACCTTGCCGTTGAGGTTGAGGGTGGCCAGGGTACGCCCATGGAAGCCTCCGTCAAAGGCGATCACCGCGCTGCGCCCGGTAGCTCCGCGCACGATCTTCAGGGCGTTTTCCGCGGCCTCGGCGCCGCTGTTGGTGAGCATGCCGCTGACCGGGTAACTCACCGGGATGAAGTTCGCCAGGCGCTGCATGAACTCGATGTAGGGCCCGTGAGGCGCGGCATTGAAGGCGTAGTGGGTGAGCCGGGTGGCCTGCTGCTGGATGGCTGAGACTATGCGTGGGTGGCAGTGCCCGAGGTTGAGCACACCGATACCGCCGACAAAGTCGATGTAGCGCTTGCCATCGACGTCCCAGACCTCGGCGTTGCGTCCGTGGCTGAGGCGGATCGGGTGGACGGTGGAGATCGAACGGCTGATGTTCTCGTGGCTCATGGATGCGGGCTCTGGGTGCCGGAAACAAGCCGTTATCTAAGCCGGGGCCGGGGGGCCTGGACAAACGAAATAAAGTCGCCGGGTCAGTATGAAAATTCCCGATGTGCCAAAGCCCTTGTCTCAGTGCTGCTGGGCCTTGTGCCTATTACGCAAATGCCGCACCAGTGCCGCAAGGACCACCAGCGCTATCACCCCGAGGAAGATCGGCAGGCGATAGGGTTTCAGGTCGCCAAGAAAATGCTGCAAGGCTTCGCCGGCCCAGTAACCGGCGCTGACGAACAAGATGGCCCATACCGCAGCCCCCAGCACATTGAGCAGGGCGAAACGCCAGGGTGCCAGGCCACTGGCGCCGATCACCATCGGGCCCACCAGGCGCATGCCGTAGAGAAAGCGCACGGCGAACACCGAAGTCGAGGGGTAACGCTGGATCAGGCCCTGGACCCGTTCGATGGCCGCCTGATGGCGCTTGAGCTTGGGCAGCAGGCGCGCCCCGCCATAGCGCCCGGTCCAGAACAGCAACTGATCGCCGAGGATGCCCCCCAGGGTGGCCCAGCCGATCACTTGCGGCCATTGCAGGCTACCCTGATGCGCCGCCATGCCGCCGAGAATCAACACGGTTTCGCCTTCCAGCAGGCAGCCGATGAAGATCACCCAGTAGCCGTAGGCGGCGATCAGCGCGTTGAGGTCGAGGTGTTCGAGCATGGGCAAGGGCTTCCGCAGGGGGCATGAAAACAAGCCGGGCGATGATCAGGTTACAAATGGCTCTGATTCCTTTCACCGGCACAAGTGCCCGGGATCTTCCAGCGCAGGTACCGCCAGGGCGCCTGCCAGCCCATCAGAACCCAGCGTAGACGCCAGCCTCGGCGGCGGACACGGCTAGACCTACGGATATTGCTTGTGTGGAGCAAACTGGGTTCAGCGGGTATGTGAAAGCCCCTGCGAGTGCAGACTGGATGCGCGAGCAGGATCAGTCGTTATCTGCGTCGGCTTGCTCGGCCCAGGCGGACTTGGACGAGGGATAGCGTACTTCAACCTGGGCGCCGGCTTGAATCAGGGACTCCTGCCAGACACTGAACTGTTGCGGCCAGGCCTGGATCACCTTGAAGGGGACGCTGGTCAGCAAGTTTCTGGCCACGTTGGGGCTTACGCCCATGGCTTGCCTGATCAGCGCGAAGATCTTCGCGGGGTTGGGGCCCACCTCGGTGATCCAGAGTGCTGGATCACTGGAGGCGAGGGGCGGGTAGTCCGCAAGCGGAGCATACTGCCGGGTCAGCACTGCCCTGGCATCGCTATAGCTCAGCGAAGCCAGGGCCCGGGCACTGGCCAGATGTTCATCGCAGAACCACTCGTAGCCATGAGGGTGCCCCGCGCACCCTTGGCCCAGCGGGCGATAATCGGCGAACTGCACCATGCCGCCGCCAGTTCCGGCATGGCACATCTCCGAGGAAAAATCGTTGTGGCACAGGTCGCATACAGGTGGCTTCATCGATCGATCTCTCTGGGCATGCTCGGCCTCTGGGCTGAGGTCACGCAGTCTGCCCCAACACCCACGCCCAGAACATCCCGGCCATGTACAAGCCCAGCCCGAACACCGAATGCGCCATCAGGCTGCGCAGCCGGGCCACATTCGGCTTGGGCATCTTGCTCGCCGCGATCCCGGCGCCCATGCCCGGTTGCATCAGCAGGAACGGCGCAGCCACCGTCAATACGCCGATGATCAGGGCCGGTGCCAGGGTCGGTTGCCGCGCCCACTCCAGGCCGCAGGCCAGCAGCAACAGGGCGGCAAACAGGACGCCGATCAGGTAGTGGGCCAGCCAGCCCAGGGCCCGTTCCCCCGGAACCGTGGCGGCTTGGGCAATGCTCTGGTGCAGGAACTGGCCACGAGGAAAATGCCCGATCCAGCGTCCGACCATGGCCCAGTTGGGGCCAGGAATGTTCAACACTCGCGCCAGAAACAGCGTCCACAAATCAAGGACCAAGGTAGCGCCGACACCGATCAGCAGTGCCGGTAAAATCAACGCCATGAACTCATGCATAAAGACTCCTGGGTATGGATGGCTGCACTTCAGCCTCGGCTATGGGTGTGATAATGTTTCATTCAATTAAGTAATTGAATGATCAATAAAGCAGCAGGAGCTGTCAATGACCGATTCGATTTCCCCTCAACAGCCTCTGGCGGACATGGCCGAGCTGGCACGTATTCTCGGCCATCACCATCGCCTGATCCTGCTGGAGCACATTGCTCGTGGCGAGCAGCCGGTGGAGCGCCTGGTGGAAGCCTCGGGACTCTCGGTGGCCAACACCTCGCAACATTTGCAACAGCTGCGCCGGGGCGGTTTCGTGCAGACCCGGCGCGACGGCAAGCGGGTGCTCTACAGCCTCAGCCAGGGGCCGTTGGCCGCACTTCTGGGGGGCTTGCGCCAATACGTCGATTACAACCACGGGCAGATCCGTGAGCTGCTGGCCGACAGCGAGCAGCAGCCGGGGCGCCTGGAGGGCATCTCCCGGGAAGAGCTGCGCCAACGCCTGCAGGAGGGCGGCATGACCCTGCTGGACGTGCGCTCGCCGCAGGAGTTCGCCCTTGGGCATTTGCCGGGGGCAATCAATATCCCGGTGGAAGAGTTGGAGCAGCGTCTGGCCGAGTTGCCCGCGGGCCAGGAGTTGGTGGCTTACTGCCGCGGGCCCTACTGCGTGCTGTCACACAATGCCGCGGCCTTGCTTCGCGCCAAGGGTTTCAGAGTGCGGCGCCTGGACGACGGTTTCGTCGATTGGCAGGCCGCCGGCCTAGGGGTGGAAACCACCCGGTAAAAGTGTCGCAGAGTCGGCCATACAGGACATTGCCTATAGGGCCATGATCCATATCAACAGGGTTTTCAGAAAAATCCGCTACAAGGGCATCAGGCTCGGACCCACAAGGTATCGAGCCCCGGGCCTGTACCGTGAAGGCCGGGATAACCAATAAAAACCTTTGTGGATATCGGCCGAGGGGACCACCCCAGGCGGATTTTAAAGGAATAACCTGATGGCTTTTTCTCTGTCACGCCTGTGCCTTCTGGGCGCTGCGTTGCTCTGCGTACCCCTACTGCATGCCAGCGAGCCGACCCCGGCAGCGGCGGCCTCCACCCCAGATTCCGAACTGATCCAGCGTGGCCAGTACGTGGCCCAGCTCGGCGACTGCATTGCCTGCCACACCGCCAAGGGCGGGGCCACCATGGCCGGTGGCCTGGAGCTGAAGACGCCCATGGGCACCATCTACTCCAGCAACATCACCCCGGATAAAGACACCGGTATCGGCAGTTACAGCTTCGAAGCATTCGACCGCGCCATGCGCGAAGGCGTAACCCCTGACGGCAGTCATTTGTACCCGGCCATGCCCTATCCGTCCTACGCCAAGATGACCGAAGAGGACATGCGCGCCCTCTACGCCTACCTGATGCACGGGGTGGAACCCGTAGCCCAGGGCAACCTGGAAGCCGACATGGGGTTCCCCTTCAACCAGCGCTGGGGCCTGTGGTTCTGGAACCTGGTGTTCGTCGACAAGCAGCCCTTCAAGCCTGACCCGGCCAAGGACGAACAGCTCAATCGCGGCGCCTACCTGGTCCAGGGCCTGGGCCACTGCGGTTCCTGCCATACCCCGCGGGGCATCGCCTTCCAGGAGAAGGCCATGAGCGACAGCGAATCCGGCGGCCAGCACTACCTGGCCGGCGAGACGGTGGAAGAGTGGCGAGCCCTGAGCCTGCGCAACCTGTGGACCGTGGAGGACACGGTGCAGTTGCTCAAGACCGGGCAGAACCGCTTTGCCACGGTATCCGGCAACATGGCCGACGTGATCCACCACAGCACCCAGCACTTCACCGACGCCGACCTGACGGCGATCGCCGCGTATCTCAAGTCCCTGCCGGCCGGCAAGGACGACTTGCCCATGCCATCGGTGGCCCTGACCCCGGCGGCCCCGCCGAACGACCTGTTCACCTCCCGTGGCGGCCTGGGCTACGCGCAATTCTGTTCCGACTGCCACCGTCAGGACGGCGCTGGTGTGCCGCAGATGTTCCCGTCCCTTGCCGGCAACCCCAGCGTCGCTTCGGCCAACCCGACCTCCTTGCTGCACATCACCCTGACCGGCTGGAAGACCGCCCAGACCGCGGCCCATCCACGGGTCTACACCATGCCCGGCTTTGCCCAGCTGGCCGATGGCGAGATCGCCGAGATCCTCAGTTTTGTCCGCAGCAGCTGGGGCAACAACGGCTCCGCCATCAGCGCCGAGCAAGTGAAGAAGATGCGGGCGCAACTGAGCCCGCAAGTGGAAAGCACCCTGTTCGAAACTCCGCGCCTGGCCAACCTGCTGGCGGCGCCGAATGCCGAGCAAGTGGTGCGTGGCATGCGCCTGCATCTGGAAACCAAGGCCCTGCTGCCGGACAACGTCGGCAACTCGCTGAACTGCACCAGTTGCCACCTCAACGCCGGCACCGTGGCCGACGGTTCACCCTTTGTCGGCGTCTCGGCGTTCTTCCCCGGCTACGCGCCGCGGGCGGGCAAGACCATCACCCTGGAAGAGCGCATCAACGGCTGCTTCCGCCGCTCCATGCACGGCAAGCCGCTGCCGGTGAACGGCGCCGACATGCAAGCCATGGTGGCTTACTTCGAGTGGATGAAAATGAACACCCGCCCAGAAGACAAGGTGGCCGGCCGCGGTGTGGGCAAGATCGACCCGGCCCTCAAGCCCAATGCCGACAATGGCAAGCAGGTGTACGCCAAGCAATGCGCGGTGTGCCACGGCGCCGACGGCGAAGGCCTGAAGCGTGCCGACGGCAGCCTGATCTTCCCGCCGCTGTGGGGCGATCAATCCTTCAACATCGGCGCTGGCATGGCCCGCACCTACACCGCTGCGGCGTTCGTCAAACGCAACATGCCGATTGGCTTCCACGAGAAATTCCCCTTGGGCCAGGGCGGTCTTTCGGATCAGGAGGCGTTGGACGTGGCCGAGTATTTCTCTCACCAACCGCGCCCGGACTTCCCGGACAAGGTCAAGGACTGGCCCAACGGTGGCCGCCCAGCGGACGCCCGTTACTGAGGGCTTGACCCTGTAGTCGCCGCCTTTGGCTGCGGCTACAGGCCCCGCAGAAAAATCTGCCGACGCGCCCTGGCGCCGAGGTAAGATTGCCATCCTTTGCGTCAGCCTTCGCTGTCGGTCCTTCAAGGATGAATCATGCGGCTTCGCTCGATCCTGTTGCTGAGCCTGTCTCTGGGGCTCAGCGGTTGTGCCTTTGTTTCCGCGCTCAAAGCGACCACCGTCAGCTACCGGGTGCCGGCCGATGCCGGTGACACCGCACTGATCCGCATCGTCGCCCAAGGGCTGGTGCGGGGTGTGCCCTACAGCGATTGCATCGACTGGAGCAAGCCTGCGTCGGGGCTGATGGTTCGGCCCCATCGCGGCATCGCCCATCCCAACTTCCGCAACCTGGGCATTCCCATGACCGCCGCCACCGACCGCATGCGGCGCCAGGAGGGCTTTGGCGCCAACGAGCTGAAGATCCCGGCCAATCGCCCGTTCGCCTTCATGTTCTACAACACTGAACCGGGGATGGATAAGGACTACCGCGCCGTTTGCGAGCAAAGCGTGACCTTTGTGCCCGAGGCCGGTGCGACCTACCAGATGGTCTTTCTCCAGGACCAGATGTGCACAGCGATGCTGCGCAAGATCGACGATCAGGGCGAGATACTGCCGGAGCGGGTGCCGCTGCGCCCTACCGATTATTGCAGCGCCGATGCCCGATAGAGCGCGAATCTAGGGCGCATAGTGCTTGCAGATTTCCTCCCAGATATAGGCCCCGCGAAAGCGGATCCAGCGGATGAACACACGGTCGCGAAACGCCTGCCAGCGGCCTTAGCGCCGCCGATGCAGACTGTCCTCGATGTCCTCCGCGCCGGATGAGGCGCTGCGACGGGCTCACCAGCGACGATAGGGTTGGCCGAAGGGAACCCCGTTCAAGGTGTGAGTGCAGCAAGGGCAATTGGGGCTCATGGTGGCTGCGCTCAGCTGGGGATTGACCTTCTGCAGCAGGCCCTGGGTATCGACGTACAGACCGCTGAAATAAGCGCAGCCACTGAGCCCCACGTAATCCTGTTGTTCGTGCTCATGCAGGGCCACCAACCAGAAAATCGGCTCTTCCCGATCCAGCCGGCCTTTCGCTTCGCTGAATACCCCATCCCACGGCTGGCCGACCCGGCTGAGCAGAAAACGGAACAGAGGGGTGTAATCCAGCCCCAGGCGCTTGTCGGAGTGCATGCTGCCGCGTTGCTGTTCCCTGGCCAGGAGGGCCTTGCTGTGGCGCTGTTTGGCGTAGGACGGTGAGTTCTTGTGCCCCACGCCCCGGGTCCGGGTGTTGACCTTGCGATACAACGGTTGTTTTTCCATCGGGCGGGTCCTTCCTGGTGGCCGGCGACAGCGGATTCTATCTCGGCGCAATCATCCGTGTCGGCGCCGTGCCATTGGCATTGTGCTGATAGATCGCCACGGGCTGCCCCTGCTCATTGAAAAACACCTGGCCGATCCCCGACGAGTTCCACAGCCGCTCCCCGGCCTCGGCATGCTCGGGCACATGGGGCATCACCTTCATCCGCCGGCGCTTGGTGAACCAGTTCAACGGCGAGCGCGGCGAGTAGAGCCAACGGTTGAGGCGGTCGAACCATTCCAGCAGGGCGGCGGGGAATTCGTTCTTGATGCCGCTGCTGGTGATCTGCCAGATCCGCGGGCCGCCCTGGCGGTGGCGGATCAGCACTTCGTAGACGAAGGAGTAATGCACATCCCCCGAGAGAATCACGTAGCTGCCCGGGGTTCGCGAGTGGCGGAAGATGTTCAGGATCACCTGGGCGGAACCGCGATGGGCCATCCAGTTTTCCGCGTCCACCAGCAGCGGGTAGCCGCACCAACTGAAGACCTTCTGCACCGTTTCGATCAGCTTGACGCCGAAGATCGGCGCCGGTGAAACGATGATCGCCGAGGGGTGATCCAGCAGTTCATGTTGCAGTTCGCTCAGGGCTTCCCAGTCCAGCAGGCCGGAAGGCTGGCCCAGGTTGGACTCGCTGCGCCAGCGCCGGGTGCGGGTGTCCAGCACCACCAGGGCCGGGGTGCTGGGCAATACGTATTGCCATTGTTCAAAGCGCAGCAACTGGTCGATCAGATCGTCCTGGGGCTGACGTTGCAGCAGGTGTTCCGAGGCTTGTGCCGTGGCGCTCAAGGCCCGAGTGTGTTCCAGCAGCTGGGCGAAGGCATCCGGGTTGTTGCCCCAGCCCTGGCACAGCATGTAAGCCAGCAGCGCGTTGCCGATGATGCGCTTGGAGAAGGGGTGACCGTAGGCGGTTTCTTCCCATTGGGCGCTGAGGTTCCAGTCGTCGGTGATGTCGTGGTCGTCGAAGATCATCAGGCACGACAGGTGGGCAAAGACCCGCGCGGCACCCTTCAGGCCCTGGACAAACTCGTCGATGCGCTGCTGTTCCCGGGTGTAGCGCGTTTGCTGTTCCGGCGTCAGTTGCGGCGGCTGTGGCGTGATCAGGGTCCAGGGCAGCGGCGACCAGACCAGCAGGTACATGGCCAGCACCTCGGCGAACGTCACCAGGTGGTTGTCAGCGTTGCTGCTGGTGAAGATCGGCTTTTTCACTCCACCGAAAAACCGCTCGCGCAGGGTTTCATTGCTCTTCAACGCCGGGAGCAATTCGGCCCGCTGGTAGTAGCTGGCGCCATGGCGGTACAACGCCTGACTGTCGGCCACTACGGCGCCTTCCAGTTGTTCATCGAACAGCCCGAGGCGCTCGATCAGGGCGTGAATGGCCCGCAGCATGGGGCCGGCCACATCGTCGGCGTACACCTGATCGCCGCTCATCATCAGCAAGGCCGGGCGTTGTGCAGGCTCGGGGTGTTGCGCCAGCAGGCGGTCGACGCAGAGCAAGCCGTCAGCGGACGGGTGATGGGGCTTGCGGCAGGAGCCGTGGAGCAGGTTGTCGATGCGGCTGTGGAGCACGAACTCAGGGGACCCGGCATCGCCATACAACAGGTGCGGCGCCCAATCGGCAATAGCCCGGGCGCTGTCGTCGGCATCGTTGATCAGCAGGTCATAGGCGATCGTCACGTCCAGGGGCAGGGCGTCGTCCAGTGCCACATCGATCAGATGGATGAAGGCATGGCGACCGACGGGAATGACCTGGCATTGCTGCGGGTCGAGGGCCAGATCCAGGGTCGCGCTGCCAGCGGGCTGCAGGCGCAGGGTCAGCGCCAACGCCCTGGAGCCCACCAGCCACAGCACCAGCCGCGTCGGCTCCAGGCGGCGCAGCAACGGGCCGGCGAGAACAGGAGGCAGGGCAGTGGGGGGCGTGGTCGGGAGCATCTGCTGCGGGATCTCTGGCGGTTGCAAAGGGGGCGAAATGGTAGCGCAGCCGATGTCGAAGAAACGTCGGTTGCGCGGGCTGGAGCAAGGCTTTTGTATCCGATTATTTATGGGCGTTGGCCCGCATTGCCCGCAAGCTGTTGTACCTGATGATCCATGGCGTCCTGGCGAATCTGCGCCAGCATCCAGTCGATAAACACCTGGGCTTCGGGGGCCGCATCACTGGCCAGCGCGTAGTAATAGCGGGTCAGGGGCTGGCGCAGGTCCGGCAAGGGGCAGATCAGGCGGCCGCTGGCCAGGTCCTTGGCCAGCAACGAGGCCGGGCACAGCGCCAGGCCCAGCCCGTCGACGCAGGCCTGGAGCACGAAGTGCATATGGTCGAAATGCAAGGTCGGCGAGGTGCGCAGCGGTTTCAGGCCGCAGTGCTCCAGCCACTTCTGCCAGTCGCTGGCGCGGGTGCGGCTGACCAGCAAGGTATGTCGCGACAGATCATCGGGGCTGTTCAGTGCTGTGCTGTGCAACAGCGACGGCGCTGCCACCACCAGGATTTCGTCTTCCAGCAGGCGTTGGGGTTGCAGCGTGGTTGCCCAGCCGGAGCGGCCACGGCGAATCACCAGGTCGAAGGTTTCCTTGGCGGGGTCGGGGAGCAGGGTGCTGGTCACCACCTCCGGCTGGATCTGCGGGTACAGCGCCATGAACTGCGGCAAGCGGGGAATCAGCCAGCGCACCGCGAAGGACGGCCGCACATTGATGGTGACCTTGCGCAGGGCCGCGCCGCGGCGCAGGGAGGCGGCGGCATTGGCGATCTGGGCCAGGGCCACGCTGACCTGCTCATGGAAGGCTTGCCCGGCAGGGGTGAGCACCGACTGGCGGATGCGCCGCTCGAACAGCAGCACCCCCAGGTGCTCTTCCAGCAACTTGATATGGCGGCTCACCGCGCTGTGGCTCACATGCAGTTCTTCGGCGGCGCGGCTGAAACTCTCGTGGCGAGCAGCGGCGGCAAAGGCGCGGACGGCGTTCAGGGGCGGCAGGTCAGTGATCATGTGTCTAATTTAGTCACATGTATGGCGCAATTAAAGCGTTTGTCAGTGCCGCAACAGAAGGTCACGCTGAACGCCGTTCATGACCTGCCGGTTTGCCTGCCATGCCCGATACCCACGCCCGCACCACCGACAAGGCTTCCGCCCGCGCCGCCTCGATCCTCGGCCTGTGCCTGCCCGGCGACACCTTGCTCTACCTGTTGCTGCCCATGCAGCACGAGGCCTTCGGCGTGACTCTGGCCGAAGCCGGCCTGTTGCTGGCAGCCAACCGCCTGGTGCGGATCTTCGGCTATAGCCATGTGATGCGCTTCTACGCCCGCCGCGGTGATCGCCCGGTCTGCGTGCTGGCCGCCGCCACCGCCGCCCTCTGCGCCCTGGGTTACGCCACCTTGTCCGGTTTCTGGTGGCTGCTGCTGTTGCGCCTGGGCTGGGGCCTGACCTACGCGGCCCTCAACCTTTCAACCCAGGTCATGGCCACCGCCGAGCCCACGGGCGCCGCCCGCCGCACCGGCCGCTCCCGGGCGCTGATCGCCACCGGGCCGATGCTGGCCTTGCCCCTGGGCGCGCTGGTCAGCGTCGAATATGGCCCGCGAGTGATCTTCCTTCTTATGGCCCTGACGTCGCTGGTCGCCCTGCTCCTGGCCTTCGGCCTGCCGAGCAAACCCCATCCACTGGCCAGTTCCAGCCGCCGTTTTCAGCGCCCCGACAGCGTGGCGCTGTGGTCCTTTATCGAAGGGCTGGTGCTGGATGGTCTGTTCATCATTGGCCTGTCGCTGCAGGCCGAGCAGCTGATGGCGGGCAACGCGGTACTGGTGGCGGGCGGGCTTCTGGCCCTGCGCTACGTTTCGGAAATGCTCCTGAGCCCCCTGGGCGGCCTCGCTGCACAACGCTGGGGCGCAACACGGATGTTGATCGTCTTCTCCCTGCTGACCTCTGTGGCCCTGGTGGGCTTTGGTTGCCATTGGCTGATTGTCGGCGGCGCCCTGGTGCTGGTGTTGCGGGCCCTGCAATTGCCGCTGGTGGTCACGGTGGTTGCACAGCGGCATCCGGGGACGGGCAGGGTGCGGGCCCTGGCGGCCAATGCGGTGTGGCGGGATATCGGCGCCGGGGTCGGGCCCTTGATCGCCGGCTTGCTGCTGCCGGTGGCGTCCACGGTGTGGGTGTATTCGCTGGCGGCGGGGTGTCTGGCGGTGAGTGCGTTGGCGTGTCGAGAGGTTGGTGTTCGTGGGGAGGCGGGCAGACAGGCGTCTGCCGAAGAGACTTAGGGGCGCCTCTGTGGCCACGGCCAGTCAGATCAGTTAGCGGAGTTCTGTAGGGGCGAGCTTGCGCGCGATCGTCACGAGCAAGCTCGCCCCTACAGGCCTCAGGCCGAGGCCTTGTGTTCTTCTCCGCGTTCAATGCTCTGCGGCTGGCCCTGCTCGATCACCCAGCGCAGCAGGTCGGTCACCGACACCCGATGCTTGCGCTCCACCCACTCCATGCCCTCGGGGCTGTAGTGCTCGCTGTAGCGGGTCAGCACCAGGTGATTCTGGTCTTCAGACATGCGCAGGCTGACTTCGCGGCAATGCAGGCTGGCGTTGTCGAGCTTGGTCACGCGTTGCAGCAGCATCAGGGCGTGTTGTTCGCAGGTGGGCACGGGCAGCTCCTTTGCGGCAAGAGGGGCTGGGGCCGAGGCGGGTTTGAGCAGGCGCATGGTCAGGGTTCTCCAGCAAGGGGAAGCCGATGCTGGCAGGTGAACCTTGCGCAAAGATGTCTGCTTTATTGCGTGGCTGAAGGTTTGTTACCACGTTGAAATATATGACGGGCCGCGCCGAATGGTTTTAGATATCGGCTCTTTCCGACCTTGAGTGATGCCTGCTGGTGAGCCGTCTTTTGATCGTGGACGACGACATTGAAGTCCTCGCTCTGCTGAAGAAATTTTTTGTCCAACAGGGCTACCAGGTGGCCGTGGCCACCGATGGCGCTTCGCTGTGGGCGGCTCTGGAGCGGGAGGTGCCGGACCTGATCATCCTCGACCTGATGCTCCCCGGCGACAACGGCCTGACCCTGTGCCAGCGCTTGCGCCAGCAGCACGCCACGCCGGTGATCATGCTCACCGCCATGGGCGAGTTGAGCGACCGGGTGGTGGGCCTGGAGATGGGCGCCGACGATTACCTGAGCAAGCCCTTCGATGCCCGCGAACTGCTGGCCCGTGTGCGGGCGGTGCTGCGCCGGGCCGGGGAGAACCGGCCGGCGAGCGCGGACGTGCCGCGGCCCCTGATCAAGTTCGCCGACTGGCAGCTGGACCTGACTCGCCGTGAGCTGCGCTCGCCGGACCAGGTGATGATTCCGCTGTCGGCGGGGGAGTTCGACCTGCTGTTGGTGTTTGTCGAGCATCCGCAGCGCATCCTCACCCGCGAGCAGTTGCTGGACCTGGCCCGGGGCCAGGCCCATGACGCCTTCGATCGCAGCATCGATGTCCAGGTCAGCCGCCTGCGGCGCAAGCTGGAGTTCGACACCAAGCGCCCGGCAATGATTCGCACGGTACGCAACGGCGGCTATCTGTTCACCCCCAGCGTGACCCGCCAGTGAAGCTGATCAAGCCCTTGTGGCGTTATCGCCTGCGCGACACCGTGGCGCGCTGGATCGCCCTGACCATCATCATGGCCATGCTCACGGCCCTGGCGTTCAATGCGCTGTTCGTGCAGTTGGCCGGGGTCTGGGCTTATCCGCCACTGGCGGAAACCGGGTTGCTGGAGAAGTCCGCGGCCATCGTGCGCATGGTCGAGGCCTCGGAGCCGGGCCAGCGCTCGCGGTTGGCGGCTTCGGTCAGCACCGATCACCTGAGCATTGTCTGGCAGGCGACACGGCAGGGCCTGGATCTGCCGCTGCTGGAAGACTCCGAATACCGCGACGGCTCCGAGGCGTTTCGCGCCTTGCTCGGCCCACCGCAGCGGCATATCGAGGCCTATCAGCCCAGCGACTGGCGAAGCGACCAAGGTCGCTACGCGCTGCTGGTGCAGTTGAGCGACCAAAGCTGGCTGATGTTTTCTTCGGCGTCACGCAGTTGGGGGCTGGAGGAGGGCACGCGCAACCTGATCGTAATTGCCCTGGTGCTGATTTCCACCGGCCTGGTGGCCTTGATTGCCACTCGCCGGCTGGCCAAGCCGCTGCAGCAGTTCGCCCAGGGCGCCCGGCGCTTTGCCGTGGACTTTCGCGCGCCGCCCATCGATCCGGTGGGGCCCCACGAGATCCGTCAGGCGATTCTTGCCTTCAACGCCATGCAGGCGCAGTTGCAGCACTTCATCAAGGACCGCACCCAGATGCTCGCGGCCATCTCCCATGACCTGCGCACACCGCTGACCCGCATGCGCCTGCGCGGTGAGTTCATCGAGGATGCCGACCAGCAGCAGCGCCTGTTCCGCGATGTGGACGAGATGCAGGCGATGATCAATTCGGCCCTGGAGTTCTTCCGCGACGATGCGCGGCTGGAGCAGGCCACCCATTTCGACCTGGCCGAACTGTTGCAGACCCTGGTGGACGACTACCGCGACCAGTCCATGGAAATCCTCTTCACCGGGCCGCCGCGTCTGGTGTATTGCGGCCGGCCCCTGGGGCTCAAGCGGGTGATGACCAACCTGCTGGACAACGCGCTCAAGTACGGTGCGCAGCCAGCCATCGTGCTGGAACAGGGGGCGGATCAGGTGCGGGTACGCGTGCTCGATCGTGGCCCGGGGATTCCACCCGAGGCTCTGGAACAGGTGTTTGCACCATTCTTCCGGCTGGAGAGCTCGCGCAACAAGAGCACCGGCGGCGTGGGCCTGGGGCTGTCGGCAGCACGGGCCATTGTCCGCGAACACGGCGGCGAGTTGCGGCTGTTCAATCGTGAAGGCGGTGGGCTGGAGGCGCGGGTGGAGTTGCCGCTGTAGCCGCTGCCGCAGTTGAGGGCTTGCGTCAGAGCTCCATTGCCTCCGGCCCTGGCCCGCTGGGCTTTTTTTCAAGCTGCCCGTAGCGTGACTTGCGCCATCCTGCATTTGCAGGATGGTTTCTGCCCTGGTGCGCCGGGATACTCGATCAGGCATTACCGCGCCCCTGGGCGCACCCTCGCCGAAACCGATAACAACAAGAACGGTGGGCACTATGAACGCAACCCTGGTCGTCCGGAACGCGCCTGCCGCCTGGACATTGATCGATCCGCCTGTGCAGTACCTGGCCCCGGGCCAAGGTTCTGAACATCACGTCTTCCGCTGTTCGTCCACTGGCATGCGCCAGACATCACGGCCTCAAGCGCCGCCCTGAGTTTGTCCTTCCTGCAATCGCACTTCTCTGTCTGTGGCCTCTGTCGCGGGCCGCTATTGCTCGTCCCAAAGAAAGGATCTGCTTCATGACTGGTAAACCTTTAGCCATGCTGGGCGCTATTTTGCTGATCGTCAGTCTTGGCACTCATGCGGCGCAGCCGCCGGTGCAGCCCTACCTGGCGCCTCAGGCGCTGGATCTGGCGGCCTTCCTGCCTCCACCACCACTTGCCGGCAGCTCCGAGGACCGCCAGGACCTGGAGACCGTACTGCTGGTCCAGGGCCAACGCACGCCGCAGCAGGTGGCGCAGGCCAAACGCGACGATCATCTGAGCGACGCGGTATTTCCCTTTGCCGGGGAGATTTTCGGGCCGCAGTTCACTCTCGACCGGCACCCGCTGACTGCGCAGTTCTTCCGCCGCACCCTCAAGGACCTGGTGCAGACCCTGATGCCTGCCAAGGCCCATTTCGCCCGCCCCCGGCCTTATGAGCTGAGCGCCGAGGTAAAGCCGGTGCTGGCGCCGCCGATGGGCGAGTCCTACCCCAGCGGGCACACCATGGATGCCTACCTGAGCGCCATTCTCCTGGCGCGGATGGTCCCGGAAAAGCGTGACGAGCTGTTTGCACGGGCCGCTGCCGCGGGGCAAAGCCGAGTGGTGGCCGGGGTGCATTACCCCACGGACCTTGAAGGGGGGCGGATCTCGGCGGTGGCCCTGGCCGTCGAGCTGTTGCACAACCCTGAGGCCCTTGACGACTTCAACCGGGCCCGGCGCGAACTGCGCGCCACCCTGGCCCTGGATTGACCTCCTATCCCTGAGCGCCGGCTACGGGCGGTGCTCCTTCACTGACAAGGAACAGTGCCATGTCCGTGTATCGCACAAGCATTGTGCTGCTGGGGTTGTGGCTGGGCCCGGGCGGTATCAGCCAGGCGGGAGTTGAGGCCTGGGAGGAGCTGTTCACCGAGGGCGAGGCCCGGATGTTTTTCGATAACCAGTACTTCGCCCGGGATTACCGCAACGGGCCCAACAACAGTGGCCGTAACCGCTACAAACCGCGTAGTGAGCGCAATGGTTATCGCCAGGAGTGGGGCCAGTCGGTGCAGCTGTATTACCGTTCCGGTTTTACCCCCGGGCTTCTGGGCCTGGGGTTCGATGCCTTTGCCATGCAGGCCTTCAAGCTCGACAGTGGCGGTGGGCGCACCGGCACCGGCACCCTGGCGCTGGACGGCAAGGGGCATCCGCGGGACAGCCATGGCAAGGTTGGCGGTGCCCTCAAGCTCAAGGTGGCCGAGGCACAGCTGCGTTATGGCAATTTCACCACCCAGGCGCCGGTACTGGCGGCCAACAACAGCCGGATCATTCCCGGGATGGCCTACGGCTGGCAGTTACAGCGCGACTGGGACGGGCTGAGCCTGGAAGCGGCGCGGCTGAGTGCCTTGTCCGGCCCCACCGAAAGCAAGGCCCGAGGCGGGATTTCCACGGTATACGGACGTTTGTCCGGGGCGCGGATCAATATCGACAGCGCCCAGTACCTGGGGCTGAACTACAAGGGCGAGCAATGGCGCGGGGCTTATTACCTGGGGCAACTGGAGGACGTCTGGACCCAGCATTACCTCAACCTGGGCCACACCCTGGAACTGGCTGGCGAGCGCAGCCTGAGCAACACCTTCAACCTGTATCGCACCCGGGATAGCGGCGCCTCGTTGTTTGGCCCCATCGACAACCTGATCGCCTCCCACGCCCTGGCGTACCGTTTCGATGCCCATCGCTTGACCCTGGCCTACCAGCGCTCGTTTTCGGATACCCCGTTCGACTACATAGGTTTCGGAGACGGCCAGACCGGGCAATCCATCGTCCTGGCCAACTCCGCGCCCTATTCGGATTTCAACGGGCCACGGGAACGCTCCTGGCAATTGCGTTACGACCAGCGCCTGGCCTGGCTTGGGCTGCCGGACCTGAACCTGGGGCTGCGTTATCAGCGGGGCTGGGGAGTGGATGGCAGTCATGCCCCGGCCAACAGCATCTACCGTGGCCTGTATGGCGAAGATGGCCGTCATCACGAAACCGACCTGGATTTGAGCTACACCTTCAGCAGCGGTTCGCTGAAGGGCCTGCACCTGCGGGCCACGCAGATCTGGCATCGAGGCAACAGCGCCCAGGCCGATGGTTCCATCGACCAGTTGCGGATTCGCGTGCAGTATCCGCTGGCGCTGTTCTGAAGGGGCGGGGTGGGACTCAGGACCAGTCGAAGCAGAACAGCACCAGCCCTTCCACCGGTTCGTAGAACATCACGATGAGGTCGGCGCCGCTGATTCCGTAGTGGCTGGCCGGTACGCTGAGCGCGTGCTCGAAGCGCCGGCCAGCGGGGCTCAAGGGCCAGACGTCGATGTCGCCGCTGTCATCCGTGGCTTCGACGATATCCATGGGAAATTCCACGGTTTCCACCCAGTTGCCATAGCCCTCGGCGATGCCGGCCATCTGGTCGATGAAGGTCATGTGGTAGTCGCTGTCCTCCGGCCAGGTCAGGCGGCCGAGTTCCTGGTAGCGCTGGCGCGAAGCCTGGTAGGTGGCGTGCTCTTGGGCGTAATGGCGTTGCAGGCTGGCCCGCACGTTGCGCCGGGGCTCGGGCAGGTCGGCATTGCCCGGGTGCAGGAAGAAGTAACGCGGGTCGCCGCACAGGCGGTAGCGGCCGTTCTCGATCTTGAAGCCGATCCAGTTGGTCTTCAGCAGTTCGCTGCCAAAGCCGCAGTCTGCCGTCAATTCGCCTACCAGCCCCTCATCGGGTTCGATGGGGCTCAGCAGGTGCAGGCGCCCGGACCAGCCGGGGTTGATCAGGTTGGCGTCGATGGACAGCAGCGGCAGCAGGTGCTCGGCCAGTTCCTGCTGGTCGGCGACGAACACCTCCTGGGCATCGGGGTAGGCGACGGCGCCGGCCGGCAGTTGGGTGCACTCCGGGGTTTGGATCGTGGGCATACAGCGGGTCCTTGCTCAAACGGGAACAACAGGGAAAGAAGGCCGCGCCTCAGGCGCGGCTGTTACGGAAACTGCCGGGGGTAATGCCCACCACCTTCTTGAAGGCGCGGGTCATGTGGCTCTGATCGAAGAAGCCGCAGCTGAACGAGGCTTCCGCCAGGCTGGCGCCGGTGCGCAGCAGGTTCTGCACCTGGGCCACGCGCTTCTGGATCTGGTAGCTGTGGGGCGAGACGCCGACGGTCTTCTTGAACACGCGGATCAGGTACAGCGGGTCCATGTCCACCAGTTGCGCCAGTTCTTCCAGGGGAATGTGCCGGGCGTATTCGTCTTCGAGCTTCTTCTTGATGAACTTGACGGCGCTGCGCTCGGCGCTGGCGATGGCGGCAATGGGGGCGCCGCTGCGTTCGAAGAGCTGGGTCACCAGGTCCAGGAGGATGGATTCGCGCTCCAGGCTGGGTGGGGAATTTTCGATGATCTGGTGTTGCTGGAGGAAGGTCAGGGCAAAGCTGGGATCCAGGTTCAGGGCATTCTGGAACAGATGGATGTGCTCGGCGCCGAAGCGGCCCTGGAAAATCACCCGGTTGACCCAGCCCGGGTCGAGGTAAAGCATGCGGTACATCCAGCCCTGGTCATGCCCGGGGAGGCCGTCATGAATTTCCCCCGGGGTGATGGTGACCACGCTGCCGGCGCTGCCCAAGTAGTAGCTGCCTCTATAGAAGAGTTTTTCCACCCCGCTGCTTATAACGCCTACTGCATACCGATCATGTGAATGCCTGCCAAAAGACTGAGTGCTGTAACGCGCCGATAACAACTCACAGTCGCCTTCTGGTATTCGCCAAAACTGCACGAAATCCTTGTCTGGCCTAAAGACTTTGCCGGGTTGGTGCTCATCCATGAGTTTGTCCAGTTTTGTGCAATACGTTGGAAAAGAGGGCCGCTAAATTTAGCACCCATTTCACAACGCGAGCTAGGGGAAGTGATGCCTACAAAACTAGTTATTGGGGATTACAAAAAGTCTTCATGGTCATTTCGTGCATGGCTGGTTCTTGTAACGGCAGACGTCTCCTTCGAGACCCTTCAGGTCAAGCTGGAACAGGATGACACCCGCCAGCAGATCCTGCGCTATTCGCCCTCGGGCAAGGTGCCGGCACTGCTGC
Source organism: Pseudomonas sp. BIGb0176 (assembly GCF_024810175.1). Lineage (NCBI taxonomy): Bacteria > Pseudomonadati > Pseudomonadota > Gammaproteobacteria > Pseudomonadales > Pseudomonadaceae > Pseudomonas > Pseudomonas sp. BIGb0176. The sequence goes on from NZ_JANUEC010000003.1 coordinate 257,145, forward strand.
TGGACAAGGTGGTGATCAACGACAGCCTGGCCATCTGCGAGTACGTTGCCGGTGCCTATCCGGCGGCCAACCTGTGGCCCCAGGACCCGCTGGTAAAGGCCCAGGCCCGCGCTGCCGCGGCGGAAATGCACTCCGGGTTCGTCAACCTGCGTACCCAGATGTCCTTCGGCCTGAACACCGGCGATACCCCCGAGCCGCTGACCGCCGACACCCAGGAAGAGATCCAGCGGATCTTCGACATCTGGACCAACCTGCGCCACGCCAGCGGCTCCAAGCAGTTCCTGTGCGGCGACTTCGGCATCGTCGATGCCATGTTCGTACCGGTGGTGTTCCGCTTCCGTCGTTATGGCGTGGCGGTGCCGGCACAACTTCAGGCTTATGTCGAACAAGTTCTGGCCTACCCGCCAGTACAAAAGTGGCTGAAGTTGGCTGCGGAAGAAGTTTGAAAAAGCCGAACTAGTTATAACGAATAACGCTAACTAAAAATTAATGGCTATTTGACGGAAGGCAGAAAAGACACTGGTGTTTTTTCTGCTTTTTCGAGTCTGACTTTTGTTGCAGGAAGGGGAATTTATGAGTGTTCATAAAGTGACTGCCAAGGATGTTGGCCGTGAAGGGCAAGTTTACGACGTGATCGGCATCGGTTTTGGCCCGGCGAACATCGCCCTGGCCATCGCCATGGAAGAGATGGAATTTGCCGGCACCCGGCTGTTTCTCGAGCGTCACGCGAGCACTCAATGGCAGCCGGAGATGATGCTCTCCGGCAGCGATATCCAGAACCACCCGAGCCGTGATCTGGTAACGCCGCGCAACCCGCGCAGCCGCTACACCTTCACCAACTTCCTGTTCGAGAACGACCGCCTGTTCGAACACCTGAACCTGGGCCTGGAGTTCCCCCTGCGCAGTGAGTTCGCCGAGTACGTACGCTGGGTTGCCGGCTTTTTCGCCCGGGACGTGGCCTACAACCAGAGCGTGAGCCAGATCCAGGTCGACCCGGCCAGCAACCTCTACACCATCACCACCCAGGCCGGCGTGCAGTATCAGGCGCGCTCCGTGGTCCTGGCCCCGGGCCGCACCCCGGTGATTCCGCAGGTGTTCGCCAACGCCGCGGCGGACCGGGTGTTCCACCTGACCCAGTACCTGGGGCGCCTGGCCAGCCTGGCGCAGAAGGGTGAGCTCAAGCGCGTGGCGGTGGTCGGCGGCAGCCAGAGCGCCATCGAAATCATCCTGCACCTGCGCCACACCTACCCGAACCTGGAAATCGTCAGCGTGCAGCGCGGCTACGGCTTCCGCCTCAAGGACACCAGCCAGTTCAGCGAGCACGTGTACTTCCCGTCCTTCGTCGACCAGTACTACAACAGCTCCGCCGAGGCGAAGAAGAACATCAACCGCCACCTGCACTACACCAACTATTCCGCTGCCGATGCCGACGTAATCAAGGAACTCTACGTGGGCATGTATGAGGACAAGCTGCAGGGCCGCGAGCGCGTGATCATCAAGGGGCTCAGCGAGATCCAGGGCTGCACGCCGGACGGCGAGGGCTACAGCCTGTCGCTGCGCAACAGCAGCACCCACGCCACCGAGGAACTGGGCGGGCTGGACGCGATCGTCCTGGCCACGGGTTTTCGCAACCTCGGCACCGGCCCCCAGGAAGAACGCTACCCGGCGATCCTCAAGGACCTGGCCGAACACCTGGAGAGCGACGCTCAGGGCGTGATCCGCATCGGGCGCGACTACAGCCTGGCCGCAGCCAAGGGCAGCCATCTGCCCGCGTTGTACCTCAATGGTCTGTGCGAATCCTCTCACGGCTATGGCGATGCCGGCTCCTTCAGCCTGCTGTCGCTGCGCTCGCGGGACATTTTCAACTCGCTGAACCAGCAACTGGGCCTGGCCCAGGCTGCAGAAAAGATCGCTTGAGCCGCTGCATCGAATCCTGAACCTCGACCCCTTTATGTGAGCAGGCAGCAATGGATATTTCAGAAATGGATGAGTTGGGCGTATTTGCGGATGTGGAGTCTTCGGCGCGCAGTTACTGCCGCAGCTTTCCGGTGGTCTTCGACCAGGCCCAGGGCAGTCATCTGTATGACCTGAAAGGCCAGGCCTATATCGACTTCCTGAGCTGCGCCGGGTCCGTGAACTATGGCCACAACCCCAAGGCGGTGAAGGCCGCGGTGATCGACTACCTGCAACGGGACGGCATCCAGGCCGCCCTGGACATGCACAGCCGGGCCAAGCAGGAGTTCATCTACAACTTCCGCAAGATCATCCTGGCGCCCCGGGCCCTGCCCTACAAAATGCAGTTCACCTCGCCCACCGGCACCAGCGTGGTGGAGTCGGCGGTCAAACTGGCGCGCAAGGTCACCGGGCGCCGGCACATCGTGGCCTTCACCAACGGCTTCCACGGCATGTCCAACACCTCCCTGGGGCTGACCGGCAACCGTGACAACCGCCAGCCAGGGGTGGATCCCTATGTGTTCCGCATGCCGTTCGACGGTTACCTGGAAGGCCTGGATTCCATCGCCTACTTCGAGCGCCTGGTCAAGGACAACAGTTCCGGCATGGACCTGCCGGCAGCGGTGATCCTGGAAACCATCCAGGGCGAAGGCGGGATCAACGTGGCTTCGGCAGAGTTCCTGCAGCGCCTGCGCCAGCTGACCGCCGAGCACGGCATCCTGCTGATCGTCGACGACATCCAGGCCGGCTGCGGCCGCACCGGGACCTTCTTCAGCTTCGAGCCCTCGGGCATCACCCCGGACATGGTCTGCCTGTCCAAGTCCCTCAGCGGCTACGGCTTGCCTTTCGCCCTGCTGCTGCATCGCCCGGAACTGGACCAATGGTCCCCTGGCGAGGACAACGGCACTTTCCGCGGCAACACCCTGGCCTTTGTCGCCGCCACCAAGACCGTGCAGGAGTTCTGGAGCGATGACCGCCTGGTCAAGCACATCCAGGCCAACGAAGCACAGCTCAAGGAGTGGCTGGCTGAGGTGACCGAACGCTTCGCCGGGCATATCAAGGATGTGCGCGGACGCGGGCTGTTCTACGGCATCGAGTTCCACGACCCGGCCCTGGCCGCCGCGGTGATGCGTGCCTGCTTCGCCCGCCGCCTGATCATCGAGCGCTGCGGTCCGGTGGACCAGGTACTCAAGCTGATGCCGGCGCTGACCATCAGCAGCGAAACGCTGCAGGCCGGCCTGGCGAGCATTTTCGACGCCATGCAACAGGTGCTGGAGCAGGGCAAGTTAAGTGACCCGGACCAGGACGTCGATCCTCTGGTCTTCATTAATGGAGTCGCGCATGTCGACTAATACCAACCGCGCCATCATCGAGCTGACCATTGGTGGCTTGATGCTCAGCCTGTCGGCGCTGGCCGTGGCCTTTGCCCACATCGGCGCCGGTGGGGCCGGGTTCTACCGCATGCTGTTCGCCTCGATCCTGTTCTTCCTGCTGCTCAAGGTGCGGCGCATCCCGGTGCTGCTCAAGAGCGCCAAGGCGCAGCTGTACACGGCCCTGGCCGGGGTGTTCCTGGCCATCGACCTGGTGCTCTGGCACCAGAGCATCTACATCGTCGGCCCGGGCATCGGCTCGATCCTGACCAACTGCCAGGTGTTCTTCATGACCCTGCTGGGGCTGTACCTGCTCAAGGAGAAGCCGTCGATCTACTTCCTGATCTCCATCACCCTGGCGTTTATCGGCCTGTACCTGTTGCTGCTGCCGGAAATGACCAGTGCAGTGGGCATCAAGGGTGTGGTCTATGGCGTGCTCTCGGGCCTGGCCTACGCCATTTGCGTGTATTTCCTCAAGGTCAACACGCAGTTGCCTGACGGTGGGGGCGACAAGATCGCACAGATGCTCAACCTGAGCCTGTGGGCCGCGCTGGTGCTGCTGGTGTATGCCCTGGCCATGGGGGAAAGCCTGGCCATCGTCGATGGGCAGACCCTGGTGATGCTGATCATCTATGGGGTGATGGTGCAATTCGTGGGCTGGTTGCTGGTCAACCGCTCCATCGGTGCCATCAGCCTGGGCCTGGCGGGGCTGATCCTGCTGCTGGAGCCGGTGATCACCTACTTCGTCGATGTGGCGTTTCTCGGCAAGGCCAGCTCGGCGCTGCAGATCGCGGGTGCGCTGCTGACCATCTTTGCGGTGTACATCGGCTCTATCAAACCACCGGAGAAGGTGACGCCGGTGACCGAGGCTGCCTGAGGCCTCGAGCTGATCCAGTGCTCTGATTCATAGATCCGCTCGACTTTTGCTGCGCACAGACCCGCCTGTCTGCGCGCAGTTTTTTTTGCCCGGAATTCAGGCCGACAAGGCCAGGCGCGTGGCTCGCGGATCTGTCGCAGCCTGGGCCTGGGTGCCTTCATCCTCTTCCAGTACCCGCGAGGCGCGGCCCACCAGCAATGGGTCCGGGGCGTGGGCGACTTTCAGGTCCTTGCCCGGGTAGTCCAGCTCGTGCAGGAAGTGGCGGATACAGTTGATTCGCGCGCGCTTCTTGTCATCGGACTTGATCACCGTCCAAGGGGCATCGGCGGTGTCGGTGTGGAAGAACATCGCCTGTTTGGCGGCGGTGTACTCGTCCCACTTGTCCAGGGACTTGATGTCGATGGGCGAGAGCTTCCAGTGCTTGAGCGGGTCGTCCCGACGGGAGATGAAGCGGCGCAGCTGTTCTTCGCGGTTCACCGAGAACCAGAACTTGAACATCAGGATGCCGCTGTTGCACAGCATGCGCTCCAGCTCCGGGGTCTGGCGCATGAACTCCAGGTATTGCAGGGGCGAGCAGAACTCCATCACCCGTTCCACCCCGGCGCGGTTGTACCAGGAGCGGTCGAAGAAGACCATTTCCCCGGCGGTGGGCAGGTGCTGGATATAGCGCTGGAAGTACCACTGGCCCTTTTCCTGTTCCGAGGGCTTTTCCAGGGCCACGATCCGCGCGCCGCGGGGGTTGAGGTGTTCCATGAAGCGCTTGATGGTGCCGCCCTTGCCAGCAGCGTCACGGCCTTCGAACAGCACCACGATGCGCTGCCCGGTTTCCTTGACCCAGCTTTGCACCTTGAGCAGTTCGATCTGCAGTTCGTTCTTGGCCTTTTCGTACTCGGCGCGGCGCATGCGGTTGCGGTACGGATAATTGCCCGGCAGCGCAGCGGACACGCTGTCTTCGTTGGAGCCGCGCGGCGCGCTGGCCACCTGCAGGGCCATGGGCTTCTGGCTGATGGCGCTGATTTCGGCCTCGGCGGCTTTCACCGGTGCAGCCTTGCTCGCTGTGCGTGGGCGACGCGGGCGCGGCGTTGCGGGTTTGCGCGGGGTGCTCTTGGCAGGGCTGGCGGAGCTGGCTTCCGGCAAGGCTTTGGGCTGGGTGCGGAGGGTGGATTCTTCACTCATATAAGGAGGGCCTGTGCGTCTCGTTCAAATGTTCACTTACAAGTGTATGGCCCTCAAACGTCGGCTCTTTGACCTCCATCAAGGATGTGCCCGAGAGATGCTTGTATCAGGCGCGCGGGGCCCTGGCGCCGGCTACGGAAGCAATTCCTGCTGATGCACCGCGAGCCTCGGGAATCCAATGCGAGTGTCGCCCCTGGCAGGGGGAGCGACATTCCTCGGAACCTGCATGGAAGGATGCTGAATATGGATACTGATACCGTTGTTCATTCAAGCCGCCGTCGTCTGGCGCGTCGCTGGCAAAATCTGTTGCTGCTACTGGGCCTGGGTGCGCTGGCGCAATCGGCGCTCGCCATCAACGTGGCGTTTGACGGTTCCTGTGCCACCCAGGCTGACCGTACCGCGGTGAGCAATGCCGTGGCCGTCGCTACTACCTGGTCGACCAATGCCTACAACCAGGTCAACAACAATGAAGCGACCTTTCGCCGCAATCAGGACCTGGCCTACCGGACCTGGTTCGGTACCTTCAGCCAGGATCGCTACCAGCGGGTGCGTGCAGTGCTCGACGGGGTGCGTTTCAAGCTCAACAGTGGCAACACCCTGACGGCCTATTGCCGGGTCAACCCGAATGACCCTTGCGACGCGCCCGGGGATATCGCCGCCACCTACGTCAACGCCCGCGGGGACGTGCAGGCCTGGTTCTGCACGGCATTCTTTGCCCTGCCGCCGCGCGTGGGTTTCGATACCCAGGCCGGTACCGTGGTGCATGAACTGACCCATTCCATTGGCCACACCACCGATATCCCCGGCGCCTACGGCGTGGCGGGATCGCAGAACCTGGGAGCCAACCGCCCGAGCGACGCGGTGGAGAATGCCGACAACTACGAGTACTACGTGGAGGACTTGTACGACTGAGCAGGGCGGGAAAGAGGCCCGCAACGGGAGGTGTGCGCCGTGCTGGCACTTTTCTGCAGGCGAAAAAAAAGACCTTGGATTTCAAGGTCTTTTTCATGTTTGGTGCCCCGAGGGAGACTCGAACTCCCACTTCTTGCGAAAACGGATTTTGAATCCGCCGCGTCTACCAATTCCGCCATCAGGGCTCAATGGCGGCGAAGTATAGAGAGGCGCTTACCGTTGGTCAATCGGCTTTCATGGTCAATTTTTGCTTAATCCGCTAAACTTTCCGGCCCTGCTAGACGAACCCCATCATGCGCGTTGCTGACTTTACCTTCGAGCTTCCTGATTCGCTGATCGCCCGCCATCCACTGGCCGAGCGTCGCGGCAGCCGTCTGTTGACCCTGGATGGGCCAACCGGCGCCTTGGCCCACCGTCAATTCACTGATTTGCTTGAGCATTTGCGCCCGGGCGATCTGATGGTGTTCAACAATACCCGGGTGATTCCGGCCCGTCTGTTCGGTCAGAAGGCTTCCGGCGGCAAGCTGGAAATCCTCGTCGAGCGGGTGCTGGACAGCCACCGTGTGCTGGCCCATGTGCGCTCCAGCAAGTCGCCCAAGCCTGGGTCGAAGATCCTCATCGACGGCGGTGGCGAAGCCGAGATGCTGGCGCGCCATGACACGCTCTTCGAGCTGGGCTTTGTCGAAGAAGTGCTGCCGCTGCTGGACCGGGTCGGGCACATGCCGTTGCCTCCTTATATAGACCGTCCGGATGAAGGCGCCGATCGCGAGCGTTACCAGACCGTGTACGCCCAGCGCCTGGGCGCGGTGGCGGCACCGACCGCCGGGCTGCATTTCGACCAGCCGCTGCTGGAGGCCATTGCCGCCAAGGGCGTGGAGACCGCGTTCGTCACCCTGCACGTGGGGGCTGGTACCTTCCAGCCGGTGAGGGTCGAGCGCATCGAAGATCACCATATGCACCATGAGTGGCTGGAAGTCGGCCAGGACGTGGTGGATGCAGTTGCTGCGTGCCGGGCTCGCGGTGGCCGGGTGGTGGCAGTGGGCACCACCAGCGTGCGCTCCCTGGAAAGCGCCGCGCGCGATGGCGTGCTCAAGCCGTTCAGTGGCGACACCGACATCTTTATCTACCCGGGCCGGCCGTTCCATGTGGTCGATGCCCTGGTGACCAACTTCCATCTGCCGGAATCCACGCTGTTGATGCTGGTTTCGGCGTTCGCCGGCTATCCCGAAACCATGGCCGCCTATCGCGCCGCGGTGGAAAATGGATACCGCTTTTTCAGCTACGGTGATGCGATGTTCATCACCCGTAATCCCGCGCCGACCGCTCCCAAGGATCTGGCCCCCGAGGAAACTGTATGAGTCGCACTTGTCGTATGTCCTTCGAGCTCCTGGCCACTGATGGCAAGGCTCGTCGCGGTCGCCTGACCTTCCCCCGCGGCACGGTGGAAACCCCGGCCTTCATGCCGGTGGGCACCTATGGCACGGTCAAGGGCATGCTGCCGCGGGATATCGTCGCTACCGGCGCCGAAATCATCCTCGGCAACACCTTCCACCTGTGGCTGCGCCCGGGCACGGAAGTGATCAAGGCCCACGGTGACCTGCATGATTTCATGCAGTGGAAAGGCCCGATTCTGACCGACTCCGGTGGCTTCCAGGTGTTCAGCCTGGGTGCCATGCGCAAGATCAAGGAAGAGGGCGTGACCTTCGCCTCGCCGGTGGACGGCGCCAAGGTGTTCATGGGCCCGGAAGAGTCGATGCAAGTGCAGCGCGACCTGGGTTCGGACATCGTGATGATCTTCGATGAATGCACGCCGTACCCGGCTGATGAAGACGTGGCGCGAATCTCCATGGAGCTGTCCCTGCGCTGGGCCCAGCGCTCGAAGAATGCCCACGGCGACAACACCGCGGCGCTGTTCGGTATCGTCCAGGGCGGCATGCACCAGGACCTGCGCATGCGCTCCCTGGAAGGCCTGGACAAGATCGGCTTCGACGGCCTGGCCATTGGCGGCCTGTCGGTGGGCGAGCCCAAGCATGAAATGATCAAGGTCCTGGACTACCTGCCAGGCCAGATGCCAGCCGACAAACCTCGTTACCTTATGGGAGTTGGCAAGCCGGAAGATCTGGTTGAGGGTGTGCGCCGCGGTGTGGACATGTTCGATTGCGTGATGCCAACCCGCAATGCCCGCAATGGGCATCTGTTCATCGATACAGGCGTGCTGAAGATCCGTAACGCGTTCCATCGCCATGATGATTCGCCGCTGGACCCAACTTGTGATTGCTACACCTGCCAGAACTTCTCCCGTGCTTATCTGCACCACTTGGACAAGTGTGGGGAAATGCTCGGGAGTATGCTCAATACCATCCATAATTTGCGCCATTACCAGCGTCTTATGGCTGGTTTGCGCGAGGCTATTCAACAAGGTACATTGGCCGCCTTTGTCGATTCCTTCTATGCCAAACGCGGGTTACCCGTGCCGCCTTTAGAATAAGTTCTAAAGACGTTAAGACACTAATTCTGAAATTATCGGAGTGTTAAATGAGCTTTTTGATCCCTGCCGCGTATGCGGACGCCGCTGCACCTGCCGCTGCCGGTCCTGCTGGCACTGGTTTCGAGTGGATTTTCCTGGTCGGCTTCCTGGTCATCTTCTATCTGATGATCTGGCGCCCACAGGCCAAGCGCGCCAAAGAGCAGAAGAACCTGCTGGGTAGCCTGCAGAAAGGCGACGAAGTTGTGACCACCGGCGGTATTGCCGGCAAGATCAACAAAGTGACCGATGACTTCGTGGTTCTGGAAGTGTCGGACTCCGTTGAACTGAAGTTCCAGAAGGGCGCGATCGCTGCCACGCTGCCAAAAGGCACGCTGAAAGCGATCTAAGTTTCATCTTTTACCAATCGACGGGGCGCGCAAGGCGCCCCGCGTCATAAACGGGCGGCGTGATGCTGAACAAATATCCTCTGTGGAAGTACCTACTGATCCTGGCGGTGCTGGCGATCGGTTTTATTTATTCCGCTCCCAATCTATACCCTGATGATCCGGCCATTCAGGTCAGCGGCGCGAGTACCGCGTTGCAGGTTACTCAGGCGGATCTGGATCGTGCGAGCAAAGCGCTCACCGACGCCGGCATCAACGTCAAGGCTTCTTCCATTGCCGCCAACGGCAAGGGTGGCCTGCTGCGCTTGACCAACAAGGAAGACCAGCTTCCGGCCAAGGATGTAGTGCGCAAGGCGCTGGGCGATGACTATGTGGTGGCGTTGAACCTGGCGCAAACCACTCCGCAATGGCTGCGCAACCTCGGTGCGCACCCGATGAAACTGGGTCTGGACTTGTCCGGTGGTGTGCACTTCCTGCTGGAAGTGGACATGGACAAAGCCCTCGACGCCCGCCTGAAAGTCTATGAAGGCGACGTCAAGAGCCTGCTGCGCAAAGAGCGCCTGCGCTATCGCAGCCTGCCGCAGCTCAATGGCGCCATCCAGCTGGGCTTCAGCGATGAAGACAGCCGTGAGCAGGCCCGTTCGCTGATCCGCAAGAACTTCAATGATTTCGATATCGTACCGGCCGACCTCAATGGCCAACCGGTGCTGCGTCTGGCGATGACCCCAGCCAAGCTGGCGGAAATCCGCGAATACTCCATCAAGCAGAACTTGACCACCGTGCGTAACCGGGTCAACGAGCTGGGTGTGGCCGAGCCTCTGGTTCAGCGCCAGGGTGCCAACCGTATCGTGGTTGAGCTGCCGGGCGTGCAGGACACCGCTGAAGCCAAGCGGATCCTGGGCAAGACCGCCAACCTGGAGTTCCGTCTGGCCGCCGAGCCGGGTGCTTCCAAGGCGACTTCCGAGTCCTTCGAATTCCGTGAGGGCAATCGTCCTCCAGCGCAGATCGAGCGTGGCCTGATCATCACCGGTGACCAGGTGACCGATGCCCAGGCCGGTTACGACGAGCATGGCCGCCCACAGGTGAACATCAAGCTTGATGGCCACGGTGGCGAGCTGATGAACCGTTCGACCCGCAGCAACGTCGGCCGCAGCATGGCGGTGATCTTCATCGAGCAGAAGCCGATCACCACCTATACCAAGCAGGTGGTCGACGGCGTCGAGAAGGACGTGCCGGTCCAGGCGTTCAAGGAAGAGAAGAAGATCATCAGCCTGGCGACCATTCAGTCGCCGCTGGGCAGTCAGTTCCGTATCACTGGCCTCAATGGCCAGGGCGAGTCCTCCGAACTGGCGCTGCTGTTGCGTGCCGGTGGTCTGGCGGCGCCGATGTACTTCGCTGAAGAGCGCACAATCGGTCCGAGCCTGGGTGCTGACAACATCACCAAGGGTATCGATGCGTCGCTGTGGGGCATGCTGTTCGTGTCGCTGTTCATCATCGCCATCTACCGCTTCTTCGGGGTGATCGCCACTGTGGCGCTGGCCTTGAACATGGTGTTGCTGCTGGCCCTGATGTCCCTGCTGGGGGCTACGCTGACCCTGCCGGGTATCGCCGGTATCGTGCTGACCATGGGCATGGCGGTGGACGCCAACGTGCTGATCTTCTCGCGGATACGTGAAGAGATCGCCGCCGGCATGACCGTGCAGCGAGCAATCAACGAAGGCTTCGGCCGGGCATTCACCGCGATTCTGGACTCCAACCTGACCACATTGCTGGTGGGTGGCATCCTCTTTGCCATGGGCACCGGCCCGGTCAAGGGCTTTGCGGTGACCATGTCCCTCGGGATCTTTACCTCGATGTTCACGGCCATCTGGCTGACCCGCGCGATGGTCAACCTGATCTTCGGCGGTCGTGACTTCAAGAAGTTGTGGATTTAAGGGGCTGCCATGTTACGTACTATTAACTTCATGGGCGTGCGCAACGTTGCGTTCGGCGTCACTGTGCTGCTCACCATCCTGGCGTTGTTCAGCTGGTTCCACAAAGGCTTGAACTACGGTCTGGACTTCACCGGCGGCACGCTCATCGAGCTGACCTACGAGCGTCCGGCGGATGTGATGAAGGTGCGTTCGCAGCTGAACGACGCCGGTTATCACGAAGCCATCGTGCAGAGCTTCGGTGCGACCACCGACCTGCTGGTGCGGATGCCGGGCGAAGACCCGCAACTGGGCCACCAGGTGGCTGAAGCGCTACAGAAGGTTGGCGGTGACAACCCGGCGCAGGTCAAGCGCGTCGAGTTCGTCGGCCCGCAGGTGGGTGAAGAGCTGCGCGACCAGGGTGGCCTCGGCATGCTCATGGCGCTGGGCGGCATCCTCATCTATCTGGCGTTCCGCTTCCAGTGGAAGTTCGCGGTCGGTGCCATCGTCTCGCTGATCCACGACGTGATCGTGACCGTGGGCATCCTGTCGTTTTTCCAGATCACCTTCGACCTGACGGTGCTGGCGGCGGTGCTGGCGATCATCGGTTACTCGCTCAACGACACCATCGTGGTGTTCGACCGGGTGCGTGAGAACTTCCGTGTGCTGCGCAAGGCCAGCCTGATCGAGAACATCAACATCTCGACCACCCAGACCCTGCTGCGCACCATGGCCACTTCGATCTCCACCCTGCTGGCGATCGTGGCCCTGCTGTTCTTCGGTGGCGACAACCTGTGGGGCTTCTCCATCGCCCTGTTCGTCGGTGTATTGGCGGGTACCTACTCGTCGATCTACATCGCCAACGTGGTGCTGATCTGGCTGAACCTGAACAGTGAAGACCTGATTCCTCCGGCCAATACCGAGAAGGAAGTGGACGACCGTCCTTGATGGCCTGACCTGTTCCGGCTGTCAGTTAAAAAGGCGCGAGTGTTGAACTCGCGCCTTTTTTTTTGCTCCAAGGCTGGGAGAAGCGCGGGCTTTTGACCCGCATGTATGGTCAGGAGGTTCACGTGAACAAGTCGTTGCTGGTTGGTGCGGTATTGGGTGCTGTCGGTGTCACCGCCGGGGGTGCTGTTGCCACCTACAGCCTGGTTAAAAGCGGCCCTGAGTATGCGCAAGTGCTGGCCGTTCAGCCGGTCAAGCAACAGATCAAGACCCCGCGGGAGGTCTGCAAGGACGTCGCCGTGACCCGGCAGCGTCCGGTCAAGGATGAGCATCAGATCCTGGGCACCGTGGCTGGCGCAGTGGGCGGTGGCCTGTTGGGTAGCATGATCGGTAATGGCAATGGCAAGAAACTCGCCACGGTTGCCGGTGCTGTTGGTGGGGGCTATGCGGGGAACAAGGTGCAGGAAGGCATGCAGGAGCGTGATACCTACACCACTACGCAGACTCGCTGTAACACGGTCAATGACATCAGTGACAAGATCGTTGGTTATGACGTGAAGTACGACCTGGGTGGCAAGCAGGGCCAGGTGCGTATGGATCGGGATCCGGGCAACCAGATTCCGGTGGATAAAGAAGGGCACCTGATTCTCGGTCAGAACCAGAATCAGCCCGGCCAGTAACCCTCAATTGCAGGAGCCTGTTTGCCGGCGAAGGCGATTTCAAGGTCCCATTCGCCGGCAAGCTGGCTTCTACGGCAATTGCGGGCATAAAAAAAGCACCCCTCGGGGTGCTTTTTTTGTCGCTGGTGCTTAGCGCTTCAGCGAAGCCGGCAGGTGCGGCTGGATGGCGGTCAGAACTGCCTTGAAGCATTTGGTGTTGCCGGCCACGACGTGGCCTTTTTCCAGGAAGTCGTGACCGCCGGTGAAGTCGCTCACCAGGCCGCCGGCCTCCTGGATCAACAGGGCGCCTGCTGCCATGTCCCATTCGGACAGGCCCGATTCCCAGAAGGCGTCAAAGCGACCGGCGGCGACGTAGGCCAGGTCCAGGCTTGCTGCGCCAGCGCGACGGATGCCTGCAGTCTGGCCAACCAGGGCGCGGAACATGCCCAGGTAGTTGTCCAGGTTGTCCATCTGGTCGTCACGGAAGGGGAAGCCGGTGCCCAGCAGGGCGCCGTCCAGGCTGGTGCGGCCGCTGACCCGCAGGCGACGACCGTTCAGCTGGGCACCGCGGCCACGGCTGGCGGTGAATTCTTCCTGGCGAACCGGGTCCAGAACCACGGCGTGTTCCAGGCGGCCACGGTATTTGCAGGCGATGCTCACGGCAAAGTGCGGGATGCCGCGCAGGAAGTTGGTGGTGCCGTCCAGTGGGTCGATGATCCACAGGTAGTCTTCGCCTTCGCCGCTGCCGGCGTGCAGGCCGGTTTCTTCGCCGAGGATGGCGTGGGTCGGGTAGGCTTTGCGCAGCGCGTCGATGATCTTCTGCTCGGCAGCGCGATCAACTTCGGATACGTAGTCTTTGGCGTCTTTTTCGTCGACCTTGATGGTATCCAGGCGCTCGATGGAGCGGAAAATCAATTCACTGGCGCTGCGGGCGGCGCGCAGCGCGATATTCAGCATTGGCTGCATGGATAGGTCACCTAAGGTTGTTAAAGAAAGCCGAGCATTCTAGCAGAAAACTTTTGCAGATGAAGGTCGGCGTTCGCTTTGATTGCATTGATCCGCTGTGTGGCGCATTTCGTCAGCGGGTATTGGCCGCTCCTGTCGCGGGCTCTCAATAAGGCAGCGGAATTGGCAGATGGTTATTTTTGAGGCGGTGGTGCAGCCTGTTCTGTAATATTTGCTCCCCCTTCCCGTGTCCGAGAGCGCCTCCCTTGCTGCAGAACATTCGTGTCGTCCTGGTCAATACCAGTCATCCGGGCAATATCGGCGGGGCTGCGCGTGCCATGAAGAACATGGGCTTGTCGCGGCTGGTGCTGGTGGAGCCGCGGGTATTTCCGTCTCATGAGGCGGATGCGCGGGCTTCTGGTGCCACCGATATTCTCGAAAATGCCCAGGTGGTGGCGACGCTGGAGGATGCTCTGGCGGGTTGCACCCTGGTGTTCGGCACCAGTGCTCGTGATCGGCGCATTCCCTGGCCGCTGCTGGATCCCCGCGAGTCGGGCCTCAAGGTCGTGGAGGAGGCCGGGCAGGGGGCGCAGATCGCTCTGGTGTTCGGTCGTGAAGATTCCGGCCTGACCAATGACGAACTGCAGCGATGTCATTTCCATGTGCATATCCCGTCGGATCCGGAGTTTAGCTCGTTGAACCTGGCCACGGCGGTGCAAGTGCTGACCTATGAAGTGCGCATGTCCTGGTTGGCAGCCCAGGGGCGGCCGAGCAAGGTGGAGAAGGATGAGGTGGCGTCGCCGCGCAGTGATGAGCTGGCAACCATGGATGAGCTGGAGCGGTTCTACGAGCACCTGCAGCAAACCCTGGTGGCCATCGACTTCCTCGATCCGGAGAAACCTCGACACTTGATGGCGCGCTTGCGTCGGTTGTACGGTCGCAGCTCGGTCAGTCGGGCGGAAGTGAATATATTGCGAGGTATCCTCACGGAAACCCAGAAAGCGGCTCGTGGGGAGCTACAGAAGCGGAAGGATCAGTGATGTTCGAACGTCTGCGTGAAGATATCCAAAGTGTTTTCCATCGTGACCCGGCTGCGCGCAACGCCTTTGAGGTGCTGACCTGCTACCCGGGGATGCATGCGATCTGGATCCATCGCCTGTCCGGCGCCTTGTGGGGGATGGGCTGGAAGTGGCTGGCGCGGCTGGTCTCGAACTTCGGGCGCTGGCTGACCGGGATCGAGATTCATCCGGGGGCCAAGGTCGGTCGTCGCTTCTTTATTGACCATGGAATGGGCATCGTCATTGGCGAAACCGCCGAGATCGGTGATGACGTCACGCTTTACCAGGGGGTGACCCTGGGTGGCACCAGTTGGAATAAAGGCAAGCGCCACCCGACCCTGGAAGATGGTGTGGTGGTGGGGGCTGGCGCCAAGGTGCTGGGGCCGTTCACGGTCGGGGCCGGGGCCAAGGTCGGTTCCAATGCCGTGGTGACCAAGGCGGTGCCGGCCGGTGCGACCGTAGTGGGGATTCCGGGGCGGATCATCATGAAATCCAATGATGAGCAGGAAGCCAAGCGCAAGGCCATGGCGGAAAAGCTCGGCTTCGATGCCTATGGCGTCAGCGAAGACATGCCTGACCCCGTGGCGCGGGCCATTGGTCAGTTGCTTGATCACCTGCAAGCGGTCGATGGTCGTCTGGAGGGGATGTGTGGCGCGCTGAAGGATCTGGGCAGTGACTACTGCGCCAAGGACTTGCCTGCCCTGCGTGAAGAAGACTTTGCTGAAGTCAAGGGCAAGGGCGACAGCCAGGTCGGCTGATGCCCCGCAAACCGGCTTCTCCTGCAGGAGCCGGTTTGCCGGCGAAAAAGCCCCTGAGATGCCATAAGCGACCCGCGGGTCAGTTGTTGCCATCGCGCTGTGCCATTACGTCGCAGACTTTGCTATGATTCGCGCGCTCTTTTGCGGGTAAATCCGACTAAAGTAGTTGGTCTTATAGTTGACCTGATTACTCGGGTATTGCATACTCGCCTCCATTCCGAAACTCCGTGGTACTTGTCCATGCGACTGACTACTAAAGGCCGATACGCCGTGACCGCCATGCTCGATCTGGCGTTGCACGCGCAACATGGCCCGGTCTCCCTGGCCGATATCTCCGAGCGCCAAGGCATTTCCCTGTCCTATCTCGAACAGCTTTTCGCCAAATTGCGCCGTAGCAATCTGGTGTCCAGCGTCCGGGGTCCTGGTGGCGGCTATCAGCTGTCCCGCGACATGCAGGGGATCCAGGTGGCCCAGGTGATCGATGCGGTGAACGAATCGGTCGATGCAACCAAATGCCAGGGGCTGGGTGATTGCCATGCCGGCGACACCTGCCTGACGCACCACCTGTGGTGCGATCTGAGCCTGCAGATCCACGAATTTCTAAGCGGTATCAGCTTGGCTGACCTTGTCACTCGCCGTGAGGTGCAAGAAGTAGCCCAGCGTCAGGACCAGCGCCGTTGTAATGGCAAGGCGCCGCGCCTGGACAAGATTGAAGCGTCCGCCGTCGAATGACAGCCAAAGAGCTAGCGGCACGCCAGCCAGCCTGATTTAGGAGAGAGTCCATGAAATTGCCGATTTACCTTGATTACTCAGCGACCACCCCGGTTGATCCGCGCGTCGCGCAGAAAATGAGTGAATGCCTGCTGGTCGACGGGAACTTCGGTAACCCGGCGTCCCGCTCCCACGTGTTTGGCTGGAAAGCCGAAGAATCGGTGGAAAACGCCCGTCGCCAAGTGGCCGACCTGGTTAACGCCGACCCGCGTGAAATCGTCTGGACTTCCGGTGCTACCGAATCCGACAACCTGGCAATCAAGGGTGTCGCGCATTTCTACCACACCAAGGGCAAGCACCTGATCACCTCGAAGATCGAGCACAAGGCTGTCCTGGACACCATGCGCCAACTCGAGCGTGAAGGCTTCGAAGTGACCTACATCGAGCCGGGCGAAGACGGCCTCATCACTCCGGCCATGGTCGAAGCAGCCCTGCGTGACGACACCATCCTGGTTTCGATCATGCATGTGAACAACGAGATCGGCACCATCAACGACATCGCTGCCATCGGCGAGCTGACCCGCTCCAAGGGCGTGTTGTTCCACGTCGACGGCGCTCAGTCCACCGGCAAGGTCGACATCGACCTGCAGGCCCTGAAGGTCGACCTGATGTCCTTCTCCGCCCACAAGGCCTACGGCCCGAAAGGGATCGGCGCGCTGTACGTCAGCCGCAAGCCGCGGGTGCGCCTGGAAGCAACCATGCACGGCGGTGGTCACGAACGCGGCATGCGTTCCGGCACCCTGGCTACTCACCAGATCGTCGGCATGGGCGAAGCCTTCCGCGTGGCCAAGGAAGACATGGCCGCCGAGAACCTGCGCATCAAGGCCCTGAGCGACCGCTTCTACAAGCAGGTCGAGCACCTGGAAGAGCTGTACATCAACGGCAGCATGACTGCCCGCGTACCGCACAACCTGAACCTGAGCTTCAACTACGTTGAAGGCGAGTCGCTGATCATGGCCCTCAAGGACCTGGCAGTGTCTTCCGGTTCGGCCTGTACTTCGGCCTCCCTGGAGCCTTCCTACGTGCTGCGTGCCCTGGGTCGCAACGACGAGCTGGCTCACAGCTCGATCCGCTTCACCTTCGGCCGCTTCACCACTGAAGAAGAAATCGATTACGCGGCGCAGAAAGTCTGCGAAGCCGTTACCAAGCTGCGCGCTCTGTCGCCGCTGTGGGACATGTACAAAGATGGCGTCGATATCTCGAAGATCGAGTGGGCGGCGCACTGAATATAAGTCGCCGCACAGGGTTCTGTAGAGCGTACCGATAACGGCGATTTGCAGAACCCAAGAGCGACTCTCTGATGAGTGAGGATTAAGAATCATGGCTTACAGCGAAAAGGTCATCGACCACTACGAGAACCCGCGCAACGTCGGCAAGATGAACGCGGAAGATCCGGATGTCGGCACCGGCATGGTCGGCGCTCCTGCCTGCGGCGACGTGATGCGCCTGCAGATCAAGGTCAATGAGCAGGGCATCATCGAAGACGCCAAGTTCAAGACCTATGGCTGCGGTTCCGCCATTGCTTCCAGCTCCCTGGCCACTGAGTGGATGAAGGGCAAGACCCTGGATGAAGCCGAAACCATCAAGAACACCCAGCTGGCTGAAGAGCTGGCCCTGCCTCCCGTGAAGATTCACTGCTCGGTACTCGCCGAAGACGCCATCAAGGCCGCCGTACGCGACTACAAGCAGAAGAAAGGCCTGATCTGACCGATCGGCTTTCACAGATTTGGCGACAAGTAAGGAGTCACGATGGCTATCAGCATGACAGAAGCGGCTGCTCAACACGTGCGACGCTCCCTCAACGGGCGCGGCAAGGGTGATGGGATTCGTCTGGGTGTTCGCACCACGGGCTGTTCCGGCCTTGCCTACGTGCTGGAGTTCGTCGACGAGATTGGCGAGGACGATCAGGTATTCGAGAGTCACGGCGAGAAAGTGATCATCGATCCGAAAAGCCTGACCTATCTGGACGGCACCGAACTTGATTTCGTCAAGGAAGGGTTGAACGAAGGCTTCAAGTTCAACAACCCCAACGTGCGCGGTGAGTGTGGCTGCGGCGAAAGCTTCAACATCTGAGGCTTGTCGTGGGTACTCCTTGTCATTTCGCTTTATTTGAGCTGCAACCGAGCTTCCGCCTGGATCTCGAGCAGTTGGCCGCGCGCTACCGCGAGTTGGCGCGTGGGGTTCATCCAGACCGTTTTGCCGATGCTTCCGAGCGCGAGCAGCGCCTGGCCCTGGAGCAGTCGGCAAGCCTCAACGAGGCTTACCAGACCCTCAAGAGCCCGCCCAAGCGCGCCCGTTACCTGCTGGCTTTGAATGGCGGCGAGTTGCCGTTGGAAGTCACGGTGCATGATCCGGAGTTTCTTCTGCAGCAGATGCAATGGCGCGAAGAGCTCGAGGATTTGCAGGACAGCGCCGACCTGGCCGGAGTGGCGGCATTCAAGCGTCGGCTCAAGACAGCCCAGGATGAACTGAATGAAAGCTTCGCAGCCTGTTGGGATGATGCGGCGCAACGCGAGCAGGCCGAGCGCCTGATGCGGCGCATGCAGTTCCTCGACAAGCTCACCTACGAAGTGCGCCAGTTAGAAGAGCGCCTCGACGATTAACCCAGTGCCGCTCCGGTCGCACGCCTGATATACAGATAAGTCCAGATAAGCATGGCCCTACTGCAGATCGCCGAACCCGGCCAAAGTCCTCAACCGCACCAGCGTCGCCTGGCTGTGGGGATCGACTTGGGCACTACCAATTCGCTGGTCGCTGCCTTGCGCAGTGGTCTTTCCGAGCCGCTGGCCGACGCGCAGGGGCAGGTGATTCTGCCGTCCGCGGTGCGTTATCACGCCGACCGCGTCGAGGTGGGCGAGTCGGCCCGCCTGGCTGCACCTACCGACCCTTTGAACACCGTGCTTTCGGTCAAGCGCCTGATGGGGCGTGGCCTGTCCGACGTCAAGCAGCTGGGTGAGCAACTGCCCTATCGCTTCGTCGAGGGCGAGTCGCACATGCCGTTCATCGAGACCATCCAGGGGCCGAAAAGCCCGGTGGAAGTATCGGCTGAAGTGCTCAAGGTGTTGCGTCAGCGTGCTGAGGCGGCCCTGGGTGGCGAGCTGGTAGGTGCGGTCATCACCGTTCCTGCCTATTTCGACGACGCCCAGCGTCAAGCCACCAAGGATGCGGCCAAGCTGGCCGGCCTGAATGTGCTGCGCCTGCTCAACGAGCCGACCGCGGCGGCTGTGGCTTATGGTCTGGATCAGCACGCCGAAGGCGTGGTGGCGATCTATGACTTGGGTGGCGGCACCTTCGATATTTCCATTCTGCGCCTGACCGGCGGCGTCTTCGAAGTCTTGGCTACCGGTGGCGATACTGCTCTGGGCGGCGATGACTTCGATCACGCCATTGCCGGCTGGATCATCGAGGGCGCGGGCCTGTCCGCCGACCTCGACCCGGGTACCCAGCGCAGTCTGTTGCAAGCCGCTTGTGCAGCCAAGGAAGCCTTGACCGGCGCCGCGTCCGTGGAAGTGGTGTATGGCGATTGGCGTGCCACCCTGACTCGCGACGCCTTCGACGCCCTGATCGAGCCGATGGTTGCCCGCAGCCTCAAGGCCTGTCGTCGTGCTGTACGCGATTCCAATGTCGAATTGGATAAAGTGCAGGCGGTGGTCATGGTGGGCGGTTCGACCCGTGTGCCGCGTGTGCGTGAGGCGGTGGCTGAAATGTTCGGTCGCCAGCCGTTGACCGAGATCGATCCGGATCAAGTGGTGGCCATTGGGGCCGCGATCCAGGCCGATACCTTGGCCGGCAACAAGCGCGAAGGCGGCGAATTGCTGCTGCTGGACGTGATTCCGCTGTCCCTGGGGTTGGAAACCATGGGCGGGCTGATGGAGAAGGTGATTCCGCGCAACACCACCATTCCGGTTGCCCGTGCCCAGGACTTCACCACCTACAAGGATGGCCAGACGGCCATGATGGTTCATGTGCTGCAAGGCGAGCGCGAGCTGATCAGCGACTGCCGCTCCCTGGCGCGTTTCGAATTGCGCGGCATCCCACCGATGGTGGCCGGTGCGGCGAAGATCCGCGTGACCTTCCAGGTCGACGCCGATGGCCTGCTCAGCGTTTCTGCGCGAGAGCTGGGTTCGGGCGTCGAAGCCAGCATCCAGGTCAAGCCATCCTACGGTCTGACCGACGGCGAGATCGCCAAGATGCTCAAGGATTCCTTCCAGTACGCCGGCGACGACAAGGTGGCCCGTGTACTGCGCGAGCAGCAGGTTGATGCTCAGCGCCTGATCGAGGCGGTGCAAGGTGCCTTGGACGCCGATGGCGAGCGTCTGCTGGACGCCGAAGAGCGCATGGTTATCGAGCTGCAGATGCAGGAATTGAGTGAATTGATGCGTGGCACCGATGGTTATGCCATCGAGCAGCAGACCAAGCGTCTGTCGCAAGTGACCGATGCCTTTGCTGCCCGACGCCTGGATTCGACGGTGAAAGCCGCGCTGGCGGGGCGCAACCTGAATGAAATCGAGGAATAACTGATGCCGCAGATCATTTTTCTGCCACACGCCGTGTTCTGTCCGGACGGCCTGGTTGTAGAGGTCGAGCCTGGCGTCTCGGTGCTCGAGGTGGCGCATGACAACCACATCGAGATCGAAAGTGCCTGTGGCGGCGTCTGTGCCTGCACCACCTGCCATTGCATCATTCGTGAAGGCTTCGACTCGCTGAACGAGGCTGACGAGCTGGAAGAAGACCTGCTGGACAAGGCCTGGGGCCTGGAAGCGCAGTCGCGCCTGTCCTGCCAGGCCATCGTCGGCGATGAAGACCTGACCGTCGAAATTCCAAAATACTCGCTCAACCATGCAGCCGAAGCGCCGCACTGATTTCAAGGAACTGGCATGAGCCTCAAGTGGGTTGATGTACTGGAAATCGCGATCCAACTGGCTGAGTCCAAGCCGGATGTGGATCCGCGTTATGTGAACTTTGTCGATCTGCACCAATGGGTTCTGGCACTGCCGGAGTTCAGCGACGATCCGGCTCGCGGAGGCGAGAAGGTTCTTGAAGCAATTCAGGCCGCCTGGATCGACGAAGCTGACTGAATCCGCGGGCTACGCAGTTAGGCAATCCCTATAAACCCGCGTATAATTCGCGGGTTTAATTTTTCGCTTTAATCACCGTTTCTGGAGTTACACCATGGCTGTTCAACGTACTTTCTCCATCATCAAGCCTGACGCTGTTGCAAAAAACGTTATCGGCAAGATCGTTTCCCGTTTTGAAGAAGCCGGCCTGCGCGTTGTAGCTTCGAAAATGAAGCAACTGTCCAAGGCTGAAGCTGAAGGCTTCTACGCTGAGCACAGCGAGCGTGGCTTCTTCGGCGAACTGGTTGCCTTCATGACTTCCGGCCCGGTTGTTGTTCAGGTTCTGGAAGGCGAAAACGCCATCGTTCGCAACCGTGAGCTGATGGGCGCCACCAACCCTAAAGAAGCTGCTGCCGGCACCATCCGTGCTGACTTCGCCGAGTCCATCGACGCCAACGCCGTTCACGGTTCGGACTCCGAAGCTGCCGCTGCTCGCGAAATCGCTTACTTCTTCGCAGCTACTGAAGTAACCGCTCGCTGAGTAAGGCTTGCGCGTGAGAGGTGAAACCATGACTGCATCGATCGGCAAAACTAACCTGTTGGGGCTTACTCAACCGGAAATGGAGAAATTCTTCGACTCAATCGGGGAGAAGCGTTTCCGTGCCGGTCAGGTAATGAAATGGATTCACCACTTTGGCGTCGATGATTTCGACGCCATGACGAATGTCGGCAAGGCCTTGCGCGAAAAGCTCAAGGCTGTTGCCGAGATTCGCGGTCCGGAAGTGGTCAGCGAGGACATCTCCAGCGACGGCACCCGTAAATGGGTGGTGCGCGTGGCGTCCGGCAGCTGCGTCGAGACCGTCTACATTCCCCAGGGCAAGCGCGGCACTCTGTGCGTTTCGTCCCAGGCGGGCTGTGCCCTGGATTGCAGTTTCTGCTCCACCGGCAAGCAAGGCTTCAATAGCAACCTCACCGCCGCCGAAGTCATCGGCCAGGTGTGGATTGCCAACAAATCCTTTGGCAGCGTCCCGGCGACCGTCGACCGTGCCATCACCAACGTGGTGATGATGGGCATGGGTGAGCCGCTGCTGAACTTCGACAACGTCATTGCTGCCATGCACCTGATGATGGACGACCTGGGCTACGGCATCTCCAAGCGCCGGGTGACCCTGTCGACCTCCGGCGTGGTGCCGATGATCGATGAGCTGGCCAAGCACATCGACGTCTCGCTGGCGTTGTCTCTGCACGCACCCAATGATGCGCTGCGCAACCAGCTGGTACCGATCAACAAGAAGTACCCGCTGAAGATGCTGCTCGAGTCCTGCCAGCGCTACATGTCGGCCCTGGGTGAGAAGCGTGTGCTGACCATCGAGTACACCCTCCTCAAAGACGTCAACGACAAGCTTGAGCACGCGGTGGAGATGATCGAGCTGCTCAAGGATGTACCGTGCAAGATCAACCTGATCCCGTTCAACCCGTTCCCGCATTCCGGGTACGAGCGTCCGAGCAACAATGCCATTCGTCGCTTCCAGGACCAGCTGCATCACGCCGGTTTCAACGTCACCGTGCGCACCACGCGTGGTGAAGACATCGATGCCGCCTGCGGTCAGTTGGTCGGGCAGGTGCTGGACCGCACCCGTCGTAGCGAACGCTATATCGCCGTGCGTGAGTTGAGCGCCGACGCCGATATGCCGCAAAGCGCCGCAACCCGTACCTGAGAGAGGATCTCCATGGCCCTGCGCTTTGCGCTGCTCCTGCTTGTTGCCAGCCTGTGTGCTGGCTGTGTTCTGTCGGGTGATTCCAACCCGATGAACACCAGCAAGGGGCGCGACGAGGCGCGCGAGGCGTATGTGCAGTTGGGCCTGGGCTACTTGCAGCAGGGCATGAGCGAGCGGGCCAAGGTGCCACTGAAGAAAGCCCTGGAACTGGCCCCCGCCGATGCCGACGCCAATGCTGCCCTTGCACTGGTGTTCCAGGCCGAGATGGAACCGGCCCTGGCCGACGAGCATTTTCGCCAGGCCCTGGCGGCGCGTCCGGAGAGTGCCCGGATCCTCAATAACTACGGCAGCTTTCTGTTCCAGGAAAAACGTTACAAAGAGGCTTATCAGCGCTTTGAGCAAGCCGCTGCTGATACTCTGTACCCCGAACGTTCCCGAGTGTTTGAAAACCTCGGCATGACCGCTTCAAGGCTCGGCCAGCGTGATCTGGCCCAGCTGCAGCTGGAAAAGGCCTTGCGTCTCAATCATCAACAGCCCCGTGCATTGCTGGAAATGGCTGAGTTGTCTTACGAAGACAGGCATTATGTGCCCGCGCGCGACTATTACGATCGTTTTAGCCTGCTCGGCGAGCAAAATGCACGTAGTCTATTGCTCGGCGTTCGGCTGGCAACGGTGTTCGAAGATCGCGACAAGGCCGCCAGTTACGGTCTGCAACTAAAACGACTTTATCCCGGTACGCCGGAATATCAGCAATACCTGTCGGAGCAATGATGAAAGCGGCCCATCCCGAAGTTCAAGCAGTGACTCGCGTAAACCCCGGTGAGACCCTGCGTCAGGCCCGCGAAAGCAATGGTTGGTCGCTGGCCGAAGTGGCCCACAAGCTCAACCTCACCGTGAGCTCCCTGAGCAACCTGGAAGCTGGCGCCTTCGACAAGCTGCCGGGGCACACTTTCGCCCGTGGCTATATTCGTGCCTACGCCAAATTGCTGGGCATGGATCAGGCGGTACTGGTCCAGGAGTTCGATCAATACACCGGTACCGACTCCCAGGGCAGCAGCGTCCATGCCCTGGGGCGCATCGAAGAGCCGGTGCGGGTTTCCCACACTATCTTGCGCATTGTCAGTTTGCTGCTGCTGGTGGCGGTGGTTGGTGGCGGTTTCATCTGGTGGCAGGATCAGTCCTCCCAGCGCGGCAAGGAGCCGGTCTCCCTGAGCCCCGAGCATGTCGAGGTCGAAGGCGCCGACGGCACTACCCAGATTCATCCTATCGACGAGCCCGAAGACCAAGCGGTTGCCGAGGGGCAGAGCGAGGCGCTGGACAACGCCGCTCAAAGCGAAGGCCAGGCAGCGAGCGAGACTCCTGCCGCCCCAGCCGTTTCGACCGCTCCGGCACCGGCTGCCACTGCGTCCGTCCCCGCAGCTCCCGTGCACAACGCGCCGGCTCCGGCGCCTGTCGCACCGGCTGCCGTGGCGCAAGCGCCTGTCACGCCGACCGCGCCTGCTGCTGCGGTTGCACCGGGCAGCGCTGCGGCAACTGCAGTTGCAGGCGCGGGCCAGGTACAGATCCAGTTCAGCGCCGACTGCTGGGCCCAGGTCATCGATGCCAACGGCAAGGTTCTGCTCAGCGCCCTCAAGCGCAAGGGTGAAAATGTCGATGTCAGCGGCAAGCCGCCTTTTGCCGTACGTCTGGGCTATGCCCGTGGCGCACAAATCACTTACAACGGTCAGGCGGTGGATATCGCCCCGTTCACCAGTGGCGAGACTGCTCGCCTGAAGTTAGGTCAATAAGTCATGCACGGCGAATCTCCAATCAAGCGTCGCGAATCCCGCAAGATCTGGGTCGGCTCGGTACCGGTCGGAGGCGATGCCCCGATTGCGGTGCAGAGCATGACCAACAGCGACACCAACGACGTGGCCGCAACCGTCGCCCAGATCAACCGCCTGGAAGCCGCCGGTGTCGATATCGTGCGGGTTTCGGTGCCGGACATGGACGCCGCCGAGGCGTTCGGCCGGATCAAGCAGCAGGTCAAGGTACCGCTGGTGGCCGACATCCACTTCGACTACAAGATCGCGCTGCGCGTGGCCGAACTGGGCGTCGATTGCCTGCGGATCAACCCGGGCAATATCGGTCGTGAAGACCGGGTACGCGCGGTGGTGGATGCTGCCCGTGATCGCGGGATCCCGATCCGTATCGGGGTCAACGCCGGTTCCCTGGAAAAAGACCTGCAGAAAAAATACGGCGAACCGACCCCGGCTGCATTGGTGGAGTCGGCGCTGCGTCACGTAGAGCACCTGGAACGCCTGAATTTCAAGGACTTCAAGGTCAGCGTGAAAGCCTCGGACGTGTTCATGGCCGTCGAGGCCTATCGCCTGCTGGCCAAGGAAATCATCCAGCCCCTGCACCTGGGGATCACCGAAGCCGGTGGTTTGCGTTCAGGCACAGTGAAATCCGCCGTCGGCCTCGGTATGCTGCTGGCCGAAGGAATTGGCGATACCATTCGCATTTCGCTGGCGGCCGACCCGGTCGAGGAAGTGAAGGTCGGCTACGACATTCTCAAGTCCCTGCACCTGCGTTCCCGTGGCATCAACTTCATCGCCTGCCCGAGCTGCTCGCGGCAGAACTTCGATGTGGTGAAAACCATGAACGAACTGGAAGGGCGGCTTGAAGACCTGTTGGTGCCGTTGGATGTTGCAGTGATCGGTTGCGTGGTCAACGGCCCGGGTGAAGCCAAAGAGGCGCACATCGGCCTGACCGGTGGTACACCGAACCTGATCTACATCGATGGCAAGCCGGCACAGAAACTGACCAATGACAATCTGGTGGACGAGCTTGAAAAGCTGATCCGGCAGAAGGCGGCCGAAAAGGTCGAGGCCGACGCAGCGCTGATCGCTCGCGGCTAACCGAACGTATTTAAGGATTTTTTGTGAGCAAGTCTCTGCAAGCCATTCGTGGCATGAATGACATCCTGCCCGAGCAGACGCCCCTGTGGCGTTATTTCGAGGGTACTGTGGCGCGCCTGCTGGATAACTACGGTTACAAGCAGATCCGCATGCCGATCGTCGAGTTCACCGAGCTGTTCAAGCGCTCCATCGGTGAAGTGACCGACATCGTCGAAAAAGAGATGTACACCTTCGAGGATCGCAACGGCGACTCCCTCACCCTGCGTCCGGAAGGCACCGCTGCCTGTGTCCGTGCAGTGCTGGAGCACGGCATTACCGGCGGTGGCCAGGTGCAGAAGCTGTGGTACATCGGCCCGATGTTCCGTCACGAGCGCCCGCAGAAAGGCCGTTATCGCCAGTTCCACCAGATCGGTTGCGAGGTATTCAACCTCGACGGGCCGGACATCGATGCTGAACTGATCGTGCTGACCTGGCGCCTGTGGGGCGAGCTGGGCATCCGTGATGCGGTCAAGCTCGAACTCAACAGCCTGGGTACCGCCGAAGCGCGCGCGCGCTATCGCGACGCGCTGGTGGAGTTCCTGTCGGCGCGCATGGACAAGCTGGACGAAGACAGCCAGCGCCGCCTGAAGACCAACCCGCTGCGGGTGCTGGATACCAAGAACCCGGACACTCAAGCCGTGCTGGTGGAGGCGCCCAAGCTGGCCGACTACCTGGACGAAGAGTCCCGCGTGCACTTCGAAGGCCTCAAGGCTCGCCTGGATGCTGCGGGTATCCCCTATGTGATCAACCCCAAGCTGGTGCGTGGGCTGGATTACTACAGCAAGACCGTTTTCGAATGGGTCACCGACAAGCTCGGTGCCCAGGGCACTGTCTGTGCCGGTGGCCGTTACGATGGCCTGGTGGAGCAGATGGGCGGCAAGCCTACCTCGGGCGTTGGCTTTGCCATGGGGATCGAGCGTCTGGTGCTGCTGCTGGAAACCCTGGAGCAGGTCCCGGAAGAAATCTCGCGCCAGGTCGACGTTTACCTCTGCGCCTTCGGTGAGGCCGCCGAACTGGCTGCGCTGGCGCTGAGCGAGCGTGTTCGCGATCAATTGCCGAACCTGCGTCTGCAGATCAATGCCGGTGCCGGCAGCTTCAAGAGCCAATTCAAGAAGGCCGACAAGAGCGGCGCGCTGTATGCGCTGATCCTCGGTGACGACGAACTGGCCCAGCAAGTGGTAGGTTTCAAACCCCTGCGTGGCCAGGGCGAACAACAAAGCATTGCCTGGGATGCACTCGCTGCGCACCTGGCCACCTGCGTCGTGCAGGGTTGAAGCTGTCAAACAGCCGATTTAGCGAATAAGGAGTATTGGGGTGTCGAGTACCGAAGATGAACAGCTGGCGGAATTGAAAGACTGGTGGCAGCGTAACGGCAAACCCCTGGTGACTGGCGGCCTGCTGGCCCTGGTTATCGTGTTCGGCTGGCAAGCCTGGCACAAGTATCAGAACAATCAGTCGCAAGGCGCTTCGGTGCTCTATCAGCAACTGCTGGAAACTACCCTGACGCCGGATGGCAAGCCGGATGCGGCTCGTGTTACGGACCTGGCGGGCAAGCTCAACAGCGAGTTCGGCGGTACTGCCTACGCGCAGTACGGCAACCTGTTCGTGGCCAAGGTGGCAGTAGACACCGGCAAGCTGGACGATGCAGCGGCACAGCTCAAGGCCGTGGCCGACAAGCCCGCCAACCCGACCCTGGGTGAAGTGGCGCGTCAGCGCCTGGCACAGGTACTGGCGGCGCAGAACAAGGCCGACGAGGCTCTGAAGCTGCTCGACGGCGATGCCGACAAGGCATTCCTGGCGACTCGTGAAGAACTCAAGGGCGATCTGCTGGTCCAGCTGGGCCGTGTGGACGAAGCCCATGCGGCATACCAAAAAGCCAAGGCGGCGCTCTCGGATGAAGCGGCAGTCGGTGGCCTACAAATCAAGCTGGACGACCTGGCCAAAGGGGATGCATGACGTGATCCGTTGGAAACATGCAGCATTGCTGGCTCTGGCCTTGTTGGCCGCGGGTTGCAGCAGCAACAGCAAGAAAGAACTGCCACCGGCGGAACTGGTCGACTTCAAAGAAGAAGTGGTCCTGCAGAAGCAGTGGAGCCGTTCGATCGGTGACGGTCAGGGCGAAACCTATAACATGCTGGTGCCAGCCATCGATGGTGACACCATCTATGCCGCTGACGTGACCGGCGTGGTGGTTTCCATGGATCGCATGAACGGCGACGTCAAATGGAAGAAAGATCTCGAACTGCCTGTTTCCGGCGCCGTGGGCGTGGGTTATGGGTTGGTCATGATCGGCACTCTGAAAGGCGAAGTGGTTGCCCTGGATGCCTCCAGCGGTGAAGAGAAATGGCGTGCCCGTGTGACCAGTGAAGTGCTGGCTCCGCCAGCTACCAACGGTGACGTGGTGGTGGTGCAGACTCAGGACGACCGCGTGATTGGCCTTGAAGCCAGCACCGGTCACCAGATCTGGCTCTACGACAGCACTCCAGCGGTGTTGACCCTGCGGGGCACCAGTGCGCCGTTGGCGACCAACCGTCTGGCCCTGGCCGGTCTATCCACCGGCAAGGTGGTCGCGCTGGATATTCGCAACGGCGTGCCGGTGTGGGAGCAGCGTGTAGCCATTCCACAAGGCCGTTCCGAACTGGATCGGGTCGTGGACATCGACGGTGGCCTGCTGCTGTCCGGTGGCACCCTGTACGTTGCCAGCTACCAGGGGCGTGTGGTTGCCCTGGACCTGGAGAGCGGCCGTCCGCTGTGGCAGCGTGATGCTTCCAGCTACGCCGGTGTGGCCCAAGGGTTCGGCAGCGTTTATGTCAGCCTGTCCTCGGGTACCGTGGAAGGCGTGGACGAGCGTTCGACTACCGCGCTGTGGAGCAACGACTCCCTGGCTCGCCGCCAACTGTCGGCACCGGAAGTCTTCTCCAGCTACGTAGCCGTGGGCGACCTGGAAGGTTACCTGCACCTGCTGAGCCAGGTTGACGGTCGCTTCGTCGGTCGTACGCGCATCGATAGCGACGGCCTGCGTGCTCGTCCGCTGGTGGTGGGCGACATGATTTATGTGTATGGCAACAGCGGCAAACTGGAAGCCCTGACCATCAAGTAATGGTTTGACTATGCTTGGGGTGATCCCCAAGCGAACTGCAGGAGCGAGCGTGCTCGCGATGGATGCCAGGTGACGCCAGCTTGCTGGACGAGCGCGGCGCCATGGAGTTAATCGCGAGCACGCTCGCTCCTACAGTGCTGCCCCGAGCACCAGCCGCTGCCTCGCAGCGGCTTTTGTATTTTCTGAATTAACGCAGTGGAGAGCCGCATGGTTCCCGTAATCGCCCTGGTGGGCCGACCTAACGTCGGCAAGTCCACCTTGTTCAACCGCCTGACTCGGACTCGCGACGCCATTGTCGGCGACCTGTCCGGTCTGACCCGTGATCGCCAATACGGTGAGGCCAAGTGGCAAGGGCGTACCTATATTCTGATCGACACCGGCGGTATCTCCGGTGACGAGCATGGAATGGATGAAAAGATGGCCGAGCAGTCGCTGCTGGCCATCGAAGAAGCTGATGTGGTGTTGTTCCTGGTGGACGCCAAGGCCGGGTTTACCGCGGCCGACCAGATGATCGGCGAGCACCTGCGCAAACGTAACAAGACTTCCTACGTGATCGCCAACAAGGTCGACAACATCGACCCGGACATGGCCCGCGCCGAGTTCGCGCCGCTGGGCATGGGCGATGCCATCCCGATCGCCGGTGCTCATGGCCGCGGTATCACCCAGATGCTGGAAATCGCCCTGAGCGAATTCCCCAAGGATGACGCTGACGAGCCGGAAGAAGGCGAGGAAGAGATCGTTGCCGAGGGTGAGGAAGCCAAGCGCATTCCGGGCCCGAGCGAGAAGGACGGGATCAAGATCGCCATCATCGGTCGTCCCAACGTCGGCAAGTCGACCCTGGTCAACCGCATGCTCGGTGAAGACCGGGTGATCGTCTATGACCAGCCCGGCACCACCCGCGACAGTATCTACATCCCGTTCGAGCGCAACGACGAGAAGTACACCCTGATCGACACCGCCGGTGTGCGCAAGCGCGGCAAGATCCACGAGGAAGTCGAAAAGTTCTCGGTGGTCAAGACGCTGCAGGCGATCAAGGACGCCAACGTGGTGATCTTCGTCATGGACGCCCGCGAAGGTGTGGTGGACCACGACCTGAACCTGCTGGGCTTTGCCCTGGAAGCCGGTCGGGCCCTGGTGATCGCCCTGAACAAGTGGGACGGCATGCAGCCGAGCGAGCGCGACTATGTGAAGACCGAGCTGCAACGCCGGCTGTTCTTCGTCGACTTCGCCGATATCCACTTCATCTCGGCGCTGCACGGTACCGGTGTGGGCAACCTCTACCAGTCGGTGCAGAACTCCTTCAAGTCGGCGGTAACCCGCTGGCCCACCAGCCGCCTGACGCAGATCCTCGAAGATGCCGTTGGCGAGCACGCGCCGCCCATGGTCAACAATCGCCGGATCAAACTGCGCTACGCCCACTTGGGTGGTGCCAACCCGCCGCTGATCGTGATCCACGGCAACCAGGTGGAGAAGGTGCCCAAGTCTTATGTGCGCTATCTGGAAAACACCTACCGCCGAGTCTTGAAGCTGGTAGGTACGCCGATCCGCATCGAGTTCAAGGGCGGCGAGAACCCGTACGAAGGCAACAAGAACACGCTGACCGACCGCCAGGTCAACAAGAAGCGTCGCTTGATGTCGCACCACAAGAAGGCCGATAAGAAGCGCCGCGACAAGCGCTGACCGGCTTAGGGGCCGGCTTGCCGGTGAAGCTCCGGACCTGCTTCAGAGCTTCGCTGGCAAGCCAGTTCCTACGGGATCTGTGTGGATAAGAGGGCGCCCCGGGCGCCCTTTTTCATGCCTGGCGTTTGGGCTATTCTCGGGGACCTCCGCGCCGCCGTAGTGCGGACTGCTCAGCAGGGAATCCTCATGATCATCAGTAAGTTGCCGAATGTCGGCACCACCATCTTCACGCAAATGTCCCAGCTCGCGGTGGAAACCGGAGCGCTCAACCTGTCCCAGGGCTTTCCTGATTTCGATGGCCCGCAAGCCCTGCGTGATGCGCTTGGCTGGCATGCCGCCAATGGCCATAACCAGTACGCACCCATGACCGGCCTACCGGCACTGCGCCAGCAGGTCGCCGCGAAAATCGCCCGCAGCTATGGCGTCCAGGTCGATGCGGACGCTGAGGTGACCATCACCCCCGGTGCGACCCAGGCAATCTTCTGTGCCATCCAGGCGGTGATCCAGCGCGGTGACGAAGTCATTGTGTTCGACCCCAGTTACGACAGCTATGAGCCGTCGGTGGAGCTGGCCGGTGGGCGTTGTGTGCATGTGCCGTTGGCCGGGCAGGGCTTTGCCCTCGATTGGCAGAAACTCGGTGAAGCCCTGAGTCCGCGCACGCGGATGATCATCCTCAATTCGCCGCACAACCCCAGTGGTGCCTTGATCAGCCGCGCCGAGCTGGACCAGTTGGCCGCCCTGATCCGTGATCGCGATATTTATCTGGTCAGTGACGAGGTCTACGAACACCTGGTGTTCGATGGCGTACCCCATGTCAGTGTGCTGGCCCATGAGGAGCTGTATCAGCGGGCCTTCGTGGTCAGCTCGTTCGGCAAGACCTACCACGTGACCGGCTGGAAGACCGGTTATGTGGTTGCACCACCGGCCCTGAGCGCCGAGCTGCGCAAGGTGCATCAATATGTCAGCTTCTGCGGGGTCACGCCTTTGCAGTACGCTCTGGCGGACTTCATGGCCGACCACCCGGAACATGTCGAAGAGTTGCCGGCCTTTTACCAGGCCAAGCGTGATCTGTTCTGCGATCTGCTGAGCGCCTCGCGTTTCAGCTTCAACCGGGTGTCGGGTACCTATTTTCAATTGGTGGACTATTCGCAGATTCGTCCAGACTTGAATGATGTCGACATGGCGATATGGATGACCCGCGAACACGGCGTGGCGGCCATTCCGGTGTCGGTGTTCTATCAGCAGCCGCCCCAGGGGCAGCGCCTGGTGCGTCTGTGTTTTGCCAAGCGCGAGGAGACGTTGCGCCAAGCAGCGGAGAAACTATGCGTGATCTGAGTGCATTACCCGATCTGAATCTGGCCCTGATCCAGACCACCCTGGCCTGGCACGACCGCCAGGCCAACTTCGAGCATTTCGAGCAGTTGCTGGAGCAGGCCCGTGGTGCAGATCTGATCATCCTGCCGGAAATGTTTACCACCGGATTCTCCATGGAATCCGCGACTCTCGCGGAAGCGGAGAATGGCCCTACCAGCAAATGGCTACGTGGCCAGGCGAAAAAGCTGAATGCGGTGATCACCGGCAGCGTGATAATCCAGGCAGCGGATGGCAGCCATCGCAATCGCTTGCTGTGGGCGCGCCCTGACGGTGAGGTCTGGCACTACGACAAGCGCCACCTGTTTCGCATGGCCGGCGAGCACAATCACTACACGCCGGGGGAACGGCAGGTACAGTTCGAGCTCAAGGGTTGGCGTATTCGCCCGCTGATCTGCTACGACCTGCGGTTCCCGGTGTGGAGCCGGGACGCCCAGGACACCGACCTGCTGCTCTACACCGCCAATTGGCCGGGTGCCCGCCGCCTGCACTGGAATCGCCTGCTGCCAGCCCGGGCCATTGAAAACCTCTGCTACGTTGCGGCGGTGAACCGGGTGGGCACCGACGGCAAGGGCTTTGCCTATACCGGAGACAGCCAGGTTCTGGACTATCAGGGCGAAACCCTGCTCAGCGCCGGAGAGGCCGATGGCGTCTTCCAGGTGTGCCTGAACGCGGGTGAACTGGCGGCTTACCGTGCGCGTTTTCCGGCGAACCTCGACGCCGATACCTTCATGTTCACTTAGGATCGCTTCGGCACTGCACACTTTTTTACAGGTTGTGAATATCAAGCTTCGAGGGTGAAGGCCGATAGCAGGATCAGTTCAGGAGGAATCAACCATGACTACCATCACTGCCACCATCGTCAATCCTTACCCCCTGTCGGCACCCAAAACTGCTTCGACTGAAGCCGAAGGCAACAGCGCCAGCCCGCTGGCGCCGGTGGATGACAGCAAGGACGGTCAGGATAAGGAGCTGCGGGTCAACTCTGGCGATGCCAATATCGATGCGGTAAAGGCCGGTGGTGATCCGGTCAAGGCGCTGCAGAAACAGATCGAGCAGACCCAGAAAACCCTGACCGAACAGCAGGCCCAATTGGCCAATGTGCAGAAGGGCCAGGCCAGCGACGAACAGAAAGCCCAGCAGGTGATGGAAGTCCAGGCGCAGATCGCCGTGACCAACAGCACCTTGCAGGTGCTGCAGGCGGCTTTGCTGCAAGCCATGTTCAGCGTTGATGTGCATGCCTGAAACAGTCGTTGCTGACATTTAGCTGGTGTTATCTGTTCCGGCATAAAAAAGGCCCCGGGGAGTCGAGCTCCTCGGGGCCTTTCGCTTTTGGCAGCCTTTAGGCTGCCTTGGCCTGCTGCTCGCTCAAGGAGCGGTTCAGCGCACTGAACAGCGCCTTGAAGCTGGCGGTGGTGATGTTTTCGTCGATACCGACGCCGTGCACGGCGCGCTCACCGTTGACCCGCAGTTCGATGTAGGCCGCCGCCTTGGCGTTGGTGCCGGCGCCGATGGCGTGCTCGTTGTAGTCCATGATCTCCACCGGAACCGGCAGCCCGGCTACCAGCGCTTCCAGGGCACCGTTGCCCTTGCCGCGCCAGCTGAGGTTGGTCTCGCCCTGGCCCTTGCTCGAGACTTCCACTTCCACGGCGCTGTGGCCGTTCTCTTCCTGCAAGCGATGGCTGACCAGCGCGTAGGGAGTGTTGGCCTGCAAGTACTCGCTGTGCAACAGCGCGTGGATCTGCTGGGCGGTCATTTCCAGGCCCAGGCGGTCGGTTTCCCGCTGCACCACCTGGCTGAACTCGATCTGCATGCGGCGTGGCAAGCTGATGCCGTATTCCTGCTCGAGCAGGTAGGCGATACCACCCTTGCCCGACTGGCTGTTGACGCGGATCACCGCCTCGTAGCTGCGACCGATATCGGCCGGGTCGATCGGCAAGTACGGCACCTCCCACAAGCCATCGGCTTTCTGCTGGGCGAAGCCCTTGCGGATCGCGTCCTGGTGCGAGCCGGAGAACGCAGTGTGGACCAGGTCGCCGACATAAGGGTGACGCGGGTGCACGGCAATCTGGTTGCACTCTTCCACGACTTTGCGCACGCCGTCGATGTCGGAGAAATCCAGTTCAGGGTTTACACCCTGGGTGTAGAGGTTCAAGGCCACGGTGACCAGGTCGACGTTACCGGTACGCTCGCCGTTGCCGAACAGGCAGCCTTCGACACGGTCGGCGCCGGCCATCAGGCCCAGCTCGGTGGCGGCCACGCCCGTACCGCGGTCGTTGTGGGTGTGCAGGCTGATGAGCACGCTGTCACGACGGTTGATGTTGCGGCAGAACCACTCGATCTGGTCGGCGTAGATGTTCGGTGTGGCGACTTCAACGGTGGCCGGCAGGTTGAGGATCACCTTGTTGCTTGGCGTGGCGTTCCAGACTTCCACCACGGCGTCGCAGACTTCCTTGGCGAACTCCAGCTCGGTGGCGCTGAAGGTCTCTGGCGAGTACTCGAACTGCCACTGGGTTTCCGGTTGCTGGGCGGCGTATTTGACGAACAGCTTGGCCGCATTCACCGCGATCTCTTTCACACCGGCCTTGTCCTGGTTGAAGACAATGCGGCGGAACGAAGGGCTGGTGGCGTTGTACAGGTGGACGATGGCCTTTTTCGCTCCACGCAAGGACTCGAAGGTGCGGGCGATCAAGTCTTCGCGGGCCTGGGTCAATACCTGGATGGTGGTGTCGTCCGGAATGTGGCCGCCTTCGATCAGGGTGCGCACGAAGTCGAAGTCGGTTTGCGAAGCGGCCGGGAAAGAAGCTTCGATTTCCTTCACACCCACAGCTACCAGGGTCTTCCAGAAGCGCAGCTTCTTGACGGCATCCATCGGTTCGATCAACGACTGGTTGCCATCACGCAGGTCCGAACTGCACCAGATCGGCGCGCTGGTGATGGTTTTCGACGGCCAGGTACGGTCCGGCAAGTTGATGGTCGGGAACGCGCGGTACTTGGAGGATGGGTCTTTGAGCATGGTCATGGAGAAATCCTTATTGTCCGGGCCGAAAAGAGGCGGCCTGCCGGTGAGTCAAGAGTGAGGTTGACGCAAGGGGGTGAGGCACCGCGATTCAGCCTGGCAGTCGTGCGCTGACGAGGCAGAGGCTCCGGTGTTGACGACGCTGAATGAGGGTGTGAGAGGTTTTCATGTGCTCAACCCTAACCACTGGGGTGAGAGATGGCAAGCAGTCGAAAAAAATTGAGAGGAATACTCGAAAACAAAGCTATATCGAGATTTTATGCTGGGTATTCTTTGAAAGAATACTAACGATTGCGCAGTCGAGTAGGGCTGCGCAATCCCTGTGGGCGTCGGCTCGCCGCTGAATCAATGCCTGATGCAGGCAAGCGGCGCTGCGCGATCAGGGCTGGAAGGCCCCGATAAAGATGGCCGGATCGACCCGCGCATCATTCAGGCTGACGTTCCAGTGCATATGCGGCCCGGTGGCGCGGCCGGTCGCCCCCACCTTGCCCACCACGGCGCCACGGGCCAGGGACTGGCCGATCTTCACGTCGATTTTCGACATGTGGCAGAACATGCTGATGAAGCCCTGGCCGTGGTCGACGAACACGGTGTTGCCGTTGAAGAAGTAGTTGCCGATCAGGATCACTTTGCCCGCCGCCGGGGTCTTGATCGGTGTGCCTGCTGGCACCGCGAAGTCCAGGCCCGCGTGAGGGTTGCGCTCTTCACCGTTGAAGAAACGGCGTACGCCGAACTTGCTCGACAGGGGGCCATTCACCGGCTTGTCCAACAGCAGGTTGCTTGGGGTGTTGGGGCTGAAGCTGCGGTAGGCGCGGATCTGTTCCGCCAACTCGCCGTCGATGCGCTTGAGGTCCGCCGGGTTCGGATTGACCTGGCGCTGGTTCTTCAGGGTGATGTGCTGCTCCGGGTATTTCTTGTTGCCGACCACGAAGTTCAGACTGCGCCCGCCGGTGCTTACTTGTTGAGTGCCGGGCTTGACCGTCAGCGGGATGCCGACAATCGCCAGCCAGTTGTTCTGCTCCTTCACCACCAGCACCGGCTTGCCCTGGTAGCTGGCCTTGGGCGCCTGGGCGGCGCTGCCCAGGTCGACCACCGCTACGCCACCGGGCACGGGTTTGTTCAGCAGGCGGGTGATGTAGCTGTCGGCGTGAGCATTGAAGGCCAGGCACAGCAACAGCAGGGAGCAGAGAAAACGCGGCATGGATCAATCCAGTAGAGAAAGAGTGACGGGCGTCAGGTGGTTGTCTTCGACGCGTACTTGCAGCTCGCCTTCGCCCAGGCGGGCACTGAGGCGCTGGCCTGGGCGGGTCTGGCCGGCACTGCGAATGGCCTGCCCGCGATCGTCCAGCAGGATGCTGTAACCGCGCCCCAGGGTGGCCAGGGGGCTGACCACATGCAGGGTCTGCATCTGGCTGTGCAATTGCAGGCGGCGGCCCTTGAGGCCTTCGCGCATGGCCCGGGGCAGGCGTTCGGCCAAGCTGTCCAGGCGCTGGCGCAGCAGTGCCAGTTGCCGCCCTGGATGCTGGGCTCCGAGGCGGGTTTCCAGGCGGATCAAGCGTTCGCGACGGGTATTGAGGCTGCGCTCGAAGGCGCGGCGCAGGCGCATGTCCAGGTCGTCCAGGCGCTGTGCCTGCTGGCGCAGGCGTTCGCCGGGATGGCGCAGGCGTCGGGCCAGGCCGTCCAGGCGCAGCCGGTCGCGCACCAGCCGGTCGCGCATGCGCATCACCAGGCGTCGATGCAGGTTGTCGACCCGGCGTTGCAGGTCACTGGAATCGGGGGCCAGCAGTTCGGCTGCTGCGGAAGGCGTGGGCGCGCGAACGTCGGCCACGAAATCACTGATGGAGACGTCGGTTTCATGGCCGACGGCGCTGACGATCGGTGTCACGCAGGCATCCACCGCACGGGCCACGGCTTCTTCGTTGAAGCACCAGAGGTCCTCCAGGGAGCCGCCGCCACGGGCCAGGATCAGCGCGTCGAAGCCCCGGGCGTCGGCCAGCTGCAGGGCCCGGACGATCTGCGCCGTAGCCTCGCGGCCCTGCACGGCGGTAGGGATCAGGGTCAGCACGACCTGCGGTGCGCGGCGCCGGAACACACTGATGATGTCGCGGATCACCGCGCCGGTGGGCGAACTGATGATGCCGATGCGTTGCGGATGGGCCGGTAGTGGCACTTTGCGTTCGGCGCTGAACAGCCCTTCGGCGCTCAGCTTGTCTTTCAGGGCATCGAAAGCCAGGCGCAGGGCGCCATCACCGGCCGGTTCCACGGTGTCGAGAATCAGCTGGTAGTCACCGCGCCCTTCGAACAGCGAGACCTTGCCCCGCACCTTGACCGCCAGGCCGTCCTTCAGCGCCTGGCGGACCCGCGCGGCGTTCTGCCGGAACAGTGCGCAGCGCACCTGGGCGCCGCTGTCCTTGAGGGTGAAGTACACATGGCCGGAAGCCGGGCGGGCGAGGTTGGAGATCTCGCCCTCCACCCAGATATTGCTGAACACGTCCTCGAGCAGCACCCGGGCGCGGCCGTTGAGCTGGGTGACGGTGAGGACCTCGCGGTCCAGGCCGAGTCGTGCGAAGGGATCTTTAATCATGGGGCGCAGTTTAAAGGCCTGTCTCTGAATGGAACAACGCAAATCAACTACAAGTGATTGCGAAAATGTTCGACGAATTGCGCCACCAGGGGCGTCGGCTCCTGTCGATAGGCGAGGGCCACGGTGCTCTGGCAATCGGCATCCGCCAGCGGTAGGAAGCGGATGCTGGCCGGGGCGATGTCCTGCATCGACTCGGGCAGCAGGGCGATGCCGAAGCCGGCCTGGATCAGTTGCAATTGGGTGGTCTTGCGCGACATCACCCGCGCCGCCCTGGGAAAAAAGCCCTGGCGCATGCACAGCTCGGCCGAGAGGTAACTCAAGCCGCCCCGCTGGGGGTGGGGGATGGAGATGAAGGCTTCCTCGCGAAGCTGGGCCAGGTCGACGCCCCCGGCCGGAGGGTCCAGCGCCAGTGGGTGCTGAGGTGGCACCGCCAGCAGCAAGGGTTCGGCGAACAGGGACGTGATCTGTACACCTGCCCGTTGACGTAACACCGGCAGGCGCAACAGGCCGATATCCAGGTGCCCCTGCGCCAACTCTTCCAGTTGCGCCTCGGAAGACAGCTTGGCGATGTCCATCGAGGCTCCAGGGCAATGCTGCAAGTAGCTGCCGATGCCCTGGAGTAGCCGGCCGCTCATGGGCACGGTGCTGGAGTGGCTCAGGCGCAAGGTGCCCAATTGCCCCATGCCTACCTGAGTGGCCAGTTCGCTGGCCTTGTGCAATTCACTCAGCAGGTTGCGTGCCTTGGGGAAGAACGCTTCACCGGCCGCCGTCAGCCGCGGCAGGCGCGCGGTGCGCTCGAACAGTGGGGTCTGCAATTGGTTTTCCAGCTCCTTGATCTGCCGGCTGAGGGCTGACTGGGCGACGAACAGGCGCTCGGCGGCGGCGCTGAAGCTGCCGCATTCGGCGATTTCCACGAAATAGCGCAGTTGGCGGGTCGAAATCACGAGGCATGCCTTTTTGCGATGAGTTGGCGACTTCGACGATATTAGTCGCAAGGCTCACTGCTGGCTAAAGTCACTGCGTATTCAACTGGGAAGTCGCAGCGATGAGCGTGGTAATCGAGGGTTTGAACCAGTGGTCTTTCGGCCCGGGCAGTTGGTTGGTGATCGGCCTGGGCATCGCGCTGGCGTACATAGTGTTCGGCATTGCCGGGTTCGGTACGGCGCTGGTGGCAGGGCCGGTGCTGATCCTGTTCATGCCGCTGTCGAAGATCGTGCCGCTGCTGGTGCTCCTGGATTTTGTCGCGGCCTTTGGCAACCTTCTGCCCTCGCGCAAGGATGTGGCCAGGCCGGAGTTGCTGCGCCTGTTGCCCTGCATGGCAGTAGGTTGCACCTTGGGGGTGATCTTCCTGCTCAACCTCAAATCCGATCTGTTGCTGCTATTGATGGGGCTGTTCATCAGTGCTTATGCCATCTACAGCCTGTGGGTGAAGGCGCGTCCGACCCAACTGGCGGCCGGCTGGGCGGTGCCGATGGGGATTGTCGGTGGGCTGTTTGGCGCCCTCTTCGGCAGCGGCGGCTTTCTATATGCCATCTACCTGAACAGCCGCCTGCCCAAGGACCCGGCGCGGGCGACCCAGAGCGCGCTGATCAGTTGCAGCACCGTGGTGCGCCTGAGCCTGTTCGCCCTGGCCGGGGTCTATGCCGAGTTGCCGCTGCTGCTATTGGCGCTATGCCTGTTGCCGGCGATGGCCTTGGGGTTGTGGATTGGCCGCCGGCTGACGATGAAACTGTCCCGGGAGGCTTTTGTACGCCTGGTGACCTGGCTGGTGCTGGCCAGTGGCGTTGCCTTGATCGGCCGTTACCTGAGTACTTGACCTGCTGGGGCCAGGGATTAAGCTGCGGGCCTTTGAATTCGTTCGCCGGCAGGCCGGCTCCTACAATTGATGACAGGAGCCGGCTTGCCGGCGAAAGCGTGAGTACCGTCCCCGCATGTTCCAGGCTTATCCATGAACTCCCAAAGCATCCTCGTCCCGAAAATTTCCACCCTGCCGGTGCACGAGCCCCGGGCCCGGGCGATCGTGCGCTGGCTGGTGCGCAAGAACATCGTCGAGGAAAGCCTCAGCACCTGCGGGCGCACGGGCAATCGCATGGGGCACGCCATTGCCGCCGGGGCACGGGAGGTGGTGCTGCGGCCAGAGGCGCTGCCCTTCGGCGAGCCGATCAATGGCCTGGAAATCATCACCAAGCGCTGCATCTATACCCCGGCCAAGGGCTTTCTCGAGGAAGCGGGCTGTGCCGAGTGCCGGCAGGAAATCGGTGAGGCGCTGTTCGAAAGCCTGGAAGACTGGATGCCAGGGCGTACCGACAACTTCACCTGCCCCGAATGTGGCCATGAAGATGACATCAACGGCTTTCTGTTTCTTCAGGAATGCGGTTTTTCCAACTTGGGCTTCATCTTCAACAACTGGGCCGAAGCGGGTTTTAAACAGAGCTTTATCGACGAGTTCGCCGACTGGCTGGATCAGCCGATAAGTTGGGTCAAGGTCGAGTTGTAGCGCGCGGATATCTCCATCTATCACTCCAGCGATATTAGCCAGAGTTTTACATTGAGCCCGGGTAGCTGTCTGAGTATAATGGCGCGCTTCCATTTTCCCGCCCGGGAGCCCCCGCGATGCTGCGTATCAGCCAAGAAGCCCTCACCTTCGACGACATTCTCCTAGTGCCCGGTTATTCCGAAGTACTGCCTAATGAAGTCAGTCTTAAGACCCGTTTGACCCGTGGCATCGAGCTGAATATTCCACTGGTTTCCGCCGCCATGGACACCGTCACTGAAGCCCGTCTGGCAATCGCCATGGCTCAGGAAGGCGGCATCGGCATCATCCACAAGAACATGACCATCGAGCAGCAGGCTGCCGAAGTGCGCAAGGTCAAGCGTTTCGAAGCCGGTGTGGTCAAGGACCCGATCACCATCGAGGCCGACGCCACCGTGCGTGACCTGCTCGAACTGACCAGCATGCATAACATCTCCGGTGTGCCGGTACTGCACAACGGCGACCTGGTGGGCATCGTGACTTCCCGCGACGTGCGTTTCGAAAGCCGTCTGGAAGTCAGCGTCCGTGAAGTGATGACGCCTAAAGAACGCCTGGTCACGGTCAAGGAAGGCGCCGACAAGACCGCCGTCCGCGAGCTGCTGCACAAGCACCGCATCGAGCGTGTACTGATCGTCGACGACGCCTTCGCTCTCAAGGGCATGATGACCGTCAACGATATCGAGAAAGCCAAGGCTTACCCGCTGGCCAGCAAGGACGACCAGGGTCGCCTGCGCGTCGGCGCTGCGGTCGGTACTGGCAAGGACACTGGCGATCGCGTTGCTGCGCTGGTCAATGCCGGTGTCGACGTGGTGGTGGTGGACACCGCCCACGGTCACTCCAAAGGCGTGATCGACCGCGTTCGCTGGGTCAAGGAGAACTTCCCGCAAGTGCAGGTGATCGGCGGCAACATCGCCACTGGCGCTGCCGCCAAGGCCCTGGCCGAAGCTGGCGCCGACGCAGTCAAGGTCGGTATCGGCCCAGGCTCGATCTGCACCACCCGTATCGTTGCCGGTGTTGGCGTGCCGCAAATCAGCGCCATCGCCAATGTTGCAGCGGCGCTGGTAGGCACTGGCGTGCCGCTGATCGCCGACGGCGGTATCCGGTTCTCCGGTGACTTGTCCAAGGCCATCGTCGCCGGTGCTTCCTGCGTGATGATGGGTTCGATGTTCGCCGGTACCGAAGAGGCTCCAGGCGAGATCGAGCTGTTCCAGGGCCGCTCCTACAAGGCTTACCGTGGCATGGGTTCCCTGGGCGCCATGTCCCAGGCCCAGGGCTCTTCCGACCGCTACTTCCAGGACTCCTCCGCGGGTGCCGAGAAGCTGGTGCCGGAAGGTATCGAAGGTCGCGTGCCGTACAAGGGCACCCTGACCGCGATCATCCATCAGCTGATGGGCGGCCTGCGTTCTTCCATGGGCTACACCGGTAGCGCCAACATCGAAGAAATGCGCACCAAGCCGGAGTTTGTCCGCATCACCGGTGCCGGCATGGCTGAATCCCACGTCCACGACGTGCAGATCACCAAGGAAGCGCCAAACTATCGCGTAGGTTGATAGTGATCGCCTCCAGGCCAAGGCCCGGAGGCGATTGACGAATTTAGTAACCGGGGCTGTGTTTTTCAGCCCCGTGTCGTTTCTGAAATTAGACGAGACTGACCATGGCCCTCGACATTCACGCTCACCGTATCCTGATCCTCGACTTCGGTTCCCAGTACACCCAACTGATCGCCCGCCGTGTGCGCGAGATCGGGGTCTACTGCGAACTGCATCCGTTCGACATGGACGACGAAGCGATCCGCGAATTCGCTCCCAAAGGCGTCATCCTCGCCGGCGGCCCCGAATCCGTGCACGAAGCCAACAGCCCTCGCTGCCCGCAGGCGGTGTTTGACCTGGGCGTCCCGGTCTTCGGCATCTGCTACGGCATGCAGACCATGGCCGAGCAGTTGGGCGGCAAGGTCGAAGGTTCCGAGCTGCGTGAGTTCGGCTATGCCCGGGTTGATGTAGTCGGCAAGAGCCGCCTGCTGGACGGCATCGAAGACCACGTCGACGCCGACGGCCTGTTCGGCCTAGACGTTTGGATGAGCCACGGTGACAAGGTCACCAAGATGCCGGAAGACTTCCACATCCTGGCCAGCACCCCGAGCTGCCCGATTGCCGGCATGTTCAACGACGACCTGCGCTACTACGGCGTGCAGTTCCACCCGGAAGTGACCCACACCAAGCAGGGCGGTCGCATCCTGTCGCGCTTCATCCTCGATATCTGCGGCTGTGAAGCGCTGTGGACCCCGTCGAAGATCGCCGAGGACGCCATTGCCCAGATCCGTGCCCAGGTTGGCA
This sequence comes from Pseudomonas sp. BIGb0176, assembly GCF_024810175.1. NCBI lineage: Bacteria > Pseudomonadati > Pseudomonadota > Gammaproteobacteria > Pseudomonadales > Pseudomonadaceae > Pseudomonas > Pseudomonas sp. BIGb0176. Next base: position 299,684 of record NZ_JANUEC010000003.1, read on the forward strand.
CCGACAACGTCCTGCTGGGCCTGTCCGGCGGCGTCGACTCCTCGGTGGTCGCGGCCCTGCTGCACAAGGCCATCGGCGACCAGCTGACCTGCGTCTTCGTCGACAACGGCCTGCTGCGCCTGCACGAAGGCGAGCAAGTAATGGCCATGTTCGCCGAGAACATGGGCGTCAAGGTGATCCGCGCCAACGCCGAGGAGCAGTTCCTCAATAACCTGGCCGGCGAAGCCGACCCGGAGAAGAAGCGCAAGATCATCGGCCGTACCTTCATCGACGTGTTCGATGCCGAATCCTGCAAGCTGGAAAACATCAAGTACCTGGCCCAGGGCACCATCTACCCGGACGTGATCGAGTCGGCTGGCGCGAAAAGCGGCAAGGCCCACGTGATCAAGTCGCACCACAACGTGGGCGGCCTGCCGGAGGAAATGAACCTCAAGCTGGTCGAGCCACTGCGCGAGCTGTTCAAGGACGAAGTCCGTCGTCTGGGCCTGGAACTGGGCCTGCCGTACGACATGGTCTACCGTCACCCGTTCCCGGGCCCGGGCCTGGGTGTGCGCATCCTCGGTGAGGTGAAGAAGGAATACGCCGACCTGCTGCGTCGCGCCGACCACATCTTCATCGAAGAACTGCGCAAGGCCGACTGGTACCACAAGGTCAGCCAGGCGTTCGTGGTGTTCCAGCCGGTGAAATCCGTGGGCGTGGTGGGCGATGGCCGTCGTTACGCCTGGGTCGTGGCCCTGCGTGCCGTGGAAACCATCGACTTCATGACCGCACGTTGGGCGCACCTGCCTTACGAACTGCTGGAAACCGTCAGCGGCCGGATCATCAACGAGATCGAAGGCATCTCCCGCGTCACCTACGACGTGTCGAGCAAGCCGCCGGCCACGATTGAGTGGGAATGATCGGGGCCGAGTGATCGGCGCTTGATCCATTCGCGTTAGCCAATGGCGATCGGGACCTTCGGGTGTCGATCGCCATTGTCGTTTCTAGGGGATTGCCTGCGGTACACATCGGCATTTGTGTTGCAGGACCTTTGGAAGCGGCGCTTTTTCGGCTTCCGGCAATATCACGTAAGACATGCTCGGCCCCTTGTCCTGGGCTTCTCTCTACCCTTGGATCTCCCCCCGCCTGTTTTTGCTGCGGCTTGTTCGCGGCGGGGTTTGATCGGAGGGTACAAGGTTGTCGGTTGACAACCTTGTGTGACTGGCGATACTGGAGGCTATGGATGGCTCGTGCAACTCATCCCAAGAAGGACATTGAAATGGCCCTGCGCTACGCCGAATGGCAGGGCTGGCGCATCGAGGTCGGCGGTGGTCATGCCTGGGGGCGGATCTACTGTCCGTACAACAACGAAGTGTGTCGCTGTGGCGAGTTTTGCATCACCAGCGTATGGCGCACGCCGAAGAATCCGACCCAGCACGCCCGGGCGTTATGCCGGGTGATCGATAACTGCACCCTGAACCAGCTGCGTGGAGCCAAGTCGCCGGCAGCCCGCAAGGAGTAAGCACCATGGAATACCTGTTCACCCTCAACTACCTGCTGCCGCTGGAGGGCTGTGATCCGCTGCAACTGGTGGAGCGCCTCGGTGCGGCGGGTTGCACCGACGTTCTGGTGGGCACCGGCCTGGCCGGGCGCCTGGCCCTGGAGTTCAGTCGCGAGGCCGAGAGTGCCGAAGCGGCGCTGCTCAGTGCCCTGGGGGATATCAAGCGGATCATTCCCGAAGCGCGGCTGGTGGAGGCCAGCCCGGATTTTGTCGGCCTCAGCGAGATCGCCGAGATCGTCGGCGTGTCCCGGCAGAACATGCGCAAGCTGATGCTCGGCCATGCCGACAGCTTTCCCCTGGCGATCCATGAAGGCAGCGCTTCGCTGTGGCACTTGGCGGAGGTCCTGAGCTGGCTGGACAGCAAGGGCGGCTACGCCCTCAAGCACCCGGTGATCGAGGTGGCGCGGGTGGCACAGCAGGTGAACACCGCCAAGGAGTCGAAGCGCATCGGCCCCCTCAGCGGTGAACTGGTGGCCTTGCTGGGCTGATGGGGCAGGGTGGGGCTTAGCGCCGCGCCACGTCGGAGAAGTAGAACTTGTCCAGGGTGTGCCGTGATTCGGTGTACTCGAACTGGCGCCCGTCCTGGAGAAAGGTCTGGTTGCTCACCACGATCACGTGGCTCTGGCCGTCCAGGTCGAGCAACTGCTGGTCGTCCTTGCTCCGCGGGCTGGCCTCGATGGTGCGTTGGGCGTAGCTGATGCTCAATTGCAGGGTTTGTTCGATGTAGGCATAGATCGACTGCTCGGCGATCTGCCGGTCCAGCCCTGGAATCAGATCGGCGACAAAGTGGTTGATGTCGAGAATCACCCGTTTGCCGTCAATGCGCCTGACCCGCTTGATCCGGGTGATCAGGCTGCCTTCTTCGGCTTGCAGATGGGCCCGCAGCGGGCCTTCGAGAGGAAACTGGCTGAACTCCACCACCTCGGTGCTGACGTCATCCCCCAGGCCTGGATAGGTTTCCTGGAAGCTGACGATGCCGCCCAGTTGGAACTCGATGGGATTGGGCGAGAGCACGAAGGTGCCCTTGCCGTGGATCTTCTGCGCGAAGCCGCGCTCCTGCAGCAGTTCGATGGCCTTGCGCACGGTGCCGCGGCTGGCCTGGTAGCTGTCCATCAGTTCGCTTTCCGAAGGCAGGCGGGCGCCACGCTCCAGACGTTCGGTGGTGATGCTGGCAAGCAGATCGCTGTAGATCTGGTTGTATTTGCTCATGGGATGGCTCTGCGCCGCGCTGTGCTCAAGGCAGGCACCTTAAGGGCTGCGCGGGGTATTTGTCCATGTACCTGGCAGGCCGGAGTCGGCTCGGAAAAGCACATTTCGAGCGTTGGCCAGAAGAAAAATCCAAACTCGTCTGTACGAGTTGTTGATTTAACTCGTACAGACGAGTAGTTTCCTCCTCGGCGTGCTGCCAATAACAAAAAACTCAGGTGGAAGAACGAGCATGAGCCACGACTATTCAACGATCGCCAGCGAGTTGCTGCACAGCCTCGGTGGCGCCGACAACCTCGAGCAGGCTGCCCATTGCGTGACCCGCCTGCGCCTGGCCCTGAAGGACCCGAGCCGGGTCGACAGCGCCACGCTCAACCAGATCGACCTGGTCAAGGGATCGTTCTTCACCGGCGGCCTGTTCCAGGTTGTGATCGGCCCCGGCGAAGTGGAAAAGGTCTATGCGGCGCTGCGTGAGCAGACTGGCCTTGCGGCCTCGACCATTGCCGATGTGAAGGACAAGGGCGCGCAGAAGACCCACGCCATGCAGCGCCTGGTGCGGGTGTTCTCCGATGTGTTCATGCCTATTCTGCCGGCCCTGATCATCGCCGGCCTGCTGATGGGGGTGAACAACCTGCTGGGTGCCAAGGGCATGTTCATCGAGGGCCAGACCCTGCTCGAGGCCTATCCGGACCTGGACGGGCTGTGGAGCCTGATCAACCTGATGGCCAACACTTCCTTCGTGTTCCTGCCGGCCCTGGTGGGCTGGTCGGCGGCCAAGCGCTTCGGCGGCAGCGAGATCCTCGGCATCGTCCTGGGCCTGATGCTGGTGCACCCGGACCTGCTCAACGCCTGGAACTACGGCAAGGCCGTGGCCGGGCTGGATGGCCAGAGCCTGCCGTACTTCGACATCCTCGGCCTGTTCCAGATCGAGAAGGTCGGCTACCAGGGGCAGATCCTGCCGATCCTGCTGGCAGCCTATGTGATGAGCGTGATCGAAAAATGGCTGCGGGCCCGGGTGCCCAACGCCATTACCCTGCTGGTGGTGCCCATCACCACCATCGTGGTCACCGGGGTGCTGGCCCTGGCGATCATCGGCCCGGTGACCCGCCATCTGGGGATCCTGATCACCGAAGGCGTGGTCACCCTGTTCGACCTGGCGCCGGTGGTGGGTGGGGCGATCTTTGGCCTGCTCTATGCGCCGCTGGTGATCACCGGCATGCACCACATGTTCCTGGCGGTCGATCTGCAACTGATCTCCACCCAGGGCGGCACCTTTATCTGGCCCATGATCGTCATGTCCAACCTGGCCCAGGGCAGCGCGGCCCTGGCGGTGTTCACCATGAGCCGCAATGCCCGGGACCGCAGCATGGCTTCGACCTCGGCGATCTCGGCCTATTTCGGCATCACCGAGCCGGCGATGTTCGGCGTCAACCTGCGCTACAAGTTTCCGTTCTATGCCGCGCTGATCGGTTCGGCCCTGGGCAGCATCTTCCTCTCGCTGAACAAGGTCCAGGCCTCGGCTATCGGCGTCGGTGGGCTGCCGGGGTTCATCTCGATCATTCCGCAATACATCCCGATGTTCGTGATCGGCATGGTCGTCGCCCTGGTGGTGCCTTTCGTCCTGACCTGCGGCCTGAGCCTGAAGATCATCCGTCCCGGCTACCGAGTGGCCTGACCGGCCTTCTAGGCGCCGGCTCGCCGGCGAATGCCCTCGCACTTTCCAAAGGATTCCCCCATGCAAGACTGGCAGCGTTCGGTGATCTACCAGATCTACCCGAAAAGTTTTCACAGCCACCAAGGGCAGGCCACCGGCGACCTGCTGGGAGTGGTAGACAAGCTCGACTACCTGCACTGGCTGGGGGTCGATTGCCTGTGGTTGACCCCGTTCCTGCGTTCGCCGCAACGCGACAACGGCTATGACATCAGCGACTACTACGCCATCGATCCCAGCTACGGCAGCATGGCCGACTGCGAGTTGCTGATCGCCGAGGCCGGCAAGCGCGGGATCAAGCTGATGCTGGACATCGTGGTCAACCACACCTCCATCGAGCACGCCTGGTTCCAGCAGGCTCGCAGCAGCCTGGACAACCCCTACCGGGATTTCTACATCTGGCGCGATGAGCCCAACAACTGGGAGTCCAAGTTCGGCGGCTCTGCCTGGGAATACGAGGCACAGACCGGGCAGTACTACCTGCACCTGTTCGACCACACCCAGGCCGACCTCAACTGGGACAACCCCCGGGTGCGCGCCGAAGTGTTCAAGATGATGCGCTTCTGGCGGGACAAGGGCGTCGGCGGCTTTCGCCTCGACGTGATCAACCTCATCTCCAAGCCTGCGGACTTCCCCGAGGACCAGAGCGATGGCCGGCGCTTCTATACCGATGGCCCGAACGTTCATGAGTACTTGCAGGAAATGCATCGGGAAGTGTTCGCCGGCCATGACCTGGTGAATGTCGGCGAGATGTCGTCCACCCGCCTGGAACACTGCATCCGCTACTCGAACCCGGAGTCGAAGGAGCTGTCCATGACCTTCAACTTCCATCACCTGAAGGTGGATTACCCCAATCAGCAGAAGTGGTTGCGGGCCGATTTCGACTTCCTTGAACTCAAGCGCATCCTGTCCGACTGGCAGTGCGGCATGCAGGCCGGTGGCGGCTGGAATGCGCTGTTCTGGTGTAACCACGACCAGCCCCGGGTGGTCTCGCGCTTTGGCGACGACGGCGAACACCGTGTGGTGTCGGCGAAGATGCTGGCCACCGCATTGCACCTGCTGCAGGGCACGCCCTTTGTCTATCAGGGCGAAGAGCTGGGCATGACCAATCCGCATTTCCAGCGCATCGAGCAGTATCGCGACGTCGAGACCCTGAACATCTACCGCCTCAAGCGCGAGGCCGGTGAAGAGCCGCAGGCCATCATGGCGGCGATCCAGCAGAAGTCCCGGGACAACGGGCGTACGCCAATGCAGTGGAATGCCGGGGCCAATGCCGGTTTCAGCAGCGGCACCCCCTGGATCGAGGTTGCGGCCAACGCTGGCCAGATCAACGTCCAGGCACAGCTCGACGACCCGCAATCAGTGCTGCACCACTATCGCCAATTGATCGCGTTGCGCCGTGAGCAGGGTTTGATCCAGCACGGCGTCTATCGCCAATTGCTGCCCGAGCATCCGCAGGTCTGGGCCTACGTGCGGGAAGGGCAGGGCGAGCGACTGCTGGTGGTGAACAACTTCTACGGTTCGCCGTGCGAGGTTGAATTGCCGCAGGAGGTCGTCGAGCCGGGCATGCAGCAGCGTCTGCTGATCAGCAACTACCCGGGGGATGGCGCCCGCAGCCGGCATTTGCGGCTGCGGCCCTATGAGTCCTTCGTCCTGCACCTGACCGACTGCTGATAATCCTCGCAGAAGCTGCCGGGCGGTTTGCGTCTGCCGTGAATGCGCTGTTGCAGATACAGCGCAGGGCTTCGTTCGTCGGCAAGCCGGCTTCTGCGGATCGAAATATCACAATAAAAATAATGGGGTGGCTTATGAAAACAACAATAAATCGCGGCCTGGCGGCGTCCTGCCTGTGCCTGGCATTGCCCTTTCCGGCCCAGGCCCTGGAGTTCGCCGGCTACCTGCGCAGCGGCCTTGGCACTTCGGTCAACAGCGGCCCGCAATCCTGCTTTCAGCTACCCGGCGCGCCCTCCAAGTACCGCCTGGGCAACGAGTGCGAGCAGTACGCCGAGCTTGAGCTGCGCCAGGACCTGTACACCCTGGAAGACGGCTCGGTGCTCAGCGTCGACGGCATGGCTTCGCTCTACAACCGCTACGACCGCAACCTGACCTTCCAGGGCGAAAACGGCTCGGCGCGCATGCCGCAGATGTACGCCCAGTGGTCGAACCTGCCCAGCCTCAATGGCGGCTCGCTGTGGGCCGGGCGCCGTTACTACAAGCGTAACGACATCCATATTTCCGACTTCTACTACTGGAACCAGAGCGCCACCGGCGGCGGGGTCGAGGACGTGCGCATCGGCGATCTGAAATACAGCTACGCCTTTTCCCGCAAGGACAACCTCTACCAGAAGCAGGCCGTGAGCCGTCATGACTTCAACGTTGCCGGTTTCCAGACCAACCCCGGCGGCGAGCTGGAGCTGGGCCTGAGTTACCTGGAAAAGCCCGATCGCCGTGGTGCCCACAATGGCTGGGCGATCACCGCCCAGCATGTGCAGAAAGACTTTTTCGGCGGCAAGAACAAACTGGCCCTGCAATACGGTGAGGGCCCCGGTACCGGCCTGGGCTACACCGGCAATCCCTACCTGGATGACGGCAACAAGAGCTATCGCCTGGTGGAGTTCTTCGATTGGCAGGTCACCCCGCGCTTCGGCGGCCAGGTAGAGGCGGTCTATCAGAAGGACATTCGCCCCGACGGCCAGGACCAGAACTGGATCTCCCTGGGTGTGCGCCCGGCCTATGCCATCACCGAACAGTTCAAGCTGGTGACCGAGTTTGGTCATGATCAGGTGGAGGCGCCCGGTGGCACCCGCAAACTCAGCAAGTTCACCTTCGCGCCCACCTGGTCGCCCAAGGGGCCGGAGTTCTGGGCGCGGCCCGAGGTGCGCCTGTATTACACCTATGCCAGTTGGAACGAGGCCGCCAAACGCGCGGCCAACGAACTGGCGGCCGGCTCCGCGCTGTCCGACAGTGGTGTCTTCGGCACCGCCCGGCACGGGGCGAACGTCGGTTTGCAGGTCGAGTACTGGTGGAAATAAGCGATGCTGTCGGGGCTCGCGCTCCATCGGCACTTCAAGGAATCATTAGCAGGTGACGTCATGGCCATAACCCAACCCTTGCAATTGCTCGCGCCCCTGTCCGGGGTGCTGCTGCCCCTGGACCAGGTTCCGGACCCGGTGTTTTCCAGCCGGGTGATCGGTGACGGGCTGTGCATCGACCCGACTTCCCAGACCCTCTGTGCGCCTCTGTCCGGGGTGATCAGCAACCTGCAACACAGCGGCCATGCGGTGAGCATCACCGGTGAACAGGGCCAGCAGGTGCTGATGCACATCGGGCTGGACACGGTGAACCTCGCGGGCAAGGGCTTCACCTGTCTGGTCGAGGAGGGGCAGCAGATCTCGGCAGGCCAGCCGCTGATCGAGTTCGATGCTGATTATCTGGCCCAGCACGCGCGCAGCCTGTTGACCCTGATGCTGGTGGTCAGTGGCGAGGCGGTGACGGGGCTGGTGTCCGGCAGCCTGCTGGTGGAGCTGGGACAGCCGGTGTTGCAGATCGAGCCCGCCTGCGCAGAGGAGGGGGCCAAGGTCGAGGGCGCTGAAACTGAGGCGCTGTTTTCCAAACCGCTGATCCTGGGCAACCCCCAGGGGCTGCATGCACGTCCGGCGGCGTTGCTGGCCCAGGCCGCCAAGGGCTTTGCCGCGAATATCTGCCTGCACCGGCGCCAGAACTCGGCCAATGCCAAGTCCCTGGTGTCGATCATGGCGTTGCAGACGGTGCAGGGCGATGTCTTGCAGGTCAGTGCTGCGGGTGCGGATGCCGAGCAGGCGATCCAGGTTCTGGTGGAGCTGCTGGTCTCGGGTTGTGGCGAGAAAGTCAGTGCTGCGGCGCCGAGTCCTGAGCCAGTAGCGGCGCGGGATGAGTCGTTGGAGACGGTTCTGCGGGGTGTCTGTGCGTCACCGGGTTCGGCGGTCGGCCAGGTGGTCCATGTGGCTGAGCAGCGCTTGCAGATAAGCGAGTGGGCGGCAAACCCGCAGCAGGAGCGCGAAATCCTTGAGCGGGCCTTGCGAGAGGCGGTGCGGGGCCTGCAACAGCTGCGGGACAATGCCCCGGGTGAAGCACAGCAGGAAATCTTCCGCGCCCACCAGGAACTCCTCGACGACCCGAGCCTGTTGCAGCAGGCCCAAGCCCTGATCGTCGCCGGCAAGAGCGCCGCCTTTGCCTGGAACTGTGCCATCGAGGTTACCGCCGAGCTGTTCAAGGGCCTGGGCAGTACGCTGCTGGCTGAGCGCGCGGTGGATCTGGCGGATGTCGGCCAACGGGTGCTCAAGCTGATTCTCGGGGTGCAAGAGCATGCCGTGAGCTTGCCGGACCAGGCCATCCTGATTGCCGAGCAACTGACCCCCTCGCAGACCGCCAGCCTGGACACGGCCAAGGTGCTGGGGTTTGCCACTGTCGGCGGCGGCGCCACCAGCCACGTGGCGATTCTCGCCCGAGCCCTGGGCCTGCCGGCGATCTGTGGGCTGTCGCCCCGGGTCCTGTCCCTGGCCAACGGCACCCGGGTGCTGCTGGATGCCGATCGCGGCGAACTGCATACGGACCCTGACCCGCAACGCTTGCAGCAACTGGAGGCCCTGCGTCAGCAGCAACGCCTGCGCCAGCATCAGGACCTGGCCCAGGCGGCGCAACCGGCGGTGACCCGTGATGGTCATCATCTGGAGGTCACGGCCAACATTGCCTCTCTGGCGGAGGCCGAGCAGGCCATGAGCCTGGGAGGCGAGGGCGTCGGCCTGTTGCGTTCGGAGTTCCTCTACCAGGACCGCAGCCATGCCCCCAGCCTGGAGGAGCAGGCCGAAACCTATAGGGCCATCGCCCAGGCCCTGGGCCCTGGGCGCAATCTGGTGGTGCGCACCCTGGACGTGGGCGGCGACAAGCCCCTGGCCTATGTGCCCATGGACAGTGAAGCCAACCCCTTTCTCGGCCTGCGGGGCATCCGTCTGTGCCTGGAGCGTCCCGAACTGCTGCGGGAGCAGTTCCGGGCGATTCTCGCCAGCGCCGGGCAGGCACGCCTGCACATCATGTTGCCCATGGTCAGCCAGCTGGCGGAGCTGCGTCAGGCGCGGCAGCTACTGGATGACGAGGTTCGGGCCCTGGGCCTGGCGGAGCGGCCCAAGTTGGGCATCATGATCGAGGTGCCTTCGGCGGCCCTGATGGCAGACCGCTTTGCTCCGGAGGTGGATTTCTTCTCCATCGGCACCAACGACCTGACCCAGTACACCCTGGCCATGGACCGTGATCATCCGCGTCTGGCCAGTCAGGCCGACAGCTTTCACCCGTCGGTGCTGCGCCTGATCGCGCGAACGGTGCAGGCCGCCCATGCCCACGGCAAGTGGGTCGGAGTCTGTGGTGCACTGGCGTCCGAAACCCTGGCAGTGCCGCTGTTGCTGGGCCTGGGGGTGGACGAACTGTCGGTGAGCGTGCCGTTGATTCCGGCCATCAAGGCCCGGGTACGCGAGCTGGATCTGAGCGAATGCCAGGCGCTGGCAGCTCGGATCATCGATCTGGAGGACGCGGTTCAGGTACGTGAATACCTGCACAAGCAGCAAGTCGCAGCCGATTCACTGGTTCTGGAGAGCTGAAAATGTTCGAGAAATTGCAACGCGCGTTCTGGAAAGCCCTGACTCCGGATCTGATCCCTGATCAGCCGAAGGCCCCCAGGGCCAACGGCAATGTTCTGAATGACGCAATGCTGGCGGCGCTGGGTGGCAGCGCCAACATCAAGAGCCAGCAACCCCTGGCCCTGACCCGCCTGCGCCTTGAGCTGCATGATCCGCAACTGCTGGACAGCAGCGCCCTGCGCGTGGCGGGGGTACCGGCGGTGATGCCCCTGGCCGGTGGCGTGGTGCACCTGCTGTTGGGGTTGCAGGGCTGAGGGGCCTGTTCGCCGGCCAACCGGTTCCTGCAAGAGCAACGGGCTTGCCAGCGAGCAGACTCTCGAAAACACCCATCGTTTCCCCGTCTCGCCTGCGTCCCGTCGCCGCGCCGGCCTTACTGTTTCTCAACTGCGGGTGTATCGTATTCGCCTTTTGCGGGCCTGGGCCCGCGGCTGATACGTGAGGTAGTTGAGTCCATGTCCTTTACCCGTCGACAAATACTCGGTGGTCTGGCCGGTCTGGTAGTGGTGGGCGTGGGGGCGGGCGGCGCATCGCGTTATTGGCTGGGAAAGATGGCTGACGCCGAGGCGGGGCACGATTACGAGCTGATCGCCGCGCCACTGGACGTGGAGCTGGTGCCTGGGCACAAGACCGAGGCCTGGGCCTTCGGCCCTTCGGCGCCGGGTACCGAACTGCGGGTGCGCCAGGGCGAATGGCTGCGGGTACGCTTCATCAACCACCTGCCGGTGGCCACCACCATCCACTGGCACGGCATCCGCCTGCCCCTGGAAATGGACGGTGTGCCTTACGTCTCGCAACTGCCGGTGCTGCCCGGCGAATACTTCGACTACAAGTTCCGCGTGCCGGATGCCGGCAGCTACTGGTATCACCCCCATGTGAACAGCAGTGAAGAACTGGGTCGCGGCCTGGTGGGCCCGCTGATCATCGAAGAACGCGAACCCACCGGCTTCAAGTACGAGCGCACCCTGAGCCTGAAAAGCTGGCACGTGGATGAAGAGGGCGCGTTCATGCCCTTCAGCATCCCTCGGGAGGCGGCGCGCGGTGGTACGGCCGGGCGCCTGTCCACCATCAACGGTGTGTCCCAGGCGGTGATCGACCTGCCGGCCGGGCAGATCACCCGGGTGCGCCTGCTGAACCTGGACAACACCCTGACCTACCGCATCAACATCCCGGATGTCGAAGCGCAGATCTATGCGCTGGACGGCAACCCCATCGAACCGCGCCCCTTGGGCAAGGAATACTGGCTGGGCCCGGGCATGCGCATCTGCCTGGCGATCAAGGCGCCGGCGGCCGGTGTGGAGTTGTCCCTGCGCAACGGACCGGTGCGCCTGGGCACTTTGCGCTCGGTGGCCAACAACGACGCGCCCACCCAGTGGCCCGCCGCCTTGCCGGCCAACCCCGTGGCCGAGCCGGATCTCGACAACGCCGAGAAGCTCAACTTCAATTTCGAATGGGTTGGCTCGGTCTCGGTGAACGTGGACAATGGCAAGCCGCCTAGCCTGTGGCAGATCAACGGCCAGGCCTGGGACATCACCGACAAGACCTGCGCCGACCGCCCGATTGCCACCCTGAAAAAGGGCAAGAGCTACATTTTCGAATTGAAGAACATGACCCAGTACCAGCACCCGATCCACTTGCACGGCATGAGCTTCAAGGTCATCGCCTCGAACCGCAAGAAGATCACCCCCTACTTCACCGACACCTACCTGCTGGGCAAGAACGAGCGCGCCCGGGTCGCCCTGGTGGCGGATAACCCGGGGGTCTGGATGTTCCACTGCCACGTGATCGACCACATGGAAACCGGCCTGATGGCCGCCATCGAGGTGGTGTGATGCGCCAGATACGCCCGGCGCCGATCATCGACCGCAGCCGCGACCAGGACTTCATGCGTGAAGCCCTGGCCCTGGCCGCGCAGGGCGCTGCCCTGGGCGAGGTGCCGGTTGGCGCGGTGCTGGTGCTGGATGGGCAGGTCATCGGCCGTGGCTACAACTGCCCCATCAGCGGCAGCGATCCCAGCGCCCACGCCGAGATGGTGGCGATCCGCGAAGCGGCCCAGGCGGTGAGCAACTATCGCCTGCCCGGCAGCACCCTGTACGTGACCCTTGAACCTTGCAGCATGTGCGCCGGGCTGATCGTCCATTCGCGCATTGCCCGGGTGGTGTACGGCGCACTGGAACCCAAGGCCGGCATTGTGCAGAGCCAGGGGCAGTTCTTCACCCAAGGGTTTCTCAACCATCGAGTGCTGTACGAGGGCGGAGTTCTGGCCGAGGAGTGCGGCACGGTGCTGAGCGAATTCTTCAAGGCGCGTCGAGCGCGCTGATCTCAAACCGGTTCGCGGCCTACACAAAACCGTAGGAGCCGGCTTGCCGGCGAAGAGGCCCTTGAGCCTTGCGCCGCTCTGGCGGGCGCCTTCGCTGGCAAGCGGAACGCCGCCCGGCCAGCTCCTGCGGGGGAAGGCGGGTTATTTCTTGGCGACTATCACCGCACGCATCGGCGCCGGCAGGCCTTCGATGGTCTTGCTGTGGTCGTTGGGGTCCAGGAAGTCGCTCAGGGACTGGTACTTCATCCACTCGGTGCCGCGCTGCTCCTCGACGCTGGTCACGCTGACATCCACGCACCGCACGTCGCTGAACCCGGCGCGCCGCAGCCACAGTTCCAGGGCCGGCACCGACGGCAGGAACCACACGTTGCGCATCTGCGCGTAGCGGTCTTCCGGTACCAGCACCTGATGCTGGTCGCCTTCCACCACCAGGGTTTCCAACACCAGTTCACCGCCCTTGACCAGGCAGTCCTTGAGCGCCAGCAGGTGCTCGATGGGCGAACGGCGGTGGTAGAACACCCCCATGGAAAACACCGTGTCGAAGCCTTCCAGGTTGGCCGGCAGGTCTTCGAAGGGGAAGGGCAGGTGCCACACCGAAGGCTCCGACAAGTAACGCTGCACCGCCTGGAACTGGCAGAAGAACAGCCAGTTGGGGTCGACGCCGATCACGCTGTGGGCGCCGGCGCCAAGCATGCGCCACATGTAGTAGCCATTACCGCAGCCGACATCGAGGATGCGCTTGCCCTCAAGGTCCAGGTGCGGGGCGACCCGCGACCACTTCCAGTCCGAACGCCATTCGGTGTCCACGTGCACGCCGAACAGGTCGAACGGGCCCTTGCGCCACGGCGACAGGCCCATCAGTGCGGTGCGCATCTGCGCCCGAGTGGCGTTGTCGCAGTCGGTGTCCAGGCGCAGGCCATTGATCAGGTCGATTTCGCTGGGCTGGATCTTCGGCAATGCATCCAGGGCGCTTTGCCAGCGCTCCAGGTCGCCATGGCCTTTTTCCATCTTGGCGTCGAGCTGGGCTTGCAGCCCGTTGGCCCAGGTGGCCAGGGGCGTACCCGCCAGACGGCGAGCGAGGGGGGACAGATCAATCATGGCAGGGCAATCAACGAGGCAAAGTTAAGGCATTGGAACCACGGCACCACTTTCGAGAACCCGGCAGCCAGCAGGCGTTCGCGGTGTTCTTCGAGGCTGTCGGGCTTCATGACGTTTTCGATGGCACTGCGCTTCTGGGCGATTTCCAGTTCGCTGTAGCCGTTGGCGCGCTTGAAGGCGATGTGCAGGTCGGTGAGCAGGGCGTGTTCCTGGTCATCGTTGAAGCGCAGCTTCTCCGAGAGGATCAGCGCGCCACCGGGCAGCAGTGACTGGCGGATGCGCCCCAGCAGGGCCAGACGCTGCTCGGGGGCGATGAACTGCAGGGTGAAGTTCAGGGCCACCACCGAGGCCGGCTGGAATTCCAGGGCCAGGATATCGCCCTCGATCACCTGCACCGGCAGCAGCTCCTGGAACATCGAGTCCTGGCCGTTGAGGTATTCCCGGCACCGTTCGACCATGGCTGCGGAGTTGTCCACCGCGATGACCCGGCAGCCATCCGTGCGCACATGGCGGCGCAGGGCCTGGGTCACTGCCCCCAGGGAAGAGCCCAGGTCGTAGAGCACGCTGTTGGGCTGGGCGAACTGCGCCGCCAGCACCCCGAGGTTCTCGACAATGGTCGGGTAACCCGGCACCGAGCGCTTGATCATGTCCGGGAACACCCGCACCACATCCTCGTTGAAGGCGAAGTCGGGCACCTGGGCCAGTGGCTGGGCGAAAAGGCGGTCGGGTTCTTTGCTCACGGCGGTTCCGGCGATGGAGATAAAAAGAGGGCGGCATTGTAGCCGCTGCCGCAGGCTGCGATAAGGCCCGCAGGGCCTTCAGGGGCGCAAGGGCGACGCAAGGTGGGGGCCTTTCGCCGGCAAGCCGGCTCCTACGGAGAGTAGGGACCGGCCTGTCGGCGCAGGCGGCTCAGCGTGGCTTCTGGCTGAACGCCGAAGCGGCAATGCCCCACTGGCCCAGCCAGTAGAAAATGATGATCAGGTAGGGCGCGGCGTCGAAGGCCAGCACGAAGCGGCTGATGCCGATCAGGCTGTCGGAGAAGGCAAAGCTCAGGGCGCCCAGCGCTGCCAGTACCGCGGACCGCGTGGGCACCGCTGAGCCGAGGCGTGCCAGGGCGCGCCAGAGCATGGCGCTGATGGTCAGGGCGTAGACGATCACCGGCACCAGCAACGGCCCCAGGCCGTGGGAGATCAGGATGCTCAACAGCACCGCGCCAATGGCCAGTGCCACCAGCAAGGGCAGCAGCGCCGGGCGCCGGCAGTCGCTGAGATAAGCCTTGAGGTAGGCCAGGTGCGCCACCAGGAAGGCTCCGAGACCGAACACGAACAGGTCCGTGGGCCAGGCCAGCAGGACATCCCCCAGCACCGAGAACAGCAGGCCGATGATGATCCAGCGCCGGTAGTCCCCGGGCGGTGCATCGTGCAGCCAGCCCAGCAGGGCCAGCACCGGCAGTGGCTTGACCAGCAGGCAGAGCAGGGTGGCATGCACGCTGACGCCGTAGAGGAAGGTCGCGGCGCCCATCAGCGCCAGTATCAGCCAGCCCATGTCAGTTCACCGTGATCGAGCAGTCGAAGGCCTTCACCGGGGCCTCTTCCGGTGCCCAGGGTTGCTGGTAGGTCAGCAGCAGCCGGCCCTGGCCGCTGGCGAAGGCCTGGAAACGCCAGGTCGACTGCCCGCCACTGCCCACCAGACCGGTGTCTTCGGGGTTGCTGTAGACCTCGGGGCTGACCTTGCGCAGGATGCCGCCGGCCGAATCCTGGATCGCCCAGCGATAACCGGTGGTGGGGTTGCTTGGCAGGGTGAGGATCAGGTTCTGCCCATTGTGCAGTTGCAGCGGGCATTCACTCTGGTTTTCAACGGTGACGTTCTGCTTGGGCTGGCTGGCGCAAGCGGTCAGCAGGGCGAGGCTGAGCAGGGCAAGAAGGCGGGGTGTGGGCATGGGTCAGGAAGCTCCGATCATTCATGACGAACGGCGAGCATAACTGAAGATGATGGGCGGTGTGGGGAGGGGAATAAAGGTTGGCGGTTATGGCCTGTTCGCCGGCAAGCCGGCTCCTGCGAGGGGGGCCCTGCAGGAGCCGGCTTGCGGCGAAAGGGGTTAGAACAGCACTTTGGCCACGTCGGCAAAACGCTTGGCAAAATGCACGGTGATGCCTTCCTTGAGGTAGTCCGGCAGTTCTTCGAAATGCCCGCGGTTGGGCTCCGGCAGGATCAGCTCGTGGATCTTCTGGCGCCGCGCGGCGATGACTTTCTCGCGCACCCCGCCAATGGGCAGCACGTGGCCGGTGAGGGTCAGCTCGCCGGTCATGGCCACGCCTTTCTTCGGCGGCTGGTTGCGCGCCAGGGACAGCAGGGCGCTGGCCATGGTCACCCCGGCACTGGGGCCGTCCTTGGGGGTGGCGCCTTCGGGAACGTGCAGGTGGACGAAGGCTTCGTCGAAGAACTTGCTGTCGCCGCCGAATTGCTTGAGGTGCGAGCTGACGTAGCTGTAGGCGATCTCCGCCGATTCCTTCATCACATCCCCCAGTTGCCCGGTGAGCTTGAAGCCGCGGTTGTGGGTGTGAATGCGCGTGGCCTCGATAGGCAGGGTGGCGCCGCCCATGCTGGTCCAGGCCAGGCCGGTGATGACCCCGGTGCCGCTCAGGACCTGCTCGTTACGGAACACCGGCATGCCCAGGGAAGCCTCCAGGTCCTTGGGCGCGATCTTGATCGTGGCGTCCGGCTCGTCCAGCAGCTTGACCACGGCCTTGCGTACCAGCTTGCCCAGTTGTTTCTCCAGCTGGCGCACCCCGGCTTCCCGGGCGTAGCCATCGATCACCGTGCGCAGGGCGCCGTCGCTGATGCTCAGGCTGGTCTTGGCGACACCGGCCTTTTCCAGCTGCTTGGGCCACAGGTGGCGTTTGGCGATGGCCAGTTTTTCTTCGGTGATGTAGCCGGACAGGCGAATCACTTCCATACGGTCCAGCAGCGGGCCGGGAATCGAATCCAGGGTGTTGGCAGTGCACACGAACAGGACCTTGGACAGGTCCATGCGCAGGTCCAGGTAATGATCGAGGAAGTCGACGTTCTGCTCCGGGTCCAGGGTCTCCAGGAGGGCCGAGGCCGGGTCGCCCTGGTAGCTCTGGCCCATCTTGTCGATCTCGTCGAGCATGATCACCGGGTTCATCACCTCCACTTCCTTGAGGGCCTGCACCAGCTTGCCCGGCTGGGCGCCGATGTAGGTGCGGCGGTGGCCCTTGATCTCGGCTTCATCACGCATGCCGCCGACGCTGAAGCGGTAGAACGGCCGCCCCAGGGATTCGGCGATGGATTTGCCGACGCTGGTCTTGCCGACACCGGGTGGGCCTACCAGCAGCACGATGGAGCCGCTGATCTCGCCCTTGTAGGCGCCCACCGCGAGGAATTCGAGGATACGGTTCTTGATGTCGTCGAGCCCGGCGTGGTGCTTGTCCAGCACCTTGCGCGCGTGCTTGAGGTCGAGCTTGTCGTCGCCGAAGACACCCCAGGGCACGGCCGTGGCCCATTCCAGGTAGTTGCGGGTAACCGCATATTCCGGCGAGCCGGTCTCCAGGATCGACAGCTTGTTCATTTCCTCGTCGATGCGTTTCTGCGCCTGGGGCGGCAGCACTTTGCCAGTCAGGCGCTGTTCGAACTGCTCCAGGTCGGCGCTGCGGTCATCCTTGGTCAACCCCAGCTCCTGCTGGATCACCTTGAGCTGCTCCTTGAGGAAGAACTCGCGCTGGTGCTCGCCGATCTTGCGGTTGACCTCGGCGGAAATCTCTTTCTGCAGGCGCGCCACTTCGACTTCCTTGCGCAGCATCGGCAGGACTTTTTCCATGCGCTTGAGCATGGGCACGCAGTCCAGCACTTCCTGCAGTTCGTTGCCGGTGGCGGAGGTCAGGGCGGCGGCGAAGTCGGTCAGGGGCGACGGATCGTTGGGGCTGAAGCGGTTGAGGTAGTTCTTCAGCTCTTCGCTGTACAGCGGGTTGAGCGGCAGCAACTCCTTGATCGCATTGATCAGCGCCATGCCGTAGGCCTTGACCTCGTCGGTGGGCTCGCTGGGCTGATGGGGGTACTCGACCTCCACCAGGTAGGGCGGACGATGGTGCTTGAGCCAGGTGCGGATGCGCACCCGGGTCAGGCCCTGGGCAACGAACTGCAGCTTGCCGTTTTCACGGCTGGCGTGATGGACCTTGACCAGGGTGCCGTACTCCGGCAGCGCGGAGGTATCGAAGTGCCGCGGGTCCTCCTGCGGGGTGTCCATGAAAAACAGGGCAAGGGAGTGATGCTCGGATTTGCTCACCAGTTCCAGGGTTTCGGCCCAGGGCTCTTCATTGACGATGACCGGCAATACTTGCGCAGGAAAGAAGGGACGATTGTGAATCGGGATGATGTAGACCTTGTCCGGCAGATTCTGTCCGGGCAGGGCCAGGCCGGTGCCATGGGCAGCCTGGTGTTCGGTGTTTTCCGGATCGACGTAGTCACGTGGATCTTCGGGAAATTCTTGCTGGTCGCTCATGGAGGCTCCTGCGCGATGGACTATGCAGCTTAGATGGGGCAGGTCGCCGCGGGTTTCAATGGGGGACTGGTTTCAGCGTTTTTCCGAAGCGGTGGGAAATGCCGCTGCATCGCCCCTTGCCCTGGCAGAGAAGCGTTGCATAGCCGCGGTCTAGGCTGTTCTTGCTGCATGCCTGGGGGTTTTTGCGAAGGGATTCAAGCTCACTTGAAGGGGCTGTTTGACATGGGTTGTCAATAAAATGACTGCGATGTCACCTGTTTTATTGCGTGATCTTGTGTAATTTGAGGATTAATCTGATTGCCCGGAATGCCGGAATGAAGCTGGCATTTATTTGACGCGCGCATTCAGCTTCTCAGAGGGATGGGTATGAAGAAGGGATTTTTCAGCTTCCGGCAGGGGTTATCCGCGTCGGCCTTTTCAAGGCCCGCCGGGGACTTGGAGCGACTGAGAGCAGCCTTATGAAGTGGCGCCGAACCTTTCAGGCAAGGATTGTCGGGGTGCTGGCGCTATTGCTGTTGGTATTGATTGCCGCGGTGTATTTCGCGGTCAAGACCGCCACCACCCAAGCGGTGGAGCGCCAGGCGCAATTGCAACTGAAGATCGGCACCCGGGTATTCGAACGGCTGCTGGACTTGCGCGGTCGTAACCTGCAGTACGGTGTCGACTGGCTGGTGGTGGATTCCGAGTTTCGCCGGGCGGTGCTCAGCGGCAAGCCGGTGGATATCCTTGCCGCCCTGGCCCAGCATAGCGGCGGCATCCGTTCCAGCGAGATGTTCGTGCTCAGCCCCGAGGGCCGGGTCATCGCCAGCACCCTGCCGGTGATCGCCCGGGACCAGCGCTTTCCCTACGACCAGGCCCTGCGCCGGGCCATGCGGCACAACACCCACATGCTCTTCGTCGCAATCAAGGGCCGGCCCTATCTGCTGGTCCAGGGGGAAGTGCTGGAGTCGCTACCCATCGCCCGAGTAGTGATGGGCTTTCCCATGGATGAGCTGTTTGCCCAGGAACTGCGCTCCATGAGCAACCTGGAAGTGTCGTTTCTGACGGTCGATGGTCAGCATCCCGGCGAGCTGTTCAGCACCCAGCCGGAGTTCTTCTGGTCGCCCATCATCAATGTCCTGGCCGACTCCCTATGGCAATCCCTGCCGCAGTTGAGCGAGACCCATGGCCAGCGTTTCCTCAACCAGGCCTTGCAACTGGCCAATACCGGGGATGCCGGCGATCCGCGGGTCATGGCCTTGCTGCAAAGCCCCCTGGAGCAGGCGTTGCAGGCCTTTGCCCCGCTGGACCGGGAGTTCATGTGGATCGCCATGGTGGCGCTGGTGGTCTCCCTGGTCTGCGCCCTGCTGATGGCGCGGCGGGTATCGCGGCCCCTGGAAGACCTGGCCCAGGCGGCAAGGCGCATCGGTGCCGGTAACTATCAGGCCCCGGTAACCATCAAGCGCAGCGACGAGTTCGGGGTGCTGGCAGATGCCTTCAACGCCATGCAGAGCGCCATTGCCACCCGCGAACGGCAACTGGCCCACAACGCTCTGCATGATCCGCTGACCGGGCTGCCGAACCGGGCCCTGGCCATCGAACGCCTGACCAAGGCCATTGCCGCCCGGCGCAATGTGGTGCTGCTCTACCTGGGCATCGACAACTATCGGGCGATCAACGAAGGCTTTGGCACAGAAGGCCTGGACCAGATGATGGGCGAGCTCAGCCGGCGCCTGCGAGAAGTATTGTCCCAGGGCGATACGGCGGCCCGGATCACCGCCAGTGAATTCCTCCTGCTGCTGGAGAACACCGAACTGGACGGGGCCATGGCCATGGCTGACCGGCTGCATGACCTGCTCAGCCGGCCGCAACTGATCCAGGGCGATGAGGTGCGCCGGCAGATCTGCATGGGGATGGCGGTGTACCCCGCCGACGGCAAGTCCGCCGAGGAGCTGATCAGCCGCGCCGCCATCGCCCGCCATGATGCTTCGCTCAAGCCCGGTTACTTGCAGGTCTACCAGCAGGACCGAGACCTGGCTCACCAGCGGCAGATCAGCCTGATCCGCGACCTGCGCCGGGCGGCCGCCGAAGGTGAGCTGTTCCTGTTGTACCAGCCCAAGCTCGATTTGCGCCGGGACTACCTGCACCAGGCCGAAGCCCTGCTGCGCTGGCAGCACCCGGTGTTCGGCGTGGTCTCGCCGGCGGAATTCATTCCCCTGGCCGAGCGCACCGGCAGCATGCACAGCCTCACCGCCTGGGTCATCGAAGCCTGTATCCGCCAGTTGGCGGAGTGGAACCGCCGGGCCCTGCCCGTACGCCTGTCACTGAACATCTCGGCCAGCGACCTGGAGGACGACGGCCTGGAAGTACGGGTCAGCGATTACCTTGAGGGCTATCAGGTGGCAGCCGAACAGTTGGTGTTCGAGATCACCGAGAGCGCCATCATGCGCGACCCGGAGCAGGCCCTGGCCGTGCTGCAACGCTTGCGCGGCTGCGGCATCAGCCTGTCGGTGGACGATTTCGGTACCGGCTATTCATCGCTGGCGCAGTTGCAGCGCCTGCCGGTGCAGGAACTGAAGATCGACCAGTCGTTCATCCGCAATCTGGATGAAACCAGCGGCGATGCGGTGATCGTGCGTTCCACCATTGAAATGAGCCACAAGCTGGGGCTCAAGGTGGTGGCCGAAGGCGTGGAATATGAGCATTGCCTGAAATTGCTGGAAAGCTGGGGCTGCGACACGGTGCAGGGCTATCTGATCAGCCGACCGTTGCCGACCGAGGCCTTTGAGCGCTGGCTGGTGAACTCCCGGGTGTCGAGCTGAAAGCTGGATGGCCGAGGGGCCATCCAGGGGGCGCGCTCAGGGGGCGGCGGACTCGGCCTTGGTCAACAGGCTTTGCAGCTCCGGTTCTATGCCTTCCTCACTGAGGTTGTCCATGATTTCCAGAATGCAGGGCGCATAGCGGGGCTCGATGGCCGCTTCCGACCAGTCCAGTTCATAGATCGCCATGACCCTCACGTCCAGGTAGGGCGAATCCACCAGCAGGCGTTTCAGCAGCTCGATGGCCGGCGGGCTGCGCAACTCTCCCAGGGACACCGCGCAGCGGTGCTGCCAGTACTCGGGGCGCGACAGCAGGGTTTCGCCGAGGCGTTGCCATTGCGCCGGGGTAAAGGCGTGGAGGACTCCCTTGGCCACCTGCTCGGTGGTGTATTCGTTCCAGTTGGCGGCTTCCGAGTCACCGAACCAGTGGTGTAACCGTTCAAACAACTCATCACGCTTATCCGTACTCATGATGTCTTTCTCCTGCGAGGGCGGTCGCGCCAGCACGCTGTTCCTGGCGTGCCGCCCAATGCCATGGCGTTTATACCGGCGTGCCAGAACCGATGCTGCCTCATTTGCGCAGGGCTTCCCAGCATTAACGGCGCGCGCTGACCAACCGTGTCTTGGCATTCTGGTGCAGGCCGCCCGATAGCGCGGCCCCGATTGTCCCGGTTTACCAGGTGCCGGCGAACTTCACCGCCGCCGCGGCGCGCGACGGCACCTTGAGGGTATGCAGCAGGGAAGACACGTGGATGCGCACGGTGAACGGCGAGATATCCAGCTCTCGGGCGATTTCCTTGTTGGTCTTGCCCTGGGCGATCAGGCGCAGGACTTCCTGTTGCCGGGTGGTCAGCTGGCTCACTTCGGCGCAGGCGTCCAGGGGCAGCAGCAGGCCGGAAGGCGCGTACTTGACCACCACGTCGCCTTCGCGGATGGCCTGAATCGCCTGGCCGATCTCGTCCGGGCTGATGCTCTTGCCGATGAAACCGTCGGCCCCGGCGGCCATGACTTCGGCGATCAGGTCCTGGTTGTCGACCATCGACACCACGATGATCGAGGTGCGCGGCAATTGCTGGCGCAGGCCGGCAATCATGCTGACCGAGGTCAGGCCGGGAAAGCGCAGGTCGAGAATCAGCGAGTCCGGCTCCTCGCCGCTCTCGGCCAGGGCCATTACCGCAGCCAGGTCGCCGGCCTCTTCGAGCACGGCATCGGGCAGCAAGCGCTGGATGGTGCGCAGCATGCCTTCGCGAAACAACGGGTGGTCGTCGGCGACGATAATCCGGCATGTCATGTTTGAAACTCCTTGAAACATCCAGTCCTGTGGGCATGCTAACTTGGCGCACGGCGTTGTAACTGCCCGCTGGTCGTGTCCGATGGGCCAGTTTGCCGAACGGCAAAAGACCACGGCAGCGCATATTGCACAAGGAGGTGATTGCATGAAAGTTGAGAAAGACAGTGAACTCGATCAGGCCACCCTGCGGATTATCGTGGCCGGATGCGCCCTGGTCTGGTTTGGCGTGATCGGCTTCCTGCCGGGGCAGGATGTGGATCCCTACGTGCCGGTGATGATCTACATTTCCCTGTTCATGCTGGGTTCGATCGTGCTGCGCATGGCCATTGCCCGTTGGCCCGGGCACTACCCGGCGCGGCGCATCCTGGGCATGGTCTATGACTACACCGGCACCTGTTACGGCCTGGTGGTAGGCGGCGAGGGGGCGCTGCCGATCTATGCGGTGATGGTCTGGGTCAACCTGGGCAATGGCATGCGTTTCGGCTCGCGCTACCTGGCCATCGCCACCGTGCTGGCGCTGTTCGCGCTGTTCATGGTCTACCTGCTGACCCCCTATTGGCAGGCCCAGCCCTACATGGTGCTGATGCTGATGATCACCAGCACGGTGATCCCGGTGTACGCCCACATCCTGCTCAAGCGCACCCGCCTTGCTTCGGAAGAGGCGATTGCCGCCAACCTGGAAAAGTCCCGTTTCCTGGCCCAGGCCAGCCATGACCTGCGCCAGCCGATCCACTCCATCGGCCTGTTCACCGCCTGCCTGCGCGAAGCCAGCCTGGGGGTGGATGAGCGGCGCCTGGTGGACAACATCGATCGTTCGCTGCTCAACGTCTCGCAGTTGTTCCGCTCGATCCTCGACCTCTACACCCTGGACAACGGGCGAGTGCAGCCCAAGTACGAAACCGTCCACCTGGGCGAACTGTTGCGCGACCTGGTACGCCAGAATTCCGAGGCGGCGCGCTGGGCCGGTGTCGAACTGCGGCTGCGGCCCTGCGCCCATTGGGTGCGGGTCGACCCGGGGCTGTTGGCGACCATGGTGCAGAACGTACTGTCCAATTGCTTCAAGTACGCCGCGGAACGGCCGGTGCTGATTGGCGTGCGCCGGCGTGGCCAAGGCCTGGCCATTGTCATCTATGACCAGGGCCGGGGGATTGCCGAGGAGCATCTGCCGAAGATCTTCGATGAGTTCTACCGGGTTCGCCAGGTACGGGACAAGGACGTCGAAGGCGTCGGCCTGGGCCTGTCCATCGTCAAGCGCCTGGGGCAGATGACTGACCTGCAGGTAATGATTCGTTCGCGGGTCGACCACGGCACCACGGTCAGCCTGCACGGCCTGTCACTGGCCGCGCCACAGCGTTTGCACGGTCGTGACGAGGCGTTGCAGAGCGGCTTGCTGACCGGGCTGCGGGTCTGTCTGGTGGAGGATGACCGTAACGTGCTGCTGGCCACTTCGGCGCTGCTGGAGCGCTGGGGCTGCGTGGTCCAGGCCGAATCGAGCGGGGAGAACCTGCTGACCGATTGCGACATTATCGTCGCCGACTATGACCTGGGCACCCGGGCCTCGGGTATCGAATGCATCGACAGCATCCGTCAGCAGCGGGGCTGGGAAGTGCCGGCGCTGATCATCACCGGGCACGACATCGAGAAAATCCACGTCGCCCTGCACGACCGCAACATCGCCATACTGTCCAAGCCGGTGCGGCCGGTGGAACTGCGCAGCACCTTGCGAGCCCTGCGCGAGGCACCGCTGGTGCCTGCCCACAGGGCTGCGGCGCCAGAGACAGTTACCAGGTCCGGCACGGGATAAGCAGAGGGTAGTTGGTCATGGTCAGCTTCTTGTTCTCGCCGCTGGCCAGTTCGACGAAGTCATCCAGCATGCCCGAGTACGAAGAGATCGAACTGCGCTCGGTGTAGTAGTGGGTGGTCACCGGCCCGTAGTTGGTGTTGCTCTGGCCGGTGCCCACGTACTCGTTCCAGCGGCTGGTGCCGTACACCATATCGTGGCCCTGGACGAAGTAGCGGCCCGGTTGCAGCCCCGTGAACTGGAAGATGCCGTTGCCGTCGGTGCGGGTCACCCGGTGCACGGCCAGGGCTTCGGGGACCATGCTCACCGGTGCGCCTTCGGGTTGGGACGCGCGCAACTTGTGCCAGGCCTGCAAGTGCGGGGTGGCCGGGTAGAGATAGATCTCGACGTTGCGGCTGTCTTCGATACCGTCATTGCCGACGATACAGAACTTGCCGGTGAGCGTTGCGGTGCCGGGTTGCAGCGCGGCGCGCGCGGCCTGGGTGTCGAAGGGCTCGTCGGGGTACTGCACGGTGGGAATCTTGACTGGCGGGTATTCGTCCAGGGTTCGCCCTTGGCGCGGCGCGCAGGCAATCAGGGTACAGGCGAGCAGGGCCAGGCCTGTCACCATGAAGAGACGGGGTTTCATCAACTCAGGACCTTTTCAGGAGGGAGTGGTGCTCGCCCGACGCTGTCCCGCTGCTACACCGGTGCAGCCCGTCGCGGCGAACCTGGTTGGCCAGGGGCTAGCGGTTTATTGCTTGCTGCACTCGGCCGGCAGCGCTACTGCTCCACCCATGGTGGCGAAGGCGACCATGCCGCCGCTGGGCAGTACGCAATTGTATTCGCCGGCACTGGTGCTGGCGGTGAAGTAGGTCTGGGACGCGTCGCTGCGCACGTTGGAAACCGTGGAAACCGGCTTGCCAAGGGTGATCTGGGCGCGGTTCTTGAGGTCGTCGTTGCTCGGTTTGGCGATGGCGCAACCGCCCAGTGCGAGTGCCAGGAGGCTGAGCAGGGCAACGGGGCGGAGGCTGGACTGGAGTTTCATGATGAATCTTCCTTGGTGTTGTTGTGTTTTCAACGGCGCAGCCGCTCCCGACACCGCAGGCTGGCAACGGTGGGGAGATCAGATGGTTGCCCGGAACTATAGCCCCGGGTTGGGGGAGGGTCGATTAGCACAAATGGGCTAATGTCGCTTTGCAATTACGGGACTGCTGGGCAGGCGAGCAGGGCCGCTTGAGAGGACCGGCGAGGCGCCGCCGGTCCTGGAGCCGGGGTCAGGTCAGCAGTTGTTCCTGCAGGCGTCGGCCCAGTACGTCCAGCAGGTCGCAGCCATCGCGCAGGGGGATGACGCACAGTTGGGCGAAGTCCTGGAGCAGGGCCGGGTTGCTCTGCAGGTTGTCGTGGCTGGCGATGTTCTCCAGCAACTGGGTGGCCGCGCGGATGCGGTGCGCGGCGGCTTCGTGGAGAGCGTCCAGCGGGGCCTGGGTGTCCACCAGCAGGGCGGGGATGTTGTAGTCGTTGCTGGTGAGGGGCATGTATTGCTCCACGGCTTTGTCCAAAGTGCAGGCTACAAACAGGTCAGGCATTTGCTGGTGCTTTGCGCGCCTGACTATATGGGGGGCTTCCACACCCCTGTCACTGAGTTTTCAATGACCCCCAGACCTTAAGGGCAGAGCCCTTGAGGGGCAAGGTGATGCGATGGGACGTGAGTTGTAGGAATTTTCGGTGACCGTCCTTTGAGGGGCTGCCGGTCGAGCAAGATGGAATGACAAGCCCCTTGTAGGAGCCGGCTCGCCGGCGAAGAGGCCCGCAAGCCATGCAGCGCCCGGGCCCGCGCCTTCGCTGGCAAGCCAGCTCCTACGCAGAGGGCGAACGGCACAAAAAAAGGCGGCTACCAGAAGGTAGCCGCCTTTTTCATGCCTGCCGGTAAAGCTTATTCCGACAGTTTGTAGGCAATGATGTAGTCGCCCATCTTGGTGCCCAGGGAGCCGTGGCCGCCCACGACCACCAGCACGTACTGCTTGCCATCCTTGCCGGTGTAGCTCATCGGCGTGGCCTGGCCACCCGCTGGCAGGCGGGATTTCCACAGCTCCTTGCCGTTCTTCACGTCATAGGCGCGGATGTACTGGTCCAGGGTGCCGCTGAGGAAGCCCACGCCACCACCGGTAACCATGGAGCCGCCCATGCTCGGCACGCCCATCGGCAGGCCGATCGGGATCGGCGAGCTGTCACGGCTGGTGCCGTTCTTGTGCTTCCACACCACCTTGTTGGTGGTCAGGTCGATACCGGCCACGTAGCCCCAGGCCGGAGCCTGGCAAGGTACGCCGAGCGGCGACATGAACGGGTGCATGATCACCGCGTAAGGCGCGCCGGTGTTGGGTTGCACGCCCGAGGTCTCGCTTTCGCGCTTGCTCCCGGCGGCCACTTCGGCACGCGGCACCAGCTTGGAAACGAAGGCCATGTAGTTCGGGCTGGTGAACAGCAGTTGGCGAACCGGGTCCAGGGACACGCTGCCCCAGTTGAACACGCCCACGTTACCCGGGTAGATCAGGCTGCCCTGCACCGACGGCGGGGTGTACTGGCCTTCATAGCGCAGTTCCTTGAACTGGATGCGGCACAGCATCTGGTCGAACGGCGTGGCGCCCCACATGGCTTTCTCGTCCAGTGGCGGCGGCAGCAGGTTCAGGTCCGAACGGGCCTGGGTTGGCGCGGTGTGGTCGCCTTCGACAGCGCCAGTGGGGGCCGGTACTTCACGGATCGGCACGATCGGGGTGCCATCGCGACGGTCCAGCACGTACAGGCTGCCTTGCTTGGTCGGCTGGATCAGCGCCGGCTTGACGCCGTCCGCAGTCTTCATGTCGAGCAGGGTCGGCTGGCTGCCCACGTCCATGTCCCACAGGTCGTGGTGGGTGAACTGGTAGTTCCAGCGCAGCTTGCCGGTGTCGATGTCCAGGGCCACGGTGCCGGCGCTGAATTTCTCGGCGCCCGCGGTGCGGTTGCCGCCCCATTGGTCAGGCATCTGGTTGCCCAGTGGCAGGTAGACCATGCCCAGTTTCTCGTCGACGCTGGCCAGGGACCACATGTTCGGCGAGTTGCGGGTATAGGTCTTGCCTTCCGGCAGCGGAGTGGTCTCGTCCGGGTTGCCCGAATCCCAGTTCCACACCAGGTGGCCGTCGTGCACGTCGAAGGCGCGGATCACGCCGGACGGCTCGTTGGTCGACTCGTTGTCGGTCACGTGGCCGCCAATGATCACCAGGTTACGGGTGATGGCCGCCGGGGAGGTGGAGTAGTAGCCGCCCGGGGTGAATGGGCCGATACCGGCCTTCAGGTCCACGGCGCCCTTGGTGCCGAAGTCTTCACAGACCTTGCCGGTGTCGGCGTTGATGGCGATCAGGCGCGCATCGGCGGTAGGCAGGAACAGGCGACGCGGGCAGCTGGTGGCGATGGCCTGGCCCGCCGGGGACAGGGTGGCCGGCTGGCTGATGGCGTCGGCGTTCTTGAAGTTGGCTTCGTCGTAGTACGACACGCCACGGCAGGTCATGTGTGCCCAGCCACGGAAGTCGTCGCCGTTGGGGCCCTGGATCTGCGGGTCGAAGCGCCAGATTTCCTTGCCGGTATCCGGGTCCAGGGCCAGCACCTTGCTGTGGGCGGTGCAGGCATAGAGCTTGCCGTTGACCTTCAGCGGGGTGTTCTGGTTGGTGATTTCCACCGGGTCCTTGTCGGTCGGCATGTCGCCGGTGCGGATGCGCCAGGCTTCCTGCAGCTTGCCGATGTTGGCCGGGGTGATCTGCTTCAGCGGCGAGTAGCGATCGCCGAACTCGGTGCGGCCGTAGGCCTGCCATTCACCGTCGGGGATGGCCGGCGCGGTGCTGGTCATGTCCGCGGTGTCGCGGCCCAGGTCACCGGAGATTTCCCCGGGGTTGGTGAACTGGCTGCCAATGGCGGCGCCACCGGCCAGGACCACGGCCACGCTCAGGGCAGCGGTGCCCAGCGGGGCCGGGCCATCGCGCAGCAGCGGGCGACGGAACCAGGGCAGCAGCAGGACCACGCCGAGGGCGAACCACAGCGACAGGCGTGGCACCAGTTGCCACCAGTCCAGGCCGATTTCCCAGAGCGACCAGACGGTACTGGCGAACAGTACCAGGGCGTACAGGCCCAGTGCCGCGCGTTTACCGGCCAGCAGCAAGAGGCCGGTCAACGTCAGGCCGATACCGGCCAGGACGTAATACAGCGAGCCGCCGAGCATGCTCAGCTTGATCCCCCCGGCCAGCAAGGCCAGGCCCATTAGCAGCAGCAAGATCCCGAGCAGGCTTGGCAGCAAGCGGCTCGGACTTGAAGCACCCTCAGTGCTCATAGTGTGGTTCTCCGTGACGTTTAGAGTGTTCCCGCGCATGTTCACTGTAGATGACGATCAGGCGCGGGCTTGGTTCAGCTGAAAACTGTGAATGGCGTCGTTGTGTGCCTGTCGGCCTTAGAACGAACTCTGGATCTTGATCCCGCCGATCAGGGCGTCGTCCACCCGGCTCACGCCGCCGGGGTGGCGGATGTATTGCAGGTTGGGGCGCACGGTCAGCCAGTTGGCCAGGTGCACGCCGTAGTACAGCTCGGCGCTGTATTCGGTGTCCTGGGGCGGCAGGTAGCTCGGGTTGTCGTAGTCGTAGAGCGCCCGGGCCTGGTTGCTGGCCTGGGCGTTCTTGCGGTACGCCGGGTTGACATGGACCCGGGCCAGGGCAAAGCCGATGTCATCCTTGGCCCGGGCATCGAACAGCCCCTTGTAGACCAGGCCCGCCTGGACATAGTTGTCGATGGCGTTGGTCTTCTTGTCGTGGGCGGTGACGTTGGCGAACAGGCTCAGGCCGCGGGAGTGGTCGCTGGCCTGGCTGGTGACCTGCTGTTGCGCGCCCAGCCACAGGCCGTGCTTGCTGGAGCTGCTGCGGTAGGCCTCGCCGGTCAGGGCTGCAGGCTGGCCATTGCCATCCTTGTAGACGTCGCTGGCCTTGGCGCTGCTGTAGTAATAGCCGGCGCGGTACTCACCGGCCAGGCCGTTGAGTTTGGGTGTCCACACCAGTTCCACTGGCAACAGTGTGCCCTGGGTGCCGCTGCCGCTGAGCTTGAAGCCGTTGTCGCGATCGAGGTTCGAGGGGTTCTGCTCATAGGCACCGATCTGCGCGTAGAGCTCGGCGCTCAGGTGGTACTTGACCCGCAGGGCCCACTGGCTGACCGGCCAGTTGTACCAGACGCTGCCGGCCCAGTTGCCCACCTGGGAGCCGCAGAACGCCAGGTTCTGGAAGTCGCAGGGGAAGCTGTTGAAGTCTTCGCCCTGGCCGAAGCGGCCGGCCTTGATGTCGAGCTTCTGGTCGAAGAATTTCTGCTGGTACCACATTTGCGTCAGGCGCCAGGTCTGGCCGCGGCCCCAGACTTCCTGGGCCGAGGTGAAGCCGCCGACCCGCGGGTCGTTGATCCGGTCGTTGCTGATGTTGTCGCCGTCGCGCTTGGTCACCGTCAGTTGGAATTCGGCGTCGTCCCAGCCGAGGATCTTCTGCAGGTCCAGGTGGCTGCCGAAGGCAAACTGGTCGCTGTAGCGCGCGGTGCGGTCGTGGTCGTAGCCACCGTGCAGGTTGGCGCCCATCTCGCCGACGTAGTCGATCTTGAAGTCGTAGCCTTTGTTGGCCAGTTCCGTGCGGGTGCCATTCCAGTCGCCGAGCATCCACGGTGAGTCACTGTCGAAGGCCGGTGCGGCCTGGGCGCAGGCGGCAAATCCAAGGGCGCCGAGCAGGCTCAGGCTCTTGGGCAGGGCGACGGAAGTCAGGACAGCGCTGTCTTTTAAACGCTGAAAAGTGGGCATAGGCATTCGGATAAGGTCTTTTTCTAGGAATAGGCAGAAGCAAGGGCATGGCGCGTAGCGTCGATGCAGGTTGATCGCGAACGGCAGGCCACTGATTTCAAAGGGAAAGATGAAACGGTTCAGCTTTATTAGGGGGCTAAGGATAAAGCGCCGTCTCCGGGAGAGAAAGCGCTTTTATTGACATGAACAGTTTCGCAATCGGTAACAGTTCCCGGCCCGGGCTCTGCTCAGCGTGGGGCGCTGGCCTGGGCGAGGCTGGGTTTGTGCCGGGTGTGGCTCAGGGCAAAGTGCGCCACCAGGCCGAAGATCAACCCCCAGAACGCGGCCGCCAGGCCCAGGAAGCTCATGCCCGATGCCGTGACCAGGAAGGTGATCAGCGCCGCTTCACGCTGTTTTTCGTCGGCCATGGCGCCGCTCAACCCGGCGCTGATGGCGCCGAACAGGGCCAGGCCGGCCAGTGCCGCAATCAGTTCCTTGGGCAGGGCGGCGAACACCGAGGCCAGGGTCGCGCCGAAAATCCCCATGAGGATGTAGAACAGGCCGCAGGCGATCCCGGCGATGTAGCGCTTGTCCTTGTCTTCATGGGCTTCGCGGCCGGTGCAGATGGCAGCGGTGATGGCCGCCAGGTTGATCCCGTGGGAGCCGAACGGCGCCAGCAGTGCCGAGGTGATGGCTGTCCAGGAAATGATCGAGCGGGCCGGGGTGTTGTAGCCGGCGCTGCGCATCACCGCCATGCCCGGCACGTATTGCCCGGTCAGGGTGACCAGGGCCAGGGGCAGGCCGATGTTGATGATGGCGTGCCAGCTCCACTCGGGAGCGATGAAGATCGGCTGGGCCACCGCCAGGGTGATGGCACCGCCATTGAGTTCGCCCAGGCCTGCGGCCATCGCGCAGCCCACCAGCAGCACCGCGAGGATCGCGTAGCGGGGTGACAGGCGCTTGCCCAGCAGGTAGGCGGCGATCATCGCCAGCACCAGGGCCGGTTGCAGGCTGACCGAAGTGAACAGGCCGGCGCCGAAGCGGAACAGGATGCCCGCCAGCATGGCGGCGGCAATCGCCTTGGGCAGGCGGCTCATGAGCTTGTCGAAGGCCCCGGAAAGCCCGACCAGCGCGATGAGCAATGAGGCCACGATGTAGGCGCCGATGGCCTGGGGCAGCGACACCGTGGGTAGCATCGACACCATCAGCGCCGCGCCGGGGGTGGACCAGGCGGTGATCACCGGCACTTTCAGGCGCCAGCTCAGCAGCAGGCCGGTGAGGCCGCTGCCGATGGAGATGGCCCAGATCCACGATGACACCTGGTCGCTGGGCAGATGGGCTTCGCGGGCGGCCTGGAACACGATGATCAAGGGGCCGGCGTAGGAAATGATCACGGCGATCAGGCCGGCGATCACGGCGGAGAGGGACAGGTCCTTGCTGAGACTGTGCATGGCATCTCGACTGGGCATGGGTGGGAGGGATTGAGTCGATTGGGTTGGTGTTGGTTGAGTGTATTTCAATGAATTGAATCGATTCAATTGTTTCTCGGGATGGCTCTACCGAAGTTGGCTGTGGTTTGTTGATAACTTAATGATTTATAGGGATTTATAGATCATATAAAAATTTTTTAGCGGTTTTGAGTCGCCAGTTTGGCTTGAAGATCGAATCAATTTTCCAAATGAGTCGATGTTAAGGGGCGATCCATGGCTGTGATATGCTCCGGTCCACCTCAACGCAGCCGATGGTCATCAGCCTCCATGTGGGTTCCCCAGTTAAGCGAGTTCAATCAACCGGTCTACCTGTCCATCGCCGACGCCCTGGCGCGGGATATCGGCAGCGGTTTGTTGAATGATGGTGACCGCTTGCCGACCCTGCGCGAGCTGGCGGTAACCCTGAATGTCACTCCTGGCACCATCAGCCGCGCCTACAGCGAAGCTCAGCGGCGCGGGTTGGTGCAGGGCGAAGTCGGCCGCGGCACTTACGTGCTGGCGCAGCCGCCGCTGGTGTTGCCCGAAGGTTCCAGCGCTCCGTCCCTGTCCCTGGGGCAGGCCGAAGCCCTGGACCTGTCGATCATCAAGCCCTACAGCGAAACCCTGGAGTACTGGTTGCGTGGCGCCCTGGTGGGCATGGCCCGCAGCAGTGACTTCGGCCGGGCGCTGGACTACGCCCCCGATGGAGGCCACCCGGCTCATCGCGAGGCCGGGGCGCAGTGGTTGCGGCATTCCTTGCCCGAGGCCAACTGGCAGCAGGTGGTCATTACCTCCGGTGCCCAGCACGGGCTGATGGTGGCCATCAGCGCCCTGAGCAACGCCGGCGACCTGGTGCTTTGCGAGTCGCTCTGCTACCCGGGCATCATCTCCGTGGCCCACGGCCTGGAGCGGCGCCTGCGGGGCGTGGCCATGGATGAAGAGGGGATACTCCCCGAGGCCCTGCGCGAGCAGTGCCTGCGGGAAAAACCGGCGCTGCTGGTGTGCGTCGCCAGTTGCCAGAACCCCACCACGGCGATCATGTCGCCAAGGCGTCGGGCGCAAATTGCGGCAATCGCCGAAGAGTTCGACTTCCTGATCATCGACGACGATATCTACGGCTTTCTCGCCACCGATCCGTCGATCAAGCCGCTGGCGAGCTATGCGCCGCAGCGTTCGGTGTACCTCACCAGCCTGTCCAAGGCGATCATGCCGGCGTTGCGCGTGGGTTACCTCTACAGCCCGCCAAAGCTGCTGTCGCGGCTGAGTTCCATGGTCCGTAGCAGCGTGTGGATGCCGTCGCCGCTGACCGCGCAATTGGCCAGCAATGTGATTGTCGAAGGCTTGGACCGCAAGCTGGTACAGACCCAGCGCAATGAAGCGGCAGCGCGCCAGGCGATTGCCCGGGACGTGTTTGCCGGCCTGGAGATCCGGACCCAGCCCCACAGCTATCACCTGTGGCTGACCTTGCCGGAGCCCTGGACGGGCGATGAGTTCGCCACCCTGGCCCGAGCCAATGGCGTGCTGGTGATGAGCGGCAGCCAGTTCCAGGTGGAACGCGGTGCCAGCTCCCGTTGTGTGCGGGTGGTATTGATGTCGCCCACCACCCAGGACGAGTTGCGCTTTGCCCTGACCCAGCTGGCCAGCCTGATCGAGGCTGACCCGCGGCGTTACCGCTAAACCCTTGGCCGGCAAGCCGGCTCCTACGGGGCCGTGTAGGAGCCGGCTTGCCGGCGAACAGGGCCTTAAAAGGTAGTACGCAACCCCACTTCCACACTGCGCCCGGCGGCCGGCGCGATATCCCGCAGGATCGAGCTGGCATAGCGCACGGTCTGGTTGGTCAGGTTCTCGCCCTTGACGAAGGCCAGCCACTGGCTATGTCCGATATCGAAGCGATAACCGGCACTGGCGCCAAAGGTGGTGTAGCCATCGGTGCCGCTTTCGTTGTCCGGCACCCGGCCCTGGCTGGCGGCATGTTGTACATCCAGGCGTGCCTGCCAGCGGTCCAGTTCCCACAGCAGGCCACTGTTCAGGCGCAATGGAGCGATGCGGGGCAGGTCCTGGCCGTTATCCAGGTTCTTGGCCCGGGTGTAGTCGCCGGACAGTTCCAGGGCGAACTTGCCGTAGGCGTTTTCCCCCAGGGTCCAGCGATCCTGGGCCTCGATCCCACTGAAGCGTGCCCGCACTCCGCTGTAGGCGTATTCCGGGATACCTGTCGCATCTTCTTCGCCTTCATCGTTGAGGGTGCGCCCCGTGCCCAGCAGGCCGATGTAGTTGGAGAAGTGGCTGTAGAACACGCCGACGCTGCCTTTGTGGATGCCGTTGTCGAAGCGCAGGGCTAGGTCGCTGGACACGGCTTTTTCCTTCGATAGCTTGGCGCTGCCCACTTCATAGGTGCCGGTGGCGACGTGGGCGCCGTTGGCATACAGCTCGTAGAAGGTCGGGGCGCGCTCGGTGTAGCCCAGGGTCGCGGCCAGGGACCAGACCGGGGTCAGGGTGTAGACCGCCCCCGAGGACAGGCTGCCGGCGGTGAAGCTGCTGGACTTGTCGGCCTGGGCGAAGCGTTCGTTGCCCTTGCTGTCCGGGTCCACGGTGGTGTGTTCCAGGCGCCCGCCGAGGCTGAGCCGCAGGCGTTCGGTGGCTTGCAGTTCTTCGAGGATGAACAGCGCGCCGCTGTTGGTATCGGTCTGTGGCACGAAGGCTTCTTCGCCCAGGGCGGAGAATTCGTTGCGGTTGACCTGTGCACCGATCACCCCTTCGAGCGGGCCCAGCGGCTGGTGCCGGGCCTCGACACGGGCCTCGTAGCCCTTGTTCTTGAAGGTGGTGCCGGTTTCGCCGCCCTCGATCTCGCGGTGTTCGTAGTCGGTGTAGCCGGCGTTGAACTTGAGCGAGCTGAACGGGCCCTGCAGGTTGCGCAGTTCCGAAGCGAAGGCGTAGTGGTCCTGCTTCATGCGGATGCGCACGTCTTCTTCGGCGGGGGAGCCGTAGTTGGAGTCGTAGTTGCTGTAGGACAGGCCGGCATAGCCGTCGTCCCAGGTGTAGGAACCGCCGATGGCACCGCCGTCCTGGCGACCGTCGCTGTTGCCCAGGCGGCCTTTCTTGCCATCCCCGTCTTCACTGGCCGCAGCGTGACGGCTGCGGGCGTAGCCGGGAATCTTCAGGTCATTGAACTGCCGCGAGTTGGCATCCAGGTGCAGGGCAAAGGTGCCATCGCCGGCTTCCAGCTTGCCGGCGCTGCTGCGGGTGGTGTCGGCGCCGCCGTAGCGCAACTCGCCCGCCCCGTGGATGCCCTCGATGGCCTCGGTGGGAATCCGATTGTCGAAGCTGTTGACCACCCCGCCAATGGCGTTGCCGCCGTACAGCAGGGCCGCCGGGCCGCGGACGATCTCGATGCGCTCGACGTTAACCGGGTCCAGGGGCACCGCATGGTCGTAGGACAGCGACGAGGCGTCGAGGGCCCCGACGCCGTTCTGCAGAATGCGAATCCGGTCGCCATCCAGGCCGCGAATGATCGGCCGGCTGGCCCCCGGCCCGAAGTAGGATGAAGACACGCCCGGCTGTTTGTTCAGGGTTTCACCGAGGCTGCCTTTTTGTTCCAGGGTCAGTTGGTCGCCTTCCAGCACAGTGCTTGGGGCGGCCAGTTCGGTGCTGCCCAGGGGGTTGGCGGTGATGACCTGCTGGGGCAATTCCACGGCATGGGCCTGGGAGGCGATCAGCAGCGCGGCGGACAGTGGCGACAGGCGCCAGAGCAGGGAGCGAGAAGGGCGGGGAGTTGAGCGGGACATCGGTCATTCCTTGGCGAACAGAGCGCTAGGCGCTTTGAGTCAGTGAGCAGGCGGGACACGGGGGTGCCCAAAATGCGGGTGAGTTGTTATTGATTGATACAATATAACATCTCTTTTATTTCGAAAAGCCAGGAACTTTTCGCCGTTCATGCCCGATCACCTCGGTGACGGGCTGCGACTACAGTTACTCAAGCGTGCTGGCGCGGGGCCAAGCCCTCGGCTAAGGTGCGCGGCTTTCCTCATTTTCTTCCCGCAAAGGCCTGGCATGACCGACACCCACACCGACCCGCTGCATGGCGTGACCCTGGAACAGATCCTCAAGGCGCTGGTGGAACACTACGAGTGGTCGGGGCTGGCCGAACGCATTGATATCCGCTGCTTCAAGAGCGACCCGAGCATCAAGTCGAGCCTGACCTTCCTGCGCAAGACGCCCTGGGCGAGGGAGAAGGTCGAGAAACTCTATGTGAAGTTGCAACGTACCAAGCGCCCGCTTTAAGGAGCTTTATGGCTGGCTTCTCGCTGCCGGGGCTGTGCACTCGGCGTGGCCTGATTGCCGTGGCGGCGATCCTTGGCTGGTTCGGGCTGACCGTCCAGCTGTACCTGATCCTGCTGTTGCGCTGGGACAGTGGCGCCAGCCTGCTGGGCGGGCTGGTGAACTTCTTCAGTTTCTTCACCGTGCTCAGCAATACCCTGGTGGCCAGCGTGCTGACCTGCGCCCTCAACCTGCGGGTTTCCAAGGGGCAGGCGTTCATGCTCCAGCCCTGGGTCAGCGGCGCCGTGGCGGCGAGCATTCTGCTGGTGGGGCTGGCCTACAGCCTGCTGTTGCGCCACCTCTGGCATCCCCAGGGTTGGCAATGGCTGGCGGACGAGTTGCTGCATGACGTGATGCCGCTGCTGTTCCTGGTCTATTGGTGGTGTTGCGTGCCCAAGGGCGGGCTGCGGATGAGGCACATCGGGTGGTGGACGCTCTACCCGATTGTGTATTTCGCCTACCTGTTGCTGCGTGGGCACTTGCTTGGGCTGTACCCCTATCCCTTCATCTCCGTGGACAGGCTGGGCTACCCCCGGGTGCTGCTCAATGCCCTCGGGATATTGGCGGGGTTCGTCCTGGTATCCCTGCTGCTGCTGGGGCTGGACCGCTGGCTGGGTAAACTCCGGTCCCGGGTCCCGTAGGAGCCGGCTTGCCGGTGAGGGGGCCCTTGGGACCGCCTTCGCTGGCAAGCCAGTTCCTACCCTGATGCGCGATTATTCTTCTTCGCTGCTGTCCAGGCGCCAGTAACCGGCGGCCTTGACGAATTCGTCGTTGAGCTGGTGCTCATCCAGCAGCACTCGACGCACCTGGCGCGACACCTTGCTCTCGGTGGCTACCCAGGCATACAGCTTGCCTTGCGGCACCTGCACCTGGCGCACCGTGCTGATCAGGTCCTGCCCGCCTGCGTCCCGTTCAACCCAGATCACCTGCACCTGGGCGGCGCTGTCCAGAGCCTGGCGTTCGGCGGCGTTCTGCACCTCGATCACCGCCAGCACCTGGCGCCCGGCCGGCAGTTCTTCCAGGCGCCGGGCAATGGCCGGCAGCGCGGTTTCATCGCCGATCAGCAGGTAGCTGTCGAAGATATCCGGCACCACCATCGAGCCCCGTGGCCCGCCGATGTGCAGGAACTGGCCCGGTGCGGCCTGTTCGGCCCAGGTGGAGGCGGGGCCGTCGCCGTGGAGCACGAAGTCGATGTCCAGTTCGCCCAGCTCCAGGTCATAGCGGCGCGGGGTGTAGTCGCGCATGGCGGGCATCGGGCCGCTGTCCTTGCCCGGGCCCAGTACCAGGGTTTCCAGGGCGGCTTGCTGTTCGGCGTTCTGCGGGAACAGCAGCTTCACATGGTCGTCGCTGCCCAGGCTGATGAACCCGGCCAGCTCAGGGCCGCCCAGGGTGATGCGGCGCATGCGCGGGGTCAGGTCGACTACGCGCAGCACCTCCAGGCGGCGGCGCTTGATCTCGTGCATGACCCGATGGATGGACAGTTCTGGGCTGGCAGTCATTGGCTTTTCTCCGGGGCGGGGTGGCTCACAGGACCATCGACAATGGCCTTGGCGGTGTTGTTCAGCAGGTCGCGCACCCGAAGGATTTCTTCCGGGCTCCAGCGGCCATGGTGCATTTGCAGGGCGTGGCGCAGGTTGTGCACCGCCTCGTGGATTTCAGCGGGGCGATCATGTCCGCGCAGGGAACGCTTGCTGACCTCGATGCGCATGCGCACGCCGTCCAGGGCGATGGCCTGCTCCTGCAGGGAAAGACGTCCGGCGTCGGTCACGCTGTAGCGCTTTTTGCCGCCTTCGGCATCGCCCTGGATCATTTCGCTTTCTTCGAGAAAGGTCAGGGTCGGGTAGATCACCCCGGGGCTGGGGCTGTAGGCGCCGTCGAACATGCTTTCGATCTGGCGGATCAGGTCGTAGCCGTGGCAGGGCTGCTCGGCGATCAGCGCCAACAGCAGCAGTTTCAGGTCGCCGGGGGCGAATACCCGGGGCCCGCGGCCACCGCGTTCGCGGCCCGGGCGGCGTTCGAAGATCTCATGGCTGTCCCCGTGCTCGCGATGGGGAGGGTGGTGGTGCTCTCTCATTTTCTCTTTCTCCGTTTCGATTTAGACATAACTTAAGATATATCTTAAGAGTGACGCAAGCACTTCTGCCTGCGGCAATGCTGCCGTTTGTCGGAGAGAGAGGGGGCTGCCTGTCGTGATTCAGCGTTGCGCCACGCTGCCCAGGCATTGGGTGCCACTGCCCGGTTGCAGGTAGGGCATGAGGATCGGCGCCATGCCCTTGAGCACCTGCACCGGCAAGGCCGAGGTGAATCTGAAGGCCTGGGCCGAGGCCCCCGGCACGTAGGCGGTAAGGGTGCCGAAATGGTGGTCGCCGATGTAGAACACGAAGGTTGCGGTGCGGTTGATGGATTTGGAGCTCAACACCCGCCCGCCGGCGCCAATGGCTTCGATGCGGTTGTCGCCGGTACCGGTCTTGCCGCCCATGGCCAATGGCGTGCCATCAGCCAGCTTGAAGCTGCCGGACACCCGTTTCGCGGTGCCGGCATCCACCACCTGCGACAAGGCTCCGCGCAGCGCCGTGGCCACCTCCGAGGGCATCACCCGCTTGCCCTTGTCCGGGTCGTTGAGCAGGCGGGTTTCATAGGGCGTGCCGGCGGCGAAGTGCAGGCTGTCGATGCGCAAGGTTGGCAGGCGCACGCCGTCGTTGAGGATGGTGCCCACCAGTTCCGCCAACGCCGCGGGGCGGTCGCCGGAGCTGCCGATAGCAGTGGCCAGGGACGGTACCAGGTGGTCGAACGGATAGCCGACGCTCTGCCAGCGCTGGTGGATATCGAGGAAGGCCTCGATCTCCAGCATGGTGCGGATACGGCTGTCGCGGGCACTGCGATGGCGGCTCTTGAACAGCCAGCTGTAGACCTCCTGGCGCTCGAACTCGCTGGCCTTGACGATCTGGGTGAAGTTCGCCTCCGGGTTGTTCATCAGGTAGCCCAGCAGCCAGAGGTCCAGGGGGTGGACCTTGGCGATGTAGCCCTGGTCCGGCAGGTCATAGGCGCCGGGGCCGTAGCTGGCGTAGAGCTTGTCCAGGCGCTCGTCGGTGAGCTTCTCGCTGACCTTGGCGCTCTTCATGTGGGCCCGGACGAAGCGGTTGAAGCTCTCCTGGCTGGCGTCCGGCAGCAGGTAGCGGTGCACGGCGGCGAGGCGGATTGCCGTGGGGTGCATGCTGTCGAGGAAGGTTTCCAGGCGCGACTGGGTGTCCTTGTTGCGGTACTTCTTCCAGAAACGCAGCAGGAACGAGGTGCCCTCACGGTCGGCAAAGCGTGCCAGGTACTCCTGGCGCCGCGGGTTCTGGTCGTCCTTGAGCAATTCGGCGCTGCTGCTGTCGCCGCCATAAGTGCTGTAGCGCACCAGGTCGCGCATCAGGCGGATGAACGGCAGGTTGATGGATTCGCGCAGGGCATCGCGCAGGGTCGGGCTGCGGCCGTTGTCTTCGTTGCGAAAGTTGTGGAAGTGATGCACCCCGCCACCGGTGAAGAAGGCCTCGCCGGGGCTGGCGGAGTAGGTGCGGTCCAGGGCGGCGTCGAGCATCTTCGGCAGGCTGCGGTCGCTGTTCTGCATCAGGTAGTCGAGGGCCCAGCGGCTCAGGCGGTCCTGCTCGTTCACCGGGATCTTTTTCAACTGCGCGGGTGTTTGCCCGGCGTACTTGTCGTGCAGCTCGGAAATGATCTGCAGGTAGGTGGTCAGCACCCGCAGCTTGGCGGTGGAGCCCAGTTCCAGCTTGCTGCCTTCGTTGATGTCGAAAGGCTGGTCGGTGCTGTCGGTCTGCACCCGCACCCGCGAGCCGTCGGGGGTCAGTTCGAACAGGGTGAAGCTGTAGCGCACCTGGGTGGTGCTGGTGGGGGTCAGCAGGCGTTCGCCTAGCACACCAATCTGCGCGGCAAAGGCCGGGTCCGCAAGGTGCTTGAGGTACTCGGTGGCCTGGCGCTGCAGGTCGCTCTGCAAGGTGCTGGTGGCCGAGAGGTCGAGGCGGTCCAGGTCATACAGTGGCCGGTTGAGCAGGGCGGCGAGGCGGCTGCGGGCGACGCTGATGCCCTTGTTGGTCTCGATCGGCTGAATGGTCGGCTGCTGCTGCCAGTCCCGGTAGGTCACCTGGCTGGCCAGGGCGGCGCTGCTCAGCGCCGGGTCGATGACGTTGTTCTGTGCCAGCAGGCGGATATGGCTGTCCGTCAGATCCGCCAGTTCTGCGCGCCCCTTGGCCAGGTAATGGGAGGGACGGCGCTGGGCAATCATCAGTGACAGCACCTGGCGCAGGGCCAGCCCTCGTGCGGCGAGGCTTTTCGAGTCCATGGCGGTGCTGCCGAGCACCTGGTTGACCTTGTCGAAGTCAGCGCCATACCAGACCCGCAGCCCCTCGGCCATGCCGTGCACTTCGCCGTGGCCGGGCACCGCGGACAGCGGCACGCTGTTGAGGTAGTCGCGCACGATGCGTTTGCGGGCCTCCAGGGTCTGTGGGCCGTCCTGATAGGCCCGCACGCTGGCGGAAACCATCTGCCGGATCTTCTCGCCCCCGGATACCGTCAGGCCATCCGGCGAATGGCGGTATTTTTCCAACTGGGTGGCCAGGGTGCTACCCCCGGCGCTCTGCCCCGGCAGGTGCAAGAGCCGGGCGATCTGCGACCAGGCGGCCTTGGCAAAGCGCGGCCAGTCCACCGCCGGGTTGGCCTCGGCCGGCTTGGGGGCCAGCAGATCGCGGTTCTCGATGAACAGCAGGCTGTGCACCACCAGCGGCGGAATACTGGCAAAGCTCTCATACAGCTGTTGCGGGTAATTGAACTGGTACAGGGGCGCGGCGCGGCAGTCGGTAATGGACAGGCCAGCCTGGATCTTTTCGGTGTAGGGCACGAAAAATCCGCTTTTGCTGTAGTCCATCAGTGCCGGGGAGAAACGCGTCTGGGCGTCGATCAGGTAACCGCGCTTGAGCAAGCGTGGCAGGAACTCCCCCAGGGCGCTGTAGCCCAGGCGCCGGTCGAACGGCCCGGCACCGGGATAGAGCACGGCATCACTGGGGCCGGGCTCCAGGGAGTAGCTCAGGTCAGCGGCCAGCCGGCTGAATTCCCGGGCCTGGAGTTTCGAGGTGCGCATCTCCCGGGCAGCGGCAAAGCCAAGGGCAATCAGGGCGATCAGCAGCAACAGCCAGAACAGGCGCCAGGCATAACGGCGGGATTTGCGGCGTTTCGGTAAAGGCGTTTCGTCCTCGCTGTGGCTTGGCACTGCGTTCTTATGCGAATCGGTCTGCCACAGAGCGCCCATAGTCGATTGATCCATTCACGCAGATTGATCGGACTTGCCTGAAGCTTAGTCGGTGGTGGGCGTCGGTGAAGAAAATGTGAAAACGACCCGGCCCCGCTTCTGTGGCAAGGGAGCAAGCTCCCTCGCCACAGGGTAGAGCCTTTTCCCAGGTAAATACGCCCTAGGTAGGGGCATGACGATGCACCAGGCCTGTGCAATACTCCCGGCCCTTTCCGAGTGAGGTTTCAGGGCAAAAAGCAGGTAATGCTTCTCCGTGAAAGCGGTATTTGCCGAGATTTCTCTCTGAATATTGCAACTTATAGAGTGAAAAGCCCTGTCGGGAGCTTTTTATACTGCGCACCCCGCTGATCTGGCAGGTCTTGTCCTACCAGACGCTCCGTCCCACAAGGCCGGTGCGGTCGAGCAAGCTTCGGCTATCCGCTGGTGCTTCGAAGGCTCGGTGGTTCATATCCAATAACAAAATGAGGTTGTATCTCTATGCCAGTTGGCAACCAACTGCCCCACGGCGAGACCGCTCAGGGCGGCCCGCTGAAACGCGAACTCGGCGAACGGCATATTCGCTTGATGGCCCTCGGCGCCTGTATCGGTGTCGGCCTGTTCCTCGGCTCGGCCAAGGCCATCGAGATGGCCGGCCCGGCCATCATGCTGTCCTACATCATTGGCGGCCTGGCGATCCTGGTGATCATGCGCGCCCTCGGCGAGATGGCGGTGCATAACCCGGTCGCAGGTTCCTTCAGCCGTTACGCACAAGACTACCTGGGCCCGCTGGCGGGCTTTCTCACCGGCTGGAACTACTGGTTCCTGTGGCTGGTGACCTGTGTTGCGGAAATCACCGCAGTGGCGGTGTACATGGGGATCTGGTTCCCCGATGTGCCGCGCTGGATCTGGGCCCTGGCGGCCCTGGTGAGCATGGGCTCGATCAACCTGATCGCGGTCAAGGCCTTCGGTGAGTTCGAGTTCTGGTTCGCCCTGATCAAGATCGTCACCATCATCGCCATGGTGGTCGGCGGTATCGGTATCATCGCCTTCGGTTTCGGCAATGACGGCGTGGCCCTGGGCATCTCCAACCTGTGGACCCACGGCGGCTTCATGCCCAATGGCGTGACCGGCGTGCTGATGTCCCTGCAGATGGTGATGTTCGCCTACCTGGGCGTAGAGATGATCGGCCTCACCGCCGGTGAAGCGCGTAACCCGCAAAAGACCATTCCCAACGCCATCGGCTCGGTGTTCTGGCGCATCCTGCTGTTCTACGTGGGCGCGCTGTTCGTGATCCTGTCGATCTACCCGTGGAACGAGATTGGCACCCAGGGCAGCCCCTTCGTGATGACCTTCGAGCGCCTGGGTATCAAGACCGCCGCCGGCATCATCAACTTCGTGGTGATCACCGCTGCGCTGTCGTCCTGCAACGGCGGCATCTTCAGCACCGGGCGCATGCTCTACAGCCTGGCGCAGAACGGCCAGGCCCCGGCCGGCTTCGCCAAGACCTCGAACAACGGCGTGCCACGTCGCGCGTTGCTGCTGTCGATCTTCGCCCTGCTGCTGGGCGTGCTGCTGAACTATTTGGTGCCGGAAAAAGTGTTCGTCTGGGTGACCTCCATCGCCACCTTCGGTGCGATCTGGACCTGGGTGATGATCCTTCTGGCCCAGCTCAAGTTCCGCAAGGGCCTGAGCCCGGCAGAACGTGCCGGCCTGAAGTACCGCATGTGGCTGTACCCGATCAGTTCCTACCTGGCCCTGGCCTTCCTGGTACTGGTGGTGGGGCTGATGGCCTACTTCCCGGATACCCGTGTGGCGCTCTATGTCGGCCCGGCGTTCCTGGTGCTGCTGACGGTGCTGTTCTATCTGTTCAAGCTGCAACCGACCAATGTCCAGCAAGGTTCGGCGCGATCGGCGTCCTGACCTGCGCTTGGGTGATGCGGCTGGCTTGAGCATCCCGGACTGAAACGCTGAGACCAGAAATCCGGCGACCTGCAAAGGCCGCCGGATTTTTTTTGCCCGGGTCAACCGCCCAGGGTGCCGCTGGTATCGGCGTCGAAGATGGCCTTGGTCTGCAGCGCCGCCGGCGCCAGCAGGGCGAGCAACGCCGTTTCGCTGTGGAGCTGATGGGCGGCCAGGGTCTTGGGTGTCGGCTCGATGGGAATCAGCACCTCTTCGCCGGGCCCATGCAGCCAGATCGCCGTGACCTGCAGCGCCGAGATGAACAGCAGGCGCAGTTCATAGCTTTTTCCCTGCAGTTGCGGCGCCTGTTCCGCCAGGTCCAGGGCGTTGACGGCGGACGCCGCCAGGCTGCCATGGTTCAGCGCAGAGAAGCCGACCTTGCCGGCCACCTCGGTCAACTGCGCATCGGCAATCGACACTCCGGCATCGAACACCAGGTAATGCCAGTCACCGGCCTTGGCCTCGGCCAGCCCCTTGCCCTGGGCCAGGTCCTCCAGGCTCAGGGCGTAGCCGCGAAAGGCCTGGGACAGATTCAGGTTACGGGCACGGGCCTTGGCAAACCCGCGGTTGATACCGAAACCCTGGGTCTGCAGGGCCGCCTGAAGGGCCGAGTGCAGGTGCTGGACGCCATCGACAGGCGCCTTGGGGTAAGTCAGTTGCATGTCGCCTCCTAGTTTTTTCGGGTGAAGTAGGTGTGGGTCCAGTTGCCGCCGCCGTTGTAGGAGCCGGGGAAACTGTTCAGGGCGCGGGTCGAGTAGCCGTAGATCGAATCCGCCACCAGGATGTAGCCGCCATCGCTGCCGTAGATCGTCAGGAAATGCGCGCCGCCACCGTACCAGGCACAGCGCAGGCCGACGGGGCGGCCCATGCCGAGCTGGTTGTCGATGGCCGGCATCTGCATCCGGTCCTCACGCATGCCGCCGTAGCAG
Organism: Pseudomonas sp. BIGb0176; assembly: GCF_024810175.1. Classification (NCBI taxonomy): domain Bacteria; kingdom Pseudomonadati; phylum Pseudomonadota; class Gammaproteobacteria; order Pseudomonadales; family Pseudomonadaceae; genus Pseudomonas; species Pseudomonas sp. BIGb0176. The sequence goes on from NZ_JANUEC010000003.1 coordinate 343,392, forward strand.
CGGGTGGTGCGCAGGGCCGAATCCAGGTAGCCGTAGACGTTGCACGGCCCGGGCTGGCTGCAGCAGGAGTTGCGGCCCAGTTCGGCGTTGGCCACTCCGCACTGGGTCCAGGAACCGGTGCCGTAGTAGTTGCCCACCGATGCGGACAATGCTGCCCAGCACCAGTTGCTCTGGGTTTGCTGCTGCACGCTGAAGTTGAGCCGGGCAGCGGCCTGGGGCGCGGCTTCGGTGTGTGGATCGACTTCGCTCAGTTGCGGGTCGAGCAGGCTGCCGGCCAGGCACTGGGGCAGGGCCTGGGGAGCGTCGCCTGGGGTCAGGTTGCTACTTAACATGTTCATCCTCCATGAATGAAATCCAGCCTCCGGCTGGTGTCGTCGTTGCGTGTCGGGCTACTGCGCGTAGCCGGACCCGGGACATGATGTTGCGCTGGACCAGCCTCGATGGCCTGCGTTGACCGGGTCTGCAAACAACCTTAGAGGATTGATGCGTCAATGCAATTAAAATATGCGTTTATGCATACCGCCTGCCGTGGACGTCCCTGGAAAGAGGGGCATCCATGGCGATGGCCGGGGCTATTTTTCGTCGAGGAAATGTTCCAGGGCTGCATTGAACAGGCCCGGGTCCTGGAGGAAGGCGAAGTGGCTGACGTTGGGCAGGATCAGCAGCCCGGCGCCGGGAATCGCCTGGGCCATGTATTCGGTGTGCTCGCGCTTGATGGCTTCATCGTGGTCGCCATCGACGATCAGTACCGGCGTCTTGATCTTCGCCAGGTCGGCGTCGCTCCAGTTCGGCTGGCTGGCCCACATGTGGCCGATCTGCTCGACAAAGGCCGGGTACTCCTTGGGCGTGGGTGACAGGCGGGTGTACTCCTGGCCGGCGCGCTCGATGTAGGCGGCGAAGGTCGGGTTGTTCTCCACGCCTTCTTTGACCCCTGAGGTCTGGGTGTTGGCGGCGTAGGCGAAGACCTTGCCGACCCGCTGCGGGTAACGCATGGCCAGGTCCAGGCCGAGGATCGCGCCGTCGCTCCAGCCGACGAAATCGGCGCGGGGGATCTTCAGCTGGTCCAGCAGGGCGATCACGTCGTCGGCCATCAGGTCGTAGCCGTAGGGCCGGGCGTCCCGGGTGCTGCGCCCGTGGCCGCGGCTGTCGACGCTGATCACCGTGTGCCGGGCGGCCAGGGCCTTGGCCTGGAGCCCCCAATAGTCGGCATTACCCAGGCCGCCATGCAGCAGCACCACCGGTGAGCCGTGGCCGAGCTTGCTGTAATACAGGCGGATGCCGTTGACTTCGGCATAACCGGCTTGCGCCCCGGCCACCGGGGCCGGTGTGGGCGGCAGGCTCTGCCAGCGTTCGCCGGCAAAGGCACTGTTGAAGGACATCAGTAAAGCGATCACTGCAAACAGACGACGAGGCATGGGCTTCTCCGTGCATGGGCCCTCTGGTCGGACCGACCTTGGGCAGGTGGTTACCGCGATTGAGTCGATGCGAGACAGGCTAGACGTCGATGATCACCAGGGTGCCGTGGCTGCCGGGCAGCACGCTATGGGCCTGGCCGGCCTCCACCAGGTACATCTGGCCCGTCGCCACTTCCACCACGGCCTGGCCAATGCCCAGGTGCAGGCAGCCCTGGGTCACCAGCAGGCCTTCGTTGAAGTCGTGGGTTTCTTCCGGGTAGGGCTGGCCGTCCATGCGCAGCACCTTGATGCGGGCCGGGCCGACCTGGCCCACCAGCGTGGATTGCCAGGGCGCTGGCAGTTGGCGGCACAGTTGTTCGAATGACAGCAAGGGCATGGCGGGTCTCCGAAAGGTCAGTGGGGTTGGGGTCTGCTTTCGGTGGTCCGGTCAAGCAAGGTCTGGGTCGGGTTTTCTAGAACTCGTTCATCAACAGCACACGGCATTCGCGGCGCTGAAAAGCATTGATCTGCGGCACCAGGCGGGTGAAGTGCTCGGTCTGGCAGTGGGTGTCGAGGGCCGCTTGGTCCGGCCACTGTTCGACGAAGATGAAGTGCCCGGGGTCTTTCTGATCGACGAACAGATCGTAGGCGATGCACAGCGGTTCCTGGCGGGTTTTTTCCACCAGTTCGGCGTACCACGGGCGCACGGTGTCCAGGTGTTCGGGCTGGATGAAATCTTCAGCGATGACCTTGAGCATTGCAATCTTCCTTGGGTGATGCCCCGCGCTCCCCGGCAACCGGGGAGCACTGGGCAATGGGGCTTAAGCGGCGGCTTCGGTGTTGGGTTCGAAGCTGTCGGCCCGGGCCAGTTGCCACATGCGCGAGTAGAACTCGCCGTTGACCTCGCCGGTGAGCAGCTCGCCGGGCTTGAGGAACACGTGCAACTGGGAGAACAGCTTGATCTCGGTGGCCGACATGCGTCGCACCAGGTGCTTGGCTTCCAGTTGCGAAGGGTGTTGCAGGCCGGCGGCAGCGAGCATTTCCGCCAGGGCCTTAAGGGTGTTGCGGTGGAAGCTGAATACCCGCTGGGCCTTGTCCGGCACCACCAGGGCGCGCTGGCGCAGGTTGTCCTGGGTGGCGACACCGGTGGGGCACTTGTTGGTATGGCAGCTCTGGGACTGGATGCAGCCGATGGCGAACATGAAGCCCCGGGCCGAGTTGGCCCAGTCGGCACCGATGGCCAGCACGCTGGCGATGTCGAAGGCGCTGACGATCTTGCCACTGGCGCCGAGCTTGATCTTGTCCCGCAGGTTCAGGCCCACCAGGGTGTTGTGGACGAACAGCAGGCCCTCGCGCATCGGTGCGCCGATGTGGTCGGTGAACTCCACGGGGGCCGCGCCGGTGCCGCCTTCCTTGCCGTCCACCACGATGAAGTCCGGCAGGATGCCGGTTTCCAGCATGGCCTTGGCGATGCCCATGAACTCCCAGGGGTGGCCCAGGCAGAACTTGAAGCCCACCGGCTTGCCGCCGGACAGCTCACGCAGTTGCTGGATGAAATGCATCATCTCGATCGGGGTGGAAAAGGCGCTGTGGCTCGACGGTGAAATGCAGTCCTCGCCCATGCGGATGCCCCGGGTGTCGGCGATTTCCTGGGTCACCTTGTGCTTGGGCAGGATGCCGCCGTGGCCAGGCTTGGCGCCCTGGCTCATCTTGATCTCGATCATCCGCACCTGGGGGTTCTGCGCCTGCACGGCGAAGCGCTCCGGGTCGAAACGGCCGTCGCTGGTGCGGCAGCCGAAGTAGCCGCTGCCCAGTTCCCAGGTCAGGTCGCCGCCGTGTTCGCGGTGGTAGGGGCTGATGCTGCCTTCACCGGTGTCGTGGGCGAAGTTGCCGAGCTTGGCACCCTGGTTCAGGGCGCGGATGGCGTTGGCGCTGAGGGAGCCGAAGCTCATGGCCGAGATGTTGAACACCGAGGCCGAGTAGGGCTGGGTGCATTGCGGGCCGCCGACGGTCACGCGAAAGCTGTTGGGATCACTCAGGGGCGCCGGGCGCATGGAGTGGCCGATGAATTCGAAGCCCGACTGGTAGACATCGATCAGGGTGCCGAAGGGTTTGTCGGCGCTTTCGTTCTTGGCCCGGGAGTACACCAGGGAGCGTTGGGCGCGGGAAAAGGGCAGGGCGTCGCTGTCGGATTCCAGCAGGTACTGGCGGATCTCCGGGCGGATGCCTTCCACCAGGTAGCGGATATTGCCCAGGATCGGGTAATTGCGCCGCACCGCGTGCGGGCTTTGCAGCAGGTCGAAGATCCCCAGCAGGCTCAGCAGGCCGGTGACCAGGGCGAATGGCCAGAGCCAGTCGTGTTCGAGAAAGGGCAGGCTGGCGAGGGTGAAAATCACACAGGCGGCAAAGAAGGCGTAGCGGCTCAGAAGGGACAGGCTCATACGGTTTCCTTGGTTCGGACTCATTAAGGTCGTTTATCAGTACTCATTCTTATGGGTGCACAAGATCTTATTGTTGTGTGGGGCTGCCGGGGCGGCCCTGAAGGGGTATCAGGCGCTTTGCGCCTGGAGAAAAATCGAAAACAGCTCGGACTGGGATTTGATGCCCAGCTTGCTGTAGATGTGCTTTTTATGAACTTTCACGGTTTCGGCGGAGATTTCCAGCTTACGAGCGATCTCCTTGTTGGAGCAACCGCTGAGCATCAGGCGCCCCACATCCAGCTCCCGGGCGGTGAGTTGTGCGCCCCGCAGTTGTTGCATGGAGTGGTCCAGCTGGCTGCGCCAATCGGGCATTGGATGCAATTGCGCTGGGTTGTCTTGCTCAATGCTTTCGTGGGGCAGGCGCTGGCGCAGCAAGGCCACCACCCAGGGCTCGATCAGTGACAGCAGGGCGATCTGGGGTGGGGCGAAGCGTTGTCGCGAACCCAGGGACAGGCACAGGGTGCGGTCGTCCGCCAGCTGGCAATTGAACTGGATCTCATCGGCCACCACATTCAGACGAAAGTAGCGTTGGTAGTACTCGGTCAGCTGGAAGTGTTCCGGGGCCACTTCCGCCAGGCGCAGCAGGCCGCTGCGCGATTGTTCGCGGCTGGCAACGTAGAAGGGGTCGAGCAGGTACAGGCCGTTGAGGTAGTCCTGGAACAACTGGTCGGGGCTGCCGTCCTCCCCCGGGCATTCGGCGAACACCAGGGGTTTGCGCTCACTGCAAAACAGCAGCGCCACCCAGCTGTCGAAACTCACGTACTGCTCCAGCAGGCGTACCAGCTGGGGCCAGAAACTGGCCTGGTCCAGGGCTTCGATCATCTGCCCCACCGAGCGGTGCCAGGCGATGTCATCCAGCGACAATGTCATGCATCTACCCCTATCGGGTTACCCCGGCTGCGTGATTTGCGGGCCGGTTGCTGCTGCGCATACTGCGGCACAGCCAAAGAACAAGGAATACCCATGAAGGTTGAACTGGCCCAGTTGGCGGGCCGTGATAACGCCACAGCTTACAACCTGGAACGGGCCCTGGCGGCCATTGCCGCCTGCGCCGCCGATACCCGGTTGATCGTGTTTCCAGAAACCCACCTGATGGGTTTCCCCAGCGCCGAGACCGTGGCCGCCGTGGCCGAGCCGCTGGATGGCCCCACCGTGCAGGCCGTGATCCAGGCCGCCCGGGCGCGCAATATCGCGGTGGTGATCGGCATGGCCGAAAACGACGACGGCCGATTCTATAACACCACTTTGCTGATTACCCCCGAGGGCATCGCCCTGCGTTATCGCAAGACCCACCTATGGGCGTCCGACCGCGGTGTGTTCACCCCCGGTGACCGCTACGCCACCTGCCTGTGGAACGGTGTGCGGGTCGGCCTGCTGATCTGCTACGACATCGAGTTCCCCGAAAGCGCCCGGGCCCTGGCGCAACTGGGCGCCGAACTGCTGATCGTGACCAACGGCAACATGGACCCCTACGGGCCCACCCACCGTACCGCGATCATGGCCCGGGCCCAGGAAAACCAGGCGTTCGCGCTAATGGTCAACCGAGTGGAAGAAGGCGATGGCGGCCTGCTGTTCGCCGGCGGCAGCGCCCTGGTGGACCCCCTGGGTAGCCTGCTGTTCGAAGCCGGGCGCGAGGAAGGTCAGTTCAAGGTCGAGCTGGATCTCAAGCAACTGCAGGTGGCGCGCCAGGACTACCGCTACCTCGAAGACCAGCGCCTGAAGCTTGCGGGCGAAGTGCTCGAACACGGCGATGGCGTGCGTGAACTGCTGATTCCGATCCGCTGAAAGGGCCGTCCGCGGACGGCCAATCCCATAAGAAAGACCCCCTGCTTCACTCATTTCAGTCCTGCCATAAATCTAATAATTGCGGAGTACTCGCTCATGGCTCGCTTGCAACGCACCCTTTCATTGGGCGCGGTGGTGCTGTTCGGTATCGCTTACATGACGCCGATCATTGTCCTCGGCACCTTTGGCATCCTCGCCCAATCCACCGCTGGCATGGTGCCGGCAGCCTATCTGGCAGCGCTGGTGGCGATGTTCTTCACCGCCATGAGCTACGGGCGCATGGCCGCGGCGTTTCCCGTGGCCGGCTCGGCTTACAGCTATGTGCGCAAGGCCATCAGCCCCAAGCTGGGTTTCATCGCCGGCTGGGCGGTGCTGCTGGATTACCTGTTCCTGCCCATGGCCATCTGGCTGATCGGCGCCGCTTACCTGCATTCGGCGTTTCCCGGTGTACCGCAGTGGGTCTGGGTGCTGGCTTTCATCGGGGTGACCAGCGCGATCAATATCGTTGGCCTGAAACTGGCCAACGGCATCAACGGCCTGCTGATGCTGGTGCAGTTCCTGGTGCTGATCGCCTTTGTCGGCCTGTGCATCCACTACCTTGGTGGCGAGGCCGGGCGGCCGCTGTTCACCCTGGCACCGTTCTTCAACGGGCAGATGCACCTGCCGCTGATCATGAGCGGGGCGGCAATCGCCTGTTATTCATTCCTGGGCTTTGACGCGGTCAGCACCCTGACCGAGGAAACCCGCGACCCACGGCGGACCATTCCCCGGGCGATCATGCTGATTACCCTGGTGGGCGGGCTGATCTTTGTCGCGGTGTCCTACTTCGTCCAGGTTGCCCATCCGTCCTTCGAGTTCGCCGATGTGGATTCGGCGGCCTACGAGATTGCGCGCAATATCGGCGGCGACCTGTTCGTCTCGATCTTCCTGATCGGGCTGATTGTCGGTCAGTTCGCCTCGGGGCTTTCGGCCCAGGCCAGCGGCTCGCGACTGCTGTTCGCCATGGGCCGCGACGGTGTCTTGCCCAAGCGCTTTTTCGGCAGCCTGCACGAGCGCTTCGGTACCCCGGTCAACAGCATCCTGCTGTGCGCCGTGGTGGCGTTGCTGGCATTGAAGCTGGATGTCACCACCTCGACGTCCTTCATCAACTTCGGCGCCTTCCTGGCCTTCAGCCTGGTCAACCTGTCGGTGATCTTTCATTACTGGGTGGGGGCCCGGCAGCGTGGCCTGCGGGAGCTGATCCTGTTCCTGATCTTTCCCCTCATCGGTCTGGCGGCCGATCTGTGGCTGATGTCCAGCCTCGATCACCTGGCGATCTACCTGGGGGCAAGCTGGCTGGTTATTGGCCTGGTGTACCTGGGTTTCCTCACTCGCGGTTTCTCCCGCCAGCCTCCGGAAATGGATTTTCAGGAAGCGGCATAGAACTGTCGGCAGTTTCCTTATTGCAATCGGTTCTCGTTTGGGTGATTTGGATATGTTATTGTATAACGCATCCAGCTCACCCAGATGCCCAGGAGGCCTCATGAAACCCGGTATCCATCCTGACTACCGCACCGTGCTTTTCCACGATACCGCTGCCGACGTGTACTTCCTCATCGGCTCCACCGTCGATACCGATCGCAGCCACACCTACAGCGACGGCAAGACTTACCCCTATGTGGCGCTGGACGTTTCCAGCGCCTCGCACCCGGTGTACACCGGCCAGCAGCGCAAGACCCAGTCCGAAGGCCGCATCGCCGGCTTCAACAAGCGTTTCGCTTCCTTCGGTTCCGGCGCCAAAGCCGCCCAGTGACGGCGTGCACGGCGAGTGTTGCGACTGCGCAACACTCGCTGAAGGTGGTTGGCGGCGCAGCCGCAGCGGACCGATGGTATTAAAAAGCCACTATCTCGATTGGAAATTCTTCTAGTCTTCAATCAGGCAACAGGGATTACCGTTGCCAGCTCTAACAATGAAGGACACGTGCATCGACGTTGACCCGAGGTGTCTCATGGGTGAGCTAAACGTTGCCACTGTCACACGCCGACCCGAGATTCTGCTGGTCGATAGCCAGGAAGTGATCCTGCAACGCCTGCAGCAGTTGCTCAGCCCGCTTCCCTACACGCTGCATTTCGCCCGCGATGCCACCCAGGCCCTGCAGCTCCTGGCCAGCCGGGAGGTGGACCTGGTGATCAGCGCCGCCCATCTGCCGCAGATGGATGGCCCGACCCTGCTGGCGCGTATCCATCAGCAGTACCCGAGGACCACCCGCATCCTGCTGACCGGCGACCCGGACCTGAAATTGATTGCCAAGGCCATCAACGAAGGGGAGATCTACCGTTACCTGAGCAAGCCCTGGGATGACCAGGAATTGCTGCTGGCCCTGCGCCAGGCCCTTGAGCATCAGCACTCCGAGCGCGAGCGCCTGCGCCTGCAGGATCTGGCCCAGCAGCAGAATGCCGAGCTCAAGGCGCTCAACACGCTGCTGGAAAAACGCGTGGCGGCACGCACCTCGGAGCTGCAGCAGACCGCCGACATGCTCGACCTGGCCTATGAGGAGCTCAAGCACAGCTACGCCACTGGCGCCGAGCTGTTTTCCCTGCTGGTCAACCAGCGCTTGCCCGCGGACAAGCAGACCAACCGGCGGATCATCGAGCTGGTGCGGGCCTACTGCAAAGTCCAGGGCATCGACCCTGGCGCCCAGCGTGACCTGGCCATGGCCGCGGCGTTGCACAACATCGGCAAGCTGAGTTGGAGCGACAGCATGATGACCAGCCCGGCGGATTTGCTGCATCACCATCAGCGCGAGCGTTATCGGGCCTATCCGGCGCAGAGCGAATCGTTGCTGATGACCCTGGAACCGGTGCAGGACGCCGCGCGGCTGATCCGCCATCACCAGGAACACTGGGACGGCAGCGGTTTTCCCGACCACCTCAAGGGCGACGCGATTCCCCTGGGCTCGCGGCTGCTCAAGCTGGCGGTGGACTTCATCGAGTTGCAGTGCGGGCTGATCCTGGAACGGCACATGAACAGCGACGAGGCCCTGGTGTTCATCCGCAAGTACGCCGGCCGCTTGTACGACCCGGACCTGGTGGAAGGTTTCATCCAGGTGTGTGCGGTCTACCTCAGCGACGTGACCCTGGGCGACCCTTCGGTGAAGGTTCTGAGTACCCGGGAGCTGGCGGCGGGGATGATCCTGGCGCGCAACCTGAATGCCGATAACGGCATGCTGCTGCTCAACGCCGGCAAGGTGCTCAACCTGCCGCTGGTGGACAAGCTGATCGCTTTTGAAACCATGGAGGGCGCCCGCTACAGCGTGTTCGTCAAGTTGCCCCAGGAACAGCAGGCAAGGGCCTGAAGCCGGGTGGCGGTCACATCGAAAAATGCCGGCGGCGGATGACGAGCCGCCGCCGCGCATGTGATCCTTGCGCCCTCATTCTCAAGGCTCCCGGGTTCCCATGTCGCTGTCGTCCGTTGCTGCACCCTCCATCATTCGTATCGCCGCTGCCCTGCTGATCGGTGCCGACGGCCAGACCCTGCTGGTGCGCAAGCGCGGCACCCAGGCCTTCATGCAGCCCGGTGGTAAGATCGAAGCCGGTGAACAACCGGTGCACGCCCTGGCCCGTGAGCTGGAAGAAGAACTGGGATTGCGCATCGACCCGGCCCAGGCCCGTTACCTGCAACAGTTCTCGGCACCGGCGGCCAACGAGCCGGGGCATGTGGTGGAGGCCGAGGTGTTCCTGGTCCATATCCATGGCCCGGTGACCCCGGCGGCAGAGATCGAGGAAGTACGCTGGATCGACCCGGCCGGCGATGGAGATTTGTTCCTTGCGCCGTTGACACGCGATCTGATCTTGCCGTTTTATCGCAAGGCCCGAGCGGGCCACGCCTGACCCCCTCCCATTGCCAAGGATTGCCATGATTCCACTCCACGACTACCTGATCTTCGCCGCTGCTTCCCTGCTGATGGTGCTGACCCCGGGGCCGAACATGATCTACCTGATTTCCCGTTCGATCTGCCAGGGGCGCAAGGCTGGGGTGACGTCGTTATTGGGGGTGGTGGCGGGGTTCTTTGTCCACCTGTTCGCCGCCGCGCTGGGCCTGACCGCGGTGTTCATGGCGGTGCCCATGGCCTATGAGGTGCTCAAGTGGGCCGGCGCCCTGTACCTGCTGTGGCTGGCCTGGCAGGCCCTCAAGCCTGGCGCGCGCTCGCCCTTCGAAGCCCAGCAGCTGCCGGCGGATTCGCCGCGCAAGCTGGTGACCATGGGCTTTCTGACCAGCGCCCTGAACCCCAAGATCGCGGTGTTCTACCTGTCGATCTTTCCGCAGTTCATCCACCCCGAGCACGGTTCGGTGTTCTCCCAGAGCATCATCCTGGGCCTGACCCAGATCAGCGTGAGTTTCTCGGTGAACCTGCTGATCGCCCTGTTTGCCGCCGGTATCGCCTCCTGGTTTGCCAGCAACCCCACCTGGCTCTCGGTGCAGCGTTATTTCATGGGCTTTGTGCTGGCGGGGCTGGCCGTGCGCCTGATGTTCGAACAGCGTCGCGTCAACTGATCGAGGAGCGCCAGCATGAGTGATTTTCCAAGCCCGCAAGCGGTGGTCGAAGCACAACTGCAGGCCTACAACCGCAAGGATCTGGAGGCCTGGCTGGCGACTTATGCCGTAGATGCCCGGCAATACGAACATCCGGCCACCTTGCTGGCCAGGGGGCACGAGGAAATACGAGCTCGGGCCGTGGTGCGTTTCCAGGAACCCAACCTGCATGCCCGGCTGATCCAGCGTACGGTCATGGGCAACGTGGTGGTCGATCACGAACTGATCAGCCGCACCTTCGCCGATGGCAGCGGCACCCTGGAAACCGTGGCCATTTATGAAGTGCAGGGCGGCAAGATAAAATGCGCTTCATTCATTACCGGACACAAGACCCTCGACTGAGCATGCAGATCCAGCGCCTGACCCCTGACGATGTGGAGCAATACCGGGCCTTGATGCTCGAGGCCTATGAGCGCCATCCCCAGGCGTTCACCTCCAGCGTCAAAGAGCGGGAAAAACTGCCTCTGGCCTGGTGGGCCGCACGCCTGGACGGCGAGCTGGACCTGTTGCTGGGGGCGTTTTCCGAAGGGCGGTTGCTGGGGATCGTCGGCCTGGCCTTCGAGCTGCGGGAGAAGGCCCGGCACAAGGCGACCCTGTTCGGCCTCTATGTCACCGGCACGCAGCGCAACAGCGGGCTGGGCTACCGCCTGGTCCAGGGGCTGCTGGCCGAAGCGGCTGAATACGAAGGGCTGCGCCTGATCCAGTTGACCGTGACGGCCGGCAATGAAGCGGCGCTGGCCCTGTACCAGCGCTGCGGTTTCGTCCAGTTCGGCCTGGAACCCCAGGCAGTGCGGGTGGGCGAGGACTATTTCGACAAGATCCACATGTGGCGCCAATTGCCGGCCGAAGGTTGACCCTGGTTCGCTGGCAAGCCGGCTCCTGGGCAAGCCTGCTTGGGGTCAGCGTACGGCGCTGACGCCGTCCAGGGTCGAGAACGAGGTGTCCTTGGCCGTGAGCAAAAAGTCGCGCATGTAGGGCGCATCCAGCATGTCGGCGCGAATCGCCGCGTACAGGGTGGCGAACAGGCCCTTTTCCCCGAGCCGCTTGGCCTTCACATAACCCCGTGAGCTGTACTCGTGCAGGGCCCAGTGGGGCATCCCGCACACGCCCCGGCCGCTGGCCACCAGTTGCATCATCATCACCGTCAGCTCCGAAGTCCGTACCTGGGCCGGTTCGATGTCCGCCGGTTCCAGGAAGCGGGTGAAGATGTCCAGGCGGTCGCGTTCCACCGGGTAGGTGATCAGGGTTTCGCTCAGCAGGTCTTCCGGGACTACGTATGGCTTGCTTGCCAGCGGGTGCTGGTTGGCGACCGCGAGCATGGCTTCGTAGGTGAACAGCGGCACGTAGGTGATACCCGCCAGCTCCAGGGGGTCGGAGGTCACCACCAGGTCCAGGTCGCCCCGGGCCAGGGCTGGCAACGGAGCGAACGAGAAGCCGGAGGCCAGGTCCAGCTCCACTTCCGGCCAGGCGTCGCGGAACTGATCGATGGTCGGCATCAGCCACTGGAAGCAGCTGTGGCATTCGATGGCCATGTGCAGGCGCCCGGCAGTACCGCCGGCCAGCCGCGAAATGTCGCGTTCGGCGCCGCGCAGCAGGGGCAGGGTCGCATCCGCCAGTTGCAGCAGGCGCAGACCGGCGCTGGTGAAACGCACGGGCTTGGTCTTGCGCACGAACAGCGGCATGCCCAGGCGCTCTTCCAGCTCCTTGAACTGATGGGACAAGGCGGACTGGGTCAGGTGCAGGCGTTCAGCGGCTTCCACCAGGCTGTCGGCTTCGCGCAAGGCGTGCAGGGTCTTCAGGTGACGGATTTCGAGCACCAGGATCTCCATGAGTAAATTTTGTGGTTAAAGCGAAAAGATTGAGTTTGTCTCATGTTGACGGGCCTGTCGACCATCCCGCGTTCATCGATTCGCGGGCATCTTTGCCGATACGGGCGACAGCGCCTGTGTGTTGTGCACCGGGTGCCGGGGGCAAGCGCCGACCCTTGCCGCGGAAAAAGTACCGCTGGGGCAATCTTCATCAAATTGTCACGCAACTGTGGCAGCGCGAATCATCCAGGTTCATCAGACTCGCGCTCCACTGGGGTTCTGCGTTTCGGTGTTTTTCATGCGGGTACGATTTCTTTCGACTGTTCTACTCTTGGCCGGGCTGTTGCTCGGCCCGCTGTGTTTTGCGGCCGCGCGCTGCGATGTCAATGTCCCGACCCAACGGGTCGACCTGCCGCAGGTGAGCCTGGCCTACCAGAGCATTGGGCGCACCTCCGACCCGGCGTTACTGCTGGTCATGGGCCTGGGCGGGCAACTGATCCACTGGCCGGATGAGGTGGTGGTGGCCCTGTGTCAGCAAGGGTTTCGGGTGATCCGCTACGACAATCGCGATGTCGGCCTGTCCACCTGGCGCCAGGCCCCGGCCAGCGCCAACCTGACCTTCGAAGTGCTGCGCTACAAGCTGGGCCTGCCGGTGGCGGCGCCCTACACCCTGACCGACATGGCCGATGACGCCCTGGGCCTGATGGACGCCCTGCATATCGAGCAATTCCACGTGCTGGGGGCGAGCATGGGCGGGATGATCGCCCAGCACCTGGCAGCCATGGAGCCGCGGCGGGTCGAGAGTCTGACGCTGATCATGACCAGTTCCGGGGCCGAAGGTTTGCCGGCGCCGAACGCCGCGCTGGTGCAACTGCTCTCGCGGCGCAACGCACCGAGCCGGGAAGCGGCGCTGGAGCAGCAGGCCGACCTGCTGGCGGCCCTGGGCAGCCCGAAGGTCAGCGATGACCGCCAGGTCCTGTTGCAACAGGCGGCGGTGGCCTATGACCGGGCGTTCAACCCGGAAGGGGTCAAGCGCCAGATCATGGCGATTCTTGCCGAGCCGAGCCGGGTGGCATTGCTCAAGCAACTGCGGGTGCCGACCCTGGTGGTGCATGGCACCGCCGACCCGTTGCTGCCGGTGATGCACGGCGTGCACCTGGCGGCGCAGATCCAGGGCAGTCAGTTGAAGTTGATTCCGGGGCTGGCCCACCGGTTCCAGGAAGCCTTCAAGGCGCCGCTGCTGGCGGCGGTGCTGCCATACCTGCAAACCCACCGGGAAGACACTTCCCACTGGGCGCAGATCGAGCCGCTCGATAGCAGCAACATCCTCTAGGGCAGCGCGGCAAGCCGGCTCTTGCGGTTGGGTGCAGGAGCCGGCTTGCCGGCGAATGAAGCGCCGCGGTTTCAGCGAACGATCTTGTCCACCTGGATGCCGAGTTTCTTCAGCCGGTACCAGAAGCTGCGCTCGGAAATGCCGATCAACTGCGCCGCTGCCGCCTGGACACCGTTGCTCTGCTGTAGGGCGGCGAGAATGTAGGCCTTTTCCACTTCCGCCAGGGCCGCTTCCAGGTCGCTGGGCACTTGCGGGCCGACACTGATGGCTGCGCTGCTCTCTGTGCCCTGCGCCTGGGGGCCGAACAGATACCCTGGCAGGTCCTTTTCTTCGATGACCTGGCCGCTGGCGACGATGGTGGCCCGCTCCACGCAGTTCTGCAGTTCGCGGATATTCCCCGGCCAGGCGTAGCTGGCCATGGCCTGCAGGGCTTCGGGGCTGAAGCCGCTGATGCGCTTGCCGGCGGTGGCACCCAGGCTGTGGGCAAAGTGCCGGGCCAGCAGGGCGATATCCTCGACCCGTTCGCGCAGTGCCGGCAAGGGGATCGGGAATACATTCAGGCGGTAGTACAGGTCTTCGCGAAATTCCTTGTTGGCCACCGCTTCCAGCAGGTTCTTGTTGGTGGCGGCGATCACCCGCACATCCACCTTGCGCTCCCGCGGATCGCCCACCGGCTCGATCACCCGCTCCTGCAGGGCACGCAGGATCTTGGCCTGCAGGGCCAGGGGCATGTCGCCGACTTCGTCGAGGAACAGGGTGCCCTTGTCGGCTTGCTGGAAACGTCCGACCCGGTCCGCCACGGCGCCGGTGAAGGCGCCCTTGCGGTGGCCGAACATCTCGCTTTCCAGCAGGCCCTCGGGAATGGCCGCGCAATTGACCGCGACAAAGGGCTTGTCGGCCCGGTTGCCGTGCTTGTGGATGGCCCGGGCGACCATTTCCTTGCCGGTGCCGCTTTCCCCGGTCAGGAGGATGGTGGCGTTGCTTTCGCGCACCGAATCCACGGCTTGCAGCACCCGACGGAAGGCCGGGCTGTCGCCCACCAGGCTGTCGATCTGCTGATGCTCTGCGAGCTCGGCGCGCATGCGCTGGTTGTCTTTGAGGATGTCGCGAAACTGCAGGGCCTTGCTGACGGTGATGTCCAGTTCGTCGATGTCGAAGGGTTTGGCGATGTAGTCGTAGGCGCCGTTGCGCATGGACTGCACGGCATTCTTCACCGTGCTGTAGGCGGTCATCACGATCACCGGCAACTGCGGGTAGCGCTGCTTGATTTCCCCCAGCAACTGCGGCCCGTCCATGCCGGGCATGCGCCAGTCGCTGATCACCAGGTCGATGTCTTCCTGCTCCAGCACCTTGAGCGCGTGCAGGCCGTTGCCTGCGGTGAATACCTGGATGCCGTTCTGGCTCAGGGCCGAGGACAGCAGGTCGCAGAGTTTCGGCTCGTCATCGACCACCAGCAGGTTATGCGTCATCACCGTCCTCGTCGTCTTCTTCACCGTTGGCCGGAATGTACAGGCTGAAGGTGGCGCCAGCATCTTTTTCGCTGGTGCACTCGATATGGCCGTCATGGCTTTCCATGATCGAGAAGACTTTAGCCAATCCCAGGCCGGTGCCCGAGGCCTTGGTGGTGACGAATGGGGTGAAGATGCGTTCCAGCATGTCCGGCTCGATGCCCTGGCCGGTGTCGCTGACGCTGATGATGGTTTCGTCGTCGCGCTGGGAAATGCCCAGGGTCAGGCGGCCGCCGTCGGGCATGGCGTCGATGGCGTTGAGAATCAGGTTGAGGCAGGCCTGCTTGAGTTGCCGGGCATCGGCGTGGAGGGTCGCGCCGGGGGCCTGGTCGTCGATCCGCGCGTCGATGTTGTGGGTGGCCAGTTCCGGGGTGCAGAAGCCCAGCAATTCCTCCACCAGCGGGCGGGCCAGCTGGGTGGCGCGTATCGGCGCGCTGGGCTTGGCGAAATCGAGGAATTCGGTGATCAGGTCGTTGATCCGGCTGACCTCGCTGATCACGTATTCCAGGTGGCGCTTGTCGTTTTCCGGCAGGTTGGCCCGGCGGTGCAGCAACTGCGTGGCGGTCTTGATGATGCCCAGCGGGTTGCGGATCTCGTGGGCCAGGCCCATGGCCACTTCGCCCAGGGCATGCAGGCGGTCGCGGCGGCGCAACTGGGCTTCCAGATGCTGCAGTTCCCCCAGGCGCTCGGTCATGTGGTTGAAGGTGCTGCTCAGCTCCGCCAGTTCGTCGCCGCCGATCACCGGCACCCGTTGGCGGTAATCGCCGGCGATCACCGCCTGCACGCCCTTGGACAGGCCCCGCAGCGGTCGGGTCAGGCGCTGGGAAACCAGCCAGCCGACGCACAGCGAGGCTGCCGAGCTGAGCAGGAAGATCAGGATGAACAGGTTGCTCTGGTTGACCAGGCCCACCAGGCTGCTATGGCGCAGCAGGCCGCTGAAGATCACCCCCACCAGGTCGCCGCTGTCGTTGAAGATCGGCCGGTACAGGCCGCTGTAGCGGCTGGTGAACTGCTCGGTGGGCTGGCGGGTGGCGCGCAGGATGTCTTCGATCTTGTGCGGCACCTGGGGCGGGTGGTCCTCGAAGCGCTGGGTGGCGAAGATTTCCGAGAAGTCATCGGCCTTGGCCAGGTACAGGCGCAGGTCCAGGGAATGCACGTCGGCCACGCTGGTGAGGAAGCTGGCGTCCAGGTAGGTGGCGATCAGCAACTGGTAGTCGACCCCGTCGAGCTGGGTCTGGAACGTCGAGACCACCGCCCCGGTGGCCACGCCGCCGACCTGGATGGTCTGCAGCACGGCATTGGAGGCGGTACTGATCTGCCCCACCACGTCATCGGCGGCAGTGGTGAACACCACCTTGTGATCGTTCTTGCGGATCAGCGCCACCACGTCGATGCCCATGGAATCGGCGATGTCGGCGGTGAGCTTGTCATGCTTGGCCGCATTGCGGTCCGTGGGCGGGCGCGTATAGCGCAGGAACAGCTGGGCGATCCGCGCGTTGTCATGGAGGATTTCGGTGATCTCGTCCTCGACGATCTTGGTGGACTCCTGCAGCCAGATCCGCACGTTGCTGTCGAAGATTTCCGACAGGGTAGTGGCCGCCAGTTCCGCGGCGATCATGGTGGGAATCACACTGACCAGCCAGAACGCCAGCACCAGCTTGCGTTGCAGGCTCCAGCGGGAAATGGCGAAGGGGCGAGGAGGGCGACGATCTTTTCTGGTCATGTACTTTCGCTTATTGCAGCAGCCATGGCGGGGTCGGAGCGATCCGGGCGGACAAAGCGTTTTATCAGTTTGAGCAGGGCATTGAGCAAGGGATTGCGATGCCGGAAAAACAACATGTTACCGGTGAACTGGCAACCCAGGCGCAACTTGCTGGCATAACCGGCCTGGCCGCACTCGTACAGGGGAATGCGTTGCTGAATACAGTAGTCGACGTTGGCCAGCCAACTGCGGAAATACAGATTGTGCTCACGGGTGACACTGAGGTCGTGGGCAAAGAACTTGTCGATCAGCCGATGCTGGTCGATGAGCACCAGGTTGAAGGCCACCAGTTGCTCGTCGACCCAGTACAGGACACAGGCCGCGCGTTCCCCCAACTGCTCGAGGATGCCGGTGAAGTAGCCTGCCGGCAGGCGTTCGAACTGCAGGTCGCTACGATTCAGGGTGGCCTCGTAGAGGCGCATGATGTCCGGCAGCACGTCGTCGATCTGGCGTCGCCATTCTATGCGTGGCGCCGGTGTCCGGAGTTTGCGGCGCAGGTCCTTGCGGGTGGATTTGCCCAGGGTGCCCAGGTAGGCGTCGATCGAGGCAAAGGGTACCGGCAGCAGCGCCGTGGGCAGGCTCGGCATGGCTTGCAGGCCCGCGGCCAGGCAACTGGCAGCCCATTGCCGGTCGTTGCTCGGCGCATCCTTGACCGCCATCAGGCCGATGCCGAAGCTGTCGGCATCGCGTCGCGCCAGTTGCAGCAACTGCTCCAGCAGCTCCTGGCGGCGTTGCGCAGGCACATGGCTGGCGGTGCCGGCATTGCACTGTTCGGCCACAGGCGAGCCTATGGCGTACAGGCGCAGCTCCAGGGCCCCGGGCCACTGGCGTGCCAGGCGTTCGGTGAAGCGCTTGGCCAGCCCGGAGACCGTAGTATCAAGCCGGTACTGGGTGGTGAAGGCCGGCGCCACTGCCACCAGGGTCGAACCCTCGTAGAGCGCCAGGTAGCGCCAGCGAAAATCGGCGATCGCGGCTTTTTCCACGGCCAGGTAATAGTCCCAATCCTCCAGGGCCCCTGGGAAACAGTCATTCCAGGCGCTGCGATCGATGGCCTGGATGGTTGAAAAGGCTTGGGCGGTTATCACGTCTCTTCCTTAAGTCACGCCAGCTGTCGGTAGTCTTCGCGCACCGCAGGTGCCACCACTCGCTGCTGGATGAAATCTGCGCTCAGCTCGATCACCCGCTGGTACTGCAGGTCCACGGTGATCATGTGATAGCAGTTGTCGAGGAGGATCTTGGTCACCGGGCCGCCGAGCTTGCGCTCCACGTAGTCGGCGTTCCAGGTACTGGTGATGTCGTCTTCGCTGGAGTGCAGCACCAGGGCCGGGGTCAGGATCGACGGCATGCGTTTCTTGACCACGGCGTTCATCCGGTGCAATTCGCGCACCGTCACGCCCTCCATGGTCAGGAGCCCGGCATTGCTGCTTTCACCGGCTTTCATCTGCTTCTCGACGATGGCCCGCAGGCGTTCGTTCTTGATGCCGTAGGGTGGCTTTTCCTCGAAGCGGCAGATGTGCACGCCAAAGGGGATCTTCATCAGCAACGGGGTGAGGAAGGCCAGTTTGTTGATGCTCCAGCCGTCGTACTTCAGGGTGGTGGAGTACATCAGCAGGCCGCTGATCCGTCCCGGATGCTCGGAGGCCAGGTACATGGACATCACCGCACCCATGGACAGGCCGCCGACGAACACCTGCTCGTGGCGCTGCTCTACATCGGCGAAGGTCTTGCACACGCCCTCGTACCAGTCCTGCCAGCCGGTGGCCTGCAGGTCGCTGTTGTCCCCGCAGTGCCCGGGCAGGGTCGGTACGTACACCGTGCACGTACCGTCCTTGGCCAGGCCCTGGGCCACCCGACGGAGTTCCGTCGGGGTGCCGGTCAGGCCGTGGATCAACAAGACCCCGACCGGACCCGTGCCGAGAACGAAGCCGGCGCTGCCTTCGCCCAGATCGATCTCAGCCTTGCTCATCGCTTCATGGCCCGATCCAGCAGGCGATCCAGCAGTGCGATGCCCAGGTCGATTTCCGCGTAGCTGATTTCCAGCGACGGGGCCAGGGTGATGACGTTCTTGTAGTAGCCGCCCACATCGAGGATCAGGCCCAGGCGCTGGCCGTTGATTTCGATGTCGCCCTTCATGCCTTCCTCGACCATGTAGTCCAGGGTCGCCTTGTCCGGGGTGAAGCCGTCGGTGGTGCAGATCTCGCAGCGCAGGGCCAGGCCCAGGCCGTCGACGTCGCCGATGATCGGGTAGCGCTTCTGCAGGTCCTGCAGGCCGGCCAGG
Organism: Pseudomonas sp. BIGb0176; assembly: GCF_024810175.1. Lineage (NCBI taxonomy): Bacteria > Pseudomonadati > Pseudomonadota > Gammaproteobacteria > Pseudomonadales > Pseudomonadaceae > Pseudomonas > Pseudomonas sp. BIGb0176. Next base: position 362,313 of record NZ_JANUEC010000003.1, read on the forward strand.
AAGTACTTGCCCTTCTCCATGACCATCGCGCCGTAGTCGATCTCGCTGGTCATCTTGAACATTTCCAGGCCCACGGCGGTGCCCAACGGGTTGGAGGCGAAGGTGGAGTGGGTCGAACCTGGCGGGAACACGCCCGGGTTGATCAGCTCTTCACGGGCCCAGATGCCGCCCAGCGGGTTGAGGCCGTTGGTCAGCGCCTTGCCAAACACGATCACGTCCGGCTTGACGTCGAAGTGCTCGATCGACCACAGCTTGCCGGTGCGGTAGAAGCCCATCTGGATCTCGTCGACCACCATCAGGATGCCGTGCTGGTCGAGTACGTGCTTGAGCTCGCTGTAGAAGTTCATCGGCGGGATCACGTAGCCGCCGGTGCCCTGGATCGGCTCGACATAGAAGGCGGCATATTCGCTCTGGCCGACCTTCGGGTCCCAGACGCCGTTGTATTCGGTTTCGAACAGGCGGGCGAACTGCTGCACGCAGTGGCTGCCGTACTCTTCCTTGGTCATGCCTTTGGGGCCGCGGAAGTGGTAAGGGAATGGAATGAACTGCGCACGCTCGCCGAAGTGGCCGTAGCGGCGGCGGTAGCGGTAGCTGGAGGTGATCGACGAAGCGCCCAGGGTACGGCCGTGGTAGCCGCCTTCGAAGGCGAACATCAGGCTCTTGCCGTTGGTGGCGTTACGCACCACTTTCAGCGAGTCCTCCACCGACTGCGAACCGCCGACGTTGAAGTGCACGCGGCCGTCGAGGCCGAACTTCTTCTTGGCGTCGACCGCGATCATTTCCGACAGCTCGATCTTGCCTTTGTGCAGGTATTGGCTGGCGATCTGCGGCAGGGTGTCGATCTGTTGCTTGAGGGCGTTGTTCAGGCGTGGGTTGGCGTAGCCGAAGTTCACCGCCGAGTACCACATCTGCAGGTCGAGGTAGGCCTGGTCGCTGGTGTCCCAGACGTAGGAGCCTTCGCAGCGGCTGAAGATGCGCGGTGGTTCGATGTAGTGAACGGTATCGCCGTAGGAGCAGTACTTGGCTTCTTTTTCCAGAAGGATCTGGTCTTCTGCGGTAGCGATGCGGATATCAGACATGGTGGAAGAGTTCCTGGGTTTCAAGAGAGAAGTTGGTCGCGTTGGCGGCGTTGTTCGGCAGCTTGGCCAGCAGCGCTGGCAGTTCGGCGAAGGAGTCGAACCGCGCATGGGGAATCTTGTTGCGTTCGCAGTAGTCGGCCAGGCGATCCTTGGCGAACACGAAGTCGGCGGTGGAAGCCACGCACATGTCCGACTGGCCGTCGCCGATCACCAGCACGCGCTTGCCCCGCGGGGTGGATTTGCACTTGCAGTTGCCGGAAGCGGCGCGGCAGGCGTCGCTGGCGTAGGGGAAGTCGATGCGCCAGCTGTTGTGGTCGACCTGGCGCAGGCGGTTGGCGAGGATCGGCAGCAGGGTCACGTAGTTGCGTGCCAGGATGCGGGCGATGCCCTGCTCGATGCCGTCGCTGACCACTTCGATGGAAGCGCCCAGGCCGATCACGTGATCGACGAAGTCGGGGAAGTCGGGGTCGATTTCGACACTGTCGAAGTAGCCCAGCAGTTCGGCGGGCGAAGCCTTGACCAGGGCCAGTTGGCGGCTGAGGCATTCTCGGGAGCCGATGTGACCGTCCAGCCATTCCTGCTCTATGCCTTCCCAGCTGGGGTCGGCGAAGCGTTGGAGAACGTTATCGATCACGTCGGCGCGGGAGATGGTCCCGTCGAAGTCACATACGATATGCCAGTGCATCATCTGCTGTTACCTGTTGAATAAGAGCGCTCTTTGCGCTTGTGGCAGGGGTACAGCAGGGACTGTGCCAAGTGGCGAAAACCCAGCGGGGCTGGGGCCTTGGCGAGGAAGGAGGGGGATTTGTAGAGTTCTTGCTACAATTTTTGTAGGTCCCTACAAAGAACATCAGTGCTTGCGCCCAAGGGCCGCTCTGATGATTGATGCGCGCATGTTCAGACAAGGAAACTCATTCATGCCCAGGCTTTTATCCCCCGCCTTACTGGCCGGCCTGCTCTCCCTGACCCTCGCCAGTGGCGCCATGGCCGACTCCGGCATCACCGGTGAACTGGGCCTGGGCCTGGGCTATCAACCCCATGACCCCACAGGCAGCAGCTACGACACCGTGCCGCTGCCGTACATGGACCTGGATTGGGGAGATGTCAGCCTGAACGGTGACGATGGCCTGACCTGGGATGCCTTCAAGAGCAATGGCTTGAGCATCGGCCCCTACATCAATTACCTGCAGGGGCGTAATTCCGACGGTGCGCTGCGCGGCCTGCGGGATGTTCGCGACATGGCCGATATCGGCGCCTTCATCGAGTACGCCCCCGACGACTTCTGGCGGCTGTTCGCCGCCGTGGGCCAGGCGGTGGGCGGGGCCGGGGGCCAGGGCGGGGTGCTGGGCAAGGTCGGGGGTGAAATCGGCTACCCGCTGGGCCTGGGCATCATTGGCAGCAACAACCTGACCCTGCACTTCGCCGATGGCCGCCAGAGCCAGACCTTCTTCGGCGTCGACGCCAAGGAGTCCCTCGCTTCCGGCATTGGCCAGTACAACGCCAGCGGTGGCATGCAGAACTTCACCCTGAGCCAGAATTTCCACTTCCCCCTGGGGGACAACTGGGCGCTGGTGGCCAGTGCCAGCTGGACGCGCCTGGTCAACTCCGCCGCCGACAGCACCATCGTCCGCGACAAGGGCGAGGTCAACCAGGGGCAGGTGCAGACCGCCATCAGCTACAAGTTCTGAGGGGCGCCTCCCTGGCCTGAGCACGGCCTGGGGCGGCTACAGCAAAAACTGGTCTGGCCTTTGCAATGGTCGCCATGAATTCAATTTCTCAGGAAGTTCTTCATGGCTCGACCTGCCTATCGTCTACTCGCCTATTCCCTCTGGGACCTGATCCCGATTGCCATGGCCCTGGCGCATTTCGCCTTTGTGCTGTGGTTGGTGCTGGATTTCCACGCCCTGTCCTGGTGGGTCATCCTGCCGGCGGCGCTGCTCTACGCAGTCAGCCTGTCGTGGAGCATCAACAGCATTTCCCATAACCAGATCCACAACGCCTATTTCACCCCCGGGTGGATGAACCGCGGCTTCGACCTGCTGCTGTCGGTGACCATAGGTTTTTCCCAGACCCTGTACCGCGACATCCACAACCGCCACCACCGGGGCAACTCCGACCTGCCGGACGCCAATGGCAAGACCGTCGACCCGCTCTCCATCTACCTGCATGGCAAGGATGGCCAGCCGGACAACCCCTGGGCCTACACCTTCCTGAGCTTTTTTCGCGACGACCCCAAGGAGATCTACCAGGAAATGCAGCGCAAGCGGCCTGATGATGCCCGTTGGGTAAAGGTGGAAATCGGCGTCACGGTCGCCTTCTACCTGGTTCTGGCGCTGTATGACTGGCACGCGGTGCTGGTGCTGCTGCCGTTCTGGTACCTGGGGCAGTCACTGTCGTCACTCAATGGCTACTACGAGCACCTGGGGGGCAACCCGGACCTGCCTATCGCCTGGGGCGTGAGCTCCTACAGCCCGCTGTACAACCTGATCTGGATGAACAACGGCTACCACGCCGAGCATCACTACCGGCCGAAGATGCACTGGACCAAGGTCAAGGCTTTCCACCGCGAGATCCGCGATCAGCAACGGGCTGCCGGGGTGAAAGTGATTCCGGTGTCCCACGGCCTGGGTTTCCTGGTGTCCCACCGCAAGGCCTAAACCCCGTGGCTGTAGGAGCTGGCTTGCCTGCGAAGGGGCCGGCAAGATCGCCTTCGCCAGCAAGCCGGCTCCTGCACAACGTCCCTTCGCTGTAGCAAAGAGGCCCTCAGGCCTCTTCACCCTCCGCCAAGAGGGCAATCCCGCCGATGATCACAAAGACCCCGACCCAGTGCAGCAGGCTGATCTGCTCGCCCAGGCCCAGCCACGAGCCCAGCAGCACCACCACGAATACCAGGGAGCTCAAGGGGAAGGCCAGGGACAGGCTGCTGCGCCGCAGGATCAGCATCCACACGAAAAACGCGCCGATATAGCAGGCAATCGCCATCAGCACCCCGGGGTTGACCGCGACCGCCGCCAGCCATTGCAGGTTGAAATCCATCTGGCCCAACTGGTCGCCGCCAACCTTGGTGGCGATCTGGCCGGCGCTCTCGAAACCGATGAGCAGGGCCCAGAGCACGATGGTGCCCAGGCGCTCGTGCAGCCAGCCGTGGGAGGTGTTCGAACTCATGAAACGTTTCCTTCTATTCGTTGAACAAGGCTCAGGTACTGGCCACGCACACCAGCATCACCCCGGCGGTGATCACCAGGGTGCCGAGCCAGCGACGGCGGCTGACGGTCTCGCCCAGCACCACCTTGCCCGCCAGTACCACGCCGCAATAGGCCAGGGCCGCCGCGGGGAACAGCAGGCTCAGGGGCGCCCGGGACAGGGCTTCGAGCCAGACGAAGAACTCGATGGCGTAGGCGCCGATGCCGCACCACAGCAAGGGCGCGTTGAACACCTGGCCCCAGAAAGCGTTCAGGCGAAAACCGCCTTCCAGCTCTGGCAGGCGGTCCAGGCCGAGCTTGAAACAGAGTTGGCCGACCACGTCCAGGACAATGGAAAAGGCCACCAGCAGAACAACGGTCAGGGTCACGGGAACAGCTCCTCGAACAGCGAGATCAGGGCTTCATTGGTCACCGAGTTGCGCAGCAGGTCGTCCTGGCTCCAGCGCTCGGCCGGAGGCTGGTCGGACTTGGCTTCCCAGCGTTTGAAGGCGTTGCTGAAGGCCGGCTGGGCGAACTCGCCGCAGACGTCGATGCCCAGGATCCGCTTGCGCGCGGCCAGGGTGCGCAGGGCCTGCAGCAGGTGGGTCAGGCGCATGCCGCCCTGGTCCCAGTTGGTGGCGGCGTCTTCGCTGGCCAGCACATCCTTGTCGATGGTGATCCAGATCGCCTCGGTGGGCAGGCTGTCGATCATCTGTTCGAGAAAGGCCTGCCAGTCCAGTTCCGCCAGGTTGCGCCAATGCAGGTGGTTTTCCTGCTGCTGGTGCCCGGCGCCGTCGCCGACCCGCCCCCAGACCTTGGACGGCGCGTGCTGCCAGGGGAACAATTGCAGCTTGCCGTGCTTGAGGGCGGCGACGTTGCCGCCGCGCAGTTGTGGGTTGTGCAGGTCTTCGCTGCAGGGGCCGAGGGTGACGATGCGCTGGATGTGCGGCAGTTTCAGCGCCCGGTTGACCCAGGAGCCGCAATGCCGGCGCGGAGCCAGGCGCACCCAGTCCGGGTGGTTGTCGAAGTGGATCAGGCTCACCGGCTCTTGCAGGTCGCCGAGAAAGGCCGGGGTCAGGTGGTGATAGTCACCGGAGCCGACAAAGAAGATTTCCGGCTGCGGGCCGCTGTGGCGGGGCCGCTGGCGCAGGCGTTCGGTGAAGTGACGGTAGGTGCGCTCGGTGGACCACAGGCGCAGCTTGGGCCCCAGGTCCAGCAGGTCGAGACGCCGCGCCTGGCCGCTGTTCAGGCGTCGGATGATCGGCTCCTGGGCGGTCAGGCTGTGGTCGAGATCTAAGATATTCAAAGTGTTCTTTACCCATGGCAGCGCCCTCCAGAAAACTGCGTGATACCGCTCGAACGCAGGCTGGACGGGCTTTGCCGGGTAAATGCAAGGGTCGGGCCAGGGTCGTTGCCGGGTTGCCGGCGAAAGACCGCGGCGCAGGCTTCGCGAGCAAGCTCGCTCCTACGGGAAGGGCGGGAGCTCAGGCGTGGAGGCGCACCCAGACGCTGACCAGGATCGTCGCGGCGATCAGCCAGGCCACGGCGGCTACCGCCAGGGAAGCTTCCAGGCGCAGGTGGTCGACCATCACATACAGGGTCGCCAGGTAGACGAAGTAGGGAATGATCGACCACATGCCGAACAGGATGGTGGTCTTCAGGTCATCGAGGGAGCGGCCCTTGCCGACGATGTAGTGGGCGATCAGGGCAAAGGTCGGGAACAGCGGCACCAGGCCGGCGATGTAGTAGTTCCGGGTCTTGGCCAGGGCCGCCAGAATCACCACCACCGCCGCGCCCAGGGCGGCCTTCAACAATAGATCCATGGTTACTCGCGCCTTGGGTTAGTGGCTCAGGCCGTACTTCTTGACCTTGTCGAACAGGGTGGTCTTGGCCATGCCCAGCTCCTGGCTGGCCTGGGTCAGGTTGCCGCCGCTGCGCTGCAAGGCATCGTTGAGCAGGTTGCGCTCGAAGGCTTCCACCGCCTCGGCAAAGCCCAGCCCCTGGGCGACACTGCTGCCGGGCTTCTTGAAGGCCGGCAGGCCGAGGGCAAAGCGTTCGGCGACGTTGCGCAACTCGCGCACGTTGCCCGGCCAGTCGTGGCTCATGAGGGTCGACAGGGTCTGGTTGTCCAGCTCCGGCACCGCGCGGTCAAAGCGCAGTGACGACTGCTGCAGGAAATGCTCGAACAACTGCAGGATGTCTTCGCGGCGTTCGCGCAGGGGCGGCAGTTCCAGGGTCACCACGTTGAGGCGGTAGTACAGGTCGCTGCGAAACTCCTTGGCCCGGCTCATTTCGTCCAGGTCCGACTTGGTGGCGGCGATCACCCGGCAATCCACGGCCACGCTCTGGTTGGAACCGAGGCGCTCCAGGGTACGCTCCTGCAACACTCGCAAGAGCTTGATCTGCAGGTTGATCGGCATGCTTTCCACTTCGTCGAGGAATAGCGTGCCCTGGTGGGCGTGCTCGATCTTGCCGATGCGCCGTTTGCCGGCGCCGGTGAAGGCGTTGGCCTCGTGGCCGAAGATCTCGCTTTCGAAGAGGTTCTCGGGCAGGCCGCCGCAGTTCAGGGCGACGAACTGCTGCTGGTGGCGCCGGCTGAAGTCGTGCAGGCAACGGGCGACCAGTTCCTTGCCGGTGCCGGTCTCGCCTTCGATCAGCACGTTGGCCGAGGTATCGGCAACGTTGGCGATCAGCTCCCGCAGGTTCTGCATGGCCGGCGAGCGGCCGATGATCCGCCCTTCCAGGGAACTGCGTTCGGCCAGCTGGCGGCGCAGCGAGGTCACTTCCCGGGCCAGGCCCCGTTGCTCCAGGGCGCGGCGGGCCACATCCACCAGGCGCTCGGGGGAGAAGGGTTTTTCCATGAAGTCGTAGGCGCCTTTCTGCATGGCGCCCACGGCCATGGAAATATCGCCGTGGCCAGTGATCAGCACCACCGGCAGGCTGCGGTCCCGGGCCTTGAGGCGGTTCAGCAGTTCCAGGCCATCGATGCCCGGCAGGCGAATATCGCTGACCACGATGCCGGGAAAGTTTTCACCGACCTGGGCCAGGGCTTCTTCGGCGCTGCCCACACCGATGCAGGGAATGTCTTCCAGGGCCAGGGCCTGTTGGCAACCCAGCAGGACATGGGGGTCGTCTTCGACGATCAGCACGGTCAGCTCGTTGTTCATATCGGCTCGGCTCGAGTGGGGCTTGCCAGGGGCAAGCTGAGGACAAAGGCGGTGCCGCCGCTTGCCGGGTGTTCCACCCCCAGGCTGCCGCCGGTGGCGGCGGCGAGGCTGGCGGACAGGGTCAGGCCGAGGCCCAGGCCCTGCTCGCCGGGTTTGGTGGTGAAGAAGGGTTCGAACAGGTGCTTGCGCGCTTCAAGATCGATGCCGTGGCCGTTGTCGCGCACCCGCAGGCGGTACTTGCCCTCGCTGAATTCGCCCTCCAGCCACAGTTGCGGCTCCGGTTGGGCCTGCATGGCATCCAGGGCATTGCCGATCAGGTTGACCAGGATCTGCTCCAGGCGGGTCTGGTCGATCTGCAGGGTCTGCTCGGTGAAGTCGCGGTGCAGTTGCAGGGGCAGGGGTTCGAGGCGCGCATTGAGCACTTGCAGGGCTGCGTCAACGGCCTTGTCCAGGCTGGCCTGGCCCTGGTCGTCGCCACGGCGGGCGAAGGAGCGCAGGCTGGCGGTGATGCGGCCCATGCGGTCGATCAGTTCATTGATGGTCTTGAGGTTGGCGCTGGCGGTGTCCAGGGCGCCGCGCTCGAGGAAGCGCACGGTGTTGCCGGACAAGGTACGCAAGGCCGCCAGGGGCTGGTTCAGCTCGTGGGCGATGCTGGTGGACATCTGGCCGATGGCCGCCAGCTTGCCGGCCTGGACCAGTTCGTCCTGGGCCCGGCGCAGGGTTTCCTCGGCCTGGCGGCGTTCGCGGATCTGGCCCTTGAGCCGTTCGTTGCTGGCCCGCAGGTCGGCGGTGCGTTCGGTGATCCGCCGTTCCAGCTGGCTGTTGGCTTCCTGCAGGGCTTCACGGGCGGCCAGGCGAGTGGCGATGACCTTGCGCCGTTCGTTCCAGGCGATCAGCAGAAAGGCCACCAGGGCAAAGGCCACCGCCACCAGGATGCCCTGGTTGATGGCTTCGCGGCGCAGGTCCTGCAACGGGGTGAGCAGGGTGAAGTTCCAGGGGGTATCGCTCAGGGGCCGGGTCTGGGACAGGTAGCTGATGGCTTTCTCGTCGGACACCAGCTCGGTGTTGGCCGGAAAGGTCAGCTTTTCCACGCCTTCGGCCAGGCGTTCCCGGGCCAGGGGTTCCAGTTCGTTGAGGGGGAACCAGTAATATTGCAGGCTGCGGGCCAGGCGTTCCTTGGTGTCGTCGCTGAGCGGGCGGACCGACTTGAGGCGGCGCGCCGGGTCGCTGGACAGGATGATGATGCCGTTTTCGTCGCTGACGAAGGCTTCCAGGCGGGCACGCTGCCAGCGTTCCTCCAGGGCCTCCAGGCGTACCTTGACCACCGCCACGCCGATGATCTTGCCTTGTTCTTCCAGGCCATGGGCCAGGTAGTAGCCAGGTTCGCCGTTGGTGCTGCCGATGCCGTAGAAGCGCCCGGGCTGGCCGCGCACGGCGTTCTGGTAGTAGGCCCGGAACGACAGGTCTTCGCCCAGGTAGCTGTCGACGTCACGCCAGTTGCTGGTGGCTACCACCCGGCCCGTGGTGTCCATGACATAGATGGCCCGGCTGCGGCTGCGGCGGTTCAGGCCTTCGAGGTATTGATTGACGGTTTGCCGGTGTTCCGGCGAAGGATCGCCCAGCAGCTGGGAAACACTGGATTCCAGTTCCAGCAGGCTTGGCAGATAGGTGTACTTGCTGATCTCACTTTCTACGGCGCGGGCATGCAGCTCCAGCTGGCGCTGGCCGTTTTCGCCGAGGGTGCGGATGCCGTTGTGCTCGCTGATCCAGAACCCGACGTAGCCCAGGCCGATCATCAGCAGGATGACCAGGGGCGGCAGGAACAGATGTCGGATCAGGCGGGGTTTCACGGCGAGTGATGGCGGCGCGGCGCGATAGAGAGTGGGGTCGCATTTCATCACAGATGCCTTGGGTCAACCACTGCGCAGTGTCTGTAGGAGCCGGCTTGCCGGCGACCAGGGCGGCACTGACGATAGGGGAGTCAGATACCGTCCCGTCGCAGGCAAGCCGGTGCCTACAGGAACGCGGGTTTTAGTGCTGCAGGATCTTCTCGAGGAAGTGCTGCGCACGTTCGGAGCGGGCGCTGATATCGCCGAAGAACTCTTCTTTCTGGCAGTCCTCGATGATCTGGCCCTTGTCCATGAAGATCACCCGGTTCGCCACTTTGCGGGCAAAGCCCATTTCGTGGGTCACGCACATCATGGTCATGCCTTCATGGGCCAGTTGCACCATGACGTCCAGCACTTCGTTGACCATTTCCGGGTCCAGGGCCGAGGTCGGTTCGTCGAACAGCATGACGATCGGGTCCATGGCCAGGGCGCGGGCGATGGCCACACGTTGTTGCTGGCCACCGGAGAGTTGCCCCGGGTGCTTGTGGGCGTGGGCGGCGAGGCCGACGCGGTCCAGCAGTTGCAGGCCTTTCTTGGTGGCCTCTTCCTTGCTGCGGCCCAGCACCTTGATCTGCGCGATGGTCAGGTTCTCGGTGATGGTCAGGTGCGGGAACAGCTCGAAATGCTGGAACACCATGCCCACGCGGGAACGCAGTTTCGGCAGGTTGGTCTTGGGGTCGGCGATGGAAGTGCCGTCCACCACGATGTCGCCTTTCTGGAAGGGTTCCAGGGCGTTGACGCACTTGATCAGGGTCGACTTGCCGGAGCCGGACGGCCCGCAGACCACCACCACTTCACCTTTCTTGACCTCGGTGCTGCAATCGGTCAGCACCTGGAAGTCCCCATACCACTTGTTGATGTTCTTGATAGAGATCATACGGCGAACCTTTTTTGCAGACGCTTGACCAGCAGCGAGGCGGCAAAGCTGATTGTGAAATAGACCAGACCAGCGATGATCAGGAATTCATTGGAGCGGCCGATGATGTCGCCGCTGGACCGCGAGGCGTTGAGGAAATCCACCAGGCCCACGGTGTACACCAGGGAGGTGTCCTGGAACAGGATGATGCTCTGCTGCAGCAGCAGCGGGGTCATCTTGCGGAACGCCTGGGGCAGGATGATCAGGCGCATGGTCTGGCCATAGCTCATGCCCAGTGCCTGGGCGGCGCCCATCTGGCCCTTGGGGATCGACTGCACGCCGGCACGGACGATTTCGCAGAAGTACGCCGCTTCGAACATCATGAAGGCCACGATGCACGAGGTGAATGCGCCGATCGGGGTGTCTTCGCCGGTGATCCAGCGCAGCACGAAAGGCACCGCCAGGTAGAACCAGGTGATCACCAGCAGCAGCGGGATCGAGCGGAAGTAGTTAACGTAGGCACCCGCCAGGTTCGACAGCAGCTTGTTGTGAGACAAGCGCATCAAGGCCAGCAAGGTACCGAGGATGATCCCGCCGACCACACCCATGACCATCAGCTTGAGGGTCATCAGCATGCCGTTCCACAGGCCGGGAATGGCCGGGATGATGCCCGAGAAGTCGAATTCCATTATTTACCTCCCACGGAGATCAGGCCGGGGACCGAAACTTTCTTCTCCACCAGGCGCATCAGCAGCATCAGGCTCATGTTCAGGGTGAAGTAGATCAGGGTAGCCAGGGTGAAGGCTTCGAACAGGTTGGCCGAGAACTCGGCGGTCTGCTTGGTCTGGGCCAGCAATTCCATCAAGCCGATCAGCGACGCCACGGAGGAGTTCTTGAATACGTTGAGGAATTCCGAGGTGAGCGGCGGAATGATGATCCGGTAGGCCTGGGGCAGCAGCACGTTCCAGTAGATCTGCGGCAGCGAGAAGCCCATGGCGCGTGCGGCGGATTCCTGGCCACGGGGCAGGGCCTGGATACCGGTACGTACCTGTTCGCAAACCCGTGCGGCGGTGAACAGGCCCAGGCACACGACAACGCTCAGGTAGGCCGAGGTGGTCGGGTTGAGGTCCTGCTTGTACCACTCCTGGAGGTTCTCCGGCAGCAGGTCCGGCACCAGGAAGTACCAGATGAACAGCTGCACCAGCAGCGGCACGTTGCGGAAGATCTCCACGTACACGGTGGCGATGCCCGACACCAGGCGGTTCGGCACGGTGCGCATGACGCCCAGGATCGAGCCCAGCAGCAGCGCGATGATCCAGGCCACCACGGCGATGGCGATGGTCCAGCCCAGGCCGGAGATGAACCAGTCGAGATAGGTCTCGCTGCCCACACCGGTGGACTTGAAGAACACGCCCCAGTCCCAGTTGTAATTCATTAGGGTTACCCCTCAGATCGTTCGATGTACAAGCACCCGCCTGGGGACGTCCGTTCCCGCCTGATCATGACGATCAGGCACACACGATCGGCTCGACAACCACCGGTTCGAGTGTTTCCAAAAAATGCCAGCAGGTAGTGACAGACTCCTGAAAGGGCAGGGCCCCTTCAGGAGATAAGGTTAGTCAGGAATCAGGACTTTTTGTCGTCAGCCGCTTTGTCGGTCGGGTTGGCGATCAGGGCCTTGAGCTCATCGCTCATCGGGAACATCAGGTTCAGGCCTTTTGGCGGGATCGGCGACTGGAACCACTTGTCGTAGATCTTGTTGATTTCGCCCGATTTGTAGGTGGCGACGATGGCGTCATCCACGGCTTTCTTGAACGGGGCATCGCCCTTGCGCACCATGCAGCCGTAGATTTCGTAGGACTGAGGGGTACCGGTCACGGCCCAGTCGGTCGGTTTCTTGGCCTTGGCCATTTCACCGGCCAGCAGCGCGTCGTCCATCATGAAGGCTACGGCGCGGCCCGATTCCAGCATCTGGAACGACTCACCGTGGTCCTTGGCGGAGATCACGTTCATGCCCATCTGCTTGTCGGCGTTCATGGCCTTGAGGATGCGCTCGGAAGTGGTACCGGCTGTGGTTACCACGTTCTTGCCTTTCAGGTCCGCGAAGTCCTTGTAGGAAGAGTCCTTCTTGGACAGCAGACGGGTGCCGATCTCGAAGATGCCAACGGAGAAGTCGACTTGTTGCTGACGCTCGACGTTGTTGGTGGTGGAGCCGCACTCGACGTCCACGGTGCCGTTCTGCACCAGCGGGATGCGGGTCTGGGAGGTGACCAGGTTGTACTTGACCTTCAGGTCAGGCATGTCGAGGTCTTTCTTGATCGCTTCGACGATTTTCAGCTGGATGTCGTGGGAGTAACCCACTGGCACGCCGGAAGCGTCAGCGATGTAGGAAAACGGAATGGAAGCGTCGCGATGTCCGAGGGTGATGGTGCCGGACTCTTTGATTTTCTTCAGTGTGCCGGTGAGCTCGGCAGCGAAAACTGGAGTGCTAATCAGAGCGGCAGCGATAGCTGCGCCCAACAGATGGGGAACGATGCGCATCAATATTTCCTCGACATTTGTTTTTTTTATGAAGCCAGTTCGACGGCTCTTTTATACAGCGAATGCCTTGACGGCTCCTGTTGTGTTGGCACGACAGGCATTCGTCGCACAGTGTAGAGCATGAGTCGTGCCAGACCCATTGATCATCGTCAAACCCTTGATTTTCAAGCCTATAGAATATTTATGACCTGGGGATTTCAGCGGCTGTATCCGGTTATCCGAACCCCTGCGGCTTCGCCATTCGGAAAACCGAACGTGCCCCTGCCATTGTAGGAGCCGGCTTGCCGGCGAAACGTTCAATCCTGCGGGCCCACAAAAAAGCCCCTGGACCTTCCGGCGCAGGGGCTTTGCTTGCCTATGTGGCTCAGGCAGCCTTGATCTTGCCGCGATTGTGCTCGACTTTCTGCAGATAATCCTGCAGTTGCTGCTGCTGCGCCTCGGTGGTGAACAGCCCGAGCTTGCTCCGGCGCCAGAGAATGTCCTGGGCTTTCACTGCCCATTCCTCGCTGCACAGGTAATCCACTTCACGGGTATAGAGGCCGCCGCCCAGGTGTTCGCCCAGGTCGCTGAGGCTGTGCACGCCTTCCAGCAGGCGCCAGGTACGGCTGCCGTAGCTGGTGGCCCAGCGCTGGGCGATCTGGCTGGGTACCCAGTCGAACTTCTTGCGGATGGCTTCTGCCAGTGCCTGTGGCGTGCTCATGTTCTCGCCACCGGGCAGGGTGGCCTGGGCTGTCCAGCTCGGCTTGGCCTGCTTGAAGTACGGCGCCAGCTGCGCCATCGCCGATTCCGCCAGTTTGCGGTAGGTGGTCAGCTTGCCGCCGAACACCGACAGCAGGGGGGCCTCCTCGCCATGGCTGGAAAGGGCCAGGGTGTAGTCGCGGGTCACGGCCGAAGGGTTGTCGGATTCGTCATTGCACAGCGGGCGAACGCCGGAATAGCTGTGCAGGATATCGCTGCGGCTCAGCTGTTTCTTGAAGTGCGCATTGACCACTTGCAGCAGGTAATCGGTTTCACCTTCAGTGATCGCTACCTTGGCCGGGTCACCGGTGTATTCGCGGTCGGTGGTACCGATCAGGGTGAACTGGTTGAGGTAGGGAATGGTGAAGACGATGCGCTGGTCTTCGTTCTGCAGGATGTGCGCGTGCTCGCCCTCGTACAGCTTGGGCACGATCAGGTGGCTGCCCTGGATCAGGCGGATACCGTACGGCGACTCCAGCTTGAGGTCGTCCTTGATGAACTTGGCGACCCAGGGGCCCGCGGCGTTCACCAGGGCCTTGGCGCTGATGGAGAACAGGCTGCCATCGGCGCGCTCCAGCTCCAGTTGCCACAGGCCCTTGCTGCGGCGGGCGCTGATGCAGCGGGTCTGGGTATGAACGTGGGCGCCGTGTTCGCGGGCGGCCATGGCATTGAGCACCACCAGGCGCGCATCGTCGACCCAGCAATCGGAGTATTCGAAGCCCTTGGTGATTTCGGCTTTCAGGGCGCTGTCGGCACCGAACTTCAGGCTGCGCGAGCCGGCGAGTTTTTCCCGCTTGCCCAGGTGGTCATACAGGAACAGGCCGGCGCGAATCATCCAGGCCGGGCGCAGGTGCGGCCGGTGCGGCAGGACGAAACGCATGGGCTTGACGATATGCGGGGCCTTGGCCAGCAGCACTTCGCGTTCGGCCAGGGCTTCGCGCACCAGGCGGAACTCGTAATGTTCGAGGTAGCGCAGGCCGCCGTGGATCAGCTTGCTGCTGGCCGAGGAGGTATGGCTGGCCAGGTCGTCCTTTTCGCAAAGGAACACGGACAGGCCGCGACCTGCCGCATCGGCGGCAATTCCAACACCATTGATCCCACCGCCAATGACGGCGATATCGTAAACCTCGGAAAGAGGGCGCGCGGGCAAGGTAGAAGTGGGCATCGACAGGCCTCGTGTTACTTTGATATTTGAATTCGAACATTAATGTTCATTTTCGAAAATACTAGCGCATAAAGATGCACGCATCCAGCGTGCTTCGATTGAAAAAACTGATCGAAGCAGCGCTAAAGGAAAGTTTTCGAACATTGTCGACGGGTAACTGTAGCCGCTGCTGTTGCCTTGGGCTGGATGGCGGGATCGGCCGCGGCGATTTCGAAAGCGATGAAGCGTCGAGGCTCGTCGTTCGAGCGCGGCCGGATCCGCAGGAGGGAGAGCAGTCAGACCACTTCGAGGCGGATCTTGTGCTGGTTGAGCAGTTGGGTCAGGGCCGGTACCGGTTGCTGGTCGGTGACCAGGCAATCGATCAGGCTGATGGGCCCCAGGCGGATCATGGCGTTGCGCCCGAACTTGCTGGAGTCGGCAGCCAGGATCACCTGCCGGGCATTGGCGATGATCGCCTGGGATACCCGCACTTCCTGGTAGTCGAAGTCCAGCAGGCTGCCGTCCTCGTCGATGCCACTGATGCCCACCAGGGCGAAGTCGACCTTGAACTGGTTGATGAAGTCGACACTGGCCTGGCCCACTACGCCGCCGTCACGGCGCACATTGCCGCCGGTGAGCAGCACGTCGAAATCATCCTTGGCACTGAGCATCGAGGCCACGTGCAGGTTGTTGGTGATGATCTTCAGGTGGCTGTGATTGAGCAGGGCCCGGGCGATGGATTCGGTGGTGGTGCCGATATTGATGAACAGCGAGGCGTGATCGGGGATCTGCGCGGCAACGGCTTCGCCGATACGCTGCTTTTCGTCGCGCATCTGGTCGGCGCGCATGGCGTAGGCGGTGTTTTCTACGCTGGAGTCATAGGCTGCGCCACCGTGGTAGCGGCGCAGCAGATTGGCTTCCGCCAGCTGGTTGATATCGCGGCGGATGGTTTGCGGGGTTACGACGAACAGCTGGGCCAATTCCTCGATGCTGACGTAGCCGCGTTCGCGAACCAGATCGAGGATTTGCTGCTGACGGGGAGGCAGATTCATGGGGCTTCCTTTGGGCTGCCGTGCAAAATTTGCCCATGATGCCGCAGGAATCCCCTCCCTACCAGTTACAAGCGGTTACCAATCCACGGCTTGGCTTATTTGGCCTCGTCGTGGGGTTCCCAGTCGCGGGTGCGGCTGACGGCCTTCTTCCAGCCTGCGTACAGGCCTTCTTTTTCCGCTTCCGCCAGTTGTGGTTCGAACTCGCGCTCGATCACCGCCTTGCCCCGCAGTTCTTCCAGGCTGCCCCAGAAACCGCAGGCCAGGCCCGCCAGGTAGGCAGCGCCCAGGGCGGTGGTTTCACGCATTTGCGGGCGTTCCACCTGGGTGCCGAGGATGTCGGCCTGGAACTGCATGAGGAAGTTGTTGGCCACGGCGCCGCCGTCCACCCGCAGGGCTTTGAGGCGTTCGCCGGAGTCCTGCTGCATGGCGTCGAGCACGTCGCGGGTCTGGTAGGCGATGGACTCCAGGGCGGCACGGATGATGTGGTCTACGCGCACGCCGCGGGTCAGGCCGAACAGCGCGCCACGGGCATAGGGGTCCCAGTAGGGAGCACCCAGGCCGGTGAAGGCCGGCACCAGATACACGCCGTTGCTGTCCTTGACCTTGCCGGCGAAGTATTCGGTGTCGTGGGCGTCGTTGATGATCTTCAGTTCATCACGCAGCCACTGCACGGTGGAACCACCGTTGAATACTGCACCTTCCAGGGCGTAGGCCACTTCGCCACGGGGGCCGCAGGCGATAGTGGTGAGCATGCCGTGCTGGGATTTAACCGCCTTGTCGCCGGTGTTCATCAGCAGGAAGCAGCCGGTGCCATAGGTGTTCTTGGCCTGGCCCGGCTCGACGCACATCTGGCCGAACAGCGCGGCCTGCTGGTCGCCGGCGATACCGCCGATGGCGATGCCGCTCTTGGTGCGGCCATATATTTCCGACGAGGACTTCACTTCCGGGAGCATTTCCCGCGGGATGTCCAGCACCTCCAGCATCTTCGCGTCCCACTCCAGGGTGTGGATGTTGAAGAGCATGGTGCGCGAGGCGTTGGTGTAGTCGGTGACGTGGGTCTTGCCGCCGGTGAATTTCCAGATCAGCCAGCTGTCGATGGTGCCGAACAGCAGCTCGCCGTTGCGCGCACGCTCGCGGCTGCCTTCGACGTTGTCGAGGATCCACTTGAGCTTGGTACCGGAGAAGTAGGGGTCGGTCACCAGGCCGGTGGTTTCGCGGATGTAGTCTTCCAGGCCGTCGCGCTTGAGCTGCTGGCAGATCTCGGTGCTGCGGCGGCACTGCCAGACGATGGCGTTGTAGATCGGCCGGCCGGTGTTCTTGTCCCAGACCACAGTGGTTTCACGCTGGTTGGTGATACCGATGGCGGCCACCTGGTCGTGATGCAGGCCGGCTTGTGCCAGGGCCTCGACCATCACCGCGCTCTGGGTGGCGAAGATTTCCATCGGGTCATGTTCGACCCAGCCGGCCTGAGGGTAATGCTGGGCGAATTCGCGCTGGGCGGTGCAGACCACGTTGGCGTCGCGATCGAAAATGATCGCCCGGGAACTGGTCGTACCCTGATCGAGGGCAATGATGTAGTTCTTATTCTGAATGTCGGTCATGTCGATTGCCTTGGACGAAATAAGGGAGTGAGAACAGGCGCGCGATCGATTTGGGCAGGATCACGCGCCACTGGATTCAGGAAGCTTTGACTTTGCCTTCGGTGACCTGTTCGGCCTCCGGGGCGACAGCAGCGCTGGGCAAATGGCGGGCAATCAAGCCGCGATAGGCCGCAGCACCCAGGCAGGCGCCGAGGATCGGAGCGAAGATTGGCACCAGGAAATACGGAATATCACGGCCGCCGGTGAAGGAAATTTCACCCCAGCCGGTCACGAACGTCATCAGTTTAGGCCCGAAGTCCCGCGCCGGGTTCATCGCAAACCCGGTCAGCGGGCCCATGGCACTGCCGATCACGGCAATCAGCAGGCCGATCAGCAGCGGAGCCATCGGGCCGCGCGGCAGGCCATTGTTGTCATCGGTCAGGGACATGATCACTCCCATCAGGATGGCGGTGATCACCAGCTCCACAAGGAACGCCTGGGCAGTGGACAGCGCCGGGTTGGGGAAGGTGGAGAACACCGAGGCCAGTTCCAGGCTGGCCTGGGTGCCACGGACCATCTGGTGGGTTTGTTCGAAATCGAAGAACAGGTTGCTGTACAGCGTGTAAACCAACAGCGCCGCACAGAAGGCGCCAGCGATCTGGGCGAGGATGTAGAACGGCAGTTTGCGCTTTTCAAAATCGGCGAACAGGCACAGGGCGATGCTCACGGCCGGGTTCAGGTGCGCGCCGGAAACTCCGGCGGTCAGGTAGATCGCCATGCTCACGCCGATCCCCCAGATGATGCTGATTTCCCATAGGCCGAAGCTGGCCCCCGCGACCTTGAGCGCGGCGACACAGCCGGTGCCGAAGAAGATCAACAGCGCAGTACCCAGAAACTCGGCGATGCATTGGCCCGATAGCGACGGTTGTTGCAGAGCAGTTGTCATGTGAACCTCGATTTTTGTTGTTGTCTGGCGCTGCTGCAAAAGGCATGGAGCGCGACTTTAAACGAAGGCGGAATCCCCATTCCGACCTCGCCTTGCTACTGGGTACAACCTTGGATCTACCGCATGATATTCAGAAACGAAAAAATATAGACAAGAAACACCGCTGTCAAAGGTCGAAAGTGAACGGATGGTCATTTTATAGATATCAATCAAATGAATGATTCCGGGGCATAGTCGCGGGAACGACAGGCATGGTTGCTTTCGTAGGCACACGGGCCGGTTATCAAGGCTTGGAATAGAGCCTTTTGCTGGTGAATGACCTAAAATTCGCGCGCTTGGTTTTGCCTTTTCATTCCTCGCCTGGAGCTGCCATGACCCCTGCACTGGACCTGCTGAAAAAAGTTCGCGCCGAACATCGCATCCACAGTTACGAACATGACCCCAAGGCCGCCTCCTATGGCCTGGAGGCCGCGGAGAAACTTGATCTTGATCCAGCGCAGGTGTTCAAGACCTTGCTTGCCAGCAGTGAAAAGGGTGAGCTGCTGGTGGCGGTGGTGCCGGTCGTCGGAAGTCTTGACCTGAAGGCCCTGGCCCACGCAGCGGGCGTGAAGAAGGCTGAAATGGCCGACCCGGCTGCCGCCCAGCGCGCCACGGGGTACCTGCTGGGAGGCATCAGCCCGCTGGGGCAGAAGAAGCGCCTGCGGACCTTTATCGATAACAGTGCGCAGCCGTTCGCCAGCATCTTTGTCAGCGCCGGGCGCCGTGGCCTGGAAGTCGAGCTGGCGCCGGCGGTGCTGGCCGAGCATACCCAGGCCAGGTTCGCTGATATCGGTCGTCTTTGAGTCGCAACGGCTGCGGCCAGGGCCGCTGCTGTATGCAGGAAAATCCCGACTTCTGTGTCTGTCGCCCGTTGGGGGCCAGGGCCCATGCTGGTGGCCAGTTATTCACGGAGAAGGGATATGCAGCTTGAGTTTCATCAGGTCGATGCGTTCAGCGAGCGCCCGTTCGCGGGTAATCCGGCCATGGTTTACCGGCTTGAGTCCTGGCTCGATGACAGGCTGATGCAGCAGATTGCCGCCGAGCACAATCTGGCAGAAACCGCTTTTGTGGTGCGTGAGGCCCAGGGCTGGCGGATTCGCTGGTTCACCCCGGTGACTGAAGTGCCGTTGTGCGGGCATGCAACCTTGGCCACTGCCTATGTGTTGTTCGAGGTTCATGGCCAGACCGCGCAGCGTATCGACTTCCTTAGCCAGTCCGGGCCCCTGAGTGTCACCCGTGAAGAGGGCCTGTTGTGGCTGGATTTCCCGCTGCGCAGCCCGAGCAGCCAGGCAGGGCGGGAGGCGGTGGCACAAGCGCTGGGGGTTGAGGTCGTCGAATTGCTGGGGGCCAACGAGCTATTGGCCGTGCTGGAGTCGGAGCAGGCGGTGCGTGAGTGCCGGCCGGATATGACGGCGCTGGCGAAACTGCCCTGGCCCGGGGTGATCGTGACTGCGCGTGGGGAGCAGCACGACTTTGTCTCGCGCTATTTTGCCCCCGCCATCGGTATCGATGAGGACCCGGTGACCGGATCCACCCATTGCTGCCTGGCGCCTTACTGGGCGCAGCGGTTGGATAAGCCGCAGTTGAGCGCCTACCAGTGCTCTGCCCGAGGTGGCGCATTGTTTTGTCGTCTGGAAGGTGAGCGGGTGAAGATCGGTGGGCATGCCCGGCTGATTGCCAGTGGGCAGTTGCATCTGCCATGACTGTGCTGGGTGTTTCGCCGGCAAGCCGGCTCCTACAGTGGGCTGTCGTAGGAGCTGGCTTGCCAGCGAAGACGGCTCAATGCGCGCTGCTGTAGCGGCGCACCCCTGAGTCGCTTTGCGGGATCTGCGCTGCGGTACTGCCCGAGGCCTGGAACAGCACCAGGTGTTCCGCCGCGACCCGGATACCCACGTCGGCGCCGACCTGATGATCGGCGTGGCTCGGAAAGATCGATTCCAGCTGGCTGCCGGTGGGCAGTTGCAGGCGATACAGGGTCGAGGCGCCGAGGAACGTCTTGCCCACGACGCGGGCTTTCAAGGCGCTGTCGGGGGCGTGGACGATGTCGTCCGGACGCAACAGCACATCCACCGCACCGCCGGTTGGCCAGGTGTAGGCACGGTTGCCCTGCAGCAAGCCGAGTTCGGTCTGTACCGATTCCGGGCTGCTCAACTGGCCGCGAATGAAGTAGCCCTGACCGATGAAGCTGGCGACGAAGGGCGTCTGGGGTTCGTGGTAGAGGTTGTACGGTGTGTCCCACTGTTCCAGGCGGCCTTCCTTGAATACCCCTACCTGATCGCTCACGGCAAAGGCTTCCTCCTGGTCGTGAGTGACCAGGATCGCACTGGTGCCACGGGCCTTGAGGATGTCACGCACCTCGTGGCTGAGCTTGCGTCGCAGTTCGCCGTCGAGGTTGGAGAAGGGCTCGTCCAGCAACAGCAGTTGTGGTTCGGGAGCCAGGGCACGAGCCAGGGCCACCCGTTGTTGCTGGCCACCGGACAGTTCGTGGGGGAAGCGCTGGCCGAGGCTCTTCAGGTTCACCAGCTCCAGCAGTTCGGCCACCACCCGCTCTTTCTGCGGGTGTTTGCGAATGCCGAAGGCAATGTTGTCGGCCACGCTCAGGTGCGGGAACAGGGCGTAGTCCTGGAACACCATGCCGATCCGGCGTTTCTCCGGCGCCAGGGTGAAACCGGCGCTGGAGATGGTCTCGCCCGCCAGCTGGATTTCCCCCTCATGCACCGGCTCGAACCCGGCGATGGCGCGCAGGGTGGTGGTCTTGCCGCAGCCGGATGAGCCCAGCAGGCAGCCGATATCCCCTGCATTGAGGTGCAGGTTGAGGTTCTGCACCACGCGTTGGTCCTGGTAGCCGCAAGCGAGGTTGCGCAGGTTCAGTAGCAAGGGCTGGCTCATGCGTGGTGGTACGCCGGCTCGACGAGGAATTCGAGCAGGGCCTTTTGTGCGTGGAGGCGGTTTTCCGCCTGGTCCCAGGCCACCGAACGCGGGTCGTCCAGCAGGTCGAGGCTGATTTCTTCACCGCGGTGGGCGGGCAGGCAATGCATGAACAGAACGTCCTCGGCGGCCAGGTCCAGCAGTGCACGGTTGACCTGGAAGGGAGCGAACAGTTGCAGGCGCTTGGCGGTCTCCTCTTCCTGGCCCATGGAGGTCCAGACATCGGTGCTCACCAGGTGGGCGCCACGCACGGCTTCGCGAGGGTCGCGGACGATGGTCACGCGCTCGCCGGCCTGAGCGACGAAGTCTGCGTTCGGCTCGTAGCCTTCAGGGCAGGCGATGCGCAGTTGGAAGTCGAACTGGATGGCCGCTTCTATATAGCTGTTGCACATGTTGTTGCCGTCGCCGATCCAGGCCACGGTCTTGCCCTGAATCGAGCCGCGATGCTCGAGGAACGTCTGCATGTCAGCCAGCAGTTGGCAGGGGTGCAGGTCATCGGACAGGCCGTTGATCACCGGTACGCGGGAGTTGGCCGCAAACTCGGTCAGGGTGCTGTGGGCAAAGGTGCGGATCATCACGGCATCGAGCATGCGCGACATGACGATGGCGCAGTCGCCGATGGGCTCGCCGCGCCCCAGTTGAGTGTCCCGTGGCGAAAGGAAGATGGCCTGGCCGCCCAGCTGGATCATGCCGGCTTCGAAGGACAGTCGGGTTCGGGTCGACGACTTCTCGAAAATCATGCCAAGCACACGATTTTTCAAGGGCTCGAAGAGTACGCCGCGGTTACGCAGGTCCTTCAGCTCGATGCCTCGACGAATCACACTGACCAGCTCTTCGGGCGTGCAATCCATCAGGGAGAGAAAGTGCCTTGCGCTCATCATTAACTACCTTTTTGCAACGGACCGCAGATTCTCAAAGCCTTGTTTAGTCGAACAACGGGCTGGACCTGCGGCGAAAGCCGCACGGGGCGACGAAATAGGGGAAGGCGCGATCTTATAATTAAATGTCGCGTCTTACCAATAGTAGTGCTACGGCGATTATGGGCATGAGAGGCCAGGACGCGAATGCGCTGGCACTTTTGAGACCAGTTTCCAGACAGCAGCCGGGCATTTGTACACTGCCCCGGCGCGCCTTGGCAATCGAGCGCGGCGCGGGTGATGCCCATGCAGTCGTTTTCTGACCTGGAGGGCGGGGGCTGCGTCCCGGATAATCCGCGGGCTGGCAGCCTGAAACATTTCCTAATGCAAAGTGCTGAGGTTATAAAGGCGAATCAGTGGCAGGGACGGGTGAACGATGGAATCCAGGGAGCAACAACTGATGACGCTCTTGGGGCTCACGGCCCGGGCACTCACCGACATGACAGCTTCGGTGACGGCGTTTTCCTTCGAGCTGCTGCGCAGTGAATATCCGGTGACCCGAGCGGCCGCGCGCAAGATGATCGACCGGATGATGAGCCTCAGTGCAGGCCTGGACGAGCATTGGCGATTGCTCGCACAACTCTCGGGTGGCTATGGAGAGCGGGAGGCCGTGGATGCAACCACCCACGTCTCAGCGGATGGGCCGCCACGGTTGCCCTCCAACTGAAGGCGCCGATCATGGCCGGGGCTGATGGCCGTGAATTCATGGGACGAACGTCACTGGTGTCCTGTCAGGGGAGCGCCCATAGTTTTTGCTTCCGGCAAGCGAATACGCTGCGCTCTCAAACAATAGAGACTGGCCATGACCAAGACTCTCCATCACCGTGCCTGCCACCTGTGTGAGGCCATCTGTGGCCTGACCCTGGAAATCACTGAAGAAGACGGCAGTGCTCCGCGCATCAGCTCGATCAAGGGCGATCTTCAGGACAGTTTCAGCCGCGGTCATATCTGCCCCAAGGCCGTGGCCTTGCAAGATATCCAGAATGACCCGGACCGCCTGCGCCAGCCGGTGCGCCGGGTTGGCAATGAGTGGCAACCGATCGAATGGGACGAGGCCTTTGCCCTGGTGGCCGAGCGGCTGGCGAGTATTCAGCAGCGTCATGGCAACAACGCGGTGGCGACCTACCAGGGCAATCCCAGCGTGCACAACTATGGGCTGATGACCCACAGCAACTACTTTCTCGGCCAGCTCAAGACGCGCAATCGCTTCTCGGCTACCTCGGTCGACCAATTACCTCAGCACCTGACCAGCTACCTGATGTATGGCCACGGCTTGCTGTTGCCGATTCCGGATATCGATCACACCGATTTCATGTTGATTCTTGGCGGCAATCCCCTGGCGTCCAACGGCAGCATCATGACCGTTCCGGATGTGGAAAAGCGCTTGAAAGCGATCCAGGCCCGTGGCGGCAAGGTAGTGGTGGTCGATCCGCGGCGCAGCGAAACCGCGGCCATGGCCGACCAGCATCTGTTTGTCCGCCCGGGGGGCGATGTCGCGCTGCTGTTTGGCCTGCTCAACAGCATCTTCGAAGAGGGGCCGACCCGCGACAGTCACTTGCAGGTGGACGGGCTGGCCGAGGTGCGCCAGGCCATATCCCGGTTCACGGCAGAGGCGATGAGCCCCCTGTGCGCCATTGCGACGCCGCAGATCCGCCAACTGGCCAGGGATTTCGCCTCGGCCGACAGAGCGGTCTGCTACGGGCGCATGGGCGTCTCGACCCAGGCCTTCGGCACGCTGTGCCATTGGTTGCTGCAATTGCTCAACCTGGTCACCGGTAACCTCGACCGCGTGGGTGGCGCCTTGTGTACCAGCCCCGCGGTGGATCTGGTAGCGGCGACTTCGGGCGGCCACTTCAATGCCTGGCAGAGCCGGGTTTCCGGGCTTCCGGAATACGGCGGCGAGTTGCCGGTGTCGGCCCTGGCAGAAGAGATGCTCACCGAAGGGGAGGGGCAGGTACGGGCGCTGATCACGGTGGCGGGCAACCCGGTGCTGTCCACGCCCAATGGCCGGCAGCTGGAGCAGGCGCTGGATGGCTTGGAGTTCATGCTCAGCATCGACCTGTACATCAACGAAACCACGCGCTATGCCGACTTGATCCTGCCGTCCACCTCGGCCCTGGAAAATGATCACTACGACACCACGTTCAATCTGTTCGCGGTGCGCAATGTCAGCCGTTTCAACCGCGCGATCCTGCCCAAGCCCGAAGGTGCACTGCACGACTGGGAGATCTTCGTCGGCCTGGCCAAGGCCTTTGCCGAGCGCACCGAAAGCTCGCTCAAGCCGACTATCGCTCCGGCGCAAATGATTGATATGGGGCTGCGTGCCGGGCCTTATGGCGACGCCTCGCCGTTCAAGCTGTCATTGGCGACGCTGGCCGAGCATCCCCATGGCATCGATCTGGGGCCGCTGCAGCCGAATCTGGCCGGGCGCCTGAAAACCGAAAACCGGCGGGTCCAGGCTGCACCGCCGGCGATCATGGCCGACCTGGAGCGCTTTGCTGCCCTGAAGGCGCCGCAGGAGGGGGAACTGTTGTTGATCGGCCGCAGGCATGTGCGCAGTAACAACTCCTGGATGCACAACTATCACCGCCTGGTGAAGGGCAAGCCTCGTCACCAACTGCTGATGCATCCGCAGGATCTGGCTCACCGGGGTTTGCAGGACGGTCAACGGGTACGCATCAGTTCACGGGTCGGCGCGGTGGAAGTCGAAGTGCTGGCCAGCGCCGAGATGATGCCGGGGGTTGTGAGCCTGCCCCATGGCTGGGGGCATGTGCGTCCGGGCGTGCAGATGAACATAGCCACGGAGCAGCCGGGTTGCAGCGCCAATGACCTGACCGACGAGCGCCAGCTCGATGTGCTGTCGGGAAATGCGGCGTTGAACGGGGTGCCGGTCAGGGTGCAGGCGGCCTGAGATGTTTGTCGGAGAGGCCGAGCAGGGTGCTCAGGATTCCGTTACAATGCGCCACCGTGCCGACAACAGAGTCGGAAAGTTCAGCCGAGGTGTTCCATGGATATCATCGAAACTATTAAAGAGCAGATTGCCAACAACACCATTCTGCTTTACATGAAAGGCTCGCCGAATGCCCCGCAGTGCGGCTTCTCTGCCAAAGCCGCTCAGGCCGTAATGGGCTGTGGTGAGAAGTTCGCTTACGTGGACATCCTGCAGAACCCGGAAATTCGCGCCAACCTGCCCAAGTACGCCAATTGGCCAACCTTCCCACAACTGTGGGTGGCCGGTGAGCTGGTCGGCGGCAGCGACATCATGGCTGAAATGTTCGCCAACGGTGAATTGCAGAGCCTGATCAAGGCCGCTGCCGAAAAAGCCGCTGCCAAGACCGAAGCGTAAAAGCGCGCCTGCTCGCGAGGGTTTCCGGGAATCGACATGCTACTCGTGTGATTCTCGGAAACTTGCGGCAAGCACTCTGCTCCGGTTTGTTACGCGAACATATCCGCGTAATAAAAAAAGCCCCGCTCTCATAAGAGAAGCGGGGCTTTTTTATTCTTCGGGTATTACGAGTTGAGTTACTCGTCACCCATTTGCGATTGCAGATAGTTCTCGATACCCACTTTATCGATCAGGCCCAATTGGGTTTCCAGCCAGTCGATATGCTCTTCTTCGGATTCCAGAATATCTTCCAGCAGTTCACGGCTGCCGAAGTCACCAACCGATTCGCAATGGGCGATCGCGGCCTTGAGGTCGGCATGGCCGGTGCGCTCGATACGCAGGTCGCATTCGAGCATTTCCTTGGTGTGCTCACCGATATGCAACTTGCCCAGGTCCTGGACGTTGGGCAGGCCTTCGAGGAAGAGGATGCGCTTGATCAGCTTGTCCGCATGCTTCATCTCGTCGATGGACTCGTGGTACTCGTGCTTGCCCAGCTTGTTCAGGCCCCAATCTTCATACATGCGCGCATGCAGGAAGTACTGATTGATCGCGACCAGTTCATTGGCAAGGATTTTATTGAGATGCTGGATGACTGTAATGTCGCCTTTCATGATGGGGTCCTGCCCTGTATTTAGTGGAACATGGGCGGAGTCTGAGCTGCATGAACATTACTGTCAAACCTAAGTTATTGAATAATATATGAAAATTAATCGGAATAAGAATGTTTGTGTTCCGCGTTTTGTCTCTAAGCGATTGAATTACAGGCATAAAAAAACCGGACGCCAGGTCCGGTTGTTTGTAACGCCGCTAATTATTGATTAAATCAGGCGACATTAAATTCCACAGGGTAGGGGATTGCCGCTTGGCTGCTCTGCAATTCGGTCAGGGTTTCGCGAACCACTTGCTTGGCCAGGCAGGCACATTTGCCGCACTGGCTGGCAACGCCGGTGGCCTGGCGTACTTCGCGGTAGCTGCAGCAACCTTCGTAGATCGCTTCGCGAATTTGTCCGTCGGTGACACCGGTGCAGAGGCAGACATACATAAGATGAGAACCGTCGCTGGTTAGGGCTCAATTGCGATGGATCTTAATGTTAACGAGAATTATTGTCAAAGTGGTTTCGACGCCCTTTGTTGCTGATTCTTGCTTGAGTGACGAACGGCTTTTCTTGGCATTAATGACAGATCATTCGCATTTTTCGCGTTGGAGGCCGGCCAGAGGAAAAACCACTAAGGACAGCTTAAAAACGCCGTGTATGATGGTCGGTCCTTGCGAAGAGGGCGCACGTCACGGGGCTGTCGTATCAGCATGGCAGGCTCGGGGCCAACCCTTCTTCTTCATTACTACGTCCACACCAGGAGATATCCAATGAGCGTACTCGTAGGCAAACAAGCCCCTGACTTCACCGTTCCGGCCGTTCTCGGCAATGGCGAAATCGTCGACAGCTTCACCCTGTCCTCGGCCATCAAAGGCAAATACGGCCTGGTGTTCTTCTACCCACTGGACTTCACCTTCGTGTGCCCGTCCGAGCTGATCGCTCTGGACCACCGCATGGCCGACTTCAAGGCACGCAACGTTGAAGTGATCGCTGTGTCCATCGACTCGCACTTCACTCACAACGCCTGGCGTAACACCCCGATCAATGCCGGCGGCATCGGTCAGGTTCAATACATCATGGCTGCTGACATGAAGCACGAAATCGCCAAGGCCTACGACGTTGAGTCCGAAGGCGGCGTGGCTTTCCGTGGCGCGTTCCTGATCGACGACAAAGGCGTTGTCCGCTCGCAGATCGTCAACGACCTGCCACTGGGCCGCAACATGGAAGAGCTGATCCGTCTGGTCGACGCTCTGCAGTTCCACGAAGAGCACGGCGAAGTCTGCCCTGCCAACTGGAAGAAAGGCGACAAGGGCATGACCGCTTCGCCAGAAGGCGTTGCTGCTTACCTGAGCGAGAACGCCGGCAAGCTGTAAGGCTTGGCGTCACGCATAAAAAAACCGGCCTTAGGGCCGGTTTTTTTATGGGGCAAAGGTAAGCGACTATTCAGTCGTCGAAATCCTGCCAGCCGCCCATCTGTTTCCAGCGGTTGACGATGCCGCAGAACAGCTCGGCGGTCTTCTCGGTGTCGTAGCGAGCCGAGTGGGCCTCGCGACCGTCGAAGTCGATGTCTGCGCTCTGACAGGCCTTGGCCAGCACGGTCTGGCCGTATGCCAGGCCAGCCAGAGTGGCGGTATCGAAGCTGGAGAACGGGTGGAACGGATTGCGCTTCATGTCCAGGCGCGCCACGGCGGCATTCAGGAAGCCCAGGTCGAAGCTGCTGTTGTGGCCTACCAGGATGGCGCGCTTGCAGCCATTGGCCTTCAGCGCCTTGCGCACCCCGCGGAAAATATCGGTGAGGGCGGTTTCTTCGCTCACAGCCATGCGCAGGGGATGGTCAAGCTTGATCCCGGTGAATTCCAGGGCTGCAGCTTCGATGTTCGCGCCTTCGAAAGGCTCGACCCGGAAGAAGTAGGTGTGTTCGGGGAACACGAAGCCTTTTTCGTCCATGCCGATGGTGGTTGCGGCAATTTCCAGCAGGGCGTCGGTGGCCGAGTTGAAGCCACCGGTTTCAACATCGACGACTACCGGCAGGTAACCGCGAAAGCGTGCCGCCATCGGATGGCGAGGACCGCCGCTGCTACCTTCTTGTTCGTCGTCGAAATGGTCGTCACTCACGAGTGATCCTCCAGCAGGCGCCAGCGCAGTTTTTCACCGGCGCGCAGCGGAATGACAGTCAGCTCGCCAAACGGCAGGCTGGCAGGAGCGGTCCATTCTTCACGGACCAGGGTGATGCTGTCGGTGTTGGCCGGCAGGCCGTAGAAGCGCGGGCCGTTGAGGCTGGCGAAAGCTTCCAGCTGATCCAGGGCATTGCGTTGTTCGAACGCTTCGGCGTACAGCTCGATGGCGGCGTAGGCGCTGTAGCAGCCGGCGCAACCGCAAGCGGCTTCCTTGGCGTGCTGGGCGTGAGGTGCCGAGTCGGTGCCGAGGAAGAACTTCGCGTTGCCGCTGGTGGCCGCATCCAGCAGGGCTTCCTGGTGGGTGTTGCGCTTGAGGATCGGCAGGCAATAGAAGTGCGGACGAATACCGCCCACCAGCATGTGGTTGCGGTTGTACAGCAGGTGGTGCGCGGTGATGGTTGCGCCAACGTTGGCCGAAGCCTCCTTGACGAACTGCACGGCTTCAGCGGTGGTGATGTGTTCGAACACCACTTTCAGGCTGGGGAAGCGTTCAACCACACGCCGCATGTGCTCGTCGATGAAGATTTTCTCGCGGTCGAAGACGTCGACGTCGCCGCGGGTTACCTCGCCGTGGATCAACAGCGGCAGGCCGACTTCGGCCATGGCTTCAAGCACCGGGAAAATCTTGTCGATGCTGGTCACGCCCGAATCCGAGTTGGTGGTCGCGCCGGCCGGGTACAGCTTGGCGGCGTGGACGAAACCGCAGGCCTTGGCCGCGCGGATTTCCTCCGGCTGGGTACGGTCGGTCAGGTAGAGCACCATCAGTGGCTCGAAGCGGCTGCCGGCCGGGCGCGCAGCTAGAATGCGCTGGCGATAGGCGTCGGCTTCCGCGGCGTTGCGCACCGGAGGTACCAGGTTGGGCATGATGATGGCGCGGCCAAAGGTGCGCGCGACATCTGCGACTGTATTGGGCAACACGGCCCCATCGCGAAGATGAATATGCCAGTCGTCGGGACGCAGCAGGGTCAGGCGGTCGGACATTGGAGGTTCCAGGCGGGTAAAACTCGGGGGAATGCTACCGGAAAAGACTCTTCCAGGCACTCGCTATCAAGTTTTGCGACGAGCAACCGATATCCCGAAGGTATGGCGTATTAACGCCTGTCGATTTTTCTGTTGTACACGTCAGTGGAGCCTCCCGTGCGCCAGCGTTATCTAGCCTTGCTCAGTGTGTTTGCCAGCCTGCCTGCGATGGCTCTCACTTTCCAGACTCGCCTGGAGAGCATTGAGTGGACGGTCGAAGGTGACAAGTTCGAGTGCCGCCTGATCCAACCGGTTACCGATTTCGGTTCCGGCGAATTCGTTCGTCGCGCCGGCGAGCAGGCGATTTTCCGCCTCAAGAGTTTCAACCCCATGCAGGCCGGTGGTTCCGCGACCCTGCTTGCGGCCGCCGCCCCCTGGCAGCCGGGGCGTGGCGACATCAACCTCGGGGCGGTCAAGGCCGGTACCGATGGGGTGCTGTTCAACAGCAACCAGATGCAGGCCGGACGTCTGATCGTCGGTTTGCTGGAGGGGCGCAGCCCGGTGGTCCGGCACTTCTCCCGCGAAGGCGGAGTGTCCGAGGTACGCCTGTTGCCGGTGAAGTTCAGCAAGGCCTACGGCGACTATCAAAGCTGCATGGCCAAGCTGTTGCCGATGAACTATGAACAGGTCAAGCAGGCCGAGATCGGTTTCCCCGGGGGGGGCATCGACCTGGACGCCCGGGCCAAGGCCAAGCTGCAAGTGATGGTGGACTTCATCAAGGCCGACCCCACGGTCAATCATGTCGAATTGGACGGGCACTCTGATAACAGTGGCAACCGCCTGACCAACCGTGACCTGTCGCGCCGTCGTGCGCTGGCGGTCATGGAGTTCTTCAAGGCCAATGGCCTGGCGGAAAACCAGATCGTGGTGCGCTTCCATGGCGAGCGCTATCCCCTGGCCCCCAACACCAATGCGGCCAACCGGGCGAAGAACCGGCGGGTCAATGTGCATCTGGAGCGGGTCGCTCCTGCCGAAAAGCCGGCCCCAGCGCCTCAGGCGGCTTCCGGATCCAGCGCAGCGGCGACTTCCTGATACGGCTGTCGTCGTCGCTCGCTCGACATAATCTGTCGCTTGGTCGTCATAAGCTGTCGCGCCTCTGTAAATTATCCGCGTGGATCGGTAGACTTGGCGGCTTTCCGTACAACCCCGTGGAGTGATGGCATGGCGGACGTTAACAAGGTCGTTCTGGCGTATTCGGGCGGCCTGGACACTTCGGTGATCCTCAAGTGGCTGCAGGATACTTACAACTGTGAAGTAGTGACTTTCACTGCTGACCTGGGCCAAGGCGAAGAGGTCGAGCCGGCCCGCGCCAAGGCGCAAGCCATGGGCGTCAAAGAGATCTACATCGACGATCTGCGCGAAGAGTTCGTGCGTGATTTCGTCTTCCCGATGTTCCGCGCCAACACCGTCTACGAAGGCGAGTACCTGCTGGGTACTTCCATCGCTCGTCCGTTGATCGCCAAGCGCCTGATCGAAATCGCCAACGAAACCGGCGCCGACGCCATTTCCCATGGCGCCACCGGCAAGGGCAACGATCAGGTGCGTTTCGAACTGGGCGCCTACGCCCTCAAGCCGGGTGTGAAGGTGATTGCCCCTTGGCGCGAGTGGGACCTGCTGTCCCGCGAGAAGCTGATGGACTACGCCGAGAAGCACGGGATCCCGATCGAGCGTCACGGCAAGAAGAAATCCCCGTACTCGATGGATGCCAACCTGCTGCACATCTCCTATGAAGGTGGCGTGCTGGAAGACACCTGGACCGAGCACGAAGAAGACATGTGGCGCTGGACTGTCTCCCCGGAGAAGGCCCCAGATACCCCGCAATACCTGGAACTGACCTACCGCAACGGCGATATCGTGGCACTGGACGGCGTCGAGATGACCCCGGCCACCGTGCTGGCGACCCTGAACCGCATCGGTGGCGAACACGGTATCGGTCGTCTGGACATCGTCGAGAACCGTTACGTGGGCATGAAGTCCCGCGGCTGCTACGAGACACCTGGCGGCACCATCATGCTGCGTGCCCACCGCGCCATCGAGTCCATCACCCTGGACCGCGAAGTGGCTCACCTCAAAGACGAGCTGATGCCCAAGTACGCCAGCCTGATCTACACCGGCTACTGGTGGAGCCCTGAGCGTCTGATGCTGCAACAGATGATCGACGCCTCCCAGGCCCACGTGAATGGTGTGGTACGCCTGAAGCTGTACAAGGGCAATGTGATCGTGACCGGTCGCAAGTCTGACGAGTCGCTGTTCGACGCCAACATCGCTACCTTCGAAGAGGACGGCGGTGCCTACAACCAGGCGGACGCAGCTGGCTTCATCAAGCTCAACGCCCTGCGCATGCGCATTGCCGCGAACAAGGGTCGGACCCTGGTCTGATGCTTTGAGTGGTTGAAGAAAGCCCCGCGATAAGCGGGGCTTTTTTTTGCCCTGGATAATTGCAGTGAGCGTCGAGGCCTAATTCAGATCAGCAAATGTCTGTTGGGCAAGGTGAGCCACTTCTTGATGGGCGAAGTACCAAGTACCGCTACCGAGAGTGCTTGTAGGTTGGAGTTTTATTAGTACGAAAAGTAGCTGATTTGACGATTGATCCTAGGCGGTTTGGATATTGAACCACTTTTATCTAGGTCGTTTTGTAAGGCAATTCGGTATTGTTTGTAAGGATCGTCCTCGTAAGGTCGTAGCCCTCTGTAGCACGGTGTCAGAGTCAATTCTCTGGGGTATTGTGCGGGCTCTAAAAAAACTCTCAGGACTGAGATGGACCTATGAAAAGAGTATTGATCGTGGATGATCACCCTGTTGTCCGTTTGGCTGTGCGCATGTTGATGGAGCGCCATGGCCTTGAAGTAGTAGCGGAAGCAGATAACGGCACGGATGCATTGAAGTTGGCTCTTGAATATGTTCCAGACATCTTGATTCTGGATATTGGAATTCCGCAACTTGATGGGCTCGAAGTTATAAACCGGCTGATGTCCAGAGGTATGTCGATCAAGATTCTGGTATTGACCCTGCAAGTTCCGGGGCCTTTCTCCATGCGCTGCATGCAGGCCGGTGCTGCCGGTTATGTGTGCAAGCAGCAGGACATCACCGAGCTGTTGAGTGCCGTGCGTGCGGTGCTTGCGGGATACAGCTACTTCCCCAACGAGGCCTTGCACACCTTTCGCTCAAGCCAGGGCATCAGCAGTGAGCAGCAGATGATCGAGCTGCTTTCAGGGCGCGAATTGATCGTATTGAAACAACTCACCAACGGCATGAGTAACAAGGAAATTGCCGAGGGGTTGTGCTTGAGCAACAAGACCATCAGTACCTACAAGCGCCGGTTGCTGGCCAAGCTCAATGCTCGTTCACTGGTTGATCTGATCGAGTTCGCTCAACGGCATCGGTTGATATGAGCCTTTAGAGCACGTGCGCATTGAGACGGTGTTGCTGGATGGGCTCGCTTGAGTGCCGACGCAGCCGGTCAGTCGGGGAGGCTGACCGGCCAGATTTGCGGCTGGGCACAGGTACAAAAAAACCTCCATGGGGAGGTTCTTTTGTGACTAGAGGTCAAAGTCGTAATCGGCCAACTGTTTTTGCAGGCGCCGTTCCTCGAGGAGATTGTCGATGGTCCGGCGCTTGCTCAGATTGGTTTTCGCCACTTCGACCACCGGTTCTGCGTCATCTGTTTCAGCTGCGACGAAATCGTCTTCTACGTCCAGTTGTTCTTTGCCAGTACTCATAAGGTCGACTCCAGGCTAGGACTGCCATTGGCGCTCCTTATATCGATATTCTCCTGGCGGGTAAAAAAGATTTTTTCAATCGATCTATCGGCAAAATCAATGCTTGCTCAATCGTCGGAAGTCTTTTGCTTGTATTCGCACAGGTCTTCGATTCGACAGCTGCCACAGCGTGGCTTGCGTGCCAGGCAAACGTAGCGGCCGTGGAGGATCAGCCAGTGATGGGAGTCCAGCAGAAACTCCTTGGGCACGAACTTCATGAGTTTCTTTTCGACCTCGACCACGTTCTTTCCCGGGGCCAGCCCGGTTCGGTTGCTGACCCGGAAGATATGGGTGTCCACCGCCATGGTCAGTTGCCGGAAAGCGGTGTTGAGGACCACGTTGGCGGTCTTGCGGCCCACTCCGGGCAGAGCCTCCAGCTCTTCCCGGGTCTGTGGCACTTCGCTGTTATGGCGTTCCACCAGCAGGCGACAGGTCTCGATGACGTTCTTGGCCTTGCTGTTGTACAGGCCGATGGTCTTGATGTATTCGGACAGGCCTTCGACACCCAGGGCGTAGATTGCCGCTGGGGTATTGGCTACGGGGAAGAGCTTGGCAGTCGCCTTGTTGACTCCGACGTCGGTCGATTGCGCCGAGAGAATCACCGCGATCAGCAGCTCGAACGGCGAGGAATAGGCCAGCTCGGTTTTCGGTTCGGGGTTGTCTTCGTGTAGCCGGCGAAAGATTTCCAGGCGTTTGGCGGCATTCATGGGTGATTCATTTCCTCGAAGGCGGTCGGTTTAAGGTCCAGGAGCCGGCCCAGGCTCGTTTTGCGGCCAGCAGCGCACCCAGCAGGATAAAACCGCCGGGGGCGAGGGTCAGCAGGCGTAGCCCCCCATGTGGCAGCACGACCCAGCCGCTGCCTGCATCCGGCTGGCCGACAAGCCAGCCCAGATGGCTGCCCAGCGTACCAGCGCCCAGCAGCTCGCGCAGGGCACCCAGGCCGATCAGGGCCACACAGAAAGCGCCGGCCAGGCGCAGTCGGTTGCGGTGCTGGAAGAAACCCGCCTGTTCCAGTACCACGCATTGCAGGGGCAGCAGGCCCAGGTACAGGCTCAATTGCTGGTGCAGCTCATAACTCCAGGCCTGCAGCGCCAGCCACAGGCAACTGCCGAGGCTGGCGCTGAGCAGCAGGCTGGCCAGCCAGTGGTGGCGGGCCTCGATGGGCGGACGCAGCAAGCGCATGCCGGCGCCGTAGAGGCCGATCAGCAATACCCAGGCCAGGGTCAGGCCGATTGCCTTGACCCAGGAGTCCGTAGCCCCGATCAGGGGTGGCAGCATCAGCAGCCCCGGCAATGACAGCGGCTTATTCATGAGGCGTTCCAGGGAGCAGTTGTCCGCGGTGTTCGTCGAAGTAGCGCAAGGCATCATGCAAGGCACTGATCACCGCACGGGAAGTGATGGTGGCGCCGGCAATCTGATCGAACTGCCCGTTGTCCTTTTTCAAGGCCCAGGCGCTGTCGCCCGGATCATTGCGGGATTTTCCTGAAAACCCCTGGAGCCAGGCATTGGGCCAGCTGGCAATATGTGCTCCCAGCCCTGGAGTCTCATCCTGCCGGAGGGTCTTGCTGCCCAGCAGGCGCCCCTGGCTGTCGATAGCGATCAGCAACTCGATGGGGCCGGCGTAGCCTGTGACCTGGCTGCGCAGCAGCACGGCGCTGGGCCGGCCATTGCGGGTGGCCAGGTAGCCATCGAGCAGGCGACTGCTGCTCAGTTGCCCATCGGCCAAGGGCAATGGCTGGTCCAGGGGCTGGTTGTCATAGCTGGCGGCGGGCAGCACATCCAACAGCTTGCGTGCCTGCAAGGCCCGTTGTTCGGCTTCTATGCGTGGAGTGGCGGCATATTGCAGCCACAGGGTGGCACCGATGCCCAGGGAGCCGAGCAGCATCAGCAGCAACAGGCTGCGAGCCCCTTTCATGAGGGGCGCTCCAGCGGTTTTTCGGAGTTCAGGCGCTCCAGGGCCGGTACCGCCAGGTTCATCAGCAGCACGGCGAATGCGAGCCCGTCGGGGTAGCCACCCCAGGTGCGGATCAGGTAGGTGAGCAGGCCAACGCCAACGCCAAACAGCAGGCGGGCCTTGGCGGCCTTGGGGCCGGACACCGGCTCGGTGACGATAAAGAACGCACCGAGCATGCTGGCGCCGCTGAGCAGGTGGAACAGCGGCGAACCGTGGGAGTCGGAGCCGCTGCCGTTCCAGCACAGCAGGCTGATCAGCAGCAGGCTGCCAAGCATGCCCACGGGCGCCTGCCAGCCGATGACCCGCTGTTGCAGCAGAAACAGGCCGCCAGCCAGAAATCCAAGGTTGACCCATTCGGTACCACGGCCGCCGAAGTGACCGAAGGCGGGGTTGCCGGCAAAGAGTTCATCGACGGTCAGGCTCTTGTTGATCCGCAGGCTGTCCAGCGCCGTGGCCTGGGCCCAGGCGTCCGGGGGCGGGTTGCCTCCCAGGCCGAATACCTGTTGCAGCCCGCCGAGCAGGTCCAGGGCATGGGGCGTGGGCCAGTGAGTCATGGATTGCGGGAAGCACAACAGGGCCAGCGCATAGCCCAGCATGGCCGGGTTGAAGGGGTTCTGGCCGACACCGCCATACACCTGCTTGCCCAAGAGCACGGCGCTGGCGGCAGCGCTCAGCGGCAGCCACCAGGGGCAATAGGGTGGCAGGGCCAGGGCCAGCAAGGTGGCACTGACCAGCGCACTGCCATCGCTGAGGGCAGGTTGCAGCGGACGCCGCCGCAGGAACAGCACCAAGGCTTCCATGGCCAGGGCCCCACTGGCTGCCAGCAGTAGATTCAGCAGCGGCCCCCAGGCATACAACCACAGCAGTACCAGCAGCCCCGGCAGCGTGGCCAGCAGCACGCGCTGCATGGCCTGGCGCAGGCGCGGGTCGACTGTTTCAGGGCACGTCATGGGCGTTTACCTGGCGCTCGGCTTCGCTCAGGCGGGCTTGGGCCTGGGCCAGTTGTTCGCGGCTGGTATCGGTCTGGCGTTGCAGTTTGCTCAGTTCGGCTCGGGCGTAGGCCAGTTCGGTCTTCAGTTGTCGCAGTTGTGGGGCGATCGGGCGTTTCTCGATCCGCTCCAGTACTGGTGCCGGTTTGCCACTGGCGTCTTCCGCGGCGTGCAGCGCCTGTTCGGCCGCCGCCAGGGCCGCGGCCAGGGTTTGCAGTTCGGCTTCGGGGGCTGCTGCGGCCTGGGCCTTTTTCAGTTCGGCGCGGCGCATCGCCAACTGGATCTTGGCTCGCTTGAGGTCGGCATCCCGGGCCACCGGCGCGGGCGGTGGAGGCGCCTGGGCTTCCAGTTGGGCCAGTGCCTGCTCCGCCACTTCGAACTGGCGCTGCAGGACGACCAACTGCGATTGCTGCTCGAAGGTCGGCGGATGACCGAAGGCCTTGAGGGATTTGTGCAATTGGGCGCGACTCATGGCCAGCTCGATCTTGGCCTTTTTCAAGGCGGCATCGGCCGCCGCGGCTTTCTGCGCGCGGACCCGCTCGATAGCCGACTGAACCGGGTCTTGGCTGGCGTCGCTGGCCTGGGTGGCGCGCTGGGCCCTGGCCTGACGTTCGGCCAGGCGCCGGGCCTCTTCGCGCTGCAAGCGATCATTGCGCTGCTCGAAGCGGCGCCGGGCGTGATCGCGTTTGGCGGCGCGAGCCTGCAACTGCTCGGCGCTGCTGGCCAGGCCGCCGACAATGGGCAGCACTCGGGCCATGGGCAACGGCAGCATGTCGATGCAATCCACCGGGCAGGGCGCCACACAGAGGTCGCAGCCGGTGCATTCGTCGATCAATACGCTGTGCATGAGCTTCGCCGCGCCGACGATGGCGTCCACCGGGCAGGCCTGGATGCACTTGGTGCAGCCGATGCATTCGGCCTCGCGGATATGGGCGATCTGCGCCGGGGCTTCGCCACGGCTGTGGTCCAGTTCTACCACCGGCAGCTGGAGCAGTTGTGCCAGGCCGGCGATGGTTTCCTGGCCCCCTGGCGGACACTTGTTGATGGCCTCGCCACTGGCGATGCCCTGGGCGTAGGGTTTGCATCCGGCGTGGCCGCACTTGCCGCATTGGGTCTGGGGCAGAAGGGCGTCGATGCGTTGAATCAGACTCATGTCTTGGGCAGTCCGTTGAAGCCGAAAAACGCCACTGCCATCAGGCCGGCGCTGATCAGGTCGATCGGCAGGCCTTGCCAGGGCAGGGGAATATCGTTGGTGGAAATACGCTGGCGCAGGTCATTGAACAGGCTCAGTACCAACCAGAAGCCCAGCCCGGCACCCAGGCTCATGGCGCCGAGGGTCGCCAGCCCGAGGTTTTCCCCGCTGGCGATCAACAGCAGGCCGAGCATCCCGGCATTGGCCAGCAACAAGGGCCAGAGGCCATCGAATGGCAAACCGGGCAGGGCCCGGGGCAGCCAGTGTAGCGCCGGCCTGATCAGCAGCACACTCAGGGACAGCCAGGCAAACAGCTGCAAGGACTGCAGCCCCCAGGGCACCAGCACGCCACGATAGAGGACATGGCCGAGTACGCAACTGACCAGCATCAAGACCGTCGTTGCCAGGCCCAGCGCATGGATCCGAAGCCGAGCGCCATCGGCTGGGGCCTGCAGCAGCGGGTCGATGCCCAGCGGCCACTGCAACACGAAGTTGTTGATCAGGGCAGTGCTGACAAGGGCGAGGAGGAAGTCGGTCATGGTCGGGGCCGGTACGGGCAGGCTGTCCTTCAAGAGTAGGCAAACTCCAGCGTCGGCGCAGGGCCCGCCAGATATGCAAATCCCCCCGCTGCGCCGGGCGCAACGGGGGGATGGGGTCCAGCCTGCAGCCTTACTTGATCCGCTGGCCGGGCTTGGCGCCGCTGTCCGGGCTCAGCAGGTAGATTTCTTCACCGCCAGGGCCGGCAGCCATCACCATGCCTTCGGAGATGCCGAACTTCATTTTCCGTGGCTTGAGGTTGGCGATCATCATGGTCAGGCGGCCATCGAGCTTGGACGGATCAGGGTAGGCGCTCTTGATGCCGGAGAACACGTTGCGCTGTTCGTCGCCGATATCCAGGGTCAGGCGCAGCAGCTTGTCGGCACCTTCCACGGCTTCGGCCTTGACGATCAGGGCGACACGCAGGTCGATGGCGGCAAAGGCATCGAAGTCGATTTCCGCGGACAGCGGGTCCTTCACCAGTTCACCGTTGCCTTTAGGGCCACCGGTGTCGGTCTGGCTGGCGGCCAGGTCTTCCTTGGAGGCATCGGTCATGGCTTGCACTTTTACCGGGTCGATCCGCGTCATGAGTGGCTTGAATTCGTTGAGCTGATGGTTGGCCAGCAGTTGCTGGTGGTCGTTCCAGGTCAGCGGGGCCACGTTGAGGAAGGCCTCGGCATCGGCAGCCAGCAGTGGCAGCACCGGTTTGAGGAAGATCACCAACTGGCGGAACAGGTTGATGCCAGTGGCGCAGATGGCCTGGACTTCATCCTGCTTGCCTTCCTGCTTGTTCAGCGACCATGGAGCCTTGTCGGCGATCCAGGCGTTGGCGCGGTCGGCCAGGCCCATGATCTCGCGCATGGCCCGGGCGAAGTCACGGGCTTCATAGGCGTCGGCGATGCTTGGCGCCGCGGCCAGGAAAGC
This sequence comes from Pseudomonas sp. BIGb0176, assembly GCF_024810175.1. Lineage (NCBI taxonomy): Bacteria > Pseudomonadati > Pseudomonadota > Gammaproteobacteria > Pseudomonadales > Pseudomonadaceae > Pseudomonas > Pseudomonas sp. BIGb0176. Next base: position 400,903 of record NZ_JANUEC010000003.1, read on the forward strand.
CTCGGTCAGCTCGGGGGCGGCATTGCTGTCCACCATCACCCCGGCATTGCCCTTGTGGATGAAACCGGCGCAACGGCTGGCGATGTTCACCACCTTGCCCACCAGGTCGGAGTTGACCTTCTGCACGAAGTCTTCGAGGTTCAGGTCCAGGTCGTCGACACCACGGCCCAGCTTGGACGCGTAGTAGTAGCGCAGGTATTCCGGCGACAGGTGCTCCAGGTAGGTGCGGGCCTTGATGAAGGTGCCACGGGACTTGGACATCTTCTGGCCATTGACCGTCAGGTAGCCGTGGACGTTGATGCCGGTCGGCTTGCGATAGCCGGCGCCTTCGAGCATGGCGGGCCAGAACAGGGCGTGGAAGTTGACGATGTCCTTGCCGATGAAGTGATACAGCTCGGCGGTGGAGTCCTTGCCCCAGAAGGCGTCGAAATCCAGTTCCGGACGACGGCTGCAGAGGTTCTTGAAGCTGGCCATGTAGCCGATCGGCGCGTCCAGCCACACATAGAAGTACTTGCCCGGCTCATCCGGGATCTCGAAGCCGAAGTACGGTGCATCGCGGGAGATGTCCCACTGCTGCAGGCCGGCGTCCAGCCACTCGGCGATCTTGTTGGCCACGGCGTCCTGCAGGGTGCCGCTGCGGGTCCAGCTCTGCAGCATCTGCTGGAAGTCCGGCAGCTTGAAGAAGAAGTGCTGGGAGTCCTTGAGCACCGGAGTGGCGCCGGAGATCGCCGACTTAGGATCCTTCAGGTCGGTCGGGGCATAGGTGGCACCGCATTTTTCGCAGTTGTCGCCGTACTGGTCCTCGGTGCCGCATTTCGGGCAGGTGCCCTTGATGAAGCGGTCGGCCAGGAACATTTTCTTTTCCGGGTCGAAATACTGGGTGATGGAGCGCGTGGCGATGTGCCCGGCGTCCCGCAGCTTGAGGTAGATCTGGCTCGACAGCTCACGGTTTTCTTCGGCGTGAGTGGAGTGGAAGTTGTCGAAATCCACCAGGAACTCGGCAAAGTCGGCGCAGTGTTCAGCCTGCACGTTGGCGATCAACTGCTCCGGGGTGATGCCTTCCTTCTCCGCGCGCAACATGATGGCCGAGCCGTGTGCGTCGTCCGCGCAGACATAGATGCATTGGTTGCCGCGTAGCTTCTGGAAGCGCACCCACATGTCGGTCTGGATGTACTCAAGCATGTGGCCAAGGTGGATGGAACCATTGGCATAGGGCAGGGCGCTGGTGACGAGGATCTTGCGTGGCTCGGACATGGGGCTCGGCTACTTGATGAAACGGAGGTCGGCCACTATAAAGCGCCGGAGCGGAATTTTCACCCTTCCAGGCACATTGTGCGCAGCAAGCTTTCTCGCCACGAAGGAGTCGGCGGCGTAGGATAGCCGGCTGATTTTCCTGTCTTGTTATCGGAGTTGCCCATGAGCGCCGTCAATCGCGCAGCGGTGGAAGCCGTCCTTCGTCAATACACCGACCCTTACCTGAACCAGGACCCGGTCAACGCCGGCTGCGTGCGGGACATCGAGGTCCAGGGCGACCGGGTCACGGTCCGCATGGAACTGGGTTATGCCGCCGGCCTGTTCAAGAGTGGCTGGGCGCAGATGCTGCAACTGGCCATCGAGGGCCTGGACGGCGTGAGCTCGGCCAAGGTCGAGATCAGCAGCGTCATTGCCGCGCACAAGGCCCAGGCGCAGATCCCGGGCCTGGCCAACGTCAAGAACGTGGTGGCGGTGGCTTCCGGCAAGGGCGGTGTGGGCAAGTCCACCACCGCGGCCAACCTGGCCCTGGCCCTGGCCCGCGAAGGCGCCAAGGTGGGGATTCTCGACGCCGATATCTATGGTCCGAGCCAGGGCATCATGTTCGGCATCGCCGAAGGCACCCGTCCGAAGATCAAGGACCAGAAGTGGTTCGTGCCGATCGAGTCCCACGGCGTGGAGGTCATGTCCATGGCCTTCCTCACCGATGACAACACGCCGATGGTCTGGCGCGGTCCTATGGTCTCCGGGGCCTTGCTGCAATTGGTGACCCAGACCGACTGGGGCAACCTGGACTACCTGGTGATCGACATGCCGCCAGGCACCGGCGACATCCAGCTGACCCTGGCGCAGAAAGTCCCGGTGGCCGGTGCGGTGATCGTCACCACGCCCCAGGACCTGGCTCTGCTGGATGCGCGCAAGGGCGTGGAGATGTTCCGCAAGGTCAATATCCCGGTGCTGGGCGTGGTGGAGAACATGGCGGTGCACATCTGCTCCAACTGTGGCCATGCCGAGCACCTGTTTGGCGAAGGCGGCGGCGAGAAGCTGGCCAGCCAGTACGACGTCGAGCTGCTGGCCTCGCTACCGTTGTCGATGCTGATCCGCGAGCAGGCCGACGGCGGCAAGCCGACGGTGATCGCCGAGCCGGAAAGCCAGATCGCCATGGTCTACCAGGAGTTGGCGCGGCATGTGGGCGCGCGCATTGTCTTGCAAGAAGCGGCCGCTCCGGCGATGCCCAATATCACCATCAGCGACGACTGAAGCCCCAGGCGGGTGAGTCATGTAGGAGCCGGCTTGCCGGCGAAGGCGTCCTCAAGATCGCTTTCGCCGGCAAGCCGGCTCCTACCGTTGCGACGGCAGGATCAGACCCGCAGGCCGCCGTCCATTTCCAGGATGCGCCCGGTGTAGTAGTCGTTCTCGAAGATATAGGCCGCCGAGTGGGCGATCTCTTCCGGCTTGCCCATGCGCTTGAGGGGAATACCGGCAGTCATCTTCTCCAGGGCCTCGGGTTTCATGCCCAGAGTCATCTCGGTTTCGATAAAGCCCGGGGCAATGCCCGCCACGCGGATACCGTAACGCGCGAGCTCCTTGGCCCAGGTGACCGTGGCTGCCGCGACCCCGGCCTTGGCTGCGGAATAGTTGGTCTGGCCGATATTGCCGGCGCGGGAGATCGAAGAAATGTTGATGATCGCGCCGTTGTTTCCGAGCTCGATCATCTTCGCCGCCACTTCCCGGGTACAGAGGAAGACCCCGGTCAGGTTGACGTCGATCACCGCCTGCCACTGGGCCAGGCTCATCTTGGTCATCTGGCCGTCCTTGACCTTGACCAGCAGGCCGTCGCGCAGGATCCCGGCGTTGTTGATCAGGCCGTGGATGGCGCCAAAGTCCTCGGCGACCTGGGCCACCATGTGGTTCACCTGCTCTTCATCGGCGACGCTGCACAGATAGGCACGGGCTTCGACGCCGTGGGTCTTGCACGCCGCGACAGCCTGGTCGAGCTTTTCCTGGTTCAGATCGACCAACGCCAGGCGCGCGCCCCTGGCTGCGAAATACTCGGCCATGGAGCGGCCCAGACCTTGGCAACCGCCGGTGATAATGATTACTTTGTCAGTGAGTTGCATTCGCATGTCCCGCTAGCTGGTCTTGAGGGGAGTCCTTTTCGGGAACCCTCGCTCGGCGGCCGGACCTGGCCTGGCTGCAGATGAGAATTGCCCTGTTGGCGTAGCTGGAACAATGCTCCAGGCGCCCGTCCGTTTTCGACGGATTCTACATAAGGAGTCATAAAGTGAGCGTTGAAGCTGCCAAGAATGCACGAGAACTGCTGCTCAAGGAATATCGTGGGGTGCTGTCCACTCACTCCAAGGCCATGCCGGGATTTCCCTTCGGGTCCGTGGTGCCCTATTGCCTGGACGCCGAGGGCCGGCCGCTGATCCTGATCAGCCGTATCGCCCAGCACACCCACAACCTGCAGAAGGATCCCAAGTGCTCGCTGCTGGTGGGTGAGCGCGATGCCGATGACGTGCAGGCAGTCGGTCGCCTGACCTACCTGGCCGAGGCTGAGAAGCTCGAGGATGAGGCTGCCATCGAAGCCGCAGCCGAGCGTTACTACCGTTACTTTCCCGAGTCACAGAACTACCACAAGGCCCATGACTTCGATTTCTGGGTGCTCAAGCCGGTACGCCACCGCTACATCGGCGGCTTCGGGGCGATCCACTGGGTCGACCAACTGACCCTGGCCAACCCCTTCGCCGGAAAGGCCGAACTGAGCATGGTGGAACACATGAACAGCGACCATGCCAAGGCCATTGCCCACTATGTCCAGTTGACCGGGTTGCCGGACAACGCGCCGGCGCAGATGGCCGGGATCGATACCGAAGGCATGCACCTGCGCATCGGCCAGGCGTTGTATTGGCTGCCCTTCCAGGCGCCTTGCAATACGCCGACACAAGTACGCGAGGCCCTGGTTTTCCTGGCCCGAGCTGATCAATGGCCGAAAAATCCGCCCCTGGGTGCTTGAATTCACGAATTGGCGACGTCATTTACGGTCTACTGGAAGGCATTCTTCCGCAGAGGAAACCATTTGATGCGCCCTTTTCTGTTGCTCTTTTTACTTTTCCCGGTGCTCGAGCTGTTCGTCTTCGTCAAGGTCAGCGCGGCCATCGGGTTTTTCCCGGCGCTGCTGCTGATCATTCTCGGTTCGATGCTCGGTGTGCTGGTGTTGCGCGTGGCCGGTCTGGCCACGGCACTGCGTGCCCGTGAAAGCCTCAATCGCGGTGAGCTGCCGGCCCAGCAAATGCTCGAGGGCCTGATGCTGGCCCTGGGTGGCGGTTTGCTGATCCTGCCGGGTTTCATCAGCGATGTGTTCGGCCTGCTGATGCTATTGCCGATCAGCCGTCGCCTGCTGGCCAATAAAATGCGCCAGCGTGCCGAGGAGCAGGCCCTGCGCCAGCGCGCCTTTGCCGACGACATGCGTGCCGCCCGTGGCGGCCCTGCGCCCCAGCAGCCGCTGGGCCGCGAGCCCAACGTGATCGAAGGCGAATTCGAGCACCGCGACTCCTGAGTCAGAAGCTCACGTCTCACGGCACCTTCGGGTGCCGTGTTCGTTTTGGCGCCAGCGATGTAAAAAATTTCATCGGCCAGCCCTTGTAATAACCTTATGCGCCCTTATGTAACGGTCACCGCAAGGTTTCTGGTGCTGACACCAGACAGACTTCCGCGGCTCGCTTGTCGAGCCGCACCCGGCAAAGCCGGATTTGCTAACCCGCCGGTATCGACACCGGCCGTTGAAAACCACAATTAGGAGAGATCGACAATGAAGCTTCGTCCTCTGCATGACCGCGTCGTCATCCGTCGCAGCGAAGAAGAATCGAAAACTGCCGGCGGTATCGTTCTGCCTGGTTCGGCTGCTGAAAAACCTAACCGTGGCGAAATCGTCGCTGTAGGTACCGGCCGTGTGCTGGACAACGGTGAAGTACGTGCGCTGGCCGTGAAAGTGGGTGACAAAGTGGTGTTTGGCCCGTACTCCGGCAGCAACACCGTGAAAGTCGATGGCGAAGATCTGCTGGTAATGGCCGAGAACGAGATTCTCGCTGTTATCGAAGGCTGATTTCCCGCGTATTTTCCCGCTACTACACAGTATTTAAGGAATATCGATCATGGCTGCTAAAGAAGTTAAATTCGGCGATTCCGCCCGCAAGAAAATGCTCACTGGTGTCAACGTTCTGGCTGACGCAGTAAAAGCGACCCTGGGCCCGAAAGGCCGTAACGTGATCATCGAGAAGAGCTTCGGCGCTCCGACCATCACCAAGGACGGCGTTTCCGTTGCCAAAGAAATCGAGCTGAAAGATCGCTTCGAAAACATGGGCGCGCAGCTGGTCAAAGACGTTGCCTCCCGTGCCAACGATGACGCTGGCGACGGCACCACCACCGCTACCGTTCTGGCTCAGTCGATCGTCAACGAAGGCCTGAAAGCCGTCGCTGCCGGCATGAACCCGATGGACCTGAAACGCGGTATCGACAAGGCGACCATCGCCATCGTCAAAGAACTGAAGGGTCTGTCCAAGCCATGCGCTGACTCCAAGGCCATCGCTCAGGTCGGCACCATCTCCGCCAACTCCGACAACTCCATCGGCGACATCATTGCCGAAGCCATGGAAAAAGTTGGTAAAGAAGGCGTGATCACCGTTGAAGAAGGCTCGGGCCTGGAAAACGAACTGTCTGTCGTAGAAGGCATGCAATTCGACCGCGGCTACCTGTCCCCTTACTTCATCAACAAGCCGGACACCATGGTCGCCGAACTCGACGGCCCGCTGATCCTGCTGGTGGACAAGAAGATCTCCAACATCCGCGAAATGCTGCCAGTGCTGGAAGCCGTTGCCAAAGCCGGCCGCCCACTGCTGATCGTGGCTGAAGACGTTGAAGGCGAAGCCCTGGCGACTCTGGTTGTGAACAACATGCGTGGCATCGTCAAAGTCGCTGCCGTCAAGGCACCTGGCTTCGGCGACCGTCGCAAGGCCATGCTGCAGGACATCGCCGTTCTGACCGGCGGTACCGTCATCTCCGAAGAGATCGGCCTGAGCCTGGAAAGCACCACCCTGGAGCACCTGGGTAACGCCAAGCGCGTGATCCTGTCCAAAGAAAACACCACCATCATCGACGGTGCTGGCGTTGAAGCGGACATCCAGGCTCGTGTGACTCAGATCCGTCAACAAGTCGCCGACACTTCGTCCGACTACGACCGTGAAAAACTGCAAGAGCGTCTGGCCAAGCTGTCCGGCGGCGTTGCAGTGATCAAGGTTGGCGCTGGTTCCGAAGTTGAAATGAAAGAGAAGAAGGCCCGCGTTGAAGACGCCCTGCACGCTACCCGTGCAGCCGTTGAAGAAGGCGTGGTACCTGGCGGTGGCGTAGCCCTGATCCGTGCTCTGCAAGGCATCAACGACCTGAAAGGCGACAACGCCGACCAGGACGTGGGTATCGCTGTTCTGCGTCGCGCTATCGAAGCTCCACTGCGCCAGATCGTTGCCAACTCCGGTGACGAGCCAAGCGTTGTCGTGGACAAGGTCAAGCAGGGTGCCGGCAACTTCGGCTACAACGCTGCTACCAGCGAATACGGCGACATGATCGAAATGGGCATCCTGGATCCAACCAAGGTAACCCGTTCCGCGCTGCAAGCAGCTTCGTCCATCGGCGGTCTGATCCTGACCACCGAAGCCGCTGTTGCTGAAATCGTGGAAGACAAGCCTGCAGCTGGCGGCATGCCAGACATGGGTGGCATGGGTGGCATGGGCGGCATGATGTAAGCCAGCCTTACCCCTGTACTGAAAAAGCCCCGCCGGTGAAAGCCGGCGGGGCTTTTTTATGCCCCGGATATGGGGGGCGCCTGGATCTTCGCGGGCAAGCCTGCTCCACTTCTGCAGGAGCGGGCTTGCCCGCGAACGACTTCAGCGCTGGCTCAGTTCATCCGCCGCTGCCTTGGGCGCCTTCCAGCCCAGCAATTGCTGCTTGAAGCCATAACTGGCGCTCTGGTAGTAGCTGATGCCGCGCTGGATCAACGGATCGCTGTCCGGTACCCGGGATTCCTGGCTGGCGCCCAGGGCCTGGTCATGCCGGCGCAACCCCTGGCGCGGGCTGAGAATCGCCAGGTCCTGGCCGTCGAACAGGCCCAGGTGCTGATAGTTGCCCACCAGCACCCGGGGAGGCAGAGGGTTGTCCTGCAGCAGGTTGCGTCCGAAGAAGGTCGACTCGTAGTCCAGGTTCAACAGGCCCAGCAGGGTTGGCGCCAGGTCGATCTGGCTGGCCAGCTGTGCATTCTCCCGCGCCGGAATCAGCTTGGGCGCATAGATGAACAACGGAATCTGATAGTTGCTGATGGGCAGGTCTTCCTTGCCCGCGCTGCCTGCGGTGTGGTCGGCGACAAACACGAAAATGGTGTTGTCGAACCAGGGCTTCTGGCGGGCGGCCTTGAGGAACTCGCCAATGGCGTAGTCGGTGTATTTGACCGCGCCGTCCCGGCCCTTGCCGGACTTGATGTCGATCCGGCCATCGGGATAGGTGTAAGGGCGATGGTTGGAGGTGGTCATCAGTTGCAACAGGAAGGGCCGCTGCTGTGCGTAGTCGGCGTCCGCCAGCTTCAGGGTCTGGGTGTAAAGGTCTTCGTCGGCCATGCCCCAGGCGTTCTTGAAGTGGATCTCGGATTCCTCGACGCTGCTCTGGTCCACCACGCGGTAGCCGTTGCCGCTGAAGAAGGCATTCATGTTGTCGAAGTAACCTCGGCCGCCATAGACAAACACACTGTCGTAACCCACGGCCCGCAGTTGCTGGCCAAGGCTGGCGAAACCACTTTCACGACCGATGCGCTTGACGATGGAGCGCCCCGGGGTGGGGGGAATCGCCAGGGTGATGGCTTCCAGGCCGCGGTCGGTGCGGGTGCCGGTGGCGTAGAAGTTGTTGAAGTACAGGCTCTGTGCGCGCAACGCATCCAGGTTCGGGGTCAGGTTGCGGTCGTCGCCGTTGCTGCCCATGTATTTGGCGCTGAAGCTTTCTATGGTCACCAGGACGATGTTGGGGGTGCGTGGAGCCCCCGGGTTGTCGATGGCGCGCCGGATATCCAGCGGGTCCTTGCCGATGAAGCGGGCATTGGGTTCATTCAGTTCGGCGCGCATCTGGCGGGCCACCACATCGGCGGGCAGGCTGCGATAGAACTGCTGGTAGTCCAGCTCGTTGTTGCGAAAGGCGGCAAAGAACTGATAGGGGCCGTTGCTCGCCAGTTCGTTCTGATAGGCGTTGCCGCCTTGGCTGCGCGGGCTGTCCTGGCTGAGCAGTTGCAGGCTGGCGCCGACCACCAGCAGCAGGCCGAGGGCACTGAGCAGGCGGCCACGCAGAGGCGGCAAGGGCGCATCCAGCGCAGCCTTCAGGGGCTTGCGCAGGGCCAGGCTCAGGGCGATTGCCGCCAGGGCCAGCAGGCTCATGTACAGGCCGATCGGGTAGGACTCGAGAATGTTGTTGAGAACCTCGTCGGAGTACACCAGGTAATCGACGGCGATGAAGTTGAAGCGCACGCCGAATTCATCCCAGAACAGCCACTCCGCCACGGCCGTGAACAGCATGGCGAACAGGCTCAGGCTGAACAGGCCCTGCAACAGCCAGCGGTGGCCGCGCCGACGCCACAGGGCGGGTGGGCAGAGCACCAGGTACAGGCCCAGGGGCAGGGCGGCATAGGCCAGGAAACCCAGGTCGTAGAGCAGGCCGACGCCAAACAGCGGCAGCCAGCCGCTACCGGCTTCGTCGAGGTGGGTGAGCAGCAAAATGCCGCGGGTCAGCAGGAAAATCGCCAGCCAGGTGCTGGTCAGCAGCAGCACGAAACGCGCCGGAGCTGTCTTGAGAAGATCCATCAGAGGGTGTTCCTTGGGGGCAAATGGCCCGCAGTCTGGGGTTGTCCCTGTAGTCAGCTTGTGAACCGCTGGTGAAAATATTGTTAAGCCCCCAGGCTCGGGAAAACTCTGCCAGGCACCGGCCGACAAGGCTGGCGGCGAGCCGGACTTGGCCTTAAGCTGCGCGAGCCAAGATGGCCGTAACCCTGTACGGAGAGAGTGCCGATGCGAATTCTACTGGTTGAAGACAACCGCGATATTCTCGCCAACCTGGCTGACTACCTGGGGCTCAAGGGCTATACCGTGGATTGCGCCCAGGATGGCCTGTCCGGGTTGCACCTGGCGGCCACTGAGCATTACGACCTGATCGTGCTCGATATCATGCTGCCGGGAATCGATGGCTATACCCTGTGCAAGCGCCTGCGCGAAGACGCCCGGCGTGATACTCCGGTGATCATGCTCACCGCCCGCGACCAGCTCGACGACCGCCTTCAGGGCTTCAAGTCCGGGGCGGATGACTACCTGCTCAAACCCTTCGCTCTCTCGGAACTGGCGGCGCGTATCGAGGCGGTGATGCGCCGTTCCCAGGGTGGTGGCCGTCGGTCGCTGCAGGTTGGCGACCTGAGCTACGACCTCGATACCCTGGAGGTCACCCGCGAAGGCCGCTTGCTCAAGCTCAACCCCGTGGGCCTCAAGCTGCTGGCGGTGCTGATGCAGAAAAGCCCCCATGTGCTGCGTCGGGAGATCCTCGAAGAAGCCCTGTGGGGCGACGATTGCCCGGACAGCGACAGCCTGCGCAGCCACGTTCACCAATTGCGCCAGGTGATCGACAAGCCGTTCGCCAAGCCGCTGCTGCACACCGTGCACGGTGTCGGGTACCGCCTGGCCGAGGGCCGAGATGGAGTTTAAGCAGAGCCTTGCCCAGCGCATCATCATCGCCTTTGCGTTGATGAGCGCACTGGTGGCGGGGGCGTTCGCCATGGGTATCGTGGCGACGGTGCACCTGGTGGAGGAGAAGCTCATCTCCGCAGGCCTGGGCGGTGACCTGCAACGCCTGTTGCTGATGGATAACGTCGGCGACTGGAGCCACCGTCCCGAGCCCGACCAGTTGTTCTACTACAGTGGCGGGCGCGGCGACTTCGAGCTGCCCAAGGATTTGCGCCATCTGGATCCGGGTTTCCACGAGGTGTTCCGCGAGGAGTTGTCCTATCACGCCATGGTCGAGGTGGTGGACGGTCGGCGCTATGTGCTGCTGCAGGACCAGAGCGATTTCGAAGAGCGCGAGCGAGTGCTGTTCGCCGTGGTGCTGGTAGGTTTTGTCCTGAGCCTGGCGCTGGCGGTGTTTCTCGGCTGGATCCTGGCTCGCCGGGTGATGGCGCCGGTGGTCCGCCTGGCCCGCCAGGTACGTCACCGGGACCAGTTGCTGGGGCTGGCCCCGCCCTTGGCGCCGGATTATGCCGCGGACGAGGTCGGCGAACTGGCCATCGCCTTTGACGCAACCCTGGGGCGCTTGCGCCAGGCCTTGAGCCGCGAGCGGCTGTTCACCAGTGACGTCAGTCATGAGCTGCGCACGCCATTGATGGTTCTGGCCACCTCCTGCGAGCTGCTGCTGGAGAATCCACGGCTGGACCCCCGTGGGCGAGCCCAGGTCGAACGCATCGCTCGCGCTTGCGACGAGATGCGCGAGCTGGTGCAGACCTTCCTGATGCTGGCCCGAGCCCAGCGTGAAGATGCCAGCATGTCGCCGCAGCTGAGCCTGAGCCAGGCGGCCAGTGACTTGACCGGTATCTGGCGCGAAGCCATCGAGGCCAAGGGGCTCGAGCTGATCTTCGAGCCCGGAACCCCAGGTGACAATCGCTACAACGCCACCTTCCTGCATGCGGTGATGGGCAACCTGCTGCGCAACGCCTTGCACTACACCGAACAGGGTTTCATCCGCCTGAGCCTGGTGCCCGATGGATTCGTGGTGGAGGACAGCGGCGTGGGCATTCCCGAGGAGAAGCGCGAGGCAATGTTCCAGCCGTTTGTGCGGGGCGATGAAAAGCGTGGGGAAGGCCTGGGGCTGGGGCTGTCCCTGGTGCAGCGGATCTGCGAGAACCAGGGCTGGACTGTCAGCCTCACTACCATGACGCCCAATGGCTGTCGTTTTTTCGTTCAGCTGAACTCGGCCAAGGCCTGATTGTTCTTTCCCGGCCCTGTTTTACGGGGCCGGTCACTTGTCGTTTTTTCCTCTTAAGTGGCCCCAGGCCACTGTCCTCAGCCTGTAAAACCCTGAAATATTTCCTCGTTGGACGGTACGAAGTTTTCACAAAGGGATGACCTGTCGCTGACACGTCGCTGCTTAAGGTGGCGCCATCAGTTGCAGGAGACTTTGATGATGGCTACGCCGATCAAGCTGGAATTTTCCGAAAAATACGATGCCCAACACGCCCAGGAATACCTGCTCAAGCACCAGGATGGTCTGGCGCGGCAGTTGTCCCACAAGCGTGACGAACAATTGGCCCGTACTGCGCTGGCCCTGGCGGGAGAGCCCGGGCTGGTACTGGACCTGCCCTGCGGTGCCGGTCGTTTCTGGCCGCTGCTGGCAGAAAAAACCAATCGAGTGATCATTGGCGCTGACAATTCAGCAGCTATGCTGAGTACCGCCACGGTGGCCCAGCCGGCCGACGTGGTAAAACGGGTACGGCCCTTGCAGACCTCTGCGTTTGCCATTGATTTGCCGGACAACGCCGTGGACTGCATTTTCTCCATGCGTTTATTGCACCACATAGGCCAAGCGGAGCACCGCATGGCGCTGCTACGGGAGTTTCAGCGGGTCAGCCGTGACAGCGTGATCATCTCGTTGTGGGTCGATGGCAACTTCAAGGCCTGGAAACGCAAGCGCATGGAGCGCAAGCGCCAGGCTGAAGTTGGGCAGGAGGGTTACCAGAATCGTTTTGTGTTACCGGCGGCCACGGTCGAAGAAGAATTCAGGCAAGCCGGCTTTCGTGTCCAGGAGCACCTGGACTTCTTTCCGCTCTACGCCATGTGGCGGGTCTACGTATTACGCAAGAGGTAAGAGGATGGCTGTTGAATGTGCTTCGGAACTGGATGCCGCGCCCACAGATTGCTTCGAATACTTCTGGAATAAACAAGGTGAATGGGTCGAGGAACCCAATCAGCGTCGAGGCGGCGAGAGCGGCGTCCAACGCATTCAAAGCAGTAGCGGCGGCCTGCTCTATGCCAAGCGGCAGATCGGGCACATTCATCGCAGTTGGTTGCACCCTTTCGGGCGACCGACGGTCCTGCGTGAGCGCGAGGCTCTGCAAGGCCTGCGCCTGCTGGACGTAGAGGTCCCGGAACTGGTGTTCTGCGGGGCCCGGCGTGGCCCGGAGCGACAATGGCAGGCGTTGCTGGTCACCGCAGCGCTGGAGGGCTTCATGGAGGTCGACAACTGGTATGCCGCCGGTGGGCGCGAGCGCCATGGTGAAGCCTTTCATGATCGTTTGTTGCAGGCAGTGGCTGCGACCCTGGCGCGCATGCACAAAGGGCGCTGGCAACATGGTTGCCTGTACGCCAAGCACGTTTTCGTACGGGTGGACGGCGAGGGCGAGCAGGCTCAGGTGCGAGTCGCACTGCTGGATTTCGAGAAATGCCGCCAGCGCTTGAGCAGCCGCCGGGCCGCAGCCCATGACCTCAAGCAACTGCGTCGCCATTCGTCGTGGAATGACGCGGACTGGCAAAAGCTCTACTACTTTTACAAGACGGTGTTTGGCAGCCCCATCAAAGGTTTATAGCGATGAAGCTAGAAATTGCACGAGGTTTGTTCCTGGCAGGAGCCTTGGCAGTCGCTTCTTTGGCCGTGGCTGCCTGGGAGCAGCCGCGCACGCAGGTCCTGAGCGCCCAGGGAGACGCCCATTGCCTGTTGCCGCGGGTGGCCAAAGCCTCTGTGGCGGTCAAGCCCGATCATGACCTGTTGCTGTTCATGTTCGGCATGGCTCAAGGATTGAAACCCCAGAGTTGAAACTTGTTCAGCCCCTAGAAAAAGGCCTTGCAATGCGAGGCCTTTTGTTTGCCCGGAAATGATCAGATCAGATGCAGGTGGTTGTCCCACAGGCCCGCTGGAAGGTCCAGGGGCTTGGCCACGATTTGCGTCTGGCGGCAGTCGTAGAAGCGGCAGCGACCTTGTCCCGAGGTCACCACGAAGCCATCGGCTACCGCTCCGACACCGGCGCAATCGGGCAGCGGGGCGTCGACCCGCACGGCACCGCTGTCCAGGTCCCAGATAAAGAAGCGGTTGCCCCGGGGAGCGGTCAGGGCCACCAGCCGCAGGTCGCTGTGCACTGCCACGCTGGCGGTGTAGTGCCCCATGGCCTGCAATTGTTCCTGGGCTACCGGGAAGGGGGCGAAAGGCTGGCCGGGACGCTTGATCGCCAACAGTTCCGAGGATTCGTGGGCAGCGCCCATGAACTGCTGGCCGGTGACTATGGTGCCGTCGCCGGCAATGCCCATGTGGCGCACGCTATTCATCTGCTGGGCCAGGGTTTCCTTGCTCAGCAGCGTGCCATCGCGCTGCATCAGGACCAGGCTCGGTTCCATGGCGTCGAGGTTCATCTCCACCCGGCTTTCGGCTTCGGTACGGATACCGCCGTTGGCCACCACCAGGGTTTCCCCGTCGGGCATCCATGACACCTGGTGGGGGCCGATGCCATGGGTGGACAGCTCGCTGTTGTGCATCAGGCGCTCACCCTCGAAGCGGTAGACACCCAGCAAGCCCCGGCCCGGGTCCCGGGTATCGTTCTCGGTGGCGTACAGCCATTCGCCGCTCTTGTGGATCACCGCATGTCCGTAGAAATGCCGGTCCGGTTGCGCGGTCAGGGTCTGCAGGAGCGCGCCGTTGCGCAGGTCGATCAGGTAGCTTTCGGTGCCCGGGCGCCGCGCCACGAACAGGGCGATGGGCAGTTGCGGGTGGTTGATGATGTCATGGCAACGTTGGCCGACCTGGGTGGCAAACACCTGTTTACCGTCCAGTTGATAACCGACGGCGTAATGCTTGCCGTCACCATCGTCCCTGGCCGAAAGCAGCAAGGGCTGCTTGCCCTTTTGCTTGAACAGCGTCCAGCCGCCCAAGGTCACCGCACTGAGCAGCAGGCTGCCCAGTGCCAAAGCCTGACGTCGCAGCATCATCAGTCACCGTCGTTGGCGTTGAAGCCCAGTTGGATCCCCAGCGCCTTGGCCAATTCGCCTTCATGCAGGCGGTGGACCACGTTGAGGCTGTCATACAGGTCGTTGAGTTGCTGGCGGCCAGCGTCGTCACTGAGCATTTCGGTCAGCGAGCGCTGGGTGCTGGCGAAGAGTTTCAGCGAGGCGGCGTAGGCGGCGTCGATCTTGTCGGCCAGAGGCTTCTGATCGGCAGGCAACAGGCCGCGCAGGCCCTTGTTGTCGACCCCGGCCCAGACTGTCTGGGCAGCGCTGAGGCTGGCTTCCAGGCCCTGCAGGGACGACTGGCTGCGCCAGGCATCGGCCTGGAACGGCTGCGGGATGCCCTTGGTCTGGCGGCCCATCGGCGTGCCGAGCTTCTTCTTCAGGGTATCCAGAGCCGTGACCTGGACCCGCAGCAGGTCGGCGATGGCCTCGTGGGAATCGGCGTACCGCTGGTTGGGGAACTTGCTCATCTGCGCGAGCATGCCGTCGTTGGTGTTCCAGCTCGACAGGATTTCTTCGGCCAGTTGTTTCTGGCGCTCACCAATGGCAGTCAGCAGCGGGCAGTAGCGGGCTTTCTGCGTGCTGTCGGCCATGTCGATCTTGCTGTCGAAGAGGATGTATTCGTAGGCCGACAGCCCCTGCACCACGACGCTGGACTTGGCCAGGGCGGCGGCATCGATCTGCGGGTTGGCGGTGACCAGTTGCTCCACCTGACGGCCCACCAGGTTCTTCTTGTCCGGCCAGAACTGGACCTGCCAGGAGCGGTTGCCCTCGGCCAGTGGGCCGATCAGCAACGGCTGGAGCTCGGCCCAGGCTTTTTGCGCATGGAGGAAGTCGGCCCGGGCGGTGTCCAGGCTTTCCTTGCCTTCACAGAAGGCCAGGGCACTGATGGCCAACTGGCGGTCGGCGTCGACCCAGCGACTGTAGGTCGGCAGGATGACCTGCTTGGCGATAGCCGCCGAGGTCACGGCTTGTGGGTCCTGGGGCGAGCAGGCGCCCAGGGCGAGTGCGGCAAGGCTGGTGAACAGCAGTTTGGGGCGGAACATGTTCGGGCTCCCTTTATTGTGGAGAAAACGTGTGAGTCGAGCGTTATAGAGAATTCAGGAATGCCAGCAACGCAGCGCGCTGCTGGGCATTGAAGGTCAAGACCTGTTGTTTCGCGCCTTCGGCTTCGCCGCCGTGCCAGAGCACCGCCTCCATCAGGTTGCGGGCGCGGCCGTCATGCAGGAACTGGGTGTGGCCGCTGACGGTTTCGGTCAGGCCGATGCCCCACAGCGGCGCGGTGCGCCAGTCGCGGCCACTGGCCTTGAACTCCGTGCGGTGGTCCGCAAGGCCATCGCCCATGTCATGCAGCAGCAGGTCGCTGTAGGGGCGTATCACCTGGTTGGCCAGCTCGGGTTCGGCGGCGTTGGCCGCGGTGGTGAAACTTGGGGTATGGCAGGACTGGCAGCCGGCCTGGAAGAACAGGTTCTTGCCGGCCAGGACCTGGGGCGAGTCGACATCGCGACGTGCCGGCACCGCCAGGTTGCGGGTATAGAACAGCACCAGGCGCAGGATGTTGTCGCTGACCTCCGGCTCGCCATCCGGGCCGTTGCCATTGGGGGCCTGCTTGCAGGCGGTTTGCGCGTCGGTGCAGTCATCGAAGGGTCTCAGACGGGTGGTCAGGCCCATATCACCAGAAAACGCGTGAACATTTTGTTGATTGAGGTTGGGTTGCCCGGCTTTCCAGCCAAAACGCCCGAGTACGGTCTTTTGCAGGGCGTCATCCCAGACCCAGTTGGGCCGGCCGGCGATGGCATTTTTATTCGCCGGCCTGGCATTGGCCAGGATCGCCTCTTCGGGAATGGCTTCCAGCAGCCCCAGGCCGATCATCGGTGGCGCCACCCGGGCGGAAAAACGCGTGTCCGGGTGCATAGGCCCGTAGCCCAGGTCGGTGATCTGCAGCTTGGGTTTGCGCAGCTCCACTTGAGTGCCGTCCTGGAAGCGTACCGGCAGGGGATCGTAGTCCACCCGTACCCGGCCTTCGGGAGCGACCCCGGGAATGGCCATGTCCTGCAACTGGCCGCCGTACACCGGCTCCGGAACGATGCCTGCCTGTTCGATGAGCCTGGCAAAGGCCGGATCGTCGGGGATCGACAGGCGCACCAGCATTGACACCGCGTTCAGCGCATCCGGCGCTGGGGGATGGCCGCGCCCGTCCTTGACGTGGCAGTTCTGGCAGGCGTTGGTGTTGAACAACGGGCCGAGGCCGTCGCGGGCGGTGGTGGTGGAGGGGGCGATGACCCAGGGGCTGCGGAAGAAACTGTTGCCGACGCTGAAGTCCAGGCGCCGGGTGGGTGGCAGGTTGGCCGACGGCAGGGAGAAGGCATTGCGATCGCTCTTGTTGACCGTGGTCGCGCCGCCCGCCCGGGCTTCTCCAGGTTCGGCCTGGGTAAAGCGCGGCGCGTCATCGCAGGCACTCAGGCTCAGGGCCATGAACAGAGCGGACCAGCGAAGCGGCAACGAGGGCATCGGACATCCTGCAAGACGAGCAAAACAAGGGCGCAAAGTCTAACAGGGCGGCCTGGATTGAATAAGAGGAATTATCGTTTGGTTTGACCCAGGACAAGCTGGCCGGGGCGCAGGCAACGATGTTGCAGGTTGTGCAAACGGCTGCGACGGGCACAAAAAAGGCGACCCGAGGGCCGCCTTTCTGCCTGGCGCAACGCTGATCAGAATTCGTGATCTGCGTTGTCCGGGTTCAGGTCGCTGATGCCCAGCTTGCCGGCGGCCTGCTCGATCGAGCCGGTCTGCTTGACCAGAGCGGCGATGGCGTCACGCACGATCTGGTTGCCGGACTCGTTGCCCGCCGCAATCAGTTGGTCGTAGTGCTCGCCCTTGTTGGCGTGGTCGACCATGACCTGGATCTTGGCTTCGGTGGCCGCCAGGTCGGCTTTCAGGGCCGCGTCGGCGGCCGGGTCGGCCTTGGCCACCAGGGACGACAGGCTGGCGCCGCTCATCTTGGTGCCGTCGGTACGGGTGTACTCGCCCAGGTAGACGTTGCGGATGCCCTTGGCGTCGTAGAAGTGCGAGTTGTGGGTGTTGTCGCTGAAGCAGTCCTGCTCGTCTTCAGGGGAGTTGGCTTCCAGGGAAACCTTCATCCGCTCGCCGGCCAGTTCACCCAGGGACAGGCTGCCCATGCCGAACAGCATCTTGCGCAGGCCGGTCTCGGCCGGCTCGGCTTCCAGGGTGGCGCGGTAGTTGTCGGCCACGTCCGGCTTCCAGTTGCCGACCATTTCTTCCAGGTCGTTGACCAGCAGTTGGGTCACGGCCTTCAGGTAGGCACGACGACGGTCGTTGTGGCCGCCAGTGGCACCGGCACCTTCCAGGTAGTCCGAAGCAGGGCGGGCGCCGGCGCCAGGGCCGGTGCCGTTGAGGTCCTGGCCCCAGAGCAGGAATTCGATGGCGTGGTAGCCGGTGGCGACGTTGGCCTCGGCACCGCCCAGCTCGTTCAGGCTGGCGAGTTTTTCCGGGGTGATGTCTTTTACGTCGACCTTGTCTTCGCCGACCTGGATCTCGGTGTTGGCGATGATGTTGGCGGTGGCACCCGGGTTGCCCAGTGCGTGCTCGTAGCTCTTGTCGACGTAGTCGATCAGGCCTTCGTCCAGGGGCCAGGCGTTCACCTGACCTTCCCAGTCATCGATGATGGTGTTGCCGAAGCGGAACACTTCGCTCTGCAGGTAAGGCACGCGAGCGGCGACCCAGGCAGCCTTGGCGGCTTTCAGGGTGTCGTCGTTGGGCTTGGCGAGGAAGGCATCGATGGCGGTCTGCAGGGTTTTCGCGGTGGATTCGGAGTCGCTGTATACGGCGAAGACCATGTCGGCGTAATGCGCGACCACGGCCTTGGCAGCCGCTTCGTCGACCTTGCCGGCTGCATCGGCCGCTGGGGTGGCAGTGCTGGTGGCCGGGGTCGGCGCTTGGGCGGCAGCCTTGTCGTCTTTGCCTTCGCCGCAGCCGGCGAGGGAAATTGCGATGGCCAACAGACTGGCGGTAGCCAGAGGCATACGAATCATGGCGAACATCCTGCTTCGAGAGGGGAGTGGACGGCGCGGGGGCGCGCAAAAGCTGCGACATAATGCGAAAGATTTGCATTATGTGTAAAGGGTTGTACCTGGAAATATTTCTTATTCAACAGGGGATTGCGCTGGGTCAGGTTCGCCAGCGCCGTGCCTGGCTCAGAGGATTGCCGCATTGCTGCGCTGGGCCTGTTTCAGGTAGGCCCCCAGCTCCCGGGCGGGCAGGGGTTTGCTGTAGTGGTAGCCCTGACCTTCGTGGCAGCCTTCGGAGATGATGTAGGCCTCCTGCTCGGCAGTTTCCACGCCCTCGGCGATCACCTGCATGCCCAGGCTCTTACCCAGCTGGATGATCGCGCGCACGATGGTGGCATCGTCGTCGTCATCCAGCAGGTCCTGGACGAAGCTCTTGTCGATCTTGATCTTGTCCAGGGGCAGGCTCTTGAGGTAGCTCAGGGACGAATAGCCAGTGCCGAAGTCGTCGATGGCAATCAGGGCGCCGGAGCGACGCAGGCTCAGCAGGTGCTGGGCGGCGGTGCTGATGTCTTCCATCAGGCCGGTTTCGGTGACTTCCAGCTCCAGGCTGCGGGGCGGCAGGCGGTAGATCTGCAACAGATTGTTGACCACCCGTGGCAACTCGGCGTGGTGCAGTTGCACGGTGGACAGGTTGACCGCCATGCGCAGGTCGCTGAAACCCATGTCGTGCCATTCCCGCAGCTGGCGGCAGGCCTGGTCCAGCACCCATTCGCCGATGGCGATGATGGTGCCGTTCTGTTCCGCCAGGGGAATGAACAGGTCTGGCGGCACCAGGCCATGCTCGGGGTGCTGCCAGCGGATCAGCGCTTCGACGCCCACCACACGGTGGTCGCGATAGCTGATCTGCGGTTGGTAGACGAGGAAGAACTGATCCCGGGCCAGGGCCTCGCGCAGGTCTTTTTCCAGCTCGCGGCGGCGACGCATCTCGCTGTCGACGCTGGCGATATAGAACTGATACCGATTGCGTGACCGGGTCTTGGCCAGGGTCATGGTCTGTTCGGCTTTTTGCAGGAGCTTTTCCGTGCTGTCGCCGTCTTCCGGGAACAGGGTGATACCGATGGTGGCACGCAGGCGGATTTCCTGGTGATCCAGGGCGAAGGTGGCCTCAAGGTCATCGAGGATGCTCTGGGCCAGTTCCGCAGCTTCGTAAGGCTGTTCGATATCGGCCTGGACCAGGGCGAACTGATCGCCCCCCAGGCGCGCCAGGGCGCCAAGCCGGCCGCTGTGGCCGCGCAGGCGGTCGGCCAGGGCCAGCAACAGCTGGTCGCCGGTCTGGTAGCTGAACTGTTCGTTGATGCCCTTGAAATCATCCAGGCCGACACAGAGCACCGCCACCCGGCGTTGCAGGCGCCCGGCGTCCACCAGGATCTTGTCCAGTTGCTGTTGCAACTGCTGGCGGTTTGGCAAGCCGGTGAGGAAGTCGTACTGGGCCATGCGCAACAGGCTGTTTTCCGCCTCGTGACGCAAGTGGGTGTTGCGTTCGATGGAGGCCAGCAACTGGTTGGCGGTATTGATCCAGATCCCCAGCTCGTTCTTCTCGTGGCCCTTGAGCAGGGGCAACTGGTGTTCGCTGGGGCGGTCGGGGTTGATGGTGGTCAGGTGCTCGATGATTCGCGACAGCGGCTTGGTCAGCAGCCAGTGATAGACCAGGTACAGCACCAGGCCCATGGCCAGGGCCCGCAGGACTCCGGAAATGAAGATGATCACCGAACTGACGATGAAGCCCTGGCCATAAGTGGCGGTGTCGAGGGTGATGCTCAGGTCGCCGTAATATTCGCTGTAGGGGCCACGGCCCACCAATTGCGTAGTGAAGGTGCGTTCCTGACCGAGGATCAGGTCGGTCAGCCAGCGGCTGGAGGATTTCTGCAGGTCGCGGGATTTCTCCGCGAGCATGGTCTCGTTCGGGTGGCCAATGGAGGCCATGCGCACAGCGTCATCCTGGAACAGGCCTTCAATGACTTGCATGCCCATTTCCCGGTCCAGGCTGTAGACCGCCTGTGTCGATGGGTCGCGAAACATGTCGAGAATGCGCTGGGCATCGCTAGCTACCGCCTGCCGAGTCTTGTAGGCATCGAAGACGATCTGGGCGCAGCTCAGGACCACGCCCACTATGAGTGCCGACAGCAGCACAACCCGGAGCAACTTCACCGACAAGCTGTTTTTGAGTTCCAGCTTCAAAGGGCTATTCCTTGTTCCGTGCGTGTAGCGTCAAGTTGCCATGAGTATTGGCAATCCCGTGATGGCCGTCAAAGTGACATTAGTGCCGAGAACAGGATGTCTGCGGGCCAGGCCCGGGTGATCAGAATCAGGATTGCTCGTGCTGTGGATAGTGTGTCGGTAGCGACGCCTTGCAACTTGAGGGGCGGCGTTGTTTTTTACCTGCCATGAATCTTAGCGCTTCAGGTGGGCGGGACAAGATCCCGGCTTTGCCACAGGCAAAAAAAACCCGGCCAGGCCGGGTTTTTTACACTGCAAACGGACTTAAGCGACGAAGTTCTTGCCTTCGAACTGCTCAGCCACGAATTTCCAGTTGACCAGGTTCCAGAACGCTTCGACGTATTTTGGGCGAACGTTGCGGTAGTCGATGTAGTAGGCGTGTTCCCAGACGTCGCAGGTCAGCAGCGGGGTGTCGCCGCTGGTCAGCGGGTTGCCGGCGCCGATGGTGCTGGCCAGGGCCAGGGAACCGTCAGCCTTTTTCACCAGCCAGCCCCAGCCGGAACCGAAGGTGCCAACCGAAGTCTTGGTGAATTCTTCTTTGAACTTGTCGAACGAACCGAACGCAGCGTTGATGGCTTCAGCCAGGGCGCCGGTAGGTTGGCCGCCGGCGTTTGGCGCCAGGCAGTTCCAGTAGAAAGTGTGGTTCCAGACCTGGGCTGCGTTGTTGAAGATGCCGCCCGAAGAGGTTTTGACGATCTCTTCCAGAGTCTTGCCTTCGAACTCGGTGCCTGGCACCAGGTTGTTCAGGTTCACGACGTAGGTGTTGTGGTGCTTGTCGTGGTGGTATTCCAGGGTTTCCTTGGAAATGTGCGGCTGCAGAGCGTCGTGTGCATAGGGCAGCGGCGGCAATTCGAAAGCCATGATGATTCTCCTAATCAGGTCAGTTGCGGTGAGCGCAAGGCCGATCACGGGCGGCCAGACAAGCGCCGGGGAGTTTGTACTCTTTGCGGCGCAGGGTTCGGATCATAGCACCGGGGGTGCGGCTTAACCACGCAACAACTGTGTGGGATAGAGGTTCCAGAGCCTTTTGGAATAAGTCACGCGGCGCTGATCAACTGCAGGGCGACGCTGAACATCATCACCGCCACCAGCAGGTCGAGTATCCTCCAGGTGCTCGGGCGCGCCAGCCACGGAGCCAGCCAGGCGGCGCCCAGCGCCAGGGTGAAGAACCACAGCAGCGAAGCGCTCGCGGCCCCCACCACATAGGCGCCCGGTTCGGTCTGCTGGGCCCCCAGCGAGCCGATCAGCAGCACCGTGTCCAGGTACACGTGGGGGTTGAGCAGGGTCACCGCCAGGGCGCTGAGCATCACCGCCCGCAGCGAACGCACGGTCTGTCCTTCGCCCTGCTGCAGGCTCTGTTTCGAGCAGGCACGGCGCAATGCCTGGGCGCCATACCAGATCAGGAATGCCGCGCCGCCCCAGCGTGCCACCGCCAGCAGCATCGGGCTCTGGGTGAGCACGGTGGCCAGGCCGAACACGCCGGCCGCCACAAGCAACGCATCACAGGTGACGCAAAGCGCCGCCACCGGCAGGTGGTGCTCGCGGCGCAGGCTCTGGGCCAGGACGAAAGCGTTCTGAGTACCGATGGCCATGATCAGGCCGAAGGCCACCAACAGGCCATTCACATAGCTTTGCCACATGGTTATTGCTCCTCGCCGGCGGCCAGTTGTTGCAATACCTGCATGGCCCGCCCGGCATCCGCCTGGCCGACAAACAGGTGGTCGTGGTAGTAGCCGGCGATCACGTTGCAACTGATCCCGGCCTTGCCCAGGGCCCCGGCGAAGGCAGCGGTCAGGCCCACGGCTTCGAGCGCCGAATGCACGTTGAGGGTGATCCAGGCGGCTACATAGTCAAAGCCCAGGCCCAGGCGCTCGGCCTGCTGGCGCGGGAGAATCACGGTCAGGCCTTCGCGCTCGCGAAAACTGCCCAGCACTTCGCAGTCCTGCAGCAGGCTGCGGTCGGGGAGGGAGCAGAACACGTACTCGCCGTCATTGAGCTGCGGGCTCATGCTGCGCAGCAGGGTTGCGAGGGAGGTTTCACCGGCCATGAACGGAATCCTTGAACGAAGAGGCATTGCTGAGGCTTTACGCTGGCTATTTTCCCGGCCCGGGTTGTATAAGAAAAACCAATATTGCTGATCTCTCATTAGGAAAACTGATGTTCGACTACAAGTTGCTCTCGGCCTTGGCCGCAGTGATCGAGCAGGCAGGGTTCGAGCGGGCGGCCCAGGTGCTGGGTTTGTCACAGTCGGCGATTTCCCAGCGGATCAAACTGCTGGAGGCCCGGGTCGGCCAGCCAGTGCTGGTGCGGGTGACGCCGCCGGCGCCGACGGAAATCGGCCGGCGCCTGCTCAACCATGTGCAGCAGGTGCGCCTGCTGGAGCGCGACCTGCAAAGCCTGGTGCCGGCGCTGGACGAGGAGGGCCTGCCGGAGCGCTTGCGCATCGCCCTCAACGCCGACAGCCTGGCCACCTGGTGGGCTGGCGCTGTGGGCGATTTTTGCGCCGAGCACCATCTGCTCCTGGACCTCGTGGTGGAAGACCAGACCGTCGGCCTCAAGCGCATGCGCGCCGGGGAAGTGGCGGCCTGCGTCTGTGCCAGCGAGCGCCCGGTGGCCGGGGCCCGCAGCCTGCTGCTGGGGGCCATGCGCTACCGGGCCATGGCCAGCCCGGAATTCATCGCCCGGCATTTTCCCCAGGGCGTGCGTGCCGAGCAGTTGCCGCGCACACCGGCGCTGGTGTTTGGCCCCGACGATTTCCTGCAGCATCGCTACCTGGCTTCCCTGGGCGTGGACGGTGCTTTCGAGCATCATCTGTGCCCGTCTTCCGAGGGCTTCATTCGCCTGACCGAGGCCGGCCTGGGCTGGGGGCTGGTGCCCGAGTTGCAGGTCCGCGAGCAGCTCGAGCGGGGCCTGCTGTTGGAACTGTTGCCGGATAAACCCATCGATGTGCCGCTGTACTGGCATCATTGGCGCAACGGCGGCCAATTGCTGGGGCTGCTCACCGAGCACCTGGCACGTTTGTCGGCACAATGGCTGGTGCCCTGGGAGCAGCCGTAAGCGTCAAGCGACAAGCTGCAAGTAGACAGCTTGCGCACTGATTTTTAACTTGCAGCTTGTAGCTCGTAGCTCGTCACTGCTTTCTTAGGAATATTTCATGAAGATTCTGGTTACCGGCGCAAGCGGCTTCATCGGCGGGCGCTTCGCCCGCTTTGCCCTTGAGCAGGGCCTGGAGGTGCGGGTCAATGGCCGTCGCGCCGAAGCCGTGGAGCATCTGGTGCGCCGTGGCGCTGAGTTCGTCCAGGGTGACCTGAGCGATGCCGATCTGGTGCGCGAGCTGTGCCGCGACGTCGACAGCGTGGTGCATTGCGCCGGTGCCGTGGGCTTGTGGGGGCGCTACCAGGACTTCCACCAGGGCAATGTGCTGGTCACCGAGAACGTGGTCGAAGCCTGCCTCAAGCAGCGGGTGCAGCGGCTGGTGCACCTGTCTTCGCCCTCGATCTACTTCGACGGCCGGGATCACCTGGGGTTGACCGAGGAACAAGTGCCCAAGCGCTTCCGGCATCCTTATGCGGCCACCAAGTACCTGGCCGAGCAAAAGGTCTTCGGCGCCCAGGAGTTCGGCCTTGAAGTGCTTGCCCTGCGCCCGCGCTTCGTCACCGGCGCCGGCGACATGAGCATCTTCCCGCGGCTGTTGAAGATGCAGCGCAAGGGCCGCCTGGCCATTGTCGGCAACGGCCTGAACAAGGTCGATTTCACCAGTGTGCACAACCTCAACGAGGCGTTGTTCAGCAGCCTGCACGCCAGCGGCTCGGCCTTGGGCAAGGCCTACAACATCAGCAACGGCACACCGGTGCCTTTGTGGGATGTGGTCAATTATGTGATGCGCCAGATGCAGGTGCCGCAAGTCACCCGTTATCGTTCCTTCGGCCTGGCCTATGGCGTGGCGGCGCTCAACGAAGGTTTCTGCAAGCTCTGGCCGGGGCGACCGGAGCCGACTCTGTCGCGCCTGGGAATGCAGGTCATGAACAAGAATTTCACCCTGGATATCAGCCGTGCCCGGCATTATCTCGGCTATGAGCCCAAGGTCAGCCTGTGGGCGGCCCTGGATGAGTTCTGCGCCTGGTGGAAAGCCCAGGACATAAGCTGAAACCAAAGACTGAACCGAGTTTGCCCGGCCCGGTCCATTGGCCGGGCGGATTAGCGGTTTATACTCGCCGCACTCAGCCACCACCGCGTTTCACAAAGGTTGCCCCATGCGTAACGATGCAAACGATGACTTCGACGACGTTCCCAGTCTGCGCGCCGATCCTCTCGACGACGATGTCTTCCCCACCACCAGCGCTGCCCGCGAGCGTACCTCCGTGCATTCGCGCGGCACGCCGGTAGTCAAGGTCAAGAGCCCCAGCACCGGCCCGCTCTGGGCATTGGTGGGCGCCTTGTTCTTTGCCTTCATCGGCCTTGCCTGGTGGAGCTTCCAGCAGATTTCGCTGATGGAACAGCAATTGGTGGCGACCCAGGAAAGCTTCGCCAGGATCAGTGAGGAAGCGGCCGGACGCCTGCAGGACATCTCCGGCAAGGTGGTGGCCAGCCAGACCAATGTCACCACGGACAGTGAAGCGCTGAAGCTGCAGATCAAGCAACTGGAGAGCCGCCTGCAGGACCAGAGCCGACAGCAGCAGGGCGTGGCGGGGCAGGCCACCGATCTGGACAAGCGCCTGGCGCAGATGAGCGCGCAGACCGCCGAACAGCAAGCAGCCAACAGCCAGTTGCAGGCTCAGGTGAAAGCCTTGAGCGGTGAACTGGCGAGCCTGAAAAGCGCCCAGATCGACAATGGCAAGGTCGATGCCCAGCTCAAGAGCCTGGGCGCCGACCTGGCCACGCTGAAGAAACAGGGCAATCCGAGCGCCGCCATCGAGCGTCTGGAACAGGACCTGATCGTGCTCAAGAGCCAGCAGGACAACCGTCCCGCCGCTGCGCAAAACGGTGCCAGCACTGCCGAGTTCGACGCCTTTCGCGGCCAGGTGACCCGCAACATCAACACGCTGCAAAGCCAGATCCAGAACCTGCAGCAGCAGATCAACACCCGCCCTTGATGGGGGCCGCCTTCCCACGCCTGGCGTGGGAAGGCGTCGGTTCACCCCCCGTGTGCTGAATGTTTCCGCATATCCTGCAGCCGTCTACGCTCTTCGAACGCCAACACGAACGAGGAGCGGGCGATGAGACTGTGGCTTGGAAATACCTGGGTGGGCTGGCTGCTGCTGTTGTGCTTGGGCCCGCTGCAGGCGGCGCCGTCGGTGGATGATGGCGCGGCGGCCCGGGCGCTGCTGGAAAAGGCCCTGGGCTACTACCACGATCAGGGCGACAAGGCATTCGCTGCCTTCAGCCGCCAGGGCGAGTTCGTCGACCACGACCGCTATGTGTTCGTGGTGGATACCCAAGGCGTGATGCTGGCCAGTGGCGGTCCCTCGTCGGCGTTGATTGGCCGTGATGTGTCGCAAGTCCTGGGGCCGGACCTGCGCAAGGCGTTCAAGCAAGCGTTGAAGACGCCCGAGGGCAATGGCATCCAGCAGGCCGAGTACCGCTGGCAGAACTGGGCCGACGGCAAGATCGAGCGCAAGCATGTGTATTTCCAGCGGGTCGGCGAACGCATCCTGGCGGTGGGTTACTACCAGCCCCGGGCGTCGGCCGAGCAGGCCAGGGCATTGCTGGAGAGGGCAGCCACGGCCTTGAGCACGGACCGCAACGGTACGCTCAAGGCGATCAACCAGTTGCAGGGCGGTTTTCTCGAAGACGATCTGTACGTGTTCGTGGTGGACATGGACAGCCGGCGCTACCTGGCCCATGGCACCAACCTGCGTTTGCTCAACACCGACTTCGCCAAGATCAAGGATCCCGAAGGCAAGCCGGTGGGCGAGCCGATGCTGGCGCTCATGGCTCGCGAGGATCAGGGCGAATACCAATACCGCTGGAAGAACCCGGTGACCGGCAAGGTGGAGGACAAGCACGCCTACCTGCGCAAGGTAGGGAATCTGCTGGTTGCGGTGGGCTACTACAGCCCTTGATCATGCTGCCCTGCAGCCGCTGCCGCAGGCTGCTTCAGCAAAGGCTGGAGCGCTTCGACCAAAGCGGCTACAGGAGCCCGGGGCGGGTTAACGCGCCTTGTCTTCACGACCGCGCAGCAGGCGATTGGGCATGGCGATCGCCGCTGCCAGCCCCAGCAGGGATACCCCGGCACTGACCAGCAACAGATGCTTGAAGGTCGTCAGCAACTCGGCTCGCAAGGCGTCCCGCGCCGGGCCGGGGGCGGCGTTCAGGCCTTCCAGCAGGGCATTGCCGGAGTGCCCTTCAACCATCAGCCCGGCGCCACCGAGATGGGCCAGGCTGGAATCCTGGAGCAAGGCCAGCAGCAACGCCGACATCAGCGCCACGCCCACCGCCCCGCCGAGGGCGCGGAACAGGTTGGTGGTGCTGGTGGCCACGCCGATATCCCGTTGTTCCACCGAGTTCTGCGTGCCCACCAGGGAGGTGGGGAACTGCATGCCGCCGGCGATCCCGCAGAGCAGCATGAACAGGCCGCTGAGCAGCTCCGCCTGCGGCGGCACCAGGGCCATGCCGAGGATCGACAGCGGCATCAGCAGCGCGCCACTGAGGATCATCGGCTTGTAGCGCCCGGTGACCGAGGTCAGGCGCCCGGCACAATAGGCGCCCATTGGCAGGCCCATGGCCAGCGGCAGCAGGTGCAGGGCGGCACTGTCGGCCCCGGCGCCGGTGATGCTCTGGAAGCGCAGCGGCATCAGCACGATCAGGGAAATGGCCTGGAAGCTGGTGAAGAAGATCGTGCACCAGCACAGCAGCGCGTTGCGGTTGGTGAACAGGTGCATCGGCAGCAGGGGTTCCCGGGCCCGGCGCTCATGCCAGACGAACAGTGCCAGGACGATGACCGCGATGGCCAGCAGATCGAGCACTTCGGCGCTGCGCCAGGAATAGCCCTGGCCTACCTGGGTGATACCCAGCAGCAGGGCGGTCAGGCCGATGATCATCAGCACGGTACCGAGGTAGTCGATGATCGGCTTGCGCTGGGGCACCGGCAGCCCGATCAGAGTGCGATGCGCCACCCACCAGGCGCCCAGGCCCAGAGGCAGGTTGATCAGGAACACCCAGCGCCAGGAAAGGAATTCGGTCATGTAGCCGCCCAGCACCGGGCCGGCGACGCTGGCCACTGCGTACATGCTGCTGAAGTAGCCCTGGTAGCGACCGCGCTCCCGAGGCGGAACTATGTCGCCAATAATGGCCTGGCTCACGGAGATCATGCCGCCGGCGCCGATACCCTGAAAAATCCGCGCCAGTACCAGTTGCTCCATGTTCTGTGCCAGGCCGCAGAACAGCGAGGCCAGGGTGAACAGCCCCATGCCGAACAGCATCAAGCGGCGGCGGCCGTAGAGGTCGCCGAGCTTGCCGTAGATGGGCACTGCCACGGTCATCGCCACCATGTAGCCGGAGATCACCCAGGCCAGCAGGCCGACGTCCTTGAACTGGGCGGAAATGGCCGGCATGGAGACGGCGACGATGGTCTGGTCCAGGGCGCCGAGAAAGATCGCCAGCATCAGGGCGATCAGCACGCTGCGAATGGCCGGTTTGGGCGAGACGGGCTGTTGGAAGTGGGTCACGAAAGAACCTGCGGGCAGAGATTGACCCGGCGGAGCAAGGCCGGTGGAAGTGCGCTTCAGTGTACTAGATAGGAGCCTACTAGATAGCCATACAAGGAAGTCTCCGGGGATTTTTCATCTGGGCTTAACTGATGGGAACGATGCTCTGTGAAGACCTGGGCGGTCAGACGAAAACGCAGATTATTTGGCGGTAATTAGCTGGTAATGGGACGCATTCTGTATAGTGCCCGGCACTGGGCTGGTGCTCTGAACGCCGGCCCGGTCAATGTCCATTGATGTTGCTGTTGCTTGCATTTCGCCCGGGCGTATTCGTTTATCGAAGAGCCCTGGCGGTTGTCTGATGGTTCGCCCGCTGGCGCCCCCGTCGCCCGTCACACTGAGGCCTGGACTGTAGTGATGAACAAGCCTGCCCTTGCGTCGATTCCGGTGTTCAAGCTCTATGGCGAGAGCCTGGACTGGCCTACCCCGGACCTGCTTCATTGCGAGCCCATCAGCCAGCGCAGCCGCGAGCACCATTGGGAAATCAAGCCCCATCGGCATGCCGACCTCTGCCAGTTGCTGTTTGTATACCGTGGGCAGGCGGAACTGGAGATCGAAGGCCAGCGTACCCTGCTGGACAAATCGATGGTCCAGGTCCTGCCGCCGCTGTCGGTCCATGGCTTCCGGTTTTCCGAAGACATAGAAGGTTATGTGGTGACGCTGGCAGCGCCGCTGGTAAGCCATCTGCAAACCCAACTGGGGCAGGGGCAAAATACCCTGGCCAGGCCCGAGGGGTATCCGACGGGGGCAGACGAGGCGTACCTGAACGGTTTGTTCGCCGCCTTGCAGCAGGAGTACCAGGGGCAGCAGCCGGCTCGGGAAATGCTCATGCATGCGCTGGTCAGCATGATTGTGGTCTGGGTCGGGCGCCAGGCGTTGCAGCGCAGCAGTGCCAGCCGGCGTCCCCAGCGGGCCCGTGAGTATTTCAATGGCTTCATCCAGTTGGTGGAAGCCCATTACCGCGAGCATGTGAAGGTCGAGGACCTGGCCCACAAGCTGGGCATTTCCGTGTCGCACCTCAACGGCACCTGCCGTGAACTGGCAGGGCAGCCCGCGCTGCAGATCATGCACGAACGCCAGCTACTGGAAGCCAAGCGGCTGCTGACCTACACCGGGATGACCATCTACGAGATTTCCGCGGACCTGGGGTTTTCCGACCCCACCAACTTCACCCGGCTGTTCCGGCGCCGGGAGGGGATCTCGCCCAAGGTATTTCGCGACCGCCTGAAGGCCGATCAGGCCGGGGACGCCGATTCGCTGACGCTCACCTGAGGGCGTTCAAGGTGGCGTTGTGGGGCATGCAGCGCTCCAGGTTGCAACTGGCGTAGTTGCGCGGTTGCATGCGCGCCTGCTCCACGCGATAAGCGGCAGTACCGTATAGCGCCAGGGTCACGGTGCAGGTCATGAAGATGGCCAGGTACCTTCTTGTCTTGACGTTCATGGCAACGACCTCTGAACCCATACCCCTTTGGTTTAAAGGGGTACTGTTATCAGCATAGGTCAGTTGCGGGGGCTTGCCCGGCCTGTTTGGCAGGGTATTCAGCAGTTGGATCGAGCAGCCCGGCCAGCGCCGTGCATCTATCTACAAACCTTCGTCCCAGAGCGGTTGCTGGGGAAACCTGAGGACCAGGAAGTCGAGCATGCTGCGCAAGGTCGCCGGCATGTGCTTGCGCGAGGCATAGACCGCGTACATGTTCATCGTGCGCGGTTCGGCGTGGGGCAGCAGGCGTACCAGCTCTCCACGCTTGATGTACTCACCGGCCTGGTAGCTG
Source organism: Pseudomonas sp. BIGb0176 (assembly GCF_024810175.1). Lineage (NCBI taxonomy): Bacteria > Pseudomonadati > Pseudomonadota > Gammaproteobacteria > Pseudomonadales > Pseudomonadaceae > Pseudomonas > Pseudomonas sp. BIGb0176. The sequence continues at coordinate 430,989 of NZ_JANUEC010000003.1, forward strand.
GGCAGCATGGCGATCCCGGCGCCGGCCATGGTGGTGCGCAGCAGCGTGCTGGCCTCGTTGGCGCTGATGTTGCCCTGCACCGGCACCGATACCTGTTCGCCATCCTGTTCGAAATGCCACAGGCTCTTGCCGAAGTAGGAGTGGGTCAGGCAGTTGTGCCGGTTCAGTTCCTCCACCCGCTGGGGCGCGGGGTGCTCTCGCAGATAGGCCGGCGAGGCGCAGATCACCGAGCGGCAGACCGTCAGGCGCCGGGCGATCAGGTTCGGGTCCAGGTCATTGCTGGTACGGATCGCCAGGTCAATGCGTTCATCCACCAGGTTCACCGTGCGATCGAGCATCTGCAGGTCGATGCTGACCCCCGGGTAGCGCTTGACGTAGTCGGCCACGGCATCCGCCAGTTGCGACTGGCCGAACGAGGTACTGACGCTGATGCGCAGCAGACCGCGGGGTGCATCGTCCGGCTCGCCGACCGCGGCCTGCATGTCGCTGGACAGCTCCAGCATCTGCCGGCAGCGGGGCAGAATCTCACCGCCGGCGGCGGTCAGGCTGAGCTTGCGCGTGGTTCGGTGCATCAGCCGGGCGCCGACCCAGTCCTCCAATTCCGCCAGATAACGTGACACCACCGGACGCGACAGGTCCAGGTGATCGGCGGCGGCCGACTGGCTGCCCAGGTCGACGACGGTGACGAAGACCCGCATTGCTTGGAGACGATCCATGATTTGCCCGCTTTCAGAAACAAACTATGTTCAAGCATCGCATTTTTTGTAACGAGTCTGGCAACTAAGCTCTGTCCATCCCAACCCAGCCAACAGATGCCGGAGCTGCCCTCATGATCGGATTCACTTCACTCAAACGCTTGCTGCTGGCCACTGCCACCCTGGGCTTTGCCGCCCATGCCGCGGCCGCCGAGCCGCCCCTGAGCCTGGATGTCTACAACCCGGGCGCCAACGCAATCTTCCCGGTGACCTCGGTGCTGGTCAGCGGCAAGAAGGACGCGATCCTGGTGGACGCCCAGTTCGGCAAGTCCCAGGCACAGCAACTGGTGGACAAGATCCGCGCCAGCGGCAAGCACTTGACCACCATCTACATCAGCCATGGTGACCCGGACTACTACTTCGGCCTCGACACCCTGACCGCCGCCTTCCCCGACGCCAAGGTGGTGGCTTCGCAGCCGACCGTGGATCACATCAAGGCCACGGTGGACGGCAAGCTGGCGTTCTGGGGCCCGAAAATGGGCACCGACGTACCGGCCAAGACCATCGTGCCGGGCGTGCTCAAGGGCCACAGCCTGACCCTGGAAGGGCAGAAGCTCGACGTCATTGGCCTGGACGGCAAGCAGCCGGACCGCAGCTTTGTGTGGATCCCGTCGATCAAGGCGGTGGTCGGTGGCGTGGTGGTCGCGGAAAACATCCACGTGTGGATGGCCGACACCCAGACCCCGCAGTCCCATGCGGACTGGCTGGCTACCCTCAAGACCATCGACAGCCTGCAACCCAAGACCGTGATCCCCGGGCACTTCCTCGGTGACAGCGCGCGTTCCCTGGCCCCGGTGCACTTCACCGCGGACTACATCAAGGCCTTCGACGAGGAAACCGCCAAGGCCAAGGATTCCGCCGAGCTGATCGCGGCCATGAAAAAGCGTTACCCGGACCTGGGCGAGGACAGCTCCCTGGAGCTGAGCGCCAAGGTCGCCAAGGGCGAAATGAAGTGGTGAAAACGGTTTGACCCGCTCCCTTGTGGGGGCGGATGCCTCTGTACTCTCTTAGCCAACTGGAGACATGTCATGAGCAAGATCGCAATCATTGGTGCCACCGGCCGTGCCGGTAGCCAACTGCTGGAAGAAGCCCTGCGTCGCGGCCACAGCGTGACCGCCATCGCCCGCAACACGGCGAAGATCGGTCCGCGTGCCGGCGTGGTCAGCCGCGATGTGGATGTGGCCGACAGTGCCGCGCTGCAAGCGGCGGTGGCCGGTCACGATGTGGTGATCAGCGCGGCGCATTTTTCCAGCATCGCTGCCAATGCCATCATCGACCCGGTGAAAAAGGCCGGGGTCAAGCGCCTGCTGGTGGTAGGCGGTGCCGGTTCGCTGTTGCTGCCGGGTGGCAGCAAGGTCATCGATAGCCCGGGCTTCCCGGAGGAATACAAGGCCGAAGCCAGCGCCGGCGGGGTGTACCTGGAGACCCTGCGCAAGGAGCAGGACCTGGACTGGACCTTCCTTTCGCCATCGGCGGAGTTCGTCGAGGGTGAGCGTACCGGGCACTTCCGCCTGGGCCAGGACGACCTGCTGGTCAGCGCAGAGGGCCGTAGCTGGATCACTTTTGCCGACTACGCCATCGCCATGCTCGACGAGGTGGAAAAGCCCGCCCATAGCCGTCAGCGTTTCACCGTCGGCTACTGATCACTGGCCGATTGACCCGTTAGCCGCCTGTTGCAGGCGGCTAACGGGTTGTTCCGGCAAGCGTTGAAGGCCCCTCGCGGGGCTTTTCGCTGTCTGCCGGTATTTCAGCGCTGCCGGGCCTGTTCCACCAGCCAGTCCAGCAGTTCCTGCAGGGCCGGCGAAGGCCCCGGGCGCTCCGGGTACACCAGGTAATACGCCTGCCCTGTCGGCACCTTCAATTCAAAGGGCATGACCAGCCGCCCGGCACTCAGGTCATCGCCAATCAATGCCCAGTCGCCAATCGCCACACCTGTGCCCTGGGAGGCCACGGACATCGCCAGGTCCAGGGTCTCGAAGTGCTGGCCCTTGCCCAGGGTGTCCAGGGGCGTGCCAGCGGCCTTGAGCCAGGTTTGCCAGTCCCGCTGATCATGGGAGGGGTGCAGCAGCAGGTGCTGTTGCAGGTCTCTGGGGCTCGTCAGCGGCACCGGGCCTTCCAGCAGGGGCCGGGAACAGACCGGAGTCAGCTGTTCATTGAACAGGTGTCGCGAGCCCAGGGTCGGTGCCGGTGGTGCGCCGTACATGACCGCGGCGTCGAACGGCTCGCGGCCGAAATCCACGCCATGGGCAATGGTGGTGGTCAGTTGCACCGGCACATCGGGGCGCTCCTTCTGCCACTGCAGCAACCGCGGCAGCAGCCAGCGCATCACGCAGGTCGGGGCCTTGAGCCGCAGGTTGCGCTTCTGGCCGCCGATCTCGTCCACCGCGCCATTGATCATTTCGAACACCTGCTGCACCCGTGGCAGCCATTCCAGCCCCTCGGCGGTGAGGCTCAGGCCCCGGGCCTGGCGCAGGAACAACGGATAGCCCAGGTGACTTTCCAGCCCGGCGATCTGCCGGCTCACCGCTCCCTGGGTGATGTGCAACTGCTCGGCGGCGCGAGTGAAGTTGCAGCACTGGGCGGTGATCAGAAAAGTGTGCAGCGCGGGTAAGGGAGGAAGGCGTTTCATGGCTGGCCGAGGCATGACGTGGGGACATGGCTAGTATGACTTTTTATCCATTGTTGCGGCTACAGGCCCACCGTTCCAATAGCCCCTCTATCGGCGCCCGCAGGCGTTTTCCAGCCTGTGGCCGACGTGCGGTTTTCCTCCAATAAGAAGGGCGATGAGATGGCGACGTGCGGTGAAGTACTGGTCAAGCTACTGGAAGGTTATGGCGTCGAGCAGGTGTTCGGCATTCCCGGGGTACACACCGTGGAGCTGTATCGCGGCCTGGCCCGTTCGCCCATCCATCATGTGACTCCGCGCCACGAGCAAGGCGCCGGCTTCATGGCCGACGGCTACGCCCGAACCAGCGGCAAGCCCGGTGTGTGTTTCATCATCACCGGCCCCGGCATGACCAACATCACCACCGCCATGGGCCAGGCCTACGCCGATTCGATTCCCATGCTGGTGATCTCCAGCGTGCAGGCCCGCAGCCAGTTGGGGGGCGGGCGCGGCAAGCTCCACGAGCTGCCCAACCAGAGTGCGCTGGTCAGCGGCGTGGCGGCGTTTTCCCATACCCTGATGTGTGCCGACGAGTTGCCAGCGGTGCTGGCTCGGGCCTTTGCCCTGTTCCAGGCCGGGCGCCCACGCCCTGTGCATATCGAGATTCCCCTCGATGTGCTGGTCCAGGACGCCGACCACCTGCTGAGCAGCGAGCCGGTGCAGATCGCCCGCGCCGGCGCCGCCCCGGCCGCTGTCACGCAGATGAGCCAACTGCTGGCCAGTGCCAAGCGGCCGCTGATTCTCGCGGGCGGGGGCGCCATCGATGCCGCCCCGGCCCTGACCCGCCTGGCCGAGCTGTTGCAAGCGCCGGTGGCCCTGACCATCAATGCCAAGGGCATGCTGCCTTCGGCGCATCCGCTGCTGATCGGTTCCACCCAGTCCATGGTGGCGACCCGGGCCCTGGTGGCAGAGGCCGATGTGGTCTTGGCCATTGGCACCGAGCTGGCGGAAACCGATTACGACGTGACCTTCGCCGGTGGTTTCGAGATTCCCGCTACCCTGCTGCGTATCGATATCGATGCCGACCAGACCGTGCGCAACTATCCGCCGAAAGTGGCACTGGTGGCCGACGCCCGGATCGCTGCCGAAGCGCTGCTGGCGCAACTTGCCGGGCTGGAATTGGCAGCGCGTCGCAGCGACTGGGGCCAGGTCCGCGCCGCCGCCTTGCGCAGTGAGCTGAGCCAGCTCTGGGACGGCCCGACCCAGGCCCAGACCCTGTTTCTGCAGACTGTGGTCCAGGAACTGCCGGAGATTGTCCTGGTGGGCGATTCCACCCAGCCGGTGTACAGCGGCAACCTGACCTTCAACCCCGAGCAGCCACGACGCTGGTTCAACTCCTCCACCGGGTACGGCACCCTGGGTTATGCCTTGCCGGCGGCCATTGGCGCCTGGCTCGGCGGCGGTTCGCACGCCAGCCAGCGACGGCCGGTGGCCTGCCTGATCGGCGATGGCGGCTTGCAGTTCACCCTTTCGGAACTGGCCTGCGCGGTGGAGGCTCGCACCCCGATCATCGTCCTACTGTGGAATAACCAGGGCTACGAAGAGATCAAGAAATACATGGTCAACCGCGCCATCGAGCCGGTGGGCGTCGACATCTACACCCCGGATTTCATTGCCGTGGCCAAGGGCCTGGGCTGCGCCGCCGAGCGCATCGACAGCGTCGAGCAACTGCGCGCGGCGCTGCGCTCGGCGGCGGATCGCCAGGGCCCGACCCTGATAGAGGTCGATCAGAACCGCTGGACCCAAGGAGTACAGGCATGAGCGCGCAACCCCTGTTGAACGGGCTTTACATCGACGGCCAATGGTTGGCGGGCAGCGAGCATCTGCAGGTGATCAACCCCAGCACCGAGGGCGTACTGGCCCAGGTTGCCGGTGGCGGTCCCGAGGCCGTGGAGCAGGCGCTGTGCGCTGCCAGCGCCGGCCTTGCGCGTTGGTCGCACAGCAGCGGGGCTGAACGTGCCGCGGTCCTGCGACGGATTGCGGCCGGGGTGGCCGAACGCCGGGAGCAACTGATGCACCTGCAGTCGAGCAACAACGGCAAGCCGCAATTCGAGGCCGCCATGGATGTGGACGATGTGATTGCCACCTTCGAGTACTACGCCGGGCTGGCCGAAGGCCTGGATGCCGCTCAGGACGCCAACGTGGCACTGCCCAGCGAGGCCTTCAGTGCCCGCCTGCGCCGCGAGCCCTGTGGCATCGTCGGGCTGATCGTGCCGTGGAACTTCCCCATGGTCACCACCGCCTGGAAGCTCGCTCCGGCCCTGGCCGCCGGTTGCAGCGTGGTGCTCAAGCCTTCCGAAGTCACCCCTTTGCCGGAGCTGGAACTGGCGGCAATCATCGCCGGCAGCGGCTTGCCCCGGGGCGTGTTCAACCTGGTCTGCGGCACCGGCCTGGCGGTGGGCGCGCCCCTGGCAGCCGACCCGCGAGTGGCGAAAATCTCCTTCACCGGCAGCAACGCCGTGGGGGTCCAGGTGATGCAGCGCGCGGCGGAAACCGTCAAGGGCGTGAGCCTGGAGCTGGGGGGCAAGTCGTCGTTGCTGGTGCTGGCGGATGCCGATCTGGATCTGGCGGTGGAGCTGGCCTGTGGTGGCGGCTTTTTCAACGCCGGGCAGATGTGCTCGGCCACCAGCCGGGTGCTGGTGGCCGATGAGTTGGCCGATGAGTTCCTGTTGCGCCTCAAGGCCCGGGCCGAAGCCATTCGTGTGGCCGACCCGTTCGACCCGGAGGTGGAAATGGGCGCGCTGGTCAATCAGGCGCAATACCGGCGGGTGCAGGCCCATATCGAGGAAGGCTTGAATGTGGGGGCCAAGCTGGTCTGCGGCGGTGGCCGCCCGGCCGGCTTGCAGCAGGGGTATTTCATCCAGCCCACGGTGTTCACCGAGGTGCCGCTGGACAGTGCGCTATGGCGTGAGGAGATCTTTGGCCCGGTGCTCTGCGTGCGCAGTTTCAGCAACGAGCAGCAGGCCATCGAAATGGCCAATGACAGCGAGTTCGGCCTGGTGGCCAGCGTAGTGGGAGCGGATGCAGCGCATGCCGAGCAAGTGGCCAATGCCCTGCAGGCCGGTCTGGTGTGGATCAATGCGCCACAGGTGATCTTTCCCCAGACGGCGTGGGGCGGCTACAAGCAGAGCAGCATCGGTCGTGAACTGGGGCCCTGGGGGCTACAGGCCTTTCAGGAAATCAAGCATGTGATCCGCGCTCGTTAGGCAGGCCTCAGCTGCTCACCCGCAGGCGCGCCATATCCCGCAACGGCGGCGCGCCGAACAAGCGGCTGTACTCGCGGCTGAACTGCGACGGGCTTTCATAACCCACCCGATAGCCCGCCACCGAAGCCTCCAGCCCCTCGGCCAGCATCAGCCGCCGGGCTTCTTGCAGGCGCAACTGTTTCTGGTACTGCAGCGGGCTCATGGCGGTCATGGCCTTGAAACGGTGGTGCAGGGTCGAGACGCTCAGGTTCACCTCCCGGGCCAGATCATCGATGCGCAACGGGTGCACGAAATTGCCGTTGAGCCACTTGATGGCCTGGTTGACCCGGTGGCCCTGGCTGTTGGCGGTGGCGATCTCATACAGGCGGTGGCCCTGGGGGCTGCGCAGCAGGCGATAGAGAATTTCCCGGCGTACCAGCGGCGCGAGCATGGCGATGTCTTTCGGGGTATCCAGCAGGCGGGTCAGGCGCAACACCGCGTCGAGCATTGCCGGGTCCAGGCGCTCCACGTACAGGCCGCGCCCGGTAGGCCGGGCGGGTACGCCGATGGGGCCGGCATCGGCAATCAATGCATTGATTTCCCCGGGGTCGATGTCCAGGCGCAGGGCCAGGATCGGCTCCTCTGGTGAAACGATCGCCACCTTGCCGCTCAGGGGGACGGAAACCGAGACCACCAGGTAATTCAAGGGGTCGTAGTTGTAGCTTTCATCGGCCAGGCGTACTTCCTTGCGGCCCTGGGCCATGATGCACAGCGCCGGCTGTGCCAGCACCGAACCGAATTGATGAGAGCTGCTGTGGCGCGAGACGAACAACGAGTCGATGGCCGTGGCGTAGCTGCCGTCCTCGGCGGTGTTGCGTGCAATGATCGCGGCCAGTTCCACGCGCTGCCGTTCCATCTCCGGGGCCAGGGGCGGTGGCGGGGTTTCCAGTGATGGCATGGGGCAGCCTCCGAGTGTTTGCAGTCGGCACAGCTTAAGTTTGTGCAAGAAGCGCGGGTAGGCGAATCCTGCGTAAAACTTGCCTGATCCTGCTGCTTGCGCGCGCGATAGGCAAGATCAGCCGATGCTCCTGAGCTTCACTTGCTTGAAACACCGTTGTCATGCTTTTGCCCAATGGCGCGGAGTCGGGGAGGGAGCAAAGGGCTTGTCGCAGGATTGGGCAAATCAACGGCAGAAATCGACTAACGCGCGCGAGGGCATGCCCCGTATCGTTGATCCTGTCGCAGCCCGTCCCATGGCTGCCTCGACAACACCCTGGGAGGGTCGCACATGTCCACGCATATTCCCGTCAGTCACATGGCCTTTGTCCGAGCCCGGGCCGGGCGTTCCAAGGAGCTGGGTGCGCGTTTGAGCAGCCTGATCGAACCGTCCCGCCAGGCCTGTGGTTGCCTGCATTTTGCCCTGCAGCATTCGCAGTGCGATGCCGACCTGTGGCTGGTGTCCGGTTTCTGGAGCAGCCAGCAGGCGATGACGGCCTATTTCAATTCCCCGGCCATGGCGATCTTTGCCGAGCTGGTGCAGGACCTGGTGGTCAACAGCCTGGATTTTCATACCTTCAGTACCGTGTCGGCGCTGCAAGCCCATGGCGAATATCCGCAACTACAGCAGGCGCCGGTGCACAAGCTGGCCAGTTGAAGGTTTAGAATGGCCGACTTTTCATTGGCCAGGACTCGCAACATGGCACGCAAAGAGTTTGCACACTACGAAGCAGTTTCCGCTGTGGTTCCAGGGGAGGGGGGATACAGCGCCGCCATCGCCGTCAAGGCTCTCGGCGCATCAAGCGCACCACGCTTTCATAAAGTCCTGGATGAGCAGAAATTCAAGACGGCGCATGACGCCGACCAGGCTGCCGCACAACAACTCGAACAGTTGGCCGACGTCGATCAGGGCGGCGAATTGAGCTGGAAGAGCTACTGAGTCCAAGCGCTATTTGACTGCCCCCGGGCGGTGCATCCTGAACAGAGCCTCTGGCCCCAGTTGGAAGTAATCCGCCGGCCCGCCGCCGCGCAGAATCGGCTCTGCCGCGGCGGTGTCGTAGATCCCGTCCTTGAGCAGCCACTTGGCGATATGCACGGCGACCACTTCGCCGAGGATCAGCCAGCTCGGCACCAGTTCCTTGTCCGCCCGCTGCAATTGAATGATCTGGGTGACCTTGCACTCGAAGGACACCGGGCTCTCGGCTACCCGGGGCACGCTGATGACTTTCGACGCCACGGGGGTCAGGCCGGCCAGTTCGAACTCGTTTACCTCGGCCGGGACTGCGGCGCAGCTCTGGTTCATCTGCTCGGCCAGAGGTCGGGTGGCCAGGTTCCAGGCGAACTCGCCGGTCTGCTCGATATTGTTCAGGCTGTCTTTGCGCCCGACGCTGGAGAAACCGATGATCGGTGGAATGTAGTTGAAGGCGTTGAAGAAGCTGTAGGGCGCCAGGTTCAGGCGCCCCTCGCGATCCTGGGAAGAGATCCAGCCGATGGGGCGCGGGCCGACGATGGCATTGAACGGGTCGTGGGGCAGGCCGTGGCCCAGGGCAGGTTGGTAAAAGTGGATATCGTCGGGCATGGCTCAAGGTTCCTGCTTGGGGCGAGTTAAGGGCGTCATAGTGCAGTGCGCAATCGCCCAATTCCAGCGTCCTGGCCCTTGAGCGTTCCACGCTGTGGGTGTTTTCCCCTGGCCAGAAACGACTAAGCCCGGCCAAGGCCGGGCTGTGGTGTCAGGTGCATCAATCAGCTGATGCTGGCGGAACCGGTGCGGTCGTAGCCATCGGCGGCGAAGGTAGCGGAACCGGTGCGGTCGTAGCCATCAGCGGCGAAGGTAGCGGAACCGGTGCGGTCGTAGCCATCGGCAGCGAAGGTAGCAGAACCGGTGCGGTCGTAGCCATCGGCAGCGAAGGTAGCAGAACCGGTGCGGTCGTAGCCATCAGCGGCGAAGGTGGCGGAGCCGGTGCGATCGTAGCCATCGGCGGCGAAGGTGTTGGCAGCCAGTACCGAGAGGGTCAGGGCGAGGATCAGTTTGCTTTTCATGATGGTGACTCCGGGTTCGTTGAGATGAATGCGTTGGGCTTGGTATGAATCCTACTCCGGTAAAGTTGATATAAAAGCGCAAATTTATGCTTATAAATATCTGCTTTATCGATATTTATTAGGTCGGCCCTCGCCGCCAAATACCGCGTTCAAGCCTCACTGCATAGAAGAGCCAAGTACCCACTTGGATTCATTAGCAGGCTATGCATCCAGCATTAACTGATCATTAATTGAGCAGATTGCTTGTAAGAAAATATTTCAACGATTTTTTCATCCGCGCCTTACCTGTTTTTCACCCCTTGACGTTCAGCCTCCGCGCAGGCCTGCAGTCCATAGACAGGCCGCCTTGAATGCGACCTTTGGAGCACCTTTGCGAATGAACAAGCTACCCCAGATCACCCTGGCCTTCTGGGTCATGAAAATCTGCGCGACCACCCTCGGCGAAACAGCGGGGGACCTGCTGTCGATGACCCTGAATGTGGGTTATGCCATCAGCTCGATGATTCTGATCAGTGTGTTCCTGCTGACCCTGGTCACCCAGCTGTGGTCCAAGACCTACAACCCGGTGCTGTACTGGATCGTGATCCTCTCCACCAGTACCGCCGGCACCACCATGTCGGATTTCATGGACCGCACCCTGGGCCTGGGCTATGCCAGTGGCTCGTTGATCCTGATCGGTATTCTGCTGGCGATCTTCGCGCTCTGGCGTCTGAGTGGCGACTCGCTGAACGTCAACAAGATCCAGACCTTTCGCGGCGAGATGTTCTATTGGATGGCGATCCTGTTTTCCAACACCCTGGGCACCGCCCTCGGCGACTACCTGGCGGACGATTCGGGGCTGGGCTTTGCCGGCGGGGCGCTGTTGATCGGCTTGACCATCGCCGTGGTGGTGCTGCTCAAGTACTTCACCAGGCTCTCGTCGGTGCTGTTGTTCTGGGTCGCTTTCGTATTGACCCGGCCGTTCGGCGCAACCTTGGGCGACTTCCTCACCAAACCCCACGAAAAAGGCGGCCTGGATTTCGGCACCATCGGCTCGTCGGCGGTATTGGCGGGAATCCTGCTGGTGATGATCGTGGGGGCGGCCTGGGCCCAGAACCGCGATGGGCGCCAGGGCGCAGCCGAACTTTCCTGACCTGTACAGCCTCTGTAGGAGCCGGCTTGCCGGCGAAAGCTTCCCCACAGATTGCGAAAAGCGCCCGGGCCTTGCACCCGGGCGTTGTTGTTTTCAGTCAGTCTCGATCCGCGAATGCTTGCGGGTGTCTTTCATGGTCGCGTAGACCAGCAGCGAACAGGCGATGCAGGCGGTGACGTACCAGTAGTAGCCGGTTTCCATGCCGATGCTCTTGAACCACAGGGCGATGTATTCGGCGGTACCGCCGAAGATCGACACGGTCAGTGCGTACGGCAGGCCCACGCCCAGGGCGCGGATTTCCGTAGGGAACAGCTCGGCCTTGACCACCGCGTTGATCGAGGTGTAGCCGCTGACGATGATCAGCGCCGCCATGATCAGGAAGAACGCGCCCCACCAGGTCTGGATGGTGTGCAGGGTGGTGAGGATCGGCACGGTGAACAGGGTGCCGAGGATACCGAAGGCAATCAGGATCGGGCGCCGGCCAACCTTGTCCGAGAGAGCACCGATCACCGGTTGCAGGCACATGAACAGGAACAGCGTGGCGGCGGAAATGGTGGTGGAGTCGGAGATGCTCATGCCGACAGTGTTCACCAGGTATTTCTGCATGTAGGTGGTGTAGGTATAGAAGGCCAGGGTGCCGCCCATGGTCAGGCCGACCACGGTCATCAACTCCTTGGGATGACGCATCAGGGTGCGCATCAGGCTTTCCTTGGGCTTTTCCTTCTTCTTGGTGAAGGACTCGGTTTCTTCCATGCCGCGACGCAGGTACAGGGCTACCACGGCGCAGAGGGCACCGATGCCGAACGGAATCCGCCAGCCCCAGGACTGCAGTTCCTCGGTGGTCAGAATGTTCTGCAGCACGATCAGCACCGCCAGGGCGATGAGCTGGCCGGAGATCAGGGTCACGTACTGGAAGCTGGAGAAGAAGCCACGACGTTCCTTGGTCGCCATCTCGCTGAGGTAGGTGGCCGAGGTACCGTATTCACCGCCTACCGACAGGCCCTGCATCAGGCGCGCCAGCACCAGCAGGATGGGGGCGCCGACGCCGATGGTTTCGTAACCCGGGGTCAGGGCGATGATCAGCGAGCCGAAGCACATCAGCAGCACCGAGGCCATCAAGGCGGCCTTACGCCCTTTGCGGTCGGCATACAGCCCCATCAGCCAGCCACCGATCGGGCGCATCAGGAAGCCCACGGCGAAGATCGCGGCGGTGTTCAGCAGTTGGGCAGTGGTGTCGCCCTTGGGGAAGAAGACTTTGGCGAAGTACAGCGAGAAGGCGGCGTAGACGTACCAGTCGTACCACTCGACCATGTTGCCCACGGAACCGCTGAAGATCGACTTAAGGCGGCTGGCGGTGGTCTTTTCTGTGGCGGGCGCAGCCGCCGACCCGGCAGGCAGGGTATTAGAGATATCCATGAAGGACCCTTCTATTCATTGTTTTTGTGGAGTGCGCGCGAGCGCAGCCTGCTGGGGCTATAGCAGGACCTGTGCCAAGGGCGAGAAGCCCGGGCTAGAGGGGGGGAGGCGGGAGTGATGAGCGGAAATCCGCCTATCGGCACCTTGCGGGTAAGCGGGAAATTGCCGAAAGCGGCCGTGCCCCTGGGCATGTGGGCGAAGGCGTCGATGGGGGGCCGGGCTTGAGGGCTGATTCTCCGGCAAGCCGGGTCCTATAGGGGTTACTCCTCCTTGAGGAACTGTTCCCTGGTCAGTCCATGGCGCTGCATCTTTTCGTTAAGAGTCCGGCGGGGCAGTTGCAGCTCGTTGAGCACCGCCTTGATATCACCCTTGTGCCGGCTCAGGGCCGCGCGCAGGCATTGGGCCTCGAAGGCTTCCTGCTGCGCCGCCAGGGACTGGCCGGGTTCGATGGCGTCGGGTTCCGGCTCGCCCAGGCCCAGCACCTGGCGCTCGGCGGCGTTGGCCAGCTCGCGCACGTTGCCCGGCCAGTCGTGGCTGAGCAGGCGGCTCAGTTGCGCGCCGCTCAAGGGCGCGACGCTGCGCCCCAGGCGTTCCCCGGCATTCTGGGCAAAGTGCTCGTAGAGCAGTGGGATGTCCTCGCGGCGCTCGCGCAATGGTGGCAGGCGCAGTTCAGCCACGGTCAGGCGGTAGGCCAGGTCTTCACGGAAACGCCCGGCACGGGCCTCGTCCAGCAGGTCGGGCTTGGTGGCGGCGATGATCCGCAGGTCGACCTTGATGCTCTGGTTGGAACCCAGGCGTTCCAGCTTCTGCTCCTGCAACACCCGCAGCAGCTTGACCTGCTGGGCCAGGGGCATGCTTTCGATCTCGTCGAGAAACAGCGTGCCGCCGTCGGCGTATTCCAGCTTGCCGATGCGTTTGCCCTGGGCGCCGGTGAAGGCGCCGCTTTCATGGCCGAACAGCTCGGCCTCGAACAACTGCTCGGGGATCGCCGCGCAGTTCAGGGCGACGAAGGGCTTGCCGGCCCGCGGGCCGAAGTCGTGCAGGCAGCGGGCAATCAGTTCTTTGCCGCTGCCGGTCTCGCCGCGGATCAGCACGTTGACCGGCAGGGCTGCCAGTTCCAGTACCTGGCGGCGCAGGGTCTGCAAGGCCCTGGAGACCCCCAGCAAGGTGGCGTCGAGCTTGGCCCGGCTGTCGGCCTGTTGGTGCAGGCGGCGGTTTTCCAGGACCAGGCGGCGCTTGTCCAGGGCCCGGCGCAGGCTGCTGAGCAGGGTGTCGGGGCTGAAGGGTTTTTCCAGGAAGTCGTAGGCCCCGTCGCGCATGGCTTCCACCGCCATGGGCACATCGCCGTGGCCTGTGAGCAGGATGATCGGCAGGTCCGGGTCCAGGCGCTGGACCTGGGCCAGCAGTTCCAGGCCACTGATGCCGGGCATGCGCACATCACTGAGGATCACCCCGGGAAAGTTCTTCGGCAGTTGCGCCAGACAGTCCTCGGCCCGGCTGAACAGCTGGACCTCGAAGCCCGACAGGCTCAGCCACTGCTCGACGGCGGTACGGATGCTGGCTTCGTCGTCCACCACGATCACTGAGTTCAGCATTGGATATGGGCCTCCAGGTCGATGGGCAGGCTCAGGGTGAACACCGCCCCTTGCTCCTGGTTGGCCACGCTCAGGCGGCCACCCAGCTCGTGGACTATGGCATAGGACACCGCCAGCCCCAGCCCCAGGCCATCACCCACCGGTTTGGTGGTGAAGAATGGATCGAAGACGCTCAGCAAGTGTTCCTCGGCAATGCCGCCGCCGTTGTCGGCCACCCGCAGTTGCCAGAGCTGGTCTTCGGCTTCGAGACTGATCTCCAGGCGCTTGTGCGGTTTGTCCTGCATGGCGTCCAGGGCATTGCGCAGCAGGTTGATCAGCACCTGTTCCAGGCGGATGGCGTCGCCCCGGACCCAGGCTGGGCGGGTCAGTTGCAGCACCACTTCGACGTCTTCAGCACGCAGCCGGGCTTCCAGCAAGTGCAGCGACTGGTCCACCACAGCGGTCAGGTCCAGGCGTTCTCGCAGGCCACTGGGGCTCTTGCGGGCGAAGGTCTTGAGATGGCTGGTGAGGGCGGCCATGCGGGTCAGCATGTCGTCCAGTGGGCGCAGGGCTTTGTAGGCTTCGTCCACCCTGCCGTGATCCAGCAACAGCCTGAGGGTTGCCAGCTGCATGCGCTGGGTGGTCAGGGGCTGGTTGATTTCGTGGGCCAGGGCGGCGGACATCTGCCCCAGGGCCGCGAGCTTGGCCGATTGCACCAGGCCTTCCTGGGCGGTGCGCAGATCGCGGGTACGTTCCTCCACCAGTTGCTCCAGCTCCTGGCGATTGCGCTGGCGGACTTTCCCCAGGCGCCAGCGCTGGTTGAGGAACAGCAGCAGGAACACCAGGGTCAGCCAGGCACCGGCGGCGGCAAGCCCGGCATTGCGGGTTTCCTCGAAGGCATTCGGCGGTTTGCGCAGCAGGTGCAGGGTCCAGCCTTCGGCGGCCAACGGCAGGGACTCCCAGAGGTAGCTGGCGCGGCCCTCGGGGCCTTCGACCCGGGCCAGGCTGCTGTTGTCGTCAAAGCGTTGCAGCGTCTGGTGCTGCAGCGGGGTCAGGGGCTGTTTGTCGTACTGGCGGGTGAGCTTGATTTCTTCCAGGTCGTTGCTCGACAGCGGCTGCAAGTGCCGGTAGCGCCAGCCTGGCTGGTTGGCGATGAACACAATGCCCCGGGCATCGCTGACCAGCAGGGTGTCGTTGCCCTGGCTCCATTCATGTTCCAGCTCGGGGAATTCCAGCTTCACCACCATGGCCCCGAGGAAGTCCTGGTTGTCGGCCTTGACTGCGCTGGCCAGGAAATACCCCGGGATGCCGCTGGTCACGCCCACCGCGTAGAAGCGCCCGCTGCCCTGGCTGCGGGTCTGCTTGAAGTAGGGGCGAAAGCCGTAGTTGTGGCCCACGTAGCTGCTGGGCAGGCGCCAGTTGCTGGCGGCCACGGCCAGGCCCTCATGGTTCAGCAGCTCCAGGGTCGAGGAGCGGGCCGCGCCATTGATCTTTTCCAGCTTGCGGTTCAATGCGTCCTGGGTTTCGGTGGCCACCGGCCCCTGCAGCGCCGCGCGCAGTTCCGGGTCCAGGGCCAGGACCGCCGGCAGGGCGCGATAGCGTTCGATCAGGGTATGCAGCGAGTTGGCATACAGCCCCAACTGCTCATTGGCACGGGCGGCTTCCTCCACCAGCGTCTGCCGTTCTGCATGGCGCATGGCCAGGCCGGCGCTGAGCACGGTGCCAGCAAGAATCACCAGGATATAGAACGTCAAGCGGAGGGGGCGAGAGATCTGGGCCATGAGTCGGGGCAGGCTGCAATGGGGGCGGGAACGATAGCATGAGCGCCGGGGCTAACGTTGATCGCGGACAGTGTCGGGAAAGGGCGGTGCATAAAAAAAGCGGCGGGCCATTCAATGAACAGCACCGCCGCCTGGGCCGAACGGAGGAAGGGCTTACTGCACTTCTACCGCCAGGCTGTCACTGATCTTCTTCTGCCAGATGGCGGGACCTGTGATGTGCACCGACTCGCCCTTGCTGTCGACGGCGACGGTCACCGGCATGTCCTTGACCTCGAATTCGTAGATCGCTTCCATGCCCAGTTCGGCAAAGGCCAGGACCTTGGACTTCTTGATCGCCTGGGCTACCAGGTAGGCAGCACCGCCGACGGCCATCAGGTACACGGCCTTGTTGTCCTTGATCGCTTCGATCGCGGTCGGGCCGCGCTCGGACTTGCCGATCATGCCCAGCAGGCCGGTCTGCTCGAGGATCTGGCGGGTGAACTTGTCCATCCGCGTGGCGGTGGTCGGGCCAGCCGGGCCGACCACTTCGTCACCGACCGGATCGACCGGGCCGACGTAGTAGATGAAGCGACCCTTGAGGTCCACCGGCAGGGTTTCGCCTTTGTTCAGCATCTCGACCATGCGTTTGTGCGCAGCGTCGCGGCCGGTGAGCATCTTGCCGTTGAGCAGTACGGTTTCGCCCGGCTTCCAGCTTTGCACTTCTTCCGGGGTCAGGGTGTCGAGGTTGACCCGACGGGCCGACGGGCCGGCTTCCCAGACGATTTCCGGGTAGGCGTCCAGCGGTGGCGCTTCCAGGCTCGCCGGGCCGGAGCCATCCAGTACGAAGTGCGCGTGACGGGTGGCGGCGCAGTTGGGGATCATGCACACCGGCAGGGAAGCGGCGTGGGTCGGGTAGTCCATGATCTTCACGTCGAGCACGGTGGTCAGGCCACCGAGGCCCTGGGCGCCGATGCCCAGCTGGTTGACCTTCTCGAACAGCTCCAGGCGGATCTCTTCGATGCGGTTCTGCGGGCCACGGGCCTTGAGCTCGTGGATGTCGATGGATTCCATCAACACTTCCTTGGCCATCACTGCCGCTTTCTCGGCGGTGCCGCCGATACCGATGCCTAGCATGCCCGGTGGGCACCAGCCGGCGCCCATGGTCGGAACAGTCTTGAGTACCCAGTCGACGATCGAGTCGGACGGGTTGAGCATGGCCATCTTCGATTTGTTCTCGGAGCCGCCGCCCTTGGCCGCCACGTCCACTTCCACGGTGTTGCCCGGGACGATGGAGTAGTGGATCACCGCGGGGGTGTTGTCCTTGGTGTTTTTCCTGCTACCTGCCGGGTCGGCCAGGATGGAGGCGCGCAGGACGTTTTCCGGCAGGTTGTAGGCGCGACGCACGCCCTCGTTGATCATGTCGTCCAGGCTCATGGTGGCGCCGTCCCAGCGCACGTCCATGCCCACGCGCACGAATACCGTGACGATGCCGGTGTCCTGGCAGATCGGCCGGTGGCCGGTGGCACACATGCGCGAGTTGATCAGGATCTGCGCTATGGAATCACGGGCAGCCGGCGATTCTTCCCGCAGGTAGGCCTCGTGCATCGCCTGGATGAAGTCCACGGGGTGGTAGTAGGAAATGAACTGCAGGGCGTCGGCAACGCTCTGAATCAGGTCGTCTTGCTTGATCACGGTCATGAGTCGCGCTCCTCTAAAAGACGGGAACATTTAATAAGGTGCCTGCACTTGGGTGCATCGGTCGGATGCAGGCACCTTCTAAGGCACGCCGGACAGACAACTGGCGCGACGCTAAAAAGGCGCGGCAGTATACCTCGCCTGGGGGTTGGGTACACCCGCCGGCCGGGCCAACCAAAGTCGCCCATCGGATGGGCACTGTTCTTGCCTGAGTCGGCGCTGAAACCTGGTGACGGGGTTTTAAATTTGAATAGTCATTTGCCGGGCTCAGCACTAAAGTGGCAAGTGGCCTGCAGGGTAGGAAACTCTTTAAGCCTCCTTTCTCACGGTGAGTCAACGATTGACCCATAAAGCCATCCAGAGCCTGTTATTCAAGCGCTTCGCCATTGCCGCGGGCACTTACGCACTGATCCTGCTGCTGTTCTGGCTGGCCGTCGTCACGGGGCATTCCCGTGCTTCGAGCGGCAGCGCGCTGCTGGGCACTGGCCTGGTGCTGGCCAGCCAGGCGCTGCTGTGCTGGGTGTTCGTCAGCGGACGCAACCTGCAGTTCGCCGACCCCAGCCTGACCGAAGTCCAGGTGGTGCTGGGCATCGCCTGGCAGACCTGGCTGATGGCCCATCTGGATCAGGCCCGCGGGGTGTTCCTGGTGTTCTACCTGCTGCCGTTGCTGTTCGGCCTGTTTCACCTCTCCCGCCGGGCCTATCTGCGCAGCGCGGCGCTGATCTTCTTCTGCTTTGCCGGGGTCAACCTGTGGGACGGCTATCGCCTGCTCCTCGGTGATCCGCAACTGGCCGCGCTGCAGGTCTGCGTGCTGCTGGTGATGCTGGTGTGGATGTGCCTGTATGCCGCCTATGTCCAGGCTTCGCGCTCACGCATGCGCCAGCGGCGCTTTGCCTTGCAGGCCCATCAGGACACGCTGCGAGGCATGATGCGACAGCTGGAGGACCTGGTAGCCACCGATGAACTGACGGGCCTGTTCAACCGCCGGCACTTCCTGCGCATTGCCAGCCGCGAGCTGCAAGCCATGGATCAGGAGCAGGTGCATGGGCTGGCGCTGATCGACCTGGACCATTTCAAGCGCATCAACGATCTCCACGGCCATGCTGCCGGCGACCAGGTACTGCAGGCCTTCGCCGCGGTGGCCACGGCTTGCCTGCGCGATGGCGACGTATTGGCCCGTTACGGTGGCGAGGAATTCGTGGTACTGCTGCCCGAGTGTGACGCCGAGCGCCTGACCTCCTGCTGCGAGCGTTTGCGCCTGGCGTTCACCGAAGTGCAACTGGTGGGCCTTAACGTACGAGACCTGAGCCTGTCGGCGGGGATGACCCTGCTGCGGGCCGGCGACGATCTGGACCATGCCCTGCAACGCGCCGATCAGGCGCTGTATCGGGCCAAGCGCGACGGTCGCAATCGTTGCTCTGCGGCCTGGGAAAACCTCGATGCCTGAATTGACCGTTGGCAACCGGTGCTGGCCGGTGGCGCCTGGAAGCAACCTGCTGGATGCCCTGAATCAGGCTGGCGTGACGGTGCCCTACAGTTGCCGCGCCGGTAGTTGCCATGCCTGCCTGGTGCATTGTGTCCAGGGCTTGCCCAGCGATAGCCGGCCAGATGCCTTGAGCGACGAACAGCGCCGGCTCGGCTGGCGCCTGGCTTGCCAGTGCCAGGTGGTGGAGGACCTGCACGTCGAGACCTTCGACCCTGTGCGTGATGGCCTGCCTGCGACGGTGAGCGGCCTGGACTGGTTGTCGAGCTCGGTCCTGCGCCTGCGCCTGCAGCCGCAGCGGCCCTTGCGTTACCGCGCCGGCCAGCATCTGGTGCTGTGGGCCGCCGGCCAGATCGCCCGGCCTTATTCCCTGGCCAGCCTGCCGGAAGACGACCGCTTTCTGGAGTTCCACCTGGATTGCCGGCATCCGGGCCAGTTCAGCGATGCGGCGCGCCAGTTGCAATTGGGCGACCCGATGCGCCTGGGGGAGTTGCGGGGCGGCGCCTTGCACTACGATCCGGACTGGCAGCAGCGCCCACTCTGGCTACTGGCCGCGGGAACCGGCCTGGCGCCGCTGTTCGGCATACTGCGCGAGGCCTTGCGCCAGGATCACCAGGGCCCTATCCGTATCATTCACCTGGCCCATGACAGCAGTGAGCATTACCTGGCCAAACCCCTGGCGGCCCTGGCGGCGAACCGGGCCCAGCTGTCCGTCGAGCTGTGGACCGGGGCCGAGCTGACAGCCGCTTTGGCGCAACTGCGGCTTGTTTCCCGGCAAACCCAGGCCTTACTCTGCGGTCACCCTGACAGTGTCGAAGCCTTCGCCCGGCGCCTGTACCTGGCGGGGCTGCCGCGCAATCAACTGCTGGCCGATGTGTTCCTGCCCCGCGGTTGAGCGCTGATTCTTCCAGAGCGAGATCCCCATGACCGATGCCATCGAGTTGCAACGTGAGGGCGGGCTGCTGACCCTGCGCCTGAACCGTCCCGACAAGAAAAACGCCTTGACCCGCGCCATGTACGCTCGCCTGGCCGACGCCCTGAGCGAGGCCGATGGCGATCCCGAGATCAACGCCGTGATGATCTGCGGCAGCAGCGAATGCTTTACCGCCGGCAATGACATCGCCGACTTCCTCCAGCAACCGCCCCGGGACCTCGACAGCCCGGTGTTTCGCTTCATGCGCAGCCTTGTGCAATGTCGCAAGCCGGTGGTGGCCGCAGTGGCCGGCGCGGCAGTAGGCATCGGCACCACGATGCTGCTGCATTGCGATCTGGTCTATGTCAGTCGCGATGCACGGCTGCGCATGCCGTTCGTCAACCTGGGGCTGTGCCCGGAATTTGGTTCGAGCCTGATCCTGCCGCGCTTGCTGGGGCAGGCCAAGGCGGCGGAGTTGCTGTTGCTGGGCGAAGGCTTCAGTGGCGAACAGGCCGCCGCCTGGGGGATTGCCAGCGCCGCCCTGGGGGATGGTGTGGCCACCTTGGCCAAGGCCCGGGAGGCGGCCTTGCGTTTCAGCCAGTTGGCGCCCGAAGCGGTGCAGGTGAGCAAGCGCCTGATGAAGGCGCCGGGCCGCGAGCAACTGCGCCAGGTCATTGAGCAAGAGGGCGTGGAATTCACCCGGCGCCTGCAGTCCCCGGAAGCCATCGCCGCGTTGTCCGGGTTTCTCAGCAAGGGCTGAGACCCTGGAAAGCGGTTTCACGCGGGCATGAAAAAGCCCCGGTGTTTTCGGCACCGGGGCTTTTTGTTCAGCAAGGCGAAGACTCAGACCATCGGGTCGCCCACGTGCAGGATCTTCATGCCGTTGGTGCCGCCGGTGGTGTGGTAGCTGTCGCCCTTGGTGAGAATCACCCAGTCGCCTTTCTCTACGACACCGCGCTTGAGCAGCTCATCGATCGCTGCCTGGCTGACCTGCTCGGGCGGCAGGGAAGCCGGGTCGAACGGGATGGTGTAGACGCCACGGAACATGGCTGCGCGAGCCTGGGTTTCGCGGTGCGGGGAGTAGGCGTAGATCGGCACCGAGGAGCGAATGCGCGACATGATCAGCGGGGTGTAGCCACTTTCGGTCAGGGCGATGATCGCCTTCACGCCCGGGAAGTGGTTGGCGGTGTACATGGCAGCCAGGGCGATGCTCTGGTCGCAGCTTTCGAACACCTTGCCCATGCGGTGGCTGGAGGTCTTGCTGGTGGGGTGCTTTTCCGCACCGACGCAGATCCGCGCCATGGCCTGCACCGCTTCCAGCGGGTAGGCACCGGCGGCGCTTTCCGCCGAGAGCATCACCGCATCGGTGTAGTCGAGCACGGCGTTGGCCACGTCGGACACTTCGGCGCGGGTCGGCATCGGGTTCTGGATCATCGACTCCATCATCTGGGTCGCAACGATCACCGCCTTGTTGTGGCGACGGGCGTGCAGAATGATTTTCTTCTGGATGCCCACCAGCTCGGCGTCGCCGATTTCCACGCCCAGGTCGCCACGGGCAACCATGACCGCGTCGCTGGCCTTGATCAGGCCGTCGAGGGTTTCGTCGTCGGCCACCGCTTCGGCGCGTTCGATCTTCGCTACCAGCCAGGCAGTACCACCGGCTTCGTCACGCAGCTTGCGCGCGTATTCCATGTCGGCGGCGTCCCGTGGGAAGGACACGGCCAGGTAATCGACTTCCATCTCGGCCGCGAGCTTGATATCGGCCTTGTCTTTCTCGGTCAGGGCCGGAGCGGTCAGGCCACCACCACGACGGTTGATGCCCTTGTGGTCGGACAGCGGGCCGCCGATGGTCACCACGCAATGCAATTCGGTGGCGGTGGCGGTTTCCACACGCATCACCACGCGGCCGTCGTCCAGCAGCAGCTCGTCGCCCACACCGCAGTCCTTGACCAGATCCGGGTAGTCGATGCCGACGATATCCTGGGTGCCTTCGGTCAGCGGATGGCTGGTGGAGAAGGTGAACTTGTCACCGATCTTCAGCTCGATGCGCTTGTTGGCGAATTTGGCGATGCGGATCTTCGGGCCCTGCAGGTCGCCGAGGATGGCCACGAAGCGGCCGTGCTTGGCTGCCAGGTCGCGGACCAGTTTGGCGCGAGCCTTGTGCTCGTCCGGAGTGCCGTGGGAGAAGTTCAGACGGGCAACATCCAGGCCCGCGAGAATCAGCTGTTCGAGAACTTCCGGCGAGTTACTGGCCGGGCCAAGGGTGGCAACGATTTTGGTACGACGAACGGACATGCACGGACTCCTGAGTTCAAGCGCAACGAGAGGCTACTATGCTCCGAAGTTGTAGTCATTGTTCGTTTGCACTACTTATTGCTTTGTTTGTTTACCGCAACAACCTTGAAGATTTTTGCCGATGAGTCGATACACTGCACAAGACAGGAGATACCCCATGCGATTCGTACTCATTGCTGCCCTGGCCGTCAGTGTTGTCGGCTGTACCCGCTGGTCCATGGACCATCATTTGAATAACGCCTACCGCGCTTATGACCGCGGCAACTGCGAGAGCGTGATGCTCGAGTTGAGCCAGGTCGACCGTGACAGCCGTGCCCGTCGCTATATCCAGCCGGAAGTGTCGATGCTGCGCGGGCAATGCCTGGAGCGCCAGAAGTTGTTCGTCGATGCCGCGCAGACCTACCAGTTCATCATTACCCAGTACCCCACCAGCGAGTACGCGTTTCGCGCCCGGGCTCGCCTGGATACCCTGCAACAGTTGGGGCACTACCCGGCAAATGGCGCCGCTCAAGTTCGTCGCACGGCGTTGTAAAAGAGATTCACTAGGGGGCGGTGTAATTGCCCCTCGTGCTTGAGCTAACATCTGCACAGGCTGTTCGAAAACTGCCCCGGCCCGGCTGGTGGCAGTGGCGTTGGAATCCTTCTGGCAGTCTTCCTCGCGCATCGAATCCGGGAGGGCGGGCCGATATCAGGGCCTGTTCCGAAGCACTAGTGCGGTCATGCTTAATGACCTTTCATAGCGATACCCAGCATGTTCATGGAACCTCGGATCGAGCGGCACCAACTGCCGTCCTTTTTAAAAGTATTCAATCGTTTCACCGACAAGCCGGTGGGTTTCCTTGGCAACCTGTCGGCCGACGGGCTGATGCTGATCAGCCAGTTGCCGATGCTGATCGGTGCTGAATTCGACTTGCGGGTGAAAGTCCCCGGCGGTGACGGCCAGGTGCAGTTCATCGACTTCAGTGCCTGCTGCCTCTGGTGCCATGAGGACCTGACGCCGCACCACTACGACAGCGGTTTCAGCCTGTTGCGGGCCGGTGCGGAGTTTGTCGAGCTGGAGCAGGCGTTGCGTCATTACTTCAGCTTTCACCCGTTGCAGACCTCGGCCTGAGGCGCTCGGCAGCAGCTACAGGCTGCCGGCTTTCTTCCAGCTCAGATAGCGGCTGACCAGTTCGGCCCCCAGTTCTCCCGGGCGGGCGTCGAGCAGGGCGACGCCGTGGGCGCTCAGGCGTTCGTGCAGCTCGGCGCGGCTGTTCAGGTAGTTCACCGTCGCGCTGTAGGCCAGGGCTTCGGGCAGGGTTTGCACCGGGCTCTGGCGCAACTGGTCGAGCACCTCTTCGCGCAGGCTGGCCACCAGCACCCGATGCTGGCGGCCGATTCGCTTGACCGCCGTCAGCAGTTCCTGGTCATCCTCGTCCCGCAGGTTGGTAATCAGCACCACCAGTGCCCGGCGTTTCTGCCGGGCCAGCAGCTCGCTGGCGGCGGCCTGGTAATCGGCGGGGCGCTGACTGGTGTCCAGGTCGTAGACGCCATTGAGCAGCACGCTCAACTGGGCCGAGCCCTTGACCGGTGCAAGGTAGCGCGAGCGTTCCCCGGCAAAGCTGTACAGGCCCACCGCATCGCCCTGGCGCAGGGCGACATAGCTCAGCAGCAGGCAGGCGTTGAGGGCGTGGTCGAAGTGCGCCAGCTCGCCATCCTGGCTGCGCATGCGGCGCCCGCAGTCGAGCATGAAGATGATCTGCTGGTCGCGTTCGTCCTGGTACTCCCGGACGATGGGCGCGCGTTGGCGGGCCGTGGCCTTCCAATCGATCTGCCGCAGGCTGTCGCCTTCGCGAAACTCCCGCAGTTGGTTGAACTCCAGGCCCAGGCCGCGGCGTTGCCGCTGGCGCACACCGAGTTGGCTGAGCCAGTTGTCCACCGCCAGCAATTGCGCGCCGTAGAGCCGGGCGAAGTCCGGGTAGACCCGGGTGCTGTCGTGCACCTTGAGCAGGCGCCTGGCGCTCCATAATCCGAGAGGGCTGGGCAGGCTGACTTCGCACTGGTCGAAATTGAAGTGGCCGCGCTGCAGTGGGCGCACGTTATAGCCGATCCGGCTGACCTGCCCCGGCTCCAAGCGCGTGGACTGCGGCAGGTGCTCGAAGCCCAGGCCCTGGGGCGGGTGGTCGAACAGCTGCACATCCAGTGGTTGCCGGTAGTCGTGCAGGATCTCCAGTTGCACTTCGCTCCAGCGGCCCAGGGGCAGGCTGCCGGGTAGCTGGCGCTGGATCTGCGGCGAGGCCACGCGCAGCAGGCGCAGGGCGTCCAGCAATGCCAGCAGCAACAACGCCAGCAGCAGGCCCCAGGCAATCGAGTCCAGGCGCGGCAGGGCCTCGCTGCCCAGGGCGCGGGCGGCGCCGAGCAGGGTGTACAGGCCGGTCAAAGTACCCAGCCAGATCAACAGCAGACGGGTCGGCTTCATTGGCGTGGGCGGCTCACAGGCGCGGTGCCGGAATCTGTTCGAGCATCTGCTTGAGCACCTGTTCCACCGACAGGCCTTCGATGTCCAGCTCCGGGGCGACCCGTACTCGATGCCGCAGCACGGCCATGGCGCAGCCCTTTATGTCATCGGGAATCACGAATTCGCCGCCACGCAGCAGGGCCCGGGCACGAGCGCCGCGTACCAGGGCAATGGAGGCGCGGGGGCCGGCGCCCAGGGTCAGGCCTGGCCAACTGCGGGTGGCCCGGGCCAGGCGCACGGCATAATCGAGCACCTGCTCGTCCAGGGGCAGTTCGCTGGCGATGCGCTGCAGGGCCAGTACGTCCTTGGCCTGGAGTACGGTGCGCAGAGGCTGTACGTCGAGCATGTCGGCGCGGGTCGAGCGCGTCACCTGGCGGACCATGGTCAGTTCTTGTTCGGCATCCGGGTAGTCCATGCGCAGCTTGAGCATGAAGCGATCCAGCTCGGCCTCCGGCAGCGGGTAGGTGCCTTCCTGTTCGATGGGGTTCTGGGTAGCCAGGACCATGAACGGCTGGGCGATGGGCAGCGCTCGGCCTTCGAGGGTGACCTGACGTTCCTGCATGGCTTCCAGCAGGGCGGCCTGGGTCTTGGCCGGCGCGCGGTTGATCTCGTCCGCCAGCAGCAGGTTGGTGAACAGCGGGCCCTTGCGCAGCTTGAACTGCTCGGTCTGCAGGTCGTATACCGCATGCCCGGTGACGTCGCTGGGCATCAGGTCGGGGGTGAACTGGATGCGCGCGAACTCGCCGCCAAAGCAGCGGGCCAGGGCTCGTACCAGCAGGGTCTTGCCGAGCCCGGGTACGCCTTCGAGCAGCACATGGCCGCCAGCGATCAGGGCGGTCAGCACATCATCGATGACCGCTTCCTGGCCGATCACCGCCTTCTGCAGTTCCAGGCGCACCGCCTGAGCCAGCTGGCTGGCCCGCTGGCGCTGCTGGGCAGCATGGACCTGAGGCTGTGGAGCCTCGGAAGGCTCGGGGAATTCGATCGGTTGTTCGCTCATAGGGCATTCCTGAGAGTTTG
Source organism: Pseudomonas sp. BIGb0176 (assembly GCF_024810175.1). Taxonomy (NCBI): domain Bacteria; kingdom Pseudomonadati; phylum Pseudomonadota; class Gammaproteobacteria; order Pseudomonadales; family Pseudomonadaceae; genus Pseudomonas; species Pseudomonas sp. BIGb0176. The sequence continues at coordinate 456,415 of NZ_JANUEC010000003.1, forward strand.
CAGGCGGGCGACCTGGTGGCTGAAATCAACGCTGGAAAGGCGCTGCCCGGACAAGGGTTGCAGGGCCTGTCGAATGGCCTCGACAGGTTGTTGGCTGAGCAGGGCCAGCACGTCCCACTGGGCCTCGGCCGGCAATTGCTCGAAGCCCGGGTGGCGGCGCCGCGCACGGCGCCGGATATCCAGTTGCAAGGCCTGCAGCAACGCACCCTGGCCGGCATGGCGCAGCAGGAAGTCGGCACTGGCCCGCAGGTGTTCACGCAGTTGGCGCCGCGCCTTGGGGGCTGGAGCCAGCAACGGCCCGTGGCGCATGCCGGCCTGCCAGAGCCACAGGCCGAGCAGCAGGGCCAGGGCTACCAGCGCCTGGGGGAAATAGCGCCAGAGCAACTGCCAGAGGTCCGGGTGATCGGTATTGAACAGCAGCGTCACGGCGCTATCGGTATTGAGGTACCACAGCAGCCAGGCGTTGTCGTACAGGCCGATGGCCGGGGCTTTCCAGATATCGGCATCGGTGAGCACGATGACCGCGCCCTTGCCGTATTCAAGCTGGATCATGTGGGTCGCCGCGCCGCTGTTGGCCCAGGATTGCGCCAGGCTTTGCGGGTCGTCCAGGTGGAAGTCGGTGTCGAAACTGATGTAGGCCGGAGCCTGTTCGTCTTCCAGGTAGACCTTGGTCAGCTTCGGATAGGCATCGTCGGCTTCCGGCTCCGGTGGCTCGTCAAGGTCCTGGCTGAGCTGCTGGTGGATCTGCACCCGGTCCAGCAGCAGGTCGCCGCTCTTCTGGCTGTCCTCGTCCCACAGGGCCTCGGCGACGAAGAGCAGGCGGCCGCCGGCGCGGGCCCACTCCAGGAGCTGGTCGACCTGGGGCGGGCTCATGTTCGAGCGCTCCCCCAGCAGCAACAGGCTGTTGCCGGCCGGGGGCAAGCTGGCCAGGACGTCCAGGCTATTGGCGTGTTGCACCTTGAGGCCACGTTCGCGCAGGAACATCTCGGCTGCCAGGTAGGGGTTGGCCCGGGCCTCGGGGGAGGGGCCGTGATCGACCAATTCCTGATAGGGCGTGGCATGGCGATACAGGTAATAGCCGCCGGCCCCGAGGACCAGAGCCAGGAGCAGGACCAGGCCGCCCCACAGGTAGCGCTTCATGGCTGTGCTCCGGGGCCGAACAGGCTGCGCCAGGCGCCGCACAGTTGTGGTTGCAGGTCGGCGCCGGGTACCTGATGACCGTACGCCATGTTCTGCCAGTGGCGGGTCAGGCTGATGCTGAAAGCCTCCAATTGTGGCTGCTGCAGCGCCTTGATGCGCTCCAGCACCTGGCCTTCGGTATCGGCCACGCTGAGGGGCAGGTGGAAGTCTTCCAGCAAGCGACTGAGCAGCGCCCGGTACAGCAGGCCCAGGGCTTCCCGGGGCTGGCTGGCCCAGAGTTCAGCGGCGCGGGCGGCGACATCGGCGGGCAGGGTTTCGCTGCTGACTTCCAGGCCGAACAACTGCTGGGGCATGGCCGCGGGGCGTTTCTTGCGCGGCAGCGGACGACGGCTGACGAAGGCCTGCAGCCAATCGCGGTAGCGCCAGATCAGCCAGCCCAGAGCCGCCAGCAGCAACCCCCAGAGCAGAATCTCCAGGCCCTTGGCGACCCCGCCGAAACTGTCCTTGCCGAGGCTTTCCAGCAGGTTCTTGAGCCAGCCTGGAGGCTTGCCCTTGGCGTCCTTCTTCTGGGCTTGCTCGTCACCGAAACGGTAGCGAGTGACCGACTCCTGGTTCTTGAAGGGGGGCTTGTCCAGGATGGCCTGGATGCTGTCCCTGGAGGCCTTGCTGGTCAGCGGTTGCTGCAGCAGCCGCGGGGTCTCGGGGCCGGCCGCGGAACTGCTGGGGGCGGCGGCCCAGAGCGGTTGGGTCGGTGCCAGGAACAGCAGGCCGGCGAGCAAGAGCAGCGTGCTGGCACCGGTCAGGCGCTGGCGCAGGCGACGGAATACCAGCTCGATGTCCCAGGCCTCCAGCTCGGTGCGTCGGTTCAGGTACAGGCTGAAACCGCAGGCCACGTAGATCGGCTCCCAGATCACCAGGACCAGGGCGTAGAAGACGTTGGTCAGGTGTTCCAGCCATAGCCAGTCCTGTTGGGCGGCGATCATCAGGCTCTGCCAGCTCCAGTCCACTTCGACCTGTTGTGGCAGCAGCAGGTAGAACAGCACCATCAGGCCAATCCACAGGGCGCCTTCCAGGTGCATGCCAATCAGGGTCAGCCAGCGCGCGGCCCCGGCATTTTTCTGTAGCAGCACCGCCAGGCGTTGTTGCCGGGCGTCGGCGCTCAGGCCTTCAAGTTGTACCACCGGCAGGGTGAAGCTGCGGCTCATGCTGAAGCGGCGCCAGGTCAGGCTGGCCAGCAGTTGCGGCTTGAGCAGGCGAGGCCATTGTTTCAGCGCTTGCCCCAGGCTGGGTGTTTCGCCGAACAGGGCTTTAGACAGAATAAACAGCGGCAGGCGTTCGAAGGCCGGCTTCAGCCACCAGAACAGCAGGATCGCCAGCGACGGCGATTCCCAGAGCAGTAGGCTCAGCAGGGCGAACACTGGCAGGCTGACGATGGCCCAACTGGTCATCAGCAAGCGCCGATGACGCTGGCTCAGTAGCACGCCCAGGTCCATGGCCTCCCAGGCGCTGCGGGGGCGGATCACCACGCTGGCATCACTCAGGCGCATGGGATTCACGTCCGGCCAGGGTCAGGTAGGCCGCCACCAGGCCCCAAAGGGCACTGCCGACGCTGTATTTGACCCAGGCGGCCGGCCAGGTCATGGAGGACCAGTAGGCTTCGACAAAGGCGGCGATCAGCAAGAAGCCGATGACGCCGTAGATCAGTTGCACGCTGACGCGCGCGGCTTGCAGCAGGGCTTCGCCGCGGGTCAGGCGGCCCGGCGCGATCAACGCCCAGCCAAGTTTTAGCCCGGCGGCGCCAGACAGGGCAATGGCGCTGAGTTCAAAGGCGCCGTGGCCGATCACGAACGGCCAGAAGGTCTGGCCGAAGCCGATCTGGGTCAGGTGGCCGGCAATGGCGCCGATCATCAGGCCGTTGAAAAACAGGAAGAACACACTGCCCACGCCGAACAGCAGGCCGCTGGCAAAGGTCTGAAAGGCGATCCCGATGTTGTGCATGATGTAGTAGCCGAACATCACCCAGTCTTCGCTCGAGGCCCGTTCGGCGGCCCGCCCCAGGCGCCCGGCGGTAGGGTCGTACATGCCCTGCATCTCGCTGACTTGCTGCGGGCTCACCAGGCTGTAGATCAGATCGGGAAACAGGTACACCAGCACCCCGATGGCCAGCAGGCTGCCGAAGAACAGCAGGCTGGCCAGCAGCACCAGGCGCCACTCCTGACGCACCAGGCGGGGGAAACCGGCCAGCACGAAACTCAATAGATTGGCCCCGAAGGCGCTGCGCTGTCGGTACAGCTGCTGGTGGCCGCGCAGGGCCAGTTGTTGCAGCGGATCGATCAGGTAGCTGCTGTAGCCGCGTTCTTCGGCCAGGGCCAGGTGCTGGCACAGGCGCCGGTAGTCCTGGACGAAGCTCTGGCATTCCTCGGCTTTGGCCCGGCCATGTTCCAGACGCTCGAGCAATTGCTCGAACTGTTGCCATTGCGCCTGGTGGCGGTGTTCGAAAAGGCTTTGTTTCATGGGGTTCCCAGGAAGCCGCGGGCAATGCCATTGAGTTCGGCCGTGGCCTGGGCACTGGGTACATGCAGCGGTTGTGCGAGGATGCCGGCCAGTTCCCGGGTACGTTCGGCCGACAGCTGGCCCTGGCGCTCGGCAAAGCCGAGGATCGCCCGTTGCTCATTCAGGCTCAGGGCGAAGGGCGCGGTGCGGGGGACGGCTGGCGGCAGTTCGGGGCGTTTGACCGGCTGCTCGCGGTAGATCACCAGGGTGCCGGCGGCCAGATCGCCGAGGCGTTTGAAGGTCGGGTGCTGCAGGCAACTGATGGCGCCGAGGAAATAGCCGAAAGGCAGCATGTCGGCAAAGCGCAGCAGGTTGCGGGTCAGGGAGGCACTCCAGCCAATCGGGGTGCCGTCGTCCTGCACCACTCGCAGCCCCATCAGTTGCTTGCCGGGGGAGCGCCCCTGGTTCAGCACCTCGAACAGCACCATGTACCACCAACTGATGAGGAACAGCAGGATGGAGCCGAGGCCGACGCCGACTTCGTCGAAAAAGCCCAGGATGATGAACAGCAGGCCCAGCACCAGCCCGCGGATGCCCAGGTCGAGACTGAAGGCCAGGGTGCGCACCAGCAACCCCGCAGGCCGCAGCGGCAGGTCGATGCCCTCGGGGGTTTCGACCTGGTAGCGCGTATCCAGTGGCGGGTGCAGCGATGCGTTCCTTGGCGTTGCTGTCGTCTCAAGCATGGGTAACTTATCGGCTTGGTCTGGTAAAAAATCCAGCGCCGATGCTAGCAGTGTCTGAGGGACAAACGACATCATTAACTACGAATTCGCCAAGTCCAATGCCTTTGCCCCGGTTCGTGCGGCTGGCCCTGACGGCGCCTGAACGCCTAGACTGCGGCGGTCTTTCAGTTCAGGAACAGGCCGTGACTTCCCTCTTTTGGTACGACTACGAAACCACCGGCATCAATCCGCGTTGTGATCGCCCGTTGCAAGTGGCCGGTATCCGCACCGACCTGGCACTCAACGAGATCGACGAGCCGGTCAACCTCTACTGCCAGCCCAGCGACGATATCCTGCCCCATCCGATGGCTTGCATGATCACTGGCATCACCCCTGGCCGTCTGGCCGAACAAGGCCTGGGGGAGGCGGATTTCATGACCCGGGTGCACGAGCAACTGGCGCGCCCCGGGACCTGCGGCGTGGGCTACAACACCCTGCGTTTCGACGATGAGATGACCCGCTACAGCCTGTATCGCAATTTCTTCGACCCCTACGCCCGGGAGTGGCAGGGCGGCAACAGCCGTTGGGACCTGATCGACGTGGTGCGCACGGCTTATGCGTTGCGCCCCCAGGGGATCGTCTGGCCCGAGGAGCAGGGGCAGGTAAGCCTCAAGCTGGAGCGCCTGACCGCAGCCAACGGCATCGATCACGGCCAGGCCCATGACGCGCTGTCCGATGTTCGGGCGACCATCGCCCTGGCGCGATTGGTTCGCGACAAACAGCCCAGACTCTATGACTGGCTGTTCCAGTTGCGCAGCAAGCAGCGGGTGATGGATCAGGTCCGCCTGTTGCAACCCATGGTGCACATCTCCGGGCGCTTTTCTGCGGCGCGCCACTACATCGGCGTGGTCCTGCCCCTGGCCTGGCATCCACGCAATCGCAATGCCTTGATTGTCTGCGACCTGCACCTGGACCCTCAGGGGCTGTTGGAGTTGGACGCCGAAACCCTGCGCCAGCGTTTGTACACGCGCCGGGAAGATCTGCTCGAAGGCGAGTTGCCGGTGCCGTTGAAACTCATCCATATCAATCGCTGCCCGGTCGTGGCGCCATTGAGTGTTCTGCGCAGTGAAGATCAACAGCGGCTGCACTTGGACATGGAGCTATATCAGCGTCGGGCTGTGGCCTTGAGCGAAGCTCAAGAAGTTTGGCGGGATAAACTTTCGGTGATTTATGGGCCGGATGAATTTGCCGCAAGCGATGACCCGGAGCAACAGTTGTACGACGGTTTTATTGGTGACCGTGACCGGCGTTTGTGTGAGCAAGTACGTGAGGCTGACCCGTTGCACTTGGCCCAGCAACAATGGCCATTCGATGATGAGCGCTTGCCGGAATTACTCTTTCGCTACCGTGCCCGCAACTTTCCAGAAACATTGAACAAAGCCGAGCAAGAACGTTGGCTGGTTTTTTGTCAGCAGCGTTTGCTAGATCCGCAACTCGGTGCTCCCAATACCCTGGAAAGTTTCCGGCAAGGGCTTGAGCAATCGCTGTTAAGTGCGGACCCGATGCAGCGTCAGGTTCTGGATCAATGGCAGGACTATGTGCAGGCCCTGACGAGGCGCCTGGCTCTTTGAGCAGCGGCCCCGCTCCTTGGGCGGGTTGCCAGGGCATAAAAAAACGCCAGCATGCTGGCGTTTTCTCTGTAGGGCTGCAAAGCCCGGGCGCTCAACGGAGAGGCTTAGCCCAGCAGGGTGGCCCAGCCTTCTACCACGTCGCCGCCCCACTTGGCTTTCCACTCTTTCAGAGTCTTGTGGTTGCCACCTTTGGTTTCGATGACTTCGCCGTTGTGCGGGTTCTTGTACTGTTTAACTTTACGGGCGCGCTTGGTGCCGGTGGTTTTAACCGCGGCGCGAGGTGCTTTAACTTTCGAGTCCGGATCCAGCAGGGCGATGATGTCGCGCAGGGATTTGGAGTACTCGCCCATCAGGCTGCGCAGTTTGCCTTCGAACTCCAGTTCGGCTTTCAGTTTGTCGTCTTGGGACAGGTTCTTCAAACGCGCTTGCAGTTCTTTGATGGCTTCTTCAGTGGCACGGTATTCGTTGATCAGGGACATGAGGACTACCTTATTGAGCGCTGAGTGGCTGGGTGACAGTGTCGCAATAATAGTCAGGGAGTTTGAGCAAGTAAACATAATACCGCTGTTTTATTCGTCTCTCTTAGTGTGTTTAGGCGTAAAAGACATTTCGCTATTTAATAGGTTGATGCATTCGGGCCGGTTATTCACAAACTAGTTAAGCACTATTTACAAGTGCCATTACGGCGCCTGGAGTAGCGGCCGCTAAGCCGGGCCGGAGCGGCCCTTGGTGATCTGCCCGGGGCGCTGGATGCAATGAATACTGCAGTTTTGTCGCGCAATCGCTAGAATGGCGACCTTTGCGAAGTTCTGGAGTTTCCCCCCCATGCGCACCTTTCGGTTGGTGATTTCTTGCCCTGACCGCGTTGGCATCGTTGCCAAAGTCAGTAACTTTCTAGCCTCCCACAACGGTTGGATCACCGAAGCGAGCCACCACTCGGACAATCTCAGTGGCTGGTTTTTCATGCGCCACGAGATTCGTGCCGATTCACTGCCCTTTGGCCTGGAGGCTTTTCGCGAGGCCTTTGCGCCGATCGCCGAAGAGTTCTCGATGGACTGGCGCATTACCGATACCGCCGAGAAAAAGCGCGTGGTACTGATGGCCAGCCGCGAATCCCACTGCCTGGCCGACTTGCTGCACCGCTGGCACAGCGATGAGCTGGATTGCCAGATCGCCTGCGTGATTTCCAACCACGATGATCTGCGCAGCATGGTCGAGTGGCACGGCATTCCTTATTACCACGTGCCGGTCAACCCGCAGGACAAGGAGCCGGCCTTCGCCGAGGTGTCGCGCCTGGTCAAGCAGCACGACGCCGAAGTGGTGGTGCTGGCGCGCTACATGCAGATCCTGCCGCCGGAGCTGTGCAGCGAGTACGCGCACAAGGTGATCAACATCCACCACAGCTTCCTGCCATCCTTTGTCGGTGCCAAGCCTTACCATCAGGCCTCGCTGCGCGGTGTGAAGCTGATCGGCGCAACCTGCCACTACGTCACCGAGGAACTGGACGCCGGTCCTATCATCGAGCAGGACGTGGTGCGGGTCAGCCACAGCGACAGCATCGAGGACATGGTGCGTTTCGGTCGTGACGTGGAGAAAATGGTCCTGGCCCGCGGCCTGCGCTATCACCTGGAAGACCGTGTGCTGGTGCACGGCAACAAGACTGTGGTGTTCTGATTGAAAAAAAACCAGGCGCGGGGGTTCAATACCCCGCTCCTGGTTTTGCACATCACGAGGTCAGCCCGATGACCGATCCACTGGATAAAGCCACGTCCAAGGCACCCGCCACCCTCGGCGAAGGTTGCCTGAGCCGTTATGACCCTGATGAGTTGAGCCCTGACGACGGCACCGATTTTCCCGATGCCGCGCAGTTGTGGGAGCAATTGCAGCAGGAACCCCAGGCGCCATCCCGGCCCAAGCCTGCTTGAGCCTGCCGCCGGCTAGCCGGCGACAGGGCATTGGGCGCTTTCAGATCCTGAAACTGCCCACCAGTTGCTTCAAGCGTGCTGCCTGCTGCTCCAGATCGGAGCAGGCCCGCAAGGTGGCCTGGAGGTTTTCCACGCCTTCCTGATTCAGCGTATTGATCTCGGTAATGTCCATATTGATGGACTCCACCACCGAGGTCTGCTCTTCGGTCGCCGTGGCCACCGACTGGTTCATGCCGTCAATCTCGCCTATGCGCTGGGTCACGCTGTTGAGTCGTTCCCCGGCCTGGTTGGCGATTTCCACGCTGTCCTGGCTGTGGCGCTGGCTGTTACTCATGGTGCTCACCGATTCGCGAGCGCCCACTTGCAACTCCTCGATCATGCCCTGCACTTGCTGCGCCGACTCCTGGGTGCGGTGCGCCAGGTTGCGCACTTCATCGGCAACCACGGCAAAGCCGCGTCCTGCCTCGCCGGCCCGGGCCGCTTCGATGGCCGCGTTGAGGGCCAGCAGATTGGTCTGCTGGGAAATGCTGGTGATCACTTCGAGGATCTGCCCGATGTTCACGGTCTTGCTATTGAGGGTTTCGATGTTGCTGCTGGAGGCGCTGATCATGTCCGACAGTTGGTTCATCGCCTGGATGCTGCGATCCACCACTTGCTGGCCGTCTTCGGCGAGGTTGCGCGCATCGCTGGCCTGTTGCGAAGCCTGGGCGGCATTGCGGGCGATTTCCTGGGCGGCGGCCCCGAGCTGATTGATGGCGGCGGCCACGCTGTTGGTGCGGCTGGCCTGCTCGTCGGAGTTGAGCATCGACGAGTTGGAGGCGCTGACCACGCGCAGGGCGACTTCGTTGACGTGCTCGGTGGCCGAGGACACTTCGCGGATCGAGCCGTGGATGCGTTCGACGAAACGGTTGAAGGCGGTGCCGAGGATGCCGAACTCGTCCTGGTTATGGATGTTCAGGCGTCGAGTCAGGTCGCCTTCGCCATCGGCGATGTCCTGCATGGCCCGGGTCATCACGTGCAGCGGCTGCATCAGCAGGCGGATCAGCAGGCCCAGCAGGGCAATGGTCAGGGCCACGGCCGTCAGGGTGGCGATGATCGCCGAGGTGCGGAACTCGCTGAGCATGGCGAAAGCCTTGTCCTTGTCCACGGACAGGCCGATGTACCAGTTCACCGAGGACAGGCCCTTGATCTGGGTGAAGGTGACAATGCGCGGCTTGCCATCGACAGTGATCTCGCTGAGTTCACTGCTGATCTTGGGGGTGTCCTGGGGGTAGACGTCCTTGAGGGTCTTCATCACCAGGTTCTTGTCCGGGTGCACCAGGATCTTGCCGTCGGCGCTGATCAGGAAGGCGTAGCCCATGCCGTCGAAGTCCAGGGCATTGATGCTGTCGGTGATTACTTGCAGGCTCAGGTCGCCGCCGACCACACCGATCCTCTGGCCGGCCTTGATCACGCTGTCGACGATGGAGATCACCAACTGGCCGGACGCCAGGTCGATATAGGGTTCGGTCAGGGCCGAGCCGCTGCTGCTTTCGGCACTCTTGTACCAGGGGCGGGCGCGAGGATCGTAGCCATCCGGCATCTTGCTGTTGGGACGGATGATGAAGGTGCCGTCATTGTTGCCCAGGTAGGCCCCCATGAAGGTCGAGCTGACGGATTTCTGTTCCAGCAGGTTGCTGACATTCGCAGGGTCCGTGTTGAGGGCCACCGACTGGGAGATGTTCTCGATCAGCAGGGCGCGACCGGCGAGCCAGGTCTGAATATTTTTTGCCGTGACGTCGCCCATTTCCTGAAGATAGTTGTCCAGATCATCACGAATGGCGTTGCGTTGCAGGTAATCGTTGTAGAGCGTGAATAGTGCAAATGCAGCTATGACGATCAGCGAGGCGGCAAGCAGGATCTTGTGGCTGAAGCGCAGATTTTTGTTCATGGCTTGGGGTGTCCGCTAAGGTCTTTGAGTCCAGGGCATCGGGTTGGAAAAACGCACAGAAGGGCGGTGTTATAAGTAAGCTGATATCTCCATCTATCCCACGGGAATTACCTGACCTTTATTTCAGATACTTCTGATCCATCATTTATTCATATCGACCGTGTAAGGCCAAAGATTAACCAGGGGTGACAAAATGCCTGACTCATCGCAACTCGTAATCGGTGCCGGCCTCGATGGCCTGCCGATCGCCCAGGCCATGCGCCTGGCCAACCGCCACGGTCTGGTGGCGGGCGCCACGGGCACCGGCAAGACCGTCACCCTGCAGCGCCTTGCAGAAGCCTTCAGTGATGCCGGGGTGGCGGTATTTGCCGCAGACATCAAAGGCGACCTCTGTGGGCTGGGGGCTGCGGGCAACCCCCAGGGCAAGGTTGCCGAGCGGATCGCCGGCATGCCCTGGCTCAAGCATCAACCACAGGCCTATCCGGTGACCCTGTGGGATATCCATGGGCAAAGCGGTCATCCTCTGCGCACCACCCTGAGCGAAATGGGCCCGCTGCTGCTGGGCAGTTTGCTGGAACTCACCGACAGCCAGCAGTCGGCGCTCTATGCGGCGTTCAAGGTGGCTGATCGCGAAGGCCTGTTGCTGCTCGACCTGAAGGACCTCAAGGCGCTGCTCAACCACCTCAAGGACAACCCGCAGCTGCTCGGGGACGATGCTGCGTTGATGACTACCGGCTCCAGCCAGGCGCTGTTGCGGCGCCTGGCGACCTTGGAGCAGCAGGGCGCCGAAGCACTGTTCGGTGAGCCGGCGTTGCAGCTGGAGGACATTCTGCAGCCGGCCGCCGATGGTCGTGGGCGGATTCATCTGCTCGATGCCAGCCGCCTCGTGCATGAGGCGCCGAAAGTCTATGCGACCTTCCTTTTATGGCTGCTGGCCGAGCTGTTCGAGCAACTGCCGGAGCGGGGCGATGCGGACAAGCCGCTGCTGGCGCTGTTCTTCGACGAAGCGCACCTGCTGTTCGCCGGTACTCCCAAGGCCTTGCAGGACCGGCTGGAGCAGGTGGTGCGGCTGATTCGTTCCAAAGGTGTGGGGGTGTATTTCGTTACCCAGTCGCCCGGGGACCTGCCGGACAATGTCCTGGCTCAATTGGGATTGCGTATCCAGCATGGCTTGCGGGCCTTTACTGCCAAGGAACAGAAGTCCCTGCGCGCCGTGGCGGATGGTTTCCGTCCCAACCCCGCCTTCGATGCGCTGGCGGTACTGACCGAGCTGGGCATCGGCGAAGCGCTGGTGGGCACCTTGCAGGACAAGGGCACGCCAGAAATGGTCCAGCGGGTACTGGTGGCGCCGCCGCAGTCGCGGATCGGGCCGCTGACCGAGGCCGAGCGCCAGGCCCTGATCGCCAGTTCGCCGCTGCTGGGGCGCTATGACAAACCGATCGACCGCGAATCAGCCTATGAAGTGTTGCTGGGGCGCAAGGAGTTGGCACCGCAGGATCAGCAGCCTTCTGGCAAAGCAGCGGCTGAAGAGCCCAGCCTGGCCGACCGGGCGGGTGAGTTCCTTGGCACGGCTGCCGGGCAGGCATTGAAGTCGGCCATGCGCCAGGCGGCTAATCAATTGGGACGGCAACTGGTGCGGGGCTTGATGGGTTCCCTGCTCGGCGGCAGCAAGCGGCGCTGAAGTACAGGCTTGAGTCAGCCCCGCGGTTTGGCGTGGCTGGCCAGGCGCTCCAGGGCCGCGCGCAGGTTGGGATCGGTGATGCCCTCTGCGGTGGCCTGGATGGTTTCAGCGGCGTTGTTCGACAGGTCCATGGTGTGTCCCGCGGCCCCTTGCTGGACCGTCGGCGGCTGGACCTTGAACAGGATGCGCGTCAGGTTGCTGAACTCGTTGAACTCCAGCAATTGACGTTGCAGGCGCTTTTGCTGATAGCGCAGGCGCGTTGCCCAGTGCCCGTCGGTGACGATCAGCAGCAGGCTGCCTTCACGCCAGGAAGCAACGTGGCAATGTTCGCGAGCGGCCGGCTGCAGCTGGCTTTCCAGCAGGCGCTGCAGATGTGCCAGGCGCTGGGCGTGGCCGAGTATGGCTTTCAGAGGCTTGGCTTCGCGAAGAAGAACGGCGGGAGCGCGTGCCGTAAGGGGGCGAAATGCCATGATCAGAAACCTGAAGTTACAGAGGCGCCATGGTAGCAGAAAGCGCCCGCCACGCCGGTGCCATCGCTTGTTCGTACTTTGATCAATTTCTAGTTCTTTGCTGATCGTAATCATTAACTTCTGTGGTCAATGGGCTTGAAGTTCAGCGAAAAGCCCTTATTTTAGGTGAGCCCCGTCACAGCGCTGTGCCAGCATCGTGGAATAACGCCACTTTCCTCACCATCGTTTCCGGGTAGAATGCTCGTTCGCATGCGGCCATGAGGGCTGCTCGGGCGACTCACGGGGCCGCCCTCCAACCCTATGTGTGGAAGATCCTGCCGATATGTTTGCGCCTTTGTTAAAGAAACTTTTTGGAAGCAAGAACGAGCGTGAAGTCAAACGCATGCTCAAGACGGTACAGATCGTCAATGCCTTCGAAGAGCAAATGGTGGCCCTTTCGGACGATCAATTGCGTGCCAAGACTGCCGAGTTCAAGGCCCGTATCGCCAAGGGTGAAACCCTCGACAAACTGCTTCCCGAAGCCTTCGCGGTCGCCCGTGAAGCCGGTAAGCGGATCATGGGAATGCGCCACTTCGATGTGCAGCTGATCGGCGGCATGACCTTGCATGAAGGCAAGATCGCCGAGATGCGCACCGGTGAGGGCAAGACTCTGGTAGCGACCCTGGGTGTGTACCTCAATGCGCTGTCCGGCAAGGGCGTGCACGTGGTGACCGTGAACGACTACCTGGCTCGCCGCGACGCCAACTGGATGCGCCCGCTGTACGAATTCCTCGGCCTGAGCGTCGGCGTGGTCACGCCGTTCCAGCCGCCTGAAGAGAAACGTGCTGCTTACGCCGCCGACATCACCTACGGCACCAACAACGAATTCGGTTTCGACTACCTGCGCGACAACATGGCTTTCAGCATGGAAGACAAGTTCCAGCGCGAGCTCAATTTTGCCGTGATCGACGAAGTCGACTCGATCCTCATCGACGAAGCCCGTACTCCGTTGATCATTTCCGGCCAGGCTGAGGACAGCTCCCGCCTGTACACCGAGATCAACAAGCTGATCCCGCGCCTCGAGCAGCACATCGAGGAAGTGGAAGGCCAGGTCACCAAGGCCGGGCACTTCACCGTCGACGAGAAGACCCGCCAGGTCGAGCTCAACGAAGCCGGTCACCAGTTCATCGAAGAAATGCTGACCCAGGTCGGCCTGCTGGCTGAAGGCGAAAGCCTCTACTCGGCGCACAACCTGGGCCTGTTGACCCACGTTTACGCCGGCCTGCGTGCGCACAAGCTGTTCAACCGCAACGTTGAATACATCGTCCAGGATGGGCAGGTGGTCCTGGTGGACGAACACACCGGTCGTACCATGCCCGGTCGCCGCTTGTCCGAAGGCCTGCACCAGGCCATCGAAGCCAAGGAAAACCTCAATATCCAGGCCGAGAGCCAGACCCTGGCCTCGACCACCTTCCAGAACTACTTCCGTCTGTACACCAAGCTGTCCGGCATGACCGGCACCGCCGACACCGAAGCCTTCGAGTTCCATCAGATCTACGGTCTGCAGGTGATGGTGATTCCGCCTAACAAGCCGCTGGCCCGTAAGGACTACAACGACCTGGTGTTCCTGACCGCGGACGAGAAATACGCCGCGATCATCAACGACATCAAGGAGTGCATGACCCAGGGCCGTCCGGTGCTGGTAGGCACCGCGACCATCGAAACGTCCGAGCACATGTCCAACCTGCTCAACAAGGAAGGCATCGAGCACAAGGTCCTGAACGCCAAGTTCCACGAAAAGGAAGCGGAAATCATTGCCCAGGCCGGTCGCCCGGGCGCCCTGACCATCGCCACCAACATGGCCGGTCGTGGTACCGACATCCTGTTGGGCGGCAACTGGGAAGTGGAAGTGGCTTCCCTGGAGAACCCGACTCCGGAGCAGATCGCCCAGATCAAGGCCGACTGGCAGAAGCGTCACCAGCAAGTGCTGGAGTCCGGTGGCCTGCAGGTGATCGCTTCCGAGCGCCATGAGTCCCGTCGTATCGACAACCAGCTGCGTGGCCGTGCCGGCCGCCAGGGCGACGCCGGTTCCAGCCGCTTCTACCTGTCCCTGGAAGACAGCCTGATGCGTATCTTCGCCTCTGACCGGGTGAAGAACTTCATGAAGGCCCTGGGCATGCAGTCCGGCGAGGCGATCGAGCACCGCATGGTGACCAACGCCATCGAGAAGGCCCAGCGCAAGGTCGAAGGCCGCAACTTCGACATCCGCAAGCAATTGCTGGAGTTCGACGACGTCAACAACGAGCAGCGTAAAGTGATCTATCACATGCGCAACACCTTGTTGGCCGCGGACAACATTGGCGAAACCATCGCCGACTTCCGCCAGGACGTGCTCAACGCTACCGTCAGCGCCCACATCCCGCCGCAATCGCTGCCTGAGCAGTGGGACGTGGCAGGCCTGGAAGAAGCCATCCAGAGTGGCTTCGGTGTCAGCCTGCCGATCCAGCAATGGCTCGACGAAGACGATCACCTGTACGAGGAAACCCTGCGCGAGAAGCTGCTCAACGAGCTGATCGCCGCGTACAACGAGAAAGAAGACCAGGCCGGTGCCGAAGCCCTGCGCACTTTCGAGAAGCAGATTGTTCTGCGGGTACTGGACGACCTGTGGAAAGACCACCTGTCGACCATGGACCACCTGCGTCACGGTATTCACCTGCGTGGTTACGCGCAGAAGAACCCGAAGCAGGAGTACAAGCGCGAATCCTTCACCCTGTTCTCCGAGTTGCTCGACTCCATCAAGCGCGACTCGATCCGCGTGCTGTCCCACGTCCAGGTGCGTCGCGAAGACCCGGCCGAGGAAGAGGCTCGCCTGCGTCAGGAAGCCGAGGCTCTGGCCCAGCGCATGCAGTTTGAACACGCCGAGGCACCGGGGCTGGATCAGCCGGAAGCCCTGGAAGAGGGCGTCGAGGTCGATGTGGCCCTGGCCACCGCGCCAGTGCGCAACGAGCAGAAGCTTGGCCGCAATGAACTGTGCTACTGCGGTTCGGGCAAGAAGTACAAACACTGTCACGGCCAGATCAACTAAGATCCCCGCCAGACACTGAAACACCCGCGCCGTGACGGCATCAGCCGTCGCGGCGTTTTTCCATTTGCGGCACCGTCTTTTGAGACGACGGTGCAGACACCTGATAAGAGGAGCGCATTCATGGCTGTTGGTCTTGGTCCTTTGCCTACGTTGCACCCGGTTGCCGGCTTCGAGCTCGGTATCGCTTCGGCCGGCATCAAGCGCCCGGGGCGCAAGGATGTGGTGGTCATGCGTTGTGCCGAAGGCTCCACGGTGGCGGGGGTGTTCACCCTCAACGCGTTCTGCGCCGCACCGGTGATTCTGGCCAAGCAGCGGGTACAAGGCCCGGTGCGGTATCTGCTGACCAACACCGGTAACGCCAACGCCGGCACTGGTGAGCCGGGCCTGGCCGCGGCGTCCCGCACCTGCGCCAAGCTGGCGGAGCTGACCGGCGTCGATGCCAGCGCCGTGCTGCCTTACTCCACCGGGGTGATCGGCGAGCCATTGCCGGTAGAGAAAATCGAAGGCGCTTTGCAAGCTGCGCTGGACGACCTGTCCGTGGACAACTGGGCTGCCGCCGCCACTGGCATCATGACCACCGACACCCTGCCCAAGGGCGCCAGCCGCCAGTTCCAGCATGATGGCGTGACCATCACCGTGACCGGCATCAGCAAAGGCGCGGGGATGATCCGCCCGAACATGGCAACCATGCTCGGCTACATCGCCACTGACGCCAAAGTCTCCCGCGAAGTGCTGCAGAACCTGTTGCTGGACGGTGCCAACAAGTCCTTCAACCGCATCACCATCGACGGCGACACGTCGACCAACGACTGCTGCATGCTGATCGCCACGGGGCAGGCCAAGCTGCCGGAAATCACCAAGGCCGAGGGCCCGCTGTTCGCTGCCCTGAAGCAGGCGGTGTTCGAGGTGTGCATGGAAGTGGCCCAGGCCATCGTCCGTGACGGTGAGGGCGCGACCAAGTTCGTCACTGTGGACGTCAACGGCGGGGCTACTTACCAGGAGTGCCTGGACGTGGGCTACACCGTGGCTCACTCGCCACTGATCAAGACCGCGCTGTTCGCTTCGGACCCGAACTGGGGCCGCATCCTGGCGGCAGTAGGTCGTGCCGGGGTGCCGGACCTGGATGTCAGCAAGATCGACGTGTTCCTCGGTGAAGTCTGCATTGCCAGCCGTGGCGCCCGTGCTGCCAGCTACACCGAAGCCCAGGGCGCGGCGGTGATGCAGCAGGAAGAAATCACCATCCGCATCGAACTGGGCCGTGGCGCGTGCAGCGAAACCATCTGGACCACCGACCTGTCTCACGAATACGTGAAGATCAACGCGGAATACCGCACCTAAGAACCTCGCCGGCGTTGCCGCTCCTGCTGTAGGAGCCGGCTTGCCGGCGAAGCGCAGATCCAACGCCCGGCCCGCAAGGGCCTGGCCAACATGCCTGAGCAGAGGAAGTAGTGCGGTGAAACGAGTACATGTGGCTGCGGCCGTTATCCGGGATGCCAGCGGCAAGATCCTGATTGCCCGGCGTGCCGATACTCAGCATCAAGGTGGCCTGTGGGAGTTCCCCGGCGGCAAGGTCGAGCCCGGGGAGGCGGTCGAAGCCGCGCTGGCCCGCGAGCTACAGGAAGAACTGGGCATCGCCGTCACCGCAGCGCGCCCGCTGATCAAGGTGCAGCACGATTATCCGGACAAGCAGGTACTGCTGGATGTTTGGGAAGTCTCGGCGTTCAGCGGTGAGCCTCACGGCGCCGAAGGGCAACCTCTGGCCTGGGTCACTGCTCGTGAGCTGGCCGACTATGAGTTCCCCGCGGCCAATCAGCCGATTGTCGCTGCCGCGCGTCTGCCAGCCCACTACCTGATCACCCCGGAAGGCCTGGAAACCCCGACCCTGCTGCGAGGCATGCAAAAAGCCGTGGCCCAGGGCTGCAAGCTGATTCAACTGCGGGCTCCCGGCGGCTACGATCCGCAATACCGCGACCTGGCGGTGGATGCGGTGGGCCTGTGCGCCGGCAAGGCGCAACTGATGCTCAAGGGGCCCTTCGAATGGCTGGGGGATTTCCCCTCGGCGGGCTGGCACATCACTGCGGCGCAACTGCGCAAGTACGCCAGCGCCGGGCGGCCGTTCGGCAAGGATCGCTGGTTGGCGGCTTCTTGCCATAACGCCGAGGAGCTGTCCCTGGCCCAGCAGATGGACGTGGACTTCGTGACCTTGTCTCCGGTACAGCCCACCCAGACTCATCCGGATGCACAGCCATTGGGCTGGCAACAGGCCGAGCAACTGATCGGCGGTTTCAACAAGCCGGTGTATCTGCTGGGTGGCGTGGGGCCCGCCGAATGCCAGCAGGCCTGGGCAGCGGGTGCTCAAGGTGTAGCGGGTATCCGCGCCTTCTGGCCGCAGGATTGAAGACATCCTCAATGGCAGCCTGGGCCCAGGTCTGCGGGAGCAGGCTTGCCTGAGAGGCATCGTCGGGCGCTTGCAGGCCCTTTCGCCCGCAAGCCGCGTGGTCAGGGCTTGGCGGCGGCCTGCCAGAGGATTTCGGCAATGCCCTGGCGCTTGGCGATCAGTCGGGCGGCGACAAACAGCAGGTCCGACAGGCGATTGATGTAGGCCAGCCCAACCCCTTGCAAAGGCTCAACGGCATTCAGGTGCTGACAGCGACGTTCGGCGCTGCGGGCCAGGCTGCGGCAGACATGGGCCTGGGCGATCAGCGCCGAGCCGCCGGGCAGGATGAAGTTCTCCAGCGGGCCCAACTCCTCGTTCCACAGATCGATGGCCGCCTCCAGGCGCTGTACTTCAGCCTCGTTGAGGGCCTGATAGACCGGCATCGCCAGCTCGCCACCCAGGTCGAACAACCGATGCTGACAGGGAGCCAGCACTGTGATCACTTCCTCGAGCCCGGGGCAGTCACCGCTCTGCTCACCGAGGCCTGCCAGTAGCAGGCCCAATTGGCTGTTCAGGGTATCAACCTCGCCAATGGCTTCGACCCGAGGGTGATCCTTGGGCACCCGACGGCCATCCCCCAGTCCGGTTTCGCCTTTGTCGCCAGTGCGGGTGTAGATCTTCGACAAGCGAAAGCCCATGTTCAGTTCTCCAGTGGTAACGGTTCTTGGACCAGCGGCTGGCTGCTGGCCAGGGGCAGGCGCAAGGTGAAGCAAGTGCCCTGCCCGCGAGTGGACTGCACCTCCATCTGCCCCTTGTGGTTATTGGTGATGATGAAGTACGACACCGACAGGCCGAGCCCGGTGCCCTGGCCGATTTCCTTGGTGGTGAAGAAGGGCTCGAAGGTACGCTTGCGCACGTTTTCGCTCATGCCGATTCCGTTGTCCTCCACCTGGATCTCTGCCCAGGGCGGATTCAAACGGGTACGCAGGATGATACGTCCGGGTTCGCTGTCATCTTCGCGCTGATGGATGGCCTGGGCGGCGTTTTTCAGCAGGTTGAGCAGCACCTGTTCCAGTTCGTTGGCAGTGCCGGCAACCGGGCCCAGGTTCGGGTCGAACTGGCGAATGATCGCCTGGCCCTTGAAGTCGAAGCCAATGGCCAGGTCGAAGTCGTTGCTGGCGATCTCCACCGCCTGGTCGATCAGCGCCGGCAGGTCGCAGGGGGCCATCTGGCGGTTGCTGCGCCGGCTGAAGCTGAGCATGTGGGTGACGATCTTCGCCGCCCGGGCTCCGGCCTGCTGAATGCCATCGAGCAGTTGCGGCACTTCGCGGCTTTCCAGGTAGCGATTGACGGTCTGCAGTTCAACACCGATCTGCTGCGCGTGCTCAAGGTTCTTTGGCAGGTCGGTAGACAGTCGTCGGCGAATGTTCTGTACGTTGTGCAGGATCGCTCCCAGCGGGTTGTTGATCTCATGGGCCATGCCGGCCGCGAGGCCGCCCACCGAAAGCATTTTCTCCGATTGCACCATCATCTCCTCCAGGGACAGGCGCTGGGTGATGTCGTCGATACGGATCACCACCCCGCGTCCGGCGCCCCCCATCAGGGGGTAGAAGGTCAGGGCGTAGTGCTTGGGTTCTTCGTCCTTGAACCAGGTGACCCGCTCCACCTTGGTCACCGTGTGCTGCTCGACGGTTTCCTTGAGTTGCGGCAGGAACGGCTTGAGCGGTTCGAAGGCGAGGAAGATCGGCTGGTTCAGGGCTTCGTCGAGCCGGGTGCCGGACAGGGCGCTGGCTTCCTGGTTCCACTGGGTGACGTAGAGCTGTTCATCCAGAGCGATCAGCGCCGAGGGCATGGAGTCGATGATGCTGTTGAGGTAGTTCTGAAAGCCGGTGAGCTTCTTCTCGATCTTGCTGCGCACCTGGACTTCCAGTTCCAGCTTGCGGTTGGTATGGCGGGTTTCCTCCGCCAGCCCCTGGGCCTGGTCGTAGGCGGCCTGGGAGTCGTCCCGGGCGCGCTTGAGCTGCTGCTCGCGAGCTTCGATACGCGACAGCATGGTGTTGAAGGCTTCTGCCAGGCTGCCGATTTCATCGTGGTTGCCCCGGGCTGCGCGCAGGGCGTAGTTCTCCTCGCGGGTGACCTGGCGCGACAGTTCCTCGAGCTGATGGATCGGCTGGGTGATCAGGCGCTTGATCTGCCGGGCGATGACCAGCCACAGCAGCACACTGAAGATCAGGATTCCCAGGCTGGCGGTCAGGGTGCCGGTGTAGAAGGCCATCGGCAGTTCGCTGGTGGCCACCAGCAGCAGGTGGCCGGGGGCCTGGCCCGGGCGGGGCAGGGTGATGACCTGGTTGCTGCGAAACTCGGTCATTTGCCAGGCTTCGATGTGCCGGTAGCGTTCGGGCAGCTTGAGGCGTTCGCCGTGCTGCAACTGGGCCAGGCGCTGGCCCTTGCCGTCATAGAGTGCGGCTGCCCGCAGCGGGGTATAGCTGTCGAGTTCGTTGAGCAGCTTCTCGGCATCTTCGGGAGAGTTCAGCGCCTGGATCGCCAGGGTCGGATTGGACACCAGGCGGCCAATGGTCTGCAGCGCCTGGGGCGCCATGCTTTCCTGGGAGATCCAGTAGGCCGCGCTGATAAAGGTCAGGTTGGCGACCAGCAGAACGGTGGTCAGCAGGACAAGCAGGGCGGCCAGGAGCTTTTGGCCCACTGGCAGGTTTTCGAGGCGCTGGCGCAATGGCATCGGCTATATCGCTGGAAATGAGCAAGTGGGGAGCGTAGCCGCTGCTCAGGCGCTGGGCAATCCGCGTTGCTGCAGCTGGTTCACCAGGCGCTGTTGCAACTGCTGCAGATGAGGCAGTTGCAGGCGATGCCGGGCAGCGGCTTCACAGGCGTAACCCAGCAGGTAGCTGATTTCGGTGCGTCGCCCGTTACTGACATCCTGGTGCATGGAGGAATAGTTGGCGGCGGTGGCCAGGATCACCCGTTCCACTTCCTGTTGCAGGTTTTGCGCGGCAGCGGGTTGCCCGCAGCATTGCAGCAGCTCGCTCAGCTCGGCGCACAGGGTGGCCACTTCGCAATGATGCTGCTGCAAGCCACCGTTACGGCAGTCGTGCAGTACCGTCAGTGGGTTGATCGCGCAGTTGAGTGCCAGCTTGCGCCAGAGCCGGGTGAGGATCTGGGTGCTCCATTCATGGGGAATGCCGCTGGCCGCCAATTCGTCGAGCCAGATCGGCGGCGTGGGGTGCCCCGAGTCCCCCAGCCAGGTGTAGCCGTGGCCGGCAAAGACCACGCGCCAGTCGCCATCGCGGAAGGCGCCCTCGGTGCTGGAGGCGGCAATGCAGCGTGCCTGGGGCACTCGGGCGGCCACGGCATCCTGGCTGCCCAGGCCGTTCTGCAGCAGGATCAGTTCGGCTCCCGGCTCCAGGCGCGGGGCGATGCTGGCCACTGCCGCCTCGGCGTCGTAGGCCTTGCAGGCCAGCAACAGGCGCTGGATGGGGGCGCTGCTGGTGCTGGTTTCTCCGGGAATTGCCAGCAGGCTGCTCTGGCCCTGTTCTACCAGGGTCAGGCCGCCGGCCGCCTGATAGGCCCGCAAGCGGGCGGGGTCACGCAGAATCAGGCGTACCGGCAAGCCGGCGCGGGCCAGGCGGGTGGCCCACAGGGTGCCGAGGCTGCCGGCGCCGAGAACATGCCAGGTGGTGGACATCAGGTTTTCGCTCTGTTTGGCCGCCCGGGGGAGGGCGCGGGGTGAAGGAGGGGAAAGACCCGTTATAATGAGCGCGGATTTTAACCGCAAGCCGGGCGTGTTCGATGTTTTGAACAGCGCCCCTTTTTATTTGGAGAGATTACATGCCGTCGTTTGACGTGGTATCCGAACTGGACAAGCACGAAGTCACCAACGCGGTGGAAAACGCCGTCAAGGAACTGGATCGCCGTTACGACCTCAAGGGCAAGGGCAGCTTCGAGTTCAAGGACAAGGAACTGACCGTCAACCTGACCGCCGAGGCCGAGTTCCAGCTTGAAGCGATGATCGAGATTCTCAAGCTGGCCCTGGTCAAGCGCAAGATCGACGTGCAGTGCCTGGAGGTCAAGGACGCCTATGCCTCGGGCAAGGTGATGAAGCAGGAAGCGGTCCTCAAGGAAGGTGTCGATAAAGAACTGGCGAAGAAAATCGTCGCCCATATCAAGGACGCCAAGTTGAAAGTGCAAGCCGCCATTCAGGGCGAGCAGGTACGAGTGACCGGCAAAAAGCGTGACGACCTGCAAGAGGCCATCGCCGCCCTGCGTGCCAAAGAGTTCGGCATGCCGCTGCAATTCAACAACTTCCGCGATTGATCGGCTTCTCCGGGAACCTCTAGAGCTTATTGGCGTCCGAGGCCGGAGGAATGGCAGAAACGATTGAGCTCCCGCGGGGCTGGTCGTTCTGCCTGTCAGTCATGTGCGCCGCAACCCCGGGAATCTGGAGAAATAGATGGATTTGAACGCTGAAGTAGACAATCTGGTCCGGGCCTCCCAGGCCTGGATTCCAATGATCATGGAATACGGCAGCCGGGTGCTGCTGGCTGTCATCACCCTGGCCATCGGCTGGTGGTTGATCAACAAACTGACTCACAAAGTGGGCAAGTTGCTGGCCCTGCGCAATGCCGACCTGGCGCTGCAAGGTTTTATCAGCAGCCTGGCCAACATCATTCTCAAGGTCCTGCTGATCGTCAGTGTGGCTTCGATGATCGGTGTCGAAACCACCTCCTTCGTGGCCGCGATCGGTGCTGCCGGCCTGGCCATCGGCCTGGCCCTGCAAGGCAGCCTGGCGAACTTCGCCGGTGGGGTATTGATCCTGCTGTTCCGCCCGTTTCGTATCGGTGACTGGATCGAAGCCCAGGGCATCAGCGGTACCGTCGACAGCATCCAGATCTTCCACACCGTGCTGCGTACCGGTGACAACAAGACAGTGATCGTGCCCAACGGCAACCTGTCCAACGGCATCATCACCAACTACAACCGTCAACCGACCCGCAAGGTGGTGTTCGACGTGGGTGTGGACTATGACGCGGACCTGCAGAAGGCCCGCGAGGTGTTGCTGGAACTGGCCAAGGATGAGCGGGTACTGGCCGATCCGGCCCCGGTAGCTGTGGTTTCTACCCTGGGCGATAGCGCTATTACCCTGTCGCTGCGGGTATGGGTCAAGACTTCGGACTATTGGGACGTGCTGTTCCAGTTCAATGAGTTGTCCCGTGATCGCTTGAAGGCAGCGGGCATTGATATTCCTTTTCCACAACGGGTGATTCGAGTGGTTCAGGAAGCAGCAGCGCAATAAGTCAGTTTCATGACCTGGCCGTTCGGTCAGCTAATGTTGTTCAAGACAAGGGGCTATCAGCCCCTTGTTTGTTTTCAAGTTCGGACTTGGCAACTATGTAAGTTCGAATCGGCAAGGTCTGAAGTAGCTATTGAAGCCTACTTTATTAGTTAGCTTGCTATCTTGATCGGCGGGTTCAATAGGGTACTTTTGCAAGGCAAAAAAAACCGCCAACCTGGCTCAGGTTGGCGGTTCTTATTAGTACTGCGTGTTAAAGCAATCCGCTGAGCCGTGAATTACAAGATGCTCAGTGGGTACTCTACGATCAGACGCAGGTCGTTCAGGTTGTCGTAGTTGGTCGCGCGGTAATCGCTATTGGTACCACGATAGATCGCGTTACGCAGACGGAAGGACAGGTCTTTGGCCGGGCCTTCCTGAAGCACGTACTTGGCTTCTACGTCCCATTCATGCTCTTTGCCGTCACTGGAGTCAGCAACGGTAACGTTGCTGCCGCGAATGTAGCGAGTCATGAAGCTCAGGCCTGGCACGCCGAAGGAGGCCATGTTCAGGTCGTAGCGAGCCTGCCAGGATCTTTCGTCTTCGCCCACGAAGTCGGAGATTTGCACAGAGTTGGCTACGTAAACGGTGCCACCACCATCAACGCCGTAGTTGTAGCCGGTCTTGCCGCTGGACTGCTGGTAAGCCACGGTGAATTTGTGGGCTTCGATGCTATAGGCAGCTGCCAGGCTCCAGACGCGGTTGTCCAGGTCGCCAGCCAGCTTCTTACCATCATCCTTGCTGCGATAGCCGTTGAAGTCGAAGTTCAGAGATTGTTTTTCGCTCAGCGGCAGGGTGTAGTTGACGTTGAAGTACTGCTTCTTCCAGTAGTCTTCAACATCGGAAGCGTGCACGGCGAAAATGAAGTTCTCAAGACCCGAGTAGGTAGCACCTACGATGTTTGCAGAGCTCAGGCCCGGGTTCTGTTTGCCAGTAACGCGGCTGCGACCGTTGATGCTGTCACGGCCCATGCCGGTCTGGGCGCTCAATGCGGTGAAGCGACCACCGATCAGTTCCAGGCCCTTGATTTCGTTGCTGGTGATCAGGGTACCGGTGGCAACTTCAGGCAACAGACGGCCGTCGTCTGTAGTAAATACTGGGCTGGATACGAACTGGTTGCCGTATTTCAGTACAGTATCGGAGATGCGGAACTTCGCAGCGCCGCCCAGTTTCGACTGGGTGTTTTCAGGCTCGCCGGAACCATTGGTGGCGAACAGGCCGTTACCCGCACGACCCGAACCGCCGTCGAGTTTCACGCTGCCCATGGCCATGGCATCGACGCCGAAGCCGACGGTGCCTTGAGTGAAGCCGGACTGATAGGTGAGCAGTTCGCTGATACCGGTGTCTTGACGGTAGCCGCTGGTTTTGTCGTCAGTGCCTGTGGTGTAAGTACCGTTACCACGACGCACGTTACCAACGCCGTCCTTATAGTCACGGTTCATGTACATTGCGCGAGTTTTCGCGGTCAGGGTGCTGTCTTCGATAAAGCCTTTTGCATCGTCCTGGGAGGATGCAATTGCAAACTGCGAGGTGCCTGCTGATACAGCCAGGGCGATCATGCTCCACTTCATCACGCGCATCGTGATTTGCTCCTTTGGTTTTTAGAAGAGTACTGCCGTCCCACCTGTTTTTTTATCTGGGCGGCTCTTTCTTTTTGTGTCGGCGCAAACTTATATCACGCTGACAATGTTGGCGATACTTGCCTATCTATCCTTTCAGCTTCTTTACGGCCCTGTCGCAATTTGCTCGATAGGCGTCGTAATTCTGCAGTCAGTCTGTATCCAGGCCGACAACTTTCAGCAGTGTTTTTCGAAGCCGAGAATGAAGGAAACAAGTCCCCATGCACACACTCTAAAAAGCACCGCGGGGCAGCCCTGCCACTATTATTATGAGTCTGTAAGGCCTGACTTCCGTTAGACCGTTGCAGACGATGCGGGGTTGAATGCAACAAGCGTGCACAAACTGAATCTAGCCACCCATTTTTCTTCAAAGAGCCGTTCGGGCCTGTAAAAACCGCATAAAACCGCTGTTTCAAGGGGCGTTTTGTTTGGCTTGAC
The DNA here is from genome assembly GCF_024810175.1 of Pseudomonas sp. BIGb0176. NCBI lineage: Bacteria > Pseudomonadati > Pseudomonadota > Gammaproteobacteria > Pseudomonadales > Pseudomonadaceae > Pseudomonas > Pseudomonas sp. BIGb0176. The sequence goes on from NZ_JANUEC010000003.1 coordinate 481,249, forward strand.
TCTGTGGTTTTCCTGGTGCAGGGCTGTGCATTAAGTTGCACAGTGCGGCGAAACGTTACCGCTGCACACTGCAAAGTGAGTAAACGGCGGATGCTTGAGGAATTTAGCGTAGACCGCCTGTGCGATTCTGGTGCAAAACTTTTGCAACGCTGTGCACGATTCATACAGTCAGGCCCAGGCAAAATAAGGGGCGCAAGGGTTGGCTCGGGTCATTTTCCGAATGGTCTGCGGGTTGTGGGCGCAAATGGTGCGAGGCGCGAGGAAATGTCCTGCTGTGGGGCGTGGCCTTTGCATCGCGATCGGCTCCTTGCCGTGCCTGAGTGTGTGCTGTCCGGTCTCTGGCTCATTGGTCATGAAGCGCAGGGCATTCGCAGGTATGCTGCGCGTCTGTCGCCTGGCAGGAGTCCGTCTACTGGACGCCGGGCTGAAACAAGCTGAGCGGGAGTAAACGCGGTGTTCACTTTAGATTCACGGCTGCAACAAGACACATTGACCCTCGGGGATTTCCCCCTCTGCCGGTTGCTGCTGTCCAATGACGCCAACTATCCCTGGTTCATCCTGGTGCCGCGTCGCGAGGATATCAGCGAGTTGTTTCAACTGGATGTCACCGACCAGCAACAGCTATGGCAGGAAACCACCGCGCTGGCCGAGTTGCTCAAGGACTCGTTCGATGCCGACAAGTTGAATGTGGCGACGTTGGGCAATGTGGTGAGCCAACTGCATATGCACGTGATCGTGCGCAGGCGTGATGATGCGGCATGGCCGGCACCGGTATGGGGCAAGCATCCGGCCAAGCCTTACAGCACCGAGCAAGTGGCGGCGATCCGTGAACGCCTGCGGTTGGTGCTGACCGATGATTTTCAGTTTCTGGAGGGGTGAGGCATGAGTCTGCAAGAGCGTGTAACCGACCTGGAGAGCCGCCTGGCGTTTCAGGATGACACCATTCAGGCCTTGAACGATGTGCTGGTGGCGCAGCAGAGGGCAGTGGAGCGCCTGCAGTTGCAGATGGCGGCATTGCTCAAGCGCCAGGAAGAAATGGTCGGGCAGTTCGAGTCGTTCGAAGAGGAAGCGCCACCCCCTCATTATTGAGGGGGATCGTTGGCCATAAAAAACCGCGCCTGGGCGCGGTTTTTTATGGGCGGCCGATCAGCGGCGCGGCAGCGCGGCAATCACGTCTTCGGCTTGCAGGCCCTTGTCACGGTTCATTACCGAGAACTCAACGCGCTGGCCTTCCACCAGGACGCGATGGCCTTCTCCGCGAATGGCGCGAAAGTGCACGAAAATATCATCGCCGGAATCCCGGGAGATAAAACCGAAGCCCTTGGAGGTGTTGAACCACTTCACGGTACCGGTATCACGATTGCTCATATCGTAGCTTGGCGTGGCGGAAGCGGAAGGTGATGACTTGTAGAAGCTGATGGCCAGGTGCAGGACTACGGCGATCAGTGCAGTCAGCAAGCTGACCAGAACCGCCGGTTGGCCACCAATGACTGGCATGGGGGCCAGCAGGGTGAGGGTTTGCAGTACAACGACCAGCACCAGCAGGGCGCTGACCAGATTTTGCAGGTGATGACGAGAGCCTTTGTTCCAGTAGGGAATAACTGGAGCCAGGATCAGGTTGAGCAGGCCGAAAAGGGCCAGGTAAAGAGCATCGGGTTGTTGCAGGTAGGGAACCGCGTCAGATCTCAGACTCGGAATCAAGGACAGCAGCAAAGCTGCAATGCCTGTCAGCAGGTGGACGATTTTCAACATTTTGATTAACTCACGTTAAGAAGGAAGCACAAGGAGGAGCTGATCACGCACGGTTCGCTTCTGAACAAATAGGTGAGGCGGTGGTTACGTACGCGGTGTCAGCCTATGCGCGCTGGCCGAAGAAATAGGCAACAGCGACACGGGCTCTATTTAACAGCAAAGCCCAGACCTTCTCAAATCAGCAGCGGGGCTTGGCCCGGGCGTACAAATGAGCGCTTCTGCAGGCCGAGCTCGGAGAATCGGGCAAAAGCCTGTTCTAGACAGATGGCGGTGATTTTTCCAAGGAACGTCGGATTTCTGCTGCTGTCTGACCTGACTCGAACTCAGTGAGGTTTATCCCGGGCCGGGCCACGGGACAATCCACCGCAGGCCGATTGACGATCCTGGGCGGCGCAGGGGCGGTACTCTTGCTAGAGTGGTCCGGCAGATGAATGGGTGAATCCATCCCGATAACGGAGAGAAACATGGCAATTGATATCGGTATCAGCGAAGAAGATCGTAAATCCATCGTCGACGGTCTTTCCCGTCTGCTTTCGGATACCTACGTGTTGTACCTGAAAACCCATAATTTCCATTGGAACGTCACCGGCCCGCAATTCCGTACCCTGCACTTGATGTTCGAAGAGCAGTACAACGAACTGGCCCTTGCAGTGGACCTGATCGCCGAACGCATTCGCGCCCTGGGCTTCCCGGCTCCGGGGGCCTATTCCATCTATGCCCGGCTGTCTTCGATCAAGGAAGAGGAAGGGGTGCCTGCCGCCGAGGAAATGATCAAGCAACTGGTCGCCGGCCAGGAAGCAGTGACCCGTACCGCCCGCGGCATCTTTCCGTTGCTGGACAAGGTCAGCGACGAGCCCACGGCGGATCTGCTGACCCAGCGCATGCAGGTGCATGAAAAAACCGCGTGGATGCTGCGCTCTCTGCTGGAAAACCGTTAAGCCCGCTCTTGCGAATGGCGTCCCGTACGCCGTTCGCACCCTCGCCCAGCAGGCAGCACCTGCGTTCTCCAGACCTTCCGGGGTTGCAGCCGGATAGATGCCTGACGGTCGGTGACGCCCGCGATGGGGTCATACGGCTGCACAGGGCCGATTTAATGGATATAATCCCGCTCTTTGCTACGTAGCCCGGGCTTTGGCGTGGGCTCTGGCTGTAGTTCAAGCAGTAACCTGGATTGCCGAGACGCCCCCCATGCCCATGTACGACTATCAATGCGCTTCCTGTGGTCATCAGCTGGAAGCCATTCAAAAGATCAGCGCCGCGCCGCTGGTCGACTGCCCAGCCTGCCAGGCGCCCGAGCTGAAAAAAATGCTGTCCATGCCTGGTTTCCGCCTGAGCGGCACCGGCTGGTACGAAACCGACTTCAAGACCGGCTCCAAGAAGAACCTGGCCGGTGGCGACAAAGCTGACTAAGTTGAACGACACGCGCGAGTTCTTGCACTATCCGGCACCTTGAGGTGCGCAAGGCCTCCATCGAATTTCGAATTACGAGAAGTGAAACCACTACCATGATGCGCAGCCATTATTGCGGCCAACTGAACGAAAGCCTGGAAGGTCAGGAAGTAACCCTTTGCGGATGGGTCCACCGTCGCCGTGACCATGGCGGAGTGATTTTCCTCGATATCCGTGATCGTGAAGGTCTGGCCCAGGTGGTGTTCGACCCGGACCGCGCTGAAACCTTCGCCGCCGCCGACCGCGTGCGCAGCGAATACGTAGTCAAGATCACCGGCAAGGTCCGTCTGCGTCCGGCCGGTGCCGGCAACGCCAACATGGCTTCGGGCATGATCGAAGTCCTGGGCTACGAGCTGGAAGTGCTGAACGAGGCGGAAACCCCGCCGTTCCCGCTCAACGAATACTCGGACGTGGGTGAAGAAACCCGTCTGCGCTATCGCTTCATCGACCTGCGCCGTCCGGAAATGGCCGAGAAGCTGCGCCTGCGTTCGCGCATGACCACCAGCATCCGTCGCTACCTGGACGAGAACGGTTTCCTCGACGTGGAAACCCCGATCCTGACCCGCGCCACCCCAGAGGGCGCCCGCGACTACCTGGTGCCGAGCCGCACCCACGCCGGCAGCTTCTTCGCCCTGCCGCAATCGCCACAGCTGTTCAAGCAACTGCTGATGGTGGCCGGCTTCGACCGCTACTACCAGATCGCCAAGTGCTTCCGCGACGAAGACCTGCGTGCCGACCGTCAGCCTGAGTTCACTCAGATCGACATCGAGACCAGCTTCCTCGACGAAAAAGACATCATGGGCCTGACCGAAGGCATGATCCGCAACCTGTTCAAGGAAGTGCTGGGTCTGGAATTCGGCGAATTCCCGCACATGACCTTTGAAGAAGCCATGCGTCGCTACGGTTCCGACAAGCCGGACCTGCGCAACCCGCTGGAACTGGTGGACGTTGCCGACCAGCTCAAGGAAGTGGAGTTCAAGGTGTTCAGCGGCCCGGCCAACGATCCGAAATGCCGCATCGCCGCCTTGCGCGTTCCAGGCGGGGCGAGCATGCCGCGCAAGCAGATCGACGACTACACCAAGTTTGTCGGCATCTACGGCGCCAAGGGCCTGGCCTACATCAAGGTCAACGAGCGCGCCAAAGGCGTTGAAGGCCTGCAATCGCCGATCGTCAAGAACATCCCGGAAGCCAACCTGAACGTGATCCTCGATCGCGTGGGCGCGGTCGACGGCGACATCGTGTTCTTCGGGGCCGACAAGGCCAAGATCGTCAGCGAAGCCCTGGGCGCGCTGCGTATCAAGCTCGGTCACGACCTGAACCTGCTGACGTGCGAATGGGCGCCGATGTGGGTTGTCGACTTCCCGATGTTCGAAGAGAACGACGACGGCAGCTTCACCGCCCTGCATCACCCGTTCACCGCGCCGAAGTGCTCGCCGGAAGAACTGGAAGCCAACCCGGCTACCGCTCTGTCGCGCGCCTACGACATGGTTTTGAACGGCACCGAATTGGGTGGCGGTTCGATCCGTATCCACCGCAAGGAAATGCAGCAAGCGGTATTCCGCCTGCTGGGCATCAGCGAAGCGGAACAGGAAGAGAAGTTCGGCTTCCTGCTGGACGCCCTCAAGTACGGCGCGCCGCCGCACGGTGGCCTGGCCTTCGGCCTGGACCGCCTGGTGATGCTGATGACCGGCGCCCAGTCGATCCGCGAAGTGATCGCCTTCCCGAAAACCCAGAGCGCGGCCTGCGTCATGACTCAGGCACCGGGTCTGGTGGATGCCAAGGCTCTGCGCGAGCTGCACATCCGCCTGCGCGAACAGCCCAAGGCTGAATAAGCCGGCCCGATAAGGCGCACCTTCGGGTGCGCTTTTTCTATGGGTCGAGTTTTTGTTGCCCGCACCCGCCAGGCGGCGTGGGCAATGTTTCAAAGAGAATTTGGAGCAAGTTATGGCAGGTCATTCCAAGTGGGCGAACATCAAGCACCGCAAAGAGCGTCAGGATGCCAAGAGAGGCAAGATTTTCACCAAGTGGATTCGTGAGCTGACTGTCGCGGCCCGTCAGGGCGGCGGCGATCCCAACTCCAACCCACGCCTGCGCCTGGCCCTGGACAAGGCCCTGGGTGCCAACATGAGCCGCGACATCATCGATCGGGCCATCGCCCGTGGCACCGGCGCTGCCGGCAGCGACGATGTGGTCGAGCTGACCTATGAAGGCTACGGCCCCAACGGCGTGGCGGTGATGGTCGAGTGCATGACCGACAACCGCAACCGCACCGCGGCAGCTGTTCGTCATGCCTTCAGCAAGTGCGGCGGCAACCTGGGTACCGACGGTTCGGTGGCCTACCTGTTCGAGCGCAAGGGGCAGATCACCTTCGCCGAAGGTGTCGATGAAGACGCCTTGATGGAAGCGGCGATGGAAGCCGATGCCGACGACGTGGTCAGCAACGAAGACGGTTCGATCGATGTGTTCACCTCGTTCGCCGGTTTCTATGGCGTGCGCAATGCCTTGGAAGCGGCGGGTTTTACTGCTGCGGACGCGGAAATCGTTATGCTGCCGACCACCAGTGCCGAGCTGGACCTGGAAGGCGCCGAGAAGGTCCTCAAGCTGATCGACATGCTGGAAGACCTGGATGATGTGCAGAACGTCTATTCCAACGCGGATATTCCCGAGTCGGTCGCCGAGCAACTCGGCTGATTCAACTGCACTAACCTTGAGGCCGGAGGTGCGAAGCCGTGATCATTGCGCGGCAGGGCGCTTCCGGCTTCTGCCTTTTCGCTGTTCCGGTCCTGGCCGGCAAGCCTCTTTATTCAAGCAGCAGGCGTTATGACTCTTATTCTTGGCATCGACCCCGGTTCGCGCATTACCGGTTATGGCGTGGTTCGAGACACGGGGCGCGGCTGTGTGTACGTGGCCTCTGGCTGTATCCGTACCGGGGCTGGCGAGCTGCCCGACCGGCTGCAGATCGTCTATCGCGGGGTGCGTGAAGTGATCCAGACCTACGGTCCGGTGACCATGGGGATCGAGAAGGTGTTCATGGCGCGCAACGCCGACTCGGCGCTCAAGCTCGGCCAGGCGCGGGGGGCAGCGATCGTTGCGGGTGCCGAAGAGGGGCTGGAAATTGCCGAGTACACCGCCACCCAGGTCAAGCAGGCCGTGGCCGGCACTGGCGGGGCCAACAAGGAACAGGTGCAGATGATGGTCATGCACCTGCTCAAGCTGACCACCAAGCCGCAGATCGATGCCTCGGATGCCCTGGCCATTGCCATCTGTCACGCTCATACCCGTTCCAGCCTGCTGCCCCATGGTCTGGGGACAGCACGCAGTCGTGGCGGCCGCCTGCGTCTCTGATAGCATCAGCGCAGTCATTTTAGGGATTGAGCGTTTTGCGCCTGGGTAGCCGGCGCAGACGCTCGCCCAACGAGTCGCCAGCTGCGGGCTGGCCATCGCCTAAGGATCTGAAACGTGATTGGACGCTTGCGCGGCACCCTGGCTGAGAAACAGCCGCCGCACCTGATTCTTGATGTAAACGGGCTGGGATATGAAGTCGAAGTGCCGATGACCACCCTGTATCGCCTGCCGTCGGTCGGCGAGCCCCTGACCCTGCACACCCATTTGGTCGTCCGCGAGGATGCGCAGTTACTCTACGGTTTTGCCAGCAAGCGCGAGCGAGACTTTTTCCGCGAGTTGATCCGTCTCAATGGTGTGGGCCCGAAACTGGCCCTGGCGTTGATGTCCAGCCTTGAGGTGGATGAGCTGGTGCGTTGCGTGCAGGCCCAGGACACCTCGGCCCTGACCAAGGTGCCCGGAGTCGGCAAGAAGACCGCCGAGCGCCTGCTGGTAGAACTCAAGGACCGTTTCAAGGCCTGGGAAGCTGTGCCGAGCATGTTTGCCCTGGTGCCGAACCAGCCGGATGCGCCGGCGCCAGTGGCCAGCGCCGAGTCGGACGCGGTCAGCGCGCTGATCTCCCTGGGCTATAAGCCGCAGGAAGCCAGCAAGGCCGTATCCGCGATCAAAGACAAAGGTTTGAGCAGTGAAGACATGATCCGCCGAGCCCTGAAGGGAATGATTTAAGTGATTGAAGCCGACCGTCTGATCGCCGCCACGGGCCCCCGTGAGCGCGAGGAAATCCAGGACCGGGCGATTCGTCCGGTCAGCCTGGCCGACTACATCGGCCAGCCTAGCGTGCGCGAGCAGATGGAGCTGTTCATCCAGGCCGCCCGTGGGCGCAACGAGTCCCTGGACCACACCCTGATCTTCGGTCCCCCGGGCCTGGGCAAGACCACCCTGGCCAACATCATCGCCGAGGAAATGGGGGTGTCGATCAAGAGTACGTCCGGCCCGGTGCTGGAGCGCCCTGGCGATCTGGCGGCCTTGCTGACCAATCTTGAGCCTCACGACGTACTGTTCATCGACGAGATTCACCGGCTTTCGCCGATTGTCGAAGAAGTGCTGTACCCGGCCATGGAAGATTTTCAGCTCGACATCATGATCGGCGAAGGCCCTGCGGCGCGCTCGATCAAGCTCGATCTGCCGCCGTTCACCCTGGTGGGGGCAACCACGCGTGCGGGGATGCTGACCAACCCGCTGCGGGACCGCTTCGGCATCGTCCAGCGCCTGGAGTTCTACAGCACTGCGGACCTGGCAACCATTGTCAGCCGTTCCGCGGGCATTCTTGGTTTGCCCCTGGATCCGGAAGGCGCCTTCGAGGTTGCGCGCCGTGCCCGGGGCACTCCGCGGATCGCCAACCGCCTGCTGCGTCGGGTGCGGGATTTCGCCGAGGTGCGGGCCAAGGGGCATATCACCAAACCGATCGCCGACCTGGCGCTGAACCTGCTGGACGTCGATGAGCGTGGCTTCGACCACCAGGACCGACGTCTATTGCTGACCATGATCGAGAAGTTCGACGGCGGACCGGTGGGGGTCGACAGCCTGGCCGCGGCCATCAGTGAAGAGCGCCATACCATCGAGGATGTGCTGGAGCCGTACCTGATCCAGCAGGGCTATATCATGCGCACCCCCCGTGGCCGTGTGGTGACCCGGCATGCCTACCTGCACTTCGGTCTTAACATTCCGTCACGAATGGGGGACATGCCCGTGGTAGACGAATTCCTCGATGCCGTGGACGATTAATAACCCGCTCTTTGTCGATTTATTCGGGGTTTGTGCTGTCCTAGGGACTGGCATGGTTAAAACATCACGAAAAGTCGTACAAGAATGAAAAAACAGTTGCCTGGCCGGATTGGCAACCTGAGGAGTAAGCACTAGAGTATGCGCGCGCAAAACGGGCTTGAGCCGTTCGCACATCGTTGTCGCGTTTATTACGAGGACACCGATGCCGGCGGCATCGTGTATTACGTTAATTACCTTAAGTTTATGGAGCGGGCTCGAACCGAGCGGCTACGACACCTGGGCTTTGCCCAGTCGCAGCTGGCGGGGGAGAACCTGTTATTTGTCGTGCACTCCAGCGAAGCGCGTTATCACGCGCCGGCGCGACTGGACGACGAACTTCTGGTCAGTGCCCACGTTACCGAATTGAACCGGGTCAGCCTGCGCTTCACTCAGCAGGTCAGGCGAGCCAAAGACAATGCACTGCTCTGTGAAGGGCAGTTCCTGGTGGCCTGTGTGCGCGCCGACAATTTCAAACCCCGCGCCATTCCAGACGCTCTGCGTACGGCCTTTGCCGACGAGAGCAGCGCGGGTACACACTCAGAGCAGGAGATAAAGCGTGGAAGCTAACGTCGTCGACCATTCCTCCATGTGGAGCCTGGTCAGCAATGCCAGCGTTGTAGTGCAGTTGGTAATGCTGACCCTGGTTGCCGCATCGGTGACTTCATGGATCATGATCTTTCAGCGCAGCAACCTGCTGCGTGCCGGTCGACGTGCCCTGGAGAGCTTCGAAGAGCGCTTCTGGTCCGGTATCGACCTGTCCAAGCTGTACCGCCAGGCGGGCAGCAACCCTGATCCGGATTCCGGCGTGGAGCAGATCTTCCGTGCCGGTTTCAAGGAGTTCTCCCGCCTGCGCCAGCAACCGGGTGTCGATCCTGAAGCGGTCATGGAAGGCGTGGCCCGTGCCATGCGCGTAGCGATTTCCCGCGAAGAAGAAAAGCTCGAGCAGAGCCTGCCGTTCCTCGCCACTGTCGGTTCCGTCAGCCCGTACATCGGCCTGTTCGGTACCGTCTGGGGGATCATGAACTCCTTCCGCGGCCTGGCTCAGGCCCAGCAAGCGACCCTGGCTACCGTAGCCCCGGGTATCGCCGAAGCATTGATCGCCACGGCCATCGGCCTGTTCGCGGCCATCCCGGCGGTGATCGCCTACAACCGCTTCGCCGCTCGTGGCGAGACGCTGATCAGCCGTTACTACACCTTCGCCGACGAGTTCCAGGCGATCCTGCACCGTAAAGTGCACACCAGCGAAGAGTGAGCAGGTAAAACCCATGGCCCGAGTTCGCCACAAACGCAAGCCGGTTGCCGAGATGAACGTGGTGCCTTACATCGACGTGATGTTGGTACTGCTGGTTATCTTCATGGTGACCGCGCCGATGCTCAACCAGGGCGTGAAAGTTGACCTGCCCAAGGTTTCCAGCGAAGCCTTGCCCCAGGACAACAACACCCAGGTGCTGACCATCTCGATCAAGGCTGACAAGACCTACTACTGGAACCTTGGCAGCGAAGTCGACACCGAAAAGCAACAGGACAAGGCGATGACCTTGCCGCAAATGACCGACGCGGTGACCAAGATCATCCGTGCCGGCAATGAAGGCGGCAAGCACACCCAGGTGTTCATTCGCGGTGATAAATCCGTCGACTACGGCGCCGTGATGGGTGCCATGGGCGGCCTGCAGAAAGCCGGAGTCGGTAACGTTGGCTTGATTACCGAGGCGCCCTGATGCACCAACAGCGAGAGCCGTCCGCCTCGGAAAGCTACTTCTGGCCTAGTGTCTGGGCAATTGCCCTGCACGTGCTGGTGTTTGGCATGCTGTTCGTCAGCTTTGCCATGACCCCGGAACTGCCCCCGGCCAAGCCGATCGTTCAAGCGACCCTGTACCAGCTCAAATCCAAGAGTCCGGCAACCACCCAGACCAATCACAAGATTGCGGGTGAGGCGAAGAAATCCGCCGCGCGCCAGACCGAAGCCGAACAGTTGGAGCAGAAGAAGGTCGAGCAGGAAGAGATCAAGGCCGCGGAACAAAAGAAAGAAGAGGCTGCTCAAAAAGCCGAGGAAGCGAAAAAGGCCGATGAGGCCAAGAAAGCCGATGAGGCGAAGAAGGCGGATGACGCCAAGAAAGCCGCAGAAGCGAAAAAGGCTGAAGAGAAACAATTGGCTGATATAGCCAAGAAGAAATCCGAAGAAGAAGCCAAGAAAGCTGCTGAAGAAGAGGCCAAGAAAAAGGCCGCTGAAGAAGCGAAGAAGAAAATCGTCGAAGACGCGAAGAAGAAAGCCGCGGAAGACGCGAAGAAAAAAGCTGAAGCAGACGAAGCGAAGAAAAAGATCGCCGAGGATGCCAAGAAGAAAGCTGCTGCCGACGCTGCGAAGAAGAAGGCCCAGGAAGCAGCGCGCAAATCTGCCGAAGAGAAAAAGGCCCAGGCCCTGGCGGACTTGCTGTCCGATAAGCCGGAGCGTGAAGCCACCAAGTCGGATGAGGTGGGTGACAGTGTCGCAGGCAGTTTCGATGACCTGATTCGCATTCGTGCGGCGGAAGGCTGGGCTCGTCCTCCTTCGGCGCGCAAGGGCATGACGGTGGAACTGCGGATCGGCATGTTGCCTGATGGCACGGTGACCACGGTCAGCGTGATCAAGTCCAGTGGTGATGGTCCGTTCGACGCTTCGGCGGTGGCGGCAGTCAAGAACATTGGGCGTTTGACAGAAATGCAGGGTTTGAGTCCGAAGGATTTCGCGCCCTATCGTTCATTCAAGATGACATTCACACCTGAGGATCTAGCCTTGTGAGAAACCTTCTTCGAGGAATGCTTGTCGTTATTTGCTGTATGGCAGGGATAGCGGCAGCGGATGAAAAAAACATTCTGGTCACCAGTGGCAGTGATCGGGCGACGCCGATTGCGGTAGTGCCGTTTGGCTGGCAGGGCGGCAGCGTGCTGCCGGACGACATGGCACAGATCATCGGTGATGACCTGCGCAACTCGGGTTACTACGCACCGATTCCAAAGCAGAACATGATCAGCTTGCCGACCCAGGCCAGCGAAGTCATTTTCCGCGACTGGAAAGCCCTGGGCGCCCAGTACGTGATGGTCGGCAGCATTGTTCCAGCCGGCGGTCGCCTGCAGGTGCAGTACGCGCTGTTCAACGTCGCGACCGAGCAGCAAGTGCTGACCGGCAGCGTGTCGGGTAGCGTTGATCAGTTGCGGGACATGTCGCACTACATTTCCGACCAGTCCTTTGAAAAACTCACCGGCATCAAGGGGGCGTTCTCTACGCGCCTGCTGTATGTGACGGCTGAGCGTTTCTCAGTGAACAACACCCGTTACACCCTGCAGCGTTCGGACTACGACGGTGCTCGGGCGGTAACCCTGTTGCAGTCTCGCGAGCCGATCCTGTCGCCGCGCTTTGCTCCGGATGGCAAGCGCATTGCGTACGTGTCGTTCGAACAGAAGCGCCCACGCATCTTCGTCCAGCACATCGATACCGGGCGTCGTGAGCAGATCACCAACTTCGAAGGCCTGAACGGCGCTCCAGCCTGGTCGCCAGATGGCACCCGCCTGGCTTTCGTGCTGTCCAAGGACGGCAACCCGGATATCTATGTGATGAACATGGCGTCCCGGCAGATCAGCCGCGTCACCAGTGGCCCGGGCATCAACACCGAACCGTTCTGGGGCAAGGATGGTTCCACCATCTATTTCACCTCCGACCGTGGCGGCAAGCCGCAAGTCTATAAAAGCAATATCAATGGCGGTGGCGCTGAGCGTGTGACCTTTATTGGTAACTACAACGCCAACCCGAAACTTTCTGCTGACGAAAAGACCTTGGTAATGATTCACCGCCAGGATGGTTTCACCAACTTCCGGGTAGCGGCTCAGGATTTGCAGCGCGGTAGCGTAAAAATCCTTACAGACACTAACCTTGATGAGTCAGCTACTGTTGCGCCCAACGGCACCATGGTAATCTACGCCACCCGCCAGCAGGGCCGGGGAGTCTTGATGCTCGTGTCCATTAATGGACGTGTGAGGCTCCCGCTTCCTACCGCTCAAGGCGAAGTCAGAGAACCGTCCTGGTCCCCTTACCTGAACTGACGCGGCGCTACAATGTTTCACTTAACACACTGGGGTTCATTAGGAGTTTCACGATGGAAATGTTGAAGTTTGGTAAGTTTGCTGCGCTGGCTCTGGCCATGGCTGTGGCTGTAGGTTGCTCCTCCAAAGGCGGCGACAATGCCGGTGAAGGCGCTGTTGATCCAAACGCTGGTTACGGCGCTAACACCGGTGCTGTTGATGGCTCCCTGAGCGAAGAAGCTGCTCTGCGCGCAATCACCACCTTCTACTTCGAATACGACAGCTCGGACCTGAAGCCAGAAGCCATGCGCGCTCTGGACGTTCACGCCAAAGACCTGAAAGCAAACGGCGCTCGCGTTGTTCTGGAAGGCAACACCGACGAACGTGGTACTCGTGAGTACAACATGGCTCTGGGCGAGCGTCGTGCTAAAGCCGTTCAGCGCTACCTGGTTCTGCAGGGCGTTTCCCCTGCACAGCTGGAGCTGGTTTCCTACGGTAAAGAGCGTCCAGTTGCTACTGGCCACGACGAGCAGTCCTGGGCTCAAAACCGTCGCGTCGAACTGCGTAAGTAATTCGTCATGCGAACGTGCCGTCGTGCTGTAACTATTTTGGCTCTCAGTCTCACGCCGCTTGCGGCGTGGTCTGCGGTTCCTGTGGTCGATAACAACTCCGGCTATAACAATAGCGGGAGCAGTTATCCGCCAGCGGGTTATGGCACGAACGGCGCCTATGCCGGGGGAGGGGTTTCGACCCCTGTCTCGGCACAGGGCGAGCTGTTCCAGCAACTGCAGCAAATGCAGGAACAGATTGCACGCCAACAGGGTGTGATCGAAGTTCTGCAAAATGATGTAGCGCGGATGAAGCAAGAAAGCCTGGAGCGTTACCAGGATCTTGATCGACGCATAGGAAGCGGTGTCGCACCTGCCGCAACTCCTGAGAATTCTTCTGCCGGTGGCGATAACAGCGCTGCCGGTGCCGCTGCTCAGGCGCCAGCCGCCAGTAGCGAACCCGGTGATCCGGCCAAGGAAAAGCTCTACTACGATGCTGCCTTCGACCTGATCAAGGCCAAGGATTTCGACAAGGCCAGCCAGGCCTTCTCGGCATTCCTGCGCAAGTACCCCAACAGCCAGTACGCCGGCAATGCCCAGTACTGGTTGGGTGAAGTGAACCTGGCCAAAGGCGACCTGCAAGGCGCGGGCCAGGCATTTGCCAAGGTTTCCCAGCTGTATCCCAAGCACGCCAAGGTGCCGGATTCACTGTACAAGCTGGCTGACGTAGAGCGTCGTCTCGGTCACACCGACCGGGTCAAGGGCATCCTGCAGCAGGTGGTGGCCCAGTATCCGGGCACTTCCGCCGCTCAGTTGGCCCAACGGGACCTGCAGCGCATGTAAGTGCGTTGGCCTCCGTTACAAGAAACCCGCGCTTGTCGCGGGTTTTTTCGTTAGAATCCATGCCCTTTTTCTGAAACACGCTTCCTGGGATCTGCGCGATGGCGGGGTTCCTTGAAGTGCCTGACGGAGGCGGACAGCCTGTTTAGCTGTTACGCCCGTGGCGACTATGCAAGACACATTGAGAATCACCGAAGTTTTCTACTCGTTGCAGGGGGAAACTCGGACTGCCGGGCTGCCCACGGTTTTTGTGCGCCTGACCGGTTGCCCGTTGCGTTGCCAATACTGCGACAGTGCCTACGCGTTCAGCGGCGGTAGCCAGCGGACCCTCGACAGCCTGCTGGAGCAGGTTGCCGGTTTCCGCCCTCGCTACGTCTGCGTCACTGGTGGCGAGCCTCTGGCCCAGCCCAACGCCATTCCCTTGCTCCAGCACTTGTGCGATGCCGGCTACGAGGTCTCGCTGGAAACCAGCGGTGCCCTGGACATCTCTGCGGTGGACCCGCGCGTCAGCCGGATCCTTGATCTCAAGACTCCCGGCTCCAAGGAAGCGCACCGCAACCGCTACGAGAATATCGAGCTGCTGACCGCCAACGACCAGGTCAAGTTTGTCATCTGCTCCCGCGAGGACTATGACTGGGCGGTGTCCAAGCTGATCCAGTACGGTCTTGAGCGACGCGCCGGCGAAGTGCTGTTTTCGCCCAGCCACCATGACTTGAATGCACGAGACCTGGCGGACTGGATCGTCGCCGACAACCTGCCAGTACGTCTGCAACTGCAGCTGCATAAATACCTTTGGAATGATGAGCCGGGGCGCTGACATGACTGAACAAGCACAGAACCCATCTTCGAGTGAAAAGCGTGCCGTGATCCTGCTGTCCGGTGGCCTGGACTCTGCCACCGTGGTGGCCATGGCTCGCGCCGAAGGCTACCGCTGCTACACCATGAGCTTCGATTACGGCCAGCGCCATCGGGCCGAGTTGCACGCCGCCGAGCGCGTGGCCCGGGACCTCGGTGTGGTGGAGCACAAGGTGATCGGCCTGAACCTCAACGGTATTGGCGGATCGGCACTGACTGATAGCACCATCGAGGTGCCAGAGGCGCCGGGGGAGGGCATTCCTGTCACCTACGTGCCGGCACGCAACACCGTCTTCCTGTCCCTGGCCCTGGGCTGGGCGGAAGTCCTGCACGCGCGGGATATCTTCATCGGTGTCAATGCGGTGGATTATTCCGGTTACCCGGATTGCCGTCCCGAGTTCGTCGAAGCCTTCGAGCGCATGGCCAACCTGGCGACCAAGGCCGGTGTCGAAGGGCAGGGCTTTCGTATCCAGGCGCCGCTGCAGAACCTCAGCAAGGCCGAGATCATCCAGGCCGGTGTGCGCCTGGGGGTTGATTACGGGCTGACGGTTTCCTGCTATCAGGCAGACGATAGCGGCCACGCGTGCGGCAAATGTGACAGCTGCCGTTTGCGTGCTGAAGGCTTCAAGGCGGCCGGAATCAGTGATCCAACACCTTATTTTTGATTTTTTTCACATAGGGTGTTGAATTCCCGTTAGAAATCAGTATTATACGCGCCACCACACAGCGGGTCGTTAGCTCAGTTGGTAGAGCAGTTGGCTTTTAACCAATTGGTCGTAGGTTCGAATCCCACACGACCCACCATATTTAGCGGTTTAGAAAATCCGGAAGGCCCACGAAAGTGAGGATTTCCGGGTTTTTTTTTGCCTTGCAAAAAACCGTGATCCCGCCACTCAGCTGCTCAGCTTGCCTTCTTCTCACTGCTTGAATATCAACTCTTCTGCAGAGGCTGGCCTTTTGCCGGTAGCCGGACTCATCTCTAAAAACCTTGATAAATTCAGGGGCTTTATCTGAATTCCCCCTTTTTTTCAGGGGTTATCGCTTTAAATTCAGAATAAGTGCGGGGCTCGTTGACAGCACAAATGCCTCCCGCGTAAATCTTGCCGCCATTGCCGACAGGGGTTGCGTCCCTGGCAAGGAGAACACATACCAGGGTCGGTAACTTCGCAGTCAGCAGGGCTTTGCCCTGCCTGTACGAATCTGTCCCTGAGTCTGTGCGTGAGTCACAAGCCCGGCTTACTCAAGGTGACAGGATGTTCACAGAAGCAGTTGCAATATCCGTTAGGCGCAGTGCCCCCTCCAGCCCTTCCGTCATTCGTGGCAAGGGGTGCTTTCTCTACGATGAGCAGGGCAAATCCTTCCTCGACATGTCCGGTGGCAGCGGTGCCGCCAACCTGGGTTATCAGCGCGATGACCTGGTCGAAGTCCTCAAGCGTCAATCCGAACTGCTGATCCATACCGGTTGGAACATCGACAACCCGCAGCGCCATGAAGTGGTCGCCAAGCTGGAGGGGCTGGTGCCCTATGCGCAGGCTTCGGTGTTTGGCGCGGTCACCGGTGCCGAGGCAATCGAGGTGGCGCTGAAAATCGCCCGCGCCGCTACCGGACGCCAGGGCGTGGTGTATTTCCACAATTCCTTCCATGGCAAGACCCAGGGCGCCCTGTCGGTGACCTCCAACCGCGGTTTTCGCAAGCACCTGGCCGGTGGCGACAGCCTGCAACTGACCGCCCTGGCCCTGGACTATGACGCCGACCAGGACCCGGCCCTGGCCGCCTTGTGGCGCGAGCAACTGGCCGAGGATCTGCGCCAGGCGCAGCAGGCCAATTGCTTGCCCGCGGCGCTGATCATCGAGCCGATCCAGGCAGCAGAGGGCATGTATCCGGTGCCCCTGGAGCTGCTCGAAGCGATTGTCGAACTGGGCAGGACCTTCGGCGTGATCACCATCTTCGATGAGATCTACACCGGTTTTGGCCGCACCGGGACGCCGTTTTTCAGCAACCCGCAACTGCTGCCGGACCTGTTGGTGCTGGGCAAGGCCCTGGGCAATGGCTTGCCGATTTCCGCGGTGGTAGGCCGCCCGGAACTGGTGGACTGCCTGGGCTATGCCGAGCATTCCTCCACCTTCACCCAGATGCCGCTGGCCTGTGCCGTGGCTTCCAAGGTGCTGGATATCTACCACCAGGAACAGCCCTGGCAGTGGGCGGCGAGCAACGGCGCGTACCTGCGCCAGGCCCTGGAAGGCCTGGGGGCCCAGGACGCGCGAGTGGTCAATGTGCGCGGCCGCGGCATGATGCTCGCCTTCGATTTCGAGGGCCAGGGCCAGGGCGCTGATGTACTGGCGCTGCGCAACCGGCTGCTGGAGCACGGGGTGATCGTGCGCACCGGCGGGCGCAATCCGGCGACGGTCAAGCTGACCCCGCCACTGAGCATCTCCCAGCAGGAAATCCAGGCATTCATGCAGACACTGCAGGGCGTTTGTCGCTCCCTCTAATAACAACAAGGCAGGGATATCATGTTGCAGGCTTTTACCCGCATGGCGGGTACCGATGTTGCGGGTGTCATCGATGTCCAGGGCAGCCTTGGCTTTGCCGCGCTCGACCAGTTGCGCGAGGGGGTCAGCGCCGAGCTGCAAGGGCTGCCGGAGCCGGTGCTGGCGCTGTATGCCAGCCATGGCCGGGCCATGTATGCGGCGTTGATCGCGGCCTTGTCCGCCGCCCGGCGAGTGGTGTTCATCGACCCGGCGAGCAACCTCGACGAGTTGATGCCGGTGCTCCAGCACCTGGGCGTGAACCTGGTCCTCAATGGCACGACACGGCCTGGTTCACAACTGACCCGTTCCTTGCCGGTGCTCGACCTGCAGCACCTGCAACCCCGGCCCGTGCCCCCTGGCCGGGAATACCCGTTGCGTTGCCAGGACTACGTGATCTTCACCAGCGGCTCCACTGGCGAGCCCAAGGCCATAGTGCAGCGCATCGAGGCCCTGGGCCGGCACATTGACAACTACATCGGCTATGTCGGAATCGGCCCCGGGCAGCGTGTGCTGCAACTGGCTTCCGCGGGGTGGGACGCCGGCCTGATGGACATCTTCGCCAGCCTGAAGACTGGCGCCACCCTGTGCAGCCTCAACCCCCGGGAGCATGACTTCGCCGCAGTCGAGGCGCTGATCGCCGAACATGACATCGATGTGTTGCATATGACGGTGCCCTATCTGCGTGCCTTCTACAGCGATGCGAGCGCCATCTATGCCCGGCCCAAGCAACTGGTGATCGGCGGCGAGATCATCCACCCCTCGGACATCCAGCGCTTCAACCACGCCTTTGCCCCAGGCTCGCAGCTGTTCAACGCCTACGGGCCGACCGAATGCACCACCGCGCTCTACGCCCGCATCGACCAGGGGCAGACGCTGCAGGACCCGACCTGGGCCCTGGACCGGCCGGTGGAAGGCGTCACCCTGGACATTGCCAAGGAACCGGGGCAGCCCTACGGCGAAGGGGTGGGTGAACTGCTGCTCTATTCTTCCCTGGTGGCCCGGCGCTTGGACCCGGCCAGCGGGCTGATCGTCGAGCTGACCCAGCCCAGCCCCCTGGACTCGCAGCGCCAGTGCTACGCCACCGGTGATCTGGCGTGCCACCAGCCCGATGGCGCCATACGCCTGCTGGGGCGCAAGGATTCCATCGTCAAGATCAACGGGCAGAAGGTCAGCCTGGTCCAGGTGGAGTCGGAGCTCAAGGCTCTGGCCCAGGTACGGGAAGCCTGTGTGATCGCCCATCAGGCCGGGGACAACCTGGCCCTGGTGGCCTTTGTCATTGCCCGTGACGCCAGCCTTGGCGAAGACCTCCTGCGTCAGGCCGCCAGGGCCGCACTGCCGGCGCACCGGGTGCCGGCGCGCTTCCTGCTGGTGGAGCGTTTTGCCTTGAACCGCAACAACAAGATCGACCGGCAGGCGTTGGCGCAACTGGCTGCCCGCGCCATGGCGGCGCCGGAGCCGGCACAGGCCGCACCGGAGCCTTTCTGGCAAGCCATCGGCCAGGTACTTGGCGGGCAGAGCCCGGACCGGGCCAAGAGCTTTATCGACAATGGCGGCGATTCGCTGCGGGCCTTGCAGGTGGTTGCCACGCTGAAGAGAAAGGGCCTGGTGCTGGACCTGGAAGAGTTGCTGTCGGATCAGGCCCTGGGGCAATTGCCGGTGCATGCGGCGGCGGCCAAGGCCCGGCCCGGGGTTTCCCGGCCGCAGGTCGAGGGCCTGCCCAATCGCCGCTTCCTGCTGAGCCGCGGCATCAGCGACCTGGATCACTGGAACCAGGCCCTGGTGCTGGACTTAGCTGCCGGCCAGGAGCCACAGCGAGTCAGCCAGGCGCTGCGGGCAATTTTCCGCCATCACTTTATCGAGGCGGGCGTTCAGGATCAGGGGCTGCAGCCCGCCGGAACGGATCTGCAGCAAGCGGTGCAGCGGACCTGCGCAGCCATCTCCCTGAGCCAGGGGCAACTCTTCTGCTTCAGCCAGCAACAGGACGCCGCTGGCCATCACCTGATCATTGCCGGGCACCAGTTCCAGGTCGATCGCTACTCCTGGATGCTGCTGGTTTCCGAGCTGGACGAATGCCTGGGGCAGGGCCTGGAGTGCATGCAAAGCTGGCCGCGGCCGACGGCCTTCGAGGAGTGGCAGCAGAGCTACCAGCGCGAGCATGCCGCGGCGACCCATGAAGCGTTCTGGGAAGCACTGCCCTGGGGCCGCTGCGCGCAGTTGACCGGGCAGCGCCCCGAGTTTCCCCGGCGCGAGGCCTTTCGGCGAGCCGAACTGTGCCTGGGGCCGGTCCGCGACCTGCCGCAGTGGGCCCAGGGTGTGGCCGAGACCAGCCAGTTGCTGCTGGCGGCCATCCTGCGCGCCATGAGCCAGAGCGATGACAACCCGTTCCAGAAAGTCCATTTGCTCGACCATGGGCGGGCCCTGGACAAGAGCGGCGCCGAGCTCAACAGCGTGTTCGGCTGGCTGACGGTGATCTACCCGCTGGTGCTGCAAGTTGCCAGCCTGGACCTGGAGCAGATCGCCAGGGAAATCAAGGCCGGCCAGCAAGCCAGCCAGGGCATTGCCCACAGCTTCGGCAACCGTTATTTCGCCACGCCCGAGGCCGAGCGCCTCAAGGGCCTGTTCGATTGCGGCTACAGCTACAACTTCCTGGGCGCCGTGGAGAACCCGCCCGGGGCCCGGGTCGGCGTGCATCCCTTGAGCCTGCAACTGATGCAGGGCAGCCCCAGCCATCACCTGGAGTTCACCGGCTACCTGGCCGCGGGCGAGTTGCTGCTGAAAATCGACTATGACCCGCAGGTCTTCGGCGAAGAACGCCTGGAGTCGCTGCTGACCGGGATCACCGCTGCCTTGAGCTAGAGAAACCTCCATGAACGCCTTACCCGATAACAACAAGAAATCCCGTTCACTGGTCGCCGTGCTGATTTTCCTCGGCTGCCTGCTGATCTGGTCCACCAACTGGATCGCCATTTCGCTGCAGGTGGAACACAGCGATGTCGGCTCTTCGCTGATGCTGCGTTTCCTCATTGCCTACGGGGTGCTGTGGCTGTGGCAACGGCTGTTCGCCGGCCCGCAGCAGCCGGTAACCCGCAAGGCCTACTTGCTGATGGCCGGGGTGGGGGCGGTGTACTTCTATGCCGGCATCGGCCTGGCCTACCTGGCCACCGCTTACCTGGGCAGTGCGCAGATGGCCTGCCTCAGCGCCTTTGTGATTTTCTACATCATCGGCATCAAGCGCCTGTTCCTGCATGTGCCGGTCGCCCTGCACAACCTGCTCGGCGCACTGGTGAGCATCGCCGGGCTGGGGCTGTTCATGCTTGGCGATCCGGGGCGGCCGCTGTCGCTGGCGGGGGTGGCCCTGGGCCTGACTTCCTTCCTGGCGGTGGCCATCGGATCGGTGCTTTCGGAGCACATCCAGAAGACCTGCCAGCTCGGCACCTTGCACATCAACAAGGTGGCGGCCGGCTGGGCCTGCGCTCTATACGCCGTCAGCCTGTTGCTGGGCGGCCATGGCTTGCAACTGCCGGGCACCCTGGCCGATCTGGGCATCCTGCTGTACCTGGGGGTGGTGTGCTCGGCGCTGGTGTTCGTGCTGTTCATCGACCTGATCAAGCGCATGGGCGCCGAGAACGCCGGCTACGTCGGCGTGCTGTACCCCATCGGCGCCAGCTACCTGTCGGTGTGGCTGGGGGAAACGCCCCTGAGCCTGCACCTGATGCTCGGCAGTGCCCTGGTGATGCTGGGCAGCCTGATCAATTTCAAGTTTCGCTACCACCCCGCCCCCAAGAAAGTGGAGTTCAGCTGAATGAGCAATGTACGGATACGCCAGGCCACCACGGACGATCTGATCGGTATTTTCGAGGCCCACCGCAACTCGGTAGAGCGCCTGTGCACCTCTGAATACAGCGATCAGCAGATCCGCATGTGGCTCGATGGGCGCTCCCCGGAAACCTACCGCGAAGCCGTGGAAAAGGGATCGCTGTGGCTGGCCGAGGGCGAGCAGATCGAAGGGTTCGTCGAACTCGACGGCAATGAGGTCAGCAAGCTGTTCATCCGTGGCGATGTGGCCAGGCGTGGCCTGGGCAGCCGTCTGCTGGAGGTGGCGCTGGCTCGGCTGCGGGCCAGCGGTGCCAGCTCGGCCTACCTGGAGGCGACCCTGACGGCCGAAGGCTTCTATGCCTACCACGGCTTCCAGAAGATCGGCGAGGGCACCTTCAGCCGCGGCAACAGCCCGGTGTCCATCGAGATCATCAAGATGGAACGCCCGCTTTGATCTGACCGTCAGCGGCCACTTCAGCACAGCAGGTCTTGCCCGTCCCCGGTTCGCGGGGGCGCGGCCGGCTGCACCCGGAAAACGGCACACGAGGCTTATCCAAGATGACAGGGATGTTATTGAAATTGACGGTGCTCGATCAGAATCTGTGCGCCGGGTGCGGCGCCTGCGCCCTGGTGTGCCCACAGCAGGTGATCGTTTTCGACCCGGACCGGGTGGTGCCGCTGCTGGAGGGCATCGGCGACAGTTGTGAAAGCTGCACCGAGTGCCTGGCGGTGTGCCCGGGGCTGCAGCCGGACACCGATCGCTCCGAACTGGAACTGTTCGGCCGTACCCGCCGCGCCGAAGAGCGCTGGCTGGGGATCAGCCGCCAGGCCATCGGTGCGCGTTCCACCGACCCGCAGATAGTCCGGCGCTCGGCCAGTGGCGGCACCGCCACCACCTTGCTGCTGACCGCCCGGGAGCACTTTGACGTGGACCTGACCCTGACCATGGGCCGTCATCCGGGGCAGGGTTGGCGCAGCGCGCCGCAACTGGGCAGCGCTGCAGCGGCGATCATCAACAATGCCCAGTCCACCTACCAGCTGGCGCCTTACCTCAATGCCCTGCGCGAATGCTACGAACAGCAGCCGGACGCGCGCATCGCCGTGGTGGGGCTGGCCTGCCACGTCCAGGCGATCCGCAAGCTGCAGCGCCGGGACACGGCCATCGGCCACTGGGCCCGCAGCCGAATCATCTGCGTGATCGAGACCGCCTGCTCCTCCAACACCCTGCCGGCCGGCACCCATAGCATCATCAGCGAGGTGCTGGGGCAAGACCCGCAGCAGGTGCGCGATATCAAGTACCGCGAAGGCGATTACCCCGGCCGGCTGCAAGTCACCTTGCTGGACAGCCAGACCTTTGGCATCGATTTCTGGGAGATCCTCGGCAAGCTCAAGGACAACAAGACCTTTCGCTGCCTCAGTTGCGGTGACTGGATGAGCGGGCTGGCCGACGTCAGCGTGTGTGACGGCGACCCCAACATCTTCGAAGCCAGCCTCAACGGTTCCGAAGAACAGAAACACGGCCGCGCGCTGATCCGCACCGAGATGGGCCAGGCCCTGGTGGACAGCGCCATCACCCATGGCCGGCTGGAAAGCTGGGGAGTGGACCTTGGGGGCTTCAACCTCGGCCTTGAACGCAAGAAGAACCGTCGGCGCTTCTATGAAACCCAGCCGCTGGTGTTGCCCGCGGGCCCCGGGGTGGGCGACCACTTCGAGGACGAAGCGCTGGTGGACGACGCCGAACTGATCAACCCCGCCAAATACAGGAGTAGCCCATGATCGATTACCCGGACCGGCCCATCGATTTCACCCTCGGCCGCCAACAGCAAGTCTGGGCCAACATCGACGGCTACCTGCCATCGGACAAGTCCATCAGCCATCGGATGATCCTGTTTGCCGCCCTGGCCCGGCATCCGGTGCGCCTGCGGGACCTGAACCGCGGCAAGGCGGTGACCCTGTTGCTCGATGCCCTGCAGCAACTGGGCCTTGAGGTGACGCCAGGGCAGACGCCCCAGACCCTGGAGATCAGCGGTGAGTTCGCCCAGGCGACCCACGAGCGGCGGGTCGACCTGGGGCCCTCCAGCGCGGCCGCACGGTTACTGATCGGGATGCTGGTGGGGCTCAATGTGCCGTGCATCGTCGATGGCGACGAAACCCTGCGCAACCGTCCCTTCGACTGGATCGTCGAGCCCCTGAACCAGATGGGCGCCCACCTGGAGTACCTGGGGCGTCCGGGCGCGCTGCCGATCCGTATCCACCAGGCTGCATTCCGCGGCGGCGCGGCGCAGATCCACATCGGCAGCGCCCAGGCCATCAGCACCTTGCTGTTTGCCGGGGTGGCGGCACGCAAGCCGATGTCGATCCGGTACCCGGTGGTGGCCCGGGATCACACCCAGCGCATCATCAACAGTTTTGGCGACCGGCTGCTGGACGAGCAGTTGCAGATCCACTACCAGCCACGGGACTGCGCGATTCCCGAGGAGATCAGCATCCCTCGCGACCCCTCGGCCATTGCCTATCCGGCGGCGTTGTTCCTGCTGTGCAACCGCCACCAGGAGCAGCAGCGCCTGAGCTTCGACAATGTGTGCCTGAACCCTACGCGCCTGGGCTTTTTCAACTGGCTGCTGGCCTGTGGTTTCAACCTGACCCTGGAGGTGGACAGCATTCGTCATGGCGAGCCGGTGGGCCGCCTGCTGCTGCGCGGGGGTGGCCAGCCCAGGGCTCACGACTTGCGCGACAAGCACCAGTTCCACGCAATGATCGACGAAGTGCCGCTGGCCCTGGCCATCAGCTGCGTGCTGCCCGGCAGCGCGACCTTCAGTGACCTCTACGAGCTGACCTTCAAGGAATCGGACCGGATCGCCGCCACCCGCAGCATGCTCAATGCCCTGGGCCTGGACTACCAGGTCGACGGCTACGACGTGCGGGTGGAAGGCGGGCAGGTGCCCAGTGTGCAGGGAGCGATCCCGACTTTCGGCGACCATCGCCTGTCGATGACCGCCCACGTCCTGCTGCTGGCTCACGGGCTGCAGGCCACCATCCTCGAAGGGCATTGCTACCAGACTTCATTTCCAGGGTTTGCCCAGTGCCTGGATCGCCTGACCGGACGGGAGGCCTGATGAGCAGCAGCCGATACACACTCACCGCCTGTGGCGCCGACGGCGTGATCGCCGTGCATGAACCTCTGGCCGCTCTGGCGGCCACTGAAGTGCAGGTGGCGGTGGACTACTCCATGGTCAGCCCGGGCACCGAGCGTCATTACCTGCAGCAGGTACGCGAGACTGGCGAGCAACTGCCGCTGGGCTATTGCGCGGCCGGGGTGGTTAGCGCCGTAGGGCCCGAGGTGGAAGGCGTGCAGCCGGGAGACCGGGTGGTGGCCATGGGCTGGAAGATTGCCACCCATTCCAACTGGATCCAGGTGCCCCAGCGGCTGGTGTGCAAGGTACCGCCGCCACTGACCCAGGACCAGGCGATTCTTGCCACCCTGGGTGCCACTGCGGTGCATGCGGTGGACCGTGCGCAATTGCAGGCGGGGGAGCAGATCCTGGTGGTGGGCATGGGCCTGGTGGGCAAGATGCTGAGCCTGGTGGCGGCCTGTCATGGTGCGCGGATCTGGGTCGCGGACCTCAACCCCGCCGCCATCGACCCGGGCCTGCCGGTGCAGGTGCTCGACCTGCTGGCCGAGCCGGGGGCGATGGCCGGGCAGTTCACCCGGATCTTCCTGTGCATCGATGCTGATATCAGCGCCTTGTTCCCGCGGTTGCTGGCCTTGCTCAATCCGCAGGGCAACGGGGCTGGCCGCTCGCGGCTGGTGAATGTTGGGCGGGTCAGCCTGACCCTGGAGCTCTCGCCGCAAATGGGCAACATCGACATCATCAACGTGTCCCGCTGCGGTAACGGTTACCGCGACGATGCCTACCATCACGGGCGCAAGAGCGTGCAGTGCCCGGCAGGGGAGGCCACGGTGGAGCGCAACATCGCTCGCTGCCTCGACTACCTGGTGGCCGGCAAGGATTGGCTGGAGCACCTGCAGCGAGTCGAGATGGACCTGGGGCAGGCGTTGGCGCACTACAACGGCGCGGCGTTCTTCGCCCCTGGAATCAACCTGATCAAGCACAGGGAAGTGTGACGGCATGGCTCATCTATCTATTGCTTCGTGCCTGGACGACGTCTTCGCCCGGCATGCCACGGATACCGCGCTGAGCTGCAACGGCGCACGGCTCAGCTACCGGGAGCTGGAACAGCGTTCGGCACAGGTGGCGGCCCGCTTGCTGGGCTTGGGCCTGACGCCTGGCAGCACCCTGGGCCTGGAGGTGGAGCGCTCGATTGAACAACTGGTGCTGCTGGTGGGCATGGTGCGGGCCGGCCTGTCGTACTGCTATCTGGACCGCAACAACCCGCCCCAGTGGAACCAGTCGGTGTGTGAACGCAGTGGCGTGCGCTGGCGGGTCACGCCGGAGGTCGCCGGTGGCCCGGGGTATCTGGCGCTGGATGAATTGCTCGTGCCCACGGACGAGGCTGCGTGCTGGCCGCCGCTATGCGGCGCCGAGCCGGTGTACGTGAACTTTTCCAGCGGTACCACCGGCGCGCCGAAGATCATTCCCTGTACCCATCGCGGGGTGTTGGGGTTCTGCGACCGGCCGCGACATTTTCCGCTGCAGCCGGGCTTTCGCATGCTGTACGCCTCGAACCTGACCTTCGACGCCTCGCAGTTCGAGATCTGGACCGCGCTGCTCAATGGCGGCGAATTGCATATCCATGTTCCCGGCGCCCTGACCATGGAACACCTGCATCGTTACATCCACGAGGCCGGGGTCGACAGCCTGTGGCTGACCTCGACCCTGTTCAACACCTTCGTCGATATCGACCGCGGCTGGCTGCGGGGCGTCAAGCGGCTGATGGTCGGCGGTGAGGTCCTGTCCGCAGGGCATGTCCGCCAGGCCTATGCTGCCGCCGATGAGCTGGTTCTCTACAACGGTTATGGCCCCACGGAAAACACCATGGGTACCTGTGTCTATGCCATTCCCCGCAGCTTCGACAGCACCCGGGACATTCCCATCGGCCAGGCCGTGGACGATGCCACCCTGTTGCTGCTGCGCCCTGACGGGCAGCCGTGCGAGGTGGATGAACCCGGCGAGCTGCTGATCGCCGGGGGCGGCTTGTCCCCGGGGTATCTGGGGGATGCCGGGCTGACCCGGGAGCGCTTCATCGACCTGCCATGGCAGGGCCGGACGCTGCGTTGCTACCGCAGTGGCGACCTGGTTTCCCGGGATGGCCAGGGGCTCTATCACTTCCATGGCCGCAGCGATGACCAGATCAAGCTGCGTGGCCAGCGCCTGTCGCTGACCGAGGTCGCCGCCGCCTTCAAGCGTTACCCGGGAATGCTCGATTGTGTGGTGTTGCTGGATGACCAGGGAACCGAAGCGCAGTTGCTGCTGGTGTACCTCAAGGCGCCTGGGGTCGAGCCCCGGGTGCTGGCCGACTATGGCCGGCAAAGCCTGCCGCCGTTCATGGTGCCGTCGCGATTTGTCGAGGTTGAGCGCTTTGCCCTGCGCTCTTCCGGCAAGCTGGATATTGCTGAGCTCAAGCAGCGCCTGTGTCTCGGGCAGCCGGCCACTGAAACGGACGACTCGCCGGCAGGGCGTTTTCTCGCGCGTTTCGGCGTGTCGGCTCATGACCTGCAGCGCAGCTTCTTCGACAGCGGCGGCAACTCGCTGGCGGCGATCAAGCTGGTGGGCACGGTGAACCGTCACCTGGGCTGGGAAGGCCTGGGCCTGGAGCAGTTCTACCGCATGGCCACCCTGGGCCAGTTGCTGGACTGGCTACAGGCCCAACCCGGCCTGGCGTCCCTGCTGGAAAACGGTGCGCAGGAGTACTACGTGATCGAGTCGGAGCAGGAGTCCTTGCCCGCCGCCCATGCAGGGTTTTCGATCAATACTCACCTGGGGCGTTTTGCCGTGGTCCGCGCCACCTCCGCTAGCCACGCCCGGGAGGCGCTGCGCAGCGGTTCCGGGCGGTTGCCGGCTGCCGGCGACAGCCGCTGGGTCGGCTTGAACAAGAGCCAGTTGTCGATGGTGTATGCCGAACTGTTCAACAAGGATCTACGGGCCAACAACGTGCTCTACCTGTTCCGGCCCGAGCAGTTGCCGGCCGCCGGGCTGGACCTGCAGGCGTTGGCCCAGGGCTTGAAGCAGCGCTATCCACTGGCGGGCTGTCGGGTGGCGCGGGTCGAGGGCGAGTACTGTTTTGATCTGGCCCCCGAGCCGCCGGCGCGCCTGTGGCTGGAGCCTGTGGCGGAGTTTCCCAGCCAGCAGGCCTGCGTGGAGCATTTCCTTGAGCGGCCGCTGTCACTGTTCGAGCAGGACCTGTGCAGCCTGTTCAAGGTGCGCATCGACGGCACCTTGCACCTGGGGCTGTGGCTGCACCACATCCTTGGCAACCATGTCGGCCAGTTGAGCCTGCTGCGCAGCGTTGAACAGTTGGCGCTGGGCGTGCAGTCGCCGCCGGTGGCGGATTTTTCCTTTGTCGGCAATAACCTGATGCAGGCCGAGGAATATGAGCGTCTGGCAGATGCCGGCACCGAGGCCTGGGAGCAAGAGGCCGAGGAGTACGCGCCGCTGGCCGATGTCCCGGCGCCGGCGGCCACTGCCCTGGCGCTGCAGTTGCGGGCGGCACTGGCCATGGATCCGATGAAGCTGGCCTCGCCGCAGCGTCTGTTCCACCTGTTGCAGGCGTTTCGCCAGGGCTGTGCCGAGGGCTTGGGGATAGAGGCGCCGATCGTCAATCTATTGTTCGCCTGGGCTGAGCGTTCGGTGATCAGCGGATTCTCCAGTTACACGGTGCCCGTGCCCCTGGCTCCCGGGCGCTTCGCCGAAGGCTGCGAGCCACAGGCCTGCATGGATTACCTGAATGCCAAGCTGGCCCGGGCGGCCTTGGGTTGCGAGGAAATACTCGCGGCCCTGGGCCTGTACGGCTTTGCTCCGGCGTTCCTGTGCAATTTCGTCGAGCTGCCGGCCAGTGACGCCCGGTGGTTGCAAACGCGGATTGCCAACCCGGTTAGCGAGTGGCCCAAGACCCTGCTCGACCTGACGGTGGTCAAGTCGGCGCTGGGCTGCGAAGTGCTGCTCAACAGCTATCTGCCCGAGCCGCAGGCCAGGGCATTTCTCGAATCCTTTGTCGCGGCGGGGCAACGTCAATGAAACTGATCTGCTTTCCCGACTTCGTCGGCCATCCGATCTGTTTTTCCGCCCTGGGCCGGGCACTCAAGGGGCGGGTGTCGCTGGTGCAGGTCAACTACAGCGACTACTGGCCCTATTCCAGTGTCGAAGACCTGGCCCGGCAGATTGCCCAAGAGCATGAGCTGACGACCCTGGACGCGGTGCTCGGTTACTCCTTCGGCGCTTATGTGGCGGCCTGTTGCGTGGCCCGCAGCACGGCGCCCGCCAGGCCGCTGCTGTTGGTGGACCCGCCGCTGCTGGCCGAGCTTCGAGGGTTGGCCCCGGACGCCATTGCCCGGCGTTTGGCGGCCGATCCGCAGTATGCCTACGTCGATGACCTGGTGGACGCGCAGTTGGTCAATCGCGAGTGCGTGCACGGCAATATCCTGCTGCTGTCCCAATGGCAGGCGGTGCCGCTGAAGGGGCGCGCGGTGGATGTGCTGTTGTCCGCCGGGCGCAGTGCCGAGGGGCTGGCCCCGGGCCTGGGGCTCGATCCGGCCCAGGACAATCGCTACTGGCGGGACGAGCAGCGCCACCATGGCTCGGTGATCAATAGCCCCGATGTGCTCACCTGGCTGCTGGACCCTGGGGCCTTGCAGCGCATTGCTTGGTGATCGAAGCCGGCCCGTTCGGGGTGCCCTCAGTTCCAGCTAAGTTTTCCCTCGTAGCCTCTGCCTCGCGCCAATACACGCGCCGTTATGGAGAGGCACCCGATGAAGCCGCTGAGCAAGACCGATTGGCTGAACAAGGTTCCGGAGGTGACGCTGTCCTTCTGGATCATCAAGATCATGTCCACCACCGTGGGCGAAACCTGCGCCGACTACCTGGCCGTCGACGCCGGCCTGGGGCAGGGCGTGACCAGCATCGGCATGGCCCTGTTGCTGGGGCTGGCGCTGTTCGCGCAGTTCCGCAGCCGGGCCTACACACCGTGGATCTACTGGCTGAGCGTGGTCCTGGTGAGCATCGTCGGGACCCAGATCACCGATGTGCTCACCGATCAGTTGGGCATCAGCCTGTACCTCAGCACCGCAGTGTTTGCAGGCTTGCTGGCGGTCAATTTCGCTGTCTGGTACGCCGTTGAGCGCAATCTGTCGATCCGCCAGATCGTTACCCCGCGACGCGAGCTGTTCTACTGGGCCACCGTGCTCTGCACCTTCGCCCTGGGAACCGCCGCCGGGGACCTGGCCACCGAGGCGCTGGGGCTCGGCTTTACCCTGGGAGCGCTGATCTTTGCCGCACTGATTACCGTGACCCTGGTGGCCTGGCGCCTGGGGGGCAATGCGGTGCTGACCTTCTGGATCGCCTACATCCTCACTCGACCTTTTGGCGCCGCCCTCGGCGACCTGCTGACACAAGCCAAGACCTACGGTGGCCTGGGCCTGGGCGCCACCTGGACCAGCGCGATCTTCCTCTGCGTGATTCTTTTGCTGGTGACCGTCGCGCAGCTCAACGTCAACAACCGTCAGCGCCTTTCCCACTGATTATCCGACCCTCACTCAAGGACTCATCATGGCCTTTATCCGCTCTGCCATTCGCTACACCACGACTCTTTCCATGATTGCCCTGCTGGGGCTGGCCGCGGGGTGTTCCAAGCCTGCCGATGCGCCCAAGCCCGGCACTGCCGCTTCAGCCCAGGCTACCGCGGCCACGGCCTCCAGGCTGGGAGACCTGGCCGAGTTCCAGGCCATTGCCCGTGATGTGGCCGGCTTGGTGGACAAGCAGGACCTGGCGGGGGCGAAGCGCCGGATCAAGGATCTGGAAGTTGCCTGGGACTCCGCCGAAGCCGGCTTGAAGCCCCGTGCCGCCGGTGACTGGCATGTGTTGGACAAGGGCATCGACCGCGCACTGGACGCCCTGCGCGCCGGCACCCCGCAACAGGCCGAGTGCAAGTCGGCGATGGACGATCTGCTGGCAACGTTCAGTCGCTTGCAAGGCAAGGCCTGACCCTCATCTTTTCCAGCAGACCGGCAGGCGAGTGATTACCCTTGGGGGGACTCGACCCGGGCCCGGCCTTCCTCAAGCGCAGGCCGGGCCTGTTTCACTACGGAGGCACTATGCGGATCTTGCTGGTGGAGGACGACGCGATGATCGCCGAGGCGATACAGGGCGCCCTCAAGGATGCAGGCTACGCCGCCGACTGGGTCAGCGATGGGGTGACCGCCCTGGCTGCCCTGGACAGCCAGCATTACGACCAGGTGCTGCTCGACCTCGGCCTGCCCGGCAAGGACGGGTTGCAGGTGCTCGACAGTATTCGCCGCCGTAACAACCCGGTGCCGCTGTTGATCATTACCGCTCGTGACAGCCTCGATGACCGGCTGCGAGGCCTGGACGGCGGCGCAGACGACTACCTGCTCAAGCCCTTCGCCATGGCCGAGCTGCTGGCGCGAATGCGTGCGGTCATGCGTCGTAAAGGCGGTAGCGCGGCACCGCTGCTGGGCAATGGTGTGGTCTCGCTGGACCCGGTATCGAAACAGGCAAGCTCGTTCGAGCAGCCTGCGGTGCAGCTGTCGAACCGCGAATTCGCCTTGTTGCAGGCGCTGTTGATCCGCCCGGGGGCGATTCTTTCCCGTAGCGAGCTGGAAGACCGCATCTACGGCTGGGGCGAGGAGGTGGAAAGCAATGCGGTGGAGTTCCTGATCCATGCCTTGCGCCGCAAGTTGGGAAGCCAGGTGATCAAGAACGTCAGGGGGCTGGGATGGATGGTTTCAAAAGACGTCTGAGCGAGTCGGTCCAGCTCAGGCTGTCCATTGCCCTGTCAGTGGCGGTGCTGATCGTTGCGCTGCTGGCCGGAGTCTTTGCTTATGTCTCGGCCTTCGACGAGGCCCTGGAGATGCAGGACAACACCCTGCGCCAGGTGGCCGCGCTGTTCGAGCGCCAGCACATGACCCTGGCCTACCCGCCGCCGGGGCAGGTCGTCGCCGACGATAACGAGGAATCCAGGGTGGTCGTTCAATACCTGGCCGATGGCGCCAGGGCGGCGGCGGACAGTGATGCCGAAATCCCCCTGCCGCTGCCCACCACCCTGGCGGACGGTCTGTCGACCCTGACGGTGGGTGGCGAGCCGTTTCGGGTGCTGGTCAAGACCACCAGCGCCGGCCTGCGGATTGCCGTGGCCCAGGAAACCGGCGCTCGTGACAGGGATGCGCGGGAAAGCGCCTGGCGTGGACTGTTGCCCTTCCTGATCCTGTTTCCCGTGCTGTTGCTGGTGATTGCCGATCTGGTGCGCAAACTGTTTCGTCCCATCGAGCAGTTGGCGGCCGAGATCGATTTGCGTGACGAGCAGGAATTGCACCCGATCGACGAGCGCCATCTGCCGACCGAAGTGCGGCCTTTCGTGCGGGCCATCAATCGCCTGTTGCTGCGGGTGACTCAGTCCATGACGACGCAGCGGCGTTTCGTGGCGGATGCCGCCCATGAATTGCGCTCGCCGCTGACGGCCTTGTCCCTGCAGGCCGAGCGCCTGGCATCGGTGGAGATGCCCAGCCTGGCTCGGGAGCGCCTGCAACTGTTGCGCCGGGGGATCGAGCGCGGCAGGAAGCTGATCGATCAATTGCTCGGGCTGGCGTCTGCACAATCGGCCATCAATGGCCGGGTTGAGACGGTCTCGGTGCACGGGGTGTACCGCCGGGTGCTGGAGGACCTGCTGCCCCTGGCGGAGGACAAGGCGATCGACATCGGCCTGGAAGGTGGGCCGGACAGGCAGGTGCTGATCAGCCAGGAGGACCTGCTGACCCTGGTGAAGAACCTGGTGGACAACGCCATCCGCTATACCCCGCAAGGTGGGCGGGTAGACCTGTCAGTGGCCCAGGTGCAGGACGAGATCCTGCTGCAGTTCAGCGACTCGGGGCCGGGTATTGCCGTGGCTGAGCGCGAGCGCGTGTTCGACCCTTTCCATCGCGGGCTGGGCAGCGATGAAGTGGGCTCCGGGTTGGGGCTCGCCATCGTCAAGGCCATTGCCGATCGGCATGCCGGCCGGGTCTGGCTGGATTACTCCGACCAACGGGCCAAACGCGGGTTGTGTGTGACGGTGGCTTTTGCCCAGGTGCAGGTGCCGCCGGCAGGGTAGGGCGCGGCTGTTGGGCAGAATAGGCTTTTGAATACCCTGGATATTCTGTAGCCTTGCGCGGCTCCAATGTTGTCCGTACCTGATGAACTCACTCTCCCGGCGGGGCCTTAAGCGGTCCGGAGCCGGTGGTATACTCGACTTTCGCGCCTCAAGCGCCTGCAGGTCTTGCGAACATGACGCAAATTTCTGAACGCCTTCTGGTTCAAGCCCACCTCGACGCCAAGCAGCCCAAACCCTTGAGCGCTGCGCAAGAGGCCCATCTGCGTGCCGCCATCGCTGCCGAGCTCAAGGCTCAGGATGCGGTGCTGGTTGCACACTTCTACTGTGATCCGGTGATTCAGGCCCTGGCCGAAGAAACCGGTGGCTGCGTGTCCGACTCCCTGGAAATGGCCCGCTTCGGCAATGCCCATCCGGCCAAGACCGTGCTGGTTGCCGGGGTCCGCTTCATGGGTGAGACGGCGAAGATTCTCAACCCTGAAAAACGGGTGTTGATGCCGACCCTGGAAGCCACCTGCTCCCTTGACCTTGGCTGCCCGGTGGAGGAGTTCTCGGCCTTCTGCGATCAGCATCCCGAGCGCACCGTGGTGGTCTATGCCAACACGTCGGCGGCGGTCAAAGCCCGTGCCGACTGGGTGGTGACGTCCAGTTGCGCCCTGGAAATCGTCGAAAGCCTGATGGATAACGGCGAGAAGATCATCTGGGGCCCCGACAAGCACCTGGGCACCTACATCCAGCGCCAGACCGGTGCCGACATGCTGCTCTGGGACGGTGCCTGCATCGTTCACGAGGAGTTCAAGTCCAAGCAGCTGGAAGACATGAAGGTGCTGTATCCGGATGCGGCCATTCTGGTGCACCCGGAGTCCCCCAGCTCAGTGATCGAACTGGCCGATGCGGTGGGCTCCACCAGTCAGCTGATTGCTGCCGCGCAGCGCCTGCCGAACAAGACCTTCATCGTCGCCACCGACCGCGGCATCTTCTACAAGATGCAGCAGCTGTGCCCGGACAAGGTGTTCATCGAGGCGCCGACGGCCGGCAATGGTGCGGCGTGCCGCAGTTGTGCCCATTGCCCGTGGATGGCCATGAATACCCTGGAGCGTACCCTGCAGTGCCTGAAGGATGGCAGCAACGAGATCAGCGTCGACCCGGCGCTGATCCCCAATGCGCTCCGCCCTCTGAAGCGCATGCTGGATTTCACCCAGGCCGCGCGGATGAAACTGGCGGGCAACGC
The DNA here is from genome assembly GCF_024810175.1 of Pseudomonas sp. BIGb0176. NCBI lineage: Bacteria > Pseudomonadati > Pseudomonadota > Gammaproteobacteria > Pseudomonadales > Pseudomonadaceae > Pseudomonas > Pseudomonas sp. BIGb0176. Next base: position 514,770 of record NZ_JANUEC010000003.1, read on the forward strand.
CTGATCGGTTCTTCTGCTCGCTTAAAAAAAACGCCCCGATCTGTCGGGGCGTTTTTGTAGGCGGCGGGCTTACTTCTTCTGCTTGGGAATGCGCACCAGTTGGCTGTTGGAGTAGATGTCGTGCCAACTGCGTTTCTGCTTGTCCACCAGCACCCAGAAGAAGCCCAGGCCGGCACACAGCCAGGACGCGATCGACACCATGAAGCGCAACAGCGCCTGCCACAGGCTGATACGGCTGCCGTCGGCGTTCTGCACCCGGATACCCCAGACCTGCATGCCCAGGGTCTGGCCGGAATGGGTCCAGAACTTGGCGAAGAAACCGAACAGTACGAACAGCAGCACCGTGGAGTACAACGGGTCACCGTCCAGGGCGCCGGATTCGGTCAGGGTACGCATCCGCGCCTCGCCGATGATCTGCATCTGGATCAGCTTGTAGATGCCACCCGTGACAATCAGCAGGGCGACGCAGAGTAGAAAATCATAGAACATCGCTGCCAGGCGACGACCCAGGCCGGCGGCGGGGAATTCGCCTTGGGGGCTTAGCAGATGTTTCGACATGACAGGCTCTCGACTGAAAAAAGAAGCCATTTTACGGAATTGCGCGCACAAAAAAGCCCCTGATGTCAGCATCAGGGGCTTTTTCGTTACAGACGATTAAGCTTCTGCTTGTACTTCGTCAGCCTGCATGCCTTTCTGGCCTTGCACAGCGATGAAGGTCACTTTTTGGCCTTCTTTCAGGCTCTTGAAGCCGTTGCCCTGAATGGCGCGGAAGTGTACGAACAGATCCGGACCGCTTTCTGGAGTGATAAAACCAAAACCTTTCTCGTCGTTAAACCACTTGACGGTACCGCTCTGACGTTGGGACATTTCTTATTTCCTTTGACGCTAAAAAATTAATGACAGTCTCTTTCTCATGAAAGAGTACTGGGCTGGGTTGCAGGAAAGTAAGAGACGTCGAACGGGTTGTAGCAAACTTGTTAGCTACTGCCCAGGTCACGATTCCAAGCGACCCATGCAAACACAGTGGGGAAACTCTACGCCAACTATGGGAGAAAAAACAAGCCCCGCGAAGCCCCGGTTTTACTCAGCTTGCCGAGGTTTGGCGGAACTAGCGTGCGGGGCTTATTCGATAGAGTTGTTCAATTGTTTTCGGGCGTTATAAGTGAAGTTCAGTATCGAAAATATGCACTGTTTTATGGCGGTTGCGTTACAGATTAGTGCACTTTTAACGCAACCGCGTTACTTATAGAAACAGTCCCTCAGCCGCGGTAGTAGCGTTGTGGCACGAATGGCATTTTGCTTACAAGCATTGGCACCTTTTTCCCACGAACTATTGCTGCAACTGGCGTATCGAGTGCGCAGTGCTCTATGTCGAGGTAGCCCATGGCCAAGGGGCCGCCCAGGGTCGGGCCAAAACCGCCGCTGCACACGCTGCCGATAACCTTGCCTTCGGCGTCGACGATCTCTGCACCTTCACGTACCGGTGTGCGTTCCTGGGGCAGCAGGCCGACGCGTTTGCGGCTGACACCGCCTTGCTGTTGGGCAAAGATCACCTCGGCACCGGGGAAGCCGCCGGCGCGGGCGCCATCGGCACGACGTGCCTTGGAGATGGCCCACAGCAGGCTGGCCTGGATCGGCGTGGTGTCGCTGTTCATGTCATGGCCATAGAGGCACAGGCCGGCTTCCAGGCGCAGGGAGTCGCGGGCGCCAAGGCCGATGGCCGCTACTTCCGGCTCGGCCAGCAGGGCACGGGCGAGTTTTTCCGCCTGGGCCGCCGGCACCGAGATTTCGAAACCGTCTTCGCCGGTGTAGCCCGAACGGCTGACAAAGCAGTCCACGCCCAGCAGGGTCACCGGCTTGAACTGCATGAAGGTCATCTGCGCCACCTCCGGCGCCAGGCGCGCCAGCACCGTGACCGCAGCCGGGCCTTGCAGGGCCAGCAGGGCCCGTTCCTCGAACAGCGGTTGAATGTCGCATTGCTCGCCCAGGTGGCGGCGCAGGTGGGCCAGGTCCTGGTCCTTGCAGGCGGCGTTGACCACCAGGAACAGCTGTTCGTCCCCCAGGTTGGCCACCATCAGGTCATCAAGGATGCCGCCCTGTTCGTTGGTGAACATGGCGTAGCGCTGCATGCCCACCGGCAAGTCGATGATATCCACCGGCACCAGGGTCTCCAGGGCCTGGGCGGCATTGGCGCCGCGCAGCAGGATCTGCCCCATGTGGGACACATCGAACAGCCCGGCCTGTTCACGGGTGTGCTGGTGCTCCTTCATCACTCCCAGCGGGTACTGCACCGGCATGTCGTAGCCGGCGAACGGCACCATGCGGGCGCCGAGTTCCAGGTGCAGGCTGTGCAGCGGGGTTTTCAACAGTGTTTCGGTGGACATGGGCAACTCCTGAAAAAAAACGTGCGGATACAGGCTGCGTATCAGCACTCGATAATGTTCACGGCCAGACCGCCACGGGCGGTTTCCTTGTATTTGCTTTTCATGTCGGCGCCGGTCTGGCGCATGGTGCGGATGACCTTGTCGAGGGAGACGAAGTGCTGCCCGTCGCCGCGCAGGGCCATGCGCACCGCATTGATGGCCTTGACCGAGCCCATGGCGTTGCGCTCGATGCAGGGCACCTGCACCAACCCGCCAATGGGGTCACAGGTCAGCCCGAGGTTGTGTTCCATGCCGATTTCCGCGGCGTTCTCCACTTGCTGCACGCTGCCGCCGAGGACCTCGCACAAGGCCCCGGCCGCCATCGAGCAGGCCACGCCCACTTCACCCTGGCAGCCGACTTCGGCGCCGGAGATCGAGGCGTTTTCCTTGTAGAGGATGCCGATGGCTGCGGCGGTGAGGAGAAAACGCACCACCCCGTCTTCGTTGGCCCCGGGAATGAAGCGCATGTAGTAGTGCAGCACCGCCGGAATGATTCCGGCCGCACCATTGGTGGGGGCGGTGACCACCCGTCCGCCGTTGGCGTTTTCTTCATTCACCGCCAGGGCATAGAGGTTGACCCAGTCCAGCACCGACAAGGCATCGCGCAGCGCCGCTTCCGGGTGCTTGCACAACTGGCGGTGCAGGGCCGCGGCACGGCGCTTGACCTTGAGCCCGCCGGGCAGGATGCCTTCGTTGCGGCAGCCGGCATCCACGCAGTCCTGCATCACCTGCCAGATCTTCAGCAGGCCGGCGCGGGTTTCAGCTTCCGGGCGCCAGGCACTTTCATTGGTCAGCATCACCTGGCTGATGGACAGGCCATAGGTAGCGCAATGTTGCAGCAGTTCCTTGGCATTGCGGAAAGGGAAGGTCAGGCGGGTGGTGTCTTCAACGATGCGATCGGCCCCGGCGGCATCTTCATCCACGACGAAACCACCGCCCACGGAGTAGTACTCGCGGCTGCGGATCTGCAAACCGGCGCTGTCGAAGGCACGAAAGATCATGCCATTGGGGTGATAGGCCAGGGGCTTGCGGATCATGGCCAGGTGTTCTTTCTCGTTGAACGCAATGCTGTGTTCGCCGAGCAGGTTGAGGCGCGCGCTGCTGCGTATTTCCTGCAGGCGCGCGGCGATGTTTTCGGTATTCACGGTGTCCGGGTGCTCGCCTTCCAGGCCCAGCAGCACCGCCTTGTCGCTGCCGTGGCCTTTACCGGTAGCGCCCAGCGAGCCGTACAGCTCGACCTTGACGCAGGTGGTGGCCTTCAGCAGGTCTTCACGGCGCAGGCCTTCGACAAAGCGCGCGGCGGCGCGCATCGGGCCGACGGTGTGGGAGCTGGAGGGGCCGATGCCAATCTTGAACAGGTCGAACACGCTCAGGGACATGTTGGTTCTCCGGTTTCTTATTGTGATGCTCGGCACGCAGGCACTTGTAGGCGCGGGCTTGCCCGCGATCCAGGCGCGCTGTTCGACCCGATTGATGGGGCTCGCTCATCGCCGGCGAGCCGGCTCCTACAGGTATACGCGGTATCTGCAGGGGCACGGCTCTCCAGTGATGGACGGCTTACGCGTCCTGGTAGCTCTCGATCGAAGGGCAGGCGCACACCAGATTGCGGTCGCCGAACACGTTGTCGACCCGGCCAACCGGCGGCCAGTACTTGCCTTCCACCAGGGATGCCACTGGGTACACCGCCTGTTCACGGCTGTATGGATGGGACCACTCGCCCACCAGTTCGGCCGCGGTGTGCGGAGCGTTCTTCAGCGGGTTGTCGTCCTTGTCCAGGGCGCCGTTTTCCACTGCGCGGATTTCTTCGCGGATGCGGATCATGGCGTCGCAGAAGCGGTCCAGTTCTTCCTTGGATTCGCTTTCGGTGGGCTCGATCATCAGGGTGCCGGCCACCGGGAACGACATGGTCGGCGCGTGGAAGCCAAAATCGATCAGGCGCTTGGCCACGTCATCGACGCTGATGCCGCTGCTGTCTTTCAGCGGACGCAGGTCGAGGATGCATTCGTGGGCCACCAGGCCGTTGCTGCCGGTGTAGAGCACCGGGTAGTGCTCTTCCAGGCGGCGCGAGATGTAGTTGGCATTGAGGATCGCCAACTGCGAGGCGCGCTTGAGGCCGGCGCCGCCCATCATGCTGATATACATCCAGGTGATCGGCAGGATGCTGGCGCTGCCGAACGGAGCGGCACAGACCGCGCCTTTCTTGTTTTCCAGCGCGGCATGGCCGGGCAGGAAGGGCGCCAGGTGCGACTTGACGCCGATCGGGCCAACACCCGGGCCGCCACCGCCATGGGGAATGCAGAAGGTCTTGTGCAGGTTCAGGTGCGACACGTCGCCACCGAACTTGCCCGGCGCGCAGAGGCCGACCATGGCGTTCATGTTGGCGCCGTCGATGTACACCTGGCCGCCGTTGTCGTGAATGATGCCGCAGATTTCGCGGATGCCTTCTTCGAACACGCCGTGGGTCGACGGGTAGGTGATCATCAGCGCGGCGAGGTGCTCGCGGTGCTCGATGGCCTTGGCCCGCAGGTCCTCGATGTCGACGTTGCCGCGGGCGTCGCAGGCGGTGACCACCACGCGCATGCCGGCCATGTTGGCGGTGGCCGGGTTGGTGCCGTGGGCCGAGGAGGGAATCAGGCAGATATCGCGGCGCTCGTCGCCACGGCTCTGGTGATAGGCACGAATGGCCAGCAGGCCGGCGTACTCGCCCTGGGAGCCGGCGTTGGGCTGCAGCGACACCGCGTCGTAGCCGGTGGCAGCGCACAGCATCGCTTCCAGCTCGGTGGTCAGTTGCTGGTAGCCGGCGCTTTGCTCGGCGGGAGCGAAAGGGTGCAGCGCGCCGAACTCGGCCCAGGTGATGGGGATCATCTCGCTGGCGGCGTTGAGCTTCATGGTGCAGGAGCCCAGCGGGATCATGGTGCGATCCAGGGCCAGGTCCTTGTCCGCCAGCTTGCGCAGGTAGCGCATCAGCTCGGTTTCCGAGTGATAGCGGTTGAACACCGGGTGGCTGAGGATCGCCGACTGGCGGACCAGGGCAGCGGGGATGGCGCTGGTGACCGCCGCCGCGAGTGCCGCGAAGTCCGGCGCGGCCTTGCCATCGCCCAACAGGCTCCACAGGCCTTCAACGTCGGCCTGGGTGGTGGTTTCGTCCAGGGACAGACCGAGGCGCTCGGGGTCTATCACCCGCAGGTTGATGCCCTGGGCGCGAGCCTTGTCGTGCAGCGCAGCGGTGCGGCCAGCGGTGTGCAGGCTCAGGGTATCGAAGAAGCTTTCCTGCTCCACGGTCAAGCCCAGCTGGACCAGGCCCTTGGCCAGGATCGCGGTCAGCTGGTGGATTCGCTGGGCGATCTGGGTCAGGCCCTTGGGACCGTGGTACACGGCATACATGCTGGCGATGTTGGCCAACAGGACCTGGGCGGTGCAGATGTTGCTGGTGGCCTTCTCGCGGCGGATATGCTGCTCGCGGGTCTGCATGGCCAGGCGCAGGGCCGGCTTGCCGAAACGGTCCACCGAGACGCCCACCAGGCGGCCGGGCATGTCGCGCTTGAAGGCATCGCGGGTGGCGAAGTAGGCCGCATGCGGGCCACCAAAGCCCAGGGGCACGCCGAAGCGCTGGGCACTGCCGATGGCCACGTCGGCGCCGAATTCCCCGGGCGGGGTCAGCAGGGTCAGGGCCAGCAGGTCGGCGGCCACGGCTACCAGGGCGTTGGCAGCGTGGAAACGCTCGGTCAGCTCGCGGTAGTCGAACAGGTCACCGTTGCTTGCCGGGTATTGCAGCAGGGCGCCGAAGAACGGGCTGACGTCGGTCAGCTTGCGCTCATCGCCCACCACCACGTTGATCCCCAGGGGCTCGGCACGGGTGCGCAGCACATCGAGGGTCTGTGGGTGGCAATGCTGCGAGGCGAAGAAGGCGTGGCTGCCCTTGTTCTTGCTCAGGCGCTTGCAGAAGGTCATGGCTTCGGCGGCGGCGGTGCCTTCGTCCAGCAGCGAGGCGTTGGCGATCGGCAGGCCGCTCAGGTCGCTGATCAGGGTCTGGAAATTCAACAGGGCTTCCAGGCGACCCTGGGAGATTTCCGGCTGGTACGGGGTGTAGGCGGTGTACCAGGCGGGGTTTTCCAGGAGGTTGCGCAGAATCGGCGACGGCGTATGGCAGTTGTAGTAGCCCTGGCCGATATAGGTCTTGAACAGCTGGTTCCTGGCGGCGATGGCCTTGATCGAGGCCAGGGCCTGGGCTTCGCTCAGGCCCTGGCCCAGCTCCAGTACGCTGGTGCCCTTGATGCTCTCGGGAATCACGCTGGCGCTCAGGGCTTCCAGGGAGTCGAAGCCGAGGCTATTGAGCATGGTTTGCTCATCGCCCTGGCGCGGGCCGATGTGGCGCGCGATGAATTCGTTGGCGGTGCTCAGGTTGACGGTCATGGCGGCTCCTCAGGCTTCGGCGCTGGCTTTGATCAGGCGGTCGTAGGCGTCCTGGTCCAGCAATTGGCCAACGGCAGCGGCATCGGCAGGGATGAAGCGGAAGAACCAGCCTTCGCCCAGCGGGTCTTCGTTGACCAGTTCCGGGCTGTCTTCCAGGGCCGGGTTGGTGGCGACCACTTCACCGTCCAGGGGCATGTACACGCCGCTGGCGGCTTTCACCGATTCCACGGTGGCGGCTTCGGCGCCCTTGTCGTAGCCCTGCAGCTCCGGCAGTTGCACAAACACCACATCACCCAGGGCGTTCTGGGCGAAAGCCGTAATGCCGACGGTGACACTGCCATCCGCTTCGGTACGCAGCCATTCGTGATCTTCAGTAAAACGCAACTCGCTCATGGAAACTCCTCAGGGGCCAGACTCGTCTGGTGGACGCGATTGAATGCTCGGACAGCGCCGAGCCGAATGGCAATGTCCATAGCAAGAACACGGCCAATATTTATTTGGCCGTTGTAAATCAAGGGGTTGAGTGTTTTTTGTAGAGAATGGAATTTCACGGCCGTAGCGAAAACGCTACAGCACGGGGTGCGGAAAAAAGGCTTTGAGGATCAAAGCCTTGCACGGCTGCGATTGCAAGGCTTTGTAGCGAAATCGTTCCACTGTAGCGCTTTCAGTACAGATGGAGGTCGCTTTCAGAGCGGCAGGCGCAAGCTCAGGCCTTGCTGGGAATGCCGTATTTGCGCAGGCGGTGGGCAATCGCGGTATGGGAGGTCTGCAAGCGGTTGGCCAGTTGCCGGGTCGAGGGGTAACTGACGTAGAGGTTTTCCAGCAGCTCCTTCTCGAAGGCTTCCACGGCCTGTTCCAGGCTGGCCACTTCGGCATCGTTCTGGCGGGCTACCGAGGTGCCGGCAATGTCCAGGTCACCGATGTCCACCAGGTTGCTCTCGCAGATCGCCGCCGCACGGAAGATCACGTTCTGCAATTGCCGCACGTTGCCCGGCCAGCGGTTGCCCAGCAGCGCCGGGTAGGTCCCCGGTGTCAGCCGGCATACCGGCCGCTGGATCTGCGCGCAGGCCTGCTGCATGAAGTAGCGGGCCAGCAGCAGGATGTCCTGGCCGCGTTCGCGCAGCGGTGGCACTTCCACGTTCAGCACGTTGAGGCGATAGAACAGGTCTTCGCGGAAGGTGCCTTCGTTGACCATTTTTTCCAGGTCACGATGGGTGGCGCTGAGGATGCGCACGTTGACCTTGATCTCGCGATCGCCACCGACCCGGCGAAAGCTGCCGTCATTGAGAAAGCGCAGGAGCTTGGCCTGCAGGTAGGGCGACATCTCGCCGATTTCATCGAGGAACACCGTGCCCTGGTTGGCCAGCTCCATCAGCCCCGGCTTGCCGCCGCGCTGGGCGCCGGTGAAGGCGCCGGGGGCATAGCCGAACAGTTCGCTCTCGGCCAGGTTTTCCGGCAGCGCCGCGCAGTTCAGGGCCAGGAACGGCGCGCCGTGGCGGGCGCTGATGGCGTGGCAGGCGCGGGCCACCAGTTCCTTGCCGGTGCCGGTTTCACCCTGGATCAATAGTGGTGCGTCCAGCGCTGCGACCCGCTGCGCCCGGGCCTTGAGGGTGCGGATCGCCGGTGATTCGCCGAGCAGGGCATCGAAGCCTTCGGCGTGGTCGTGATGCAGGGCCGAGAGCCGTTCACCGATGCGGTTGGGCGGGTACAGGGTCAGCAGGGCACCGGCGTCGGTAATGGGAGTGGCGTCCAGCAGCAGGGTCTGGCCATTGACGGTGATTTCCCGCAGCGGCAGGCGAAAGCCGTTTTCCAGCAGGGCCTCCAGCAGTGCGGGGTCGGCAAACAGCTCGGCGACGCTTTCCCCGGCCGGTTCGCGACCATACAGGGCGATCAGCGCCGGGTTGGCCAGCAGCACTTTGCCGGCACTGTCCAGGGCCAGCACCGGATCGGTCATGGCCGCCAGCAGGGCGTCCAGTTGCAGGTGCCGGCGTTGCCCGGGAAGGATGTCCACCACCGTCACCGCCTGCACGCCACGTACGTTGAACAGCGCATCGCGCAGTTCTTCCAGCACCTGGGGGCTCAAGGTCGGGGCATCGATATAGACGTTGGGCGGCACCATTTCCACCGCATCCAGGTTGAGGTTGCGCCCGCCCAACAGGGCCAGGACTTCCTGGGTGATGCCGACGCGGTCGATGAAGCTGACGTGGATACGCATGGGGTGACTGACGGTTCTGCAAAGCGGAGGGTGGCCAGTATGCCTTGGGGCAGGGGCTTAGTCGAAATCGTCACGCATGCCGCAGGAGCCGGCTAGCCGGCGAAGGCGGGCCGGGCAGCGATGCAGGGCCGTGGTCAGTTCGCCGGCACGTCGGCCCCAGCAGGGGATCGGGGGTTATGCAAGGTGCTCGGGTTTCACCGGGTCGCCGGGCTTGACGTCCAGTTGCTTGCGTACGTCCTCGAACATTTCGTCGTAGTACTTGTGCATCGAGGCAATGCTGGCGCTCTTGGGCAGGCCGTGCTGCTGGGCGAGGCGGGTGGCGTGGCGGGCGAAGTCGAAAGCCAGGTCCTTGGCCAGGAAGAACTGCTCCTTCAGGGACTTGTCTTCGATGGTGCCGTGCAGGGTGAACATCATGCCCTTGCCCTCCTTGGGGTCGTGGGCCACTTCGTAGTCAATGCACAGGTTGTAGCTGAAGTCGTCCTTGTTCAGCGCATGGCGCTCGATATGCAGGTGACCGGGCTCAAACATGGCCATAGGCTTCTCTCCTCCAGGGCTTTGAAATGAGGGCAGGCGCCGGGCCTGCCCCGAGTTTTCACTGCAAGCGTCTTACAGGTAACTGATGCCAGGTTGCGCGGTGCTGATGCGGGTGCCGGCCTTGCCCTGGACGATCGCTTCGATGTCCGAGAGTGAACCGATCACTGCGGTTTTGCCAGTGTGCCGGGCAAATTCGCAGGCGGCCTGGACCTTCGGCCCCATGGAGCCGGCGGCAAAGCCCAGCTTCTCGATTTCGTCCGGGTGGGCCTGGCCGATGGCCTTCTGGGTCGGTTTGCCGAAGTCGATGAACGCCGCGTTGACGTCGGTGGCGATCACCAGCAGGTCGGCTTCCAGTTGCTCGGCCAGCAGCGCCGAGCACAGGTCCTTGTCGATCACGGCCTCGATGCCCTTGAGCTTGCCATCCTCGCCGTACATGGTGGGGATGCCGCCACCGCCGGCGCAGATCACGATGCTGCTTTTTTCCAGCAGCCACTTGATCGGACGGATCTCGAAGATGCGCTTGGGTTTCGGGCTGGCCACTACCCGGCGGTACTTGTCGCCATCCGGGGCGATGGCCCAGCCTTTTTCCTTGGCCAGCTTCTCGGCTTCTTCCTTGCTGTAGACCGGGCCGATGGGCTTGGTCGGGTTCTTGAATGCCGGGTCCTTGGCGTCCACTTCCACCTGGGTCAGCAAGGTGGCGAACGGCACCTCGAAGTCCAGCAGGTTGCCCAGTTCCTGTTCGATGATGTAGCCGATCATGCCTTCGGTCTCGGCGCCTAGCACGTCCAGCGGGTAGGGCGAAACCTGGGTATAGGCCGCCGCTTGCAACGACAGCAGGCCGACCTGCGGGCCATTGCCGTGGGCAATCACCAGTTGGTTGCCGGGGTGGATCTTGGCGATCTGTTCGGTGGCGATGCGGATGTTGGCGCGTTGGTTGTCCGCGGTCATGGGTTCACCACGACGGAGCAGGGCGTTACCGCCCAGTGCAACGACGATACGCATAATGCAGTCCTTCTAGAGTCCGGTGCCGGCGCCGCCTGGGCGGCGCCGGTGCTGGAGGGGGATTACAGGTCGGCCAGGGTCGAAACCAGGATCGCCTTGATGGTGTGCATGCGGTTTTCCGCTTGCTCGAAGGCGATGCAGGCGGGCGACTCGAACACGTCGTCGGTCACTTCAATGCCGTTGGCCAGGTGCGGATACTGCTCGGCGATCTGCTTGCCGACCTTGGTATCGCTGTTGTGGAAAGCCGGCAGGCAGTGCATGAACTTGGTCCGTGGGTTGCCGGTGGCTTTCATCAGCTGGGCGTTGACCTGGTAGGGCAGCAGTTGCTCGATACGCTCGGCCCAGGCTTCCACCGGTTCGCCCATGGAGACCCAGACGTCGGTGTGAATGAAGTCCACGCCCTTGACCGCGGCTTTCGGATCCTCGGTGAGGGTGATGCGGGCACCGCTTTCCTCTGCGTATTGCTTGCAGCGCTGCACCAGGTCGTCATGGGGCCACAGGGCCTTGGGCGCGCAGATGCGCACGTCCATGCCGAGCTTGGCGCCCACCAGCAGCAGAGAGTTGCCCATGTTGTTGCGCGCATCGCCCAGGTAGGCGTAGCTGATCTCGTGGATCGGCTTGTCGGCGTGCTCACGCATGGTCAGCACGTCGGCGATCATCTGGGTCGGGTGGTATTCATCGGTCAGGCCGTTGAACACCGGAACCCCGGCGAATTTCGCCAGTTCTTCGACGATTTCCTGCTTGAAGCCGCGGTACTCGATGGCGTCGTACATGCGCCCCAGCACTCGGGCGGTGTCCTTCATGCTTTCCTTGTGGCCGATCTGCGAGGAGTTGGGGTCGATGTAGGTGACGTTGGCGCCCTGGTCATAGGCCGCCACTTCGAAGGCGCAACGGGTACGGGTCGAGGTCTTTTCGAAGATCAGGGCGATGTTGTTGCCCTTGAGGTGCTGCTGCTCGGTGCCGGTGTACTTGGCGCGCTTGAGGTCGCGGGACAGGTCCAGCAGGTAGCGCAGCTCACGTGGGGTGTGGTGTTCCAGGCTCAGCAGGTTACGGTTGTGGATGTTGAAAGCCATGATGGATCTCCTTTGATTTCGGTCGTCCACTTGCCGAGGCCCTTTGTAGGGGCAACGGCAAGCTGCTATGTCGGATAGGGCGCTTAGTAGTCGATCGGGTCGCGGATGATCGGGCAGGTCATGCAGTGGCCGCCGCCACGGCCCCGGCCCAGTTCGCCGGCGCTGATGGTGATGACCTCGACCCCGGCCTTGCGCAGCAGGGTGTTGGTGTAGGTGTTGCGGTCGTAGCCGATGACCACGCCGGGCTCCACGGCCACCACGTTGTTGCCGTCGTCCCATTGCTCGCGCTCGGCGGCGAAGGCGTTGCCACCGGTTTCCACCACGCGCAGGGCCTTGAGGTTGAGGGCCTTGGCCACGGTGTCGAGGAAGCTGGTCTCTTCGCGGCGCACATCGATGCCGCCGGGCTTGCTTTCGTCAGGGCGCAGGCTGAAGGCGACGATCTGGCTCACCACTTCCGGGAAGACCGTGACCAGGTCGCGGTCGCAGAAGCTGAACACGGTGTCCAGGTGCATCGCCGCGCGGGATTTCGGCAGGCCGGCGACGATCACGCGCTCCACGGCCTTGTGCTTGAACAGGTTCAGCGCCAGTTGTCCGATGGCCTGACGCGAGGAGCGCTCGCCCATGCCGATCAGGACCACGCCGTTGCCGATCGGCATCACGTCGCCGCCTTCCAGGGTGGCGTTGCCGTGTTCCTGGTCCGGGTCGCCGTACCAGATCTGGAAGTCGGCGTTGGTGAACTCGGGGTGGAACTTGTAGATGGCGGTGGTCAGCAGGGTTTCCTGACGTCGCGCCGGCCAGTACATCGGGTTCAGGGTCACGCCGCCGTAGATCCAGCAGGTGGTGTCGCGGGTGAACTGGGTGTTGGGCAGCGGCGGCAGGATGAAGCTGGAGTGGCCGAGGAAGTCGCGGAACATCTCGATGGTCTTGCCACCGAAGCTGGTGGGCAGGTCATCGGCCGATACACCGCCGATCAGGTACTCGGCGACCTTGCGCGGCTCCAGGCTGCGCAGCCACGAACCGACTTCGTTGACCAGGCCCAGGCCGACCTGGTTGGCGGTGATCTTGCGCTCCAGAATCCAGTCCAGGGCTTCGGGCATGGCGACAATGTCGGTCAGCAGGTTGTGCATTTCCAGCACATCGATATCCCGCTCACGCATCTTGGTGACGAAGTCGAAGTGGTCGCGTTTGGCCTGGGCCACCCACAGCACATCATCGAACAGCAGTTCATCGCAGTTGTTCGGGGTCAGCCGCTGATGGGCCAGGCCTGGGGAACAAACCATGACTTTGCGCAGTTTGCCGGCTTCGGAATGTACGCCGTACTTAACTTTTTCCGTGGTCATTACTGTGATCCTCCAGAGACAAAACAATCGGGGGTGTTGCTAGAGCTATAGGGTCAGGAAGCCGTCGTAGAGTCCGTAGGCCGCAACCAGGGCGCCTATGACCACTGCGGCAAAAATCAGCTTCTCGACGTTGGTGAAAATCGGTTTGTGCAGTTCCATCTTGGCCTTGGCGAACAGCACCACGCCGGGGGCGTAGAGCAGGGCCGAGAGCAGCAGGTACTTGACCCCGCCGGCATACAGCAGCCAGATCGCGTAGAGCAGGGCGATGCTGCCGATGATCAGGTCCTTCTTGCGTTCGGCCAGGGCCTGTTCATAGCTTTCGCCGCGCACCGCCAGCAGTACTGCGTAGGCCGCCGACCACAGGTAGGGCACCAGGATCATCGAGGTGGCGAGGTAGATCAGCGACAGGTAGGTACTGGCCGAGAACAGGGTGATGACCAGGAATATCTGCACCATGGCATTGGTCAGCCACAGGGCGTTGGCCGGTACGTGGTTGGCGTTCTCGCGGCGCAGGAACTCCGGCATGGTGTGGTCCTTGGCGGCGGCGAACATGATTTCCGCGCACAGCAGCACCCAGGACAGCAGCGCCCCCAGCAGCGAGATGATCAGGCCGACGCTGATCAGTACCGCGCCCCAGTGGCCCACCACATGCTCCAGCACTGCCGCCATGGACGGGTTCTGCAGCTTGGCCAGTTCCGGCTGGGTCATGATCCCCAGGGACAGCACGTTCACCAGCACCAGGAACAGCAGCACGGTGATGAAGCCGATGACGGTGGCCTTGCCCACATCCGAGCGTTTCTCCGCCCGGGACGAGAAGATGCTCGCGCCCTCGATGCCGATGAACACCCACACGGTGACCAGCATCATGTTGCGCACCTGGTTCATCACGCTGCCCAGGTCCGGATTCTTCACGCCCCAGATGTCGGCGGTGAAGATATCCAGCTTGAAGGCGAACAGGGCGATCAGCACGAACAGCAGCAGCGGCACCACCTTGGCAACCGTGGTCACCAGGTTGATGAAGGCCGCTTCCTTGATGCCGCGCAGCACCAGGAAGTGCACGGCCCAGAGCAAAACAGAGGCGCCGATCACGGCCGCGGGGGTGTTGCCCTCGCCGAAGATCGGGAAGAAATAGCCCAGGGTGCTGAACAGCAGGACGAAGTAGCCGACGTTGCCCAGCCAGGCGCTGATCCAGTAACCCCAGGCCGATGAAAAGCCCATGTAGTCACCGAACCCGGCCTTGGCGTAGGCGTAGACGCCGCCATCCAGATCAGGTTTGCGATTGGCTAGAGTTTGGAAGACGAAGGCCAGGGTCAACATGCCGACAGCGGTAATTGCCCAACCAATAAGAACAGCACCAACATCGGCGCTGGCGGCCATGTTTTGCGGTAAGGAGAAGATCCCGCCGCCAATCATGGAACCCACTACCAGGGCGACTAAGGCGCCCAGTCTTAGTTTACCGGGGGATTCAGACATTGCATGACTCCAATGCAGGAGAAGAGAGACGTCAGAGTAAATCTGCTTGCAATCCGAACAGCTGACTCAGATCAGTTCATTACTGCATTCCGTTGTGAATGAATGACTTAAGATTTGTTGCGAGGGGTAGAATGCTGCCCGGAGAGAGCCATTCCAGACAGGTTTCGATCTCCTTATCAGTAGCGGTTCTCATTGCCGACGACGTTTGAAACTAGACCCTTTTGGGGAATGTGCAAATCTTTCAGCGGCATTGATTAATCACTTGGTAGTGATGGCACTTAGTGCATATACATAACAAAACAGTCGGTTATTCAGGGCTTTCTACGGGGTGTACAGACGCCCGTTGCTTAAAGGATAAATAATTGACTGTTACTGTTAGACGCAAATTTGTAGAAGTTATTTAATAGCGTGTAGCTTTAATCGCCAGATCGACTCACTGAAGCAGAGGTAGGGATGTCACAACCGGCGCAGAAGCTGCAACTCGGTGCATTGATCGCCCTGGTGGTGGGTTCCATGATTGGTGGCGGGATCTTCTCGCTGCCGCAGAATATGGCGGCCCGGGCCGATGCCGGAGCGGTGCTGATCGGCTGGGCCATCACCGCGGTGGGGATGCTGACCCTGGCCTTCGTCTTCCAGACTCTGGCCAACCGCAAGCCGGAGCTCGATTCCGGGGTCTACGCCTATGCCAAGGCCGGGTTCGGCGACTACATGGGCTTTTCATCGGCCTGGGGTTACTGGATCAGTGCCTGGCTGGGCAACGTCGGCTACTTCGTCCTGCTGTTCAGCACCCTGGGCTATTTCTTTCCGGTGTTCGGCCAGGGCAATACCCCGGTGGCCATCGGCTGTGCCTCGGTCCTGCTGTGGGCCGTGCATTTCCTGGTGTTGCGGGGGATCAAGGAGGCGGCGTTCATCAACCAGCTGACCACGGTGGCGAAGATCGTGCCGCTGGTGATGTTCATCGTCATCGCTGCCGTGGCATTCAAGGCGGATATCTTCACCCGGGATATCTGGGGCCGCAGCAACCCGAACTTCGGCGGGGTGATGGACCAGGTGCGCAACATGATGCTGGTCACGGTGTTCGTGTTCATCGGTATCGAGGGCGCCAGCGTGTATTCGGCCCGGGCGCAGAAGCGCGCCGATGTCGGGCGGGCCACGGTGATCGGTTTTCTCGGGGTGCTGGCGCTGCTGGTACTGGTCAACGTGCTGTCGTTGGGGATCATGAGCCAGCCGGAGCTGGCGCAATTGCAGAATCCTTCCCTGGCGGCAGTGCTGGAGCATATCGTCGGCCCCTGGGGCGCCTTGCTGATCAGCATCGGCCTGGCGGTTTCCCTGCTGGGGGCCTTGCTGTCCTGGGCCTTGCTGTGCGCCGAGATCCTCTACGCCACCGCCCGGGACCGGACCATGCCGGCTTTCCTGAAGAAGGAAAACGCCAACCATGTGCCGGTCAATGCCTTGTGGCTGACCAACGTGATGATCCAGATCTTTCTGCTGATCACCCTGTTCTCTGCCGGCACCTACACCAGCCTGATCTACCTGGCGTCGTCGATGATCCTGGTGCCCTACCTGTGGTCGGCGGCCTATGCGGTGCTGCTCAGCGGTCGCGGGGAAACCTACGAGCAGGCCTCCCGGGAACGCAAGAAGGACCTGTTCATCGCCACCGTGGCCCTGAGCTACGCCATCTGGCTGCTGTACGCCGGCGGCTTGAAGTACCTGCTGCTGTCGGCCTTGTTGTATGCGCCGGGGGTAATCCTGTTCGCCAAGGCCAAGCATGAGCAGGGCGAGCCGTTGTTCACCCCGCTGGAAAAACTGATCTTCGCGGCCGTGGTCATCGGCGCCTCATTGGCGGCCTATGGCTTGTACAGCGGCCTGCTGGCGCTGTGATTCATCACCTGCCCTACCAGGGCGCCTACGACTGGCCGGCGATGCTGGGCTTTCTCAGGGCCCGCGCCATCGAAGGCCTGGAGGTGGTGCAGGGCGATACTTATGCCCGCACCTTCGCGCTGGCGGGCGGGCAAGGCATCTTGAGTGTCTGCCCGGGGCCTGCAGGCCATTTGCAGGTGCAGTTGCAGGGGGCCGAGCAGGCCCTGCTGCCCCAGGTGCTGGCGCGCTTGCGCCGGCAATTCGATCTGGACGCGGACCTGTCCCTGATCAACCGCCATCTGGCCCGTGATCCGCTGCTCGCACCGTTGCTGGCGGCACGCCCGGGCCTGCGAGTACCCGGGGCCTGGGACGGTTTCGAGCTGGCCATTCGCGCCGTGCTGGGCCAGCAGATCACCGTGCAGGGCGCGATCCGCCTGGCGGGCAAGCTGGTGGCGGTGCATGGCCGGTTGCTGGCCAGTCCCGACCCGCAGTGGCCTGGTTTGACCCACCTGTTTCCCACTCCCCAGGTGCTGTCCACTGCCAACCTGGCCGACCTGGGAATGCCCCGCAGCCGGGCACGCACGCTGTCTGCCGTGGCCCAGGCCTTGCTCGACGATCCACTCCTGTTCGAACCCAGGGCCAGCTTGCAACAGGGGGTGGAGCGCCTGTTGCAATTGCCGGGAATCGGCGATTGGACCGCGCAATACATCGCCCTGCGCCAGTTGCGCGAGAGCGATGCCTTTCCGGCGGCGGACGTAGGCCTGTTCAACGCTGTGGCACGTCTGCAGGGGCTGCGGCCCAATGCCCGCCAACTGCTGGCCCGGGCCGAGGCCTGGCGGCCGTGGCGCGGTTATGCGGCGCAGCATTTGTGGGCGGCCATGGGCTGAAACGGTCCGCCGGTTCCTACGGGATCAACTGGCAGCCAGGGCCTTCACCACCATCTGGGGCGATGGGCGCCCAGGGCGGTGGCCGGGCAACTCCACTGCACCGGCGTTCCATTGATGTGCAACGGCACCCGCAGGCGCCGCGCCGGCCCCCAAGGGGTCTGTTCCAGCACCAGCCCCTGATCCTCGTGGTCTTCGGCGCGCGGTGGAATTTCGGCGGTCGCTGACGGGGAATGATCAACCAGCAACTGTGCGGTACGGGCCAGGGACAGGCGCGCCGATGCGCCCTGCTCGCCGCTCAGGGACCGGGTCAGTGCCCGCAGGGCGCTGGCTGCCATCAGGTAACCGGTGGCGTGATCCAGGGCCTGGACCGGCAGTGGCACAGGCCTGTCCGCGGCTTTCCAGGCCATGCCGGCTTCGGCGATGCCGCAGCTCATCTGCACCAGGCTGTCGAAGCCCCGGCGGTTGCGCCAGGGGCCGCTCCAGCCGTAGGCATTGAGGCTGACTTCGATCAGCCCCGGAGCGATTTTCTGGCGTGCCTGGGCGTCATAACCCAGGTGTTCCAGGGCATCGGCGCGGTAGCCATGCAGAAGCAGGTCGGCCTGCGCCAGCAAGCCTTCGAACAGGGCACGCTGCTCAAGGTCGTGCAGATCGAGGCGCGCGCAGCGTTTGCCCAGGGTCACCTCCGGCTCCAGGGCCGGCTCGTTCCAATGTGGCGGATCGATGCGCAACACCTCGGCCCCGAGCCCCGCCAGCAGGCGGCTGGCCACCGGGCCCGCCAGGACCCGGGTCAGGTCCAGTACCTTGAGCCCGGCCAGGGGCCGGTCGACGCGACCGCTCCAGGCCTTGTGCCGCTGATCGGCCTGGGGCAGCCAGTGCACCAGGGGTTCGCTGTTTACCGCCCGGCCCTGGGGGTGGGCCTGCCACTGCGCCCAGCTGCGCATCTGCGCGGCACAACCGCCCTGGTCGACTATCGCCTGCTCCAGTTCCAGGGCGTTCCAGGTGGCCACCTGGGCGGCCATGGCCGAGCGTTCGGTCACCGCTCCCAGCACCCGTTCGGCGGCGGCCCGGTGCTGAGGTGCGTTGGTGTGCAGGCGAATCCAGCCGTCGCGGCTGGCGTAGTCGCCGGCAATCGGGTCCCAGGGTGATGGCAGGCTCCAGCCCTGCGGGCGGATCGAGCTGGCGAACCAGAACGAGGCCAGGCGCCGGTCGACGCTGACCTCTGGCAGGCGTCCGGTCTGGCTGTACAGGAGTTCAGCGACTGCCTGCCCGGCAGCGGCAATGCTGGCGCTGGCCAGGTCGGTCACGGCGAAGGCCGAGGGCAGGGCGCCCTGGCCGGTTTGCCGGATGCTTGATGACGCCAGGCCCAGCGCGGCCTGGATGGATGCGAGTAACTCGGTCATGGCCCACTCCGCGGATCAGGGGAGGGCATTGCACCCTGAAACTGCCGCGGCTGTCGATCACCCCTGGTCATCGGCCGCGGCTGGCGCCGGAGCAGCGCTTACACCCGGAACTGATCCATGAGTTTCATTTGCTGGGTGGCCAGGGCATTGAGCTGGCTGCTGACCTGGGCCGACTCACTGGCCTGTTCGGTGAGGGTTTCGGTCACGGTGCGAATCGCCGAGACGTTGCGGTTGACCTCTTCGGCCACCGCGCTCTGCTGCTCGGCAGCGCTGGCGATCTGCAGGTTCATGTCGCTGATCACAGTGACCGCGTCGCTGATCTTGCCCAGGGCCTGGACTGCCTGCTGGATCTGCCCGGCATTGTTCTGCGCCTGGCTCTGGCTGGCGTGCATGGTGGTCACCACATCCCGGGTGCCGCTCTGGATGCGTTCGATCACCACGCGAATTTCCTCCACCGAGTCTTGGGTGCGCTTGGCCAGGTTGCGCACTTCATCGGCCACCACGGCGAAACCGCGACCGCTTTCCCCGGCGCGAGCCGCTTCGATGGCGGCGTTGAGGGCCAGCAGGTTGGTCTGCTCGGCAATACTGCGGATCACTTCCAGCACCGACCCTATCTGTTCGCTGCTCACCGCCAGGGCTTCGACTTCCCCCACCGCCTTGCTCACCTCGTCGGCCAGCAGGCTGATGTCCCGGGTGCTGCGCTCGATGATGGTCATGCCTTCCTTGGCCGACTGGTCTGCGCCACGGGCGGCCTGGGCGGCATTGGAGGCACTGTTGGCAACATCGTGGGCAGTGGCGCTCATTTCGTTGGAGGCGGTGGCCACTTGATCGATTTCGCGGAACTGCACTTGCATGCCTTCACTGGTCTGGCGGGCGATCTCCGAAGACTGGTCGGCGGTGCCCCGGGCTTCGGTGATGCTCTGCTTGATCTGGGCGATGGTCGGTTGCAGCTTGTCGAGGAAGCGGTTGAACCAGCCCACCAGTTCGCCGAGTTCGTCTTTCTTGCTGTAGTCCAGGCGCTGGGTCAGGTCGCCGTCGCCGCTGGCGATGGCCTTGAGCATCTGCGCCACGCTGTTGATCGGGCGGGTCACGCCCGAGGCACTGAGCCAGATCAGCAGCAGGCCCAGCAGGCCGGCGCCGACGGCCACCAGTACGGTTTTCACCGTGCCGCTGGTCTGGGCATCATCCAGCAGGCCTTGCAGTTTTACCGAGTCTGCCAGCAGCACTTGTTGCGGCAGGTCGATGGTGACGCCCCAGGGCTTGGCATCGGCAATCGGGCTGAAGGGGTAGACCGCGCGGATCAGTTCACCCTGTTGCAGGACCTTGTTCTGGCTGCCGGCGAGCAGCGCGAGGATATCCTTGCCCTGGGCGCCGAGGGTTTCGTTGATGTTCTTGCCGACCTGGCTGGCATCGGCGCCCACGGCCGCCAGCAAGCCGCTGCCGGCGACGATCATCATGTGCCCGGCACCGTTGAACAGAAAGCGCTGGGATTCGCCGGCCGCGGCCTGCAGGGAGTCCAGGGCGATGTCGACGCCAATCACCCCGATGACCTTGCCGTCCACCAGCAAGGGCTGGGAGATGGTGGTCATCAGCACCTGTTTCTTGTCCTCGCCGATGGTGTCGGCGTAGGGGTCCAGCAGGCAGGTACGGCGGCTGTCGCGGGGGCAGGTGTACCAGACGTTATAGGGGGTGCCGCTGAGGTTGAGGGTGGTCTTGGTCAGGTCGTCTTCCACCATCACGGTGTTCAACTGCTGGCCCCCGGATCGGCTCCAGTAGGTGGCGAAGCGCCCGCGTTCGTTGGAAGCACGGGCTGCGTCATTGAGAAATTCGCTGTCCTTGCCATCCAGGGCGTTGGGTTCGTAGGCCAGCCAGATGCCGAGCACGTTGGGATTGCGCTCGAAGGCGGTCTTCAGGCTGTGGTTGAGCTCTTCGCGCAGTGCCGCAGCTTCCAGGCCGCGCTTGCTCGCCATGTCACGCAGGTCGCGTACCTGGTCCGCCAGGGCGGTGATCACCAGGTTGCTTTCACCGAAGGTCTTCTGCACCCGTACTGCCTGGTCGGCGGCCTTTGCCTGCAGCAACTCTTCGACCCCGGCGGTGAGCATCCGCGTGCTGGAGGTGTTGACCAGTTGGTTGTTCTGCTGGCTCTGGTACAGGTTCATGCCGACGATCAGCGCCACTACGCCCAACAGGCACAGTCCGGACAACAGCACTATTTTCAGGCGAATGGAGAGAGAGTCGAACATGGGGGGCGATCTCGCGAAAGGACGGATGGAAAGCACGGAATCGGATGACTCCGGTCGCCAAGTCCATTCAGCGCTATGCCCGGAACATCGGCTCGGGCGGCCTTTGCGTGAGGGGCTGCCGACGAACGGTCATGTCCTTGACATATATGGCCTCGGGGGCAAGGGCATAGCTGCCAGCGGGCGCAGGTCAGGAGGCCTGCGGCAGGGCTTCGGGGCGTGACCAGATCCACAGGTTGCCCAGGGTCATGCCGGCAATGGCGGCATACATCGTCCAGTGATGGTTGAGCAGGGTCAGCATCAGCCCGGCACACAGCAGCATGCTGACCGTGGCGCTGACCTTGGCCTTGCGGCTGACGATCCGGCCGTTGCGCCAGTTGCAGAGGATAGGCCCGAACAGGCGATGGTTCTCCATCCAGGCGCTTAGCCGTGGCGAGCTCTTGGTGGCGGCCCAGGCAGCCAGCAGGATGAACTCGGTGGTCGGCAGGCCGGGTACGACGATGGCGATCAGGCCGATGGCCAGGCTGACATAGGCCAGCGCGCCAAACAGCAGGCGGGAAATCTTCGACGAGGAGGGGCGAGTGGGGGTCATGGTTTCGATGATGAGGTAACGCGTCGTACGGCTCAATCCGCGAATGCCGCCGGCCGACAAAATACCGCTGCGGGCAGGGGCACGCCTTGGCGCGCCACCTGCCCGCAACTACGCGGGTCAGGCCGGTTGTGCGGCGCCGGAGTAAGCCTGTTCCAGCAGCACGGTGAAGCGGTTGAAGGCATCCAGGGCACCTTTTTCCGCCGCGGCTTCTTCTTCGGCGGTGAACTCCAGGCCGTCGAGGATGCGGGTGAAGGTTTTCCAGCCTTCGGCGCGGCCACCGGCCGGTTCGCCCAGGTGACGGGCACCGAAGGTTTCGCTCAGGCCCAGGCCCACGGCGCGCTTGATCAGGAACGCGGCACCCAGCTTGGAACCCTCGGAGACGAAGATCCAGCCCAGGGCTTCGGCCTGGCTCGGGTTGCTGACGGCACCGGCCACTGGCGCAGGAACCTCGGTTTCCAGGTCGGCCAGGTCAGCCTTGGCAGCTTCGGCGCGGCAGCGCTCGGCCAGGTCCGGGACGATCTTGTTCAGTTCGGCATCGTTGTACAGGTCCACCAGTTCCGACTGGAACAGGTACTGGGCCACCACGAAACGGGCGAATGCACCTTGGGTTTCGAAGGGCGCATGGGCCTTGACCAGGGCGTCGAGCTTGGAATGCGGCTCGTGGGTGATCTGGTTCAGGCGTTGGGAGCGCAGGTGGTGACGCTGGGAGGAATCCTGGGAGGTCATGCAGATGTCCTTGAGAATGAGAGGCACTTAGTGACTAGACGAACAAGAAGACGCGACACAGTAAAAAATCCTCACTGCCCTGGATGAAAAAGGGCAGTGAGGTGTCCAGGCGTCAGATATCCCACACCAGGTTGACCGAGAAGTTGCGGCCTGGCTGGGTCAGGCGGTCGAGGTTGGCGGGTGCGGTCTGGCCGGCTTCGCCGACGCTGTCGTAGCCGCGCACGTCGTCCCAGTTCCAGTATTTCTTGTCGGTCAGGTTGTACAGGCCGGCGTTCACGGTCAGGTCATCGGTGACCTTGTAGAAACCGCTGAGGTCGAGAATGCCGAAGCCCGGGGATTTGAACTGGCTGCTGGTAACGCGCCCGTCCGGAGCCTTGAAGGTACTGTCGTCGACCCGGTCCTTGCGCTTGACCAGGGTCCAGCTCAGCAGGGCGCCGTAGTTGTCCTGGTCATAGCCCAGGCCGAACACGCCTTTGAGCGGGTTGACGCTGTTGATCGGTTCGCCGTTGTCGTTGTTGCGACCGTATGCGTAGGCCACCGAGCCGATGCTGTACAGCCCTTGTGGAGCACCGAAGGCGTCGAGGTTGAGGCGGCCCTTGGCTTCCGCGCCCTTGATGGTGGCGTGCTTGATGTTGTTGCTCTGGATGACCGACAACAGTGCCCCGGCAGTAATGGCGTCTTCGTTGATGAAGTCGCGGTACTGGTTGTAGAACACCGAGACGTCGAAGGAGCCCGCGTCGAAGTTGCCGCGCAGGCCGGTTTCGTAGCTCTTGCTCGTTTCCGGCTTGAGGTTGGAGTTGGGCTCCACTACATAGCCGCCCGCGAGGTTTTCGAAGCGGCCGTAGAGCGCCTTGGCCGAGGGGGTACGGAAGCCTTCGGAATATTGGCCGTAACCGGTGTAATGCTCGTCAAAGGCGTAGGTCAGGCCGAACTTGGGCGATACGCGGTGCCAGGTCTTTTCATCGTCGCTGACCGGGAAGGCGCCCGTTGAGTTGGCAACGTTGAGAAACTCCTGGGTCAGCTTGGGCTTGAGTTGGGTGTAGTCATAGCGCAGGCCCGGAGTGAAGGTCCAGGCGTTCCAGCTGATCTGGTCCTGGACGAACAGGCTGTAGGTGTTGATGGTCGGGTCCGGGAAGTCGCTGGACTTCTTCACGCTGTCACCGGCAGAAGGGCTCGGCGCGCCAACCGCGGTACAGCCGGCACCGACGGCCAGGCAACTGGCGGTGCCATAGCGCGAGCCCGTGACCTTCTGCTGCTTGAGAGTGGTGCCGTAGGTCAACTGGTGATCGGTTTCACCCAGGGCGAAGGCCTTGTCCAGCTGAGCGTCGAACACCCATTGTTTTTCCTGGTACAGGGTTTTCCGCTCACGCTGCACGTCACGCGCCACCGGGCTGAAGATCGACACCGGGTTGTAGCGCTCGGAGGTGGTCTGGTCGGTCTTGGCGATCTGGTAGTTCAGGCTCCACTTGATCTGGTCGGCGATCGGCGAGTTCAGGGCAAAGCTGTTTTCCAGGCCGAAGCGTTCGCGGGTGATGGTGTCGTTGCCGACGCGCGAGCGATACCAGTTCTGGCCAACGCCATTGAGGAACAGGCCGCCCACCGCACTTTTCTGATTGGTGTCGCGGTCGTCCTTGTACTTTTCGTAGGTCAGGCCCAGGCGTGCGTCGTCCGCATAGTTCCAGCCGAGCTTGGCCAGTACGTTGGTGGTCCGGGCGTCTTCCGGGTTGGCGGCAGTGCGGTTCAGGCCGGTGCCGTTGTTGCTGCCATAGGACTCGGTCTCGTGGCCGTCACGCTGGCTCAGGTGCAACAAACCGTCGAATTCGCCGACCCGCCCGGCGAAGGTGCCGGATTTCAGCCAGCTTTCGTCCGCCGAGCTGTAGCCGGTCTTCAGGCGCGCGCCAAAATCCTCGCCGGGCTTGATGATGTCATCGGCGTCCAGAGTGTAGTAACTGACGGCGCCACCGATGGCGCTGCTGCCGTAGAGCACCGAGGCAGGACCGCGCAGGATTTCCACGCGCTTGACGATTTCCGGGTCGACGTAGTTACGGTTGGTCTTGGCATAAGGGCCGCTGAAGAAGTGATCCGGCACTTCCACGCCGTCCACCTGGGTGAGGATCCGGTCGCTGTCGATACCACGGATGTTGTAGCCGCTGATACCGGCACGCTGGCCTGCACCGCCTACCGAAACTCCGGGTTCATAGCGCACCAGTTCCTTGATTGTGTTGACGTTCTGGCGGTCGAGTTCTTCCCGGGTGTGCACGCTCACGGTGCTGGGCACCGAGTTGATGTCCTGCTCCTGACGGGTGGCGCTGATGGTCACCTGCTGCAGGTTCACCACATTGGCTGCGCTGCGCTTTTCCAGAACGATGTTGTTGTTGTTGCCCAGCTTGCGGTAGCTCAGGTTGGTGCCGCTGAGCAGCCGATCCAGGGCCTTTTCCGGTGGCAGCGAACCGCGCACGCCCGGGGAGGACACCCCGCTGCCCAGCTCCGCCGGCAGGCCCACTTGCCAGCCGGTGACCGCAGTAAAGGCGTTGAGCGCCGATACCAGCGGCTGCTGGGCGATAGCGAAGTTGTAGTTGCCCATGCGCTGGCTGGAGGATGCCGGGGCATCGGCGGCCATCACGGGGGCAGCGTGGGCGCCGGCCAGCAGGATGGCTGCGGTCAGCAGCGACAGGGTGCAGTTTTGCAGGCGGGCACAGGGAACAGGGGATCGGCTGTTGAGGCGAGGGGACATCGAGAGCGCTCCGGGTCGCACGAAACTTTTATAGGTGCAGATACGCATTCAAAATGCGAATCAGTTGCATTGGCTATAACGAGACGTACGACCCGTAGAGATCGCGTAAAAATAATTGTTCTCAGTTGAGAATCACTAGCGCCGGGAACTCGGAAAGCCGTGCCGAAGTGATGTGGGCCAGGGAACGCACCACATCCAGAGGCTGATCCAGGCGGTAGTTGCCGGTTACCGCGACCTTTGCCAGGTGTTCGTTGTTGTTGACGATCCAGCCCGGGTAATAGCGCCGCAGTTCGGCCAGGACCTGGCTCAGGGGGCAGTTCTCGAACACCAGGCGGCCCTGGACCCAGGCCAGCTCCTTGTCGGCGTCGAGCCTGGCCGGCTGGTCGAAGCCCTGGGGCCCGACCCGCACGCTTTCCCCGGCGCGCAGGCGCAGGCGCTGGTCGGCGTGGGTGGCGCGCAGGTCGATGTCACCGCGCTGCACCTGGACTTGGGCCACGCCGTCCAGGTAGCGCACGGCAAAGGTGGTGTCGCGCACGCTGGCCTTGACCGGGCCGGCGTCCAGTTCCAGGGGCAGGCCGCGATTGCCGGGGATCTCGAAGAAGGCTTCGCCCTGGTACAGCCGGGCCACGCGCTGGTGATCGTTGATGTCGCTGGAAAAGGCCGAGTTGGTGTTGAGCAGCACCTTGGAACCGTCTTCGAGCTGCAGGCGCTGGCGCTCGCCGACCTGGGTCAGGTGGTCGGCCTGCAGGCGCAGCGGCAGGTTGCTGAAGCTGAATAATCCGAGCAGCAGCACCGCGGCGGTGGCCAGGGGTTTCCAGTGGGGGCGCAGGCGCGCCAGGCGCGAGACTTTCGGTGGCGCTGCCAGGGTCAGGGCGCATTGCGCCACTTGCGGGCCATTCCAGATCGCCTGGGCCTTTTCGAAGGCCTGGGCGTTGAGCGGTGAAGCCGCCAGCCACTGATGAAACTGGCGCACTTGTTCCTCGTTCGGATGTTCCAGCTCGATCAGCCAATCCAGTGCCTGATCCATGGCCAGGGTGCTTGAGTGCGGGCCGGCAGGGGTGGGCGGCTCGGCGCTGTGAAAATCCGTCACGGGTGTTCCTCGGCTGCGTCTGTGCGCGGCTGTTTTTTCAAGAGAGAGCGAAAGCCGGCCAAGGTTAACAAAGGCTCGGGGCTGCCGCAGTCATTCTGCTCAGCGGTTGAGACTCATTGGCCGTCGAGACGTTCGGCGACGCCGATGCAGATGGCCATGATCAGTTTCAATTCCTTTTGCACCGTGCTCAGTGAAACCCCGAGCTCGTCGGCGATCTCCTGGTAACTGTGGCCGTGCAGGCGGCTGAGGATGAATATCTGCTGCTGGCGCGGGCTGAGCTGGCCGAGGCTGAGGTTCAGGCGTTCCAGCATCTGCTCGGCGTGGGCCGCGTCTTCGGCACTGCTGACGGGCGCGGCGACATTCTCCACCACCTCCGGCGGTACGTCTTCGAGCAGGGTGCGGCCCTGGATGCGCCGGGCCCGCAGGTGATCCAGGGCGAGGTTGCGCGCGGTCTGGAAGACAAAGGGTTCAAGGTGCGTGATCGGCCGCTCGCTCAGGGCCCGGGTCACGCGCAGGTAGGTTTCCTGCAGCAGGTCTTCGGCGGTGCTGTGGTTGTTGACCATCCGCTCCAGCGTTCGCAGCAGAGAAATGCGTTGGGTGAGGAAGACGTGGTTGAAGTGCGATTGACTCACAGCAAGGCCTGATCCATTTTTTCAGCAGATGATAATGATTGTCATCTACGTCAATGGTCAAGCCTTGCGTGAATTATCCTCGGCCGGCCAGGTAGGCCTGATAGTCGGGAATCCGGTGCTCATGGGCCTGGTTCATCAGCGGGCTGCTGAGCAGGTAGTCGGCGCTGCACTCGTTGCAGGCCACCGGAATGTTCCATACCGCCGCTACCCGCAACAGGGCCTTGATGTCCGGATCATGGGGCTGGGGTTCGAAGGGGTCCCAGAAGAACACCAGCAGGTCGACCCGTTGCTCGGCAATCTGCGCCCCCAGTTGCTGATCGCCGCCCAGGGGGCCGCTGATCATGCTTTCCACCGGCAGCCCCAGGTGCTTGCTCAGCAACAGGCCGGTGGTACCGGTGGCAACCAGCTCGTGCTCGGCCAGGCGCGCCTTTTGCCGCCCGGCCCACTCCAGCAGGAACGCCTTGCAGTGGTCATGGGCGACCAGGGCGATGCGCTTGCGCGCGGCCATGGTCTTGTGGGTGAAACTGATACCGATCATCGACGAATATCCGTTTTATTCCGCGTTGCACAGGGCCAGGCAGTTATCCAGCATGCGGTTGGAGAAACCCCACTCGTTGTCGTACCAGGCCAGCACCTTGAGCAACCGGCCACCGCTGACCTTGGTGTGGTTGGCGTCGAAGATCGACGACAGCGGATTGTGGTTGAAGTCGCTGGAGACCAGCGGCAGGGTGTTGTAGCCGAGGATCGTCGAGTGCTGGCTGGCGCTCTTGAGCAAGGCATTGACTTCTTCGGCGGTGGTGTCGCGCTTGAGGGTCACCGTCAGGTCCACCAGGGACACGTTGATCACCGGTACTCGCACGGCCATGCCGGTCAGCTTGCCAGCCAGCTCCGGCAGCACCAGGCCCACCGCTTCGGCAGCGCCGGTCTTGCTCGGGATCATGTTCTGGGTGGCCGAACGGGCGCGATAGGGGTCGCTGTGGTAGACGTCGGTGAGGTTCTGGTCGTTGGTGTAGGCGTGGATGGTGGTCATCAGGCCGTTGTCGATGCCCAGCTCGCGGTGCAGTACCTGGGCCACTGGCGCCAGGCAGTTGGTGGTGCACGAGGCGTTGGAGATGATCTGGTGCGACTGGCGCAGGATATCGTGGTTGACCCCGTAGACCACGGTGGCGTCGGCGCCCTTGGCCGGGGCCGAGATGATGACCTTGCGGGCACCGGCGGTCAGATGGGCGGCAGCCTTGGCGCGGTCGGTGAACAGGCCGGTGCATTCGAACACCACGTCGATCTTCTCCGCGGCCCAGGGCAGTTCGGCCGGGTTGCGGATGGCGCTGACGGCAATCCGGTCGCCATTCACGGTGAGGCTTTCCTGATCGTGTTCGACTTGGGCGTCGAAAGTGCCGTGCACGGTGTCGTATTTCAGCAGGTGGGCATTGATAGCGCTGTCTCCGAGATCGTTGATAGCGACGATCTGCAGATCCTGGCGATAGCCTTGGGTATAAAGTGCGCGCAGGACGTTACGGCCGATACGGCCAAAACCATTGATTGCGATTCGAAGAGTCATGTGCAAACGCCTGTCGTTGAATTTGTTGTTGGAATTACAAGATTATTCGCATAGAAATAGAAAACAAGCCTTTTTAGTGGCAATATTTTGTCTTATCTACAACGAGTGACCTGAATCAACTGGTCCAAATGGTCAGAAACATCCTCCGCTGTCCCTGCGCGGTGGCGCGTCTGATCAGCATAGACAAACAGGTCGCCACATCCGTTAGCCTGGAGTTCTACACATGCATCCCCGCGTTCTTGAGGTCACCGAACGGCTTATCGCCCGTAGTCGCGCCACTCGCCAGGCCTATCTCGCGCTGATCCGCGATGCCGCCAGCGATGGCCCGCAGCGGGGCAAGCTGCAATGTGCGAACTTCGCCCACGGCGTGGCCGGTTGTGGCACCGACGACAAGCACAACCTGCGAATGATGAATGCGGCCAACGTGGCAATTGTTTCGTCATATAACGACATGTTGTCGGCGCACCAGCCTTACGAGGTGTTCCCCGAGCAGATCAAGCGCGCCCTGCGCGAGATCGGCTCGGTGGGCCAGTTCGCCGGCGGCACCCCGGCCATGTGCGATGGCGTGACCCAGGGCGAGGCCGGCATGGAACTGAGCCTGCCGAGCCGTGAAGTGATCGCCCTGTCTACGGCGGTGGCCCTCTCTCACAACATGTTCGATGCCGCGCTGATGCTGGGGATCTGCGACAAGATTGTCCCGGGGTTGATGATGGGCGCCCTGCGCTTCGGTCACCTGCCGACCATCTTCGTTCCGGGCGGGCCCATGGTCTCGGGCATTTCCAACAAGCAGAAAGCCGACGTGCGCCAGCGTTACGCCGAAGGCAAGGCCAGCCGCGAGGAACTGCTGGAGTCGGAAATGAAGTCCTACCACAGCCCCGGCACCTGCACCTTCTACGGCACCGCCAACACCAACCAGTTGCTGATGGAAGTGATGGGCCTGCACCTGCCGGGCGCCTCTTTCGTCAACCCCAATACGCCGCTGCGCGATGCCCTGACCCATGAGGCGGCGCAGCAGGTCACGCGCCTGACCAAGCAGAGCGGGGCCTTCATGCCGATTGGCGAGATCGTCGACGAGCGCGTGCTGGTCAACTCCATCGTTGCCCTGCACGCCACGGGCGGCTCCACCAACCACACCCTGCACATGCCGGCCATCGCCCAGGCGGCGGGCATCCAGCTGACCTGGCAGGACATGGCCGACCTCTCCGAGGTGGTGCCGACCCTGTCCCACGTCTATCCAAACGGCAAGGCCGATATCAACCACTTCCAGGCGGCGGGCGGCATGTCTTTCCTGATCCGCGAGCTGCTGGAAGCCGGCCTGCTCCACGAAGACGTCAATACCGTGGCCGGCCGCGGCCTGAGCCGCTATACCCAGGAACCCTTCCTGGACAACGGCAAGCTGGTGTGGCGCGACGGCCCGATCGAAAGCCTGGACGAAAACATCCTGCGCCCGGTGGCCCGGGCGTTCTCTGCGGAGGGCGGCTTGCGGGTCATGGAAGGCAACCTCGGTCGCGGCGTGATGAAGGTTTCCGCGGTGGCCCCGGAGCACCAGATCGTCGAGGCCCCGGCCGTGGTGTTCCAGGACCAGCAGGACCTGGCCGATGCCTTCAAGGCCGGCCTGCTGGAGAAGGACTTCGTCGCGGTGATGCGCTTCCAGGGCCCGCGCTCGAACGGCATGCCCGAGCTGCACAAGATGACCCCCTTCCTCGGGGTGCTGCAGGACCGCGGCTTCAAGGTGGCGCTGGTCACCGACGGGCGCATGTCCGGCGCTTCGGGCAAGATTCCGGCAGCGATCCATGTCAGCCCCGAAGCCCAGGTGGGTGGCGCGCTGGCCCGGGTGCTGGACGGCGATATCATCCGCGTGGATGGCGTCAAGGGCACCCTGGAGCTTAAGGTAGACGCCGCAGAATTCGCCGCCCGGGAGCCGGCCAAGGGCCTGCTGGGCAACAACGTTGGCACCGGCCGCGAACTCTTCGCCTTCATGCGCATGGCCTTCAGCTCGGCAGAGCAGGGCGCCAGCGCCTTTACCTCTGCCCTGGAGACGCTCAAGTGAAACTGGCCCTGGTCGGTGATATCGGTGGCACCAACGCGCGCTTCGCGTTGTGGAAAGACCAACAACTGGAGGCGATCGAAGTCCACGCCACTGCGGACTACAGCTGCCCGGAAGACGCCATCAAGGCCTACCTGCGAGACCAGGGGCTGGCCCTGGGTGCCATAGGTTCGGTGTGCCTGTCGGTGGCCGGCCCGGTCAGCGGCGATGAGTTTCGCTTCACCAACAACCACTGGCGCCTGAGCCGCCAGGCTTTCTGCCAGGCGTTGCAGGTGGACCAACTGCTGTTGGTCAACGACTTCTCGGCCATGGCCCTGGGCATGACCCGCCTGCAGCCGGATGAATTTCGCGTGGTCTGCGAAGGCGTTGCCGAGCCCTTGCGCCCGGCCGTGGTGATCGGCCCGGGCACGGGCCTCGGGGTGGGCACCCTGCTGAACTTCGGCGACGGTCGTTACATGGCCTTGCCGGGGGAGGGTGGGCATGTCGACCTGCCCTTGAGCAGTGCGCGGGAAACCCAGCTCTGGCAGCACATTCACGACGAGATCGGCCATGTCAGCGCCGAGACCGCCCTCAGCGGTGGCGGCCTGCCCCGGGTGTATCGGGCGATCTGTGCGGTGGACGGCCATGAGCCGCGGCTCGAGACTCCGGAGGCCATCACCGCGGCCGGCCTGGCTGGCGACCCGGTCGCCCGGGAAGTGCTGGAGCAGTTCAGCTGCTGGCTGGGCCGGGTGGCGGGCAACAACGTGCTGACCACCGGGGGGCGTGGCGGGGTGTACATCGTCGGTGGGGTGATTCCGCGCTTTGCCGATTTCTTCATCCACAGCGGCTTTGCCAAGAGCTTTGCCGACAAGGGTTGTATGAGCGATTACTTCAAGGGCATCCCGGTGTGGCTGGTGACCGCGCCCTATTCCGGGCTCACCGGTGCCGGCGTGGCCCTGGAGCAGGCCCAGGGCTGACGCCGCCCTGGCAGGCGACCCGGCATCAGGCATAATCGCGCACCCTGCCTAACAATAAGGACGGCCCCGGTGAGTTCAGTCAGTAAGTCGATTTTGTTGGTTGACGACGATCAGGAAATTCGCGAGCTGCTGGAAACCTATCTCAGCCGCTGCGGCTTCCAGGTGCGCAGCACCGCCGACGGGGCCGGCTTTCGCCTGGCCCTCAACGAGGCGCCCAGCGACCTGGTGATCCTCGATGTGATGCTGCCGGACGAAGACGGCTTCAGCCTGTGCCGCTGGATCCGCCAGCATCCCAAGCGCAGCCAGGTGCCGATCATCATGCTGACCGCCAGCTCCGACGAGGCCGACCGGGTCATCGGCCTGGAGCTGGGCGCCGACGACTACCTGGGCAAGCCTTTCAGCCCCCGGGAGCTGCAGGCGCGGATCAAGGCCCTGCTGCGGCGCGTGCAGTTCACCCAGGAGCGGGTTGTCGGCGAGGTGCTGTGCTTCGACGAATGGCGCCTGGATGTGATCAGCCACCGGCTGTTCCACAACGATGGCGAGGAGGTGATTCTCTCCGGCGCCGACTTCGCTCTGCTCAAGCTGTTTCTCGACCATCCCCAGGAAATCCTCGATCGCGACACCATCGGCAATGCCACCCGCGGGCGTGACCTGATGCCCCTGGATCGCATCGTCGACATGGCGGTGAGCCGCCTGCGCCAGCGTCTGCGTGACACCGAAAAGCCGCCGCGGCTGATTCGCACCGTGCGCGGCAGTGGCTATCAATTGGCAGCCAATGTGGTTGCCGGCAATGGCCACTGAGGCATTGCGCAAAGTGCTGCGGCGCCTGCCGGTGCCCCGTTCCCTGCTGGGGCGGATGCTGCTTTTGACCCTGCTGGCGGTGCTGTTCGCCCAGGCGCTGTCCAGCGTGATCTGGGTTTCCCAGCTGCGCGCCACCCAGCTCGAAGGGCTGGTGACCAGCGCCCGCAGCCTGGCCCACTCGATGACCGCCAGCGTCAGTTACCTGCGTTCGTTGCCGGTGGCGTACCGGCCCCTGGTGCTGGACCAGTTGCGCAGCATGGGCGGTACGCGGTTTGTCGTGACCCTGAACGACAAGCCCCTGGGCATGCAGGTGCTGCCCGCCACCCCGCGCAAAGAAGCGGTGTTGCAAGCCGTGGAGCAGGTGTTGCGCCAGTCCCTGGGCAATGACGCGGATATCTCCGTGACCTTCGTCAGCCCCGATGACCTGCGGATCTTCAATGGCGGCCTCAAGCTCGACGAATTGCCGCGCTCCTGGGCCCATTACGCCCTGACCCTGGAACCGGTAAACCCGCCGGTGCTGGTGACCCAGATCCAGATGGCGCCGGGAGAGTGGCTGTACATCGCCTCGCTGTTGCCCGAGCCCTATACCAGCCTGGAAGAACAGGGCCTGCCGGCACAGCAGGTGTGGTTCATCCTGCTCACCAGCGGTTTTCTGCTGTTGTTCATCGGCCTGTTGGTGCATTGGCAGAGCCGGCCCCTCAAGCGCCTGGCCCGGGCGGCGCGGGACATGTCCCTGGGGGCCGACGTCGAGCCGGTAGCGGAGGGCGGCGGCAGTGAAGTGGTGGAGGTGGGCCGGGCCTTCAACAGCATGCGCGAGCGCATCAGCCGCTACCTGACCGAGCGCAGCCAGCTGTTCAGCGCCATCTCCCATGACCTGCGCACCCCCATCACCCGCTTGCGCCTGCGGGTGGAATTGCTGGAGGACGAGCAACTGCAGGCCAAGTTCGGGCGCGACCTGGATGAACTGGAGTTGCTGGTCAAGGGCGCGCTGCAGTGCGTCAAGGACACCGACATCCACGAGAACATCGAGCCGGTGGACCTCAATCAGGTACTCGACTGCCTGGTAGAGCCTTATCTGGCACCCAACGGCAATGGCCGCGTGACCCAACAGGGCCGGGCCCTGGCCAGCTACCCGGGCAAGCCCCTGGCGCTCAAGCGCTGCATGGGCAACCTGATCGACAATGCCCTGAAGTACGGACAGAACGCTCACCTGCACATCGAAGACGACGACAGCGGCTTTGTCCTGCATGTCGACGACGAAGGCCCCGGCGTACCGGAGCAGCGCCTGGAGCAAGTCTTCGAGCCGCACTTCCGTCTTGCTGGCCAGCAGCAGGGCTACGGCCTGGGCCTGGGGATTGCCCGCAACATCGCCCACAGCCATGGCGGCGAAGTCAGCCTGCAGAACCTGCGCGAAGGCGGCCTGCGCGTAACCCTTTACCTGCCCCGGACCTTCGACTGACCTGCCTGCCGTTGTAAGCGCTGGCTTGTGTCGGAGCTGGCTTGCCAGCGAAGGCGTCCTCAAGGGCACCACAGGGCTCAAGGGCCTCTTCGCCGGCAAGCCGGCTCCTATGGGGGAGTGCAATGTCACGGTTTGGTGACATTGCGCTGGTCCTTTGTTACCTGCGGTCGCAGGCGGCTTGATTAGACTCAAGCCTTCGATAAAAACAACAACAGGTCACCCATGGACGCTCTCTCCCTGCCATTCAGCAGTTGGCTGAATGCCCCTGCACATCAGGCCTGGCTCGCCGCCGAAGGCCTGCGCCTGCTGGATTTTGCCAAGGCCTCACGGCTTCCTTCGGGCTTTGGCAACCTCGATGAACAGGGCCGCCTGCCCAGCGGCGCCCAGGCCGAAACCATGAACACCGCGCGCATGACCCACAGCTTCGCCATGGCCCATATCCAGGGCCTGCCGGGTTATGCCGCTCTGGTGGACCACGGCATCGCCGCCCTCGGCGGGCCCTTGCGTGATGCCGAGCACGGCGGCTGGTTCGCCGTGGCCGGGCAGGCCGACGGCAACAGCACCAAGGCCGCCTACCTGCATGCCTTTGTCGCTCTGGCGGCCAGCTCCGCGGTGGTGGCCCAACGTCCCGGCGCCGAGCGTTTGCTGGAGGAGGCCATCGCCATCATCGACCGGCATTTCTGGAGCGAGGAGGAGGGCGCGCTGCGCGAGTCTTTCAACTGCGACTGGAGTCAGCCGGAAGCCTATCGCGGTGCCAACAGCAACATGCACGCCACCGAGGCGTTCCTGGCCCTGGCCGATGTCACCCAGGACTCACGCTGGCTGACCCGCGCCCTGCGGATCGTCGAGCGGGTGATCCACACTCAGGCGGCGGCCAACGACTTCATGGTGATCGAGCATTTCGACCTCGCCTGGCAACCACTTCGTGACTACAACCAGGCCTTTCCCGCCGACGGTTTCCGGCCCTTTGGCACCACCCCGGGACACGGCTTCGAATGGGCGCGGCTGTTGCTGCACCTGGAGGCTTCGCGGGTGAAGGCCGGCATGCTGACCCCCGGCTGGCTGGTGCAGGACGCGCAGAAGCTGTTCGAAAGCAACTGCCGCCATGGCTGGAGCGTCGATGGCGCCCCGGGCATGGTCTACACCCTGGACTGGGACCACCAGCCAGTGGTGCGCGAGCGCCTGCACTGGACCCACGCCGAGGCCAGCGCCGCCGCCAGCGCCTTGCTCAAACGCACCGGCCAGGCCCAGTACGAGGCCTGGTACCGCTGTTTCTGGGAATTCTGCGAGGCCCATTTCATCGACCGCAGGCACGGTAGCTGGCACCACGAACTGGGCCCGGACAACCAGCCGTCAGCCCGGATCTGGGGCGGCAAGCCGGACCTCTATCACGCCTGGCAGGCGGTGCTGATCCCGCGCCTGCCGTTGGCCCCGAGCATGGCTTCGGCATTGGCCCAGGTGTCTGTTCCGGGCCTTGTGTAACCATGTGGTGACATTTACCCATCGCTTCGTTACTCGAATGATCGACTAGTCTGTTTAGACTCGTTTGCAGCGCAAGCACCAGACTTGCATGCATAACAACAAGAAAGGTACTTCAAATGAATGCGATTTCTCGCCTCGCCACTGTCATTTCCCTTGCCTCTCTGTTTCCCCTGAGTGCCCTCGCCGCCGATTCCAAAGGTTCCGTGGAAGTCGTCCACTGGTGGACTTCGGGTGGTGAAAAAGCCGCCGTCGATGTGCTCAAGGCCCAAGTGGAAAAAGACGGTTTCACCTGGAAGGACGGCGCCGTGGCCGGCGGTGGCGGTTCCACTGCCATGACCGTGCTCAAAAGCCGCGCCGTGGCCGGCAACCCGCCGGGTGTGGCGCAGATCAAGGGCCCGGACATCCAGGAATGGGGCAGCACCGGCCTGCTCAGTACCGAAACCCTCAAGGACGTGGCCAAGGCCGAGAACTGGGACGGCCTGCTGTCGCCCAAGGTGGCCAATACCGTCAAATACGAAGGTGACTACGTGGCGGTGCCGGTGAACATCCACCGGGTCAACTGGCTGTGGATCAACCCTGCCGTGTTCAAGAAAGCCGGGATCGACAAGGCCCCGACCACCCTCGAAGAATTCTATGCCGCCGGCGACAAGCTCAAGGCCGCCGGCTTCATCGCCCTGGCCCACGGCGGCCAGCCGTGGCAGGACAGCACCGTGTTCGAAGACGTGGTGCTCTCGGTCATGGGCCCGGAGGGCTACAAGAAAGCCCTGGTGGACCTGGACCAGAAAACCCTCTCCGGCCCGGAAATGGCCAAGGCCTTCACCGAGCTGAAGAAAATCACCGGCTACATGGACCCCAACCGTGCCGGGCGTGACTGGAACATTGCCGCAGCCGACGTGATCGGCGGCAAGGCCGGCATGCAGATGATGGGCGACTGGGCCAAGAGCGAGTGGACCGCGGCCAAGAAGGTCGCCGGCAAGGACTACCAGTGCGTACCGTTCCCGGGTACCGACAAGGCCTTCACCTACAAC
The DNA here is from genome assembly GCF_024810175.1 of Pseudomonas sp. BIGb0176. NCBI lineage: Bacteria > Pseudomonadati > Pseudomonadota > Gammaproteobacteria > Pseudomonadales > Pseudomonadaceae > Pseudomonas > Pseudomonas sp. BIGb0176. The sequence continues at coordinate 550,735 of NZ_JANUEC010000003.1, forward strand.
ATCGACTCCCTGGCGGTGTTCAAGCTCAAGGCCGACCGCAAGGGCGATATCGCTGCCCAGCAGGACCTGGCCAAGGTCGCCCTGGGCAAGGACTTCCAGAAAGTCTTCAGCATCAACAAGGGTTCGATCCCGGTGCGTACCGACATGCTCAACGACATGAGCGCCGAGGGCTTCGACTCCTGCGCCCAGGCGTCGGCCAAGGACTTCCTGGCAGACGAGAAGACCGGCGGCCTGCAGCCGAGCATGGCGCACAACATGGCCACTTCCCTGGCGGTGCAGGGCGCGATCTTCGACGTGGTGACCAACTTCATGAACGACAAGGATGCGGACCCGGCCAAGGCCAGTGCGCAGCTGGCTTCGGCGGTCAAGGCCGCGCAGTAATCCTTGAACCCCGCCGCCGGTACGCCGGCGGCTCACCCGTGACTGTCGCCGCCCTGCCTGTGCCCCGGCCCATGCAGCGACGGTGTGCAGCCCGGATTCACTCCTGACTGGGTTATTCCGATGAGCTCTGTGGCGGTTTTCAGCAAAGCCTCACCGTTAGATGCATTGCAGCGCTGGCTACCCAAGCTGGTGCTGGCACCGAGCATGGTGATCGTGCTGGTGGGTTTCTACGGCTACATCATCTGGACGTTCATTCTGTCCTTTACCAATTCCAGCTTCATGCCGAGCTACAAGTGGGTCGGCCTGCAGCAATACCTGCGCTTGATGGACAACGACCGCTGGTGGGTGGCGAGCAAGAACCTCGCGGTCTTCGGCGGCATGTTCATCGCCATCAGCCTGGTGCTGGGAGTGTTCCTCGCGGTGCTGCTGGACCAGCGCATCCGCAAGGAAGGCTTTATCCGCACCGTGTACCTGTACCCCATGGCGCTGTCGATGATCGTCACCGGTACCGCCTGGAAGTGGTTGCTCAACCCCGGCCTGGGCCTGGACAAGATGCTTCGCGACTGGGGCTGGGAAGGCTTTCGCCTGGACTGGCTGGTGGATCAGGACCGGGTGGTGTACTGCCTGGTGATCGCCGCGGTGTGGCAGGCCTCGGGCTTTGTCATGGCAATGTTCCTCGCCGGCCTGCGGGGTGTCGACCAGTCGATCATCCGCGCCGCCCAGGTGGACGGTGCGAGCCTGCCGACCATCTACCTGAAGATTGTCCTGCCGAGCCTGCGGCCGGTGTTCTTCAGTGCCTTCATGATCCTCGCCCACATCGCCATCAAGAGCTTCGACCTGGTGGCGGCGATGACCGCGGGCGGCCCGGGCTATTCCTCCGACCTGCCGGCGATGTTCATGTATTCCTTCACCTTCAGCCGCGGCCAGATGGGCATAGGTTCGGCCAGCGCCATGCTGATGCTGGGCGCCGTGCTGACCATCCTTGTGCCGTACCTGTATTCCGAACTGCGGGGCAAGCGCCATGACTGACTCCCTTGGCAAACCGACCCTGAACTTCAGCCGGATCGCCATCTACGCCACCCTGCTGCTGGCGGCGGCGGTGTACCTGATACCGCTGGTGGTGATGCTGCTCACCAGCTTCAAGACCCCGGAGGATATCCGCACCGGCAACCTTTTGAGCTGGCCACAGGTGGTGGACGGCATCGGCTGGATCAAGGCCTGGGACACTGTCGGTGGCTACTTCTGGAACTCGGTGAAGATCACCGTGCCGGCGGTGCTGATCTCCACCTTCATCGGTGCAATGAACGGCTACGTGCTGTCGATGTGGCGTTTTCGCGGCTCCCAGCTGTTCTTCGGCCTGCTGCTGTTCGGCTGCTTCCTGCCGTTCCAGACGGTGCTGCTGCCGGCTTCGTTCACCCTGGGCAAGTTCGGCCTGGCCAACACCACCACCGGCCTGGTGCTGGTGCACGTGGTCTACGGGCTGGCCTTCACCACTTTGTTCTTTCGCAACTACTACGTGAGCGTGCCGGATGCGCTGGTCAAGGCTGCGCGCCTGGACGGTGCCGGGTTCTTCACCATCTTCGGCAAGATCCTTTTGCCGATGTCGGTGCCGATCATCATGGTCTGCCTGATCTGGCAATTCACCCAGATCTGGAACGATTTCCTGTTCGGCGTGGTGTTCGCCAGCGGCGATGCGCAACCGATCACCGTGGCCCTGAACAACCTGGTCAACACCAGCACCGGGGCCAAGGAATACAACGTTGATATGGCGGCGGCGATGATCGCCGGGCTGCCGACACTGCTGGTCTACATCTTCGCCGGCAAGTATTTCCTGCGCGGGCTGACGTCCGGCGCGGTCAAGGGGTAAAGCATGGCAACTCTCGAATTGCGCAACGTCAACAAGACCTACGGTGCCGGCCTGCCGGACACCCTGAAGAACATCGAACTGAAGATCGACGACGGTGAGTTCCTGATCCTCGTCGGCCCGTCCGGCTGCGGAAAATCCACCCTGATGAACTGCATCGCGGGCCTTGAGAACATCAGCGGCGGGGCGATCCTGGTGGACGATGCCGATATCAGCGGCATGAGCCCCAAGGATCGTGACATCGCCATGGTGTTCCAGTCCTACGCGCTGTACCCGACCATGAGCGTGCGCGACAACATCGCCTTCGGCCTGAAGATCCGCAAGATGCCCGCCGCCGAGATCGACGCGGAAGTGGCACGGGTGGCCAAGCTGCTGCAGATCGAGCACCTGCTGACCCGCAAGCCGGGCCAGCTCTCCGGTGGCCAGCAGCAACGGGTGGCCATGGGCCGGGCGCTGGCGCGACGGCCGAAGATCTACCTGTTCGACGAGCCGCTGTCCAACCTCGACGCCAAGCTGCGGGTCGAGATGCGCACCGAAATGAAACTGATGCACCAGCGCCTGAAGACCACCACGGTCTACGTCACCCACGATCAGATCGAAGCCATGACCCTGGGCGACAAGGTGGCGGTGATGAAGGACGGGATCATCCAACAGTTCGGCACCCCGAAGCAGATCTACAACGACCCGGCCAACCTGTTCGTGGCCAGCTTTATCGGTTCGCCGCCGATGAACTTCATCCCCCTGCGCCTGCAACGCAAGGACGGCCGCCTGCTGGCCCTGCTGGATAGTGGCCAGGCTCGTTGCGAGCTGCCCCTGGGGCCCCAGGATGCCGGGCTGGAAGACCGTGAGGTGATCCTCGGCATTCGCCCGGAACAGATCGCCCTGGCCGCGGGCGAGGCCAACGGCCTGCCGACCATTCGTGCCGAGGTCCAGGTGATCGAGCCCACCGGCCCCGACACCCTGGTATTCGTCACGCTCAATGGCACCAAGGTCTGCTGCCGCCTGGCACCGGACCAGGCCCCCGAGGCCGGGGAAACCCTGACACTGCAGTTCGATCCGGCCCGGGTGCTGTTGTTCGACGCCCAGAGCGGTGAACGCCTGGGCGCCGCCGGGGCACCGGTGACAGAGGCCCGGGGCGGCAATGTGGCGCAGTTCAAGGGCCGCTGAATCCGTGACGGATGGCCTGTCATCCGTCGCCACTGCTGTAAACCGCGTTGGATAAATCGTTAATAACAATAAAGACGAGGATGTAGGGATGAAAAAGCAACACAGCAACACCCGATTGCTCTGCCAGTTGTCGGCGGTGGCGGCCCTGGTCCTGTCCGGCAATGCCATGGCCGATGAGGCGTTCAGCGCCGATTCGAAATGGATGACCGGCGACTGGGGCGGCGAGCGCACCAAGCTGATCGAGCAGGGGATCGACATCAAGGCCGACTACGTCGGTGAAATGGGCGCCAACCTGCATGGTGGTTACAACGACGACAAGACCGGGCGCTACAGCGACCAGTTCGGCCTGGGCGTGGCGTTCGACCTGCAGAAGCTTTTGGGCTGGGACAACACCCAGGCCAAGATCCAGCTGACCAACCGTAACGGCCAGAACATCTCCAACGACCGCATCGGCGACCCGCGTGCCGGCACCTTGAGCTCCTCCCAGGAGGTCTATGGCCGGGGGCACATGGTCCGCTTGACCCAGTTGTGGGTTCAGCACCAGTTCCTCGACGGCAAGCTGGACGTCAAGGCCGGCTACTTCGGCGAAGGCGAAGACTTCAACACCTTCCCCTGCGACTTCCAGAACCTGGCGTTCTGCGGCTCCCAGGTGGGCAACTGGGCCACCGGCATCTGGTACAACTGGCCGGTCAGCCAGGCGGCGCTGCGCATCAAGTACAACATCACCCCCGAGCTGTATGCGCAAATCGGCGCCTACAACCAGAACCCGTCGCAACTGGAGCACGGCAACGGCTTCAAGCTCAGCGGCAGCGGCACCAAGGGCACCGTGTTGCCGGTGGAACTGGTCTGGTCGCCCAAGCTCAACAGCCTGCCGGGCGAGTACCGCGTCGGTTACTACAAGAGCACGGCCGATGCCAATGATGTGCGCAAGGACGTCAATGGTCAGGATGCCGCGAACACGGGTGATGCCTATCGCGTGCACAACAGCAAGCACGGCTACTGGTTCGTCGGGCAGCAGCAACTCACCACCCACAACGGTGATGCTTCCCGGGGCCTGAACATCGCTGCCAACGCCACCTTCCACGACAAGGACACCAACGTCGTCGACAACTACCAGTCGCTGATGTTCGTGTACAAGGGGCCGTTCGATGCGCGTCCCAAAGATGACGTCGGCATCGGTTTTGCTCGGATCCACGTCAACGACGATGTGCGCAAGAACGCCCAGCTGATCAACGAGGACAACGGCATCAGCAACTACGACAACCCGCTGTATATGCCGCTGCGCGACACCGAATACAACTACGAGATCAACTATGGCTTCCACGTCACCAACTGGCTGACCGTGCGCCCCAACCTGCAATACATCACCCACCCGGGTGGTGTGGATGAAGTCGACAACGCGCTGGTGGCCGGCCTGAAAATTCAGTCGGTGTTCTAAGGCCGTTGCGATAAGCTCCTTCTCTCTGTGCGCATTTTGCGGATGGCCTGGGCCGTCCGCTTTTTTTTGTCGGGCCGGCGCCCCCCTCATGAGTAGCGAGACAGCATTGATTTTCAGGACTGCGGCCCATGCATGAGCATCCGCTACAACGCTTTTTCAGATCCTTGCGCGAGCGCCCGGTGTTTGCCTGGGAGCGTTATCAATTGCGTGACGTGCTGGTGATCGATCACCCGCTGTGCCAGGCCGTGTTCAGTCGTCAGGGTGCCCAGTTGCTGCACTTCCAGCCGGCCGGACAAAAGCCCTGGCTGTGGTGTGCGGCGAAGTGGCCGCAGGTGGGGGCGATCCGTGGCGGAGTGCCGGTGTGCTGGCCCTGGTATGGGCGCCATCCCAGCGAAAATGCCTGGCCTTCCCATGGCTGGGCGCGGCTGCTGGACTGGAAGCTGCTGGACAGCAGCAGTGATGAAGAGGGCGTGCGCCTGCACTGGCAATTGCAGTTGTGCGACTGGAAGGTCGACCTGCATGCGCACCTGGGCCAGAGCATGGACCTGCGCCTGAGCACCGAGCACCAGGACACCGAACCCTGCCAGTTGAGCCAGGCTCTGCACGCCTACTGGCGTATTGGTGATGTCGGCGAGATAGCGCTGTCTGGGCTCGATGGCGCCCAGGGTTATGACCAGTTGAGCCGTCAGGTCTGCCAGCAGCAGGGCGAGTTGCGGGTCGAGGGCGGTTGCCAGCGGGTGTTCCAGCACGAGGGTGAGTTGCAGCTCAAGGATCACGCCTGGCAGCGTGAGTTGTGCATCGATACCGGTGACCATGCCGACACCGTGGTCTGGCACCCCGGCACCCGGCCGCTGCTGGGGGTGAGCTGGAACGAGGTGTCGCGGTTCGTCTGTGTCGAAGCAGCTGTGGGCGGCACCTACAGCCTGCGCCTGGCGCCCGGGGAGCAAGCGCACCTGAGCTTGCAGGCGCGCGCTGCGGGGTAGGGAGCCGGCCCGGCTTCAGTTGAACTCGTCGCCCACCGGGTAGCGGCTGGCGTTGAGGCTTTCCTTGATCTTGCGCAGGTGTGGCTGGAAATCCACGCCGCGGCGCAGGGTCATGCCTGTGGCCAGCACGTCGAGTACGGTGAGCTGGATGATCCGCGAGGTCATCGGCATGTAGATGTCGGTGTCTTCCGGTAGCGGGATGTTCAGGCTCAAGGTACTGGCCTTGGCCAGTGGCGAGTTTTCTGCGGTCAGCCCCAGCACCGAGGCGCCGTTTTCCCGTGCGATACGCGCCACTTCCACCAGTTCGCGGGTGCGGCCGGTGTAGGAAATGATCACGAACAATTCGCCGGTATGAGCCACCGACGCGATCATCCGTTGCATCAGCACATCGGCGTGGGCGGTGACGGCGAGGTTGAAGCGGAAGAACTTGTGCTGGGCGTCCAGGGCCACCGGGGCCGAGGCGCCGAGACCGAAGAAGTGGATCTGCCGGGCCTGGATCAACAAGTCCACGGCCTTGCTGATCAGGTTCGGGTCCAGGGCCTGGCAGGCGCTGTCCAGGGAGGCGATGGCGCTGCCGAAAATCTTTTGCGTGTAGGCTTCTGGGTTGTCGTCGGCCTCCACGGCACGGCTGACATAGGCCGCACCGCTGGCCAGGCTCTGGGCCAGTTGCAGCTTGAGTTCCGGGTAGCCGCTGACGCCAAAGGAGCGGCAGAAGCGATTGACCGTCGGTTCGCTGACCGAGGCAGCCTGGGCCAGGGCGGCGATGCTGAAGCGAGTCGCCTGCTGCGGGTTGAGCAGGATGACTTCCGCGACTTTACGTTCCGCCTTGTTCAGTTCTTCAAGACGGTTCTGGATCTGCTCCAGAAGGTTTCGCACTCGGTCCATTAAGGTTTCCTAGATCGGCTAGACAGGCGCTGCGGGCAGGGCCGGGAAGCGGTCAATCGAGCAAGGCGCGCCGACGGATTGTCGGTGCAGGCCTTTTGAGCTTGCTGCGATTGCGCTGCGCAGCGGGTCGCTGGCGCGCCTGCAATGCGAAGTTGAGAGGTGGCCTATCCTACTGATGGCCCGGATCGACCACCACCTGGAATCTGTATTTTGTAAAAATGTTGTGTTTATTACTACATTTTTCCTTGAGTGATGCCTTGAAAAAAGGTATTTGTAGCTTAACTTGATAAAAGAACAAACATCATGCCTTCGATAACGGTTGAACCCTGCACCTTTGCCTTGTTTGGCGCGCTGGGCGATCTGGCGCTGCGTAAGCTGTTTCCTGCCCTGTACCAACTCGATGCCGCCGGTTTGCTGCATGACGACACGCGCATCCTGGCCCTGGCCCGCGAGCCTGGCAGCGAGCAGGAACACCTGGCGAATATCGAAACCGAGCTGCACAAGTATGTCGGCGACAAGGATATCGATAGCCAGGTCCTGCAGCGTTTTCTCGCCCGCCTGAGCTACCTGCATGTGGACTTCCTCAAGGCCGAGGACTACGTCGCCCTGGCCGAACGTGTCGGCAGCGAGCAGCGCCTGATTGCCTACTTCGCCACGCCGGCGGCGGTGTATGGCGCGATCTGCGAAAACCTCTCCCGGGTCGGGCTCAACCAGCACACCCGTGTGGTCCTGGAAAAACCCATCGGCTCGGACCTGGATTCATCACGCAAGGTCAACGACGCGGTGGCGCAGTTCTTCCCGGAAACCCGCATCTACCGGATCGACCACTACCTGGGCAAGGAAACGGTGCAGAACCTGATTGCCCTGCGTTTCGCCAACAGCCTGTTCGAAACCCAGTGGAACCAGAACTACATCTCCCACGTGGAAATCACCGTGGCCGAGAAGGTCGGCATCGAAGGTCGCTGGGGCTATTTCGACAAGGCCGGCCAACTGCGGGACATGATCCAGAACCACTTGCTGCAACTGCTCTGCCTGATCGCGATGGACCCGCCGGCCGACCTTTCGGCCGACAGCATCCGCGACGAGAAGGTCAAGGTGCTCAAGGCCCTGGCGCCCATCAGCCCGGAAGGCCTGACCACCCAGGTGGTGCGCGGCCAGTACATCGCCGGCCACAGCGAAGGCCAGTCGGTGCCGGGCTACCTGGAGGAAGAAAACTCCAACACCCAGAGCGACACCGAGACCTTCGTCGCCCTGCGCGCCGATATCCGCAACTGGCGCTGGGCCGGTGTGCCGTTCTACCTGCGCACCGGCAAGCGCATGCCACAGAAGCTGTCGCAGATCGTCATCCACTTCAAGGAACCCTCGCACTACATCTTCGCCCCCGAGCAGCGCCTGCAGATCAGCAACAAACTCATCATCCGCCTGCAGCCGGACGAAGGTATCTCGTTGCGGGTGATGACCAAGGAGCAGGGCCTGGACAAGGGCATGCAACTGCGCAGCGGTCCGTTGCAGCTGAATTTTTCCGATACCTATCGCAGTGCACGGATCCCCGATGCCTACGAGCGGTTGTTGCTGGAAGTGATGCGCGGCAATCAGAACCTGTTTGTGCGCAAAGATGAAATCGAAGCCGCGTGGAAGTGGTGTGACCAGTTGATTGCCGGGTGGAAGAAATCCGGCGATGCGCCCAAGCCGTACGCGGCCGGGTCCTGGGGGCCGATGAGCTCCATTGCACTGATCACGCGGGATGGGAGGTCTTGGTATGGCGATATCTGATTTGCAACTGCCGGCGGGCGTGCGCGCCCACGAATTCCGCAGCCCCACGCTGCTGGCTGAAGGCCAGGCGCTGAAGGTCGCCGAGCTGCTGCGCGAGGCCATTGCCGCGCGCGGCAACGCCACCCTGGTGGTGTCCGGTGGCCGTAGCCCGGTGGCGTTTTTCCAGGCTCTGGTGAAGCAGGAGCTGGATTGGTCCAAGGTGCTGATCACCCTGGCGGACGAGCGCTGGGTGCCTGTGGAGCATGCCGACAGCAATGCGGGCCTGCTCAAGCGCTACCTGCTCCAGGGGCCGGTGGCCAAGGCTCGCTTCCTCGGCCTCTACAGTGCGGCGGCCAATCTTGAAGAGGCTGCCCTGCAAGCGGACAGTCTGCTGGCCGAACTGCCAGGCATCGATGTGCTGGTGCTGGGCATGGGGGATGACGGCCACACCGCGTCGCTGTTCCCCAACAGCCCGAACCTGGCTGAAGCGCTCAAGGCCGATGGCACTCGTCGCTGCTGGCCGATGCTGGCGCCCAGCGTGCCCCATCAGCGCCTGAGCATGAGCCGGGCATTGCTGGCTTCGGCCCGCAACAGCCTGTTGTCGATTTCCGGTCAGTCCAAGCTGACCACCCTGAGCGCCGCACTGGCTGGTGACGCTGTCGCCGAAATGCCGATTCGCGCCTTCCTGCAAACCCCGTTAGAGATTTACTGGTGCCCATGAGCCAAGGATCAGCCGCTATGACAAACCTCGCCCCGACCGTTTCCATGGCGGACAAAGTTGCCCTGATCGACAGCCTCTGCGCCAAGGCGCGGATCCTGCCGGTGATCACCATTGCCCGCGAGCAGGATGTCCTGCCGCTGGCCGATGCCCTGGCGGCCGGCGGCCTGACCGCCCTGGAAGTGACCCTGCGTTCGCAGTTCGGCCTCAAGGCGATCCAGATCCTGCGCGAACAGCGCCCGGAGCTGGTGACCGGCGCCGGCACTGTGCTCGACCCGCAGATGCTGGTGGCGGCGGAGGCGGCAGGTTCGCAGTTCATCGTCACCCCGGGCATCACCCGCGACCTGCTGCAAGCCAGCGTGGCCAGCCCGATTCCCCTGCTGCCGGGGATCAGCAATGCCTCCGGGATCATGGAGGGCTATGCCCTGGGCTACCGCCGCTTCAAGCTGTTCCCGGCGGAAGTCAGTGGTGGTGTGGCGGCGATCAAGGCCCTGGGCGGGCCGTTCGGCGAGGTCAAGTTCTGCCCTACCGGCGGCGTCGGCCCGGCCAATATCAAGAGCTACATGGCGCTCAAGAATGTGATGTGTGTCGGCGGTAGCTGGATGCTCGATCCCGAGTGGATCAAGAACGGCGACTGGGCACGGATCCAGGAGTGCACGGCCGAGGCCCTGGCCCTGCTGGACTGAAGGTTCTACCCGATTCGTTGGTGTGTTCTACGGCTTTACGGTGCGCTTGGTCGGCGCACCGTTTTTTTTTGCCTGGAGAATAGCGCTGCCCGGCGCGCGACAGGCGGGCAGGGCTTACCGGCCGGCCAGGTCGGTGAGGGCTTCGATCAACTGCTGCATATGCGCAAGGGGAGTGGTCAGCCCCGGAGTGATGCGGATGCAGGTGCCGAACCCTGCGCCATTGCGGGCCACGGTAAACAGGTTGTAGTCCCGTAGCAGGCGATCCGCCAGGGCTTGCTGGTCCTGGTGGCGGGTGAAGCGCACAGCGCTGATGGCGCAGCACAGGCGCGGGTCCTGCGGGGTCATGACTTCCAGCCCGTCCATTTCGCGCACCGCTTCGCTCCAGCTATGGCGCAGGTAGTTCAGGCGCGCGCCCTTGGCCGCCGCACCACCCATCGCCCGGTGTTCCTCGAACACCCGGGGCAGGGTCATAAGCGCCGGAATGTTTGGCGTGCTGTAGGGCGTACGGGCGCGCACGTCGTCACGGGGAAAATGGAACTCGTCCATGTCCGGGTCGATGTCTTCCAGGCGTTCGGGGTGGATATACACAAAGCCCAGGCTCAGCGGTGCGCCGATCCACTTGTGCAGGTTGAAACCGGCGAAGGCGATGCCCAGGTCGCGAAGGTCGAAGTCGATCTGGCCCAGGGCGTGGGCGCCGTCGAGGATGATGTCGACCCCGTGTTCCCGAGCGGCGGCGGCAATCACCCGGACCGGCATCACCAGCCCGCTGCGATGGGTGACATAGGTCAGGGGCATCAGCTTGAGCCGTGGGTAGCGCTCGAAAGCGTCTTTGTAGGTGCTTACAAGGCTGTCAAAACTGGCAGGATGCCGGTGGACGATCTCTATCACTTCGACGCCGCGCTGGCGGGCCAGCCAGCGCATGGCGCTCTTGACCGTGTCGTACTCCAGGTCGCTGAGCAGCACCTGGTCGCCCGGTTGCAGGCGGTTGTAGTTGCGGATCAGCGATTGCAGGGCGTCGGAGGCACAGCGGGTCAGGGCCACGGCGTTTTCCGGCGCCTGCAGCAGCGCCGCCAGTTGGCGGCGGATGTCCAGCGCGTCGATCTGCTCGAAGCGCTGGCGCACCAGCAGCGAGTTGCTGCGGTTCACCCACTGGATGTTGTGCTGGTACTCCTGGGCCACGCTGCGGGTCATGCGCCCGAAGTAGCCGTTTTCCAGGTTGATCGGCCCCGGCTCGATGTCGAACTGGCGAGCGATGCCCTGCCAATGATCTTCGTCGTGGGCAAGTGTGGCTGCAGTCCTTGGCATGGAGGGCTCTTTTTCAGTGACGGGGTTTGGGTTTGCCGTGTTTGGCCCGCAGGGGATCGAGCAGGTCGCTAAGGCCGTTGTGGTCGATTTCCTGCATCAGGGCCAGCAGGCCGCCGAGTTCGCCCTTGGGAAAACCTTCCCGGGCGAACCAGTTCAGGTAGGGGCCGGGCAGGTCGGCCAGGATTCGGCCCTTGTATTTGCCGAAGGGCATTTCCCGGGTGACCAGCAGTTCAAGAGTTTCAGGGGTCATGGCGGGGGCTGTCGTGTCATTCAAGAGCCTTGGAAAATACAGGCATTCTGCATGGAGGCCAAATGACAGATCATGCAAATAACTCGGATACAGATTTTTGTATATTTTCTAAGTCATTGAATAACAAGGAATAAAAATATAATCCAAGTCTGGCATGGCGGGTGCAACAGTTAACTCAACTAACTCAACTCTCGAGTTAACCCAATTCTCGCAACCCACAAGGAACCAGAAAATGACTGACTTGAACAAAGAAGCTATTTCGGTACTCAACAGCCTGATCGAGACCAGCAAGGACGGTCAGGAAGGGTTCAAGACCTGTGCCGAAGACATCAAGCACCCCGAGCTCAAGGCGCTGTTCATCAAGCGCTCCACCGATTGCGCCACGGCCGCGGCAGAACTGCAGTCGGTAGTGCGTTCCATGGGCGGGGATCCGGAAACCTCCACCAGTGTCAGCGGCGACCTGCACCGTCGCTGGGTCGACCTCAAGTCCCTGGTGACCGGCAAGGACGAGGAGGCGGTGCTCAACGAGGCCGAGCGTGGTGAAGACCATGCACTGAAGGCTTACAAGGAGGCTCTGGAGAAGATCAACAAGCACAACCTGGTGGGCATTCGTGATGTGGTAGAGCGCCAGTACCACGGCGTGCAACGCAATCACGACCAGGTCAAAGCCCTGCGCAATCAGGCACGCGCCCGTTCGTAAGGGTCAAAACCTGTCAAAAACGCCAGCCAGTCTGGCGTTTTTTTATGCCGGTAATTTAATGCTGGACGGTATTTAGTTAGCTAGCTAATAATTAGCCCAGCTTCGCTGATGCCTATCGCGACTATCGTTGTGTTTGTCCTGCCAAGAGTTGCCAGCCGTGCCCATTACCCTGCAAGCCCTGCTTGCTCCCAACCTTCCTGCATTGCAGTTCGCGATCAAGACCCTGCTCGGTGGTGGGGTAGCGCTGTGGCTGGCATTGCGCTGGGGGCTGGAGCAACCGGCCTGGGCCCTGATGACCGCATTCATCGTGGCTCAGCCGCTGTCCGGCATGGTCCTGCAAAAAGGTCTGGCGCGGCTGTTGGGGACCCTGGTGGGCACCCTTATGTCGGTGCTGTTCATGGGGCTGTTCGCCCAGACCCCCTGGCTGTTCCTCCTCGCCCTGGCGCTGTGGCTGGGGTTGTGCACGGCCAGTTCGACCCTGTTGCGCAGTGCCTGGTCCTACTCCTTCGTGCTGGCCGGCTACACCGTGGCCATCATTGCCTTGCCGGCCATCAGCCATCCCCTGGGGATCTTCGACCAGGCGGTGGCCCGCTGTACGGAGATTTCCCTGGGTATCATCTGCGCCACCGCCAGCAGCGCGCTGCTCTGGCCGCTGCGCGTCGAGCGACAGTTGGCCGATCAGGCCCGCAGCGCCTGGCACAGCGGGATGCAGGCGGCCCGTGCCACCCTGGCCGGGGATGCCCAGGCCCGCAAGGGCCTGCTGGAGATCCTCGGGCGCATCGTCGCCGTCGATGCCCAGCGCGAACATGCCTGGTTCGAAGGCCCGCTGGGCCGCCAGCGGGCCCGGGCGATCGGTGGCCTGAGCCAGAAACTGTTGATGCTGCTGCGCATCTCCCGTTCGGTGCGGCGCCAGTGGAAGCAGTTGGATAGCGTCGAAGCCGCGCGGTTGCAGCCGTGGATGGATCAGGTCCTGGCGGCCCTGGACAGCGCTGAGGGTGCCAGCCTGCAAGCCTTGTCGCCACGGGTGCTGGAGGCCTCCCGCGATGGGGCGATCAGCCCGGCGCAGAGTTACTGCCTGGCGCGTTTCAGCTTGTTGCTGGACACCGCCCTGGCTGCCACCCAGGCCCTTTCAGCGGTGCAGGAGGGGCGCGGGGCAATGGTGCAGCCGGCGACGCTGACACCTCACCGCGACTTGTCGCTGGCCCTGGTATTCGGCGCCCGCAGCGCCCTGGCTTTTCTGACGGTGGCCAGCTTCTGGCTGGCCACCGCCTGGCCCGCGGCCTCCGGGGCGATGCTCCTGACTTGTGTGGTCTGCAGCCTGTTCGCCAGCCGCGAGAACGGGGCGCAGATCGGCATGAGCTTCATGCGCGGGATCTTTCTGGCGGTTCCGGCAGCCTTCGTGGTGGGGCAGATCCTGCTGCCCCAGTGGAGCGGTTTCCCGATGCTGGCGATGGCCATGGGCGTGCCGCTGTTCTTCGGCGCCCTGGGCATGGCCAAGCCGCAGATCGGCGCCACGGCCACTTCGTTCTGCCTGCACTTCATCGTGCTGATCTCGCCGATGAACCGCATGAGTTTCGATGTTGCCAGTTTCTTCAATAACGCCCAGGCCATGGTGCTGGGGGTGGGCGCTGCGGTGCTGGCCTTCCATCTGCTGATCCTGCGCAACCCGGCGTGGCACGGCCGGCGCCTGCTGGCTGCGACCCTGCACGACCTGGTGCGCCTGACCCGGCGCAACCTGCGGGGTGCGGAAAGCTGGTTTGGCGGGCGCATGGCCGACCGCCTGTTGCAACTGGCGCGGCATTATCCGGAACTGCCGGAGCCGGCCCGCAGCCGCTGGGACGATGGCCTGCTGGGCCTGGATATCGGCGACGAACTGATGCACCTGCGCCTGAGCCTGGCGGTGGCCCAGGTACCGGTCGGCGCCGCGCAGCGAGCTTATTTCGAGCACCTGCAGCGCACTCTGGAACAAGGCCCGGCGGGCAGTCGTCAGGATGCCCTGGAGCAGCCCAGCGTGGCCCTGCTGGAGGCGCTGGGGCAGCAGCCGCCCAGTGATGCGTTGAAACTGGCGCAGGGCGCCGTCGTGCAATTGCAAAGCAGCTGGCGCAGTTGGTGCCGGCAGCAGGAGGAAAGTCATGGGGCTGCGTGAGTGGTCGCTGGGCGGGGTGCTGCTCAGCCCGTTCCTGATTTATGTGGTGCTGGCGCTGGTGCTGACCGGTGCCCTGCGGATGCTGGTGCGGGTAACCGGGCTGGGCCGCTGGATCTGGCACGAAGCACTGTTCGATTGTGCCCTGTACGTCTGTGTCTTGACGGTCATTACGCTGGTCCTGGGGCCCTTATAAGGAGTTGATCATGCGTACACCCGTACGTGTTGTGTTTACCCTCTGCCTGGTGGCGGTGGCGATCTTTGCCGGTTATCACCTGTGGCAGTACTACATGCTTACGCCCTGGACCCGCGATGCGCGGATCCGCGCCGACGTGGTGATAGTCGCCCCGGATGTGTCCGGCTGGGTGCGCGAGCTCAAGGTGGCGGACAACCAGCCAGTCAAGGCCGGCGAGCTGTTGCTGAGTATCGACCGCGACCGTTTCGAGGCCGCCCTGGAAAAAGCCCAGGCGGTGGTGCAGACCCGCCAGCAGCAGTTGAGCCTGCGCGAACATGAAGCCAGCCGCCGCGCTGCTCTTGGCCCCCAGGCCATCAGCGCCGAGCTGCGCGAGAACGCCCAGATCAACGCCGGCATCGCCCGTGGCGAGCTGCGCCAGGCCCAGGCCGAGGCCAAGGTCGCCGAATTGAACCTGGCTCGTAGCCAGGTGCATGCGCCCCGTGACGGGCATATCACCAACTTGCGCCTGGCCGAGGGCAACTACGTCAATGCCGGGCAGCCGGTGATGGCGCTGATCGATGACTCGACCTTCTATGTCCAGGCCTATTTCGAGGAAACCAAGCTGCCGCGGATCCAGGTCGGCGACCCGGTGAAGGTCTGGCTGATGAGCGCCGGTGATGCCCTGCAAGGCCATGTGGAAAGCATCAGCCGGGGGATCACCGACCGTAATGCCACGCCTGACGGGCAACTGCTGGCGGAAGTGGAGCCGACCTTCAACTGGGTACGCCTGGCCCAACGGATTCCGGTGCGGATCAAGCTCGACAAGGTGCCCGAAGGCATCAACCTGAGCGCCGGCATGACAGCCAGTGTGCAGGTGGAGGAGGGCGGCAAACAGTAGGAGCCGGCTTGCCGGCAAGCCGGCTCCTGGGGAGCGAGACTCAGCCGATGGTGATGGCTGGCAGGGTGGTCAGGGTCACGGTCTGCTTTCTGCGCGGAGCGGCGATTTCGGCTTCGCCGTCCACAACCAGTTCATCGTGCTGGTTGAATACGCGAGTGGCGATGCGCACGCGGAACTTGGGCAGTTTTTCGAGGATCTCCAGGCGCACGGTCAGGGTGTCGCCAATCTTCACCGACTTCTGGAAGGTCATCTGCTGGCCGATGTAGATGGTGCCCGGTCCAGGCAGCTCGCAGGCCACGGCGGCACTGATCAGCGCGCCGCTGAACATGCCGTGGGCGATGCGCTCCTTGAACGTGGTGGCGGCGGCGAACTCGGGGTCCAGGTGCACCGGGTTGTGGTCGCCGGACATGGCGGCGAACAGCTGGATGTCACGCTCCTCGACGGTCTTGCTGTACTGGGCGGTCTGGCCGACTTCCAGGGCTTCGTAAGGCGTGTTGGTTACCTGGGTCATGTTGCTGAAATCCTCTGACAGATAAATAAGCGCACTGGCTGCGCACCGGCTATTCCGACCGTGGTGGCCGGCGGTGCTGCAGGGCCTGGTCGAGCCAGGCCAGCACGTCGTGGGTCACTTGGTCACGGTTGCTTTCGTTGAACAGCTCATGACGTGCCTGGGGGTAGATATTGAGTTGCAGGCACTGGCTGCCGGCCTCGCGCAACGCGTTGGCCAGATCCTTGAGACGCTTGCCAGCGCTCACCGGATCACATTCACCACCCATTACCAGCAGCGGCAGGCCCGGATCGATCTGCTTGAGGTTGGCAATCTTGCTGATTTGCTGCAGCCCACCCAGCAGATCGATCCACAACTGGTTGGTGCAGCGAAAGCCGCACAATGGATCGGCCACGTACTTGTCGACTTCCGCCGGGTCGCGGCTGAGCCAGTCGAAGGCGGTGCGATTGGGTTTGAACGCCTTGTTGAACGAACCGAAGGACAGCCATTCGATCAGTGCGCTGCGCCCCTGGCCGCCCTGGCGCCAGCGTTCGATGCGGGCGATCAGGCTGGCGGCGCGGTACAGCGCCACCGGCTGGAAATTCGAGCCGCTGAGAATCGCCCCGTGCAGGCTGGCGCTGTGATGTTGCAGATAGGCCTGGGCGATGTAGCTGCCCATGCTGTGGCCCAGCAGGACGATGGGCGTGCCGGGGTGCTGCTGGCCGATGTGCTGGTTGAGGCTGGCCAGGTCGCCGACCACCTTGCTCCAGCCGTTCTGGTCTGCGTAGTGGCCCAGTACCCCCTGTTCCGCCGTCTTGCCGTGGCCTCGCTGGTCGGGGGCGTAGACGGCATAGCCTTCGGCGCACAAGACCTGGGCCAGGCGCGCGTAGCGCCCGCTGTGCTCGGCCATGCCGTGGGACAGCAGGACCACCGCCTTGAGTGGCGGTTCGGGCAGCCACTGGTTGACGAAGAGGCGGTGGTGGTCGCTCGTGGTCAACCAGAACGTGTCATGGGTCATGGCGATTCCTTTGCTCGAAGACGCTGCACTTTATAGCGCATCGGTGCCTGGGCGTCTGATTCGCGCGCCCGTTGGAAGCAAGATTCACAAAATTAATGACACACTTGCGCATATTTGCCTGAATCGCCATAGCTGCTAACGTCCGAGGAGCCCCGCCCCTGAGAGCGTTGCAGTGGCGGCCCGGACAGCTCAGGTACAAGAGAGGACAAGAATAATGCAACCTGATTTCTGGAATGATAAGCGCCCCGCTGGCGTCCCCAACGAGATCGACCTGGGGGCCTTCAAGTCGGTGATCGAGGTGTTTGAGCGTTCCTGCAAGAAATTCGCTGATCGCCCGGCCTTCAGCAACATGGGCGTGACCCTCACCTACGCCGAGCTGGAACGCTACAGCGCGGCCTTCGCCGGTTATCTGCAAAGCCATACCGATCTGGTTCCGGGAGACCGTATTGCGGTGCAGATGCCCAACGTTTTGCAGTACCCGATCGCGGTATTCGGAGCCTTGCGCGCAGGGCTGGTGGTGGTCAATACCAACCCGCTGTACACCGCGCGGGAGATGCGCCACCAGTTCAAGGATTGCGGGGCCCGGGCCCTGGTCTACCTGAACATCTTCGGCCAGAAGGTCCAGGAAGTGCTGGGGGATACCGATATCCAGTTCCTGATCGAGGCCCGGATGGGCGACATGATGCCCAGCGCCAAGGGTTGGCTGATCAATACCGTGGTGGACAAGGTCAAGAAGATGGTGCCGGCCTACCACCTGCCCCAGGCCATTTCCTTCAAGAGTGCCCTGCGCCTGGGGCGTGGCCAGAGCATCAAGCCGCTGCAGGTGGGCCACGACGATGTTGCGGTGCTGCAGTACACCGGGGGCACCACCGGCCTGGCCAAGGGCGCGATGCTGACCCACGGCAACCTGGTGGCCAACATGCAGCAGGCGCGGGCCTGCCTCGGCCAGCATGGGCCCGACGGCCACACCCAGTGGCGCGAAGGCCAGGAGGTGATGATCGCGCCGCTGCCGCTGTACCACATCTATGCCTTCACCGCGAACTGCATGTGCATGATGGTGACCGGCAACCACAACGTGCTGATCACCAACCCGCGGGACATCGGCGGCTTCATCAAGGAGCTGAAGAAGTGGCGTTTTTCTGCGCTACTGGGGCTCAACACGCTGTTTGTGGCACTGATGGATCACCCGGATTTCAAGAACCTGGATTTTTCCAATCTGAAGCTCACCAACTCTGGCGGCACGGCCCTGGTCAAGGCTACCGCCGAGCGCTGGCAGAAGCTGACCGGCTGCCGGATCACCGAAGGCTACGGGCTGACCGAAACCTCGCCGGTGGCCTGTACCAACCCCTATGGCGAGCGTTCGCGGCTGGGCACCGTCGGCCTGCCGGTACCGGGCACCACCTTGAAGATCATCGATGACCAGGGCGTCGAGCTGCCGTTGGGCGAGCGGGGCGAGCTGTGCATCAAGGGCCCGCAGATCATGAAGGGCTACTGGAACAAACCCGAGGCCACCGCCGAAGTGCTGGATGCCGAGGGCTGGTTCAAGTCCGGTGATATCGCGGTGATCGATCCGGACGGTTTCGTGCGCATCGTCGATCGCAAGAAGGACATGATCATCGTCTCGGGTTTCAACGTGTACCCGAACGAGATCGAGGATGTGGTCATGGCTCACCCGAAAGTCGCCAACTGTGCAGTCATCGGTATACCGGACGAGCGTTCCGGCGAGGCGGTGAAGCTGTTTGTGGTGCCGCGTGAGGCGGGGGTCAGCCTTGAAGAGCTCAAGGCCTACTGCAAAGAGAATTTCACCGGCTACAAGGTGCCCAAGCACATTGTGCTGCGTGACTCTTTGCCGATGACCCCGGTGGGCAAGATCCTGCGCCGCGAGTTGCGCGATATCGCTTGAGCCCAGGGCTTTTACCTGGCGGGCAAGCCGGTTGGCGCAACCAGCTTGCCCGCTCTGCATTCCGAGGGGCGCAAAGCCCCGGGCCAGAGCGGAATTCAGGCGGGTAGAATTTTTACTCTAAAAGTGACCATTTAAGTGTCTTGAGTCATTTTTGTGACTATTCAGGCCTTCTTTGGCTCTAGTCGGCCTTTTCCAAAGCTGCTACTCTCGGCGCGCTTTGTGACTTCTCGGCCTAAGTAAAAGCCAGACTCACCAACAATAGACACCAATAAAAAACACAGACAAATAATAATCGCATCAAATGCGGTGATGAATTCGCGTTGCTGAGGAGTGGGCTTCCATGATCGAAGACTTTTGGAAGGATAAGTACCCAGCTGGGATTGCTGCCGATATCAATCCAGACGAGTATCCGAATATTCAGGCGGTGTTGAAGCAGTCCTGCCAACGTTTCGCTAACAAACCGGCCTTTAGCAACCTCGGCAAGACAATCACCTACGGTGAACTGTACGAACTGTCCGGGGCCTTTGCCGCGTACCTGCAGCAGCATACCGATTTGCAGCCCGGCGATCGAATCGCCTTGCAACTGCCCAACCTGCTGCAATACCCGATCGCGGTATTCGGTGCGATCCGCGCCGGCCTGATCGTGGTCAATACCAACCCGCTGTACACCGCGCGGGAAATGGAACACCAATTCAACGACTCCGGCGCCAAGGCCCTGGTCTGCCTGGCCAACATGGCCCACCTGGCAGAGGCCGTGGTACCCAAGACCGGGGTCAGGCACGTGATCGTCACCGAAGTGGCGGACCTGCTGCCGCCGCTCAAGCGCCTGCTGATCAACAGCGTGGTCAAGTACGTGAAGAAGATGGTGCCGGCCTATCACCTGCCCCAGGCCGTCAAGTTCAATGACGTTCTGCGCAAGGGCCATGGCCAGCCAGTGCAGGAAGCCAACCCTGCCAGCAGCGACGTGGCAGTGCTGCAATACACCGGTGGCACCACCGGGGTCGCCAAGGGCGCCATGCTGACCCACCGCAACCTGGTGGCCAACATGCTGCAGTGCAAGGCGCTGATGGGCTCAAACCTCAATGAAGGCTGCGAGATCCTCATCACCCCGCTGCCGCTGTACCACATCTATGCGTTCACCTTCCATTGCATGGCCATCATGCTCATGGGCAACCACAACATCCTGATCAGCAACCCGCGGGACTTGCCGGCGATGGTCAAGGAGCTGTCGAAGTGGAAGTTCAGCGGCTTTGTCGGCCTCAACACCCTGTTTGTCGCCCTGTGCAACAGTGAAGCGTTCCGCAAGCTGGATTTCTCGGCGCTGAAAGTCACCTTGTCCGGTGGCATGGCCCTGCAACTGGCGGCGGCCGAGCGTTGGAAGGAAGTGACCAACTGCCCGATCTGCGAAGGCTACGGCATGACCGAGACCAGCCCGGTGGCCACGGTCAACCCGATCCAGAACATCCAGATCGGCACCATCGGCATTCCGGTGCCTTCGACCCTGTGCCGGGTGGTGGACGACGCCGGGGAAGAGCTGCCCCTGGGCGAAGTCGGCGAACTGTGCGTGAAGGGCCCGCAGGTGATGAAGGGCTACTGGCAGCGCCAGGATGCCACCGATGAAGTCCTCAACAGCGAAGGCTGGCTGAAGACCGGTGATATCGCGCTGATCCAGCCCAATGGCTACATCCGCATCGTCGACCGCAAGAAGGACATGATTCTGGTCTCCGGTTTCAACGTCTATCCCAATGAGCTGGAAGACGTACTGGCCTCGCTGCCGGGCGTGCTGCAGTGCGCGGCGATCGGCGTGCCGGACGAGAAATCCGGTGAGACCATCAAGATCTTCATCGTGGTCAAGCCGGGCGTGACCCTGACCAAGGAGCAGGTGATGGCGCACATGCGTGCCAATGTCACCGGCTACAAGGTGCCCAAGGCTGTTGAGTTCCGCGATGCGTTGCCAACCACCAACGTCGGCAAGATCCTGCGCCGCGAGCTGCGTGACGAAGAGCTGAAGAAGCTCGGCGTGAAGAAGTAAGCCGCAGCGCCCACAAAAAAGCCCCGCCAGTGCGGGGCTTTTTTATTGGGCGGCGCCCGCCTTACTGCTGGAACTGGGCGAAGCTCACGCCGGTGCCGGCCGGGCGCACGTCCTTGAGGAAGGAGTCCTTGTCGGCGCTCAACTCCAGGCTCAGGGCGGCCTTGCGCTTGCCTTCGTTGCGGATCACCAGGCCTTCGAGTTTTTCCCGCAGGAACACCGTAGGCACTTTCAGGTGCAGCAGTTGATCGGTGTCCGGGGTGTGCAGCAGCAGGTGCACCCATTCGTACTGACCGATGGCCAGGCGGGTGACCAGGATATCGAACCACCAGATATTGCGGTTGCGGTTCAGCTCCGCGAAGTGGCAGTTGTTGACGCCCAGCACCGCACCGCCCAGTTCCTGGTTCCTGCGGGCGATAGCCTGCTTTTTATCGAGTTTCATAACGTTCCTACGGGGGTTGGATCTTCAGTGCTTGGCCTGAACAGGGGGAGCATTCTCCCGGGTTGCCCGGCAAACATAAAGCGCTACCTGGGTGGCGCGATGAAATGCCCGGCAAAAATAATTGAAACTCTGCGCGAAAGCCGCGGGTCAACCTTGGGTAACGACGCAATCCCCTTTGTTCGATCAATGAATGTTCTACGGAGAAATACCATGGGCAGCACAGCGGATAAGGCAAAAGGTCTGGCTAACGAAGCCATCGGTAACGTCAAGCAAGGTGTCGGCAAAGCCACCGACAACACCAAGCTGCAGGCTGAAGGCAAGCTGCAGGAGAAGAAAGGCGAAGCCCAGCAAGCGGTGGGCAAAGCCAAGGATGCAGTGAAAAAGACCATCGACAAGGCCTGAAAACGGCCTGTTCGATGACCCACTGCAGCGGCCATCCACGGATGGCCGTTTTCATGTGAGGGATGGGTGAGAGAGGGGAATCGGCCACTGGAAATGGTTGCGGTTCGCCAACTAGGCTAATTTGTTGTAGAAAACGCCCCCTGAGTCGCTATCGACTTCAACCTTTTTGCGGCGAAAGGAGACGCTATGATTTTTCCGGACCTCAAAGGTTTGCCCCTGCACCGGGTACTGATCCGCACGGTGAATGAGTTCATCGCGGACGAGATGTCCACCTACGCCTCGGCACTGGCCTACCAGATGCTGTTCTCGCTGTTCCCCTTCATTCTGTTCCTGATCGCCCTGATCGGTTTCCTCCATCTGCCGGACTTCTTCACCTGGCTGCGCCTGCAGTCGGAGCTGGTGCTGCCCCACGAGGCCCTGGAGCAGGTCAACCCGGTCATCGATCAATTGCAGCAGTCCAAGGGTGGCCTGCTGTCCATCGGTATCGTCATCGCCCTGTGGACCGCTTCGGCGGGTGTACGCCTGATGATGAGCGCGATGAACGCCGCCTACGACGTGGTCGAGGGGCGGCCGATCTGGAAGCGCTTCCCGCTGTCGGTGTTCTACACCGTGGGCATTGCCGGCATGCTTCTGGCCGCCGCGGCGCTGATGGTGCTGGGGCCGCAGGTGATGGCCTGGCTGGCGGGGCAGGTGGGCCTGGAGGACTTCATCGTCACCCTGTGGACCATCCTGCGCTGGCCGGTGATCGTGCTGCTGATGATGGTGGCCGTGGCCCTGATGTACTACGTGATGCCCGATGTGCAGCAGAAGTTCCGCTTCATCACCCCGGGCTCGGTGCTGGCGGTGGTGGTATGGATCGTCGCTTCCCTGGGTTTTGCCTACTACGTGAAGACGTTCGCTAACTACAACGCCATGTATGGCAGTATCGGTGCGATCATCGTGCTGTTGCTGTACTTCTATATCTCCGCCGCAGTGCTGTTGCTGGGAGCGGAGATGAACGCGGTGATCGAACACATGTCGGCCGAAGGCAAGGACCCTGGCGAAAAGGACTTTGACCAGCACGACGAAAAACAACACGTTTCGGGACTGGGCCGGGACCACTCGCTCAAGCCGACCACTGACGAAGCCTGATCATGATCCGTGAAATCCTCAAGATGGGCGATGAGCGCCTGCTGCGCATCGCCCCGCCGGTACCGCCGGAAATGTTCGACAGCCCCGAGCTCTGGGAACTGATCGACGATATGTTCCAGACCATGGAAAGCGTGGGTGGCGTCGGCCTGGCGGCGCCGCAGATCGGTGTCGACCTGCAACTGGTGATCTTCGGCTTCGAGCACAGCGAACGTTATCCGGAAGCCGAAGCTGTGCCGCAAACCATCCTCATCAATCCGCTGATCACGCCCTTGAGCCCGGTGCTGGAAGAGGGCTGGGAAGGTTGTCTCTCGGTTCCCGGCCTGCGCGGCGCGGTGCAGCGCTACCAGCACATCCGCTACGAAGGCTTCGACCCCAGGGGCGAGCCCATTGTGCGCGTGGCCTCGGGTTTCCACGCCCGGGTGGTGCAGCATGAGTGCGATCACCTGATCGGCCGGCTGTACCCCTCGCGGATCAGCGATTTCAGCAAGTTCGGCTTCACCGAAGTGCTGTTTCCCGACCTCGACCCCAACGCCGACGAATAAGCCCCGGCCCGCCCGGTGTCAGGGCCTCGACCCAGGCCGGTCGATGGCCATGGCCAGCAACGGTTTGCTGCGCTGGTAGCGGGCCAGCCGTTCGTTCAAGGCGTGTGGCAGGCAGGTCGTGCTGCAGAAGCCCATCGACCGGTACAGGGCCTGCAGGTCCGGATGGCAGAACAGCCAGACCGGGCCTTCGACGCTTTGCACGGCCTGCCCCACCAGCTGGCTGGCCAGCCCCTGGCCGCGACTGGTCGGGGCGACGAACAGGCCCGTCAGCCAATAGCCTTCAGCTGTCGGGCTCAGGCTCATGCCAGCGATGATTTCACTGCTTCTGGCAACCCAGAGCTGGCCCTCGAAAGCGGCGCGCATGGATGACCGGTGCTGGCGATAGAACTTGTTCAGCAAGGGCCGTTCAACCTCGGCAAGCAGGTTGATCTGGAGGTCGGGCATGAGGTTTCCGGATTTGGCAACAGGGGCCGGCGGATTATAAAAGAACCCTGGCCGACTATAGGTGCTATACCTGAAGCCTTTCCCGCATCAGTGGAGTGAACGTCATGTCCAAAGGTATGAACGCCAAGAAAAATGCCAAGAAAAAGCCGGCAAAGAGCGCAGACGAGAAACGCGCCGAGAAAAAGGCCAAGAAGACCGAAGTGAATATCTTCGGCCACTGATCACTTTGACGAAGCCCGCCCCGCGGGCTTCGTGCTCTCTCCCCTCAGGCCAGTTCCAGCGCCAGGGCATCGCGTACCGCCGGTCGCTGTTCGACCCGAGCCTGGAACCGCGACAGCGCCGGCCAGTTCGCCAGGTTGATGGCGAACAATGCCGTCCAGCGCAGGACGGTGAACAGGTAGGCATCGGCGATCCCGAACTGCGCGCCTTGCAGGTAGTCCTGGTGTTCCAGCGTCTGCTCGAGCAAGGCCAGGCGCTTGAACAACTTCTGCTTGAACACCTCTTTCACCCCATCATCGAACCCCGGATTGAACAGCCAGCCCATGATCCCGTGCACTTCGCTGGTGATGAAGTTCAGGGTTTCCTGCAGGCGCACCCGCTCCCAGCTGCCATTGGCCGCGGCCAGGCCGGACTCGGGCTTGAGGTCGGCGAGGTATTGCAGGATGGCCGGGCCTTCAGTGAGGACCTGGCCATCGTCCAGTTGCAGCGCGGCTACGTAGCCCTTGGGGTTGATGGCGAGGAAGTCCCGGCCGTCGGCGGTGCGCTTGCTGCGGTTGTCGACGCGGATGGCCTCGAACGGCAATTGCAGCTCGCGCAGCACGATATGGGAGGCCAGGGAGCAGGCTTGTGGGGCGTAGTAGAGTTTCATCGGCAGGTCTCTGGTGAACGTGCGAGCCAGTGTCGTGTAAGGCGGCAACATGGGTAAAATTAATCTTTCAGAACACTGCCATAAGGACAGCTACTGCCATGATGAACCTGATGCACTGGCGCCTGCTGGTGGCGATTGCCGAGTGCGCCACCATCACCCGGGCCGCCGAGCAGGTGGGCATGACCCAGTCCGGGGCCAGCCAGGCCCTGGCCCAGATGGAGGACATGCTCGGGGTGCAGCTGTTTGTCCGCGAGAGCCGCCAGGCGCTGCCCACGGCGATCGGTTTGCAGGTGCTGGCCCAGGCGCGGGTGATGCTCGAGGCCCTGGCCGAGGTCCGCCGGCAGGTGGACGCGGCGCGGGGCATTCCTCAAGGCAGTGTGCGACTGGCGGGCTTTCCCATGGTCCTGGCGACTTTCCTGCCGCCGTTGCTGCGGCGTTTCAAGCAGCTGTATCCGGGCATCGAGGTGGTGCAGCTGGAGGTCAGTGATGATGAGGTCGAAACGCTGCTAGAGGCGCAACTGGTGGACCTTGGGGTCGTGCTCAACCCGGCCCCCGAGCGCCGCTCTTGGTTGCTGGGGCGTGATTCGTGGGTCGCGGTGCTACCTGAAGATCACCCCTGGCAGGCCTCGACCATCGACCTTGAAACCTTGCTGGCGCAGCCCTTTGTCCTGGCCACCGGGGGCTGTTCGGTGAATGCCCGCAGCCTGGCCGCCGAGGCCGGGATCCCCCTGGCCGACGTCCGGGTGGAGGTGCGGGAATGGAACAGTGCCTTCAGCCTGGTGCGCGAGCGGCTGGGAGTGACTCTGGTGCCGCAGAGTACGTTACCGGTGCAGCGCGAAGGGTTGCGGGTGCTGGAGCTGAGCACAGGAGTGGAGCGGGAGTTCGCCCTGGTAGCGGCGCCGGGGCGGGAGTCGAGTGTGCTGGTCCAGGCGTTTCTGTCGACCCTCGAAGAGTTTTAGTGCGGGAGCTTCCCGGGCTTTGCCACAGGCTCTGTTTATGTCTTGTTTGTTACTTGTCGCGAATGCACTTCAATACCTCGAAAGTTGTGAAAACAGACTGACTAGTGGCCTTGCATAGAGACTGCGGCTGTCTATGCTCAATTGTGAAAATTCGTATCTGTTGGCCTATGAGTATCCGTCCCGCGCGGCCTGCGCCGTTGTAACCGGTATGCGTGCGACCTTCATCCAGGGCGCAGTATTGAATCCATGAATAAAGGCGAGAGTGCGCAGTTAGAGGCACCGCAGTATCAGGAGTGTCGATTTAGATGGAGTTTCTTAACTTTGTTAGGTCAGGCCCGGAAATGGGGCATCAAGTAAAGGATGGCTTGATAAGAGCGTTGCAACATGGACTCTCCGATTAAACATCATTTATCACCTGACACTTCCTCTCTCATATGGAGGGAGGCGCTTGCCCTGTTTTATAGATCGTTGTGGTGGATCAGTTGAAAGACTAGAAACTTCCGTCAATCAAAAGACAGCGTTGAAGGTGATACAACCATGTTTAACCTACATCACAAGGCTGACCTGCTGGAAATCGAACGATTCAACTGTGCGCTGAGCGAGGCCAACGCCAAGTTGGCGGCGATCAGTCGTTCCATGGCGATGATCGAGTTCTCGCCCGATGGCATCGTGCTGGATGCCAATGAAAACTTCTGCCAGGTCATGGGCTACTCCGCAGAAGACATACGTGGCAAGCATCACCGGATTTTCTGTGAGGAAGACTTCTATCGCAGCGAGGAGTACACCAAGCTGTGGCGCGACCTGGGGCGTGGCGAACCGGTCAGCGGGACTTTTTTGCGCCTGGACAAGCGTGGCCGGGAGATCTGGCTCGAAGCCAGCTACATGCCGGTGTTCGATGCCGATCGTCAGGTGCGCAGTGTGATCAAGGTGGCGTCGGACATCTCCGAACGCATCCATGTCGAACATGAGAACCAGAGCCTGCTGAACGCTATCGGCCGTTCCATGGCCATCATCGAGTTCAGCCCGGACGGCAGGATCATCACCGCCAACGACAATTTCCTGAAGACCATGCAGTACACCCTGAATGAAATCGTTGGCCAGCATCACAGCATGTTCTGCCACCGTTCCGAGGCTGAATCCCCGGAGTACAAGCAATTCTGGGCTTCGTTGAACCGTGGCGAGTTTCACTCCCATCGTTTCGAGCGGGAAAACAAGTATGGGCAGACGGTGTTTCTCGAAGCCTCCTACAACCCGCTGTTCGATACCAAGGGCCGTCTGTACAAGGTGGTGAAGATCGCCAGCGACATCACCGATCAGATGACCACCTTGCGCTCCGCCGCCGAGTCCGCCCACAGCACCTCGGTGCAGAACGACGCCTGTGCGCAGAAGGGCTCGGAGGTGGTGCAGCAGACCGTGGAAATCATTCAGCAGATTTCCCATGACCTCAATGAAGCGGCCCACAGCATCGATGCGGTGAGCAAGCAGTCGGACATCATCGGCAGCATCGTCCAGACCATCCGCGGGATCGCCGACCAGACCAACCTGCTGGCCCTCAACGCGGCCATCGAGGCCGCCCGTGCCGGTGAGCACGGGCGCGGTTTCGCCGTGGTCGCGGACGAGGTGCGCAGCCTGGCGGCGCGCACCAGCCAGGCGACGGTGGAAATCGTCGAGGTGGTGCGCAAGAACCACGACCTGTCGACGAGCGCGGTGACCAGCATGCAGTCGAGCCTGAGCCGCACCGGGCTCGGGGTCGAACTGGCGAATGAGGCGGGAGAGGTGATCCTGGAGATCCAGCAGGGCTCGCGGCACGTGGTGGATGCCATCAGCCAGTTCAACTCGACCCTGCAGTTGCAGTAACCGGTTTTCGCCGGGCACAAAAAAGGGTTCCCATGGGGAACCCTTTTGCGTCCAGCGGGGTTACAGCGCCGCGAGGAACTTCTCGTCCACCGGTTTGGCGCTGTCCTTGGCGTCTTTCTCTTCCTTGGCCAGTTGCATCTTGTCCTGCAGGCGCTGGGCAATTTCCTGGTTGATCGCCAGTTGGCGCTCTGGCGGCAGGTTCTTCAGGTCTTCCTCGGTCAGCCCCATGTCCTTGAGGATGCTGTCGCGCAGGCGCTGTTCCGGGGTCTTGCTCATGTAGTCCTTGAACTCGCTCAGCGCGCCGGTTTCCGTCGCGCTGGTAGCCTGCGCGGCACTGGCGGTCGGTGGCGTGGCCTGGAGCAGCACGCGGGTCTTGGCGAAGGCGGCGTTGACGTTGTCGTCCACGCTGTTGGCCTGCTGGCTGGAGGACTGGGACGCCGGGTAGGTCACGGAGTTCTGGGCCTGTTGCAGCATGCCGCTGTACAGCGCGCTGGCGGCTGCGGTAGTCGGGTCCATATCGGTGCGCGAGGTGGGCTGCACCGAAACGGATTTCTGGGCGTTGACCAACATGATCGGGAACCTGTGTAAGAGAACTAGGCTGAGGTTTTAGCAAGTTCCATGCCGATTGATACGCCCTTGTATATCAAGGGCTTGGCTCAAGACGCCGGTCGTGGCTGCCAGCAAGCGGACAAGTCTTGCCGCTTTCAGGCAACCGCTGCCGGCGCCGTCTTCATGCGTGGGCAATGTCTTCCAGGGCCAGGTTGCGGGTGCGCGGCCCGAAGCGGCCGATGGTCAGGATCACGATCAGCATGCTGCTGACGATAAAGGCCAGGACCCCGGGCGTGCCGAAATGCTCGAGGAAAAAGCCCACCAGCAAACTGCTGAACACCGTCGACAAGCGGCTGAACGAGTAACAGAAGCCCACCGCCCGGGCGCGAATGTTGGTGGGGAACAATTCGCTCTGGTAGGAGTGGTAGCTGAAGCTCAGCCAGGCATTGCAGAAGGTGATCATCACCCCGCAGACAATCAGCCCCAGGGCGCTGCTCTGCAGGGCGAACAAGGTGCCGAAGGTCATGGCGCCCAGGGCCGAGCCGACGATCTGCCACTTGTTCTCGAAGCGGTTGGCGAAACGCACGAACAGCAGCGGCCCCAGGGGGTAGGCCAGGGTGATGATGAAGGCGTACAGCAGGCTGTGGGTGACGCTCACGCCCTGGCCCGACAGCAGCGCCGGCAGCCAGTTGCCGAAACCGAAGAAGCCGATGGCCTGGAACACGTGAAACACGATCAGCATCAGGGCCCGGCGGCGGTAGGGCGGTTGCCAGATATCGGCGAAGCGCCCACGGCCCTGGATATCCACGGCCTGGGGTTCGGGCTCATCCAGCGGCTTGGCGTAGTCCCGGGCGCAGCGGGTCTCGAGGCCTTGCAGGATCCGGTCGGCTTCGTCGAAGCGCCCGTGCTGGGCGAGCCAGCGTGGTGACTCCGGCAAGCGTGAGCGCAACCACCAGATGAACAGGGCGAACACCGCACTGGCCAGCACCACCCAGCGCCAGCCGGAGATCCCCCAGGGCGCCTGGGGCACCAGCCACCAGGACATCAGCGCCACTGCCGGCACCGACAGGAACTGCACGAAAAAGGCAAAGGCGAAGGCCGAGCTGCGCATGCGCTTGGGCACCAGTTCGCTGAGGTAGGCGTCGATGGTCACCAGTTCGATACCCAGGCCGATGCCCACCAGGAATCGCATGCAGATGATCCCCAACGCCGTGCTCTGCAGCCCCATCAGCACCGTGGCCAGGGTGTACCAGATCAGGGCGAAGGTGAAGATCGCCCGGCGTCCGAAGCGGTCGGCTATCGGGCTCAGCAGGCTGGCGCCGAGGAACAGGCCGAGAAAGGTCGCCGAGGCGAAGGCCGCCTGGTCGGAAAAACCGAACACCCCCTGGTTGCCGCTGGCGAAGATCCCGTCGCGGATCAGCCCCGGGCTGATGTAGGCGGTCTGGAACAGGTCGTACAGCTCGAAAAAACCGCCAATGGACAGCAGCGCCACCAGGCGCCAGATCGTGGCCACGGCAGGCAGGCGGTCGATGCGCGCGCTGATGCCGGCGGCGCGTTGAGGGTCGAGGTCGCTGGTGAGCGGGGCAGAGGCGGGCATGCAGGGAATTCCACAGGACACAGAGCGGAAATCTTAGCCTGCTAACGGAAACCAAGGATTGTGAATCCACGTGCGTAAACCGGAGGATGCGCTGATTTATTGTCGTATTTCGTTACATCTGCCGGATTTATAGCGCAACGCCGGGCACCCGCGCGTGACGGCGGGTGCCCGGTGGTGGCTCAGTAGGTGATGGGAATGCCGAAATCTTCCTGGAAGGCATCGTCCACCGGTTCGTAGCCCAGCACCCGGGTGGTTTCGCTGAGGTCCAGGCGCTTGAAGCGATTGTTGGAAATGCCGTGGCCGATCAGCAGTTGCACCCCCGGGGTTTCCACTGCCCGTTGCAACAACTGCACTGCATCCCGTGGGCTGAGCCAGGCGCTCAGGTCGCGGGTGGTGGTCAGTTCGTGGTGTTTCGGGTCTTCGAACGCACCAATGCGCAGGGCAATGCAGGACAGCCCGCGCTTGGCGGCATAGAAGGCGCATAGCGCCTCGCCGTAGCACTTGCTCACGCCATACAGGTTGGCTGGCATCACCGGCATGCCCGGGGTGATCTGCCGGTCCACCGGGTAGCCCTCGATGGTCTGGGCGCTGCTGGCAAATACCAGGCGCCGGCAACCGGCCTGTACCGCGGCCTCGAACAGGTAGGTGGTGGCGAGGATGTTGTTCGGCAGCAACTCGTCGAAGCTGGCGCTGGCATGGGGAATGCCGGCCAGGTGCACGATGACGTCGATCCCCGGGAGCAGGCGGCCGATGGCTTGCGGGTCGTCGAGGTCCAGGCGCACGAAGCGGTGTGGCGCGGGGATTTCGAAGTCCGGCTCTACCCGGTCGGTGAGGGTGAAGCGGTGGCGCTCCTGGGAGCCCTGAAAAAACACCTTGCCGATCCTGCCGCAAGCGCCGGTCAGTAGTACGTTAAGTCCGTTCATTTCGAATCTCCGATGGGCCAGAGGAGGGATGGCCAGCTCAGGCGATGCCATTGCGCCCGTGCAGCATGAA
This sequence comes from Pseudomonas sp. BIGb0176, assembly GCF_024810175.1. Classification (NCBI taxonomy): domain Bacteria; kingdom Pseudomonadati; phylum Pseudomonadota; class Gammaproteobacteria; order Pseudomonadales; family Pseudomonadaceae; genus Pseudomonas; species Pseudomonas sp. BIGb0176. The sequence goes on from NZ_JANUEC010000003.1 coordinate 581,301, forward strand.
GCCCGGGTGCAGGCTGAGGCGTTCGTAGTAGGCGGCCACGGCGGGGTAGGCCGGGTGCTCCATGGGGGTCATCTTCCAGCGATTCACCGAGAGGCCAAGAACGATATCCGCAAGGCTGAAATCCTCGCCCAGAACATAGGCGCCCGAGCGCTCGAGCTGGCGTTCGAGGATTTGCATCTTGGCATTCCAGGCCAGCAGGCTGGCGCCGATGCGCTGGCTGTCCTGGTAATCCGCATGCTGGCGCACCAGGCCCATGAAGGCATAGCTCCAGGACGGGTTCAGCTCGGTGACCTGCCAGTCCATCCACTGTTCAACCAGGGCCCGGGCGCGCGGGGCGGTGGGCAGCAGGCCGCAGCCGGGGTGCAGGTTGGCCAGGTAGCGGCAGATGCTGTTGGATTCCCACAGGACCCCGGCGTCGTCGATCAGCACCGGCACCTGGGCATTGGGGTTGAGGGCGAGAAACTCGGGGGTATGGGTGGACTGAAAGCCACTACCCCAGTCTTCCTGCTGGTAGGAAAGCCCAAGCTCCTCACAGGTCCACAAGACTTTCCTGACATTGATGGACGAGGCTTTACCGAGAATTCTGCAGCGGGTTCCCATGACGCTTCCTTGTTCGTGGTACTGGATGGCCATGGGAATCTAACAGCGTGGTGTCGTCTCGGCGACGATCAATTTGCCGATACGGGTATCTCAGGCCGGATCGGGGAGGGCCGAGGCCGGCAAGCCGAAAACCCGGTCGAACAGCCAGTTGAAGGCAAAGGTGTAGCAGGGGATGAACAGGATCAGCGCCAGGTCCAGGAGAAAGGCCTGCACCAGGCTGATCGCCATCCACCAGGCGATCAGCGGGATCAGGAACACGATCAGGGTCAACTGGAAACCCACGGCATGGGCAATGCGCCGCTTGACCGTACGGGTGCGCGATGGCTGGCGGCTTTCCCAGCGCTCGAACAGGGTGGTGTAGATGAAGTTCCAGGTCACCGCGATGCTGGTGATGACCACCGCCAGCGGCCCGGTGCTGCTGGGCGAGGTGCCGGACAGCAGGGCCAGGCCCAGGGCCGAGAAGGTCATGCCGAACACTTCGAATAAAGAGACATAGACCAGTTTGCGTTTCACGCCTTGCATGCGGGTTCCTCGATTTTGAATGGGAATGGCCAGCCTGAGGGTGGCGCAGGGCGCGGAAGATAGCTTCAATCAAGGTGACAGAAAAAGTCGGAAGCTTTCAGTTTTCCTGATAGGTTGTTTCTCATGAACTTCTCCAGCGACAGCATCCAGTTGTTTCTCGCCGTGCTCGATCGCGGCTCCTTTTCTGCGGCGGCGCGTTCTTTGGGCAAGGTGCCTTCGGCCGTGAGCATGGGCATCGCCAACCTCGAGGCGGAGTTGGGGTATGCGCTGTTCGATCGCAGCCACCGCGAGCCGCTGCCCACGCCGCTGGCCTTGTCCCTGGCGCCCCATGCGCGGCTGATTGCCGACCAGCTCAAGCAATTGCAGGTGCATGCCGTCGAGCTGTCCCTGGGCCTAGAGAGCAAGCTGTCGATCGCGGTGGTGGATGACATCGACAAGCAACGGGTACTGGCCGCCATCAAGCTGATTGCCGAGCGTTATCCGCTGCTGGAAGTCGAGCTGCTCAGTGCTCCCCAGGATGACGTGCTGCACCTTTTGCACAGTGGCCGGGTCAGCGTCGGCGTGGCCTTTGCCGGGTTGAGCGTGAATGCCCTGGAGTATTTCCAGTACCTGGGCTGCGAGCGGATGATTGCCTGCATTTGCGCCGGGCACCCTGTGTTCCAGGCCAGTGACGGTTCGCTGTACCTGGAAGAGCTGATCAAGGTCCGTCAGGTGGTGGTGGCCAGCCGCGACCTGCCCCTGAGTGATACCCGGCCCCTGGTGGGCGAGTCGCTGTGGCGCACCGACAGCCTGGCGATGGCCCTGCACATGGTGGAGGCGGGGATCGGCTGGGGCAATTTCCCGTTGTCGGTGATCCAGCCGTTGCTGGCGGCGGGGCGCTTGCAACGGTTGCATTTCAAGAACATCGACAACGGCCTGGTGTTGCCGGTGCACGCGGTGTGGTTGAAGAACCAGCCTTTGCAGAAGGGGGCCCTGGCCCTGGTGCAATTGCTCAGCGGCGAGGACCCGGCGCTGGGGGCCGTGGCCCCGCCTGCCTGAGTGCCTACGCCAGGGCTTGCCGGCGCAGCCAGTGCAGCAGTTTTCCGCTGGCCGAATCTGGGTCTATGGCCTGGGGGGAAAGCAGGTAATAAGCGCTGCCATCGGCGACAAAGCCGAAGGGCGCACACAGCAGCCCGCCCTCCAGGTCGTCACGCACCAGTTGCCAGGGGGCAATGGCCAGACCCAGCCCGGCCACGGCCGCTTGCAGGCTGAAGTAGAAGTGCTCGAAGACCTGCTCCGGTGGCGTCGGGGCAACCGGTTGTTGCTGCAATTGCAGCCACTGTTGCCAGGCGTGCGGCCGGGTGGCGCTGTGCAGGCGCGGGGCCTGCGCCGCCAGTTGCGCCAGCCCGGCCGTTGCCGGGGTCCAGTCGGCCTGGCGCTCAGGGCGGCATACCGGGCCTATGGCTTCGTCGAATAGCCATTGGGCCTGGGTGTCGCGGCTCCAGGCAAAGTCGTTGCGGCGGATCGCCAGGTCGATACCGGCACCGAACGAGAAGGGCCCGCCGCCGGCCAGCAGCTGGATCGGCACTTGCGGGTGCTCGGCATAGAACCCCGGCATGCGCGGAATCAGCCAGCGCATCAGCAGGGTCGGCTCGCAGGACAGCACCAGCGGTGCTGCGGGAGCCGGGGCTCGCAGGCGGCTGGCGGTGCTCTCGATCAGGTCCAGGGCCTGGGTCACGCTGTGCAGCAGTTCGGCTCCGGCGGCGGTGAGAAAGACCCGCTGGCTGCGGCGCTCAAAGAGAGGGGTGCCGAGGTCCTCTTCCAGGGCGCGCACCGCACGGCTGATGGCGCCGTGGGTCAGGTGCAGGGTGGCGCCGGCCTGGGTGAAGCTTTCCAGGCGTGCAGCGGCTTCGAAGCAGCGCAAGGCGCTCAGCGGGGGCAGGCGCCGTCGCGAGAGTTGTGAGTTTTTATCACCAGGAATGTCAGTTTTCATCGTTATCGGCCTGGGTCATGGTCCCAATACAGTAGCGCCTGATTCTATAGCCTAGGCGTATTCAACGTGACCGAACTGTTACTCGTAATCACCATTACCATTCTTGCTGTACTCAGCCCCGGGGCCGACTTTGCCCTGGTAACCCGCAACAGCCTGCTGCTTTCGCGCCGCCACGGCGTGTTCACGGCCCTGGGCATCGGGCTCGGGGTCATGGTGCATATCGGCTACAGCTTGCTGGGGGTGGGGGTGCTGTTGCAGCAGTCGCTGCTGTGGTTTACCGGCTTGAAGATCGCGGGTGCGCTGTACCTGATCTACCTGGGCATCAAGCTGTTGCGCAGCCCTGAGCAACGTCCGGGGGAAGAACCGGCAGAGGGGGCTCGGATGTCGACCTGGGGCGCCTTGCGCAGTGGCTTTCTGACCAATGCCCTGAACCCCAAGACGATGATTTTCGTTCTCAGTCTGTTCATGCAGGTGATTCAGCCGGGCACGGCCTTGCCGGTGCAGATCGGCTACGGCGCGATCATCGTCCTGGCCCACGTGCTGTGGTTCGTGCTGGTGGCGCTGTTTTTCTCGGCACCGGCGATTGCCGGCCGGCTACTGGCCTACAAACGCCGGATCGATCAGTTGTTCGGCGCGGTGCTGGTGGGCTTCGGCCTGTTGCTCAGTGTCCTGAGCGTCAGGCCCTGAGGCGTTTCAGGTGCTTTCCCGAACCCGCAGTTCAAAGCCCATGTCCACCACCGGCTCGGCCACGCTGTTGCCGGCCAGCAGGGTCAGCATCTGTTCGGCGGCGCGGCGGCCAATGGCTTCGCGCGGAGTGCTGATGCTGCTCAGGCGCGGCACCATGTGTTCGGAGGAGGGCAGGTCGTTGAAGCCCAGCACCGCCACCTGCTCGGGCACCTTGATCCCGCAGCGCATGGCTTCCAGCAGCGCGCCCTGGGCCAGGTCGTCGTTGCCGAAGAAGATCGCGTCCACCTGGGGCTGGCTCTGCATCAGCTGCAGGAACAGCTCGGCCCCCAGGCCGACGGACGAGGGCCGTGGGGTCAGCAGTTCCAGGTCGGGGTTGTACAGCCCGGCCTGCTGCAGGGCACGGCGGAAACCTTCGCCGCGCAGCAGGGTGCGCTGGTCCAGTTGCGCACCGACGTAGGCCAGGTGCTTGCGCCCGCGGGAAATCAGATGCTGGGCCGCCGTTTCGCCGGCGTTCAATTGCGAGAAGCCCACGCAGTTGAGCCCGGCGCCGGAGTCCAGGTCCATCATGTAGACGCAGGGAATGTTGTTCGCCTCGATCATCCGTCGGGCGCTTTCGGTGCGGTCGAAACCGGTCAGCAGCAGCCCCCGGGGCTGGTAGGTCATGTAGTTGCGCAGCAGGTTTTCTTCTTCGTCCCGAGAATAGTGGCAGTTGCCGATCAGCACTTCGAAGCCTTTGGGGCGCAGTACCTGGTGGATGGCTTCCAGGGTTTCGATGAACAGCAGGTTGGACAGCGACGGCACCAGCACCACCACCGACTGGCTCTGCGCCGAAGCCAGGGCGCGGGCGGCGGAGTTGACCACGTAGTTCAGTTCCTGCGCGGCCTTCTGCACCTTTTCCACCAGTTCGGTGGCCACGCTGCTGACGCCGCGCAGGGCCCGGGAGGCGGTAATCGGGCTGACTCCGGCCAGGCGGGCGACTTCATTGAGGGTGGGACGGCCCGTGGTACGGGTGTTTTTATCGTTTTTATGAGTGGTCATCAGACGGCTTGCCAAACAAAATTCAAGTCTCTAAGGTAGCGCTGTCCTGAAACAGCTGCAATGCGTGAGCGAGGTGTGCCTGACCCTCGCTCTTTGGTTTGGCGGACTATATACGCGGCAACCCACAAAAATGACAAGAAGGCGTCGGCAGACACTGTTTTTGTACTAGATTTTTTATTTGCGAAGGTAGCGCTGTCTGCGCGCTGAGGTGTTTCATGAGTCAACCCATCACCGCCCTGGTCATCATGGGTGTTGCCGGCTGCGGCAAGTCCAGTGTCAGTCAGGCCCTGTGCCAGCGCAGCGGCGCCATGGCCATTGAAGGCGATACCTTCCACCCGGCGGCGAACATCGCCAAGATGAGTGCCGGCATTCCCCTCGACGACGAAGACCGTGCCGGCTGGCTCGACAGCCTGTGCGATGAGTTGCGTCGTGCCCTGGCCGCCGGCCAGCACCCGGTACTGACCTGCTCGGCGCTCAAGCGCAAGTACCGCGAGCGCCTGCGCGCCGCCACGCCCGGCCTGGGCTTTGTCTTTCTCGAACTGACTCCGGCAGTCGCCGCCGACCGTGTGGCGCACCGGCCAGGGCATTTCATGCCTTCGACCCTGATCGACAGTCAGTTCGCCACTCTCGAATCCCCGGTGGGGGAGCCGCTCACCCTGGCCCTGGATGCCAGCACCCTGAGCGTCCAGCGCCTGGCCGAACTGGCCAACCAATGGTGGCTGGAGCATGGCCTGGAACCTTCACATTAAGTGCTGGCTCGAAAAAGGTAGCGCTATCCCACTCGGCCCTTGTTTTTAACGCTTTAATAAAAACAACAAACCGGAGGCAATCCCATGTTTGGCATGTCCCAAGAGACCTATCTGCTGGTTGATGCAGTGGTCACTATCATCGGGCTGATCGTGTTGATCACCCGATTCAAGCTGCACCCCTTCATCGCTCTGATCATCGCCGCGGGTTTCCTCGGCCTGACGTCGGGCATGCCGGTGGACAAGATCATCAAGGCGTTCCAGGACGGCTTTGGTGGCGTGCTCGGTTTTGTCGGCATCATCCTGGCCCTGGGTACGATGCTCGGCAAGATGATGGCCGAGTCCGGTGGCGCCGATCAGATCGCCCAGACCCTGATCCGCTCGTTCGGCAAGGAGCGGGTGCAGTGGGCGATGATGTTCGCCGCCTTCCTGGTGGGCATCCCGCTGTTCTTCGAGATCGGCTTCGTGCTGCTGATTCCGCTGGTGTTCATCGTTGCCCGGCGTACCGGGGTGTCGCTGATCAAGATCGGCATTCCGCTGCTGGCCGGCCTGTCGGCGGTGCACGGTCTGGTGCCGCCGCACCCGGGGCCGCTGCTGGCCATCGGCGTGTTCGGCGCCGACATCGGCAAGACCATCCTGTATGGGCTGATCGTGGCGCTGCCCACGGCGATCATCGCCGGGCCGATCTACGGCACTTTCATTGCCAAGTACATTCCCGGTAATCCGTCCCAGGAACTGGTGGACCAACTGGCCCGCGAGCCCCAGGCCGCCCAGTTGCCCAGCTTCAGCGTGACCCTGGTGACCGTGCTGTTGCCGGTGTTCCTGATGCTGCTCAAGACCTTCGCCGACGTGGCGCTGCCGGACGGACACTTCTTCCGCATCTGGATGGACATGATCGGCCACCCGATCACCGCCTTGCTGCTGGCGCTGCTGCTGTCGCTGTACACCTTCGGCTACAAGCAGGGCATCGGTTCCAAGCAGATTCTCAAACTGTTGGATGCCAGCCTGGCGCCGACCGCGGCGATCATCCTGATCATCGGTGCCGGTGGCGGCTTCAAGCAGATGCTGGTGACCAGCGGCGTGGGTGACGTGATCGGCCATATGGCGGTCAATGCGCAGATCTCGCCGATCCTCCTGGCGTGGCTGGTGGCGGCGGTGATCCGTATCGCCACCGGTTCGGCCACCGTGGCCACCATCACCGGTGCCGGCATCGTGGTGCCGGTGGTGGGGATGATCCCAGGGGTCAACCGCGAGCTGCTGGTGCTGGCCACCGGCGCCGGCTCGCTGATCCTATCCCACGTCAACGACGCCGGGTTCTGGCTGGTCAAGCAGTACTTCAACATGACCGTGGCCGAGACGTTCAAGACCTGGACGGCGATGGAAACCATCCTTTCGGTGGTGGGCCTGATCTTTATCCTGCTGCTGTCGTTGGTGGTTTAAGAGCACCGCCTGTAGGAGCGGGCTTGCCCGCGAAACACCGATAGCACGGCCACAAAAAAACCGCATCGCTGCGGTTTTTTTGTGGCTCAAGCCATCTCAGCTTTTCGGTGCCAGCCCGTCAGCGCGGAACATGCCGCGGATGCCGCGCACTGCCTGGCGAATCCGGTCCTGGTTTTCGATCAGGGCGAAGCGCACGTGATCGTCGCCGTATTCACCAAAACCCACCCCCGGCGAGACACAGACCTTGGCCTCGGCCAGCAGCTTCTTGGCGAACTCCAGGGAGCCCAGGTGCGCGTAGGCCTCGGGAATCTTGGCCCAGACATACATTGAGGCCTTGGGATTCTCCACCATCCAGCCCAGCTCATGCAGGCCCTTGACCAGCACGTTGCGCCGCTGCCGGTACTGTTCGGCAATGTCGCGCACGCATTGCTGGTCGCCTTCCAGGGCGGCAATCGCCGCCACCTGCAACGGGGTGAAGGTGCCGTAGTCGTGGTAGCTCTTGATCCGCGCCAGAGCGCTGACCAGTTCCGGGTTGCCCACCATGAAGCCGATGCGCCAGCCGGCCATGTTGTAGCTCTTGGACAGGGTGAAGAACTCCACCGCGATGTCCTTGGCGCCCGGCACCTGCATGATCGACGGGGCTTTCCAGCCGTCGTAGACGATATCGGCGTAGGCCAGGTCATGGATCACCAGCACGTCGTACTGCTTGGCCAGGGCGATCACCCGTTCGAAGAAGTCCAGCTCCACGCACTGGGCGGTGGGGTTGGACGGGAAGCCGAGGATCATCATCTTCGGCTTGGGGATCGAACCGCGGATGGCCCGCTCCAGCTCGGCGAAGAAATCCACCCCGGGCACCAGCGGCACCGAGCGCACCTGGGCGCCGGCGATGACCGCGCCGTAGATGTGGATCGGGTAGCTGGGGTTGGGCACCAGCACCGTGTCGCCCTGGTCCAGGGTGGCCAGCATCAGGTGCGCCAGGCCTTCCTTGGATCCGATGGTGACGATGGCTTCGCTTTCCGGGTCGATATCGACCTCGTAGCGGTCCTTGTACCAGCGGGAAATCGCCCGGCGCAGCCGCGGAATGCCCTTGGAGGTGGAGTAGCCGTGGGTGTCTTCGCGCTGGGCGACGGTGACCAGTTTCTCGACGATATGCGGCGGGGTAGGGCCGTCGGGGTTACCCATGCTCAAGTCGATGATGTCTTCGCCGCGCCGACGCGCAGCCATCTTCAGCTCGGCAGTGATATTGAAAACATAGGGGGGAAGACGATCGATGCGCGCAAAGCGGCGCGGCGAACCTTGTTCGGCCATTGTTGCCTCGAAAAGACGTAAGCGCCCGGAACCGTCCGAGCGACGTTGGCCACTGCGGTGGCCTGCGGGGCAGACGATACGGGCGCCGCCGCCGGCTTGTCCAGAGGCGCGGAAAATTATTTTTGGTGCGCCGGGCGGATTTGCGAGGGTGCAGGATTTGCCGCTATAACGTGCACGCTTCTTGCCTGCAGGGGCTGTGAGCTGCCTCAGCCGGCCCGGCTTTTCCGGGCTCCTCGCACCTCGCCCCTCTTCGAACAACAGCAGCACACGGGATGAATGATGGAGTTTACCAGCGGCTTCTTGTTGAGCCTTTCGCTGTGCCTGGACATCGGCGTGGCCAATATCGCGATGATTACCCTGGCCATGCAACGGGGTTATTTCCAGGGCTTCTGCCTGGGCCTGGGGACCTGTGTCGGCGACCTGATCTATGCGCTGCTGGCCCTGGCCGGGATGACCGTGCTGCTGCAATACCAAAGCGTGCGCTGGGTGCTGTGGATCGGCGGTTCGGCCCTGCTGGTGTACTTCGCGGCGAAGATGATCTACGCCGCCCTCCATCACAGCGCGGTGCTGGCCACCGCCGGGGAGGCGGACCAGGGCTCGCCGCGCCGGGAGTTTTTCCGCGGGATCTTCCTGGCCATGTCGTCCCCCAGTGCGATCCTCTGGTTCGCTGCCGTGGGCGGCACCCTGATTGCCCGATCCGGGGGCGGTGGGATTGCCGATTCGGGATTGTTCCTGGCCGGCTTTTTCTGTGCCGGGCTGGTCTGGACCCTGGGCCTGTGCCTGGCCGCGACCCAGGGCGGCAAGCTGCTGGGGGACAAGCTGTTGCGCTATTCCTACCTGGCATCTGCGGCGATCTTCTGCTATTTCGCGGTGTATGTGATTCTATCCGGCTACCAGGAGTTCATCCTTGGTACGGGCGCGGCAGACCTTCCGGCGCTCTGATCCTGGCCTTGGCTATTGGCTTCTATACTTCGTGCCGAACCCATCTTTTCTGCGGCAGGAGTGGCATTCATGGATGAGCAAGAACAGGGCAGAGGCCCAGAACCGCGCTTCGAAAGGGAGCGTTTTTTGCTGATCGCCGGCCTCGGCGAACGATTCACTCCTGCCACTCGCCAGGACATCGGCCTGCTGTGGCAGCGCTTTGTGCCGCACATCGGCAAGGTGCCGGGGCAGGTCGACCGCAAGACCTATGGCATCTGCTGCAACCCCGACGGCCAGGGCGGCTTCGAGTACATCGCCGGGGTCGAGATCAGCAAGCTCGACGATCTGCCCGAGCGCTATCGCTGGATCGAGGTGCAGCCGCAGCACTATGCGGTGTTCGAGCATGGCGGCGCCTTGCAGGACTTGCCCCGGACCTGCGACTACATCTGGAACACCTGGCTGCCCCAGTCGGGTCGAGAGGCCGCCGATGCCCCGGAATTCGAGCGCTACAGCGCCGACTTCAACCCCCAGGCCGGCACCGGGGTACTGGAAATCTGGCTGCCCCTGAAAAGTGAATGACCCCCTCGGGGGCGCTGGCCCGTCCCCGATTCTCCCGCCCCACACCGCCGCAATCTTTACGCCGTCTTAATGCCGCCCCCGGCAATCAGTGCCCGACCTTGATGCGCCCTCACCTAACCTGCGTGGCGCAGAGGAGAGCGGTGGACGAGGCGTTCCCGACTCCCTGCCGGCGCCCGTCGCGGGTGCCCTGACCGGCCGTGCCCGGGTTGCGCTTTGCGCTCCCGGCACCGCCTTTGAGCATTAAGGGGAGAGCTGCCTTGCTGACACTGCCATTCATCTACGGCGCCAGTGGTTTGTGCGCCGTGCTGCTGTTTGCCTACCTGGGTTATGCGCTGATCCGTGCCGAGAAATTCTGATGACCGCACGCAGCAACTGCCACCCACTTTCATTCGCCCGTCCGGGCAACTACCAGAAAGGAAACCAGCCATGTTCGACCTGATCTTCGTGGGCCTGACCCTGGGGTTCTTTGTGTTGACGGCCCTGGTCATCGTCGCCATGGGCAAGATTTGAACGGAGCATCGACATGTTGAGTACTGTGCTGGAATACGCGGTGATCCTCGGCCTGATGACCGGGCTGGCCGCGCTGATGGGCCAATGGCTGGCCCGGGTCTTCAGCGGCCGTGGCCACGCCTTGCCGGAGCGTGCCACCTACCGCCTGCTGGGGATCGACCCGGCTGAAACCATGGGCTGGGCCCGCTATGGCTCGGCCCTGCTGCTGTCCAATGCGGCGATGATGCTGCTGGGCTACCTGCTGCTGCGCCTGCAAGGCAGCACGCCGCTCAACCCCCTGGGGCTGGCGGCGCAGACCCCGGACCTGGCGTTCAACACCGCCGCGTCCTTTATCACCAACACCAACTGGCAGGCGTACTCAGGTGAAAGCAGCCTGTCGAACTTCAGCCAGATGGCAGTGATCACCTTCCTGATGTTCGTCGGCGCCACCGCCGGCGTGGTGGCGGCAGCCGGTTTCATTCGTGGGCTGAGCCGTTCCAGCTCGGCGGACCTGGGCAACTACTGGGTGGATTTCACCCGAACCCTGTACCGAGTGATGCTGCCTTTGTGCCTGATCATGGCCCTGGTCTATGTCTGGCAGGGCATGCCTCAGACCCTCAACTCCCAGGCCCTGGCCACCACCTTGGAAGGCGCCCAGCAGCAACTGATCGTTGGCGCCGTGGCCAGTTTCGAGTCCATCAAGCACATCGGCACCAACGGTGGCGGCTTTTTCAGCATGAACGCCGCCCACCCGTTCGAGAATCCGACGCCGCTGACCAACGTCCTGCACATCCTCAGCATGTTGCTGATCCCTTCGGCGCTGACCTACGCCTTCGGCAGCATGCTGCTGCGTCGGCGTCAGGGCTGGGTGTTCTTCGGCACTTTCCTGGTGATGTTCATCGGCTTCCTGGCGATTGTCTTCACCGCGGAGCAGGGCGGTAACCCGCTGCTGACCCAGGCCGGTGCCGACCAGCAGATGTCGGAGACCCAGAGCGGCGGCAACATGGAAGGCAAGGAGCTGCGCTTCGGCATTGCCGACACCGCGCTGTTCGTCACCACCACCACCGGCGCCACCACCGGTTCGGTGAATGCCATGCACGACTCGCTGACCCCCATGGGCGGCTTCGTGCCCCTGGCGCAGATGATGCTCAACTGTGTGTTCGGCGGCGACGGCGTGGGCTTTATCAACCTGATCCAGTACGCCCTGCTGACGGTGTTCCTGGTGGGCATGATGATCGGCCGCAGCCCTGAGTTCCTCGGCAAGAAGATCGAGGCCCGGGAGATCAAACTGGTGATGCTCTCGGTGCTCGCGCACCCGATCTGCATCCTCGGTTTCACCGCCCTGGCGGCACTGTGGCCGGGCACTCTCAACAGCCTCAACAATCTGGGCCCCCATGGCTTCAGCGAGGTGCTCTATGCCTACGCCTCGGGCACCGCCAACAACGGTTCGGCGTTTGCCGGCCTGAACGCCAATACACCGTTCTTCAACACCACCATTGGCCTGGCGATGCTCATGGGGCGCTTCTTCACCATGCTGCCGATGCTGGCCGTGGCCGGTTCCCTGGCGGCGAAAAAGAACATCCCGGCCGGTGCCGGCACCATTCCCACCGCCACGCCGCTGTTCATGTTGCTGGTGGTGTTCGTGGTGCTGGTGGTCGGTGGCCTGACTTTCCTGCCGGCCCTCGCGCTCGGCCCGCTGGTGGAGCAACTGCAGTTGCTCGCCGGCCAGACCTACAAGTAAGGGGTTGTGATGACTACGCAAATGCAAACCCAGGGCGCCACCGCGCTGTTGTTCAAGGGCCTGTTGCGCCCGGTGCTGGTGTCGGCGGTGTTCTTCATGCTGCTCACCGGGCTGGCCTATCCGCTGGTTACCACGGGGTTGGCCAACCTGCTGTTTCCGTTCCAGGCCCAGGGCAGCCTGGTGCAGCGTGATGGCCGGGTCGTGGGCTCGGCGCTGATCGGCCAGGCGTTCGACCGCCCGGAGTATTTCCAGGGCCGCCCGAGCATGACCCTGGGCAGCGATCCGCTGGACCCGAGCAAGAGTGTGCCCCAGCCCTACAACGCCGGGGCCAGCGGCGCCAGCAACCTGGGCCCCACCAGCCAGAAGCTGGTGGACAGCGTGGCCGTGCGGGTCAGCGCCTATCGCCAGCTCAATGGCCTGGCGGCAGACATGCCGGTGCCAGTGGACGCAGTGACCGCCTCGGCCTCCGGCCTGGACCCGCACATCTCCCTGGCCAACGCCCGGCTGCAACTGAACCGGGTGGCCCGCCAGCGGCAAATGGCCGCCGTGGACGTGCTGATGCTGCTGCAGGCGCACAGCGAAAGCCGCACCTTCGGCCTGCTGGGCGAGCCCCGGGTCAATGTGCTGCAACTCAACCTGGCGCTGGATGCCCAAGCGCCCCTGCATTCCTCGCCCGTTGCGGCCAGTGAGTAAGAGACGTCGATCATGAGTAGCAACCCTCGTATAGCGTTGTTCGACCGTGGGCTAGTGCTCACCGCGTGCCTGGATGCCGTGAAGAAACTGCTGCCCCAGGCGCAGTGGAAGAACCCGGTGATGTTCGTGGTCTACCTGGGCAGCCTTCTCACCACCCTGCTGTGGTTCCAGTCCCTGGGCGGCGAGGGTGAGGCCCCCAGCGGCTTTATCCTCAGCATCACCCTGTGGCTGTGGTTCACCGTGCTGTTTGCCAACTTTGCCGAAGCCCTGGCCGAGGGCCGCAGCCGGGCCCAGGCGGCGAGCCTCAAGGGCATGAAGCGCCAGACCCTGGCCAAGCTGCTGCAACAGCCCCGGCATGGCGCCGCCTGGTTGCCCATGGCCGCCAGCGAACTGCGCAAGGACATGGTGGTGCTGATCGAGGCCGGCGACCTGGTGCCCCTGGACGGCGAGGTCATCGAAGGCGTGGCCACGGTGGACGAAAGCGCCATCACCGGTGAATCGGCGCCGGTGATCCGCGAGGCCGGGGGCGATTTCTCCTCGGTCACCGGCGGCACCCGGGTGCTGTCGGACTGGTTGGTGGTGCGCATCAGCGTCAACCCCGGCGAGTCGTTCCTGGACCGCATGATCTCCATGGTGGAGTCGGCCAAGCGCCAGAAGACTCCCAACGAGGTGGCCCTGACCATTCTCCTGGTGGGCCTGACCCTGCTGTTCCTGCTGGTGATCGTGACCCTGAGCCCGTACTCGATCTTTGCCGTGGCCATGAGCGGCACCGGCAGTGTGATCAGCGCCACGGTGATGGTGGCGCTGCTGGTGTGCCTGATCCCCACCACCATCGGTGGCCTGCTCTCGGCCATCGGTGTGGCGGGCATGAGCCGGATGATGTCGGCCAATGTCATTGCCACCTCCGGCCGCGCCGTGGAAGCGGCGGGGGACGTGGACGTGCTGCTGCTGGACAAGACCGGCACCATCACCCTGGGCAACCGCCAGGCCAGCGCCTTCCTGCCGGCGCCGGGGATCAAGGACAGCGAACTGGCGCAAGCCGCGCAACTGGCTTCCCTGGCGGACGAGACCCCTGAAGGCCGGAGCATCGTGGTGCTGGCCAAGCAACTGTTCGACATCCGTGGGCGTGACCTTCACGCCCTGGGCGCCAGCTTCGTGCAGTTCACCGCCCAGACCCGCATGAGCGGGGTCGACCTGCCCGAGGGCCGGAGCATCCGCAAGGGCGCGGCCGATGCCATCCGCCGGCATATCGAGGCCCAGGGCGGCAGCTTCCCGCCGGCCTTGCAGGCCAAGGTCGATGAAGTCTCGCGCCGTGGCAGCACCCCGCTGGTGGTCAGTGAAGGCGCCCAGGCCCTGGGCGTGGTGGAGCTCAAGGACGTGGTCAAGGGCGGGATCAAGGAGCGCTTCGCCGAGCTGCGGCGCATGGGCATCAAGACCGTGATGATCACCGGCGACAACCGCCTGACCGCGGCGGCCATCGCCGTGGAAGCCGGGGTCGACGATTTCCTCGCCGAAGCGCGGCCCGAGGACAAGCTGCAACTGATCCGCGACTACCAGGCCAAGGGCAAGCTGGTGGCCATGACCGGCGACGGTACCAACGACGCCCCGGCCCTGGCACAGGCCGACGTGGCGGTGGCCATGAACAGCGGCACCCAGGCGGCCAAGGAAGCCGGCAACATGGTGGACCTGGACAGCAACCCGACCAAGCTGATCGAAGTGGTGGAAGTGGGCAAGCAGATGCTCATGACCCGCGGCGCCCTGACCACCTTCAGCGTGGCCAACGACGTGGCCAAGTATTTTGCTATCGTACCGGCCGCCTTCGTCGCCACTTACCCGCAACTGGCGGCGCTGAACGTGATGCACCTGAACAGCCCGAACTCGGCGATTCTCAGTGCAGTGATCTTCAACGCGCTGATCATCGTGTTCCTTATCCCCCTGGCGCTCAAGGGGGTGAAGTACCGGGCCATTGGCGCCGCGGCGCTGCTCAACCGCAACCTGCTGATCTACGGCCTGGGCGGGGTGCTGGTACCCTTCGCCGGGATCAAGCTGATCGACATGCTGCTGGCCGGCCTCGGCCTGGTCTGACAGGGACTTGCAAGGCGGCGCTCTTTCGAGTGCCGCCTTGTCCATTTAAGGATGCACATGGCTGTTCTCGATGCTGACATGCCGCCCCGCGACGGTCGCCCCGATCCCGATGCGCTGCTGGAAAAACTGCAGCAGGACGAGCAAGCGGCCCAACGGGGCAAACTGCGGATCTATTTCGGTTCCAACGCCGGAGTCGGCAAGACCTGCGCCATGCTCACCGCGGCGCGCAACGAAGTGGCCCAGGGCCGCGATGTGGTGGCCGGGGTGGTGGAAACCCATGGCCGGCGGGAAACCGCCGAGCTGCTGCAAGGGCTGCAAGTGCTGGAGCGCCACCGCCTGATGCACCGCGACTACGCCTTGCCGGAGTTCGACCTGGATGCCGCCCTGGCGCGCCACCCGGCGGTGCTGCTGGTGGACGAGCTGGCCCACAGCAACGTGCCCGGCTCGCGCCATCCCAAGCGCTGGCAGGACGTGGAGGAATTGCTGCGGGCCGGCATCGATGTCTGGACCACCCTCAACGTCCAGCACCTGGAAAGCCTCAACGACATCGTCAGCGGGATCATCGGCATTCGGGTGCGCGAGACGGTGCCCGACCACCTGTTCGACGAAGCCCACGAAGTGCTGGTGATCGACCTGCCGCCGGATGACCTGCTGCGCCGCCTCAAGGACGGCAAGGTCTACCTCGGGCCCCAGGCCGAACGCGCTTCACGGCATTTCTTTCGCAAGGGCAACCTGCTGGCCCTGCGTGAACTGACCCTGCGCCGTACCGCCGACCGGGTCGATGCACAGATGCGCGACTATCGCCGCGAGCGTTCGATCAATGCCTTGTGGCCAGCCCGCGAGCGCTTGCTGGTGGGGATCGCCGGCGACCCGGCGGACGAGCGCCTGGTGCGCGAAGCCGCGCGCCTGGCGCAAAAGCTCGAAGCCGACTGGATGGTGGTGCACGTGGCTTCGGCCCAGCGCCGTGGCGCCGGCGCCGCCCGTTATGCGGCGGCCATGAAGACCCTGGCCCTGGCCGCCGAGTTTGGCGCCGAGACCGCCACTTTGCCCGGCATGGATGTCGCCGAAGCCCTGGTGGCCTGCGCTCGCGAGCACAACGCCAATCGCCTGGTGCTGGGCCATTACCCGCGCAAGGTCTGGCAGTTCTGGCACCAGTCGGTGAGCGACCGCATCAGCCGCCAGCACCCGGAAATCGACCAGATCGTGATCGCCAACGGGCCCTTGAGCCGGCGCCCTGCGCCAGTGGACAAGCCCGAGGCCGGCCTGCCGCCCAGCCGCGCGCCGGCCTACCTGTGGGCGAGCCTGGCGTGCTTTGCCGCCACCGCGGTGGCGGCGCTGCTGCTCAAAGTGTTCGACCCGGCCAACGTGGTCATGCTGTTCCTGCTGACCGTGGTCCTGGTGGCGCTGCGCTACGGGCGGGGCCCCGGCGTCTGGGCGGCGATGCTGGCGGTGCTGTGCTTCGATTTCTTCTTCGTCCAGCCGGTGTGGTCGTTCACGGTCAACGACACCCAGTACTTCTTCACCTTCGCCCTGATGCTGGGGATTGCCCTGATCACCGGCCAGCTCACCGCGCGCCTGCGCCATGAAGCGCGTACCGCGGCTGCGGGCGAGCGCCGTGCCACCTCCCTGGCCGGGCTGGCCCGTGAGCTGTCGGCGGCGTTGACCGAGGAGCAGATCTGCGCCGTGGCCTTGCGTACCTTCAGTGGGGTGTTCGAGGCCCGGGTCGGGCTGGCGTTGCCGGATGCCGAGAACCGGGTGCGGGCGCTGAGCGCCAATACCCTGGCCATTGACGAGAGCATCGCCCAGTGGGCCTATGACCACGACCAACCGGCCGGGCGCGGCACCGATACCCTGGCGGCGGCCAAGGGCTGCTATCTGCCGCTCAAGGCGCCGATGCGGGTGCGTGGCGTGCTGGTGCTTGAAGCCGAGGATGCCGAGCGCCTCAAGGAGCCGGAAGAACAGCGCCTGCTGGAGGCCTGCATGAGCCAGCTGGCGATTGCCCTGGAGCGCGTGCATTACGTCGAGGTGGCCCAGAGCACTGTGCTGCAGATGGAGGGCGAGCGCATGCGCAACACCCTGCTGGCGGCCATTTCCCATGACCTGCGCACGCCCTTGACCACCATCATCGGCGCCGCCGACGCCGCCTTGCCCCACGCTGCGCAGGGCCCGCTCAAGCACCTGCTGGCAGGGATTCACGATCAGGCTTCGTCCATGCAGCGGCTGATCGAGAACCTGCTGGACATGGCGCGCATGCAGGAGCGCGGGGTACGCCTGAATCGCCAGTGGAACTCCCTGGAGGAGATTGTCGGCAGTGCCCTGCGCCAGCTGCGCGAGCCCCTGGCCGGGCATCAATTGCGAGTGGCCATGGCGCCGCAGCTGCCCTTGGTGGAAGTGGACGCGCTGTTGCTGGAGCGGGTGCTGGTGAACCTTCTGGACAACGCCGCCAAGTACACCCCGGCCGGGACCCTGGTGCAGATCAGCGCCCGCCAGGTCGACCAGCAGATCATCCTGCAGGTCAGCGACAGCGGCCCGGGCTGCCCGAAGGGCAGTTCCCCGGCCAGCCTGTTCGAAGCCTTCAGTCGCGGTCAGCAGGAATCCGCCGTGGCCGGCATCGGCCTGGGCCTGGCCCTGGCCAAACGTATCGTCGAGGCCCATGGCGGGCGCATCGAGGCCCAGCCTCATGCCGATGCCGGGCTGAGTTTTGTCATCACCTTGCCGGCGGGTCAGCCGCCTTCCATGGAAACCCTATGAGCAGCGCACGCATCCTGATCGTCGAGGACGAAGCCAATATCCGCCGTTTCGTCGGTATCGCCCTGGAGGACGAAGGTTTCCAGGTGTTCGAGGCCGACAGCGTCAAGCGCGCCCTGATCCATGCCGCCAGCCGCCAGCCGGACCTGGTGATCGTCGACCTGGGCCTGCCGGACGGCGACGGCAAGCAGTTGATCAGCGAGCTGCGCGGCTGGCTGGCGGTGCCGATCCTGGTGCTGTCGGCCCGGGATCGGGAGGACGAGAAAGTCGCCGCCCTGGATGCCGGCGCCGACGACTACCTGGTCAAGCCGTTCGGCGTGCCGGAACTGCTGGCGCGGATTCGCGCGCAACTGCGCCGTCATGGCCAGAGCGGTACGGCGGCCGCCACCAGCAAGGTGGCCTTTGGTGCCATCGAGGTCGACCTGGCCACCCATGAGGTGCGCCGCGAAGGGCTGCCTGTGCACCTCACGCCGATCGAGTACCGCCTGCTCTGCGCGCTGATCCGTGGCCAGAGCCGGGTGCTGACCCATCGCCAGTTGCTGCTGGAAGTCTGGGGCCTGGACTACGTCGACCGTGCCCATTACCTGCGGGTGCACATGGCCCATCTGCGGCAGAAGCTGGAGGCCGATCCGGCCCAGCCCCAGCATCTGATCACCGAGTTGCAGGTGGGTTACCGCCTGGTGGGGCTGTGATCCCGGCCCAGGGATTTTTCGCCGCGGCGCCGTTCGTGGACAAAGTCGATGTACAGGGTGATGCAGCCGAAGGCGGCAATGCCGAACAGCAGTAGAAGGCCGATCTGGATATTGCTCATGGGAAAGCTCCTGGGGGCAGGACGGGGCGGTTCCAGCCCGCTCGGGCCGGCCACCCTGACGTCGGGGAGCTGATAGATAAGCCCTTGGCGCAGGCGTTGCCAGGGCTTATATGAAAGCTTTACGGCGGCCCCTTCGATCCCTATGCAATGCATACGCAGGCTGCACTGTTGGTAGAATCGGCGGCCCTTCTCCGACCCCAGGTTGCCGCCCATGACCGCTTCGACTCCGCTGATCCGCACCGTCCTGCCCACCGACCTGGACCGCTGCTTTGCCATCGAGACCCTGGCCTACGAAGGCGACGAGGCCGCGACCCGGGACAAGATCGCCACCCGCATCGCCACCTGGCCCGAAGGTTTCATCGTTGCCGAAGTGCAGGGTGTGGTGGCCGGCTTCATCAACTCCGGCGCCACCTTCGACGTGCAGATGGCCGACGAGGCCTTCAAGGAACTGATCGGCCACGACCCGGCGGGCCCGGAAGTGGTGATCATGTCGGTGGTGGTGCACCCGGACTTCCAGGGCCTGGGCCTGTCCCGGCACCTGCTGCAAGCCTTCATCGCGCGCATGCGCGAACTGGGCAAGGCGCGCATCCACCTGATGTGCAAGGAACGCCATGTACCGCTGTACCAGCGCTTTGGTTTTGTCTACATCAAGGCGTCGGAGTCGGACCACGGCGGCATGGCCTGGCACGAGATGGTGCAGCCGCTGTAGAGCGGATATCGGGTTTGCAGCCGAGGGCCCGGGGTCAGAACGCCAGCGCCATCCGCCGTTCATAGCCGATCCGGCCCTTGCAGGCTTCGCCGTTTTCCACCCAGCCCAGCTTGCGGTACAGCCTGAGGGCCGGCTGGTTGTCGCTGTCCACCGCCAGGGTCAGGCCCTTGAGTTCGGGCCAGGCCTGGCGGGCGGCCTCAGGCACCGCTTGCAGGCAGGCCTGGCCGAAGCCCCGGCCCTGGTGCCGCCGGTCCACTTGCAGGGCGTGCAGGCTGGCGCTGTCGGCATCGGCCCAGGCCGGCAGGCAGGGCGGGCGCTTGAGCAGCAGGAAGGCCACCGGCCACTCCTCGCTGAGCAGGGCAAAGCCCCTGATCGCTCCTCGCGGCGCGTTGTCGAGGGTGTACAGCGCGCCATGAATGTCCCCGCTAAACGCCTTCTGTCCGGGCAGCACCTCAAGCTCCAGCAAGCGGGCATGCTGGTGGCTGTCGAGCTGTTCGTAAGGCACCAGGCGAGTGGTCACGGGCACGTAGATCCGGTGGGGGGAGGGTGCGGATTCTAGCGATTTTGCCCCGCCGGTAAATTTTTTTATGCGCAGTGTCGATTGCGCGAATGGCCAGACGACTAAGGGTGAACTGAACATTCAACGGCGTGGGTGCAGGGGGTGTTCAGCAGCGGTTCATTCCATTCATGAGGAGTTTCGCCATGCACAATCCATCCAACGAAGCGCAGGTCCGCAGCCTGATCGACAACTGGCAACAGGCTGTGATGGCCCGGGATATCCAGCGTATTGTCAGCTACTACGCCGACGACATCACGTCTTTCGACGCGGTCGGTGCCTTGCAATTCAAGGGCAAGGCCGCCTATCGCGAACACTGGGAAGCGTGCATGCAGGTCTGCCCCGGCCCGGGCATTTTCGAGTTCCATCAGTTGCAGGTGCTGGCCGACGAAGAGCTGGCCTTCGCCCACTGGCTGGCCCATTGCGGTGGCACCGATGCCGAGGGCGTGACCAAGGCCTGCTGGATGCGGGTGAGTGCCGCTTACCAGCGCCGTGCGGGCCAATGGCTGGTGGTGCACGAGCACTGGTCGGCGCCGTTCGACATGCTCACCGGGACCACCCAGTTCGACCTGCAACCCTGAGCAACCAGCGGTTCGCCAAAGCGGCGAACAGCGACCATAGTTGCTCAGCCCGAATCCGGAGGTGCCCATGAAATACCTATGCCTGGTCTACAGCGACGAACAGTTGCTGCACAGCCTGCCCGACAGCCCCGAGGATGCCGAGTGCCTTGCCTATGCCGAGTCGGTCCAGGGCAGCGGGCGGATGCTTGCCGCCGAGGCGCTGCAATCGGTGCACACCGCCACCACGGTGCGCATGCGCGGTGGCAAGCTGTCGATCACCGATGGCCCGTTCGCCGAAACCAAGGAACAGTTGGCCGGTTTCTACCTGATCCAGGCCAAGGACTTGAACGAAGCGATCCAGGTGGCCGGGCAGATACCGGCGGCCCGGGTCGGCAGTGTCGAAGTGCGTCCGGTACGTGAATTGAATCCCTGAAAACAACGATAAACAGGAGTTTCGCGATGACTTTCCAGACCGCGGGCCGCAAGCCCGCCGAGCATGAACTGTCCATCAGCCGCCTGATCGACGCGCCGCGCAACAAGGTCTTTCGCGCCTGGACCGAGCCGGCCTTGCTGGCGCAATGGTGGGGGCCCCACGGCATGACCACTCCGGAGTGTGAAATGGACCTGTGGGTCGGCGGCCAGTTTCGTACCCTGATGCGCGCCCCGGACGGCAGCGAGTACCCGACCATGGGGGTGTTCCTGGAGATCGCCGCGCCGTCGCGGCTGGTGTTTACCGACGCCTACCTGCCGGGCTGGATCCCCTCGGGCAAGCCGTTCATGACCGCTGAAGTGACCTTCGAGGAGCAGGGCGACCAGACCCTCTACACTGCCCGCGCCATGCACTGGACCGAGGCCGATCGCAAGGCCCATGAGGCCATGGGCTTTCACGAGGGCTGGGGGCAGAGCCTGGAGCGCCTGGTGGCCCTGGTCACCTGGGACCTGCCGGACTGATGAGCGACCAGCCTCGGGAAGTCATCGCGGCAACGGTGGCGCAGGTCTACCGCGAGCAGTCGCGGCGGATCCTCGCCACCCTGATCCGCCTGCTGGGGGATTTCGACCTGGCCGAGGAGGCGCTGCATGAAGCCTTCTTCGTGGCGGTGGAGCGCTGGCGCAGCGATGGCGTGCCGGACAACCCGCGGGCCTGGCTGGTGTCCGTCGGCCGCTTCAAGGCCATCGACGCCCTGCGTCGCCGGGCGCGCTTCGCGGCGTCACAGGCGGCGCTGCTCAGCCAGCTCGAGCAACTGGAACAGGACGACTGGAGCGCCGAGGACGTGCAAGACGATCGCCTGCGCCTGATCTTCACCTGCTGCCACCCGGCGCTGGCGGCGGATGCCCAGGTACCCCTGACCCTGCGGGAGATCTGCGACCTGAGCACCGAGGAAATCGCCCGGGCCTTTCTGGCCACGCCGGCCACCATCGCCCAGCGCATCGTGCGTGCCAAGGCGAAGATCCGCGATGCGCGGATTCCCTACCAGGTGCCGGCGTTGAGCGAGCTGCCCGAGCGCCTGGAGAGCGTGCTGCGGGTGATCTACCTGGTGTTCAACGAAGGGTATTCGGCTTCCATGGGCGCCGAGCTGACCCGGGAGGACCTGACCCGCGAAGCCATCCGCCTGGGCTACCTGCTGCTGGAACTGTTGCCGGAAGCGGAGGTGATGGGCCTGCTGGCGCTGATGCTGTTGCACGAGTCACGGCGTGGCGCGCGCCTTTCCAGCGACGGCGAGCTGGTCCTGCTGGACGAGCAGGATCGCGGGTTGTGGCAGCAGGACTTGATCGAGCAGGGCTGTGCCCTGGTAGAGCGCGGCCTGCGCAGCGGCCAGGCCGGGCCCTATTGCCTGCAGGCGGCGATTGCCGCGGTGCATGCCGAAGCGCCGAGTGCAGCACAGACCGACTGGCCGCAGATCGTCGGTTTGTATGACGTGCTGCTGCGCCTGCAGCCTTCGCCGGTGATCGAGCTCAACCGTGCCGTGGCCCTGGCCCAGCGCGACGGGCCCGGTGCCGGGCTGGCGCAAGTGGAAGCGATCCTGCTGCGCGGCGACTTGCAGGATTACCACCTGGCCCATGCCGCTCGTGCCGACTTCTGCCGGCAACTGGGGCATATCGCCGCGGCGCGCCAGTCCTACCAGCGGGCCCTGGCCCTGGTCCGGCAAGCCCCCGAGCGGCGCTTCCTCGAACAGCGCCTGGCCCAGCTCGACGCCTTATAGAGGCGGGCGATTCAGGGCGGCTGGCGGAGGCCGGCCAGGAGCCGGTGAGCGCAGTCATTGCAGCATCTGCGCCAGCAACCAGCTGCCCGCCGGCCCTGGCGGGTGCAGGCGCGACCAGAGCGCGTCCACCGCCACGGTGCGCGGCCAGCCACGCACGTTCAGCTCCTGCAACTTGCCCGCGCCAAAACCTTCCACCAGCCAGCGCGGCAGGGGTGCCCAGCCAAAGCCGCCCTGGGCCATCTCCAGCAGCATCAGGTAGCTGGGGGCCGACCAGACCCGGCCCTGGCAGCGGCTGTCGTAGGGGTTGAGCACGGTGGCCAGACGCAATTCACGGTGCTGGCGCAGGCTTTCCTCATCGACCCGGGCCTGCTGCGCCAAGGGATGCTTGCAGGCCACGTAGAGGGAAATCTCACTGCGCTCTTGCATGGTCTTGTGCTCCAGGTCCGCCGGGTAGTCGGCCTGCATCTCGGCAAAGGCGATCTGCGCCCGGCCGCTCTGCACCAGGGCGATCAGGTCTTCGCACTCGGCAATCAGGCATTCCAGCTCGAGGTCCGGGTAACGCTGCTCGAAGGCGCTCAGGCTGCTTTCGAAGCGATCCGACTGGTAGGTGTCCGACAGCGCCACCGTGAGTTTCGCCTCAATGCCCTGGGACAGCTGGCTGGCGGCCATTTCCAGGCGGCTGGTGGCAGCCAGGATTGCTTCGGCACGCTGCAGCAGCACATGCCCGGCCGGGGTCAGGCCGGGCTTGCGGCTGGAACGGTCGAAAAGCTGCACGTCGAGGTCGATCTCCAGGCTGGCCACCGCCGCGCTGATGGTGGACTGGCTCTTGCCCAGCTTGCGCGCGGCAGCGGAAAAGGAACCTTGGGTGGCTGCCTGGACAAACGCCAGGAGCACTTCATGTGAGGCCATGAACTATCGCCCTGCTCGATGGTTATTGATTATGAAGTATCGGCCTTGTCCTGGAAGATCGGCAACACATTCATTCAAGGAGCCGGCCATGAGCCTTCAGAAATCCCTTAACGAACGCATCTTCCAGGCGGTAGGTTTTGAACTGCTGGCGGTGCTGATCTGCACCCCGCTGCTGTCCTGGATCATGGACAAGCCCATGGCCGACATGGGCCTGGTGACCATCGGCATCGGCCTGTTGGCCCTGGCCTGGAACGTGGTGTTCAACGGCCTGTTCGACCGGTTGCTCAAGCGCTTGCAGTGGGTCCACAACGGCTGGACCCGGGTCCTGCATGCGTTGATGTTCGAAGGCGGGCTGGTGGCAGTGGGCGTACCGATGATTGCCTGGTGGCTGAATATCAGCCTGCTGCAGGCGTTCATCCTGGACATCGGCGTGCTGCTGTTTTTCCTGCCGTACACCTATGTCTATCACTGGGTCTACGACGTGCTGCGGGACAAGTGGCTGCAACAGCGCCTGGCTCACTGAGCCGGTTTCAGGGCGCCGGGTGCCGCCCTTCGATGGCAGCCAGATAGGCTTCCAGCGCCCGCGGCACTTCTTCGAGCAGCAGCTGGCTCTTGAACTCGGGGTGTTCCAGGGCCAGGTGGAACAGGCCGATGGGCAGGCCGAGCATGGCCATGGCGTAGGCCTCGCGCTCGGCGGCACTGGCCTGGGGAAGGCGCAGCGCAAGGACCTGGCGATAGACGCTCTTGATCTGCAGGCGCAGGTCCGGGGCCTGCAACTGGCCCATGGCAAACCCCGGGTTGATCATCAGCAGCAGGTCGGGGTGCTGCTCCAGGTATTCGAGTATCGGCAGCACCATGCGCTCTATCACTTGCCGGCCACTGGACCCCGTCCAGACCTGCGGAGCAACCGCCAGCAGGTCGCTGGTGATGGTGCTCAGGGCTTCGATGTGGCGCTGGCCCAGGGCTTCGAGCACTTGCTGCTTGTCACTGAAAAAATGATAGAGCGAACCGATGGAGGTACCGGCCAGCCGGGCGATGCCATGCATGGTCAGGTTCGCCGCCCCCTGGCTGGGCAGTAGCCGGGCACAAGCGTCGAGGATCGCCATCACCCGTTCGTGGCCACGGGACTGTTTGGGGGCTCGGTGGGGAGCGGCGGGGGAGGGAATGGATTCGGTCATGGTCAGCGAAATGTCCGGGGGCGCCTATTATGGCGTAGAGCGTGGGGTGCAGTCCTAGAGAAAACTAGACACCATCCTCTACTTTTGCAGAAAATACCCGGCTTCGGGTTCCGTTCAGTGAACCTGCTGTCCTCCTGACTATCTGAAGGCCATGACTATTTCCCGCAACTGGATCATCTGCGAACACTGCGATTCGTTGTACGAGTCCGTGCCGCTCGGCAAAGGCCAGACGGCCCAGTGCTCGCGCTGTGGCGCGGTACTGGCCCGTGCCCGTTGGCTGAGTGTGCAGCAGCTGTTGGCCCTGTCGATCACCGCCGGGTTGTTGTTCGTCTTCGCCAACCTGTTTCCGGTGATCAAGATCAGCCTCGAAGGCCTGAGCAACGAGGCGACCCTCTGGCAATCGGTGGAGGCCCTGGCCCAGGGCCGCATCAGCCTGATTGCCGCGATCACCGGCCTGACCATCATTCTTGCGCCGTGCCTGCAGATCATCCTGCTGTGCTGGGTGCTGGGGTTTGCCAATGTGGGGCGCGCCGCGCCCGGCTTCAAGGCCAGCATGCGCGCTCTGGAGCACCTGCGGCCCTGGAGCATGCTGGAGGTGTGCCTGCTGGGGATCCTGGTGGCCATCGTCAAGCTGGCGGGGATGCTCGATGTGCATCCGGGGCTGGGGCTGTGGGCCCTGGCGATGCTCACGGTGCTGATCATCCTGATTTCCGGCAAGGACATCCGCTACCTCTGGGATGACCTGGAGGGCCGCTACTGATGAGCGCTCCGCCCTACGCCCGGGACCACCAATTGATGCTGTGCCACACCTGTGGCCAGGTCTGCCAGGCGTCCGAGCATCAATGCCCGCGCTGCGATGCGCCGGTGCATGCGCGCAAGCCCAACAGCCTGGCGCGCACCTGGGCCTTTCTCCTGGCCAGCCTGATCTTCTACATTCCGGCCAACCTGCTGCCGGTGATGCACACCAGCATCTTTGGCAGCGCCAGTGAAAACACCATCATGAGCGGCGTGGTGGAGTTCTGGAAACACGGTTCCTGGGACATCGCCCTGCTGATCTTCATCGCCAGCGTGGTGGTGCCCTGCAGCAAGTTCTTTGTCCTCGGCACCCTGCTGGTGACCTGCCAGCGCCGCAGCCTCTGGGCCCAGCGCGAGCGGGCCAAGCTCTATCGTTTCATCGAGCTGATCGGCTACTGGTCGATGCTCGACGTGCTGGTGGTGGCCCTGGTGGCGGCCCTGGTGCAGTTTCGCGCCCTGAGTTCGATCGACCCGCGCATGGGTATTCTGTTTTTTGGTTTGGTGGTGGTGCTGACGATGTTGGCGGCCATGAGTTTCGATCCCCGGCTTATCTGGGACGCAGAGGTTGAAGATGTCTGATCATCCAGGTTCCAACGCAGCAAATCCCCCGCCCGTTCCTGGCGCTCCGGCGCTGCGCACGCGGCGTTTCAATGTCTCGCTGGTGTGGCTGGTGCCGATTGTCGCGGCCCTGGTGGGGCTGTCGATGGTGGTGCACAACTCACTCTCGGCGGGGCCGGAAATCAGCATCAGCTTCCAGACCGCCGAAGGCCTGGAAGCCAACAAGACCCAGGTCAAGTACAAGAACGTGGTGATCGGCAAGGTGACCTCCATCGCCCTGAGCGACGACCGCAAGAAGGTGGTGGCCAAGGTCGAGCTGGACCAGTCCGCCGAACCCTTCACCGCCGACGATTCGCTGTTCTGGGTGGTGCGCCCGCGAATCGGCGCCAATGGCATTTCCGGGGTCGACACCCTGCTTTCCGGGGCCTTTATCGGCGCCGATGCCGGCAAGTCGGAAAAACGCAAGGACAGCTTCAAGGGCCTGGAAACCCCGCCGCCCATCACCTATGGGCAGAAAGGCAAGCGCTTTACCCTGCACACCGATGACCTGGGCTCGCTGGACATCGGCTCGCCGGTCTATTACCGGCGCATTGAGGTGGGGCAGGTGGTGTCCTACCAGTTGGCCAACAGCGGCAAGGGCGTGGACGTGAAGATCTTCGTCAACTCGCCCAACGATAAGTACGTCACCACCGACACCCGTTTCTGGAACGCCAGCGGCGTCGACGTGACCCTCGGCGCCAACGGTTTGAAGGTCAACACCGAGTCGGTGTCGTCGATCCTCGCCGGCGGCATTGCCTTCGTCGAACCCAAGTACAGCCCCAACGCCAAGCCGGCTGACGAGAACGCCGAGTACACCCTGTTCGGCGACCAGGACACCGCCCTGGCGCCGCCCGACGGCGCGCCCTATTACATTCGCATGCGCTTCGACCAGGCCTTGCGCGGCCTGTCGGTGAATGCCCCGGTGGAGTTCCTCGGGGTGAACATCGGCAAGGTGGTGTCCATGGACCTGGACTACGACGAGCAGCGCAAGTATTTTCCGACCCTGGTCGGCGCGGTGATCTACCCCGAGCGGCTGGGCAAGGCCCACGAAAAGCTGGTGAAGCAGACCGGCGGCGAAGACGACGCCCGCTCGGCGAAACTGATCGGCGCCTTCGTCAAGAACGGCCTGCGCGCCCAGCCCCGCAGCGGCAACCTGCTGACCGGCCAGCTGTACATCTCCCTGGACTTTGTCACCAACGCCAAGCCGGTGGCCTATGACGCTACCGCACGGCCCCTGGAGATTCCCACTGTGCCTGGCAGCATGGACAAGTTGCAGGAGCAGTTGCAGGCCGTGGTGGACAAGATCAGCAAGCTGCCGATCGACTCCATTGCCGCCAACCTCAATGGCAGCCTGGCGGAGATGCAGAAGACCCTCAAACAGGTCAACGGCGAAGTGCTGCCACAGATGCGCGACACCCTGGAGCAATCCAAGAAGACCCTGGCCAGCGCCAACGAGAGTTTCTCCGAAGACTCGCCGCAGCGGCAGAAACTCGGCCAGGCCATGGAGGAAGTGCAGCGCACCGCGCGTTCGGTGCGGGTGCTCAGCGATTTCCTCGGGCGTCATCCTGAAGCGCTGATCCGCGGGCGCCTCAAAGACAATCAACCGGATGCCTACCAGTCGCCATCCTCCTCTGTTCGCGAATCCGTACCGGAAGCCCAGCCATGAAAACCCGTGCCCTGTTGCTCTGCCTGACCCTGGGACTTGCCGCCTGCAGCTCCGCGCCCACCCATTACTACACCCTGCTGCCACCGGTGGCCGAAGGCAGCAGCGCGGCCCGCACCGGGGGCCCGCAGTTCGAAATGTCCACGGTGCGGATTCCGGTCCAGGTGGACCAGCCGCAACTGGTGGTGCGCCAGGACAGCGGCACCCTGGCGATCCTCGAAACCCAGCGCTGGAGCGCGCCGCTGGTGGATGAGTTCCACGACGCCCTGGCCAGCCAGATGGAGCAGAAGCTGGGTACCCGTAACCTTGAAGGCCTGCCCAAGCAGCCCGGGCGCCCGGTGCTGTCGTTGCAGACCGATGTGCGGCGCTTCGAGTCCCTGCCCGGGCGCTATGCACTGATCGATGTGGTCTGGAGCCTGCGCCAGCGGGGTGAGGGCGGCCCGGCCCGCAGCCTGACCTGCAGCAGCCAGATCCGCCAGCCGGCGGGTGTGGAACTGAACAGCCTGGTCCAGGCCCATCAACAGGCCATCGCCCAGTTGGCCGGGCAGATCGCCGCCGCCGCGCAACGCTGGACCTGCCCCTGAATCACCCTGTAGCCGCTGGCGCAGGCTGCGAACGGCTCAGCAGGTGACGGGGCCACACGCTCAGCGCCGGGCGCTGAGTTGCTGGGGCGCCAGGAAGGCGTCGTGGAAATAATCGCGCAGGGCCTGCATGGCCGGGGTGAAGGTACGCTCGCGGTGCCAGGCCAGCCCCACGCTCATGGGCGTGACCGCATCGCTCAGGCTCAGGGTCTCGATACGCTTGCCTTCCAGTGACCAGGGCCGGTGCACCAGATCCGAGAGGATCGCCACGCCGCTGCCGTTGGCCACCATGCTGCGCACCGCTTCCACCGAGCTGGTGCGCACGCGCACCCGGGGCTGCTGGCCGGCCTGTTCCCAATAACGCATGGCGCTTTGCTCGGCTTCGTCGACGGTGAGCAGGATGAACGGCTCCTCGGCCACGTCCGCCAGGCTGATGCTGCTGCGCTCGCACAGCGGATGATGGGCCGGCAGCCACAGCCGGCGCTCGGAGTTGAACAGGGTCTGCGAGACGATGTCCGGGTGCGTCAGGTTGGCGGTGAGTACCACTGCCATGTCGAAGCGGCCTTCCAGCAAGCCTTGCTCGATGGCCTGGCGTTCCTGTTCATGGAGCTCGATGGTGACGTCCGGGTGCCAGTGCTGCAGGCGCTGCAGGTGGTGCGGCAGGAAGTAGCCGATCACTGTGTAGCTGGCCGCCAGGTGCAATACGCCGCTGGCCCGATAGTCCGGCAACGGGCTGTTCAGGGCATCTTCGACGCTGCGCAGGATCACGTAGGCGCGGTTGAGAAAATGCCGCCCGGCATCGGTCAGGTTCATGCCCTGGGCCGAGCGCACGAACAGCTGCACGGCGAGCATCGCCTCCAGCTCCTTGATCGCCGTGGTCACCGCCGACTGGGAAATATTCAAGTGCAGCGCCGCCTGGGAAATCTGCCCGATCTCGGCGGTAGCAACGAAATAGCGCACCTGGCGCAAGGTCAACGACACGGCCCATTCCCCTCTAACGCTGCAGGAGCCGGCTTGCCGGCGAAAGCGATCGTGCAAGCGCCTGCGCCGTCACGCATCACGCTGCCTGTTAGCTTTATCTGTTTTTCAGAACAAGCTCTATCTGATAATAGATCTTCCCAAGGGGTCAAGGGCGCTCTAATTTTCGTCGCACGAAGTCACGAGAGTTGGAGCAACAGTGATGCAGGCAGTGGATTTCAATTCGGACATGGGCGAGAGCTTCGGCCCGTGGACCATCGGCGATGGCGTCGACAACGAGCTGATGGGCTTTATCAGCTCGGCCAATATCGCCACCGGCTTTCACGCCGGCGACCCCGGCACCATGCGCCGCACCATCGAACAGGCCAAGCGCCTGGGGGTGGCCATCGGCGCCCATCCGGGGTTTCGCGACCTGGTGGGTTTCGGCCGCCGGCACATCAATGCCCCGGCCCAGGAGCTGGTGGACGACATGCTCTATCAGCTTGGCGCCCTGCGGGAAATGGCCCGGGTACAAGGCGTGAAGCTGCAGCACATCAAGCCGCATGGTGCGCTCTACATGCACCTGGCCCGGGACGAGGAAGCGGCGCGGCTGCTGGTGCAAAACCTGCGCCGGCTGGAGCCCGAGTTGCTGCTGTATTGCATGCCCAATTCGGTGATCTGGCGTGTGGCCCAGGAGCTGGGGCAGCCGGTGATCCGCGAGTTCTACGCCGACCGCGACTACGACCTCAGCGGCTCCATCGTGTTTACCCGCAACGTCCGCGCCCTGGACCCGGCAGCCGTGGCGGCCAAGGTGCTGCGCGCCTGCCAGACCGGCCTGGTACGCACCGTCGAAGGCGAGGAGCTGTTCCTCGAGTTCGATTCCATCTGCCTGCACAGCGACACCCCCGGCGCCCTGGACCTGGTGCAGGCCACCCGAACGGCGCTGGATCAGGCCGGTATCGAGGTCCGCGCACCGCGTTGAGGCGCATCGACACGAAGCACCGCGCACAGACGCGGGGTTCATCTGGTTTTGTTTTTTTTGCCTGCCTTTCTACAACTATTCCAAAAGGAACAGACATGGCCGAATACAGTGTTATCACCCCCTTGCCGGGCACCTTTTATCGCAAGGCCACCCCGGAGTCGGCGCCTTTCGTCGAGGTCGGCGACAGCGTCAGCGCCGATACCGTGATCGGCCTGATCGAAGTCATGAAGCAGTTTTCCGAACTGACCGCCGGGAGCGCGGGTCAAGTCAGCGCCTTTCTGGTGGAAGACGGTGATCCGGTGGAACCGGGTCAGGTCGTCGCGACGCTCGAACAGTGAGGGCCGGGGCATGACTGGATCAATCAACAAATTGCTGGTGGCCAACCGTGGCGAGATTGCCGTGCGCATCATTCGCGCGGCCAAGGCCCTGGGGATTCCCACCGTTGCCGCCTGCAGTGAGGCGGATGCCGATTCCATGGCCGCACGTATGGCCGATGAAGTGCAGATCATCGGCCCGGCGCGGGCCGACAAGAGCTACCTGAATGTCCAGGCCCTGCTCGGTGCCTTGCAGGCCAGCGGTGCCAACGCGGTACATCCGGGCTATGGCTTTCTTTCCGAGAATGCCGACTTCGCCGAGGCGGTGGTCGAGGCCGGGGCGATCTTCGTCGGTCCCAGTGCCGAAACCATCCGCCGCATGGGTGACAAGGCCGAAGCCCGGCGCACCGCGCAGGCGGCGGGAGTGCCGGTGGTACCGGGCTCCCCAGGAGAACTCTTCGACCTGGACAGTGCGCTGGCGGCCGCTGAAGTCGTGGGCTTTCCGCTATTGATCAAGGCCAGTGCCGGCGGTGGCGGGCGCGGGATTCGCCTGGCCCGGGACGCGGCGCAATTGGCCGAGGAATTCCCTCGGGCGCAACGCGAAGCCCAGACCGCGTTCGGCAACGGCGCAGTGTACCTGGAGCGTTTCATTGGCCGTGCGCGGCACATCGAAGTCCAGGTGTTGGGCGATGGCAAACACGCGGTGCACCTGTTCGAACGCGAGTGTTCGCTGCAACGGCGGCGGCAGAAGATCTTCGAGGAAGCGCCTTCGCCGGTACTCAGTGCCGAGCAGCGTGAGCAGTTGTGCAGCAGCGCCGTGCGCCTGACCCAAGCCCTGGGCTACCAGGGCGCGGGCACTCTGGAATACCTCTACGACGACAGCACCGGCGAGTTCTTCTTTATCGAGATGAACACGCGGATCCAGGTGGAGCACCCCATCAGCGAGCTGATCACCGGCATCGATCTGGTCCAGGCCATGCTGCGTATTGCCGGGGGCGAGCCCCTGGGTTTGCGCCAGAGTGATATCCGGCTTAACGGCGCGGCCTTGCAGCTGCGCCTGAACGCCGAAGACCCGGCGCGGGATTTCTTCCCCAGTCCGGGCAAGGTCGAGCAACTGATCTGGCCGCAAGGGGCGGGGGTACGGGTCGATAGTCACTTGTACCCGGGCTATGCTGTGCCGCCTTATTACGACTCGCTGCTGGCCAAGCTGATCGTCTACGGCCGTGACCGTGGCGAGGCCCTGGCCCGGGCGCGGCTGGCCGTGGAACACACCACTTTGACCGGCATGGCCAGTACCTTGTCGCTGCACCGTGAACTGCTGGCCGAACCCTGGTTGCAGCAGGCCGATTTTCACACGGGAACCCTGGAAACCTGGCTGGCCGAGCGCCGCGCCGGAGGTGTCGCATGAGCCAGCCGATCCGCTACAGCTTTGGTGCCGACGAGCACCTGTTCGCCGAAGTCAGCGACAGCATGTCCCTGGAAGCCTTCTTCAAGGGCATGGCGGTAACCCGCGCGGTGGAGCGCCTGGAATTGGATGGCGTGCTGGATGTGTGCCTGGCCAATGCTTCGTTCCAGATCCGCTTCGACCCGGACCGCATCGCCCCGCACACCCTGTTGGAGGCGGTGCAACAGGCCGAGGCCTGCGCGGTGGCCGAGCGCAGCCTGCATACCCGGATCATCGAGATCCCGGTGCTCTACAACGACCCCTGGACCCATGAAACCCTGATGCGTTTTCGCGACCGGCACCAGGACCCCAGCGCCACCGATCTTGAGTACGCGGCGCGGATCAACGGCCTGGCGGATGTCGAAGCCTTTATCGCCGCCCACAGCGGCGCGCCCTGGTTCGTCTCCATGGTGGGCTTTGTGGCGGGCCTGCCGTTCATGTTCCAGATGGTCGAACGTGAACGGCAACTGCAGGTGCCCAAGTACCTGCGGCCGCGCACCGATACGCCCAAACTGACCCTGGGCCATGGCGGCTGTTTCGGCTGCATCTACTCGGTGCGCGGTGCCGGCGGCTACCAGATGTTCGGCGTCACCCCGGCGCCGATCTACGACCCGCAGCAACAGTTGGCCTACCTCAAGCAGCACATGGTGTTCTTCCGTCCGGGGGACATCGTGCAGTTCAAGCCCATTGACCGCCAGGCCTATGACCTTGCCGTGGCCGAGGTCGAGGCCGGGCGTTTCGACTTGCGCATCCGCGAGGTGGAGTTTTCCCTGGATGCCTTTCTCGCCGACCCGGTCGGCTATCCCACGTCGCTGCAGGAGGTGCTGGCATGATCAAGGTCATCAAACCGGGCCTGGCCACATCGGTACAGGACCTGGGTCGCGAAGGTTTCTATCACCTGGGGATTCCGCCGTCCGGGGCCCTGGACCAGTACGCCCTGAGCGCCGCCAACCAGCTGGTGGGCAACCCGGCGGGGGCAGCGGGGCTGGAGTGCACCTTGCTCGGCCCTGAGCTTGCATTCAGCACCGATGCCCTGGTGGCGGTCTGCGGTGCCCACATGACCCCCAAGCTCGATGGCGTGGACATGCACCTGGACACCGCCTTTGCGGTCAAGGCCGGGCAAGTGCTGCGCTTCGACTTTCCCAAGGCCGGGGCCCGGGCGTATCTGGCGGTGGCCGGTGGCATCGATGTGCCGCTGGTGCTGGGCAGCCGCTCGACTTACGCCTTGGGTACCCTGGGTGGTTTCCAGGGCCGGCGCCTGGTGGCGGGTGATGAGCTGCCGGTGGGCGTGGACAGCGGCAAGAGCCGCCCGGGCGCCAGTCTGCCCATGGCGCTGCGCCAGTCCCTGGGGGGCGAAATCACCCTGCGGGTGGTGCCGGGCCTGTACTACGAGCGCTTGAGCGAGGCGGCCAAGGCCAGCTTCTTCGCCGAACCCTGGACCGTGGGCTCGGAGGCGGACCGCATCGGCTATCGCTTCAAGGGCGGCAGCGCCTTGAGTTTCCAGCCACGGGAGCAGCCGTTCGGTGCCGGTTCCGATCCGTCGAACATCGTCGACAGCTGCTATCCCATCGGTTCGATCCAGGTGCCGGCGGGGCTCGAACCCATCGTCCTGCACCGGGACGCGGTGTCCGGTGGTGGCTACGCGATGATCGGCACGGTGATCAGCGCCGACCTCGACCTGATCGGCCAGATGCAGCCCAACCAGAAGGCCCGTTTTGTCGCGGTGACCCTGGAAGAAGCGCTGGAGGCCCGGCGTTCCTACAAGAAAAAGCTCAGTTGCCTGAGCAAGTTGTTCCCTTCCTGACCTTCTTGCTCGTGTAGCCGCTGGGAGCCTGAGGCTGCTGCAGGTTTGGCGAGGGATCGCCAGGCAAGGCCCCGCGGGCCTTTTCGCAGCCTCGCAGGCTCGGCAGCGGTTACAGAGGGGGAGGCATGCCCCTCAGAACAGCTGAGTGAACAACCAGTACAGGCTGCCGGACAGCAGGATCGCCGCCGGCAGGGTCAGCACCCAGGCCATGGCCAGGTTGCGGATGGTGCGCATCTGTAAGCCGCCGCCATTGGCCACCATGGTCCCGGCCACCCCCGAGGACAGCACATGGGTGGTGGACACCGGCAGGCCGAACATGTCCGCCGCGCCGATGGTCAGCATCGCCACGGTTTCCGCCGAGGCACCCTGGGCGTAGGTCAGGTGGGTCTTGCCGATCTTTTCGCCAACGGTGACCACGATGCGCTTCCAGCCCACCATGGTGCCCAGGCCAAGGGCGATGGCCACGGCGATCTTCACCCACAGCGGAATGAAGCGCGTGGCGTTGTCGATCTGTTGCTTGAACAGTTGCAGTTTGTCCCGGGTGTCCTGGTCGAAGTGGCCTACCTGATTCTTGTCCATCAGGCGGATCGCCTCGCTGGTCAGGTACATGTCGTTGCGCACGTTGCCCATGGCTTCGGCGGGCACCTTGGCCAGCGAACCGTAGCCCTTCACTTCAGTGCCGATGGCGCCGGTCAGGGCGGCCAGCGCGGGGATCAGTTCCGGTGTCGCTTCCTTGCTGCGCATGTACTCCGAGAGCACCGCGCGGGAATCGGCCGGCGCCGTTTGCGGGGCACTCTTCACCAGGGCCTGCTGGGTGACTTCGGCCACCGCGGCGAATTGCAGCGACTGGTCGGCGGGCATGGTGCGGTTCAAGGCGTAGGCCATGGGCAGGGTGCCCACCAGGATCAGCATGATCAGGCCCATGCCTTTCTGGCCGTCGTTGGAACCGTGGGCGAAGGACACGCCGGTGCAGGTCAGGATCAGCAGCCCGCGAATCCACCAGGGCGGCGGTGCGTCGCCCTTGGGTGCCTTGTACAGGGCACGGTTCTTGACGAACAGGCGCAGGGCCAACAGCAGCAGGGCGGCGAACACGAAGCCGATCAGGGGCGAGAACAGCAGGGCGTAGCCGACCTTGGTGGCCTGGCCCCAGTCCACGCCGCTGGTGCCGTCGCGGCCATGCATCAGGGCATTGGCCACGCCGACACCGATGATCGAGCCGATCAGGGTGTGGGAAGACGAAGCCGGCAGGCCCAGCCACCAGGTGCCGAGGTTCCATAGGATGGCGGCGATCAGCAGGGCGAAGATCATCGCGAAACCGGCTGAGGAACCCACCTGCAGGATCAGTTCCACCGGCAGCAGGGCGATGATGCCGAAAGCCACCGCGCCGCTGGACAGCAGTACGCCGAGGAAGTTGAACAGGCCGGACCAGACCACCGCGAACTGCGGCGGCAGCGAGTGGGTGTAGATCACCGTGGCCACGGCGTTGGCGGTGTCATGGAAACCGTTGACGAACTCGAAGCCCAGGGCGATCAGCAACGCCACGCCCAGGAGCAGGAACGGGGTCCAGGTGGTGACCGTGGTGCCCAGCTCGTGCATGTCGTGCACCAGGCTGTAGGCGGTGAACAGCAAGCCCATGGCCAGCACCGCGAAGAAGGCGACGAGGGTGAAGGGGCCGGGCTTTTTATCCAGTTGCGGTTTGCTGTCGAGGTTGGACGAAGCGGCAGTCAGGGACGGGGTGGCCATTGCTGGACAATCCTGTTGCTGGAAGGAATGGCGTCCATGATCGTTGCTGAATGTTACAGGGAGACTGCCTCAGGTCATGGTTTGCGCAATTGAGCCCTTGCGTTGATCAGATCGATCACGCACGACCATCCCTCCATCCCTCCATCCCGCTCATCCCGTAGGAGCCGGCTTGCCGGCGAAGAGGCCCTCAAGCCAAGCACCTGCCTTGGCGGACGCCTTCGCCGGCAAGCCGGCTCCTACAAGGTGGAGTCAGTAGTCCTGGCGTTTGCGAAAGGCCCAGCGCCCGGCGATCACGGTGAAAGTGGCCACCAGCGCTACCAGGATCCAGAAGCCCTCCGGGTCGCCGGAGAACGGAATGCCACCGACGTTCATGCCAAAGAAACCGGCGATGATGTTGATCGGCAACGCCAGCACCGTGACCACCGTCAGGGTGAACAGGGTGCGGTTGGTCTGTTCGTTGAGGTTGGCGGCGATCTCTTCCTGCAGCAGCTTGATCCGCTCCCCCAGGGCGGTGAGGTCGTTGATGATCAGGGCGAACTCTTCGGTGGACTTGCGCAGCTCCTTGACGTCTTCCTTTTGCAACCATTGCGGCGGGCGGTTGAGCAGGCGCAGCAGCGAGCCCGGCTCCAGGGCCAGCAGCCGTTGCAGGCGCACCAGCACCCGGCGCATGGCCCCCAGTTCGGCACGGTTGGTGGAGACCCGGGCTGCCAGCAACTGGTCCTCGATCTGATCCACGCTGAGGCTGGTCCGGCGCACGATCTGGGTCAGCACTTCGCCCTGGTCCCTTAGCAGGTGCACCAGCAGTTCCAGGGGCGAGCGAAAGCGTTCTCCGGCCTTGACCGAGGAGCGCAGCTTGTCCACCGAGTGCAGCGGCTGCAGGCGGGCGCTGACGATCAGGCGGCTGCGGGCGCAGACCCAGAGGGTGGAGATGTCCGAGGAAACCATGCTGCCGAAGTTGAACACCACGTCGTTGACCACCGCCAGCAGGGCCGAATCCACCTGTTCGATGCGGGTCGAGCGCGAGCCTTCGTGCAGGGCCTCGAAGAATTCGTCGGGCAATTGCAGGTGGGACTTCATCCAGCGCTCGCACGCGGCGTGAGCCAGGTTCAGGTGCAGCCAGAGGAACTCCTCGCTGTCCTCGGGGTGTTGCAGGGCTTGCAGGGCCTTGGCCGAGTCCAGTTCGCGGCCCCGTTCGCCGGGGCGAAAGCTGAAACCGTAGAGCAGGCCGAACAGATCGGAATCACGGTGACTCTGGTCGATGCTGTGGTTCATGGAGTCTCGCAGGAGGGACAGTGCCTGGCGCGGGTTTCTCAGGTTCACTTGAGCCCCATCATGGCAAGGCTTTTTGACATTTTTGTGACGTTTTGAAGTGCATGATGGAGCCCGTCATACCGATGGTCGGCGGCACTCAAGATTGTCTTGCGCAGGCCGATCACACTCCTACGCTGCACTCATTCGACCCCTCTCGAATGCGCCTTAGAGGGATGTTCGGCACTACGCATGCCTTCATCGGGCCTGCTCTATCCCTGCCATGAGATCTCCTCGATGTTTTTGCAAAAATCCCTGAGAGCGCAAATCCTTGCCCTGCTGAGCGGTAGCCTGCTGGCGATGTTGTTGATCGCCCTGGCGAGTTTTCATTTGCTGTCCGGTGGCGTGCAGAGCTACCGCGAGCTGATTGAAGGTCCGCTGCGCAGTTCGCAGTTGATCGACGAGGCCAACCTGCAGTTCAAGAGCCAGGTGCAGGAGTGGAAGAACGTATTGTTGCGGGGCAAGCAGCCCCAGGAGTTGAACAAGTACTGGCAGCAGTTCGAAGACCGCCAGCGCGATGTGCAGAACATCCTCGGCCAGCTGGTGCAGACCCCCGGGCTGGACGCCTCCCTCAAGAGCCGGGTGCAGCGCCTGGCGGATGAGCACCGGCAGTTGGGTTCGGCCTACCAGAAGGGCCGCGATGCCTATGTGGCCGGCGGTGCCGATCCGAGTGCCGGCGATGCCGCGGTCAAGGGCGTGGACCGGGCCACCAGCGAGCAGATGAGCGAACTGGTGACCGAGCTGCGCCAGCACGGCGACCGGCAGTCCGCCGAGATCAGTGCAGCGGCCGACCGCACGGTGTGGCTGGGTATTCTGGTGATGCTGGCTTCCGGTTTGCTGATCGGCCTGCTCAGCCTGTGGCTGGTCAATCGCAGCCTGGTGCAGCCGATCCGTCAGTTGATCGACTATGTCGCCCAGCTCAGCCGCGGCCAACTGGCCCAGCGGGTGGCCAGCGAGCGTCAGGATGAACTGGGCAAGCTGGCGATGGCCGCCAACACCCTGCGGGATTTCCTGGCCCAGACCTTCGCCAGCTTGCAGCGCAGTGCCTCGGACCTGGACAGTTCCAGCGGCGAGCTCAACTCCATCGCCACCCTGATGTCCCAGGGCACCAACGAGCAGTTCAACCGCACGGACCAGGTGGCCACGGCGATGAACGAGATGTCCGCCACCGCCCAGGAAGTGGCGCGCCACGCCGCCGACGCCGCTCGTGCCGCAGACGATGCCGACCAGTCGGCGCAGCAGGGCGAACAGGTGATGCAGCAGACCATCCACAGCATCACCCAGATGCGTGGCGAGATTGCCAACACCGCCACCGTGATCCGCCGGCTGGAGGCCGACAGCGGGCGCATCGGCAAGGTCCTGGAAGTGATCCAGGGCATTGCCGAACAGACCAACCTGCTGGCCCTCAACGCGGCCATCGAAGCGGCCCGGGCCGGTGAGGCCGGGCGCGGTTTTGCCGTGGTCGCCGATGAAGTGCGCAGCCTGGCGCAGCGCACCGCGGCCTCGATCACCGAGATCAACCAGATCATCCAGAGCGTGCAGACCGGGGCCGTGGATGCGGCCCAGGCCATCGAGAGCGGCCAGTCCCGCAGCGAGCAGAGCGTGCAGCAGGTGACCGAAGCCGGGGCCATGCTCGAGCGCATCACCGAAGCGGTGGAAGCGATTCGCGACATGAACCGGCAGATCGCGACCGCCGCCGAGGAGCAGACGTCGGTGGCCGAGGACATTTCCCGCAACCTCACCGAGATCACGTCCATCGCCAGTACCAATCTGGACAACGTGCAGCGCACCGAGGCGGCGAGCCGCAATCTGCACGGCCTGTCGGGGCAGTTGAGCGAGGTCACGGCGCGCTTGAGCGCCTGAGGCCGGCCGGGGTGTATCGGCCTGCTTACCAGGCCGATACACGATCACTCTCAAGTGGCCGGGGCGGGTGTCGATGACCGGGTATCTTCACACCCGACAGGACTCACACCATGGTCAGCATCACTTCCATCGCGATCAACCAGACCCAGGTCAGCCCGAGCAAGACCCGCATCGCCGGCAGTTCGGACAGCGACACTTCAGCGACCTCCACCGCCAGTACCACTGCTGCCAGCGACGCGACCAAGGCGCCGGCCACGGGTGCTGGCGCGGCCGGCGGCAGTTCCAGCAGCGATGATTCCAGCAGCGACTCGGTCAAGCAGTTGCGCAAGCAGATCGCTGAACTGCAAAAGCAATTGCAGGAGCAACAGCAGCAGTTGCAGGCCGCGCAGAGCAAGCAGGAAAGTGCCGATGCCAAGGCCGCGCAAGTAGCGGCAGCCCAGGCTCAGGTGGCCAGCACCAGCGCTTCGTTGCAGACCGCCACCGCGGCCTTGTTCCAGGCCCTGCAGCAATCCCAGAGCAGTACTGCGGGCTCCCTGGTCAGCACCAGTGCCTGACTGATCCGCACGCCCCAACGCACAAGGCCGCGCTCCCGAAGCGGGGCGCGGCCTTGTAGGGGCGGGGGGTTACTTGTCTTGCTTGTTGCTCAGGACCTTGCCGGTCTTGGCATCCAGGTCCACGTCCCACTCGATGCCTTTGCTGTCGCGCAGTTCCACCTGGTAGACGTAGGCGCCAGTGGCGGTCTGCTCGAGCTCGGTGTCGGTGATGCTGGCGGCGGTGGTGCCCGGGTGCTGGGCGAGGGCGGCCTGGTTGAGTTTTTCCAGGTCCATGATGGCGCCGGACTTGAGCAGACCGGGGATCAGGTCCGGGCGCACATCGGCCTGGGCCAGGCCAGCGGTCAGGGTCAGGGCGGCGGCTGCGAACAGGGCGGAGAACTTGGTCATGGGTTGATTCCTTGGGGTGATGGGTTTCGATGGGCACAGGTTAGCCAACGCAACTTAATTCACCCTTAATTCAGGTCACTCTTTGCGTCGTTTGTTCAAGCCGCGCCCCGGCATCGGGTCGCAAGCTGCGGTTTTCCCTACAGGAGCTGCAGCAAATGAAACGAATGCTTGCATGGTTGTACGCACCCTTGGTGTTTGCCGGGTTCATCGGCGCCGGGGTGTGGTGGATGAGTGCTGGGCCGGCGTCTGCCAGCGGGTTGTTGGGGGTGTTCGGGGCTGCGCTGGGGGTGTCGTTCCTGGCGGAATGGTGCTTGCCCTATGAGTCTGGCTGGAACCGTTCCCAAGGCGACCGGCTGCGCGACAGCCTGCATGTCCTGGTCAATGAAAGCCTCAATGCGCTGGGGCTGCTGGCGTTGCCCGGGCTGGTGGCGCTGCTGGCCCATGATGGGCTCTGGCCCCGGGGCTGGCCGCTCTGGGGGCAGTTGCTGCTGGCCATCGTGATCGCCGATTGCGGCATTACCCTGGCCCACTACGCCAGCCACCGCCTGGCCTGGCTCTGGCGCTTGCATGCGGTGCATCACAGTGTGCAGCGCATGTACGGTTTCAATGGCTTGCTCAAGCATCCCCTGCACCAGTTGATCGAAGCTTCGGCCGGGCTGCTGCCGCTGGTGTTGCTGGGCATCCCGCTGCCGGTGGCGCAGTTGCTGGCCCTGGCCATTGCCGTCCAGCTGCTGTTGCAGCATTCCAATGTCGACATGCGCCTGGGGCCTTTGCGCTGGATCTTCGCCTGGGCGCCGGTGCATCGCTTTCACCACATGAAGTACGGACGCGCCGGGGATGTGAACTTCGGGCTGTTCTTCAATCTCTGGGACTGGCTGCTGGGCACCGCGTTTTATCGTGATGACTATTGCATGCGCCAGGGCGACCTGGGGATTGGCAGCCGTGCCGACTACCCGGTGGATTACTGGCCGCAGTTGCTGGAGCCGTTCAAGGCCCAGCGCTATGGGGCAGAACCCGTGGTGCCCGAGCAGTTGCGCCGGCGCGTCAGACCAGCAAGCGAGGCTTGAGGTGCTTGAGGGCCTGGCTGGCGGTGACGCCGAACAGGCTCTTCAGGGTGCGGGAGAAGTGCGCGCTGTCGGCGAACCCGGCGCCGTGTGCCGCGCCAGTGTGGGTCTGGCCCTCCAACACCAGGGCCATGGCCAGGCGCAGGCGGCGCCAGAGCACCAGGCGCCTTACCGGCAGGCCGACGTCACGGGCGAACAGACGCTCCAGCTGGCTCAGGGATACATGGGCCCGGGCCGCCAGTTGCGCGGCGGCCACCTTGCCCTCCAGGGCGGCATCCACGGCGTGCAGTGCCCGCGCTACACGTGGGTCGGCAACGGGCTGGCGCGGGCAACGGCGCAGCGCCGCTTCCAGGCCGGGCAGTGAGGGGGCGGCGCCACTGACGCATGCTTGCAGGTCTTCGACGGCGATCAGCAGCGGCTCGGCGTACACCGTGAAGGCCTGCTCGGGAGCCTGAACGATGGCGTGGCGCTGCAAGGCCGGGATCAACAGGTAATGAGCGCTCTGCAGCCCGCCCGCGAGCGCCACCGTGACCGGTTGCCCGGGGGCGATGATCAGCTGATGGGCATAGTGGGCATGGGGCTCGGTTGGCCCCATCGCCCCGTGGATCAGGCCGAAATCCCGGCCCAGCCAGAGCTCGCCGTGCCAGTGCGAA
Source organism: Pseudomonas sp. BIGb0176 (assembly GCF_024810175.1). Lineage (NCBI taxonomy): Bacteria > Pseudomonadati > Pseudomonadota > Gammaproteobacteria > Pseudomonadales > Pseudomonadaceae > Pseudomonas > Pseudomonas sp. BIGb0176. Next base: position 622,503 of record NZ_JANUEC010000003.1, read on the forward strand.
ACCGTCATTCAGTAACCGCTGGCGTCCAGCAATTGCGCCACGCTGGCACTGGCCGGCCGCTTGAAGTACTTGAGCAGTTCGGCACTGCGGTTGGTGAAGATGCCATCGACCCCGGCATCCATGACCTTCTTGAAGTCCACCGGCTCGTCGATGGTATAGACGTGCACCAGCAGGCCCTGGTCGTGGGTGTACTGGTTCATCCAGGGTTGCACCAGGTCCGAGTAGCTCTGCTCGCCACCGCCGGTCAGGGCCGCGGAAGGGCCGGTGCCGATGGCACCCTGGGCCTTGGCGAAATCCACCCAGCGCTTGAACTCGGCCTGGTCCTTGGGCTGCTGCCGGGCATAGAACGCGGCCTTGTCGGTTTCGCCGCTGCTGGCGAAGCTCTGGCCGGACGCGGGTTCGATACTACCGGGCGCGACCCAAAGCAACAGTACTTTCGGCACGTTGGGCATTGCCTGGTGCAGCAGTTCCAGGCTGTGCTTGTCGAAGGTCTGCAGTACCACCTTGCCCTTGCCCTGGCCCACCGCCAGTTCGCTTTTCGCCAGCTTGGAACCGGCCGGGCTCAGCCAGCCACGGTCCTGGAGTTTTTCCTTGAGGTCGTGCTCGATACCGGGGAACAGCTGGGGTTCCTTGGTCTCGATATACAGCCCGGGCTTGTGCTGCGCATTGCCCTGGGCGATGTCGATGATTTCATCCAGGGTGAGGATCTTCAGCCCGGCAAAGCCCGGCCGCGCCCGCTCTGGGTGGGCCTGGTTGAACCAGCTGCCGGCGTCGAGGGTTTTCAGTTCCGCCATGGTGAAGGCGTTGGCCGGGCTGTCCTTGCGTTCGGGGAATTTCTGCGCCACGTCGGTGGTGCGTTGCAGGTTGTTGTCGTGCAGGGCGAAGAGCACGCCATCCTTGCTGCGTTGCAGGTCCATTTCCAGGTAGTCGGCGCCCAGGTCCCGGGCCAGCGTGTAGGAAGCCGCGGTGGATTCGGGGGCATCGAAAGAGGCGCCGCGGTGGGCGATCACCGCTGGCTGTGGAATCCCCTGGCGAGCGGCCAGGGCGTCCGGGCCAGGCTGTTCAGAGGCCTGGGCCAGTCCGCAAGCGAGCATCAGGCCCAGCATCAGGGCACAAGGGGTGAAGGTCGCGGGCATGCTCGAAATCCTTTCGTGGGGGCGTGTGCAAGGGGATATCTTTTAACAACTCGATGACGCTTGTGCTATCTCCAGAGCGACATAAATCCCTCTCATTTGCATTTTTCAGCGCTTTTTTCCGGCGCTTTGCAGTACTCTTGGGCGCTGCAGTTTCCCCATCAGAGGGAGGCCCTGAAAACTCCGCTGTACCTTGCCTCGCGTGTAGACCATTGATCACCTGTCCTGCGGGACTCTAGTGAGGTTTACCATGAGCATCACCTCCGAACTCATCTGTCAGGCTGCCGACCAGCTCAAGGGCTTTGTCGGCTTCAATCGCAAGACCGGTCGCTATATCGTGCGCTTCAGCGAAGACTCCTTTGGCATGGACGTGGCCGACGACGCCATCGTGCCGGCCCACGAGTTTGTCTGGGCGCCGGTGTCGGACCAGGCCATGAGCCTCAAGCGCGAGCAGATCCAGCTGCTGCTGGATCAGAACATCGACGACCGGATCAATATCAGCGAGCCGCTGCGGGTATACATGCGCCGCAGCGACTTGCCGGAAATCCAGGCGGTGCGCAGCCTGCTGTCGACCACGCAGGGCTGATGCGTGCCCCCGAGCCGTCACTCGGGCGGCCCGGGAATCCGTGCCTGAAGCGGGCTCAGCCTGGAAAGCCGTAAGCCCGTTGGACCTTGCTCACCCGGGTGCTGAACTGGCGATACCACTGTGCCCGACCGCGCTCGCGGATCGCGCTGTGTTCGGGGTGCTGCTTCCAGGCCAGGATCGCCGCTTCGCTGCTCCAGTACGACACGGTGATGCCGAAGCCGTCCTCACCTCGTGCCGATTCGACCCCGAGAAACCCCGGCTGCTGGCGCGCCAGTTCGAGCATGCGTTCGGCTGCCTGTTCATAGGCGGGGTCGGCCTCACCGCGCTGGGAACTGAAAATCACGGCGTAGTAGGGCGGTGCGGGAGTCCGGTCAGTCATGCTTGGCACTCCCGGCAGGCCGTGAGCAAGGCCCTGACCAGAGGCGGTGTGCGGTCCTGGAGGGCCGCGCGCTCGGGTTGGAACAGGGTGGCGACGAAGAACGGATGCTCGTCCAGTTCCAGGCTGCGCAGGTCGCCGGCGCTGTCATGGCCAGTGGGGATCAAGGTGCCGCTGAGCAGGGCGCCAGCGAAGTCCGGATTGACGCCATAGCGGCAGCGATAACCTTCCTCGATGCAGGTTGTGCCGTAGGCCCTGGCGATGCGGCTGTTGGCGCGCAACTGAATCGAGTCCCGGGCTTCCACCAGGGCGCAACTCAAGGGCGTGAGCAGCACGCGCTCGGCTTCGGGCGCGGTTTCACCGTGTTCAGCATCGGCCCAGCCCAGCACATTGCGGGCGTATTCCAGGACCGCGTGCTGAAAGCCGCCACAGGTACCGAGAAATGGCCGCTGCTGTTCACGCGCCACGCGGATCGCCAGCAGGGCACCCTCGATGTTGCGGTAGGGGCTGCCGGGGACACACCAGATACCGTGGAAGCCCTCCAGGTCTTTCTCCTGGTGCAGATCGGCGGTTGCCAGCCACTGGTATTCCATTGGGCCGGCACCCTCCTGCGCTGCCCGCTCCAGGGCTAGGGGGATGGCCTGGTGTGCGGTGATCTGTGGGTCGTAATCCCCCACCAGGGCGATACGAATGGTCGGTGCTGGTACCTGTAGATGCATGGAACTCTCCGGTTGTGACCCTGACTTGTCGATGGCCTGGGCCCACTATAAATTGGCGCCTACGCAATCAATATTGGCGTTTACCCAAATGATCATTGCACCAGCGCACTATCAGTTGGACTACCCCGATCTCTCATTGATCCTGGCCCTGGTTCGCGGCGGCTCCCTGGCGCGTGCTGCGACCTTGCTCAAGGTCGATGTCTCGACGGTGTTTCGCGCCGTGCGCCGGCTGGAGGCCGGGCTGGGCCAGCAGTTGTTCGACAAGAGCCGCGCCGGCTACTTGCCCACCAGCCTGGCCCAGGCCCTGGCGCAGCAGGCAGAACATGCTGAGCAGGCCCTGGAAGCGGCGCGTATCGGCGTGGCCCGGGGTGGCGAAGTGGTCAGCGGCACGGTACGCCTGACTTGTACCGATTCGGTGTTGCAAGGCCTGTTGCTGCCGGCCCTGGCGCAGTTCATGGCGAACTACCCGGCACTGGTCATCGAGCTGTGCACGTCCAATGATTTCGCCAATCTCAACCGGCGTGATGCGGATATTGCCGTGCGCCTGACCGCGAGGCCTCCAGAGCACCTGGTGGGGCGCTGCCTGGGGGCGGTGTCCTACCGGGTATGCGCCAGCCCGGCCTATCGGCAACGGGTCGACTGCACTGATCTGTCGCGGCTGGCCTGGATCGCCCCGGACGATTTCCTGCCCGATCACCCCACCGTGGTCTGGCGTCGCCAGCAATGGCCCGGCGTACAGCCCAGTTACCGCTGCAACAGCATGCTTTCGGTTACCGAGCTGGTGCGCGCTGGTCTGGGCGTGGCCGCGCTGCCGGATTTCCTGGTGGGCAGCGCCGGGCTGGAAGCGTTGAGTGAACCCCAGGGCCAGGAAACCGCCCTGTGGCTGCTGACCCGCCCGGACTGTCGGGCCTTGCGTTCGGTGGTGACACTGTTCGACGAGTTGGCGCGGCACCTGCGCTGGCCCTGAGGCCTTCAGGCCTTGGGTTGATCCTTGCGCACGAAATGCTCATGCATCTCACTGGTGAGATTCTCGATGCGCTCGGTCAGTTGCTTGGTCATTTCGGTCAGGCGGGTGTTCTGTTCCAGCAGCTCCATCAGTTGCGTGGTGGTCTGTGCGGCCTGGGCCTGGCGCTCGCTGTTGGCAACGGCCAGGGCTTCGCGGTGCTGCGCATCGGCATCCGCCTGGGCCTTGTCCCGCGCGGCCTGGCGGGTCTGTGCGAGGAGAATCAGCGGGGCGGCATAGGCCGATTGCAGGCTGAAGGCCAGGTTCAGCAGGATGAAGGGATAGACGTCGAAATGGGTGACGCCGGTCAGGTTCAGGGCCACCCAGACCAGCACCACCAGGGTTTGTGCGCCGAGGAAGGTCGGGGTGCCGAAGAACCGGGCGAAGGCTTCGGCCTTCAAGGCGAAGTTATCGGTGCCGAAGGTCGGCGCCAGGTGGGCATGGGCGCGATGAAAGCGCAGGTGGTCGATGACCGGAGTGGGTTTCTTCGGGGTGTCGCTGGAACTCATGATGGCCTCCGCCAGGCACTGGGACGTCAGGCCACTATAGCCTCCCGGGCCAGGCCCGACGTCGCTCTCGACGCCGGGAAAGCCTGCCCTCAGGGGGCGCCGCGTTCGTTGGCGAACATGCTCACGGCCTCTACCGCCTCGCTGGCACCGTCGCGAATCTGCAGGATCACCGTGCCCGCCTGATCCGCCAGTTGCACGCCCTTGGCCGCCCGCTCCCGGGTACCGTCCATGCTCTTGATGGCTTGCTGCGTTTCGTTCTGGATCATGTCGATCATGCTGGAGATTTCCGCCGTCGAGCCGCTGGTGCGCGCCGCCAATTGCCGGACTTCATCGGCCACCACGGCAAAACCACGGCCCTGGTCCCCGGCCCGGGCCGCTTCGATGGCGGCGTTCAGAGCCAGCAGGTTGGTCTGGTCGGCAATGGCGCGGATGGTGTTGACGATGGCGGTGATCTGCTCGGAGCGTTCGCCCAGGCGCGCGATCAGCGATGAAGATCCCTCGATGTTCTCGGCGATCTGGCGCATTTCGCTGGCGGCTTGCTGGATCACTCCGGTGCCTTGTTCGGCGACTTTTCGGGTCTGCACCGAGATGTGATAAGCCTGGCTCGCGCTCTGGGCATCCTGTTCGTGTTTTTCCACCTGCTGGGTGACGTCGGCGGCGTACTTGACCACTTTGCACAGGCGCCCGCTGGCGTCGTAGACCGGGTTGTAGTTGGCTTCCAGCCACAGCGTACGTCCGTGCCTGTCGATCCGCTCGAACTGACCGTTGAAGAACTCACCCCGGTTCAGGCGGTTCCAGAAGTCCTGGTAGGCGCTGCTGTTGATCAGCTCGGGTTTGCAGAACATGCGGTGATGCTTGCCCTTGATCTCGGCCAGGCTGTAGCCCATGCGGCTGAGGAAATTGCTGTTGGCACCGATGATGCTGCCGTCGAGGTTGAACTCGATCACCGCCATGGCCCGGTCGATGGCGTCCAGCTTGTTTCGCGCCTCCACCTCTTCCTGCACTCGGGCGGTGACATCCAGGGCGTACTTGACCACTTTGTACACTGCGCCGGATGCGTCGCGGATGGGGTTGTAGCTGGCTTCCAGCCACAGGCTCTGGCCGTTGCTGGCCACCCGTTCGAAGGTTCCGGATTCGAACTGGCCGCTTCTGAGGCGGTTCCACAATTGCTGGTAGTCGCTGCTGCGAACGTACTCCGGGGTGCAGAACAGGCGGTGCGGCTGGCCTGTCACCTGGTCTTCGCGATAGCCCAGGATCTGGAGAAAGTTGGCGTTGGCTCGCAGGACGTTGCCCTGCAGGTCGAATTCGATCACCGCCATGGAGCGATCGATGGCTTCCAGCAGTCGGGATTGTTCGGCAATGGTTTGCTGCAGGGAATCGATGGTCTTGTTGTGGCGGTTGAATAGCATGGTAGCTGGTGCTCTGTGGGAGAAACGTCGCGTCGATCCCTATTGAGTTCGCCGGTATGCCGAATGCTCCCCAGCGTTCGGCATTATCTGCTCAATGCCAGCGTTCCATGACTGACAGATAAATTCGCAGCGATGACGCGGGCGACGTTGCTGGCGTGCATCGTTGGCCGCATCAAGAGGAGACGTAGTGGCTGCGAATCGATTTAGTTGGATTGATGGGCTACGGCATTTGTCCCCGAATGGAGGTCCTGTGCGGTAGCGAAGTGGCGGCATTATGATGGCAATTGCCGGGATAAATCCAAATAAAGTTGTACAAAAATGTTTTTTACTTCTTTTTTGTATAAGTTTTTTGGGTTTTTATGCCATTTGTGTTTGCCGGGAATGAGCCTCGTCGTCATTGCTGGCAATTCGATTGCGACCACTGTTTTTCGCCAGGTACAGGGCCTTGTCGGCGGCGTTGAGCCAACTTGAAGGGTCCTGGAAATCGCGGTCGAAGGCGGCTAGGCCGATGCTCAGGCTGACTTTCAGTTCAGCCACTTGCGGATGCCGGTACTGGCTGAAGACCTGGCGCAGGCGTTCCATGACCTCCAGTGCCTGCTGGCGGTCCATGCGCGGCAGGATCACGCAGAACTCGTCACCGCCGTAGCGGCCGGCGAGGTCGTCGTGACGCAGGTTGCGCCGCAGTTCGTTGCTCAGATGGCGCAGCACCGTATCGCCGATGATGTGTCCGTAGGTGTCGTTGATCGCCTTGAAGTGGTCGATGTCGATCAGGGCGATGCTGGCATTGATCTGTTGCTGCTGGCACTTGTGGAACTTGATATGCAGCAGGTCTTTCCAGGAGCCGTGGTTGAGCAGACCGGTGAGGCTGTCGGTGCGGCTCAGGGCGCTCAGGGCGCGCTTGTGCTCGGACAGCTTGATCGCCAGCCGGTAGCAGACCATGCCCACGGCCAGCGGATAGAGCGTGAGCATCGGCAGGCAGGCATAGATCTGCAGCGGGCTGATCCGGGTATTGAAGCTGGCGCCGAACAGCGACCAGGACAACAGGACCCCGATGCCCTGGGCCAGAGCGCCACGGATGAACAGACGCACCCCCCCGGCGGCCACATTGTTCATGGCCATCATCGACAGGATGGTGACGGCGGGCAGGGGATTGAACTGCATGGTGGCAGCCCAGAAACCGCCCAGCATCGAGTCGTACAGCAGGTTGCGACGTTCTGCCTGGTAGGGAAAGGCAGAACGGGTGGAGAGTTGATAGGCCAGGTGAGGCCAGAGCAGGCCGTGGAACAGGAGCAGGGCCCAGATCCAACTGGGCAGTGCAAGGGGGTAGAGGGTGGCGAATACACTGATACCGCCGATACCCAGGCCGATGATCCTTGGCCGATAGATGCGCCGGGCAAATGACAGCCCCTTGCCGCGTTGGTTTTCCATAAATTCCTGCACCAGGTTCTGTACTGAAACACCTTGTGGTGTTTTTTCGGCTTAGCCGTTTATCGGATCAGTCTGGTGAATATTGTCATTTATTCCAGTGAGAATAATCAGTGTCCTTCCAAGCCATTTCACAGTGGTGGCGACCGCCGGCTGCGGTTCGGCGCGCATAGGTGCCCCGGGAACTCAGGCCTGGTAGCGGCCCAGGAACATGTCCAGCGCCGACTCGACGACCTGATTTTGCATGCCTGTTGCCAGTGGCGCCTGGCCCATGGTGATCTGCGGCCAGAAGGCGAAGCTCTTGAGCAGGCCGTGCATCTGGGTCGCGGCGAATTCCGGGTCTACCGGCTTGAGGCGACCGTCGGCCAGGGCGCCGCGAATCCACAGGGTCAGGCCTTCTTCCCGTTCGCCAAGCCGCGCCACCATGTTCTGCGCCCGTTCCGGCGAGTGAATGGCTGCGGCGATGGCCACCCGGGCCAGATCGAGAAAGTTGTCGTCCGCCAGCAGTTGCAGCTTGGCCCGCACGACCTTTTCCAACTGCTCGCGCAGGGGCAGGTCGCTGCGGTAGATGATTTCCGATTGCGCGCTGATGCTGGCCCAGAGCTGGTGCAGGATCTCGGCGAACAGTTCCTCCTTGCTGGGGAAGTGGTTGTACACCGTGCGCTTGGACACCCCAGCCGTAGCGGCAATCTTGTCCATGCTGGTGATCTCGAAACCGCTGGTGCGAAATTCACTGATCGCCGCCTGGACGATGGCACTGCGTTTGAGGTCGGTGAGGCGCTTCGGGGCTGTCATAAGTTGGGTTCGGTCAGGGTGGTCGGTAAAAACACTCGGCAGTCTACTTCGTCTGTTTCCTGTTGCAATGTAGAAACTACACTGTGTAGTGTAGTTCATCTTTGAAACGATGATTGGCGGCTGATGCTTGCGTGCCTTGGCCAGTAGATCGTCCCGCAATACCACGTCGCAACCTTGCTGCGTTCCATGGAGTCATTTCAATCATGGCCACTGTCTCGTCAAGCATCACCCGTGCTCCCCGCGAGGAAACCTCGCGCCAGGAGCAGGGGGCTTTTCGCAACCATGCGCCGGTGCGTCGTGCCGGCTTTGGCAAGACCCTGCAGATCTTCTGGAACATGTTGTTCCACAAACCGCGCAATACCCGCCCGGCCGGAGCCATTCCGGTGCAGCCGCTGACCCGCGAGCAGTTGCTGGCGGCGCCCGATCACAGCGTGTACCGCCTGGGGCATTCCACCGTGCTGCTGAAGATGCGCGGCAAGTTCTGGATCACCGATCCGGTGTTTGCCGAGCGCGCGTCACCCGTGCAATGGGCCGGGCCGAAGCGCTTTCACCAGCCGCCGATCAGCCTGGAGCAATTGCCCGATATCGAGGCGGTGATCCTGTCTCATGATCATTACGATCACCTTGATCACAAGACCGTGCTGGTCCTGGCGGACAAGACTCGGCATTTCCTCACCCCGCTAGGGGTGGGCGATACCTTGATCAAGTGGGGCGTGCCGGCGGCCAAGGTCCGGCAACTGGATTGGTGGCAGGGCTGTGAGGTCGCTGGCGTCCGTTTCGTTGCCACCCCATCGCAGCACTTTTCCGGGCGTGGTCTGTTCGATGGCAACCGGACCTTGTGGGCCTCCTGGGTGATGATCGATGGCCCTACGCGGATCTTCTTCAGCGGCGATACCGGTTATTTCGACGGTTTCAAGCGTATCGGCCAGCAGTACGGCCCATTCGACCTGACACTGATGGAAACCGGGGCCTACAACGTCGAATGGCCCCATGTGCACATGCAGCCCGATCAGACTCTGCAGGCCCACATCGACCTGCAAGGTCGTTGGCTGCTACCGATCCACAACGGCACCTTCGACCTGGCGATGCACGCCTGGCACGAACCCTTCGACCGCATCCTGGCCCTGGCCTGGGAGCGCAGTACCAACATCACCACGCCGCAAATGGGCGAAGCCTTCAACCTGGCGCAGCCGCAGCGGGGAGCCGCCTGGTGGCTGGAGGTGGAAGGTGCACTGGAGCAGGCGGGCGTCGAATCCGCCTGACCCAGGCCTTCTTCGCCCGGGCGGCGGGTTATGAGGATGGTGACCATGGCATCCGCCGTTTGCGGCGCCATGAGGCCCGGATCAAAACCCTGGCCTGCCCGCCGGTTCGTCCGGGCTCGACCCCTCTGCCAGTACCGGCCTTGTACGAGCACTTGCCCAGGCGGCTGGATCATTCGATCAGGGCGTAGTCGGGCCGCTCCATCGGGTTGGGAGTGGCTCCCTTGATGTTCATGCCGCGGCCAGGGGTGAAGCCCGGGAAGAACACCAGGCCCTGGGCCTCAAGGCAGAACGCCAGGGCCAGGCGGGTCACGTCACGGACCTCGTAGCCCGCTTCGAAGCGCTGGATGGCTTGCACCGAGACCGCGGACTCGCGGGACAGCTGATCCATGTCCCAGCCCAGCATGTCCCGGGCCTGGGCACAGTGTTGCGGGGTGAATTGATAGAGAGCGATACGTTCCAGGGTGATTTTCATCGCGAGAGAGGCCATGGTTTTCTCCGGGAGGTTAGGCAGTGCGTTGGCTTTATACTGGATATTTGTACAGTTGTTTTGCGTCCGGATCAAACTCAATTTCTGCCACTGCGCCAGCCTTTGGTCACAAGGCTTTTCCAGGGGCTGGATGTTCTTGATTCAGGTAGGTGCTGGGGGATTGCCCCAGCACCCGACGGAACATGGTGGAGAACGCGCCAGGGCTGTCATAACCCAGGTCCAGGGCGATTCGGGTTACCGGCTCCGCGGCCGCCAGCCGGGCCAGGGCCTGGATCACGCAGGCCCGTTGCCGCCACTGCACGAAGCTCATATCGGTCTCCTGGCGAAACCAGCGATTGAAGGTACGCAGGCTGACATGCAGTCGGTCTGCCCAGTGCAGGGGGGATTGATGGACATCGGGCCGGGCGAGAAAAGCCCGGCACAGCTCCAGCAGTGGGCCGCCGGCCGGCAAGGGAATGTGCAGCGGCAGGCCAGGGCAACGCTGGATTTCGTGCAGCAGCAGGTTGATCAGCAGCCCGTCGCGCCCGTCCAGGTCGTATTCCAGGGGCATGTCCACTGCTTCCAGCAGTAGCTGGCGCAGCAGTGGCGAGATGCCGATGACCCGGCAGCCGCTGCTGTCCAGTGGCGCCGCGGCCGGCTCGATATACAGGCTGCGAGTGCTGACCCCAAGCATCAGCACCTCATGTTCCACCCCCGGTGGAATCCACACCGCCCGCTGCGGTGGCACCACCCAGTTGCCCTGATCGGTACTGACCTGCATCACTCCGGTGGCGCCATAGAGCAGTTGCGCCCGCCGATGCCGATGGCGCGGCAGGCGTTGCCCGTCTGGGTAGTCGGTGCCAATGGCGAGCACGGGGCGCGGGGTCTGATCCAGTTGGTCGATGGAGATATTGCGCATGCCGACACAGTCCCGTATTTGGCGTAAACGCAAACATTATTGGCCAATTTGCTGAAGCCGGCCAAGCGCTGGGGTTCTATCTTCCAGGGCGTCTACCTGAATGGAAACGCCTTGATGTTCTATCTACTGTTGGCACTTTTTGGTTGCATGACGGGCATCAGCGCCGTGCTGTTCGGCTTTGGTGGCGGGTTTGTGGTGGTGCCGTTGCTGTACTGGATGTTGCTCGGCAGCCAGGGCGCCGATTCGGCGGTGGGGCAGGCGGCGATGCATGTCGCGGTAGCCACTTCGACCTGTGTGATGATCGTCAACGCCCTGGTTGCCACCGGCAGGCACCAGCGCGCAGGCAATCTTGTCCGCCGCTATCTGTGGCCCCTGGGTGGCTATATCGGGCTGGGGGCGATAGTTGGCGCGGCGGGGGCCATGTGGGTGAGTGGCGAGGTGATCCGCTATGCCTTTATTGCCTACCTGGGCCTGACCATTGCCGACTGCCTGCTGCGCCGGGGGTTTCTTGAACAGTCGGTAGGGCAGAAAACCCGTGACCTGGGATCAGGCGAAACGCTCTTTGGCGGTGTAGGAATAGGCGTCATTGCTACCTTCCTCGGAGTGGGTGGCAGTGTCATGACAGTTCCCCTGCTACGTCGCTGCGGCCTGAGCATGACCCAGGCCACCTCCATGGCCAATCCGCTGAGTGTCCCCGTGGCGCTGGCGGGTACTGCGACCTATATGGCGCTGGCAGGCTATAGCCGCTTCGATCTGGGGCCCTGGTTTGTCGGTTATGTCGACCTGCTGGCGTTTTTTGTCCTCACCCTCGGTTCGTTGCTGGGTATTCGTCTGGCCGCGCACTGGATCGGCAGGATCCCCGACCGGGTACATGCGAGGGTTTACATCGGTCTGTTGTTTCTGGTGCTGCTGAGCATGTGCCTGAAGTGATAGAAGCGTCACGCTTGGCCGCTCGATTGTCCTGGGGCGCCGGTCCATAATTGCTCGTCGCTTACCACAGGCCCAGGCGCTGCTGACGACGCTGGCGGCCTTTTCATGCAAGGGAGTTTCCATGTTCAACGGATTGATGCGCCAGATCCTCGGTGCCCTGTTGCTGTGTATCTACCTTCAGGGTCTGCAGGCCTCGCCCTCTCGACAGGTTCTCAACGGCACTCTGGGCAAGATGCCGATTGTGCTGGAAATCAATACCGGCGATCCCAAGGACGTCACAGGGCGATATTTCTATCAGAAGTATCACCATGATCTGGCACTCAACGGCACGCTTGTCGGGCAGGCGCTGGAGCTGCGGGAGGGAGGAGGCCGCCCTGACGATGAGCAGGCGGCCCTGCCCACCTTCAAGTTGCAGCAAACCGCCGATGGCTGGCAGGGACAGTGGCAGGATTCCAAGGGCAAGACTCTCGATGTGCAGTTGTCCACGGCCAAGGCTGAGGCGCCCAAGCCGGATGCGTTGCCCTATCTGGCGCAGCTTTATCCGAATGATCTGTACGAATACCTGCGCCTGCAGGGCCTGGCCCTCAAGCAGGGCAAGCAGCAGAGCTTCATGGGTTACACCCTGCAATGGTGGAGCGAGCCAGGGTCGAAGCTGTCGATGTTCAAGGTGGTCGGCGGTTACCCGGAAGCTCAGCAACAGCGTCTCAATCAGTTGTTGATGGAGCGTCTGTGGCGCGAGGTGAGCGCCTACCACGAGTGCCTGCTGGGAGCCGGCTCCCAGGAGGGCGAATTCATGCAGACGGTAAAACCACAGTTCTTCTCAGCGGCGGTACTGAGCGTGAATATCTCCACCAGCTATTCCTGCGGCGGTGCTCACCCGGACTTTGGCGACTCCCCCATGAATATCGACGTGAACAGTGGCCACCCGTTGTCACTGTCCGATGTGCTCTGGGTGGGGCAAGGCAAACCGCTATTGCACAGCGACCGCAATGGCAAAGGGGACACTCGTCTCACCGAAGCTGAGCGCACAGGCCTCTACGAATACACCCAGGAAAAACTGGCACCCTGGCTGGTCCAGCAGTTTCGCGCCTTGTACCCCGCCAAGATGCGCGAGCCGACCGACCCCGACGAGGGCTGCAACTACAGCGATGAGAGCGTCTGGGGCGATAACAGTTGGTACTTCACTCCCAAGGGGCTGTTCCTCAAGGCCTACTTTCCTCGGGTAGCGCGGGCCTGTGACGGGCCTGAGTGGGCGGTGCTGCCGTATGCGTTGGTCAGGAAGCACCCCGGGGCCGTCGCTCTGGAGCTGCCCAAGCATTGAAACCGAAGGAGGTTATTTTGCTTCCAGCCCCGGCGCCTCACGGATCACGAAGTGATCCAGGTTCTCGATATTGGCGCTGAAGACCCCGAAGGTCGACTCGGGGTCTTTCTTGCTCGGCACTTGCTTGAGCGCCGGCGTCACGCCATAGAAGAAACAGTACAGCTCCCGCTGGCTGTCGGCGGCGCCCTTGATCTCCTCGAGGAAGGCTTTGCGCTTGCGGTAGCTGTCGATCAGCTTCTTGCTCAGGTAGACATTGACCGAGTAGGGCTTCTTCTTGGTTTCGCCCTCTGCCTTGAACCAGACTTTCTGCTCGAAATCGATGCGAAAGCTTTGGGTGTAGTCCTTGATCTCCTTGATCTTGCCCCAGTAGATAAGCCCCTTGTTGTCCAGCAGGTACTCGATCTTCTTGAAGAATGAGGCGTAGCTGGCCGTGTGTTCGCCGACCTTCAGCGGCATGCGCTTGAGCAGTTCCTTGTCGTCGATGTTCGACACAAAGCACTCCACTGGGTGGGCGAAGACGCTGGTCTTGTCCGGGGTAGTGTCGCGCCCGGGATGGGGCTTGTGCGAACTGGCCGTAGCGGCTGGCGGAGTGTCCTGTGGGGCATCCACTGCCGCTTGGGGGCTAGCCGGCTTGCGCACGTATTCACGGCGGCTTAAGAGCAGCTCCGAGGGGAAATGCTCCTCGCGTTCCTCTTCGGTCGCGGTGCCTTCCACGCTACCGGCGCTTTTGCTGACCCCATAAGGGCATCCTTCTATATGAAGCGTGGCGGGCAGGTTCTTGAAATGCGGCGTGCGGATGTAGTTGACGTTCTTGGCGTTGAAAGTGCCTAGTTGATTAGTGCTATCGAACGCTGCGCGGCATGCATCGTTGGGGCACTGGAAACTTTCCCTGGCCGAATCGAAGACCAGGGTTTCATCGAAATTCAGATCACGCACGTCATAGATCGACAACTTGTCGTCGAGGCTGATGCAGTACGCGGTATCGAATTTCATGGGCGCTTTGATCCTTAAGCGGAAGAGGGTTCTTTATAGCGGCAGGTCATGCAGCCTGCACGTACTTTGATGAGCCAGTCCCTGTGTAGATTGGTGCGGCCAATAAAAAAGCCCTGACCAGGTCAGGGCTTCTTGTTTGTGTCATTGATCCGGGAATCAATCCCAGCTCAAGGCGCCGCCAGTCTGGTACTCGATCACGCGAGTCTCGAAGAAGTTCTTCTCTTTCTTCAAGTCCATGATCTCGCTCATCCATGGGAACGGGTTGGTGGTACCTGGGTACTCTTCCTTCAGGCCGATCTGCGACAGGCGACGGTTGGCGATGAACTTGAGGTAGTCCTCCATCATCGCGGCGTTCATGCCCAGTACACCGCGCGGCATGGTGTCGCGAGCGTATTCGATCTCCAGTTGGGTGCCCTGGAGGATCATCTGGGTCGCCTCTTCCTTCATCTCGGCATCCCACAGGTGCGGGTTTTCGATCTTGATCTGGTTGATCACGTCGATGCCGAAGTTCAGGTGCATGGATTCGTCGCGCAGGATGTACTGGAACTGCTCGGCAACACCGGTCATTTTGTTGCGACGGCCCATGGACAGGATCTGGGTGAAGCCGCAATAGAAGAAGATGCCTTCCAGAACGCAGTAGTAGGCGATCAGGTTGCGCAGCAGTTCCTTGTCGGTGTCGACGGTGCCGGTTTCGAACTTCGGATCGGAGATCGAACGGGTGTACTTCAGGCCCCAGGCGGCTTTCTTCGCGACCGATGGAATCTCGTGGTACATGTTGAAGATCTCGCCTTCATCCATGGCCAGCGATTCGATGCAGTACTGGTAGGCGTGGGTGTGGATCGCCTCTTCGAACGCCTGGCGCAGGATGTACTGGCGGCATTCCGGGTTGGTGATCAGGCGGTACACGGCCAGTACCAGGTTGTTGGCAACCAGGGAGTCGGCGGTGGAGAAGAAGCCCAGGTTGCGCATGACGATGCGACGCTCGTCGTCGGTCAGGCCTTCCGGGTTTTTCCACAGGGCGATGTCGGCGGTCATGTTGACCTCTTGCGGCATCCAGTGGTTGGCGCAGCCGTCGAGGTACTTCTGCCAGGCCCAGTCATACTTGAACGGCACGAGCTGGTTGAGGTCGGCGCGGCAGTTGATCATGCGCTTCTCGTCAACCGCGACACGGGCGGAAGAGCCTTCCAGCTCGGCCAGGCCTTCGGCGATGTCGAGCTGATCCAGAGACGCCTTGGCGCGGGCTACGGCAGCGGAGTCGCTGGCAGTCACGGTACGGGCTTCGAGAGCGGCGGCGCCACCGGCGCTGTCGAGGCGGTCCATGTTGGCTTCAGTAGCGTGGCCGGCGTTGGCGCCTTTGACCGCAACTTCACCTTCTTCTTTATCGAATTCGTCCCAGCTCAGCATGACGTGTCGTCTCCTGCTCGAGGGCCAGATGCCCGTGTGAAAACAAAAGGGGTGGTTTTTCACACGGCACGCTGGCCGCGTTAAATCATTGGAAATCGTTTGTTGCAGCAGTGAACGCAGGCAATAAACAGAAATACGTGTCCGGGTGCCTGGAGGCCGCTGTCGGGCGGAGCTTGGCGTGCCAGCTCCTGCGCAGGATTCAGCAGGTCGTTTTCATCCGGTAAGGGAATGTTGCAGGCCCGTTTTGAGGACGCATTATAAGGATATTTTCGGGGGCGTGGGGCGACCGATGGGCGCAGGCGAGCCCGAGAAGGGGGGGGGACTTGGAGCAGAGCGCGGGTTTACAAGGCTTTGGCGGTTGAAGATTTTTTTTCACGCTTGAAAAAAACAGCCGGAAATGGCCAAAAAATAGCCAATTTTACTAGATGTTGTGTTTTTGCAAGCCTTTTTGAGGTTTTGAACACAACTCGAATCGCTCGGTCTTGCCTTTGGGAAATCTCCTGGAGCAGGTCTTCAGGGGGGGGCCGGATTTCCTCCGTCGAAGCCGTCGCTGGAGTTGCTCGCAAGGTCGTGGGCGGTGCCATGAGGAGGCCATCAACCTCAGGAGGAAAGGTGCGTGCGATTGCCGGGCTCGCACGTCGTCAGGCTGAGGCCTTTTGCTGCCCATGGGTGGGTAGTCACCAGGCATCTGTGCCGCAAGAGGGATTTCTTGCGGCCGGCAGTCATCAAGGTATGTGCAATGAACTTTGCTATTAGCCGTTAGAGCAACCGTTGCCCATTACGCGATATTGAAGAATATGCCGCTGGCCGTGGGAGTCTTCATATTCCATGCGCGCTGGTACAACTTCGCATACTTCTGGAACTTCGCTCATGGAGATAACTTTGGCGATATCCAGATCAGTCGAGTAAGTGTATTCCTCTACCGGTACTTGCTGGTTGGCGACATCAGTCGGGATCTCATCAGCCATCGCGGTTACGCACAGACTGCTGAGGGCCAGAACTAATAAAGCTTTCATTTGCGTTTTACCTTTCTAAGGTCGTGTGAGGTCACGCAGCCTTTATGGGGCTGCGTGTGGAACTTGAGTAGAAGTTTGATTAACTGCCTTCGTGGGGGCTGCAACTTGGTTAATCAGATTGCCTGTTGGGCGAGGCAGATTTTAGGCGCGGGGGCCGCAGTCATATAGGCGTACTTTTGATAAACACCTTTGACAGTTTTTGTAACAATCGCCGAAAAAGGGCTGTTTGGCAGCTGGCTGGAACTTTTTTGGGTAGGGTGGATATCGCTGTAAGGCGCATTCTTGAAGGGGTTTGGCAAATGAAGGGGTATTTCGCAGGGGGTTGTTACTACCATCGTCGAATGGTTCTATAGACGCCCCCCGGCTACAACGGGGTCATACAAAAACAACTATGTCACCGAGGTAAGAAAGATGAGTGCGGCTTCTCTGTATCCCGTTCGTCCCGAGGTTTTGGCCAATACGCTGACTGACGAGGCGACCTACAAGGCCATGTACCAGCAGTCGGTCGTGAACCCGGACGGTTTCTGGCGCGAACAGGCCAAGCGTCTCGACTGGATCAAGCCTTTTACCACGGTGAAGCAGACCTCCTTCGACGATCACCATGTCGATATCAAGTGGTTCGCCGACGGCACCCTGAACGTCTCCTACAACTGCCTGGATCGCCATCTCGCCGAGCGCGGTGATCAGATCGCGATCATCTGGGAAGGCGACGATCCTTCCGAAAGCCGCAACATCACCTACCGCGAACTGCATGAGGAAGTCTGCAAGTTCGCCAACGCCCTGCGTGGCCAGGACGTGCACCGCGGCGACGTGGTGACTATCTATATGCCGATGATTCCCGAGGCGGTGGTGGCCATGCTGGCCTGTACCCGCATTGGCGCGATCCACTCGGTGGTATTCGGCGGCTTCTCCCCTGAAGCCTTGGCCGGGCGCATCATCGACTGCCGCTCCAAGGTGGTGATCACTGCCGACGAAGGTATCCGTGCCGGCAAGAAAGTGCCGCTCAAGGCCAATGTCGACGATGCCCTGACCAACCCGGAAACCAGCAGCATTCAGAAGGTCATCGTGTGCAAGCGCACCGGTGGCAACATCAAGTGGAACCAGCACCGCGACATCTGGTACGAAGACTTGATGAAAGTCGCCGGCAGCGTCTGCGCGCCGAAAGAGATGGGCGCCGAAGAAGCGCTGTTCATCCTCTATACCTCCGGTTCCACCGGCAAGCCCAAGGGCGTGCAGCACACCACCGGCGGCTACCTGCTGTATGCGTCGCTGACCCATGAGCGGGTGTTCGACTACCGCCCGGGCGAAGTCTACTGGTGCACCGCCGACGTCGGCTGGGTCACCGGCCACACCTATATTGTCTACGGCCCGCTGGCCAACGGCGCCACCACCGTGCTGTTCGAGGGTGTGCCGAACTACCCGGATGTCACTCGGGTGGCGAAGATCGTCGACAAGCACAAGGTCAACATCCTCTACACCGCACCGACCGCAATCCGCGCCATGATGGCTTCGGGCACCGCTGCCTGCGAAGGCGCCGATGGCAGCAGCCTGCGCCTGCTGGGTTCGGTGGGCGAGCCGATCAACCCGGAAGCCTGGGACTGGTACTACAAGAACGTCGGTCAGTCCCGCTGCCCGATCGTCGACACCTGGTGGCAGACCGAGACCGGCGCCACCCTCATGAGCCCGCTGCCGGGGGCGCATGCCTTGAAGCCGGGTTCCGCAGCGCGTCCGTTCTTCGGCGTGGTGCCGGCCCTGGTGGATAACCTGGGCAACATCATCGAGGGCGCGGCCGAGGGCAACCTGGTGATTCTCGACTCGTGGCCAGGCCAGGCACGGACCCTGTACCGCGACCACGATCGTTTCGTCGATACCTACTTCAAGACGTTCCGTGGCATGTATTTCACCGGTGACGGCGCCCGTCGCGACGAAGATGGCTACTACTGGATCACCGGTCGGGTGGATGATGTGCTCAACGTCTCCGGGCACCGCATGGGTACCGCCGAAATCGAAAGCGCCATGGTTGCGCACCCGAAGGTCGCCGAAGCGGCGGTGGTGGGCGTGCCTCACGACATCAAGGGGCAGGGCATCTACGTTTATGTGACCCTCAATGGTGGCGAAGAGCCGAACGAAGCCCTGCGCCTGGAATTGAAGAACTGGGTGCGCAAGGAAATCGGGCCGATCGCCTCGCCGGACGTCATCCAATGGGCGCCGGGCCTGCCGAAAACTCGTTCCGGGAAGATCATGCGGCGGATTCTGCGCAAGATCGCCACGGCGGAGTACGACGGTCTGGGCGATATCTCGACCCTGGCTGACCCGAGTGTGGTGCAGCACCTGATCGATACCCACAAGACCATGAACGTCGCCTGAGGCGGTTTTCGAGTCACCCAGCCCCGCCCGGCCCTGTGCCGGGCGGGGCTTTTTTGTGCGGTGGCGATGGGCCGCAAAGCCCTCTGCGTGGCTGTTGCAGGTGCCGGCTTGCCCGCGAAGAAGGGGCGAATAAATATCGGATTTATCCGTTCGGTGTATCCGAATGTTACCGGTACGGCCGAAGATGTAACCTTGCGCCTACTTTCGGGGCAATGGGAAACGCCGGGCCCCATTTCAGGGCCTTTTATATCCTTATAAAAAATAAGTCATCACGCTGCGCTTGCCGGAATAGAAGGCTTTGCCAATAATAGGCCCGCAATTTGCAGCATAGATCGGTTCCCCGTCTTTCGCTCTTGCATAGAATTGAAGAGCTGTCAATGCGCTGGCCAGGCATTCTCGATGCTTCTGTAATTTGTTGTCGCATTGAGGAAATATCGGCTTCCAGCCTGTCGTTAGAATGCCGGTCACTCGCTCGTCGTTGCCTGTGTGTGAGCCCCCTGCGGGCTGCCCGGGCCGCAGCGCCGCTATTTGCTATTTCACCCATTCGCATATTGGGCTGTCGCTCACTCTGCCGTTTTCGCCCTTTACCGATGGAGTTCTAAGATGAAGAAACTCGTGCTTCTTGGCGCCCTGGCACTGTCCGTGCTGTCCCTGCCGACTTTCGCCGATGAAAAGCCGCTGAAAATTGGTATCGAAGCGGCTTACCCTCCGTTTGCCTCCAAGGCGCCGGACGGCAGCATCGTCGGTTTCGACTACGACATCGGCAACGCCCTGTGCGAAGAGATGAAGGTCAAGTGTGTCTGGGTCGAGCAAGAGTTCGACGGCCTGATCCCGGCACTGAAGGTTCGCAAGATCGACGCCATCCTCTCGTCCATGTCGATCACTGACGATCGCAAGAAATCCGTGGACTTCACCAACAAGTACTACAACACCCCGGCGCGTCTGGTGATGAAGGCCGGTACCCAGATCAGCGACGGCCTGGCCGAGCTCAAGGGCAAGAACATCGGCGTGCAGCGCGGTTCGATCCACGAGCGTTTCGCCCGTGAAGTGCTGGCTCCCCTGGGTGCGCAGATCAAGCCTTACGGCTCGCAGAACGAAATCTACCTGGATGTGGCCGCCGGGCGCCTCGACGGTACCGTGGCGGACGCTACCCTGTTGAATGACGGCTTCCTGAAGACCGACGCTGGCAAGGGCTTCGCCTTCGTCGGTCCGGCCTTCACCGACGTCAAATACTTCGGCGACGGCGTAGGGATCGCCGTGCGCAAGGGCGACAAGGCCGATCTGGACAAGATCAACGCCGCCATCGCTGCCATTCGTGAGAACGGCAAGTACAAGCAAATCCAGGACAAGTACTTCGACTTCGACATCTACGGCAAGTAAGACCGTCGAATCAGTCAGTCCGAGATGGCGCAAGCAGCAGAGTCTCTGAAGTTTGCGCCATTTTTTCATCCCAATTTTCGAGGACCTGAATCATGTTGAAAGGCTACGGGGCTGTCATCCTCGATGGCGCTTGGCTGACGCTTCAGCTCGCCTTGTCGTCCATGGCCCTGGCCATTGTTCTGGGTCTGATCGGGGTTGCGCTGCGCCTCTCGCCGGTGCGCTGGCTGGCCTGGCTGGGCGACCTGTACTCCACGGTAATCCGCGGTATTCCCGACCTGGTGCTGATCCTGCTGATCTTCTACGGCGGCCAGGATCTGCTCAACCGGGTGGCGCCGCTGCTGGGTTATGACGATTACATCGACCTCAATCCGCTGGCGGCCGGTATCGGCACCCTGGGCTTCATCTTCGGTGCCTACCTCTCCGAAACCTTCCGTGGCGCCTTCATGGCGATCCCCAAGGGGCAGGCGGAAGCCGGCATGGCCTACGGCATGAGCAGCTTCCAGGTGTTCTTCCGGGTGATGGTGCCGCAGATGATTCGCCTGGCGATTCCCGGCTTCACCAACAACTGGCTGGTACTGACCAAGGCGACCGCGCTGATTTCCGTGGTGGGCCTGCAAGACATGATGTTCAAGGCCAAGCAGGCGGCGGATGCCACTCGCGAGCCATTCACCTTCTTCCTTGCAGTGGCGGCGATGTACCTGGTGATCACCAGCGTCTCGTTGCTGGCACTGCGTTACCTTGAGAAGCGCTACTCGGTAGGCGTAAGGGCGGCTGATCTATGATCTTCGACTACAACGTCATCTATGAGGCCCTGCCGCTGTACTTCGGCGGCCTGCTGACCACCCTGAAACTGCTGGCGCTGTCGCTGTTCTTCGGTTTGCTGGTGGCGCTGCCCCTGGGGCTGATGCGGGTGTCCAAGCAGCCGCTGGTGAACATGTCAGCCTGGCTCTACACCTATGTGATCCGCGGCACGCCAATGCTGGTGCAGCTGTTCCTGATCTACTACGGCCTGGCTCAGTTCGAAGCGGTGCGCGAGAGTTTCCTCTGGCCCTGGCTGTCCAGCGCGACCTTCTGCGCCTGCCTCGCCTTTGCCATCAACACCAGCGCCTACACCGCGGAAATCATCGCCGGCAGCCTCAAGGCCACGCCCAATGGCGAGATCGAGGCGGCCAAGGCCATGGGCATGTCGCGCTACAAGATGTATCGCCGCATTCTCTTGCCATCGGCTCTGCGCCGCGCACTGCCGCAGTACAGCAACGAAGTGATCATGATGCTGCAGACCACCAGTCTGGCGTCCATCGTGACCCTGATCGACATCACCGGCGCGGCGCGGACGGTCAACGCGCAGTACTACCTGCCGTTCGAGGCCTACATCACCGCCGGCGTGTTCTACCTGTGCCTGACCTTTATCCTGGTGCGCCTGTTCAAGCTGGCCGAAGGCCGCTGGCTGCGCTACCTGGCGCCGCGGAAGCACTGATATGGAACGCATCGATCATCCATTGCCCTGGAATCACCTGGGTAGCGAGCGGCATATCTCGGTGTTCCGTTTCGGCAGTGGCGAGCGCAAGGCCTATATCCAGGCCAGCCTGCATGCTGACGAGTTGCCGGGCATGCGTACTGCCTGGGAGCTGAAGAAGCGCCTCGGCGAACTGGAAGCCCAGGGGACTCTCAACGGCGTCATCGAGCTGGTGCCGGTGGCCAACCCGCTGGGCCTGGGCCAGTTGCTGCAAGGCAATCACCAGGGGCGTTTCGAGGCCGGCAGCGGCAAGAACTTCAACCGTGATTTCGTCGAGTTGAGCGAGCCGGTCGGCCAGCGCCTGCAAGGGCGCCTGGGGGATGATCCGCACGCCAATGTGCGCCTGATTCGCCAGGCCATGGCCGAGGTGCTGGCGGAGCTACCGCCGGCGTCCAGCCAGTTGCAGGGCATGCAGCGGGTGCTCCTGAGCCATGCCTGCAGCGCTGATGTGGTGCTGGACCTGCATTGCGATGCCGAGGCGGCGCTGCACATGTATGCATTGCCGCAGCATTGGCCGCAGTGGCGCTCCCTGGCCGCGCACCTGGATGTGAAGGTCGGCCTGCTGGCGGAAGATTCCGGTGGCAGTTCGTTCGACGAAGCCTGTTCGTTGCCCTGGTTGCGCCTGTCGCGGCAGTTCCCTGAAGCGCAGATCCCCTTGGCTTGCCTGGCAACCACCCTCGAGCTGGGCGGCCAGGCCGACACCGGGCGGCCTCAGGCCCAAGCGCACGCCGAAGGCATCCTGGCGTTTCTTGCCGAGCAGGGGTTGATTGCCGGTGATTGGCCGGCCCCCGGGCGCGAAGCCTGCGAGGCCATGCCTTTCGAAGGCACCCAACTGCTGTATGCGCCGCACCCCGGCGTGGTGAGCTTTCTGCGTCCGGCCGGTAGCTGGGTGGAGGCGGGCGAGCCGGTTTTTGAAGTGATTGATCCCCTATTCGATCGGGTCAGCACGGTGTGTGCTGGCACCAGCGGCGTGCTGTTCGCCGTTGAGCGGCTGCGTTATGCCCAACCCGGTTTCTGGCTGGCCAAGGTGGCGGGGCGCGAAGCGCTGCGTCACGGGCGCTTGCTCAACGACTGACTGTTTTTGTGAGAACCGACCGCATGTACAAACTTGAAGTCCAAGACCTGCATAAGCGCTATGGCAGTCACGAAGTGCTCAAGGGCGTGTCCCTGAAGGCCGCAGCTGGCGATGTAATCAGCATCATCGGCTCCAGTGGCTCGGGCAAGAGTACATTCCTGCGCTGCATCAACCTGCTGGAGCAGCCCCATGCGGGCAAGATCCTGCTGAACAACGAAGAGCTGAAGCTGGTAGCCAACAAGGACGGCGCCTTGAAGGCCGCCGATCCCAAGCAGTTGCAGCGCATGCGCTCGCGCCTGTCGATGGTGTTCCAGCATTTCAACCTGTGGTCGCACATGACCGCGATTGAAAACATCATGGAAGCGCCGGTGCATGTGCTGGGTGTGTCCAAGGCCGAGGCTCGCGAGAAGGCCGAGCACTACCTGGCCAAGGTCGGTGTGGCGCACCGCAAGGATGCCTATCCGGGGCACATGTCCGGTGGCGAGCAGCAACGGGTGGCGATTGCCCGGGCTCTGGCGATGGAACCGGAAGTCATGCTGTTCGACGAGCCGACCTCGGCCCTGGACCCGGAACTGGTGGGCGACGTCCTGAAGGTCATGCAGGCCCTGGCCCAGGAAGGCCGGACCATGGTGGTGGTGACCCACGAAATGGGCTTTGCCCGTGAGGTGTCCAACCAGCTGGTGTTCCTGCACAAGGGTGTGGTGGAAGAGAGCGGCAACCCGCGTGAAGTGCTGGTGAACCCGCAATCAGAACGTTTGCAACAATTCCTCTCGGGCAGCCTCAAGTAATAGCTGCCGTTGTGCACCAAATTAGGTCATGCTGCGCACCGCGCGCCAGATGGTCTAACTTGGTGCTGCCGCCCTTGGCTTCTCACCTTGTTTTCGTTTCGGATTGCCCGCCATGACTGCCCATCGAATTGGTTTCCTGATTTGGCCCAGCACTAAAGCCTTGACGCTGGCGCTGGCTGAGGAGGCCTTGCGTGTTGCCCAGCGGGTGCACCCGGAAGTGGTCTATGAGCTGGCTTTCCTGCAGGCTGAGGCCCCGGCCGAAGGCGCCTGGCAACTGCCGGGCGAGCCTTGGGCGGGCAAGCTGGAAGGTTGTCAGAAACTGTTCCTGCTGGCGGACGAGCCGCCGGCGCCGATGAGTTCCGGCTTGAGCAGTGCCCTCAAGCAGCTGGTGCGTGCCGGCTGTGTGATTGGTGGGTTGTCAGCCGGGGTTTACCCCTTGGCACAACTGGGGTTGCTCGATGGTTATCGGGCAGCGGTGCACTGGCGCTGGCAGGATGATTTCGCCGAGCGTTTTCCCAAGGTCATCGCCACCAGCCATCTGTTCGACTGGGACCGTGATCGCCTGACCGCGTGCGGTGGCATGTCGGTGCTGGACTTGCTGCTGGCGGTGCTGGCCCGGGATCATGGCGCCGAGCTGGCCGGTGCGGTGTCCGAGGAACTGGTGGTGGAGCGCATTCGTGAAGGCGGCGAGCGCCAGCGTATCCCGCTGCAAAATCGCCTGGGCTCCAGCCATCCGAAGCTGACCCAGGCAGTGCTGCTGATGGAGGCCAATATCGAGGAGCCGCTGACCACCGACGAGATTGCCCAGCACGTCTGTGTTTCCCGTCGTCAGTTGGAGCGGATCTTCAAGCAGTACCTGAACCGCGTGCCCAGCCAGTATTACCTGGAGCTGCGCCTGAACAAGGCCCGGCAGATGCTGATGCAGACCAGCAAGTCAATCATTCAGATCGGCCTGTCCTGTGGTTTTTCTTCCGGCCCGCACTTCTCCAGCGCTTATCGCAACTTCTTTGGCGCCACCCCGCGTGAAGATCGCAATCAGCGGCGCAGCAGCAGCCCGTTCGAACTCTCCTCCGTGCCTTCCGAGCGCGGCTGACCCCGTATTGTAGGAGCCGGCTTGCCGGCGAATCCCACAGGCCACCCGCTCGCCCGCAAAATCCCGTTCGACGCCCTCTTGTCGTAACGTCGATAACCTTTTCGAGATTTGGGGCCGCCCGCCACGTAACTACCTGGGTAATTACCTTGGGCAAATTGCCCGGCAAATCTGCCGCTGAGGCTGTGCGCAGTTTAAACTGCGCCTTTGCGACGCTATTTGTCGCATTGCCATAAACCCGCTTAAAACCTGGGTTGGCGCTATAAGAAGTTGTCGCTTGGCGACAAGGCCGGGCACAAAACTGTCCTTACAATCCCTCCATCGCTCGCCAGTTTCAGGCGGGTGTTCCTCTTCAGGAGACTCCGATGTCCGTTGAGCAAGCTCCGGTGCAACGCGCCGATTTCGACCAGGTGATGGTTCCCAACTACGCACCTGCGGCCTTCATTCCTGTGCGTGGCGCGGGGTCCCGAGTATGGGATCAGTCGGGTCGGGAACTGATCGACTTCGCCGGCGGCATCGCGGTCAACGTACTGGGCCACGCCCATCCGGCCCTGGTAGGCGCACTGACCGAGCAAGCGGGCAAACTGTGGCATGTGTCCAACGTCTTCACCAACGAGCCGGCCCTGCGCCTGGCCCACAAGCTGATCGACGCCACCTTCGCCGAGCGCGTGTTCTTCTGCAACTCCGGCGCAGAAGCCAACGAGGCCGCCTTCAAGCTGGCCCGTCGCGTGGCTCACGATCGTTTCGGCGCCGAGAAGTACGAAATCATCGCCGCCCTGAACAGCTTCCACGGTCGTACCCTGTTCACCGTGAACGTGGGTGGCCAGTCCAAGTACTCCGATGGCTTCGGTCCGAAGATCACCGGCATCACCCATGTGCCGTACAACGATCTGGCCGCCCTGAAAGCCGCGGTTTCCGACAAGACCTGCGCCGTGGTGCTGGAGCCGATCCAGGGCGAGGGCGGCGTGCTGCCGGCCGAGCTGGCCTACCTGCAAGGCGCCCGCGAGCTGTGCGACCAGCACAACGCGCTGCTGGTGTTCGACGAAGTGCAGACCGGCATGGGCCGCAGCGGCGAGCTGTTCGCCTATCAGCATTACGGCGTGACCCCGGACATCCTCACCAGCGCCAAGAGCCTGGGCGGCGGTTTCCCGATCGCGGCGATGCTGACCACCGAAGCGCTGGCCAAGCACCTGGTAGTCGGCACCCACGGCACCACCTACGGCGGCAATCCGCTGGCGTGTGCGGTGGCCGAGGCGGTGATCGACGTGATCAACACCCCACAGGTGCTCAATGGTGTGAAAGCCAAGCACGACCGCTTCAAGACCCGTCTGTTGCAGATCGGTGAGAAGTACGGCCTGTTCACTGAAGTCCGCGGCCTGGGCCTGTTGCTCGGCTGCGTGCTCAGCGAGGCTTGGAAGGGCAAGGCCAAGGACGTGTTCAACGCGGCCGAGAAAGAAGGCCTGATGATCCTGCAAGCCGGCCCTGACGTGGTGCGCTTCGCGCCGAGCCTGGTGGTCGAGGATGCCGATATCGACCAGGGCCTGGACCGCTTCGAGCGCGCCGTGGCGAAATTGACTCAAGCCTGATCCAGGGCGGCGGTGCTTCTCGGCGCCGGCCTTTGCGGCCGGCGTCGAGCCTAATTCCTGTGCCGGGCTATCCCGGCATTTTTTTCCCTGAGTCGGACGGTTTCCGACCTGTTTTAGAGTAAGGAGTGACACCATGCTGGTGATGCGCCCCGCGCAAATGGCTGATCTGGGCGAGGTACAGCGTCTGGCTGCAGACAGCCCGATTGGTGTCACCTCCTTGCCGGATGATGTGGATCGCCTGAGCGACAAGATCGCCGCAAGCGAGGCTTCGTTCGCCGCTGAAGTGAGCTTCAACGGTGAAGAGAGCTACTTCTTCGTCCTGGAAGACAGCGACAGCGGCAAGCTGGTGGGCTGCTCGGCGATTGTCGCCTCGGCCGGCTACTCCGAGCCGTTCTACAGCTTTCGCAACGAAACCTTCGTCCACGCTTCCCGCGAGCTGAAGATCCACAACAAGATCCACGTCCTGTCCCAGTGCCACGACCTCACCGGCAACAGCCTGCTGACCAGTTTCTACGTGGTACCGGAGCTGGTGGGCTCGGCCTGGTCGGAGCTCAACTCCCGCGGCCGCCTGTTGTTTGTCGCCAGCCACCCGGAGCGCTTCGCCGATTCGGTGGTGACCGAGATCGTCGGCTACAGCGATGAGCATGGCGACTCGCCGTTCTGGGATGCCATCGGGCGCAACTTCTTCGACCTCAACTACGCCGAGGCCGAGCGCCTGTGCGGCCTGAAAAGCCGGACCTTCCTCGCCGAGCTGATGCCCCATTACCCGATCTACGTGCCGCTGCTGCCGGATGCGGCCCAGGAAGCCATGGGCCAGGTGCACCCGCGGGCACAGATCACCTTCGACATCCTGATGCGCGAAGGTTTTGAAACCGATCACTACATCGACATCTTCGACGGTGGCCCGACCTTGCATGCGCGGGTCTCGGGTATCCGCTCGATTGCCCAGAGCCGCGTGGTGCCGGTGAAGATCGGTGAAGCAGCCAAGGGCGGCGGCCGCCAGTACCTGGTCTCCAACGGCCAGTTGCAGGATTACCGCGCCGTGTTGCTGGAGCTGGATTACGCCCCGGGCAAACCGGTGACCCTGGACCTGCAAGCCGCCGAAGCCCTGGGCGTCGGCGAAGGCGCCAGCGTGCGCCTGGTGGCGGTTTAACGCCTGCTTTCACTACCTGGAAAGCAAGCCTAGAAGCAGCGAGTTTCGCGCAGGCCGCCAGCGGCCTGCGTCTGAGGAGATAGCATGATCGTTCGTCCCGTACGCAGCAGCGATTTACCCGCGCTGATCGACCTGGCCCGCAGCACCGGCACTGGCCTCACCACCTTGCCGGCCAACGAAGAGCGCCTGACCCACCGGGTCGGCTGGGCGGAAAAGACCTTTCGCGGTGAAGCCGAGCGCGGCGATGCGGACTACCTGTTCGTGCTGGAAGACGACAACGGCCGGGTGGTGGGCATTTCCGCCATCGCCGGCGCCGTCGGCCTGCGCGAGCCCTGGTACAACTTCCGGGTCGGCCTGACGGTCAGCGCCTCCCAGGAGCTGAACATCTACCGCGAGATCCCCACGCTGTTCCTGGCCAATGACCTGACCGGCAACTCCGAGCTGTGCTCGCTGTTCCTGCATGCCGATTACCGCACCGGCCTCAACGGCCGCATGCTGGCCAAGGCGCGGATGCTGTTCATCGCCGAGTTCCCGCAGCTGTTCGGCAACAAGATCATTGCCGAGATGAGGGGCATGTCCGACGAGAATGGCCGCTCGCCGTTCTGGGAAAGCCTGGGCCGGCACTTCTTCAAGATGGAGTTCAGCCAGGCCGACTACCTGACCGGCGTCGGCAACAAGGCCTTCATCGCCGAGCTGATGCCCAAGTTCCCGCTCTATACCTGTTTCCTGTCCGAAGATGCGCGCAACGTCATCGCCAAGGTCCACACCGACACCGAGCCGGCGCTGGCCATGCTCAAGAGCGAAGGCTTCAGCTACCAGGGCTATGTCGACATCTTCGACGCCGGCCCGGCGGTGGAGTGCGAGACCAGCAAGATCCGCGCAGTGCGTGACAGCCAGGCGCTGGTGCTGGCCATCGGCACCCCGGGCGACGACGCCACGCCGTTCCTGATCCACAACCGCAAGCGCGAGGACTGCCGCATCACCGCGGCACCGGCGCGCTTTGCCGCCGGCACCCTGGTGGTCGATCCCCTGACCGCCAAGCGCCTGCAACTCAACGCCGGCGACCAGGTCCGCGCGGTTCCGCTGTCTGCTTCTCGGGAGTCGAAATAATGAGCACGCTGTACATTGCCGGCCAATGGCTGGCCGGTCAGGGCGAGGCCTTCACCTCGGTCAATCCGGTGACCCAGGCGGTCATCTGGTCGGGTAACGGTGCCACTGCCGCACAAGTGGAGAGCGCCGTGCAGGCTGCCCGCCAGGCGTTTCCGGCCTGGGCCAAGCGTTCCCTGGAAGAGCGCATCAGCGTGCTCGAAGCCTTTGCCGCCAGCCTGAAGAGCCGTGCCGACGAACTGGCCCGCTGCATTGGCGAGGAAACCGGCAAGCCGCTGTGGGAAGCTGCCACCGAAGTCACCAGCATGGTCAACAAGATCGCCATCTCGGTGCAGAGCTACCGCGAACGTACCGGCGAGAAGAGCGGCCCGCTGGGCGACGCCACCGCCGTGCTGCGGCACAAGCCCCACGGTGTGGTGGCGGTGTTCGGCCCCTACAACTTCCCTGGCCACCTGCCTAACGGGCACATCGTTCCCGCTTTGCTGGCCGGTAACAGCGTGCTGTTCAAACCCAGCGAGCTGACGCCGAAAGTCGCCGAGCTGACGGTGCAGTGCTGGATCGAAGCCGGCCTGCCGGCCGGTGTGCTGAACCTGCTGCAAGGCGCTCGGGAAACCGGCATCGCCCTGGCGGCCAATCCGGGTATCGATGGGTTGTTCTTCACCGGTTCCAGCCGTACCGGCAATCACCTGCACCAGCAGTTCGCCGGGCGCCCGGACAAGATCCTGGCCCTGGAAATGGGCGGCAACAACCCCCTGGTGGTGGAGCAGGTCGCCGACCTGGACGCTGCGGTGTACACCATCATCCAGTCGGCCTTTATCTCGGCTGGCCAGCGTTGCACCTGCGCGCGGCGCTTGCTGGTGCCGCAAGGCGCCTGGGGTGACACGTTGCTGGCGCGCCTGGTGGCGGTCAGCGCAACCATCGAGGTCGGCGCGTTTGACCAGCAGCCTGCGCCGTTCATGGGCTCGGTGATCTCCCTGGGCGCCGCCCGCGCACTGATGGATGCGCAGCAGCAGCTGTTGGCCAACGGCGCCGTAGCCTTGCTGGAAATGACCCAGCCCCAGGCCCAGGCCGCCTTGCTGACCCCGGGCATCCTGGACGTTAGCGCCGTGGCCGAGCGCCCTGATGAGGAGCTGTTCGGGCCGTTGCTGCAAGTGATCCGCTACGCTGATTTCGATGACGCGATCGCCGAGGCCAACAACACTCAGTACGGCCTGGCGGCCGGTCTGTTGTCGGACTCCGCCGAGCGCTACCAGCAGTTCTGGCTGGAAAGTCGAGCAGGTATCGTCAACTGGAACAAGCAGTTGACCGGCGCCGCCAGCAGCGCGCCATTCGGTGGCGTGGGGGCCTCGGGCAACCATCGGGCCAGTGCCTATTACGCGGCGGACTACTGCGCGTACCCGGTGGCTTCCCTGGAAACCCCGAGCCTGGTGCTGCCGAGCGCGTTGACGCCGGGTGTGCGCCTGTCCTGATTGGCGTGGCCTTTTCGCCGGCAAGCCGGCTCCTGCAGATCTGTGCAGGAGCCGACTTGCCGGCGAACGAGCGCACCGCGTTCGCCATGTGTAGATATCGATTGCCTATAACAAACAGATTCGTGGAGCCTCGCTGATGAAATCCTATGAAGTCAATTTTGACGGGCTAGTGGGGCCGACCCATAACTACGGCGGCCTGTCCTACGGCAACGTTGCCTCCCAGAGCAACAGCCAGCAGGGCTCCAATCCCAGGGAAGCGGCGCTGCAAGGCCTGGCGAAAATGAAAGCGCTGATGGAAATGGGCTTTCAGCAAGGCGTGCTCGCCCCGCAAGAGCGCCCGGACGTGGCCGCCCTGCGCAACCTGGGTTTTGCCGGAACAGACGCCCAAGTCATCCAGCAGGCCGCCAAGCAGGCGATGCCATTGCTGGTCGCCAGTTGCTCGGCATCGAGCATGTGGGTGGCCAACGCCGCCACGGTCAGCCCCAGTGCCGACACCGCCGATGGCCGTGTGCACTTCACTGCCGCCAACCTCAACTGCAAATACCATCGCAGTATCGAGCACCCCACCACCAGCCGCGTGCTGGGGGCCATGTTCGCCGACCAGAAGCATTTCGCCCATCACGCGGCCCTGCCGGCGGTAGCGCAGTTCGGCGACGAAGGCGCCGCCAACCACACGCGCTTCTGCCGTGACTATGGCCAGGCCGGCGTGGAGTTCTTCGTCTTCGGTCGCAGTGCTTTCGATACTCGCTACCCGGCACCGCAGAAGTACCCGGCACGCCAGACCCTGGAAGCTTCCCAGGCCGTCGCCAGGTTGCATGGCCTGAGCGAGGAAGGGGTGGTCTATGCCCAGCAGAACCCTTCGGTGATCGACCAGGGCGTGTTCCACAACGACGTGATCGCGGTGGGCAATGGCGAGGTGTTGTTCTATCACGAGGACGCCTTCCTCGAGACCGATAAGATGCTCGCCGAGTTGCAGGGCAAGCTGGGCAAGCGCGGCGGCAACTTCCAGTCGATCTGCGTGCCGCGTTCGCAGGTGACGGTGGAAGATGCCGTGCGCTCCTACCTGTTCAACAGCCAGTTGCTGTCACGCGCCGACGGCTCGATGCTGCTGATCGTGCCCGAGGAATGCCGCGGCAACGAGCGGGTCTGGCAGTACCTGCAAAGCCTCACCAGCTCTGGCGGGCTGATTCGTGAAGTGAAGGTCTTCGACCTCAAGCAGAGCATGCAGAACGGCGGTGGCCCGGCGTGCCTGCGCTTGCGCGTAGCGCTCAAGGAAACCGAGCTGGCGGCGGTCAATCCTGGGGTTATCATGACCGCGCCGTTGTACGACACCCTGACCCAATGGGTCGGCAAGCACTATCGCGACCGCCTGAGCGAAAGCGACCTGGCGGACCCGCAACTGCTGCTTGAGTGCCGGACGGCACTGGATGAACTGACGCAAATCCTTAAACTGGGCGCGGTTTATCCCTTCCAGATCAATTGAAAGCCAGCGCCCGGCGATCCCGGGCGCGCAGCTTTACCCCAGATGAGAACCGACCCATGAGCGATACCCTGCAGCTGATCCTTGAAGACACCGACGGCACTCAGCTGGAAACGTCCTGCACCCGTTTCGCCGTGCTGTGGCAGGGCAAGGAAGTGTGGATCCAGCAGGACGGCCGCGGCCAGCTGCTGATCGGCGTGGATGTGGAAGAAGGCGATGCGGAATACGCCAGCCTGCTGCTGCGCCCACTGGCGACCAACCTGGTCAGCCTGCAACTGGAAATGGAGCCGGCCGACGCCGGTGACGATGATCACGTGCACGGCCCTGACTGCGGCCACGCTCACTAAGGAAGTCCGCTCTATGCTCGCCCTCGGCAAACTGCTTGAACTGACCCTCGCCGGCCGTGAACCGGCGGAGAAGACTCAACTGACTGTCGACGGCGTGCGCATGCGCTGGCTGAGCGAGGGGGCGCTGGAAGTGCGGCCGCCCGAGGCTCGCGATAACGGCCTGGACCTGCTGCTGTCAGCGGGAATCCATGGCAACGAGACGGCTCCCATCGAGCTGCTCGACCGCTTGTTGCATGACATCGCCCGGGGCGATCTGAAGCCCCGCGCACGTATCCTGTTCCTGTTCGGCAACCCCGAGGCCATGCGCCGCGGCGAGCGTTTTGTCGAACAGGACGTCAACCGGCTATTCAATGGCCGGCATGAATCGAGCAGTGGTTTCGAAGCCCTGCGCGCTTGTGAACTGGAGCGATTGGCGGCGAGCTTCTTCAGCCAGCCCGATCGCCAGCGCCTGCACTACGACCTGCACACGGCAATCCGCGGCTCGAAGATCGAGCAGTTTGCCCTGTACCCATGGAAGGACGGGCGTCAGCATTCACGCCGTGAGCTGGCCCGCCTGCGGGCTGCCGGTATGGAAGCGGTGCTGTTGCAGAACAAGCCCTCCATCGTTTTCAGTGCCTACACCTACGATCAGCTGGGGGCCGAGTCCTTCACCCTGGAGTTGGGCAAGGCACGGCCATTCGGGCAGAACCAGGGGGTCAATGTCGAACGCCTGGAAACCCGGCTCAAGCAGATCATCGACGGTAGCGAACCACCTGCGGAGCAGGACAGCCTCGACGGGTTGCAGTTGTTCAGCGTGGCTCGGGAAGTCATCAAGCACAGCGACAGCTTCCACCTGCATCTGCCGGCAGACATCGAGAACTTTTCCGAACTGGAAGTGGGTTACCTGCTGGCCGAGGATATCGCCCAGACCCGCTGGGTCATCGAGGAGACGGGGGCACGGATCATTTTCCCCAATCCCAAGGTGAAGAACGGCTTGCGCGCAGGGATTCTGATTGTGCCGGCCACGGCCGACGGCCTGGCCTGAGGTTCGCCGGCAAGCCGGGCCCCCGCAGGAGCCGGCTTGCCGGCGATACCGCTACCGCTTAAACCGCTACCGCACGCTGCTCGTTACGGCGCAGGGCGCGGACCTTCTGCAGGGTGTCGGCACAGGTTCTCGCCGCTTCCTGGCCTTTGTGCACGAAGTGCTCGAAGAAGAACTTCTGATGCTCTTCACCCGCATGGAAATGATGCGGGGTCAGCACCACCGAGAAGACCGGCACTTCGGTTTCCAGTTGCACTTGCATCAGGCCGCTGATGACCGACTGGGCGACGAACTCGTGACGGTAGATGCCACCGTCCACCACCAGGCCGGCAGCAACGATCCCGGTATAACGACCGGATTTGGCCAGCAGCTTGGCGTGCAGCGGGATTTCGAAGGCGCCGCCGACTTCGAAGAAGTCGATATCGGATTCCTGATAGCCCTGGGCGAGCATTTCAGTGACGAAGCCCTGACGGCTCTGATCGACGATTTCCTTGTGCCAGCAGGCCTGGATAAAGGCGACGCGCTCGTTGGGGTGGTGTTTGCTTTTGCTATCGATTGCAGTGGGTTGCATCTGT
Organism: Pseudomonas sp. BIGb0176; assembly: GCF_024810175.1. Lineage (NCBI taxonomy): Bacteria > Pseudomonadati > Pseudomonadota > Gammaproteobacteria > Pseudomonadales > Pseudomonadaceae > Pseudomonas > Pseudomonas sp. BIGb0176. The sequence continues at coordinate 655,723 of NZ_JANUEC010000003.1, forward strand.
TCTGACTCCTGTTTGTGTGAAAAACAGGGCATATATGAATCGAATGGGATTTAAGGGTGCGCGCAGAACGGTCGTGGATTTCCCACGAACTGCCCGGCAACGGCCCTTTGGCGCCAATCCCGTTCTCTCTTCATCCGGACTATGACCGTCGGCCCCGGAATCACACCGGGTCTGCTGACCTTGTCGTCACCTGTGGCCAAGCCACCGGTCTCGCCAAGCGCTCGCGGGCTATGCGCATTGCACGCAATTACCGCCGGTGGGGAATTGCACCCCGCCCTGAGAACGTTTGCCCGCAATTTTTCGCGGGCGGTGAGTTTTTAACACAGATCCTCTCGAGACGCATCGCACCTTTTGGATAATTCTCATCGGATTTTTCAACGCCAGACTCAGGCTTTTCTACAGTTGTTGCTTGATTATTGCCGGCCATGGCCGCAGTTTCGTTTCGAAAGGGAGTTCCCCCTGTTCAAGAGCGGACCTTGCAGGTCCCACAGCCGAGGCCAGATGTGATGAGCGTGATCGATCTTCGTAGTGACACCGTGACCCAGCCGACCCCTGGCATACTCGATGCCATGGCCAGTGCGCCCACCGGGGATGATGTGTACGGCGAAGATCCGACAGTCAATCGGTTGGAAGGTGAATTGGCGCGGCGCCTGGGTTTTGCTGCGGCGCTGTTCGTGCCCTCGGGCACCATGAGCAACCTGCTGGCCTTGATGGCTCACTGTGAGCGGGGCGACGAGTACATCGTCGGGCAACAGGCCCATACCTATAAATATGAAGGCGGGGGCGCGGCGGTACTCGGCTCTATCCAGCCCCAGCCACTGGAATTGCAGGCTGACGGTTCGCTGGACCTTGTCCAGGTGGCTGCGGCCATCAAGCCCGATGACTTTCATTTTGCCCGCACCCGCCTGCTGGCCCTGGAAAACACCATGCAGGGCAAGGTGCTGCCCTTGGCCTACCTGGCCCAGGCGCGGGCCTTTACCCGGGAACACGGGCTGGCCCTGCATCTGGATGGCGCGCGGCTGTACAACGCAGCGGTCAAGCTGGGGGTGGATGCACGGGTGATTGCCGAGCATTTCGATTCGGTGTCGGTGTGCCTGTCCAAAGGTCTAGGTGCGCCGGTGGGCTCGGTGCTGTGTGGCTCGGTGGAACTGATCGCCAAGGCCCGGCGCCTGCGCAAGATGGTCGGTGGCGGCATGCGCCAGGCAGGCGGTTTGGCGGCAGCGGGGCTGTATGCCCTGGACCATCAGGTACAGCGTCTGGCCGACGACCACGCCCATGCACAATTGCTGGCCGATGGCTTGCGGCGGGTGGGCTACAGTGTCGAGCCGGTGCAGACCAACATGGTGTATGTAGAGATGGGGGATCGGGCTGAGGCGCTCAAGGCGTTCGCCGCCGAGCGCGGGATCAAGCTCAGCGCCGCATCACGGTTGCGTCTGGTCACTCATCTGGACGTCAGCGCCGGGCAAATCGAGCACGTGCTGAGCACTTTTGCCGAGTTTTCCCGTAACTGACAGTGTTCTCCGTCCAATTGACTGTTTGTATCGTACAAACACGCTGTACCTAGTGATTAACGCCGATATAATGCGGCCCTTTGCCGTCGTTTCGTCTGTTGACGTTGCGCACAGGCCTTTGGCCGCAGTCTCCGTGGAAGAACCTAATGAAAAGCGCAGAAATCCGTGAAGCCTTCCTCCGCTTCTTCGAAGAGCAAGGCCACACCCGTGTAGCCTCCAGCTCCTTGATCCCAGGCAACGACCCCACCCTGCTGTTCACCAACGCGGGGATGAACCAGTTCAAGGATTGCTTCCTGGGGCAGGAAAAGCGCGCCTATACCCGCGCTGTCAGCAGCCAGAAGTGCGTCCGCGCCGGCGGCAAGCACAACGACCTGGAAAACGTCGGTTATACCGCTCGTCACCACACCTTCTTCGAAATGCTGGGCAACTTCAGCTTCGGTGACTACTTCAAGCGTGATGCGATCACCTTCGCCTGGACCTTCCTGACCTCCGACAAGTGGCTCAACCTGCCCAAGGAAAAGCTCTGGGTCACGGTGTATGCCACCGACGACGAGGCCTACGACATCTGGACCAAGGAAGTCGGCGTACCCGCCGAGCGCATGGTGCGTATCGGCGACAACAAGGGCGCGCCTTACGCTTCCGACAACTTCTGGACCATGGGCGATACTGGCCCGTGCGGCCCTTGCACCGAGATTTTCTACGATCACGGCGCCGATATCTGGGGCGGCCCGCCCGGCTCGCCTGAAGAGGACGGCGACCGTTACATCGAAATCTGGAACAACGTGTTCATGCAGTTCAACCGCACCGCCGATGGCGTGTTGCACCCGCTGCCCGCGCCGTCGGTGGACACCGGCATGGGCCTGGAGCGGATCAGCGCGGTGCTGCAGCACGTGCACTCGAACTATGAGATCGACCTGTTCCAGAGCTTGCTGGATGCGGCAGCCAAGGCCATCGGCTGTACCAACGATGCCCAGGCTTCGCTGAAAGTGGTGGCGGACCATATTCGTTCCTGCGGCTTCCTGATTGCCGACGGCGTACTGCCGTCCAACGAAGGCCGTGGCTATGTGCTGCGCCGGATCATTCGCCGCGCTTGCCGTCACGGCAACAAACTGGGCGCCAAGGGCAGCTTCTTCTATCAGATCGTTGCCGCCCTGGTTGCCGAGATGGGCGAAGCCTTCCCGGAGCTGAAGTCCCAGCAGGCGCACATCGAGCGTGTGCTCAAAGCCGAAGAAGAGCAGTTCGCCAAGACCCTGGAGCAGGGCTTGAAGATCCTCGAGCAGGACCTGGCCGAGCTCAAGGGCTCGGTGGTGCCGGGCGACGTGGTGTTCAAGCTGTACGACACCTACGGTTTCCCGATGGACCTGACTGGCGATATCGCCCGCGAGCGCAACCTGACTCTCGACGAGGAAGGCTTCGAGCGCGAAATGGAAGCCCAGCGTGTGCGTGCCCGCTCCGCCAGTTCTTTCGGCATGGACTACAACAGCCTGGTCAAGGTCGACGTGGCCACCGAGTTCACCGGTTACCACGCCACCAGCGGTTCGGCGAAAGTGGTTGCTCTTTATAAGGAAGGGCAATCGGTCGACGTGCTGAGCGAAGGCGAAGAGGGTGTGGTGATTCTTGACCAGACCCCGTTCTATGCCGAATCCGGCGGCCAGATCGGTGACTGCGGTTATCTTCAGGCTGGCAACGCGCGTTTCGACGTGCGCGACACCACCAAGACCGGCGGTGCCTTCCTGCACCATGGCGTGCTGGCCAAGGGTAGCCTGACTGTTGGTGCGCCGGTTGAAACCCAGGTCGACGCGCAAGTGCGCCACGCGACCTCGCTGAACCACTCGGCCACCCACTTGCTGCACGCTGCGCTGCGCCAGGTATTGGGCGAACACGTACAGCAGAAGGGCTCGCTGGTGGACAGCCAGCGCCTGCGTTTCGACTTCAGCCACTTCGAGGCGATCAAGCCCGAGCAGATCAAGGCGCTGGAAGACATCGTCAACGCCGAGATTCGCAAGAACACCCCGGTGGAAACCGAAGAAACTGATATCGATACCGCCAAGAAGAAGGGCGCCATGGCGCTGTTTGGCGAGAAGTACGGCGACAGCGTGCGCGTACTGAGCATGGGCGGCGACTTCTCGGTAGAGCTGTGTGGCGGTATCCACGCCAATCGTACCGGCGATATCGGCTTGCTGAAAATCACCAGCGAAGGCGGTGTGGCTTCCGGCGTGCGTCGTATCGAGGCAGTGACTGGTGCTGCGGCCCTGGCGTACCTGAATGCGGCGGAAGAACAACTCAAGGAAGCGGCGACCCTGGTCAAGGGCAGCCGCGACAACCTGATCGACAAGCTGTCAGCAGTGCTGGAACGCAACCGCTTGCTGGAGAAGCAACTCGAGCAGTTGCAGGCCAAGGCTGCAAGCGCCGCGGGCGATGATCTGTCCGCTCAGGCGGCAGACGTCAAGGGCGTGAAAGTGCTGGCTGCGCGTCTTGACGGCCAGGACGGCAAGGCGCTGCTGGCGCTGGTGGATCAGTTGAAAAACAAACTCGGCCGCGCAGTGATCCTGCTCGGCAGTGTCCATGAGGAAAAGGTCGTACTGGTTGCCGGTGTAACCAAGGACCTGACTGGCCAACTCAAAGCCGGTGATTTGATGAAGCAAGCCGCTGCGGCAGTGGGCGGGAAGGGCGGTGGTCGTCCAGACATGGCGCAGGGCGGCGGTGTTGATGCCGCTGCACTGGATGCCGCGCTGGCCCTGACCGTGCCATTTGTCGAGCAGGGTATTTAAGGCGCCGAGCCGGGCCCGTCGTCTAGTGGCGGGTCCTTGCGCTGTGCAGTTTGATTGTTTAACGGGCGCCCCTTTACGGGCTGAGGCGGCTTAGAAAATGGCTTTGATCGTACAGAAATTTGGAGGCACCTCGGTCGGCTCTGTCGAGCGGATCGAGCAGGTCGCCGACAAGGTGAAGAAGTTCCGCGAAGCCGGCGATGACCTGGTGATCGTGCTGTCGGCGATGAGTGGCGAAACCAACCGCCTGATCGATCTGGCCAAGCAGATCAGTGGCGAAGCCAAACCGGTTCCCCGTGAGCTGGATGTGATCGTCTCCACCGGCGAGCAAGTGACTATCGCGTTGCTGGCCATGGCGTTGATCAAGCGCGGTGTTCCGGCGGTGTCCTATACCGGTAACCAGGTGCGCATCCTCACCGACAGCGCTCACAATAAAGCGCGAATCCTGCAGATTGATGATCAGAAGATTCGTGGCGATCTGAAAGCCGGTCGTGTGGTAGTGGTTGCCGGTTTCCAGGGCGTTGACGAGCACGGCAACATCACCACCCTGGGTCGTGGTGGTTCCGACACCACCGGTGTGGCGCTGGCGGCGGCTCTGAAGGCCGATGAGTGCCAGATCTATACCGATGTGGACGGCGTCTACACCACCGATCCGCGGGTTGTGCCCAAGGCTCAGCGCCTGGACAAGATCACCTTCGAAGAGATGCTGGAAATGGCCAGTCTCGGTTCCAAGGTGCTGCAGATCCGTGCGGTCGAGTTTGCTGGCAAGTACAACGTTCCGCTGCGCGTTCTGCACAGCTTTCAGGAGGGTCCGGGCACCCTCATTACTATTGATGAAGAGGAATCCATGGAACAGCCGATCATTTCCGGCATCGCTTTCAACCGCGATGAAGCCAAGCTGACTATCCGTGGCGTGCCAGACAATCCTGGCGTGGCCTTCAAGATCCTTGGCCCGATCAGCGCGGCGAACATTGAAGTCGACATGATCGTGCAGAACGTTTCGCACGATAACACCACCGACTTCACCTTCACCGTGCACCGCAATGACTACCTGGCGGCCCAGACCGTGCTGGAAAACACCGCACGTGAAATCGGTGCCCGCGAAGTGGTAGGCGACACAGACATTGCCAAGGTATCGATCGTTGGTGTCGGCATGCGCTCCCACGCGGGCGTTGCCAGCCGCATGTTCGAGGCCCTGGCTAAAGAGAGCATCAACATCCAGATGATCTCCACTTCTGAAATCAAGGTTTCGGTGGTGATCGAGGAGAAGTACCTGGAGTTGGCGGTACGTGCGCTGCACACCGCTTTCGAGCTCGACGCTCCGGCCCGACAGGGCGAGTGATGCGTGTTTGAAAGGGCGCGGTCTGACCGCGCCCTTTGTGTTTTTGATCGGCACGGGAGAAAACTGTTCTTTTGCCCGTGCTAGTCAATACTTAGGCGTGTAGGACTGCAGCCGACCCGGTTGTAGGCCAACACCCTTTTTTTTGCAGACTGTAGTCCCTGAAAATGTAATGCGTGAGGAGAAAGGTATGCTGATTCTGACTCGTCGGTGCGCAGAAAGCCTGATCATTGGTGATGGCGAGATCACTGTGACCGTGCTCGGCGTCAAAGGTAATCAAGTGCGTATTGGTGTCAACGCCCCCAAAGAAGTGGCGGTTCACCGTGAGGAAATTTACCTGCGGATTAAGAAAGAGAAGGACGAAGAACCAAGCCATTAATTTTTATCGTTTTTTTTGTTTGCAAACGGGGAGAAAGCTGGTTAATATACGCCCCGTGTTGCGGAGAGCTGGCCGAGTGGCCGAAGGCGCTCCCCTGCTAAGGGAGTACACCTCAAAAGGGTGTCGGGGGTTCGAATCCCCCGTTCTCCGCCATTATTTGCTTAGTACGTTGTAATCTGGCTTCTTCTGTAAGTTGTTGAAATTACTAGAAAAAGTGCTTTACAAAAAGATTTAACGGCCTATAATGCGCGGCAACAAATGCACTCGTAGCTCAGCTGGATAGAGTACTCGGCTACGAACCGAGCGGTCACAGGTTCGAATCCTGTCGAGTGCACCATTTAAGAGTTAGTTACAGTTATGTAGTTAACTTGGCTTCAACCAGTTGTGGTCTGGTCTAAAAACACAAAATGCACTCGTAGCTCAGCTGGATAGAGTACTCGGCTACGAACCGAGCGGTCACAGGTTCGAATCCTGTCGAGTGCACCATACATCAGGAAGCCCGCATCGAAAGATGCGGGCTTTTTGCTTTCTGCCTTTTTATCCTCCTTTATCTCTTTTGCCCTCCTGGGCTGGAACGGCTTTGCCCGGCGGAAGTCGAATGCAATGCCTGTGAGTCTGTCTCTCCGACTTTTTTCCTGTGCTGTGTGTTTTCTTTTTCTGTCGAGGCGTCGCAGTCTCATAGATTCGGACGTTGCTCAGCTTTATGCCGCAAGCGCTTGTTCTTGCCGCGATTTTTTAACGTTTAAAACCGTCAAGCGGTGTATGATTGCGCCCGTCAGCCCCGCCGGGGCTTGTGGAATACCTCCATGGACTTACCCAGTAGTTACTCAGTATCCCGTTTTAACAATCATGAACTGACTGATTGATCCTTCCGGCGTGCTCCTCTGCTGGGAGTGGAGTTCGCCTATGACCGAAGTAGAAGTAAAGAAAACGCAGGAAAGCCTGCAAGACCGCCTGGCTCAAGTCGTCGAGCTGCTGCAGCGCCAGCGGGTAGTTGAAGACCTGACGCACCGTCAGGAAGGCCATCATCATGACCGGGTCGAGAACCTGGTCCATCGGCAGAACCTCGTCGAGTTGCAACGCAAGCTCGATGATCTGCACTCTGCTGACGTTGCCTACATCCTTGAAGCCTTGCCTCTGGAAGAGCGTCTGACCGTCTGGCAGTTGGTCAAGGCCGAGCGTGACGGCGACATCCTCCTCGAAGTATCCGATTCCGTACGTGAAACCCTGATCGCCGACATGGACGATCACGAGCTCCTGGCTGCCGCCAAGGAGATGGACGCTGACGAACTTGCTGACCTGGCCCCCGAGCTGCCGCGAGACGTCGTCCATGAGCTGATGGAGGCTCTCGACGGCCAGCAGCGTGAGCGCGTTCGCTCCGCGCTGTCCTATGATGAGGAGCAGGTCGGTGCGCTGATGGACTTCGAGATGGTGACCATCCGCGAGGATGTCAGCCTGGAAGTGGTCCTGCGTTATCTGCGTCGTCTGAAAGAATTGCCAAGCCACACCGACAAACTGTTCGTGGTGGACTACGACGGCGTGCTCAAAGGGGTGCTGCCGATCAAGCGTCTGCTGGTCAATGACCCGGACAAGCAGGTCGCCGAGGTCATGGCCAGTGATCCGGTGAGTTTTCATCCGGATGAAGATGCCTACGACGCGGCTCAGGCGTTTGAGCGTTATGACCTGATTTCGGCCCCTGTGGTCGACAAGAACGACAAGTTGATCGGTCGTTTGACCATCGACGAAATGGTCGACCTGATTCGTGAGGAAAGTGAGACCGAAGTCCTCAACATGGCCGGTCTGCGGGAAGAGGAAGACATCTTCGCCTCGGTCTGGAAATCCCTGCGCAACCGTTGGGCCTGGCTGGCGATCAATCTGATTACCGCGTTTGTCGCGTCCCGGGTGATTGGGCTGTTCGAGGGCTCGATTGAAAAGCTGGTGGCGTTGGCGGCCCTGATGCCCATCGTTGCGGGTATCGGTGGCAACTCGGGTAATCAGACTATCACCATGATTGTCCGGGCAATGGCCCTGGACCAGGTGAGCACTGGCAACACCTCGCGCTTGATGCGTAAAGAGCTGGCCGTAGCCCTGATCAATGGCCTGGTCTGGGGTGGGGTGATCGGTGTCGTGGCGTACATGCTCTACGGGAGCTGGTCGCTGGGGGTGGTCATGACTGCTGCCATGACCTTGAACCTGCTGCTGGCGGCGCTGATGGGAGTTCTGATCCCCATGACCCTGGCGCGCCTGGGGCGTGATCCGGCGATGGGCGCTAGCGTGATGATCACCGCCATGACTGACAGTGGCGGCTTTTTCATCTTTCTCGGCCTGGCGACCATTTTCCTGCTTTGAGCCGTTCTTCCCTGTTGGTTACCGACGAAGCGCCTAAATGGCGCTTCGCTGCTTTTGGCGGGGCAAAAAAAAGCCAGCGACTAGGCTGGCTTGAGCTTGCGAGATGCAATCAGGTGGCGTCTGCGGCCATTTCAGCGTCATGGGCGATCAGCGAAACCAAAGCGTTTTGCTGGCGATGTGAGAGTTGGCGGAAACGTTGAAGCAGTTCGCGCTCATGCAAGGACAGTTCGGGGCTGTCCAGGCGCATGCTCAGCTCTTCACCCAAGGCGCCTTCCTGAATAAGACTCTGTTCCAGGCGCGCGATGATTTCGGAGTTCATGCTGCGGTGATGATTGCGAGCCACCTCGGCAATGCGTTCACGCATCCCGTCGGGTAGACGTACGACGAACTTGTCAGCCGTACGGCTGGAATAAATTGCCTGTTTCAATGGGCGCATATATTTAACCGGTTAGTTCAGGGGGAGCGGTTCTCGGAATTGGCCGCGGGCTGTCTTTTAGGACAAGCCTGAATGCCAAATGTTCAACCTGAATTGTTAAGAGGCCCGCATCATGCCTCAAAATTGCCAGATCCTTGGCGTCAATTCTGTGACAAATATTGAACTGGATAAAGGCGTTATGCCAGCACCAATTATCAGAAATGCGGACTGGTTTGAAAAGTTCGTCGGGTCCGCGTTGCTGGCCGCATTCTCCCATCCTGCGGGAGTGTCAGTGCACCGACGAAGGTGCATGCTATGCGGGTGAAAGTGTAATCCCTACCTGTCAGAGGATAGTGGCAAATGGCCGATTTACTAGTTGTGCTCTGCGGAGCAGCCACCCATGCCGGGTAGGTTGATCTACTTGATGGGGCCTTCAGGGGCCGGCAAGGATAGCCTGATTGATGCGGCCCGGCAGCCTTTAAGTGCGTTGGGCTGTGAAGTGGCAAGAAGGGTGATCACGCGCTCTGCCGAGTCGGTGGGAGAGGAGGCGATTGAGGTCACCGCCGAGGAGTTCGCGGGACGAGTAGGCCGGGGGGATTTCGCTTTGTTCTGGCAGGCCAATGGCCTGGGTTATGGGATTCCCGTGGTGATCGATAGCTGGTTGGCGCAGGGGCGCAATGTCCTGGTCAACGGGTCCAGAGGCTATCTGTCCAGGGCGCGAGCTCGGTATCCCGATCTGATTCCGATAGTTCTGACGGTTGATAACGAAGTATTACGCCGTCGCTTGCTGCGTCGGGCCAGGGAAAGCCTGCCGGAGATAGAAGAGCGCCTGCAGCGTAATGAACAGTTTGCCCATGCCGGCTGGCTGGATGAGGAGGGAGTGGTTCGCCTGGATAATTCTGCCGAATTGCAGGTTACCTTGAGTCGCCTCTTAGGCATATTGCAAGAGCACGGTATCAGCGCAATACAGGGTCGAACTTGATCTTGCGGCCAGCCAGCAGTGCCAGCAGGAACAGGCCGAACAGTGAGCCGCTGATGATCAGTGGCGCGCTGCCCAGAGGTTCTTCAGGCAGGAACACAGCGGCAATGGCGCTGAGTAGCGTCAGAACAAGCAGGCTTTTGGCGGCGGTGGACATAAATGGCTCCTGTAGTCTCGGTCTCAAAATACCCAGCGTTCAGTGGGTGCGGCGGCTGGCTGTTGCGAGGCTTTTCCCTGGGTAACCCGGGTCACTGAGCCAGGCTCAATCTGGGTGTTCATGACTGCCAGCTGGGGTGCCAGGCGTTGCTGGTAATGGGCGAAGGATGTCCCGCCAGGGGCAGCGTCATCTGCAGGTTGAAAGTGAAAGGCCGCCAATACGGCGATGGCAATCGCATTCAAGAGCAACAGAGCGCTATTCATGGGCGGCATCTCCTCAGTGTTTATCCACTGATTAAGCAGCCTGCGTGCCAAGAGTTTACCTGGCGATAAAGTCTTTAAAAACAATATGTTGAGCTGATTTTTAAAGTCTCTTGAATTGCATTTTGCAATGATGGCTTTTTGCAGCGATGCAATTTGCACGACGCGGTATCGAAGCCGCGGGGCGAGCCTGATGCTTCCTGCAAAAAGCCCTATGGATCACATGACAAATGCAGCCTTGGCCGTTAACATGCACGCCGTCCTCCGCGCCGTGCCGCAATGGCGCTCGCTGTTTTGTCTCAGTAGCTCAATTGGATAGAGCATCCCCCTCCTAAGGGGAAGGTTGGCAGTTCGAACCTGCCCTGGGACACCATATAATTCGTATCTTTCTGGGCTGATCCCTGCGCGGTTGATCTGTTCTTGGACCCCGGAGCGAAAGAATAAAGAAAAGCCCCGCCGGGCGATCCTCCGGCGGGGCTTTTTTGATTTCTTCTATGCGAGGGGCACGTTAAATAACGCTCCCTTTTTCTTGTATTGGTGCCAGCCGGACCAGCGTGGGGCTACGTGCTTGTGCACAGGGCCACAGTGAGTGTTTTTGATGGCCTGCAAGGATTCACGTTGTTTTGCTGATCTGGCTGCTTGTCGCCAGGGCCAGAAATATCAATCCGCTACCGGACAGAGCGCCGGCAATCCCTTCCAGTCGACGCTTGCCCACACTCCGCTGCCGGGTGCCAGCAACTGGCTCAGCTTCGCTTCATTGAATGAAGTTCCCAGCGAATCGGCCCTGAATGCGGCTATCCATTGCTGGCGGCCCAGCATGAAGGCCTTGCCGAAGTCTTCCCAATCGTTGAAGCAGTCCTGGGCCCGCTGGGCGTTGAGCAGCATGATACGCCACCCTGTTTCAGGTTCGAGCCAGCTCATCAACATGGCGCAACGGACAAAAAATGCGCTGCGCACGCAGGCGAAGGCCATGGCTGCTCGCGGGTCGTCACTGGGATTCAGGCTATGCAGGTCAATACGAAACCACTGGCGCTCCAGGGTGCCATTGAGATGGGCGCAGACTTCGTCGTCGGTGGCGTTGCTGCGAAAACCGATCTGGTGCAGCAACGAGGCCCGCAGGGTGCTTTTCGCCTGATCCATGAAGTGGGTGGTATCGGGGTCGTAGAAACCGGTCATTCCGGTGGCATCGACCATGGGTTGTGCCAGTGTCAGTGCCCAACGCTTACGTGGTGTGAATACCACCAGGGATGTTCCCGACGGGCGGCGAAAGTGACGCCAGCCCAGCCAGGCGCCGAATAGCACGACAATTACCGTCATCATCTGCGTATTACCTGCTTCTGTTTTGCCATGTGCTGATTTCTTCGGCCAGGGATGGGGACATATCTGACCAGGGCACGCCTTCGGTCCGATACTGCGGGTCCTCGGCCTGACGTGGTGGCAAGGGGGTTTTCTTGAAGATGTGGCGGGTGGCGTACTTGACGGTCGGCGCCTGGGGCGCGACCTCCAGCAGCAGGTCGGACTGGCGTGCCGCGACCAGCCACTCGACCATGGCCGAAGGGGCTTCCAGCCGTCGGAACAACTGTGGGTAACGGGCCACCAGACGGGTCTGGGTTTGAGGATCACTGACTTCTTCGATACGCAGCCAACCCGCCTCGGTACGCACTATGCCGATGGCAATGCAGTCGGCCGGGGTCTGTTGGTCGGTACCCAGGGTGTTGAGAAAGCGCAGCAGGTCGTGGAAATAACGTTCGACGGGCGGGCGGTTCTGCTTGCCTTTGACCTGCTCCACCGTCAGTGCACCGTCGTCCTGGATGATCAGGCTGACGGTGATGTGGGGTTGGCCTTGAGCATCGCGCAGGCTGAACACGCGCATGCTCTGCTGTTCCACCGCTTCGGCGTAACGCTCTCCGTAGCCGCCGGTCAGGGCCCGACGGTCGGCGAACTGCCCGAGGCAATGGCGCATCACGTAGCTTTCAAAAGCCATCTCGGCCCGCAACAGCGGGCTTTGCGGGCGCAGTTCGACCCAGGTGTGCTCGGCACAGGTAAGGGTCACGGTCAGGGCTTGGGCAGAGCTCTGGCGCCATCCCTGATCGACCCGGGCCGCCATTTGTGCATGCTCCCTTTCCCACAATGCCAGCGCTTGCGGGCAAGTGATGCGATCCAGCTTGCCCTCAAGAGCCGTGCCTTTGCGTGAGGTCAGGAACTCCACCAGTTGGGCTTCCTGGTGCAGCAGCTGCGGCTCCTGCGGGTCGATCCAGACCAGGGGCGCCAGGGCTTTGGCGGGGTCTTCGGATTGCGCCTTGGCAGCGCGCTTGAAATAGCCGTTCACCCAGGCCGGCACCGAGTCGCTACCCAGGGCCGTACAGGCGTCATCCAGGGACTGGATGCGTCGTGCCGGTTCGAAGTTGCCTACCAGATGGCGATAGAAGTGGTTCAACAGCCAACCCTGCACTGCTTGCTCGTCCCTGCGCTGCTGGCTGCGCTGGGTGATACCGCGTTTCTGTTCATCGGCATTGAGCAGGTTGCGCGGGGCGTAGCTGGGGCTGCGCTTGTCGGCGCTTACTTCCATATCTGCCACCAGTTTTTCTTGCCAGCCGGTTGAGCCGGGGCTTGCAGCTCGCTCAGGATTTGCTCGATCCGGGCACGGCACCGGATGTCGTAGTCATCGTCCGGGGCACACAGGGCCAGGGTGCGTGCGCAGTAGTCAATGGCTTCGGCGGCGCGCCCCCGGGCCTTGAGGAAGTCCACCGAGGCGGACATGACCGAGACCTCGTTCAGGGACAGTACCGCCGGCTGGTAACGCTGCCAGAGGCTGTCGGCGTTGTCCGGATGGGCATGGGCCAGGTAGCGTGCGACCTGGATCCGGGCAAACAGCGCCGAGCTGTCCAGTTGCTGATCGCTGACGCCTTGCTCTTCCTGCCACTTGAGCAGGCGTTCGAGCCAGATGAGGATCTCATTGTCGCGATCGAGCTTGTACAGGGCGTACGCCACCGAGGCTACGTATTCATCCGGGTTGTGGCGGCTGTAGCCGAACTCGGCCGAATAATGCCAAAGCTGTTCCGCGGCATCGATAATGCCGGGCAGATCCTCCAGGCTGATACGCGCACTGAGCAGCCCGTTGTAGTGTTCGGCGAACGGGCTGGCGGCGATGCCCCGTGTATGCAGTTCGATGGCGTCTTCGTAGCGAATCGGGTTGTAGTAGCGGTAGTTGATCGCCAGGTTGTTGCAGAGCATGGAATACAGGTGCGCGCAGGCATCGTACGGGTGGCCGCTGCCGCTGGCGAAATAGCGCTCCATATGGGCCTGGCCCTGCTCATAGGCATCTCTCTGGGCTTCGCGCAGCAACGAATAGGCCTGGTCCCGGGCGTCCGGGGGCAGTTTGTCGGCTTCTGCTTCGGCCAGGTCTTCAATGCCCAGTGCGTAGTTGTAGGCGTGCTTGCCGCAGGACAGGACGGGCTTGGGCGCTTTGAGTGCCTCGATAATCCCCTGGCTGTTGATCCGAGCGGCAAACAGCGAAAACGCACTGCGGTTGTCTTGCATGCGGCCTGCCTGGATGGCGTTTTGCAGCAGGCTGGCTTCAGTGGCCGCATCGATCAGGCCGTGCTCAGCGTCATGCACGGCTGCCAGGCGGGTGATCCAGGGGTGATCGGGCGCGCGACGCACCGCTTCTGCACGAGCTTCGGTATACAGCGCGTCGCTAGCTTGCAGGTCCTCCATGGCCAGGGAGAGGGCGGCCAGCAGTGGCGTGGCAGGCTTGCTGGTTTCGAGGCTGGGCAGCGCTTGCAGGAAGCTCTGCAGCACTTCCTCGGTGATACAGGCACGCATCACGCAAATCGGCCACCAGGCACTGTGCTCATCAGGGTCTTGCAGGCGATCGAGTACCAGGCGGGCGGTGGCAGGCCATAGCTCGGTTTGCCGGTCATAGACATCGATGAATGCGCGAAATCCGGCTTCGTCGATGCGGCCAGCTTCCATCAGCCAGGGCAATTCGTATTCGATGAAGTTGTTGCCTCCGTCGGAATCCAGGCTCAGGGCCGCGGCATTGCAGATCTTCAGGGCGCCGGCCAGGTCGCCCTGGGCGTGCAGGGCGCGGGCCGCCAAGCGTGCAGTGCGCACTTCCCATTCGCGGCGCTGGGGCTGGGAGCGGCCAGCGGTCAGTTGCGCGATGGGTTGCTCGAACAGTGCCAGGCGCAGCGGAATGATCTCGATCAGCGAGTTGCCCAACCACAGCCAGTCGCCTTCATCGATATCCTGGTCCGGGCCGGCGGTACGTACGGCGTTGACCGCCTCCAGGGCTGCACTGCGGGCCTCTTCATTGCGGTCGTGGTAGGCCAGGACTCGGGCGCGGCGCTGATACTGATCGGCGGCATCCCAGGCACGCAGGGCCGCGCGGGCAGGGTTGCCCAAGGTCAGGGCGTAGCGCACTTCGATGGTTTTCAGTGCTATTTCACAACTAGCGCGTTCCAGATCGTCGAAGATCCGATAGCGGCGGTAATGCTCGACATTGAAATCCAGGGTTTGCGTGGCCATCTGTTCGAGCTGTCCGAGCACTTCGATCAGGGTTGGCTCGTCATCGAGGTAGTTGGCGACCCGCAGGCGCAGGATAGCCAGGTTCATCATCAGCTCGGCGCGGGCCGGCTCTGGGGCGGCTTGTACAAGAGCGTCGCCATCCTGATCGATGACGGCCCGGGCTGCCGCTGAATTACCGGCCTGCATCCACAGGGTGTGCAGGCGATCGATGGACGCCAGGGAGTCGGCCTGCAGCGGTTGTGCCTGCAACTGAGCCAGCAGGGCATCGGTTTCCTGTTCTTGCTGTTGCGCCTCCAGGCGGTCCATGAACTGTTCCAGTTCAATGCCGGTTATCGCACTGCTGTTATGCGCCATCGTTAACTCCATTTGATAATGACCTGCGCATCACGTGATGCACTGCCTGGCAGACCGGCATTTCCTCGTCGTTGGTGCCGCCGTGGGGTGTCATGCCGATCCTTCGACACCCGGGTCGCAAGCCTGCGACGCTTGCGACTGATGGACCCTTTATTGCGCGGCAGACCCTCTGCAATGCAGGGGCATTTCCGGCCAGAAACGATCGAGGCTGTGAGGCGCAGCACGCTATCAGGTGATGTTTCAGAATCCAAGGTTTGAGCGTGCAAACAGGCCTCTTTTACGGCTGAGTACACGGGCTGGTCGAGACTTGTGTAATCCGCGGTGAAATGCCGCCCGTCGGCTATAAGGGAATGCGTAATCCGGCCGATAACCTCAGTGGACAATTGTGTTCCCAAGTGGCGGCCTGGATCACAGGCCGACCGGAAAGTGCTTGATAGCCCGTGGCCAGCAGCTATTATCTGCGCGCCAAAAACAGGCTGCGAAGCCGGGTGGGTCCTGCTGTCTTTGGATTGATCTTCTTACTTGCCTGGAATCTTCGATGCTGGCGTACCACCAAAAGAGCTTTTTGATCGTCGATGATTTCTCGGACTTCCGCAGTTCGGTGCGTTCGATGCTGCGTGAGCTGGGCGTCAAGGATGTAGACACCGCCGACACTGGCGAGCAGGCCCTGCGCATGTGCGCGCAGAAGCGCTACGACTTCATCCTCCAGGACTATCACCTGGGCGACGGCAAGAAAAACGGCCAGCAGGTGCTCGAAGACCTGATGCTGGAAAAGCTCATCAGCCATGAGAGCGTGTTCCTCATGGTCACCGCCGAGAGCAGCCAGGCCATGGTGCTCAGTGCCCTGGAGCATGAGCCCGATGCCTACCTGACCAAGCCTTTCAACCGCTCCGGTCTGGCCCAGCGCCTGGAGCGCCTGCAGCAGCGCAAGACGTTGCTCAAACCCATTCTCCAGGCCCTTGACCGGGGCAAGCCGGTGGAGGTGCTCAACGCCTGCATCGCCCTGTGCAAGCAGGACCCGCGTTACGCGCCGTTATGCTTGCGCTACCGCGCCGATGCCCTGCGCGACATGCATCAGAACGAGGCCCTGGAGCGCCTGTACAACAGCATCCTGGCGGACCGGCCGCTGCCCTGGGCTTACGTCGGGCTGGGGCGCCTGCTGTTCAAGCGCGGGCAGGTTGGCGAGGCCAAGGCGGTTTATGAAAAGGCCTTGAAGGCCTTTCCGATGATGCCGGGCCTCTACGACGGGCTGGCAGAGGTGCTGGTAGCCGAAGGCGATACCCAGCGGGCCCAGAACGTGCTGGAAGAGGCGGTGCGCCTTTCTCCCCTGGCCGTGCGGCGCCAGGCATTGCTGGGCAAGCTGGCCATGGCCAACGAAGACTTTGACAGCGCCTCCCGGGCTTATCGCCAGGCGGTGTCCCAGGGCGCGCAGTCGCGTTTCAAGGACCCGGAAAGCAACCTCGGGCTGGCCCATGCCCTGATCAGCAAGGGCAGCGAGAGGGGCCTGGACACGCGCACCCGGCTGGAAATCAACCAGACCCTGAGTGCCGTGGCCAAGGAGAATCCCACTGACCCGGGCCTGCAGATTCGCGCGCGGCTGATGAAGGCCACGAGTCTGTTGCTCAATGATGCCGAGACCGCGGAAAAACTCACCGAGCAGGCGCTGCTGCGCCTGGACGGCATGGAGCAGTTCATGAGCCCCGAAGCGGCGCTGCTGGTGGCCAAGCAACTGCAGATGCTGGGGCAGGCCAGTGCCGGTGCTTCGATGCTCAAGAACTGTGCGGAGATCTATGGTGACGATCCGAAGGTCATGCAGAACATCGCCAAGCTGACTGACGACCCGACTATCCTCAGTTCTTCCAATGCCGCCGCCGATATCAACCGTCAGGGCGTGCGCAGCTACAAGGGCGGCAACCTCGCGGAAGCGCGGGAGTTGTTCCGCAAGGCCCTGGCCATGCAACCGAAGAACATCAGTATTGCCCTGAACATGGCCCAGTCGCTGCTGCACGGCGCCGACGCCAATCCGGACGCGGCACTCCTGGAAGAATGCCGGGCGTGCCTTAAATTGGTGGGCATGATGCCCGATACCGACGCGCGTTATCCGCGCTATCAGAAGCTGCGAAGCAAGGCGTTTGGCCAATGATCGAAAAGCAACAGGCGCTCGACTTTTCCACGGTGATCGCCTCCACCGTACATGACATGAAGAACTCCCTGGCCATGCTGATGCAGGCTCACGCCCAGTGGCTGGCGCGCTTGCCCGAGCAGCAGAATGCGCCAGAGCAGGGGGTGATCGACTATCAGTTCGCCCACCTCAACGGCATGCTGGTGCAACTGCTGGGGCTGTACAAGCTGGGGATCAACCAGCTGCCGTTGCAGCCGGCCTACCACGAACTGGATGACTTCATCGAAGCGCAACTGGTGAGCCACCAGGACGTGTTCAAGAGCCGTGGCATTTCCGCCGCCTATGAAGTCGATCCGCTGAGCCCCCTGGGGTTCTTCGATCGTGAGCTGATCGCCTCGGTATTGGCCAATTGCATCAACAATTCCATTCGCCATGCACGTCATGCCCTGCTGATCAGCGTCAGTGATGAGGAAGGGCAGGTGGTGCTGTCCATCAACGACGATGGCGAAGGCTATCCCCAAGGGATGATCGAGCGTCAGGCCGACTATGTGCAGGGCATCAATCAAAGCAGCGGCAGCACCGGGCTGGGCCTGTACTTTGCCGGGCGCATTGCCGAATTGCATCAGCGCAATGGCGTGTGCGGCCACACTCGGATCAGCAACGGCGGCCCATTGGGCGGCGGGTTGTTCAAGCTCTACTTGCCCTGAGCCGCGAGTGGTTGAAGGTGTGCCTCGCCCAGTTGCCGCCCGGCCAGGGCCAGGCATTCCAGAAAGGTTGCCAGTGCGACCTTGGGTTCCTGGCCCTGGCGGGTGATGCAGTGAAAGTGCGAGCGGTAGGCCAGGCGCTCGGGTAGCAAGGCGCGCAGTTGGCCCTTGGCCACCCAGGCCGCCGCATAGTGGCTGGGCAGGTAACCCAGGTAGGTGCCGGAGAAAATCAGCGTGGCGATGGCCTCCATGGCGTAGGCGCTGACGCTCTGGTTGAAGTGCAGGTCATGGGGGCGCTGGTGCTCCGCCATGTAGCCCCGGCTCACATAGTCGGCGGCGCAGATCTCTTCCAGGGTCAGTGTTTCGTCGGTGCGCGGGAACAGCGGATGGCCGTTGGCGCAGTAGAGGTTCTGCTCCTCCTCGAACAGGTGCTGATAGTGCAACCCCGACAGTTGATGGTGGAAAGCGCCGATAGCCAGGTGCAGACGTTCGTCGAGCACGGCCTGTTCCAGTTCGTCGGGGCGCATCAGGTGCAGGTTCGGCCGTACCTGGGGCAGGCGCCGGCGCAGATGGCCCAGGGCCAGGGACAGGGGGGCATAGGGCAGGCTGATCAGGCTGTCGACACTGCCGATCTGCAACTGCTCGCGGGTGATGGGGCCGAGGCGGTTGGCGTGCTGGCGAAAGCGCTCGATGTCGGCGAACAGCAACTGTGCTGCCTCGAACAGCTCCTGGCCCTGATCGGTCAGCTGAAATCCGCTGCTGCCGCGCCTGCACAGGGAGTAGCCCAGGCGCTCCTCAAGGTCCCGGACCACCACGCTCAGTCGCGACAGGCTGGTGTTGAGCCGTGCCTGGGCTGCGGTGAACCCGCCGGCATCAACGATGGCGCAGAACACCCGCAGCATCCGCAAATCAATATCGGCAAGGCTTCCCAGCATGGGCGCTCCCTCAAGTTGGCGTAGGCGACGTGCCGAGCCTACTCCCTTGTCCTGATTGATGGACACCATGGACCTGTAACAAGGCTGGCGGCCTGCTTGCCCCGCCAGTGGGGGCAGGGCCGGGGATTTTACTCACGCCTGCTTGAAATCCTGAACGGGTGGTGCGTATTTTGTACGGGTCGCCGTTCGCGGCTCGTATAACAACAAGGATTGAGTCATGACAACCGATGGCCACAGTTCACTCGCCGAGCGATTGACGGGCATTGATGAGATCGAATGTGTCACCGCGGATCTCAATGGCGTGCCGCGGGGCAAGGTAATGACCGCCGAGGGGTTCCTCGAAGGGCGGCGCTTGCAGATGGCGCGGGGGGTGCTGCTGCAATGCATCATGGGCGGTTATCCGCCAGCACGTTTCTACGGCAGCGACGACGGTGACCTGGCGCTCAATGCCGACCCCCGGCAGATCCACCGCCTGCCCTGGAGCGAAACGCCCAGAGCGCTGGCTATCTGTGACGCCGATGAGCTCAGCGGCGAGAGTTCGCGGCTCTCCACTCGTGGGCAGCTCAAGCAGGTAATCGCCCGTTATGCCGCCCTGGGCCTGGCGCCGGTGGTGGCCACCGAGCTCGAGTTCTTCGTGTTCGCGGCCAATGACGATCCAGCGCAGCCCTTCCGGCCGCCGGTCGGCCTGGATGGGCGCCGGGAGGAAGGCTATTCGGCGTTCAGCGTGAGTTCCAACAATGGTCTGCGGCCATTCTTCAAGGAGGTCTACGAAGGCATGGCCGCCCTGGGCCTGCCCCGCGATACCTTCATGCACGAGATGGGCGTCAGCCAGTTCGAAATCAACCTGTTGCACGGTGACCCGCTGTTGTTGGCGGACCAGACCTTCCTGTTCAAGCACCTGCTCAAGGAGGTGGCGCTCAAGCACGGCCTGATCGTGGTCTGCATGGCCAAGCCCTTGGCTCACACGCCGGGCAGCTCGATGCATATACACCAGAGCCTGGTGGAGATGGGTAACGGCCGTAACGTTTTCAGTGACGCCGCCGGGCAACCTACGGCGATGTTCCGGCATTTCATTGGCGGCCTGCAGGCCGGCCTCGCCGACTTCACCGCCTTGTTCGCCCCCAATGTGAACTCCTATCAGCGCTTGTGTCATCCTTACGCTTCGCCGAACAATGCGTGCTGGTCCCACGACAACCGGGCCGCTGGCCTGCGGATTCCGGCCAGTTCACCGGTGGCGCGACGGGTGGAAAACCGTCTGCCGGGGGCGGACGCCAATCCTTATCTGGCGATCGCCGCGAGCCTGGCAGCAGGTTTGCATGGCATCGAGAACGAGTTGGAGCCAACCGCTGCCATCCAGGGTGAGTTCGAAGTGCCGGACAATCTTTCGTTGCCCTGTACCTTGCATGCGGCCCTGGAGCGTCTGAAACGTAGCCAGTTGGCCAGGGAACTGTTCGGCAACGAGTTCATCGAAGGCTACATCGCTTCGAAGACCATGGAGTTGACCAGTTTCTTTGATGAAATTACTCCCTGGGAGCGGCGTGTGTTAGCGGCCCAGGCATAACCGAACCGTCGCTGGTCGGGCCCCGGTTTGCCGGGGCTCGGTACCTCATTCAAGGAGCCGCTCGGAACGCCGATGCGCCAAATCTGGAAATCCTTTCGAGCGCTTTATTTCGCGTCGCTGATGATGCTGATCGGCTCTGGCCTGCTCAGCACTTATCTGGCCCTGCGCCTGGCCGCCGATCATGTCGACGGGCTATGGGTGGGGGCCTTGATGGCGGCCAACTATTTCGGCCTGGTTTTGGGGGGCAAGCTGGGGCACCGACTGATTGCCCGGGTCGGGCATATCCGTGCCTACGCCACCTGTGCCGGGATTGTCGGCGCGGCAGTGCTGGGCCACGGCCTGGTGGACTGGTTGCCGGCCTGGCTGGTGCTGCGGATGATCGTGGGCCTGGGGATGATGTGCCAGTACATGGTCATCGAAAGCTGGCTCAATGAGCAGGCCGACGCCAAGCAGCGCGGGCTGGTGTTCAGCGGCTACATGATTGCCTCTTACCTGGGTCTGGTGCTGGGGCAGTTGATACTGGTCATGCACCCGGCCCTGGGCCTGGAGCTGCTGATGCTGGTGGCGCTGTGCTTTGCCCTGTGCCTGGTGCCGGTGGCCATGACCCGGCGCATTCACCCGGCACCCTTGCGCCCTGCACCCATGGAGCCGCGCTTCTTTATCAAGCGTGTACCGCAATCGCTGAGCACGGTACTGGGTTCGGGGCTGATCGTCGGTTCGTTCTACGGCCTGGCGCCGCTCTATGCCTCGCAACAGGGCTTGAGCACCGAGCAGGTGGGTCTGTTCATGGGTAGCTGCATTTTCGCCGGGCTGGTGGTGCAGTGGCCGCTGGGCTGGCTGTCCGACCGCTATGACCGGGCGCTGCTGATCCGCTGTTTTGCCTTGTTCCTGGCAGTGGTGGCCCTGCCCCTGGCGATCCTGCCTTCGGTGCCGCTGGAGGTCCTGTTTGTTCTGGGCTTCCTGTGTTCCCTGGTGCAGTTCTGTCTCTATCCACTGGCGGTGGCGTTCTCCAATGACCATGTGGAAGGGGATCGACGGGTCTCGCTGACGGCGATGCTGCTGGTGACCTATGGCGTGGGTGCGAGTATTGGTCCTTTGGCGGCAGGGGTGCTGATGAAGTTGTTCGGTAGCCAAATGCTCTACGCCTTCTTCAGTTTCTTTGCACTGGTGCTGGTCTGGCGGATTCGGCCGAAGGCCGTGACCAATCTGCATCAGGTCGACGATGCGCCACTGCATCACGTGGCGATGCCGGACAGCATGTCCAGTTCACCGTTGGTGGCGGCTCTGGACCCGCGGGTTGACGAACAGGTGGTTCAGGACCAGATGCAGAGCGCGCCCGCGCCGGAAGCTGCGCCTGATGAGTCTGCAGCGGATACCCCGCAGGCTGCGGACGAACCGCCTGCCGAGGAGTGCGCCCGGGAACACCTCAGCGGGGCCAGGCCTTAGCAGCAAAAAAAACGGGCAGTTGCCGCAAGGCACTGCCCGTTTTCATTGATGCCTTTGAATCAGATGTCGTCTTTATCGAAGCGCCGCGCTTCACGCTGCAGTTGATAGACGAAGCGTTCGACCTGGCGCTGTACCAGGCCGCTCATGTTGTGGAAGCGTACGCCGGCAAAGGTGGTGTCGATGCGTTCTTCGTGGTGCAGGTAACGCAGTTCCACCGGGGCCGTCATGCTGCCGAAGGGCAGGGCGGCGATAAAGCGCTCGTAAACCTGGCCCAGTTGCAGGCGTGAGGAAATATCGCCGTCGAAACGCAATTTGCAGCCGGTGGCGGAAATGTCCAGCAGCTTGCCGCTGAGGGGCGATTTGAGTTTCTCGCCGCTCAGTTCGATGTCTACCAGTTGTGCCAGCTTCAGGGCGGCACGAAAGGCGTTGCGGCGCTGGTGGTAGACCACTTCGTCCGGCAGGGTGGTGCGGTAGCAGCGGCCGCCGTTGGATTCGTCGAGGGTGGGCAAGCCGTTGCTTTCCCAGGCGATACGTACGCCTTCATGAAAGCCTTCAACGCGAAACGGTTCGCCTGCGAGCAGGAAGCGTTCACCGTCGCGGGGGATCATTTCGTCGAGGGCGATCATGTTGCTATCGCGGTCCACTTCCACCAGATAGCTTTGGAAGCGCTGGCTACGCTCGTGGAAAGTGATGATCAGCGGGTCATGGCTCTCTTGCAGCAACCGCAGGTTGGAAGAGATCTCCAACGCAGTGGTGAGCACCTTGGGTGGCTGCGGAGTATCTTCCGCATTTGAGGCGTTGAACACGGTTCATCAATCTCCAGACAAAATACAACTACACGCAGGAGCCAGCATTTTGCCAGCATGTTTCACGGCTTGGTAGCGCGCGCTCATTTTTTGGGTTTAAGCCTGACTGAGTGGGCGTGGCTTCGCAAGCATTGAGGTAGAGCCGCGGGCGTCGTATAGGGCAGGAGGTTCGCCACCATTGAGGATTTTCAGCTGGTTGGCGGTGGTGGCCTGTTGGATCTGGATCGAGCGACCATTGAGCTCGTTGGCAGCTTGGCACTCGGCAAGCAATTGGGTCAGGACATTGCTCTGTTCGAGCAATTGCGCGCCCAGGCTGGAGTGGCTGGCCAGTTGCTCGAGCCCCTCGCGGTTGGTCGGCAGGTTCAGGCTGGCAAGAATTTGCGTGCGCTTACGGCCATGCTGTTCCAGCAAAATGACCAAGGCTTGCTTCTGCGCCAGGATATCTTCCAGCAGCGGCATGTCGCGGCCGTGGAGGGCAATAGACTCGGCGCGTAGCAGCTCCAGCAAGTGTTGCGCTGGAGCAAGGTCATCGTTGATCAATTGCAGTAGGTTGGTGTCGTGCATGGCTGGCCTTGGGGATTAAGCGTCCAAAAGCCTGGCGCAAGCCTGGGGCTAGCGCTGGGCTTCGAAGTTAAGCAGTTTGCTGGCTACGCGGTTGCTGTCGACCTTATAGCTGCCATCGGCAATCGCTTGCTTCAACTCGGCCACCCGGGCTTTGTCGACGGCAGGCTGATCACGCAGCTTGTCAGTGACTTTCTGCAACTGTTGAGCCTCATTGCTCAGGTGTACCGATTCCCCGCTTTTGCTGGTCTCGGCGGCGGTTGTCAGCGGCGTGGATTTGCCGGCATCACCGGTTTCCTTGCTGGTGCTGGTACGCGTACTGCCTGTCAGTGAAGGGGAGCTGTTTAAACGGCTGAAGTCGATGACCATGATGAAGTAAACCTCTGGGTATTTGGACGCTTGCCATGTTTTCGGCCATACCCTGAAAAACTTTAGGCTCGATTGTCGACAAACCAGGTCAGGTATCTGCGACCCTTTATCGGCCACAGTTTAGGGAACGCACGGGTTGAGCGCCAGCTATCTACATGGCCACTTCCACTTGCCCTGGCGCCGTGATGCGGGCCTTGATCACCCGTTGCGAATTGAGATTCTTGACCCGGATCTGTTCGCTCATGCCGCCGTTGGACAGCGCCTCGCCCGGCATCCGTACATTCAACGTGCCGCTGCGTGCCGATATCACCACTTGATCGCCCTTGCGCACGACTTCCGCCTGCTCCAGATGGGCCAGGGTAACGAGCTGGTCGGCGACCATTGGTCGGACAAGTTTCTGACCAATGGCTTGGTCCACTGAGGTGAGGTAGCCCTGATTGTTCTGGCTGATGTCCCGTTCGCGCAGCACCACGTCTTCCGGTTCGATGATGCCGGCGCGCTTGAGCGGGCGTGCAGTGGTGACCACCTCGCGAAACAGCTTGACCTGCGCCGGCACGAATACCGTCCATGGCGAGGCGCCTTCGCAGCGCACTTTGACGGTGACCCGCCCCAGCGGTTGGGCCGGGCTTTCCAGGTTGGCTGTCAATTCCTTGTCGCAATTGGGCATGCGCATGCGCGGGTCCAGCTGGTTGACCTGGATTTCATAGCGACCTTCCGTTTGACTGGTGGCCAGGTAGTCTTCTACCGTGAATTCAAGAAACCCTTGAGTGACGCCGATAAGAAGATCAGGCAGGGTGACCGAATCAGCAACGGCAGGGTTGCCGGGGTTTAAAATGCACAGAGCCGACAGCCCGCACAGCAAAGTGCGGTAGCGGGATGTCAGGCGTCGGAAAAATGTCGTTTTGGCGTTCATAACAGTTAAAAAGCAAGCGCCGTGCCGTTTAGCAATGAGCGTGCGTCGGATCTTAAAGCTTTGGGGAGTCTGGGCATGGCTGGTGTAATGGATTCGGTGAACCAGCGCACGCAATTGGTTGGGCAGAATCGACTAGAGTTGTTGCTGTTCCGTCTGGACGGTGGGCAGCTCTACGGGATCAACGTATTCAAGGTTCGCGAGGTGCTGCAATGCCCTAAGCTGACCCTGATGCCCAAATCCAGTCCTGTGGTGTGCGGTGTCGCGAATATACGAGGGGCAACCATTCCGATCCTGGATCTGGCAATGGCTACGGGTTCTGGTGGCCTGCAGGACCAGAGCAATCCGTTCGTCATCATCACTGAGTACAACACCAAGACCCAGGGTTTCCTGGTGCGCTCGGTGGAGCGCATCGTCAACATGAACTGGGAAGAGATCCATCCGCCGCCCAAGGGGACCGGACGCGATCACTACCTGACGGCGGTCACTCGGGTGGACAACCAGTTGGTGGAAATCATCGACGTGGAGAAGATCCTGGCGGAAGTCGCGCCGACCTCGGAGGCGATCTCGGCAGGAGTGGTGGATGTCGAAACCCAGCACAAGGCTGTTTCCCTGCGGGTGCTGACCGTCGATGACTCGTCGGTGGCACGCAAGCAGGTCACCCGTTGCCTGCAAACCGTAGGTGTCGAGGTAGTGGCATTGAATGATGGCCGGCAAGCGCTGGATTACTTGCGCAAACTGGTGGACGAGGGCAAGAAGCCGGAAGAGGAATTCCTCATGATGATTTCCGACATCGAGATGCCCGAAATGGACGGTTACACCCTCACGGCCGAGATACGTAATGATCCACGCATGCAAAAGCTGCATATCATCCTGCATACTTCGTTGTCAGGGGTGTTCAATCAGGCGATGGTGAAGAAGGTCGGTGCCGATGACTTCCTTGCCAAGTTCCGCCCTGATGACCTGGCATCCCGGGTAGTCGACCGGATCAAAGCAGCAGATCACAGCTAAGGGCACTCGCCCTGGCGGACATAAGATTTAAGAGGCGGCAGCATTGTCTACGGGTAATTTGGATTTTGAACAGTTCCGGGTCTTCCTGGAAAAAGCCTGTGGTATTTTGCTCGGGGAAAATAAGCAATATCTAGTCTCGAGCCGTCTCAACAAACTGATGGAGCAGCAAGGGATAAAAACCTTGGGTGAGCTGGTCCAGCGGATTCAGACCCAGCCCCGCAGTGGTTTGCGCGAGATGGTCGTGGATGCCATGACGACCAACGAAACCTTGTGGTTTCGCGACACCTACCCATTCGAGGTGTTGAAGAACAAGGTGCTTCCCGAAGCCATCAAGGCCAGCCCCAACCAACGCTTGCGCATCTGGTCGGCGGCCTGTTCGTCGGGGCAGGAGCCCTACTCGCTGTCGATGTCCATCGATGAGTTCGAGCGTAGCAACATGGGGCAGTTGAAGATGGGGGTGCAGATCGTTGCCACTGATCTGTCCGGGACCATGCTCAACAACTGCAAGACCGGTGAATATGACAGCCTGGCAATTGGGCGTGGCCTGTCGGCCGAGCGCCTGCAGCGCTACTTCGACCCCAAGGGGCCGGGGCGCTGGGTGGTCAAGGCGCCGATCAAGAGCCGCGTGGAGTTCCGCTCGTTCAACCTGCTGGACAGCTACGCCAGTCTCGGCAAGTTCGACATCGTGTTCTGTCGCAATGTGTTGATCTACTTCTCGGCGGAGGTCAAGAAGGACATCCTGATGCGCATTCACAGCACCCTGAAGCCTGGCGGCTACCTGTTCCTGGGGGCTTCCGAAGCCCTCAATGGGCTGCCGGATCATTACCAGATGGTGCAATGCAGTCCGGGCATCATCTACCAGGCCAAGTAGCCAGCAGATCGTCGTACCGAAAAAGGAGGCCATTGGGCCTCCTTTTTTGTGCCTGCAATTATCTGACGCGCCGGCTGAAAGCGGCAGGGTGGTTGCCGCTTTGCCGGTGTTTCGCGGAAATCCGTTGCCGCTTTTCTGGCATTGCCGCCTTGCCGTCGCCGGCAAACCCTTGAAATACGGGGTTTGATGACTTGGCACGCAGCTTGCTATATCCGAGTTACGAAAAATCAGGTCACCCAAAGGTTTCCGCCATGAGCATCAGCTTCGATAAAGCGCTCGGTATCCACGAACAGGCCCTTGGCTTTCGCGCCAAGCGTGCCGAAGTTCTGGCCAACAACATCGCCAACGCCGATACCCCGAACTACAAGGCTCGGGACCTGGACTTCTCTGCCGTGCTTGCCGAGCAGAATCAGAAGGCCCAGAACGGTACCTTCGCGTTGAACATGACCAACAACCGGCATATCGAAGCCCAGGGCTTGAGCAGTGGTGATGAATCGCTGCTGTATCGCACCCCGATGCAACCTTCGATCGACCAGAACACCGTGGACGCCCAGCTGGAGCAATCGAGCTACGCGCAGAACTCGGTGGATTTCCAGGCCAGCTTCACGCTGCTCAACAGCAAATTCAAAGGGCTGGTAGCAGCCCTGCGCGGAGAGTAATCCATGTCCCTCGCCAGTGTTTTCAATATTGCCGGTAGTGGCATGAGCGCCCAGACCACCCGTCTGAACACCGTCGCCAGTAACATCGCCAACGCCGAGAGCGTCTCGTCGAGCATCGACCAGACCTACCGCGCTCGTCACCCGGTGTTTGCCACCATGTTCCAGGGTGCGCAAAGCGGCGGCAGCGACTCGCTGTTCCAGAACCAGGACGCTGCCGGCCAGGGCGTGCAGGTACTGGGTGTGGTCGAAGACCAGAGCAACCTCGAAGCTCGTTACGAGCCGAACCATCCCGCCGCTGATGCCAAGGGTTATGTCTACTACCCCAACGTCAACGTGGTGGAAGAAATGGCCGACATGATTTCTGCCAGCCGTTCGTTCCAGACCAACGCTGAAATGATGAACACCGCCAAAACCATGATGCAGAAGGTCCTGACCCTGGGTCAGTGATAAGGGGCGAAGACCATGAGCGTTACTGATACCACCAACGCCCCATCCCTCAAGGATATCCTGGCGAATTCGTCGAAAACGACGAGCAATACCAGCGCCGACGGCCTGGCCGCGGCGACCAACAGCGCCACCGGCAAACAGAGCCTGGGCAAGGACGCATTCCTCAAGCTGCTGGTAACCCAGCTGAACAACCAGAACCCGCTGGATCCGCAGGACAACAGTGCTTTCGTTGCCCAGTTGGCGCAGTTCTCCACCCTGGAAGGCATCACCACCCTCAACTCCTCGGTGAATGCGATCACGGGTAACTACAAGTCTTCCCAGGCCTTGCAGGCTTCGTCCCTGGTGGGGCGCTCGGTCATCGTGCAGACCGGCACTACCCAGGTCGACACCAGCAAGAGCATGACCGGCTCGGTCACCGTGCCATCCAGCGTGAACTCGGTCACCGTGACCGTCACCGACAAGGACGGCAATACCGTCAAGACCATCGACATGGGCAGCCAGAAGGCCGGCAACGCCAGCTTTGTCTGGGATGGCACCAAGACTGACGGCACCAAGGCGGATCCGGGCAACTACACCTTCAAGGCCAGCACCACCATCGATGGCAAGGGCACTGATCTGATCACCTACCTGCCGGCCACGGTCAATAGCGTGACCATCAGCCAGACCGGCGGCGAGTTGATGTTGAACCTCGCCGGCATGAGCAGCCCGATTGCCCTGTCCAAAGTACAAACCATTGGTATCTAGAGCCGACTAACCGGCACAAGGAGTGGAATATGTCTTTCAATATCGGCCTTAGCGGTCTCTACGCTGCCAACAAACAGCTGGACGTTACCGGCAACAACATCGCCAACGTCGCTACCACCGGCTTCAAATCCTCCCGTGCGGAGTTCGCCGACGTCTATTCGGCCACCAAGCTGGGCAGCGGCACCCAGGTGATTGGTAACGGTGTGCGCCTGGCCAACGTTTCCCAGCAGTTCACCAACGGTGATATCAACAACACCGGTAATGTGCTGGACATGGGCATCCAGGGCCAGGGCTTCTTCGTGCTGAGTACCAACGGCTCCCTGACCTACACCCGTGCCGGTACCTTCAAGACCGACAAGGAAGGCTACATCACCAACAGTGACGGCACTGCCCGCCTGCAAGGTTATGCGGTCGATGCCA
This sequence comes from Pseudomonas sp. BIGb0176, assembly GCF_024810175.1. Taxonomy (NCBI): domain Bacteria; kingdom Pseudomonadati; phylum Pseudomonadota; class Gammaproteobacteria; order Pseudomonadales; family Pseudomonadaceae; genus Pseudomonas; species Pseudomonas sp. BIGb0176. Next base: position 684,330 of record NZ_JANUEC010000003.1, read on the forward strand.
ACGGCAAGATCATCAACGGTGTGCTGACCGACCTGCGGATCGATACTTCGAACCTGGCGCCAAAGCCAACCGACTCGATCTCCTCGACGATCAACCTGAACTCCGATTCGACGCCGATCGATGTGGGTGCGACCACTCCGGCCTATGTGTTCAATCCGACCGACAACACCACCTACACCAAGCAGTTCAGCACGCCTGTGTATGACACCCAGGGCAACAAGCACGTCATGGATCAGTACATGATCAAGACGCCGAACGCCAATGAGTGGCAAACCTACACGCTGATTGATGGTCGCAACCCGGACGGTACTGCATTCACCATGGCCAACCAGTCGCCGATCACCATGAAGTTCGACTCGTCGGGCAAGCTCAGCAGCATGACCCCGCCAGCTGCGCCTGGGACCACGCCGTATACCATTACCGGTAACAGCATTGTCATGTCGGCTGCGGCCTGGACCCCGGGTACCGTCACTAACGGCGTGTTCACTCCCAATGGCGCCAAGGCTGCACCTAACGGTGTCAGCATCGACATGACCAAAACCGGTTCGGTGTTTGGCGAAAGCACCCGCTCGGTGATCGCGCAGAACGGCTACTCCACTGGCCAGATCAGCAGCCTGACCATCGATGGCACCGGTGTGATGCTGGCCAACTTCAGCAACGAGCAGACCAAGCCGATCGGTCAGATCTCCCTGGCCAGCTTCACCAACGAGCAGGGCCTGCAGCCGGTAGGTGGCACTCAGTGGAAAGAGACCTACTCGTCCGGTATTCCTGGTTATGACGCACCGAAGACCGGCACCCTGGGAGCGATCCAGTCCAACTCCCTGGAAGAGTCCAACGTCAACCTGACCAACGAACTGGTAAACCTGATCAAGGCCCAGAGCAACTATCAGGCGAACGCCAAGACCATCTCCACCCAGAGCACCATCATGCAGACCATCATCCAGATGACCTGATGCTGGTTGGCTGAAACGCTTTACGAAAAGCCCCTCCTCGAGGGGCTTTTTTGTGCCTGTTCGATAGTGCTGTTCGCTCTGCAAGAACCGCTGCCGCAGGGGCTGGCTTGCCAGCGAAGGCGCTCTCGGTGCAGTGCAAGGCTTCGGGCCTCTTCGCTGGCAGGCAGGCTCCTGCAGCTTTGTTGCGGGCAAAAGAAAACCCCCGATAAACCGGAGGTCTATCGGGGGTTGGGGCAGGTGCCCGCAGGCACCTGTCGGCTCAGCTTATTGGCAAGCTTCGCAATCCGGCTCGTCGATGGCGCAAGCCTTAGGTACAGGAGCTGGACCGGCTGGAGCCGCGAGGACCGAGTCGTCACCGTGGTTGCCGCCGCTGGAAACAGCGTTCAGCTTGCCGGTGTTGATGGTGGACTTCTCGGTGCTGGTGGCGGCCAGGGCGCGGAGGTAGTAGGTGGTTTTCAGGCCACGGTACCAAGCCATGCGGTAGGTCACGTCCAGCTTCTTGCCCGAAGCGCCGGCGATGTACAGGTTCAGCGACTGAGCCTGGTCGATCCACTTCTGGCGACGGCTGGCGGCGTCGACGATCCACTTGGTTTCCACTTCGAAGGCAGTCGCGTAGAGCTCCTTGAGCTCCTGCGGGATGCGCTCGATCTGCTGTACCGAACCGTCGTAGTACTTCAGGTCGTTGATCATGACCGAGTCCCACAGACCGCGAGCCTTCAGGTCGCGAACCAGGTACGGGTTGATCACGGTGAATTCGCCCGACAGGTTGGATTTCACATAGAGGTTCTGATAGGTCGGTTCGATCGACTGCGACACGCCGGTGATGTTGGCGATGGTGGCGGTCGGTGCGATGGCCATGATGTTGGAGTTACGAATGCCTTTCTGTACACGGGCGCGAACCGGTGCCCAGTCCAGGGATTCGTTGAGGTCCACATCGATGTACTTCTGGCCACGGGCTTCGATCAGGATCTGTTGCGAATCCAGCGGCAGGATGCCCTTGGACCACAGCGAACCCTGGAAGGTCTCGTAGGCGCCGCGCTCGTCGGCCAGGTCGCAGGAAGCCTGGATTGCGTAGTAGCTGACCGCTTCCATGGACTTGTCGGCGAACTCGACGGCTGCATCGGAGCCGTAGGCGATGTGCTGCAGGTACAGCGCATCCTGGAAGCCCATGATGCCCAGTCCGACCGGACGGTGCTTGAAGTTGGAGTTCTTCGCCTGTGGCACCGAGTAGTAGTTGATGTCGATCACGTTGTCGAGCATGCGCACGGCAGTGTTCACGGTGCGTTGCAGCTTGGCGGTATCCAGCTTGCCGTCGACGATGTGGTTCGGCAGGTTGATCGAGCCCAGGTTGCAGACTGCGATCTCGTCCTTGTTGGTGTTCAGGGTGATCTCGGTGCACAGGTTCGAGCTGTGGACCACGCCCACGTGCTGCTGCGGGCTGCGCAGGTTGCACGGGTCCTTGAAGGTCAGCCATGGGTGGCCGGTCTCGAAGAGCATGGACAGCATCTTGCGCCACAGGTCTTTGGCCTGGACGGTCTTGAACAGCTTGATCTTGTTGTACTCGGTCAGGGCTTCGTAGTACTCGTAGCGCTCTTCGAAGGCCTTGCCGGTCAGGTCGTGCAGATCAGGCACTTCCGATGGCGAGAACAGGGTCCACTTGCCGTCGTCGAAGACGCGCTTCATGAACAGGTCGGGGATCCAGTTGGCGGTGTTCATGTCGTGGGTACGACGGCGGTCATCACCGGTGTTCTTGCGCAGCTCGATGAACTCTTCGATGTCCATGTGCCAGGTTTCCAGGTAGGCACAGACAGCGCCCTTGCGCTTGCCACCCTGGTTCACGGCTACCGCGGTGTCGTTGACCACTTTCAGGAAGGGCACGACGCCCTGGGACTTGCCGTTGGTGCCCTTGATGTAGGAGCCCAGTGCACGTACCGGAGTCCAGTCGTTGCCCAGGCCGCCGGCGAATTTCGACAGCATGGCGTTGTCGTGGATGGCGCCGTAGATGCCTGACAGGTCGTCCGGAACGGTGGTCAGGTAGCAGCTCGACAGCTGTGGACGCAGGGTGCCGGCGTTGAACAGGGTCGGGGTCGAAGCCATGTAGTCGAAGGACGACAACAGGTTGTAGAACTCGATGGCGCGGTCTTCACGTTGTTTCTCTTCGATTGCCAGGCCCATGGCCACGCGCATGAAGAAGATCTGTGGCAGTTCGAAACGCACGCCATCCTTGTGGATGAAGTAGCGGTCGTACAGGGTCTGCAGGCCCAGGTAGGTGAACTGCTGGTCGCGCTCGTGGTTGATCGCCTTGCCGAGTTTTTCCAGATCGAACTCGGCCAGTACCGGGTTCAGCAATTCGAACTCGATACCCTTGGCGACGTAAGCCGGCAGCGCCTTGGCGTACAGGTCGGCCATTTCGTGGTGGGTGGCGCTTTCGGCTACTTCGAGGAAGCCCAAGCCTTCGGCACGCAGGGTGTCCATCAGCAGGCGGGCAGTCACGAACGAGTAGTTCGGCTCGCGCTCGACCAGGGTGCGGGCAGTCATCACCAGAGCGGTGTTGACGTCTTTGAGTGCCACGCCGTCGTAGAGGTTCTTCAGAGTTTCGCGCTGGATCAGGTCGCCGTCGACTTCTTCCAGGCCTTCGCAGGCTTCGCTGACGATAGTGTTCAGGCGGCCCATGTCCAGGGGCGCGAAGCTGCCATCGGTGCGGGTGATGCGGATCGAAGGGTGGGCTTGTACCGGCTCTTCGCTGGTGGAGCGGGTGGCCCGTTCCTTGGCGCGGGAGTCACGGTAGATCACGTAGTCGCGGGCGACTTTCTGCTCGCCGGCGCGCATCAGGGCCAGTTCTACCTGGTCCTGGATCTCTTCGATGTGGATGGTGCCGCCCGAAGGCATGCGACGCTTGAAGGTTGCGGTGACCTGTTCGGTCAGGCGCGCCACGGTGTCGTGGATTCGCGACGAGGCAGCGGCGGTGCCGCCTTCAACTGCGAGGAACGCTTTGGTGATCGCGACGGTGATCTTGTCATCGGTATAAGGAACGACAGTGCCGTTACGCTTGATCACGCGCAATTGGCCAGGTGCGGTAGCAGACAGATCCTGAGTGGAATCGGCGGCCTGCGGCGCATTGGCCTGCGAGTTCTCGCGAGTTGTGTCGGTTTGCATGGGTGTCTCCACGTTCTCTATGTTTGTTTGGGCACCGTTTGGGTGCCCACCGTTCCGTCCTGAAGCACTACAGCCGGCATAGGCCGGGCATAACGACTTCGGGACAGTTCAGGAAGGGGGCTATAGGCGCCGCTTCCATGCCGAAGTCATGGGTGCCGAGCCGGGGCTCGGCACCTTATTCCTGGTGGGTGACAGTCTTGTTGCTGCAACACCCGTACCGCTTTCTCCTGGACAGGGTGGAAAACGATGCCATCCGCACGCGCGGTCTTGGTCTTCTGAAACAGCGATTGGTTCCACCAAACGGGGCAAGAAAAGGGCTTGAGTTTCTTGGCTGAATTGTGTTTGGTTTTTTGCGCAAAACCCTAGATATAGGGATTTTTAGCCGCCGGGCTACAAGATAATGCGTTTGGGGGGCTGATTGCAACGTACTGCCTGTGGATAAGGTTGTGCGTAAATTGTGTATGGACTGGGTAAAACTCACGCAGCCCGCAGTCCCAGTGGATGGAACCGTTTGTCACTGTTTTTTACCGTCGAAAATTGCCTTGGGCGGATTTTTGCGGGCGCGAACCCTATCACAAAAAAACGCCCTGACCGAGTCGTTTTAGCCGCTTGTGTCGGCGCCTGTGCCGGTTGCTACAATCGGCAGCGATCGACCGGGGTTTCCCGGCCTTTCCCATGGCAAACCAGCCACCTTTCCCAGAGCGTGTTATCCGCCTTTTTCATGACAGAAAGACGGGGGCTTTCCTGCTCAAGGTGGACTGGCAATAGAACAAGAAGAGGTCGTGCGTGGAACAGGAAGCCTGGCAGGTACTGATTGTCGAGGATGACCAGCGTCTGGCTGAGTTGACCCGTGAATATCTCGAAAGCAATGGCCTGCAGGTGGCGATCGAGGGCAACGGTGCCCGGGCCGCGGCCAGGATCATTGCCGAGCAGCCGGATCTGGTGATCCTCGACCTGATGCTGCCCGGTGAAGACGGCCTGAGCATCTGCCGCAAGGTTCGGGATCGTTATGACGGAGTGATCCTCATGCTCACCGCCCGTACCGATGACATGGACCAGATCATGGGCCTGGACCTGGGTGCCGACGACTATGTCTGCAAGCCGGTGCGCCCGCGGTTGCTGCTGGCGCGCATCCAGGCCCTGCTGCGCCGTAGCGAAGCGCCGGAGCCGGCGGTGGAGAAAACCCGCCGCCTGCAGTTCGGCCCGCTGGTGGTGGACAATGCCCTGCGCGAGGCCTGGCTGAGCGATGCCGGGATCGAATTGACCAGTGCCGAGTTCGACCTGCTGTGGCTGCTGGTGGCCAATGCCGGGCGGATCCTGTCCCGGGAAGAAATCTTCACCGCCCTGCGCGGCATCGGCTATGACGGCCAGGACCGCTCCATCGATGTGCGGATCTCGCGCATCCGCCCGAAGATCGGTGACGATCCGGAGCACCCGCGGCTGATCAAGACCATTCGCAGCAAGGGTTACCTGTTCGTCCCCGAAGCTGCCGCCGACATGCGCTCGTGAACTCGATCTTCCTGCGGATCTACGGCGGTATGTGCGCCGCGCTGATCCTCGTGGCGTTGCTTGGAGTCCTGGCCCTGCATCTGTTGAACCAGGTGCGCAGCGAGCAGTACCGCGAGCGGCTGGCCCACGGCACTTTTTCGCTGATGGCGGACAACCTGCAGCCGATGAGCGAGATCGAGCGTCGCCGGGCGCTGGCGGTGTGGGAGCGCTTGCTGGGCATTCCCCTGAGTCTCAAGACCTTCAGCCAGACCGACCTGGACAGTAGCCAGCGCGGTCGGGTGCTGCGCGGCCAGGCGCTGGTGGAGCAGACCGGCCCCTTCGCCGCCCGGGTCTATCGCCTGGTCAGCGAGAAGGAACAGCTGCTGCTCAGTGCCGAGGTCCAGCAGATCAGCGAGCAGTTGGCCCGGGCCACTATCTACCTGCTGGCGGATGAGCTGGTGCGTTATCCGGTGGCAGAGCAACCCCAGCGCCTGGCTGCACTCAAGGAAGCCAAGGGGTTTGGCTTCGATATGCAGTTGTCGACTCTGGACGCCGCCGACATGGACGAGGATCAGCGGCGCCGGGTGGCCGAGGGCGACACGGTGATGGCCCTGGGCAAGGGTGGCGATTCGATCCGGGTCTTCGCCGGCCTGGTGGGCACGCCCTGGGTGCTGGAGATCGGCCCGCTGTATCAGATGAATCCCTATCCGCCGCAATGGCTGGTGCTGATTGCCGTGCTGGGCCTGAGCCTGATCGGCCTGATCGTCTATCTATTGGTGCGCCAGCTGGAGCGGCGCCTCAGCGGCCTGGAGTCGGCGGCCACGCGAATCGCCAAGGGCAGCCTGGAAACCCGCGTGCCGGCCCGTGGCGCGGACTCGGTGGGGCGCCTGGCGGCGGCCTTCAATGGCATGGCCGAGCACTTGCAGCGCCTGCTGGCGATTCAGCGCGAGCTGGTACGTGCGGTGTCCCATGAGTTGCGCACACCCGTGGCGCGGCTGCGTTTCGGCCTGGAGATGATTGCTTCGGCGAGCACCGATCAGGCCCGGCAGAAGTACCTGGACGGCATGGACAACGACATTCAGGACCTCGACCGGCTGGTGGACGAAATGCTGACCTACGCCCGTCTGGAGCAGGGCTCGCCGGCCCTGAATTTCCAGCGTATCGACCTGGATGCGCTGATCAACCAGGTGATCAGCGAACTGGCGCCGTTGCGGGCCAATCTCAAGGTCCGGCGTGGCCTGTGCCTGTCTGCCGCCGAGTGTGACGGTGCGTGGGTCGAGGCCGAGCCGCGCTACCTGCACCGGGCCTTGCAGAACCTGGTGGGCAACGCCATGCGCCATGCCGAGTCCCAGGTGACGGTCAGCTATCAGGTAGGGCAGTTGCGCTGCCGGGTGGATGTGGAAGATGACGGTCCCGGCGTGCCGGAGCATGCCTGGGAAAAGATCTTCACCCCATTCCTGCGCCTGGATGACAGCCGCACCCGGGCTTCCGGCGGGCATGGGCTGGGGCTGTCGATTGTGCGGCGGATCATCCATTGGCACGAGGGCCGTGCCCTGATCAGCAAGAGCAAGAACCTGGGCGGTGCCTGCTTCAGCCTGAGCTGGCCACGGCATCAGGAACCCCGCTGAGGGCGGCCCCGGTTCAGGCCTTGATGGCCACCAGGCTCAGCAGGTGATCGTCTTGCACGGCGAACTGCCCTTGCAGTTCGCGGCCGTGCTGCCATTCCTCGGACAGATCGGTCAGCAGGCGCATCCGCACCGGCCCTTCGGCAGACCATTCCAGGACTTCGGCGTGTTCGAAATAGAAGCGTTTGTGCACCAGCGGGTACAGGGCCTTGAACAGGCTTTCCTTGATCGAGAAGGTCAGGGTTACCGCCAGTGCATGCAGCTCGGCCGGCAACTGGTCGCGGCGCTGCAGTTCGGCCGGGGTCAGGATCTGCTCCGCCAGTTTGGCCGCACGTTCTGCACTGAGCAGGTGTTCCAGGTCCATTCCCAGGCCACGCCAGTGTCGTTTGTCGGCGACGATGGCCGCGGCGCGTCCGCTGCTGTGGGTGATCGAACCGCAGATGTGTTCGGGCCAGATTGGCGCTCGGTCATCGCCAATGGGCGGTACCCAGTCCAGTCGTTGCAGTTGCTGCAAGGCGGCTCGGGCACACAGGCGTCCAGCGAGAAATTCGGCCTGACGCTTGGCCACCGAACGCTGGATGCTCGGCGGTGCCTCAATGCCGCTGCGCTGAAAATCATCCGCGGCAAGTTGCCCGGGATCGAACCGGGTACTTAGCCAGAGGGCTTGGGGCAGGACGTTCGGCAGCGGCCAGGCAGCGTCCAGAGGGGTGCAGCAAGCGGGGAGGGGGGGGAGAGCATTCATGGCCGCTAGTGTGCCGGGTTGCTGCGTTTGAGGGTAGTCGGGTGAAGCGCAAAGGGTTGCCGCAGCGCACTGACCGCAACCCAGGTACGGCGGCTAGCCAAACAGTTTTTTGAAGAATGCCTGCATGTCGGCCCAGGAACGCTCATCGGCGGCCTTGTTGTAGCCGATGTCCGGCCCGCCGTGTTCGCCATGGCTCAGGCGGTCGGCATCGGGATTGCTGAAGCCATGCTTGGCTCCCTCCAGGCTGACGAAGCGGTAGTCGGCGCCGGCCTTGTCCATTTCCGTTTTGAAGGTGGTGACGTTGTCCGCCGTCACCATGCTGTCCTGGGCCCCATGTTCCACCAGGATCTTGGCCTTGACGCTGCCGGGGGTAGCCGGTGTGGCGGTGGCCAGGGCACCGTGGAAACTCACCACGCCGGCCAGGGGCAGGCCCTGGCGCGCGGCGTCCAGGACAATCTTGCCGCCAAAGCAGTAGCCGATGGCGGCGAGTTTCTGCGGATCGGTCTGCGGTTGCTGTCTCAACAGCTCAAGGCCGGCGTTGAAACGTGCACTGGCAGCGGCACTGTCCTTCAGCGCGGCCTGCATGAAGGCCATGGCGTCCGCCGGGTGTTCGGTGTGCTTGCCCTGGCCGTACATGTCGATGGCCAGGGCACTGTAGCCAAGGGCGGCAAGGTCCCGGGCCCGGCGCTTGGCGTAGTCGTTGAGGCCCCACCATTCATGCACCACCACGATGCCCGGGCGCGGGCCCTGTAGGGCGTCGTCGTAGGCGTAGTAGCCGATCAACTGAGTGCCGTCGGTACTGCGATAGGGAATTTCCTGAGTCTTGATGGCGGCCTGGCTGAGGCCGCCGAGGGTTAACAGGACCAATGCGACGAGCATGCGCATGAGGGGAACTCCAGTTGAAAAGGTGTCAGCACAGCCTAGTCGATCTGGTTCAGGCGAGGTTAAGGGTGTGTTCAGGGGGAGTTCAGGGCGGGCTGTTTACTCTAGCCCCGTACCCAAAAAGCCAATAGCGCAAAGGAAACTTCCTATGACTTCATTGAAAAAACTGTTCCTGGCCTTTACCGTCTTCGGCGCCAGCGCCGCTGCCCAAGCCGCTGACAGCAACTTCGTTGGGTTGTCCTTCGGCCAGACCAGCGACAAGATCAACAAGTCCAGCCAGCTCAACAGCAACCTGGGCCATCCGAACGCCGATGGCGTGATCGGCAAGGACAACACCTGGGGTGTACGCGCCGGTCAACAGAATGACCAGGGTCGCTACTACGCTACCTACGATTATGTGTCTGGCTCCCACAACGGCATTAAACTGCGCCAGCAGAACCTGCTGGGCAGCTACGATATGTTCCTGCCGGTGACCAGCAGCACCAAACTCTTTGGCGGCGGCACGGCCGGCCTGACCAAGCTGACTCAGGAGTCTCCGGGCTTCAGCCGTGACAGCGACATTGGTTACGCGGTGGGCGTACAGGCCGGCGTCCTGCAACAGGTTTCACAGAACACCTCGGTGGAGCTCGGCTACCGTTACCTGCGCAGCAATGCCGGGACCGAGATGAGCGAGCGCGGTGGCAGCAAGCAGGGTTCGCTGAGCCTTACCAGCAGCGCCCAGACCTACCTGTCGGCCAACTACGCTTTCTGATAAGCGGCCTGGCCTGGACCGCGCCGGATCGTGCCTTGGGCACGGTCCGGCGTTGGCGCATTAATCATCAGGGCGCAGGGGCGCCCCTGGAGATGTCGAATTTTGCCTGGGAGAGCGTTATGAAGTTGCTGGTCGTCGAAGATGAGGCGCTGTTGCGTCATCATTTGCAAACCCGCCTCACCGACAGCGGTCATGTCGTCGAGTCCGTGGCCAACGCCGAGGAGGCGCTGTATCAGACCGAGCAGTTCAACCACGATCTGGCGGTGATCGACCTGGGCCTGCCCGGCATGGGCGGGCTGGACCTGATCCGCCAGTTGCGCAACCGTGGCAAGACGTTCCCGATCCTCATCCTCACGGCCCGTGGCAACTGGCAGGACAAGGTCGAGGGCCTGGCGGCCGGTGCGGACGACTATGTGGTCAAGCCATTCCAGTTCGAAGAGCTGGATGCGCGCCTGAATGCGCTGCTGCGGCGCTCCAGTGGCTTTACCCAGTCCACCATCATTGCCGGGCCGCTGCTGCTGGACCTGAATCGCAAGCAGGCCTCCCTGGATGAGCAGCCCCTGGCCCTGACGGCCTATGAGTACCGGATTCTCGAATACCTGATGCGTCATCATCAGCAAGTGGTGGCCAAGGACCGGCTCATGGAGCAGTTGTACCCGGACGACGACGAGCGCGATCCGAATGTCATCGAAGTGCTGGTGGGCCGCTTGCGGCGCAAGCTTGAGGGGCCGTCGGGCTTCAAGCCGATCGATACGGTGCGTGGCCTGGGCTACCTGTTCAACGAGCGTTGCCGATGATTCGATCGCTGCGCCTGCGCCTGATGCTGGCCGCCACGACCCTGGCGGTGCTGTTCATGCTGGCCCTGCTGCCAGCCATGCAGGGGGCGTTCAGCCTGGCGTTGCAGGACTCTATCGAGCAGCGCCTGGCTTCCGATGTCACCACCCTGATCAGTGCGGCGCGGATCGAGAACAACCGCCTGCAGATGCCGGCGCAATTGCCCGACGAGCGCTTCAACCTCGCCGACAGCCGCCTGCTGGGCTACATCTACGATCGCGAAGGGCACCTGGTCTGGCGCTCGCGAGCGACCCAGGAAGAGAACATCAACTACCGGCCGCGGTACGACGGGCGTGGCAATGAGTTCGCCAGGATCCGTGAAGCCAACGGCCAGGAGTTCTTTGTCTACGACGTCGAGATCAAGCTGCTGGGGGGCAAGAGCGCGGCCTTCAGTATCGTCGCGCTGCAGCCGGTGCGTGAGTACCAGCAAACCCTGGAAGGCGTTCGGGAAAACCTCTACCTGGGGTTCGGCGCGGCCTTGCTGGTGCTCCTGGCACTGCTCTGGCTCGGCCTGACCTGGGGTTTGCAAGCCTTGCGACGCTTGAGCCAGGAGCTGGACCAGATCGAAAGCGGCACCCGCCAGAGCCTCAGTGAGGAGCACCCGCGCGAGCTGTTGCGCCTGACGGGCTCGTTGAACCGCCTGCTGCAAAGCGAGCGTGAGCAGCGCAGCCGCTATCGTGACTCCCTGGATGACCTGGCCCACAGCCTGAAAACCCCGTTGACGGTGTTGCAGGGCGTGAGCGAGGACATGGCGCAACGCCCCCAGGATCGTGAGCAGGCCTGGGTGCTGCAGGCGCAGATCGAGCGCATGAGCCAGCAGATCAGTTACCAGTTGCAGCGCGCCAGCCTGCGCAAGAGCGGCCTGGTGCGCCACCAGGTGCGGCTGCGGCCGGTGCTGCAAAGCCTCTGCGACACCCTGGACAAGGTCTATCGCGACAAGCAGGTACGGGTGTCCTTCGACTTGCCGGAACGCTGCTACCTGCCGATCGAGCACGGCGCTTTGCTGGAGTTGCTCGGCAACCTGTTGGAGAACGCTTATCGCCTGTGCCTGAGCTCAGTGCGCATCAGCGTGCGCGAGACCCTGGAAGGCTCCGAGTTGTGTGTGGAAGACGACGGCCCCGGCGTGCCACCCGATCAGCGGGCGCGGATTCTGCAGCGCGGTGAGCGCCTGGATCGCCAGCACCCGGGGCAGGGCATCGGCCTGGCGGTGGTCAAGGACATCATCGAGAGCTACGGCGCGCAACTGACCCTGGGGGATTCGGCCCTGGGGGGGGCGGCCTTCCGGATTCACTTTCCGGCCCTGTAGGGGGCTACTGTTCCCGGGCGCGGTAGGCGCCCGGGGTCAGGCCGGTCCATTTCTTGAACGCCCGGTGAAAGGCCGAGGGCTCGGAAAAACCCAGTTGTTCGGCGATCTGTTGCAATGACAGGTCGGCCCGGCCGAGGTGGTAGATGGCAATGTCGCGGCGCAGCTCATCCTTCAGCTCCTGAAAGCTCGAACCTTCTTCGCGTAGATGCCGGCGCAGGGTCTGCGGGCTGACGTGCAGGTGCTGGGCGACGCTTTCCAGGTCGGGCCAGTGCTCGCGGTCGCGACTGAGCAGGCGGCGCAGCTGGCTGCTGAGGCTGTCGCCTTCATCCGGGCGCGACAACAGGTCGGCGGGAGAGCGTTCGAGGAAGTGCTTGAGGGTGCGTTCGTCCTGCAGCAGCGGCATGCCCAGGTAGCGACTGTGGAACAGCAGGCTGCTGCGCTCCTGGGTGAATTGCAGCGGGCAAGGGAAAAGCAGGTCGTATTCCGCGCCGTGATCGGGCTTGGGGTAGCTGAAGCAGGCCTGCTCCAGGCGGATGCGCTGGCCGATCAACCAACTGCCGAGGCGATGCCAGATCACCAGCAGGCTCTCGCTGAGAAAGTGCTCGGGATCCCATAGCTCGGAATCATCCAGGCTCAGCCGGGCCATTTCTCCTTCACGCGTCAGACTCAGACGCGGGGCTTCCGGAAACAGGCTATAAAATAATAAGCCGCGATTGAGTGCTTTTTCCAAGGTACGGCAGTGGATCAGCGCGTGGCACATCATGGCGAAGGTCCCGCGCTTGCTGGGGCCATGGCCGAACCCGAGGTACTCGTCATCCAGCTCCAGCCACAGTTGCTGCAATAGACGGGTGAATTGCTCGGGGGCGATACGGGCCTTGGGTTGGTTCAGCAGTTCGGGGCTGATGCCCAACTGATGCAGCAGGGGCGCGTAGTCATAGCCGTGCCGGCGTGCTCCGCCCAAGGCGGCACGGGCAAAGTGGCTGGCGATGGTGCGTTCGCGCATGCAGGCAGGTCCGTCCATTGAGTGGCGGATCTTAGCCAGCCCCCAGGAAGGGAACAAGGCGGATATCCGCCAAATTGTAGGACGAGAGAGGGTGAGTGGGCGGAAATCCGCCAGCTTCAGCCTGCGCAACGGATGCAAGGATCAGCCCGCACCCCTGATGTCTAAAGGCCTGCAAGGCTTTTTCACAAGGTGGCACGGGCTTTGCGATAGAGCCGGAAGATCTGCCAGCACGCAGCTCGACACAACAAATCCCTCCAGCGCAGGAGGGTTCGCACTTTAGGCACCGCATGCATCGACGGAAAGTGCATGCCGGGGCTCTTGAGGAAACTTGCAATGACGACTCGTCAGCCACTGTACAAATCCCTGTATTTCCAGGTGATCGTTGCCATCGCCATCGGCATCCTGCTCGGCCACTTCTACCCTCAGACCGGTGTGGCTCTCAAGCCCCTGGGTGACGGCTTCATCAAACTGATCAAGATGGTCATCGCTCCGATCATTTTCTGTACCGTGGTGAGTGGTATCGCCGGTATGCAGAACATGAAGTCGGTGGGCAAGACCGGCGGCTATGCGCTGCTGTACTTCGAAATCGTCTCCACCATCGCCCTGCTGATCGGCCTGATCGTGGTCAACGTGGTGCAGCCGGGGGCCGGCATGCACATCGACGCTTCGACCCTGGACGCCTCGAAAGTTGCAGCCTACGTGACTGCCGGTAATGACCAGAGCATCGTCGGGTTCATCCTCAACATCATCCCGGCCACCATCGTCGGCGCCTTCGCCAATGGCGATATCCTGCAGGTGCTGATGTTCTCCGTGGTGTTCGGTTTCGCCCTGCATCGCCTGGGCGCCTACGGCAAGCCGGTGCTGGATTTCATCGACCGTTTCGCCCATGTGATGTTCAACATCATCAACATGATCATGAAGCTCGCGCCCCTGGGTGCGCTGGGCGCCATGGCGTTCACCATTGGTGCCTACGGTGTGGGTTCCCTGGTGCAACTGGGTCAACTGATGATCTGCTTCTACATCACCTGCGTGGTGTTCGTGCTGGTGGTCCTGGGGGCAATCTGCCGCGCCCACGGCTTCAGCGTGATCAAGCTGATCCGCTACATCCGTGAAGAACTGCTGATCGTGCTGGGAACTTCCTCCTCGGAATCGGCCCTGCCGCGCATGCTGATCAAGATGGAACGCCTGGGCGCCAAGAAGTCGGTGGTCGGCCTGGTGATCCCTACCGGTTATTCGTTCAACCTCGACGGTACTTCGATCTACCTGACCATGGCTGCGGTGTTCATTGCCCAGGCCACTGATACCCACATGGACATCACTCACCAGATCACCCTGCTGCTGGTGCTGCTGCTGTCTTCCAAAGGCGCTGCCGGTGTGACGGGCAGTGGCTTCATCGTCCTGGCCGCGACCCTGTCGGCCGTGGGTCACCTGCCGGTGGCCGGCCTGGCGCTGATCCTGGGTATCGACCGCTTCATGTCCGAAGCTCGCGCCCTGACCAACCTGGTGGGCAACGCCGTGGCTACCGTAGTGGTTGCCAAGTGGGTCAAGGAGCTGGACGAAGACAAGCTGCAATCCGAGCTGGCTTCCGGTGGCCGGCCGATTACCGACACCCGTGAAACCGATGACCTGGGTGTGGCCGAAGGCCCGGCACCGAGCATCAAGTAAGCCTTGAGCTATATAAGGAACCCGCTTCGGCGGGTTTTTTATTGCCTGGCGATTGAGCGCAACGGTCAGCCCGGCTGACTGTTGCGGTGATTGTTGCGGGCGTCGCGGCTGCCTACTCTGTGGGCTGCCGATCAAGAGGAGAGGGCTATGCAAGGGCCGTTGGCGTCACTCAAGGTACTGGATTTCTCCACCCTGCTGCCGGGGCCCTTCGCCTCGTTGCTGCTGGCGGACATGGGCGCCGAGGTCCTGCGCATCGAGTCGCCGACCCGCATGGATCTGTTGCGGGTGTTGCCGCCCCACGATGCCGGGGTTTCCGCCAGCCACGCTTATCTCAACCGCAACAAGCGCAGCCTGGCCCTGGACCTCAAGCGTCCCGAAGCGCTGGAGGTGGTGCGGCAACTGGTGCAGGACTACGACATTGTTCTCGAACAGTTCCGCCCGGGCGTGATGGAGCGCCTGGGGCTGGGTTACCAGGCCTTGAAGGCGATCAACCCGCGACTGATCTACGTCTCCATTACCGGCTATGGCCAGACCGGCCCCTACCGGGACCGCGCCGGGCATGACATCAACTACCTGGCCCTGGCCGGGCTGGCCAGCCAGACCGGCCGCCGCGATCAGGGACCATTACCCCTGGGCATCCAGGCCGCGGATATCGCGGGGGGCTCGCTGCATGGGGTGATCGGCCTGTTGGCGGCGGTGATCGCGCGCCAGCACAGCGGCCAGGGACAGTACCTGGACGTGAGCATGACCGACTGCGTGTTCAGCCTGAACGCCATGGCCGGTGCCGGCTACCTGGCCTGTGGGGTCGAGCCCGGAATGGAGCAGCAGATGCTCAATGGTGGCAGCTTTTATGACTACTACCGCAGCCGGGACGGGCGCTGGCTGTCGGTGGGCAGTCTGGAGCCGGTATTCATGCAGCAGTTGTGTCAGGCCCTGGGCCGCCCGGAACTGGCGGCCCAGGGCCTGTCTCCCTTGCCCGAACAGCAACAGGCACTGAAGCAGGCCTTGCAGGTCGAATTCGAGAAACACGATTTCGCCGAGTTGTGCCAGCTGTTCGCTGGTTTCGATGCCTGCGTCGAGCCGGTGCTGAGCCTGGGCGAGGCCCTGGAACATCCGCAGTTGCAGGCCAGGCAACTGGTCAGCCAGGTGCCCCGTGAAGACGGCAGCCGGCAGGCGCAGATGGCCTGCCCGTTGAAGTTTTCCGAGGGGCTGCCAGAGCCTCGGCATATTGGCGCCAGGTTGGGGGCGCATTCCGATCAGGTGCTGGAGGAACTGGGCTACAGCGCCGAGCGCATCGAGGCACTGCGGCGCGAGCGGGTCATCGCGTAGCTGCGGGTTTGCCGAGGCAGTGCTTTAAAACTGTCACTCGACCCTGGTTTCCCCGCTGTAGACCAGGGTTTGCCGACAACGCCGGCACAGATAGCGACGCCCCTGGGCCACCAGTTTGTGGCGTTGGGCGGAGAACGGGAAATCGCTCTCGGCGCAGGGGCAGCGGTAGATATAGCGGGTCACGCTACGACGCTTGACGTCGTAGGTATGACAACGATTGGGCGGCAGTTCGTACACCCCGCGCATGATCAGTTGCCACTCTTCACCGTGGGGCTGGATACGTTCGCCAAACAGTTGGTGGGCGATCAGGTGTGCCACTTCGTGGGCCACGGTCTGCTTGAGGAAGTCCTCGGTGTTTTCCCGGTACAGCTGCGGGTTGAAGCGCAGCAGGTTCTCGTGCAAATGGGCGACACCGGCTTTCTGGCCACGCAACTTGAGGCTGACCACCGGGCGTTTGAAAGGACGTTTGAAAAAGGATTCAGCGAGTTGGAAACAATCTTCGACGCGGGTATTGAGTTGCTCGGGCATGCTTAACGGCTCTCCAGAGGGAGTGAGTATGCCGCAAACAGGGGGGATTCCGAATCGCCCAGGCGCCGAATGGTCATCCACCCCGCGCCCACAAGAAGGCCGCCTTGCGGCGGCCTGTGCTGGCAGACAGAGGATTATTATTGGTGCGGCGTCAGTTGGTGTACACGGGGCCGACGCCCAGGCCCCAGACAATCACGGTGAAGGCCATGATCGCGACCAGTACCACCAGGCCTACTGCCAGCACTGAGCTGGAAAACAGGAACCCCTCGTCCGACGGGATATTCATGAAGGTCGGCAGCCCGACATACAGCAGGTAGACCGTGTAGCAGATGGCGGCAGTGCCGACGATCATGCCCAGCCACATGTGCGGGTACAGCGCCGCCAGGCCACCGACGAACAGCGGTGTGGCGGTGTAGGTGGCAAAGGCCACGCAACGTGCCAGGCTCGGGCTGGCGTCATAGGTCCGGGCCATCCAGTGGATGAACGCGCCCATCACCGCCACGCCGCCAAGCATGGCCAGGTACGACATGATGGTCATCCACAGGGCGCTTTCCATGGTCAACATCACCGGCGCGCGATTGCCGATGACCCAGCCGACCTGGGTGGTGCCGATAAAAGCCGAAATGGCGGGGATTGCCGCGAGGATCAGCGTATGGGTGAGGTACATGTGGCTGATGCTTTCCTCGGCATCGCCACGGATGTCTCGCCATTCCTGATCGGGGTGGGTGAAGAGTCCTACGACATGATGAATCATGGTCAGTCACTCCTTTATTGTTGCCATCGCCCCCCAACGGAGCGCTTACAGCCAAGTGGCACAGTCAGTATAGGTCTATATGTGCATGCGACCTTATGTCGCAGTATAGGGAGGAGTTTTCCGCAGATGTGCGCACCTTTAGAGCAAATTGCGCTGTAAACCCCCGGGCTAATCGCTGCTGCATCTGTCATTGCAGCCCCGGCACCGCTGCTCTGCGGCGCTTTCACGGGGCTGGGGTTTTTGCGTAAAATGTCCGGCTTTTCGTCACATACCTCGCGGATTTCAAGAGCCATGGGCACTCTTACGGTCAACCAGAACAAACTGCAGAAACGTCTTCGCCGCCAGGCGGGCGAAGCGGTCGCCGATTTCAACATGATCGAAGAGGGCGACAAGGTCATGGTCTGCCTGTCCGGCGGCAAGGACAGCTACACCATGCTCGACGTGCTGCTGCACCTGCAGAAGGTGGCGCCGATCAAGTTCGAGATCGTCGCGGTGAACATGGACCAGAAACAGCCAGGCTTTCCCGAGCACGTGCTGCCGGCCTACCTCAAGGAGCTGGGGATCGAGTACCACATTGTCGAGAAGGACACCTATTCGGTGGTCAAGGAGCTGATCCCGGAAGGCAAGACCACCTGCTCGCTATGCTCGCGCCTGCGTCGCGGCACCCTGTACACCTTCGCCGACGAAATCGGCGCCACCAAGATGGCCTTGGGTCACCACCGCGACGATATCGTCGAGACCTTCTTCCTCAACATGTTCTACAACGGTTCGCTCAAGGCCATGCCGCCCAAGCTGCTGGCCGATGACGGGCGCAACGTGGTAATCCGCCCGCTGGCCTATTGCAGCGAGAAGGACATCCAGGCCTATTCCGACCTCAAGCAGTTCCCGATCATCCCGTGCAACCTCTGCGGTTCCCAGGAGAACCTGCAACGCCAGGTGGTCAAGGAGATGCTTCAGGAATGGGAGCGCAAGACTCCAGGGCGTACCGAAAGCATCTTCCGCGGCCTGCAGAACGTGATCCCCTCGCAACTGGCGGACCGCAATCTGTTCGACTTCGCCAGCCTGCGCATCGACGACAGCGCCGCGCCGCGTTTCGTCAATGTGGTGAACCTCTGATCCGATCCTGGTGAATCCGTGCTGCGCTTGCGCAGCACGGTCATTCAGCTCCCCGGCATGCGGGGAATGAAGGCCACGCTGCCTTGCGCCGGTTTCTTGGCCAGGCGCTCACCGTTGGTCGGGGTGGTGCGGACCAGTTGATGATCCTCGCCCAGATACCCCAGCATCAGCGGCTCATCGTGCTTCTGCTGGACGAAGATCAGGGTGCGCTGCGGGTCCCAGTGCTGGCCACTGGTCTTGTCCAGCCAGGCCATGAAGTCCGCGCTGCTGCCGTTGCGCGGGAAGTCCGCGGTTTCTGCCACGTAGTAGAAGGGTGCGCCCTGGTTCTGCAGGTACATCGGCAGTTTGTTATCGATTTCCACCATGACCATCCGCCATTGATTCCAGGGAGCGATCCGGCTCGCGGCAGCCCGGGTATCGGCGCTGAACTGCATCACCCCCCCGCCGCTGTTGCTCCAAGGGTAGGCAACCCCCAGCACCAGCAGCATGACCAGGGCCGCCCAGGAGAAGCCGAGGGGCCAGCCACGGGAAACGGGTTTGCCGGCGGCCTGGCGTAGCTGCAGCCGACGGTTGAGCCACCAGGCACCGAGCAACTGAGCGAAGGGCACCAGGGGCAGAACGTAATAGCTGCGCCGGCTGCCACTGGCGGTGAAGAACAGGAACAGCAGCCCCAGGGCCCACACCAGCCAGCGTTCATTGGGTTGCAACTGGCGCCAGTGCCGGGCCGCCAGCCATAGGCCGAGGATCCAGCAGGGCGCCCAGGGCAAGGTATAGGCCGGCAGGTAGATCAGGTAGGTGTAGATCGGCCCGACATGGTCGAAGGGGTTGAAGAAACGCACCACATTCTCGCGAAACACCAGGCTCAGGCCGCTTTCCCCGTAGCTGGGAGCGCCGTACAGGTGCGAGAGAACGAAGGGCACCATGTAGAACAGCGCGGCGATGCTCAAGGCCAGTAACAGGCGCAGGTTCAGGTGGCGTTTCCAGCGCCCCTGGCTCAGCAGGTGTGGCAACAGGATCAGCCCCGGCAGGACGAAGCCGATCAGCCCCTTGAGCAGCGAGGTCGCCGCCAGTATCAGGAAGAACACCGTATAGCGGCCCATGCGGGTATCTTCCGGGCCGCGCCAGTACCACCACACTGCAGCCAATACGCCACAGACGGTCAGGATGTCGGCCGTGGCCACCCGCGCCCAGAAGGCGAAATAGAAGGTGGTGGCCAGCATCCAGCCGGCGATCAGCCCAGTGCCTTTGTGGAACAGCCGCTCGCCGATCAGGTAAACCAGCCAGATGCTCAGCCATGCGGCGATCACCGAGGACAGGCGCAGCGACCAGTGCCCCAGGCCCCCCATCAGCCAGGCGCTGGCGGTAATCAGCCAGTAGGAGGGCAGGGGCTTGTCGTAGTAGGGAGCGCCCTTGAGGTAAGGGTCGAAATAGTCGCCACTCTGCAACATCTGCAAGGCGATGTTGGCCCAGCGGGTCTCCGGCCCCCAGAGTTCACGGGAGCCCAGGCCCAGCAGCAGGATCAAGGCAGACACGCCGAGCAGCAGGGCCAGGGCCCCGCGTTCGCTGCGAAACAGATTCATAGATGGATTTCCAGAGCGGCGGTGGGAAAAGTCGCAGCCATCCAGGGCATCGAAGCGTGAAGAAAAGCCAGCGCCAACCGTGGTCGGCGCTGTCGTTACAAGGGTACCCAGGGTCAGGGTTGGCTTTGTGGCAGGATCAGGACCAGCATATTGCCTTCCTCATAGCGCTTGCCTCCGGGCGGCAGCAGCGCCACTTCCTCGCTTTCCACCACGTCCTTGACCCGCATCACCACACCCACCGAACCCTGTTTGCGGGCCTCGCTGACCCACTGCCCGACCTCGGCCATGCTTACCTTGCGCTGCGCCGAATCAGCATAAGCCAGGCCATATTTCAATTCGCCCTCGGTGTTGTACAGCGTCACCTCCGGGCGTTGCAGGCGCCAGGCCAGGGCCGAGGCGGCGCCCAGGTCATTGCTCAGCAGCGTCTTGGTCTGCCTGAGCTCCTCGATATGTTCCTTGATGAACTGGTCCGGCATCTGGTTATGCACGATGAACCCCGGCATGCCCGCCGGCAGCAGGGCCACCAGCAACCAGATGCCCAGGGCCGGGGCCGCCCAGTACTGCAGCGGACGGGCGGCCGGCAGCAGGTTGGCGATGATCCAGCCCATCAGCATGATGAACACCAGGGACAGGCTGAGCATCTCGTTGTGGCCGTAGACCGGCCGGGTGAGCTGGATGTACAGCAGGGCCACCATGGCCGCCACGCCGATCAGCAGGTTGAGCAGGCTGTTGATGCGGATGCTCCGGCCCTGGCTGGCGTTGATACGGTCGATCAGGGCGCTGCCCATGAGCACGGCCAGCGGCAGCAGGCACGGCATGATGTAGGTTGGCAGCTTGCCGCGGCTCAGGCTGAAGAACGCCAGGGGCAGCAGGAACCACAGCAGCAGGAATCCGGTCGGAGCCTGGCGCTTGTCTTTCCAGGCTTGCATGAATGTGCCCGGCAACAGGGCTGCCCAGGGCAGGCTGGAGGCCACCAGCAGCGGCAGGTAGAACCACCAGGGGCGGGTATGTTGGGCGTTGTCGGCGGCGAAGCGGCGAATGTGCTCGTGCCAGAAGAAGAAGCGCCAGAAGTCGGGCTCGTGGGCGTGAATGCTCAGTACCCAGGGCAGGCTGATGCCGATCGCTACCAGCACGGCCACCAGCCCGTAGCGCAGCAGTTCGCCCAGACGGCGTTTCCAGATCATGTAGGGCAGGGCGATGAGTACCGGCAACAGCCAGGCCAGGAAACCCTTGGTCATGAAGCCCATGCCACAGGCGACGCCCAGCCCGGCCCATGCCAGCAGGCGTTCGCGGGTGGTTCGGCCGTCCAGGGCGAACCACAGGGCTACCAGACTCAGGTTGACCCACAAGGTGAACTGCGGATCAAGGTTGGAGTATCCGGCTTGGCCGGCAATCAGGCCGAAGCTCATATAAAGCAGGGCGGCGGCGAAGCTCTTGCGCGGGTCGTTCCACATGCGGCGGGTGATCAGGTAGGCCAGCAGTACGCTCAGGCCGGTGCTCAGGGCCGAGGCAATGCGCACGCCGAACAGGTTGTCGCCAAAGACCGCCTGGCCGATGGCGATCAACCAATAGCCGGCGATGGGCTTCTCGAAGTAGCGGATGCCCATGAAGTGTGGCGCCACCCAGTCGCCACTGAGCAGCATTTCCTGGCTGATCTGGGCGTAGCGGGTCTCGTCGGGAATCCACAGGCCGTGGCTGGTCAGAGGTAGCAGGTAGAACAGGCCGAAGGCCACGAGCAACAGAGGAAGTGCCCAGCGCTGGAGAGTGCTGGTTGTACTTGCGCCGAGGGTAAAGCCGGACGGCGGGGCGCTTGTTCCATAAGCGGGGGGCGGCGAAGTGCGGTGCATTTGTATCCTCGAAGTCATTGGCCGATAGCGATTTCGTTATTTGCTGGGGGTTGCTGACAAAGCGTCAATTTTGTCGACCTGCTGGCTTTTCCAAGTTCGCGAAGTTTCAGCGGGCAGCATTCATTTGTTTGAGAATTTTTTATAAATGCGGCTGTCCGTTTCTTATTAGTACAGAAACTTGTTAAGTCAATTAATTAGCCGGCAAGTGTGTCGCTTCCCCTAATAAAGTCTGTTGGCATGTTGTTAAAAATAGTTACAAGTTACTCAAGGGGTTGATCAAGTACGTGCTGCCAGCTGCCCGCATCCAGGGTTCCCAGTACTTGCATGTGGCCTTGCGGATCCAGGGTGATAAACAGCGAGCTGGTATATTCGCTGGCCAGGGCGTGCGGGTAGCCCAGCTGGCGTTCCAGGCTGCTGATGCAGTCGCTGTGGGTTATCAGGATCAGATTGCGCTTGAGTGACTTGTGCGCCTTGATCGTCTGCTGGAAATGCTCGTCACAGGTGGCCAGCCAGTCCTGGGTCTGCGCCGCACCGTTGAACATGAATTCCGTCGTTTGCCGGGTGCGGGTTGCGGGGCTGCTGATGACATCGGTGGCGGCCATGCCCAGGGTGCGAAAGGCTCGTCCCAGGTCGCTGGCGCTGTGGCTTCCGAGCTGGGTAATGCCATCGGCGGGCCCCAGGCAGGGGTTGGCGGAGCGGTCACAACGCTCGGCATGGCGGACCAGGACTATCACTTCGCCCCCTTGCCAGTGACGGTAGATGTTGGCCTGCTGCATCTGGTTGCCGACCCCCAGGTCGCGAGGCGTGATGGGCCACAGGACAAAGCCGCTGACCAGGATTGCCAGGGCTGCCGCACAGACGCCACCGACGATTCGCCAGGTTCGGGGGGGCTTGTTGCCAGTGCCGGATTCAGCGGTGTTGAGCACGTGGTGTACCTGAGTAGGTTTTTGCCGAGTGTTGGGTATTCGGGTTGGAACTGGTGCGTTGAAGACGAACGACATGCAGTCACTGGAACCCGCACTGCAACTGGGGCCAATTTAGGTCGGGCCAGGTGGGCGAAGAGTGAAAGCAATGTGAAAAAAACGAATGGGCGACGGCAGTTCTTTTAAAACCGGACAGCCTTTGTTCAGGTTGTTGGCCCGAACGCTGCTTTGTTATCCGGTTATGCACGTCAGATGGCTTCGGGAGGTTATTCCCGGAGTTTCGTTTTTATCGTTGAGGCAAGTGCGAGGCGAACTTTATCCGATAAAAAACAGCGGATGAAAAATCCTCGCGTTTAGTTCAGCTTATTGTCAGCTTGGGCTGGAGGGCGGGCATGAGAAGGGAGGTTTTCCTGCCCGTTGTTTCGGGCAGGAAGTGATGCCGGGGAGCGGGCGGCTCAGTGATTGACGGTGTAGGCCAGCATTGCCGACAGCTGGCACAGTGGCCGGCCGCTCTCCTGCTGCCATTGGTTGAATACTTCCTGCACCAGGGCCTGGTCGCGTTTGCTGCTGGGCACCTTGTCGATGATGTTCTGGGCATTGAGGGCCGCGACCACGTCCCAGGTGGGGATAAAGGTGTCCTTGCCCACCATGCGCAGGAAGCGCGGGGCAGACAGCCCGCCCATCTGGTTGCCATGTTTGGCCAGGTACTGCCAGAGCCCGGTGATGTCCTGCACCGGCCAGTCGGCGATGAAGGCGCCAAAGCTGCCGTGCTGCTTTTGCACATCGAGGATCATCTGCGCGTTGCGCGGCACGCTCTTGAGCTTGCCCAAGTGGCGGATGATCCGCGTGTCCTGCATCAGCCGCTCCAGGTGCTCGGCGCCCATCAGCACCACCTTGTCCGGATCGAAGCCGAAAAACACCTGCTCGAACGCCGGCCATTTGGCGTCCACCAGGCTGTGTTTGAGGCCGGCGCGGAAAACCCGCAGGGCCAGGGTCGAGAGGTAGCGGTCGGCGCTCAATGCGCGCAGGTAATCGTCGCTGGCCGGGGTGGGCAACTGGGCTTCCAGGGCCGCAGCGGAACCGAAGCGGTTGAGACAGTATTCATTCAGCCATTTGTAATCGTGCATGCCTGCTCCGGGACGGTCGGGAGGGTCGGAAAGTCTGTTGACCAAGGTTGGGGCCTTTGGCGGCATTACAAGTTCCCCGGGGGCCGGGGAACCTGGAGCGGATTCAGGCCGGGCTGGCGCCTTCGCCCGCGAGCCGGCGATCAAGCTGGAAGCGCCAGCGCACGTAGAGCAGCGCCGAAGTGAACACGGCCAGGCTGGCGAACATCTCCAGCAGGCCGAACATTTGGCGGTTCGGGTCGTAGGCCGCCAGGGCGCCCTTGATGAAGTACAGGTTGACCACGAAGCACATCCACGAATGGCCACGGGCACTGCCGCTGAGCATGCCGGGGGCCATCAGCAGCAGCGGCACCAGCTCGATCAGCAGGATGACCCAGGGGCGGGCACCGTGCAGATCGGCCACCAGCAGGTAATACCCGCAAAGCAGCCCCACCAGGCCGAAGAAGCAGACCAGGCTGAGGATTCGCATCAGGCGGACCCGGGGCTCCAGCCATTCCACCGGGGGCAGGATCTTCGGCTTCTTAGCCACGGCCGTTCTCCAGTCGCAGGGCGGTTTTCGCCAGACGCAGGCCCAGGGCCCGGCACAGCGCAATCTCGTGTTCGTCCAGTGGGCTCTTGCCATCTGCTCCGGCATGGTGGCTGGCGCCATACGGGGTGCCGCCACCGCGGGTTTCCAGCAGGGCCGACTCGCTGTAGGGCAGGCCGGTGATCAGCATGCCGTGATGCAGCAACGGCAGCATCATCGATAGCAGGGTGGCTTCCTGGCCGCCATGCAGGCTGGCGGTCGAGGTGAACACGCCGGCAGGCTTGCCCACCAGGGCACCGGTCAGCCAGAGGTTGCTGGTACCGTCGAGAAAATACTTCAGCGGCGCTGCCATGTTGCCGAAGCGGGTCGGGCTGCCCAGGGCCAGCCCTGAGCAGTGCTTCAGATCGTCGAGGCTGGCGTACAGGGCGCCGCTGTCGGGGATGTCCGGGGTGACCGCCTCGCATTCCGCGGAGATCGCCGGGACAGTGCGCAGACGAGCCTCCAGGCCGGCCTGCTCGATGCCGCGGGCGATCTGCCGGGCCATCTCGTTGGTCGAGCCGTTGCGGCTGTAGTACAGGACCAGGATATAGGGCGCGCTCAAGGCAGGATCTCCAGCACGTTCTCCGGCGGCCGGCCAATGATGGCCTTGTCGCCGGCTTCGAGAATCGGCCGCTCCATGAGTTTCGGGTGCTGGGCAATGGCGGCGACCAGTTGCTCTTCGCTGAGGCTCGGGTCGGCCAGGTTGAGGGTCTTGTACTCGTCCTCGCCGGTGCGCAATAGCTGGCGCGCGCTGAGGCCGAGCTTGGCCAGAAGGCTGCGCAACTGGGCGGCATCCAGTGGGGTTTCCAGGTAGCGGACCACGGTCGGGGCCAGGCCGCGTTGTTCCAGAAGTTCCAGCGCACCGCGGGATTTCGAGCAGCGCGGGTTGTGATAAAGCGTCAGATCGGTCATGTGCGGGTCGCATCTTGCGTAAGGTGGCGGCTATTCTACCCGCGCGACGGGCACTCCTGAACCTTGGGAGTCGTTAGGTCGCAGCGACCCTGGGTCGACGGTTATTTTTCAAGACATCTTTCAAGACAGGAAACAGCGCATGGCAAGGCAATTGGCGGCGGTATTGGCGATCATCACAATCCTGCTGCTGGGCGGTTGTGGCAATGACTACGGGGTCGACCAGTATGGCCAGAAAGTCGCCGCCGAGCGTATCGACAAGCAGTGGCTGGTGCTCAACTACTGGGCCGAGTGGTGCGGGCCTTGCCGTACCGAGATCCCGGAACTCAACGCCCTGAACGAGCAGCTCAAGGGGCAGTCGGCATCGGTGATGGGGGTCAACTTCGACAATGTGCAGGGTGAAGAGCTAAAGAGCGCCAGCGAGAAGCTGGGGATCAAGTTCACCGTGCTGGCACGGAACCCCGCGGAGCTCTTCGATCTGCCACGCAGCGAGGCGCTGCCGGTGACCTACATCATCGACGACAAGGGCAAGGTACGTGAGCAGATGATGGGCGAGCAGACTGCAGCCGGCGTGCTGGCGAAACTGCGGGCCTTGCGCGGGCATTGAGGGCGCTAGGTTCTGGAGCCGCTGCCGCGCAGTGCGAGCGCCCTCAAGTGACGCAGGGGGCCTGAAACTCGCCAGAGATTCATCCAGGAACATCCTGGAGTCCCGTTCGCAGCCTCGCGGGCTCGGCAGCGGCTAGCGCACTATCAGCCTTCTTCCAGCCACCAGCGCAACGGCTTGCCCTCGGCAGGCCAGAACCGCACCTGCTCGATCGGCGAGATGTCCCAGCGCTCAACGGTTTCCAGCGCCTGAAGGAAGCGCCGCTCCTGCTCCATTAACGCCGGTGCACAGAGTTTGCGGGTGCTGCCGACCTTGCCGAAGCTGAGTTTTTCGCCGTCCAGGGTGTAGGGCGCGAACCAGTGGTTGCAGCCGCCATTGCCATAGGCCCGACCGTCCTCGCCGAGGGTGATGGTCAGGTGGCTGTAATCGATCAGCGGACGCTCGCCAATCCATTCCAGGACGTAACTGCGGTCCTGCTGCAGCTTCAGCGGCTCGGCGGCGCAGCCCAGCAGGCCGGCCCCCAGCGCCGCAGCCAGCATCAGGCGTTTCATTGGCCGGCCTGCTGGCATTTCGGGCAGCGGTGATGCTCACCCTCGCTACGCCAGCCGAGCTCGGCAATGCGCGTGCTGGCGGCAGGCTTCTGGGCCTTGCTGCCCAGCTTGGCATCCACTGCGAACTCGAAGTCCAGGGTGGCGTCGCAGCTGTCGCAATTGACCTGCCACTGGTGGATCGCCAGTTCGCCGAATACCGGGCCACGCGCCACGGCGACCCACTGGCCGACGGGGTTGATCAAGTGGCGCACGGTGTCCACGGTCAGGCGCATGGAGAGATCCTTGCTGCCCTTGAGGGTGACCAGAAGCACGTCGTCGGTACGGATCGAGCCACCGTTGCCGGTGACTTGATAGCGGCCGGGCACCAGGGCACGGCATTCGATCAGGGTGTGTTGCGGGTTCATCAGGTTGTAGCGGAAATCGTGTTCGACCATGGGTCCTCCAAATCTGCCGCGTATGCTAGCACGGGCCCCTGCGGCGCAGGTTGCGGGCAGGTGACCTTCGATCAGCCCGTGGCGCGGATTTCAGCCGTGGACCCGGTTCTGCGGCTGGCCAGTTGCCCAGCTGGCGATGTTGTGCAAGGTGGTCTCGGCGATGGCCGCCAGGGCTTCGCGGGTCAGGAACGCCTGGTGCGCAGTGACTATCACGTTGGGAAAGGTCAGCAGCCGCGCCAGCACGTCATCCTGCAGGGGTAGATCGGAGCGGTCCTCGAAGAACAGTTGCGCCTCTTCTTCATAGACATCCAGCCCCAGGTAGCCCAGTTGGCCGCTCTTGAGCGCCTCGATCAGCGCCGGGGTGTCCACCAGGCCGCCACGCCCGGTGTTGATCAGCATTGCTCCCGGTTGCATGTGGGCCAGGCTCTGCTGGTTGATCAGGTAACGACTGTCCTCGGTCAACGGGCAGTGCAGGCTGATGATCTGCGACTGGGCCAGCAGCTCGGGCAGGTCCAGGTAACGGGCACCGAGGGCTTCTACGGCGGGATTGGGGAAGGGGTCGTACGCCAGCAGCTGGCAGCCGAAGCCGGCCATGATCCGGGCGAAGGTGGCGCCGATCTGGCCGGTGCCGACAATGCCCACGGTCTTGCCCACCAGGTCGAAGCCGGTCAGGCCGTGCAGGGTGAAGTCGCCTTCGCGAGTGCGGTTGTAGGCCCGGTGCAGGCGGCGGTTGAGCGCCAGGATCAGGGCCACGGCATGTTCGGCGACCGCATGGGGGGAATAGGCCGGGACCCGCACCACATCCAGCCCCAGGCGCTGGGCCGCGCTCAGGTCGACGTGGTTGTAACCGGCCGAGCGCAGAGCGATCAGGCGGGTGCCACCGGCAGCCAGCTGTTCCAGTACCGGGGCACTGAGGTCGTCGTTGATAAAGGCACAGACCACTTCATGGCGTTCAGCCAGGGCGGCGGTATCCAGGCTCAGGCGTGCGGCCTGGAATTGCAGTTCGATGCCTGCTGGCAGTTGAGCGCCGAGGAAACTCTCGCGGTCGTAGTTCTGGCTGCTGAAAAGAATCGTACGCATGGCTGCATCCTTGTTCGGGGCGCCCAGCATGGCGGCTGGGCGCCGGGCAGGTCTTGCCCTGGGTCAGGCGTTGGTCCGCGCTTCGGCAGCCAGGCGGCCGATGGCGTGGTCCAGTTCATCCAGGGCGGCAAAGGCTTTGGCATCTTCCTGCTTGAGCAGGGTCTCGCTGCGCTGGCAGGCGGCGCGCAATTGCGGCACACCGCAGTAGCGGGTGGCACCGTGCAGGCGGTGGACCCGTTCGATCAGGGCGTTCTGGTCATTGGCGGCCCGCGCTGCCTTGATGGCTTCGCGGTCGGCGTCCAGGGACGCCAGCAACATGGCCAACATGTCCGCCGCCAGATCGGCCTTGCCGGCGGCCAGGCGCAGGCCTTCGTCCTGATCCAGTACCTGCAGTTCCAGCCCCAGTTCCGGGCGCTCGCTGGCCCGCTCCGGCCCCTGGTTGCGCAGGGCCAGGCCGGTCCATTTCAGCACCACCTGGGCCAGTTGGCGCTCACTGATGGGCTTGGTCAGGTAGTCGTCCATGCCGCTTTGCAGCAGGGCGCGCTTCTCGTTGGCCATGGCGTGGGCGGTAAGGGCGACGATGGGCAGCGGCGTACCGTGTCGCTCGCTTTCCCACTGGCGGATCGCCTCGGTACTCTGCCGGCCGTCCATGCCGGGCATCTGCACGTCCATCATTACCAGGTCGAAGGGTTCGGTCTGGATCGCGTTCAGCGCGGCGTAACCGTTGTCCACCGCCAGCACCTTGGCGCCCATGTCCTCCAGCAGGGTCTGGATCAGCAGCAGGTTGGCCGGGTTGTCATCGACACACAGCACTCGCGGCGCGCGGCTGGAAAGGGTTTCCTCCGGTTCGCTGCGAGCCCGGCGCGGGGTCACCAGGTCGGACAGGGCCCGGCGCAACTTGCGGGTGCACGCGGGCTTGGCCTGCAACTGGCTGTGAGGGTTGGGCACCGACAGATGGAACAGTGTCTGTTCGGTGGTCGGGCACAGTACCAGGACCTTGCAGCCCAGGTGTTCGAGGTCCCAGATATGCTGGCTCAGGCGTTCCGGCGCCATGTCGTTGGTGGTGATGCCCAATACCGCCAGGTCGATGGCCTGTTCGCTCTGGTGCACGCCGGTAATGCCGTTGGTCAGGGCCTCCAGGGTATTGAACGGGGTCACCTCCAGGCCGCAGTCCTCCAACTGGTGTTGCAAGGCCTGGCGCGCCAGCTCGTGGTTTTCCAATACCGCCACGCGCCGCCCCAGCAGCGGCGGGCCGGGCAGGTCCTCGGCGTCGTCGCGGGTTTTCGGCAGGTTG
Source organism: Pseudomonas sp. BIGb0176 (assembly GCF_024810175.1). Classification (NCBI taxonomy): domain Bacteria; kingdom Pseudomonadati; phylum Pseudomonadota; class Gammaproteobacteria; order Pseudomonadales; family Pseudomonadaceae; genus Pseudomonas; species Pseudomonas sp. BIGb0176. The sequence continues at coordinate 713,373 of NZ_JANUEC010000003.1, forward strand.
AGGCTGATCCAGAACTCCGAACCTTCGCCCGGGGTGCTGTCGACACCGATCTCGCCGCCCATCTGTTCGATCAGGCGCTTGGAAATCACCAGCCCAAGCCCCGTGCCGCCGGGTTGCCGCGACAGCGAGTTGTCAGCCTGGCTGAAGGCCTGGAACAGGGCGCGCACATCCTGGTTCGACAGGCCGATACCGGTGTCCTGGATGCTGATGCGCAGTTGCACGCTGTCTTCGTGTTCTTCTTCCAGCATGGCCCGGGCGACGATAGTGCCTTCGCGGGTGAACTTGATGGCGTTGCTCACCAGGTTGGTAAGAATCTGCTTGAGCCGCAGCGGGTCGCCCACCAGCGACAGCGGCGTATCGCGATAGACCAGGCTCACCAGTTCCAGCTGCTTGGCGTGGGCGGCCGGGGCGAGGATGGTCAGGGTGTCTTGCAGCAAGTCCCGCAGGTTGAACGGGATGCTGTCGAGCACCAGTTTGCCGGCTTCGATTTTCGAGAAGTCGAGGATCTCGTTGATGATGCCTAACAGGCTGTCGGCGGATTTCTCGATGGTGCCCAGGTAGTCCAGCTGGCGTGGTGTCAGCTCGCTTTTCTGCAACAGGTGGGTGAAGCCGAGAATGCCGTTGAGCGGTGTACGGATTTCATGGCTCATGTTGGCCAGGAATTCCGACTTGATCCGGCTGGCCTCCAGGGCCTCCTTGCGCGCCAGGTCCAGCTCGATGTTCTGGATCTCGATGGTTTCCAGGTTCTGGCGCACGTCTTCGGTGGCCTGGTCGATGCTGTGCTGCAATTCTTCCTGGGCATTCTGCAGGGTGCTGGCCATGCGGTTGATGCCCGAGGCCAGCTCATCCAGCTCCTGGCTGCCCAGGGGTGGCAGGCGGGTTTCCAGGTTGCCGTCCTTGAGTTGCGCCACGGCCTGCTTGATCTGGGTCAGCGGGTTGTTGATTGTGCGGCCCATGCGCACTGCCAGTAGGGCGGTGCCGGCCAGCCCGGCGGCAATCAACAGCAGGCTGGCGAACAGGCTGCGATAGCCGCGCAGCAGCATGCCACTGTGGGACAGCTCCAGTTCCACCCAGCCCAGCAGGCGGTCGGACTCATCGGGAATCAGGTCGCCGGCCAGGTTGCGGTGCCGGCCGAAGACCGGCAGTTGATAGCGGGTCGCGTCGCTGCCGGAGCGTTGCATCATGTGGCTGCTGTTACCGGCGGGAGGCGGGTTGAGCATGCTGGGGCCGGCATGGGCCAGCAGGCTGCGATCCGGGGCAAGGAGCGATACGGCGCGCACGTCTTGCTGTTCCAGCGCCTGGGTGGCAATGCGCTCGAGCATCTGGGTGTTGTGGTTGCCCATGGCCGGGGCCACCAGGGAGGCCAGTTGTTCCGCGATCATCTCGCCACGCTGCAGGAGCTGGGTCTGCAGGTCCGAGAGCTGCATCCAGGTGAAGTAGCCGCCCAGCACCAAAGCCATCAGGCTGGTTGGCAACAAGGTCAGCAACAGTACGCGGCCTTTGATTCCCAGTTTCTTGAGCACGCAACTCTCCTGCTTCCACGCTGTTTTGAAAGGTCTACGGGCACGTCCGTGATGCGCCACCTGCGCAGTGTAACGATTTGTCGGGGGCTGATCTTGGCAAATTGCGCCAGGGCGGCCGTCGCCTGAAATGCCTGAAGCCGGGCTGCGACCAAGGCACTGGTTGCCGCGATCCGGGCAATCTTGAATAATCGCCCAACTGAGAATCACTTGCAGAAGTCAATGACTCCCGTATCTGTTGAGCCACCACGTATTCTGACCATTGAAGATGACCCGGTGCTGGGTGCCTATGTGCGCGAGCAACTGGAGCATTGTGGCTTTGCCGTGACCTGGTGCCAGAACGGCCCGGAAGGGCTGGGCATTGCCCGGCGCCGACCTTTCGATGTGGTGCTGCTGGATATCCTGTTGCCCGGAATGGATGGCCTGGAAGTGCTCACGCACTTTCGCCAGAGCCATTCCACGCCGGTGCTGCTGATGTCCGCCCTGGGAGCGGAAGCCGACCGAATCAGCGGTTTCCGCCTGGGGGCCGACGATTACCTGCCCAAGCCATTCAGCATGGCCGAGCTGCGTGTGCGCATCGAGGCCATCCTGCGCCGGGTCGCCCTGGACCGGCGACCGATGCCACCGGTACCCGTCAGCCTGGCCCAGAGCCTGCGCTTCGACGATGAGCGCAGCGACGTGTTCTTTGCCGAGCAATGGGCCGGCCTGACCCGCAGTGAATACCGCCTGCTGGATACCTTGCACCGCAATGGCGACGAGGTGTTGAGCAAGGCCTTCCTTTATCAGCATGTACTGCAACGCGGTTATGCGGCTCACGACCGCAGCCTGGACATGCATGTCAGCCAGATCCGCCGCAAGCTCAAGGCGCTGGGCTACAGCGAGCGTGAGCTGCGAACCGTGTGGGGCAAGGGTTATGTGCTGAGCGCCTTAGATGAACTGGTCTGATCTGCCGGGGCGGCATTCGCTGTTCTGGAAGCTGGCGTGCCTGTTGGTAGCTTTCTGCCTGTTGATGATCTGGCTGAGCTGGTCCTGGGGGCGTTATGTGGAGCAGAAGAACCTCTACCTCTCCGATGAGGCCAGAGCCACCTTGGGCAGCTACGCCCGCGAGGCCGAGCAGGCCTGGAAGGGCGGCCAGAGTGCCGGTGTCGATGCCTGGATCCAGCAGATCGCCAGCCGCGAGAAAACCTGGATCGGCGTGATTGGCAGTGACCTGCAATCCCTGAGCAGCTACCCGTTGACGCCGGCGGAGGCCCAGCGTCTGACCTTCCTGCGCGGTGCCGACTGGCCGGTGAGCCGGCATTCCCGGGGCCTGCCGTGGCTGAAAGTACCCTTTCCCGAGGATCCGTCCCTGGGCAGCCTGGTGATCGAGTTGCCACAACGTTTCATGCCGGGGCGCTACCGGGTGTTCTGGCAGGTGATCACCAATGGGGTGATTCCCGGGCTGTTCACCTTGTTGCTGTGTGTCGGCCTGTATCGCTTGCTGGTGGTGCCGCTGAACCAGTTGCGCGAGCAAGCCAACGCCTGGCGGGCGGAGCAGTTGAACGTGCGGCTGTCCAGTGAAACCACCCAGCGTCGGGACGAGCTGGGCGAACTGGGACGGGCGTTCGATCAGATGTCCGAACGTCTGCAGAGTACCGTGGCGGTGCAGCAGCAGTTGTTGCGGGACCTGTCCCACGAGTTGCGCACCCCCCTGAGCCGCCTGCGCGTGGCCTGCGATGGCGAGCGTGATCTTGCCGCGCTGCGCGAACGCTTGGCGCGGGAGGTCGACGGCATGCAGCGGCTGGTGGAGGACAGCCTGCAACTGGCCTGGCTGGACACCGAGCGTGCGCCACTGCCGCAAGAGCAGATCCAGGTCCAGGCGTTGTGGGAGATGCTCAGCGAGAATGCCTGCTTCGAGAGTGGCTGGTCCGCGCAGCAGCTGCGTTGCGAGCTGGAGGCCGATTGCTGGGTTCGCGGGCACCTCAATACCCTGGCCCAGGCCCTGGAAAACATCCTGCGCAACGCTATTCGGCATTCGCCGGCCGGAGCACGGGTCAGCCTCGGAGGCCAGCGCGACGGCAAGTACTGGCACCTGTGGCTGGATGACGAAGGGCCGGGGGTGGCTGAAGAGGATCTGGAAAGGATCTTCGCCCCCTTCACTCGTCTGGATGGGTCGCGACCGGGGGATGGCGGTTTCGGCCTGGGCCTGAGCATCGCCCGCAATGCCGTAGGGCGTCAGGGGGGGCAGTTGTGGGCGCAGAACCTGGCCCAGGGCTTGCGCATCCACGTGCGCCTGCTGGCGGCCTGAGGCTTGCCCTGGGCTGCCTTATTCCAATAAGCCATAAGGCTCGCACTTTGCGTGATATGGCGCTCGGTCGTTTGCCGGTATGATAGGCGCCCCCGCAGTCTGGATTGCGAATACGCCATGACCTTGCAGTACCCAACCATCGCCGATTGCGTCGGCAACACCCCCCTGGTCCGCCTGCAGCGCCTGCCCGGCGCCACCAGCAATACCCTGCTGCTAAAGCTCGAGGGCAACAACCCGGCGGGTTCGGTCAAGGACCGTCCGGCACTGTCGATGATCACCCGCGCCGAGTTGCGCGGGCAGATCCAGGCCGGCGATACCCTGATCGAAGCGACCTCGGGCAATACCGGCATCGCCCTGGCCATGGCTGCAGCGATCAAGGGCTACAAGATGATCCTGATCATGCCCGACAACTCCAGCGCCGAGCGCAAGGCGGCCATGACCGCCTACGGCGCCGAGCTGATCCTGGTCAGCCAGGAAGAAGGCATGGAAGGCGCCCGTGACCTGGCCGAGCGGATGCAGGCCGAAGGCCGCGGCAAGGTGCTCGACCAGTTCGCCAACGGCGACAACCCTGAGGCCCACTACAGCGGCACCGGCCCGGAAATCTGGCGCCAGACCCAGGGCAGCATTACTCACTTCATCAGCTCGATGGGCACCACCGGCACCATCATGGGCACCTCGCGTTACCTGAAGGAGCAGAACCCGGCGGTGCAGATCGTCGGTCTGCAGCCGATGGAAGGCTCGGCCATTCCCGGCATTCGCCGCTGGCCCGAGCAATACCTGCCGAAGATCTACCAGGCCAGTCGGGTCGACCGGATCGTCGACATGGCCCAGAGCGAGGCCGAAGACGTGACTCGGCGCCTGGCCCGTGAAGAAGGGATCTTCTGTGGCGTCTCTTCCGGCGGTGCGGTGGCAGCGATGCTGCGCCTGTCCCGGGAAGTGGAAAACGCAGTCATGGTCGCGATCATCTGCGACCGTGGCGATCGTTACCTGTCGACCGGCATTTTCGATGCGCCCAATTGATGGCTAAGCACGATAGAGGCCTGCGCTTCCAGCCGGCGGGCGGTAGCCGGGCGCCGCAGATTCCAGTGGGCAAGAAACAGCGTTTGACGATTCAGCGTCTGGCCAACGACGGCCGTGGCATTGCCTTTGTCGAAGGGCGTACCTGGTTTGTCAGCGGTGCCCTGGCCGGTGAAGAAGTCGAAGCTCGGGTGTTGGGCAGCCACGGCAAAGTGGTAGAGGCCCGTGCCGAGCGCATCTTCAACGCCAGTGATCTGCGTCGCCCGGCAGCTTGTGCCCATGCCGGGCGTTGCGGCGGTTGCAGTGTCCAGCACTTGCCCCATGACGAACAGCTTGCCCTGAAACAGCGCATGCTCGCCGAGCAGTTGTCCAAGGTCGCGGGTGTCGAGCCCGAGGCCTGGGCCGCCCCCTTGAGCGGTCCCGAGTTCGGCTATCGGCGCCGCGCCCGGGTGGCGGTGCGCTGGGACGCCAAGGGCAAGCAACTTGAGGTGGGTTTTCGCGCTGCCGGTAGCCAGGACATTGTCGCCATCGACGATTGCCCGGTGCTGGTACAGGCCTTGCAACCTGTCATGAACCGTTTGCCCTCCATGCTGCGACGCTTGAGCAAGCCTCAGGCACTGGGGCATGTGGAGTTGTTCAGCGGTTCGGCCCTGGCGGTGCTGTTGCGCCACATGGCGCCGTTGTCCGACAGCGACCTGACGATCCTCAAGGACTTCTGCGATTTCCATCAGGCGCAATTGTGGCTGCACGGTGAAGGCGAGCCGCAACCCTTTGATCCATCGCAGGCTCTGGGCTACCGCCTGGAGACCTGGGACCTGCACCTGGCGTATCGGCCGGGTGACTTCATCCAGGTCAATGCGGGAGTCAATGAAGCGATGGTCGCCCAGGCCCTGGAGTGGCTGGCGCCGCAAGCTGATGAGCGGGTGCTGGACCTGTTTTGCGGCCTGGGCAACTTCGCCTTGCCGTTGGCCCGACAGGTGCGGGAAGTGGTGGCGGTAGAGGGCGTGGCGACCATGGTGGCGCGCGCCGCGGAGAATGCCGCCAGCAACAATTTGCATAACACGCGCTTTTTTCAAGCCGATTTATCCCAACCTCTGAGCGCTGCCGAGTGGGCTGATGAAGGCTTTTCTGCGGTACTCTTGGACCCACCCCGCGACGGTGCTTTCGAGGTGGTCCGCCAGTTGGCGACCCTGGGTGCCAAGCGGTTGGTGTACGTGTCATGCAATCCGGCAACTTTGGCTCGTGACACGGTCGAACTGATCAAGCAGGGCTATAGATTAAAACGTGCCGGGATCCTCGATATGTTTCCTCAGACGGCGCATGTCGAGGCCATGGCGTTATTTGAAGCGAGCTAGGATGGCTTGTCTAATCCGACTGGTCTTTCGGGAGTGGCGCGCTGGCCCTGCGAGCCGCACCCGAGCGTTGAAGGTCAGCGATTTGACGCATTGAATGTGCGTCGTAGGGAAGGTAAAGCAAGATGGTACAGGTGAGAGCGCACCAGCCGATCAACACCGACGGCAGTATCAATCTCGAGGCATGGCTCGATCATACGGTCAGCGTCGACATGGCACTGGACCGTGAAGCCTTGAAAGAAGCCTGCGAGTTCGCTCGCGAGGCGGAACTGCAGCACATAGCAACGAAGAATCTCAGCCCCGAGGACGTGTCGAGTTTCAGCACGGGCCTGGAGATCGCCGAGATCCTCGCCGATCTTAAGCTGGATCAGGACTCCCTGGTTGCCGCGGTGCTCTACCGGGGTGTCCGCGAGGGCCAGATCCAGTTGCCGGCGGTCAGCCAGCGGTTTGGTCCGGTGGTCACCAAGCTGATCGATGGCGTCTTGCGCATGGCGGCCATTACCGCCAGCCTCAGCCCCCGCCAGTCCCTGGTGCTGGGCACCCAGGCCCAGGTGGAAAACCTGCGCAAGATGCTGGTGGCCATGGTAGATGACGTGCGGGTTGCACTGATCAAGCTGGCCGAGCGTACCTGTGCGATTCGAGCGGTAAAAAGCGCCGACGAAGAGAAGCGCAACCGGGTTGCCCGGGAAGTCTTCGACATCTACGCACCCCTGGCTCACCGCCTGGGTATCGGGCATATCAAGTGGGAGCTGGAAGACCTGTCCTTCCGTTACCTGGAGCCCGAGCAGTACAAGCAGATCGCCAAGCTGCTGCATGAGCGGCGCCTGGATCGCGAGCGTTTCATCAGCGACGTGATGAACCAGCTGCAGAACGAACTGAAGGCCACCGGGGTCAACGCCGACATCAGTGGGCGGGCCAAGCACATCTATTCCATCTGGCGCAAAATGCAGCGCAAGGGCCTGGAATTCAGCCAGATATACGACGTGCGCGCGGTGCGGGTGCTGGTGCCGGAAATGCGCGATTGCTACACCGCGCTGGGCATCGTGCATACCCTGTGGCGGCACATCCCCAAAGAGTTCGACGACTACATCGCCAACCCCAAGGAGAACGGCTACCGCTCGTTGCACACGGCGGTGATCGGCCCTGAGGGCAAGGTGCTGGAAGTGCAGATCCGTACCCACGCCATGCACGAAGAGGCGGAGCTGGGGGTTTGCGCGCACTGGAAGTACAAGGGCACCGACGTCAAGTCCGGCTCCAACCATTACGAAGAGAAAATCTCCTGGTTGCGCCAGGTGCTCGAATGGCACGAGGAACTGGGGGATATCGGCGGTCTGGCCGAACAGCTGCGGGTGGATATCGAACCGGACCGGGTGTACATCTTCACCCCCGACGGTCACGCCATCGACCTGCCCAAGGGCGCCACGCCGCTGGATTTCGCCTACCGGGTGCACACCGAGATCGGCCACAACTGCCGGGGCGCGAAGATCAACGGGCGCATCGTGCCGCTCAATTACAGCCTGCAGACCGGCGAGCAGGTGGAGATCATCACCAGCAAGCACGGCACGCCGAGCCGCGACTGGCTGAACCCGAACCTGGGCTATGTCACCACGTCCCGGGCGCGGGCGAAGATCGTCCACTGGTTCAAGCTCCAGGCCCGCGATCAGAACGTCGCCGCCGGCAAGACCCTGCTGGAACGCGAACTGAGCCGACTCGGCCTGCCACAGGTGGATTTCGACAAGCTGGCCGAGAAGGCCAACATGAAGATCGCCGAGGACATGTTCGCCGCCCTGGGCGCGGGGGACCTGCGCCTGGCGCAACTGGTCAACCTGGCCCAGCAATTGGTGGAGCCGGAGCGGGGCAACGAGCAACTGGAGTTGATTCCGCGCAAGGCTGCCGGCTACAAGCCGGGCAAGCGTGGCGACATCCAGATCCAGGGCGTGGGCAACCTGATGACCCAGATGGCCGGCTGCTGCCAGCCATTGCCGGGGGATGCGATCGTCGGCTACATCACCCAGGGCCGCGGCGTGAGCATTCACCGCCAGGACTGCGCCTCGGTGCTGCAACTGGCCGGGCGCGAGCCGGAGCGGATCATCCAGGTCAGCTGGGGGCCGGTGCCGGTGCTGACCTATCCGGTGGATATCATCATCCGCGCCTACGACCGTTCCGGCCTGCTGCGTGATGTGTCCCAGGTGCTGCTCAACGAGCGGATCAACGTGCTGGCGGTCAACACCCGCTCGAACAAGGAGGACAACACCGCGTTGATGTCCCTGACTATCGAGATCCCGGGGCTGGACGCGTTGGGTCGCCTGTTGGGGCGGATTTCCCAGTTGCCTAACATCATCGAGACCCGGCGCAACCGGACCCCCTGATGCCTGTATGAAATGGATGAACTGATGTACAGCCTTGAAGACCTGCTCCACCTCATGGCGCGCCTGCGCGACCCGCAGTATGGCTGCCCGTGGGACATCAAGCAGAACTACGCCAGCATCGTCCCCCATACCCTGGAAGAGGCCTATGAAGTGGCCGACGCCATCGAGCGCGGCGACTTCGACCACTTGCAGGGCGAGCTGGGGGACCTGCTGTTCCAGGTGGTGTACTACAGCCAGCTGGCCCGGGAGGAGGGGCGTTTCGAGTTCGACGCGGTGGTGGACGGCATCACGCGCAAGCTGATCCGCCGGCATCCCCATGTATTTCCCACCGGGGACCTGTACGCGCCGCTGGACATCCCGCGGCTCGATGAAGACCAGGTCAAGGAGCGTTGGGAGCAGATCAAGGCCGAGGAGCGCGCGGAGAAGTCCGAGGCTCCCCAGCAGTTGTCCCTGCTCGATGATGTGCCGGTGGCCTTGCCGGCCTTGTCCCGCGCCGCCAAGTTGCAAAAGCGTGCGGCCCAGGTCGGTTTCGACTGGCCCGAAGCCCTGCCGGTGGTGGACAAGGTTCGTGAAGAACTGGATGAAGTGCTGGAAGCCATGGCCGACAACGATGCGGCGGCGATCACCGATGAAATCGGTGACTTGCTGTTTGTCGTGGTCAACCTGGCCCGGCACCTCAAGGTCGACCCGGAAACCGCCCTGCGCGGTGCCAACGCCAAGTTCGACCGACGCTTCCGATTTATCGAGCAGGCATTGCGCGACACTGCCCGTCCCATGGAAGATTGCACCCTCGAAGAGTTGGATGCCCTGTGGGGCGAAGCCAAACGTCAGGAAAAGAATTTGCCCAGCTGCGGCTGAGGCCGTTGCCTAAGTGAGTAAGCACCATGAGCCTTTCCCTTCGCGACCAGTTGCTCAAAGCAGGGCTGGTCAACCAAAAGCAGGCCAAGCAGGTCAGCAAAGACAAGCAGAAGCAGCAGCGCCTGGCCCACAAAGGCCAGATCGAACTCGATGACTCCCAGCAGCGTGCGGCCCAGGAAGCCATGGCCGAGAAGGTCAAGCGCGACCAGGAGCTCAACCGTCAGCAACAGGAAAAGGCCGAGCAGAAAGCCCGCGCGGCGCAGGTCAAGCAACTGATCGAAGTGTCGCGGCTGCCCAAGCTGAACACCGAGGACTACTACAACTTCGTCGACGACAAGAAGGTCAAGCGCCTGTCGGTGAATACCCTCATGCGCAACAAGCTGAGCAGCGGCTCCCTGGCCATCGTCCACCATGGCGGCGGCTACGAGGTGATTCCGCGGGAAGCCGCGCTGAAGATCCAGGAGCGCGACCCGCGCCGAATCGTGCAGCTCAATACGCCCACCGAGGCGCCGGATGAAGATGATCCGTACGCGGCCTACCAGATCCCCGACGATCTGATGTGGTAAGCCTTGAATAACGACAAACCCCGCTCATGGCGGGGTTTGTCGTTTGTGGGGGAGGCCGTTGATCCGCGTGGAGATCCCGGCACTCCGGCACTGAGGTCGAGTCAGGAGCTCTGGGGCGCGCGGTTCTGCTCGAGTTTTTCCAATTCAGCCTTGTAGCTGTGGGCGTCGCTCTCGGAGTGGAACATGCCCACCAGCATGTCTTGTTGATGTACATCCCAGATCCGTACACCCGCGGCTACGCCTTCATGGGACATATGTGAATCGTCGCGTTCAGTTACTTTTACAGTCATCTGCTAGCTCCAATCTCTGTTGATCTGCAGCAAGGCGTGTGCAGGACTCTGTTATATATTTTGTTAGCTTGCTAAGTAAATTGCCTGGCGCTGCAACAAACCTTTGCAGAATCGAAGAAAATCCTGCAGCCCGCGTAAACCGTGACATTTCGCCGCAGGGCGTACCGCTTCATGACAAAAGTTTCATCTTCGAGGGCTTGTGCCGGGGCTTGCTGTGCGGGCGAGGAACCAAATCCCGGGCAAAAAAAAGCCCCGCTTTCGCGAGGCTTCGTGACTGCTGCGGCTCAGCTGCCTTTGACCGTCTTGCCGTCAACGGTGCCGTTGAGGAGCATGATGTTGTACTCCTTGCCGTCGGTTTCCACCTGTTGCAGGCGCACCAGCAGGTAATCCCAGTCCTTGGCGAACCACATCACGGTGATGCGTTTGCTCTGTGTCGGGTCGCGAACGCGCTCGACCTTGATCGCATCGATCTGGCCAGCCTTGGTGTCAACCTTCTCCGAGCCCAGGACACGGAAGTCATAGGTGTCGACTTCACCGCCGTCGACCACTTGATAGCTCATGGTCTTCTTGCCGGCTGCCACATCGTGCTGCAGGGCCAGCTGGTAGGTGGATTTATCCACCATGCCGGTGTTCAGCGGCAGCTTGACCGCATCACCACGGTCGGTGCCGGTGACCATCTTGGCTTTCCAGTCGAAATCCAGGTCGGCTTTCTTGGCTTTGCCCAGACCACCACGCTCGAAGCGATAGGACTGGGGCACCAGGGTGTCCTTGTCCAGGGTCAGGGTGCTTTCCTCGCTCAGGCTGGCGATCATCATCGATGCCTTGAAGCTGAGTTTCCACGCACCATTGGCGGTTTTTTCCAGGCTGCGTTCAGCAGTGCCGCTCATGGGCAGTTGCTTCCAGTCGGCGGTGTAGCTGGCGGAGAACGGATGAAGGTCTGCCGCCTGCACAGCCGGCAGGGCGAACAGAGCGCAAGCGAAGAGCAGGGCGCGACGCATAAAATCTCCTAGGTTCGAATCAAATAGCCGCTGGCGGCCAGTAATTGACCATCCAGTAAAGCACCCTGATCGCCGAGCGTCAGCCGACCTTCGGCAAACCAGCGTACGGCCATGGGGTAAATCCGGTGTTCCTGGACGTGCACTCGCTGCGCCAGGCTCTGCGGCGAGTCGTGCAACTCTACCGGGATCACAGCCTGTACGACCAGAGGGCCGCCATCGAGTTCCTCGGTGACGAAGTGCACGCTGCAGCCATGCTCCGTATCTCCGGCCTCCAGCGCCCGCTGATGAGTGTGTAACCCTTTGTATTTCGGGAGCAGCGAGGGGTGGATATTCAGCAGCCGGCCCTGGTAGTGGCGGACGAATCCGGCGCTGAGAATACGCATGAATCCGGCCAGGACCACCAGTTTGGGTTGGAAGGTATCGATCATCTCGATCAGCCCCTGATCGAAGGCCTCCCGGCCTTCGAAGGCGGTGTGATCGAGGAAGCGGGTAGCGATACCCGCTTCCTTGGCGCGCTGCAGGCCATAGGCGTCAGCGCGGTTGGAGATCACGGCGGCGATGCGCACCGGGCTGTCGCCGGTGTGCACGCTGTCGATCAAGGCTTGCAGGTTACTGCCGGTGCCGGACAACAGCACCACAACATCACAGGTCGGCGACATCCGCTCTTGCATCAGTGAGCCTTGAGGTTCTTCAGCTCGACCTGGGCCGCGCCTTCGGCTGCGGTGGCGATCTGGCCGATGACCCATGGCTGCTCGCCCGCCTCGCGCAGGACCTTCAGGGCGTTCTCGACCTGATCCTGGGCCACGCAGATGACCATGCCCACGCCGCAGTTCAGCACGCGGTGCATTTCGTGCTCGTCGACGTTGCCTTTTTCCTGCAGCCAGTCGAAGACCGCCGGGCGCTGCCAGCTCGCCACGTCGACCACGGCCTGGGCGCCTTTTGGCAGCACGCGCGGGATGTTGTCCAGCAGGCCGCCACCGGTGATGTGGGCCATGGCCTTGACCGCGCCGGTGTCCTTGATCAGCTTCAGCAGTGGCTTGACGTAGATGCGGGTCGGCGCCATCAGCAGGTCGGTCAGTGGTTTGCCGTCCAGCTGGATGTTTTCGATGTCGGCGCCGGAGACTTCGATGATCTTGCGGATCAGCGAGTAGCCGTTGGAGTGCGGGCCGGAGGAGGGCAGGGCCAGCAGGGCATCGCCGGCGGCAACTTTCGAGCCGTCGATGATCTCGGCCTTTTCCACCACGCCTACGCAGAAGCCGGCCAGGTCGTAGTCTTCGCCTTCGTACATGCCAGGCATTTCAGCGGTTTCACCGCCCACCAGGGAGCAGCCGGACAGCTCGCAGCCAGCGCCGATGCCGGTTACCACTTGGGCTGCGGTATCGACGTTGAGCTTGCCGGTGGCGTAGTAGTCGAGGAAGAACAGCGGTTCGGCGCCGCAGACCACCAGGTCGTTGACGCACATGGCCACCAGGTCGATGCCGATGCTGTCGTGCTTGTTCAGGTTCAGGGCCAGGCGCAGCTTGGTGCCGACGCCGTCAGTGCCGGAGACCAGCACCGGTTGCTTGTAGCCGGCCGGGATTTCGCAGAGGGCGCCGAAACCGCCCAGGCCGCCCATGACTTCCGGGCGCGCAGTGCGCTTGGCGACGCTCTTGATGCGTTCGACCAATGCTTCACCGGCGTCGATGTCTACACCGGCGTCTTTGTAGCTCAGGGAGGGTTGCTTGCTCATGATCCAGGCCTTTAGGGGGGATTCAGGGGTATCGACCGAACCAGTGAGACTGCCGGAAACACAGGAAAAGTGTTTCAGGGTGCCCAGCTGATGCCGGTCTGCGAAGGCGCGCGATTTTATCAGGCTTGAGGGGCAGCGGCCATCCTCGGGCCGACGGGGAGAGGCATATCCTGTTAAAAAAACCGCGATTGGTCGTGTTGGTGCTCCTGCCCATGCCTGTATAAGGTATAGCGCTCAAGTGGCTATCGTTATGACAGCGCGAAAACTATCGGGCGCCGGGTGAATGTTTTGCCCAGGCTTGTGGTCACAGCCTTGCTCGCCGCGGTTCAAGTGCGCTGTTTCAATCGTTTTCTGTCGTCGGGAATCTTCCATGCGTCTGGGTAAATTTCTGTTTGTGGGCTGTTTGTCATTGGTCAGCCTGGCGAGTCATGCCGAAACCCTCAATGGCCTGTATCAAGTGCGTGAGCCTGTGAGCAGCCAGTCGCCCGAAGAGCGCGACCAGGCCACGCAACGGGCCCTGGAAACCCTGGTGTTGCGCCTCACTGGCGACGCCAAGGCCGCCCAGGGGCCAGGGCTGGCGGCGATCCGCAAGGACCCGCAGCAGATCATCAGTCAGTACGGCTACGACGCCGGCCCGCCGGAAAGCCTGCAGGTGGATTTCGATCCGGTCACCACCGATCGCGCCCTGCGTCAGGCCGGGCTATCGCTCTGGGGCAACAACCGGCCGTCGATCATCGGCTGGTGGTTGAGTGATTCCACCGAAGGCTCGAGCCTGGTGGGTGATGGCCAGGCCAGCGCGGCGCCCTTGCGGCGTGCGGCTCAACATCGTGGCTTACCCCTGCGCCTGCCGCTGGGGGATCTGAACGAGCAGATCGTCGCCACGGCGCCGAATCTTGAAGGTTCCGATCCGGCGCCGCTGCGTGAAGCCTCCGAGCGTTACGGTGCTGATGCGTTGCTGGCGGTACATGCCCGGGAAGAAGGTGGCCAATGGCAAGCCAAGTGGCGGCTGTGGCTGGGCGATCAGAAGGAGCAGGGCACTGTCCAGGGCGCCGATACCGCGGCCCTGGCCGATGGGGTGTTGCTGGCGGTGAGCCAGCGTCTGGCGCCCCGTTTCGTCACTCGTCCTGGTGCTTCCAGCGAGCAGTTGCTGGAAGTGCAGGGCATGACTCTGGAGCATTACGCGGCCCTTGGGCACTTGCTGGAGCCTTTTGGTGCGCAGTTGCAGAGCGTTGACGGTGATCGGATCGTCTATCGCGTCAACGGCAGTGCTGAGCAGCTGCGGGCGCAACTGTCGCTGGCCAAGCTGCAAGAGATTCCGGCGGGTGAAGCGCCTGCGCCGCATGCTCCTGTACAAGGCGCTGAAGGGGCCGCGCCGCCGGCGCCGCAGGCCCAACTGCGTTTTCGTTGGTAGCAGGTTGTTTCCTTCTATATAGAAGCTGGAGAGGTATATGGCTGATACGCGTCGTTGGGTCTGGTTGGGTGTCGTGCTCCTGGCCTGCGGGTTCGTCTACCTGCTGCACCCGATCCTCAGTCCGTTCCTGGTGGCGCTGTTGCTGGCCTACCTGTTCGATCCGCTGGTGGACCGGCTGGAGCAATGGGGGTTGTCGCGGACCTGGGGCGTGGTGGCGGTATTCGCCCTGTTCACCCTGATCGTCATGACCCTGCTGCTGGTGCTGGTGCCCATGCTGGCCAAGCAGTTGGTGCGGCTCTATGAACTGGCGCCGCAGATGCTCGATTGGGTCCAGCACAGCGCCATGCCCTGGGTGCAGTCCAAGCTCGGTCTGGCGGACGGCTTCTGGAAGTTCGACAAGGTCAAGGCGGCCATCAGCGAGCACATGGGCCAGACCACCGATATCGTCGGCGTGGTGCTGAGCCAGGCAACGGCTTCGGGCCTGGCGCTGATTGGCTGGCTGGCCAATCTGGTGCTGATCCCGGTGGTCAGCTTCTATCTGCTGCGGGACTGGGACTTGATGATGGCCAAGATCCGCAGCCTGTTGCCACGCAGCCGCGAAGAGCAGGTGGTGTCTCTGGCCGGGGAGTGCCATGAAGTGCTGGGGGCTTTTGTTCGCGGGCAATTGCTGGTGATGCTGGCTCTCGGGGTGATCTACGCCGCGGGCCTGATGCTGGTGGGGCTGGAGCTGGGGCTGTTGATCGGTCTGATTGCCGGTCTGGCGGCAATCGTGCCGTATATGGGCTTTGTCATCGGCATTGGCGCGGCTCTGATTGCCGGGCTGTTCCAGTTCGGTGGCGACCTGTATCCGATGATCGGCATTGTCGCGGTATTCATGGTGGGGCAAGCCCTTGAGGGCATGGTGCTGACGCCGTTGCTGGTGGGCGATCGCATCGGCCTGCACCCGGTGGCGGTGATCTTTGCCATTCTTGCCGGCGGCGAACTGTTCGGTTTTACCGGGGTGCTGCTGGCGCTGCCGGTGGCAGCGGTGATCATGGTGCTGGTGCGCCATGTGCATGATCTGTACAAGGATTCGGATCTCTACAGCGGTGCTGAAGACCCCGAGTTGTAAAGGGGCGCGCGGGCCTTCGTGACGGTTGGCGGCGCTCGGCCGGCTGTCACGGTAGCTGTCAAGGAACGCCCTTCGATTGCGTTTGGCTGTCGCAAACCTTTGATTTTGCTTGTGGTCTGCTGCATTGTGCGCTCGGCGTCACGGGTATAAACTTTGCAAACTTTACACAGAGGCCACTAACGGTTCGTTTGGAACTGTTCAGTCAGCATGAAACCGATTCAGCTGCCCCTAGGTGTGCGTCTGCGTGATGACGCCACCTTCATCAACTACTACCCAGGCGCCAATGCCGCAGCACTCGGCTACGTCGAGCGCCTCTGCGAAGCCGACGCCGGTTGGACCGAAAGCCTGATCTACCTCTGGGGCAAGGATGGCGTGGGCCGCACGCACTTGCTGCAGGCCGCGTGCCTGCGTTTCGAGCAGTTGGGGGAGCCGGCGGTGTATCTGCCGCTGGCGGAGCTTCTGGATCGCGGTATCGAGATTCTCGACAACCTGGAACAGTACGAGCTGGTTTGCCTGGATGACCTGCAGGCAGTGGCTGGCAAGGCGGATTGGGAAGAAGCGCTGTTTCATCTGTTCAACCGCTTGCGCGACAGTGGTCGGCGCCTGTTGATCGCGGCCTCGACCTCGCCTCGCGAGTTGCCGGTGAAGCTGGCGGATTTGAAGTCTCGCCTGACCCTGGCACTGATCTTTCAGATGCGCCCGCTCTCCGACGAAGACAAATTGCGTGCCTTGCAGCTAAGGGCATCCCGCCGGGGGCTGCATCTGACCGACGAGGTCGGGCATTTCATCCTGACCCGCGGTACCCGCAGCATGAGTGCCCTGTTCGAGCTTCTCGAGCGCCTCGACCAGGCTTCGTTGCAGGCCCAGCGCAAGCTGACCATCCCTTTTCTGAAAGAGACTCTGGGCTGGTAAAGACAAGGCTTCCAGGGCTTTCGGGGGCGACCTTCGGCATATTCCAGGCGCCAGAAAACGCACCTTTGGAAGGGTTTCCAGAGGTGGGCGGACTTAAAATGGGCTTAAAGCCTTAGATGTACGGAAGAAACTCATAAGTCACATTCTGATCGATTGAATTTGCAAATGAGGGCGATAGAAGGCATAGTCGCGTCTTCTTTTATTTCAAGCCACGGTCGTGCCCATGCTAAATCGCTTCGCACCCCTCGTGCCTCTCGCACTCGTCACCCTGTTGTTTGGTTGCGCCTCCCACACTCCGGTGTCCCAGCAGCAACCTGTCCAGCAGGCTCAAGTCTCCGTCAAAAACCAGTCTTCCGCTGTTTATCAGGAAGAGCTGGCAACTGAAAAGGAACTGGCAGAGTTCTCTGACAGCAAGCCTTACCAGTTGCCAGTTCTGGCTGACAGCATCCTCGAGCGCGGCATGTCCCTGATCGGTACCCGTTACCGTTTCGGCGGTACCTCGGAAGCCGGCTTCGATTGCAGCGGTTTCATCGGTTATCTGTTTCGTGAAGAGGCGGGCATGAACCTGCCGCGTTCCACTCGCGAAATGATCAACGTGAAAGCGCCTCTGGTAGCGCGCAACAATCTCAAGCCGGGTGATCTGCTGTTCTTCAGCACCAACGGCCGTGGGCGCGTCAGCCACGCAGGTATCTACCTGGGCGATGACCAGTTCATCCACTCCAGCAGCCGTCGCAGTGGCGGTGTGCGGGTCGACAGCCTGGGCGATAGCTACTGGAGCAAGACCTTCATCGAAGCCAAGCGCGCACTTGCCATGGCTCCAACCGTGGTCACTGCACGCAAATAAGCGGACTATTTGTAGGGCGAAGTTAAAGTCTTACTTGAAGTTTGGCGTGTAGGCGCTAGAATCCTGATCTATTGTTGAAACTAACCGCGTAAGCCTTGCTTACGCGGTTTTGTTTTCAGTGCCACGGCAGAGAAAGCCGCATCCCGATCAGGATTGTCCAGCTTATGTCGACCTCAGCCCGTTTTGCTCTTATTGCCCTCGCAGCGCTGCTCAGCGCCTGTGCCAGCCGTACCCCGCCGCCTGCGCCTGTGGTGCGTGCTCCGGTGTTCAACTCCTCCCAAACCTTCTCTCCGGTTGCCGAAGACGTGCTGTTCCGCGCCCTTGGGCTGGTGGGCACGCCTTATCGCTGGGGCGGCAACACCCCGGATTCCGGTTTCGACTGCAGTGGCCTGATCGGTTACGTCTACCGCGATGCGGCGGGTATTTCCCTGCCGCGTTCAACCCGGGAAATGATCGGCATGCAGGCGCCGGATGTGGGCAAGAACGCGCTGCAGACCGGCGATCTGATCTTCTTCGCCACCAATGGCGGCTCCCAGGTCAGCCATGCGGGCATCTACGTGGGGGAAGGGCGCTTCGTGCATGCGCCGGCTACCGGCGGCACGGTGAAGCTCGACAGCCTGTCCAAGGCCTATTGGCAGAAGGCCTACCTGAGCGCGAAGCGCGTCCTGCAGCCAGAACACCTGGCGCGCAATCCCTAATCTTCTCTGGTCGAGGTGCCTGTGACCGCTCGGACGCTGAACCTCGACGATGCCCTCTACCATTACCTGCTGGACGTTTCCCTGCGTGAAACGCCCCTGCTGCGTCGTCTGCGGGATGAAACCCAGGCAATGCCCACCGCCCGTTGGCAGGTGGCGCCCGAGCAGGGCCAGTTCCTCGCGTTGCTGGTGAAGTTGACCGGCGCCCGTCGCGTGCTGGAGGTCGGCACCTTCACCGGCTACAGCGCCCTGTGCATGGCCCAGGCGCTGCCTGAAGACGGTTCTCTGATCTGCTGCGACATTCCCGGCGACTACAACGCTACGGCCCTGCGCTACTGGCAGGAGGCGGGGGTGGGCCAGCGCATCGAACTGCGCCTGGCCCCGGCCCTGGATACCCTGGCCAGCCTGGAGCGAGCGGGGCAGCTTGGCTGTTTCGACCTGATCTTCATCGATGCCGACAAGGCCAACTACCCGGCCTACCTGGAGGTCGCGCTGGGCCTGCTGCGCGTTGGCGGGCTGCTGGTGTTCGATAACACCCTGTGGAGCGGGCGCGTGCTGGAGACCGATTCCCTGAGCGAGGATACCCGAGCCATCCAGGCGCTCAATCGCGCCTTGAAGGATGACTCGCGTATCGATCTGTCGCTGCTGCCGCTGGGAGATGGTCTGACGCTGTGCCGCAAGCGTTGAGCCTAGGGGGCTTTGGCGGCGGAGACTCGCCAGATCTTGTTGCCGACATCGTCGGCCACCAATAACCCGCCTTGCTGGTCGATCACCACTCCGACCGGGCGTCCCATGGCCTTCTCGTCGGCATTGAGAAAGCCGCTAAGCACATCGATCGGCGCTCCATTGGGCTTGCCGGCGCTGAATGGCACGAAAATCACCTTGTAGCCGCTATGGGGTTTGCGGTTCCAGGAACCGTGCTGGCCGATGAAGGCGCCTTCGGTGAAGGGGGCGGGGAGCTTGCTGCCGTCGGCGAAGGTCAGCCCCAGCGACGCGGTGTGCGGGCCTACCGCGTAGTCCGGGGCGATGGCCTTGGCCACCAGGTCGAGGTTCTGCGGCTCGACCCGTACATCCACATGTTGCCCGTAGTAGCTGAAGGGCCAGCCATAGAACGCGCCATCCTTGACCGAGGTGATGTAGTCCGGCACCAGGTCGCTGCCGATTTCGTCCCTCTCGTTGACTGCGGTCCAGAGTGCGCCGCTGGCCGGCTCCCAGGCCAGGCCATTGGGGTTGCGCAGGCCGGTGGCGAACAGGCGGTGCTGGCCGCTTTCACGGTCCACCTCCCAGATCGCCGCCCGGCCTTGCTCCTTGTCCAGGCCGTTTTCGCCGACGTTGCTGTTGGAGCCCACGGTGACGTAGAGCTTGCTGCCGTCCTTGCTGGCGATGACGTTCTTGGTCCAGTGATGGTTGAGGGTGCCGCCGGGCAGGTCGACCACCTTGGTGGCGGCTGCGCTGATCTGGGTGTCGCCGCTCTGATAGGGAAAGCGCAGTAGCTTGTCGGTATCGGCCACATACAGGTCATTGCCCACCAGGGTCATGCCAAAGGGCGAATTGAGGTTCTCCAGAAACACTGTGCGGGTCTCCGCCACGCCATCGTGATCCTGGTCCCTTAGCAGGGTGATGCGGTTGGCGCTGGGCACGGCCGCCCCGGCACGGCCCATGACCTTGCCGGCGATCCAGCCGCGAATGCCCTGGCTGTCATCCGGTTTGGGCGGGGCGTTGGTTTCCGCCACCAGCACATCGCCATTGGGCAGGACGTAGAGCCAGCGTGGATGGTCGAGGTTCTCGGCGAAAGCCTTGACCTGGGTGCCGGCCGCGGCCTGGGGTTTTGCGCCTTGCGGCCAGCCGATGGCGGGGGCGATGTTGACCGTGGGGATCAGCGTCGGGTTGGGTTCCGGCAGCTTGGGGTTGGGGCCGGTGCCGTCGGATACCTGCAGGCTGGAAGTTTCGCCGCAGGCGGCGAGGCCGGCGGCGATGGCGATCAGTAGGCTGTGCTGAAGCTTGAGCATGCGAATTTCCCTATGAGTGCACGGACGTCGTAGTCATAGAGAAGCATAGCCAGTCGATGGTTCCGCCCGATCAGCGGGCCTCCTTGAAGAGCACGGCGACGCCCGGGTGGTAGTGGCCGGCCTCGTTGTGCAGCTTGCGATAGGCGTAGGGGAAGTACCAGGCCACGGCGCAGCAGTGCTCTTTCTGCAGTTCGTCGAGCATGTCCTGGAGCTCTTCCGGCGTAGCGCTGTGCTGGGATTTTTGTGGGGCAACGAACAGGCACCCCAGTCTCAGGTCGCTGGCGTAGCTGATCTTTCTTGCATCCTGGGCAACGTCCAGCAGTGCCTGGGTCAGGTTCAGGCTGTTGACCCTTGGCCAGCGCTGGGTGGCGTGTATGTAGGCGCGCTCTTCCTTGGTGGCCAGGTACAGGTCGGTGCGGGCGTTGCGCGCCCCTTCCTCCTGCTGTTTCCTGCTGGGGCTGTGTTCCAGGCTGACCATCTCGGCCATCCAGGCCGACGCGCTGAGCAGCCCGAGATTGGCCTGCTCGTCGAACCAGTAGGGCGTTTCGTTATCGCCGCGAACCGCGTTGTAGCGATCGATGCAATCGAACCAGCGTTCCAGCATCGGGCGCAGGAATTCCAGCTTCGGATTGCTGATGATCATGCCTTGCATCGAACTCACCCCTTATTGTTGTGTGGTTGGCGCCTGGGGCGCTGAAAAGTGGCTATTTGATATCATTGCTCTGAGTGTGGCACAAGATTGGCGTCAGTTTATTGATGCAGTGCAGTTTTGTGCCGGGGGCGACGGCCGGCTTTAATTGACGCTCCACCCCCAACCCTCTAACCTTCGCGACTTGTTTCAGGTGCTCTGTGGCCCGTGGCCGACAGAGTGAAACAGGGAAGCCGGTCAGGGTCTGTTCCAGTGATGGAGCCGACGACGATTCCGGCGCTGCCCCCGCAACGGTAGATGAGTCAAGACTGCGCCTGACGCCACTGTGTCAATGACACGGGAAGGCGCGCAGTCCGGCAGCCATGCCGCTCATGAGCCCGGAGACCGGCCTGATCCATCCAACGGCATCACGGTGGGCGATGCCAGGCTAGCGCCGTCTGTTCCTTTTTCCTGCCCCCCGTTCCCCAGCCCCAACGGAGAGCTGCCCCATGAGTGAATCCCTCGATCGTGACGAGCGCCATCTGGCGCGCATGTTGCGCAAAAAAGCCGTGATCGATGAACGCATTGCCAACTCGCCCAACGAATGCGGCCTGCTGCTGGTATTGACCGGCAACGGCAAGGGCAAGAGCAGCTCGGCCTTCGGCATGCTGGCGCGGTCCATGGGCCACGGTATGCAGTGTGGCGTGGTGCAGTTCATCAAGGGGCGTAACAGCACCGGCGAAGAACTGTTCTTCCGGCGTTTCCCCGAGCAGGTGCGCTTTCACGTGATGGGCGAAGGCTTTACCTGGGAAACCCAGGATCGCCAGCGCGATATTGCTGCGGCTGAAGCCGCCTGGGCGGTTTCCAGGGAGTTGCTGAGCAACCCGGATATTGGCCTGGTGGTGCTCGACGAACTGAACATTGCCCTCAAGCACGGCTACCTGGATCTGGATCAGGTGCTCAGTGACCTGCAGGCACGTCCGCCCATGCAGCATGTGGTAGTGACCGGTCGCGGCGCCAAGCCGGAGATGATCGAGCTGGCCGATACCGTGACCGAGATGGGCATGGTCAAGCACGCCTTCCAGGCCGGGATCAAGGCGCAGAAAGGTGTCGAGCTGTGAGCGTGAATTCATGACTGATGTTCGTCATTGCCCGGCAGTGTTGATCGCCGCACCGGCTTCCGGCCAGGGCAAGACCACGGTGACCGCGGCCCTGGCCCGCTTGCACCGAAACCGGGGGCGCAAGGTCCGGGTTTTCAAGTGCGGCCCGGATTTCCTCGACCCGATGATTCTTGAGCGCGCCAGTGGTGCCGCCGTGTACCAGTTGGACATGTGGATGGTGGGCGAGCAGGAAAGCCGCCGTCTGCTCTGGGAGGCGGCGGGAGAGGCCGACCTGATTCTGATCGAAGGGGTCATGGGCCTGTTCGATGGCACCCCTTCCAGCGCCGATCTGGCGCGGCATTTCGGCGTGCCGGTGCTGGGGGTGATCGATGGCACCGCCATGGCCCAGACCTTCGGCGCCCTGGCTCTGGGCCTGGCGCGCTACCAGCCGGACCTGCCGTTTGCCGGGGTGCTGGCCAACCGGGTTGGTACCCTGCGCCATGCGCAGTTGCTGGAAGGCAGCCTGACGGAAGGCTTGCGCTGGTATGGCGCCTTGTCCCGGGAAACCGATATCGAGCTGCCCAGCCGCCATCTGGGGCTGGTGCAGGCCAGCGAGCTGAATGATCTGGACCTGCGCCTGGATGCCGCCGCCGAGGCCCTGGCCAGCAGTTGCCAGGTGGAACTGCCGCCAGCGGTGAGTTTTGCTTCACCCACGCCGGTGGATTGCGCGCCGCTGCTGAAGGGCGTGCGGATTGCCGTGGCGCGGGACGAGGCGTTTGCCTTCACCTATGGCGCCAGCCTCGATCTGTTGCGAGCCATGGGGGCGCACTTGAGCTTCTTCTCGCCGATCCACGATACCCAACTGCCCGACGCGGACAGCCTGTACCTGCCCGGCGGCTATCCCGAGTTGCACCATCAGGCCCTGGCCCGCAACAGCCGCATGCTGCAGGCCATTCGTGCCCATCACGCGGCCGGCAAGCCGCTGCTCGCCGAGTGCGGCGGCATGCTCTACCTGCTGGACTCCCTGACCGATGTCGAAGGCCAGCGTGCCGAGCTCCTGGGCCTGCTGCCCGGAGATGCGGTAATGCAGAAGCGCCTGGCGGCACTGGCCTTGCAAGCGGTGGAGTTGCCCGAAGGCAATCTGCGCGGCCACACCTATCACCATTCCCTGACCAGCACCGAGCTGCTGCCCATCGCCCGTGGGCTCAGCCCCAACGGCGGGCGCGGCGCGGAAGCGGTGTATCGCCAGGGACGGATGACGGCCTCTTATGTGCACTTCTATTTCCCGTCCAATCCGGCGGCGGTGGCGGCGTTGTTTGCGCCGGGCGCGCCTGTTCAGCCGGTTTTAGCCGAGGGCGTGGCGGGTGAGTGAGCAGGGGTTCTCTGAGGCGCAGCGCGAGGGGGTCTATCGGGCCATCGCTGAGCGCCGCGACATGCGTCATTTCGCGGGTGGCAGTGTCGAGCCGGCAGTGCTGCGGCGCTTGCTGGAAGCAGCGCATCAGGCGCCCAGTGTCGGGTTGATGCAGCCCTGGCGTTTTATTCGCATCAGCGACCGCCTGTTGCGCAAGCACATCCAGCAGTTGGTGGAGGCGGAGCGGGTGCGCACCGCCCAAGCCCTGGGTGAGCGTTCCGACGAGTTCATGAAGCTCAAGGTCGAAGGCATCAGCGATTGTGCCGAGGTGCTGGTGGCCGCCTTGATGGATGACCGCGAACGACACATCTTCGGCCGTCGGACCCTGCCGGAGATGGACCTGGCGTCCCTGTCCTGCGCCATCCAGAACCTGTGGCTGGCGGCCCGCAGCGAAGGCCTGGGAATGGGGTGGGTGTCTTTGTTCGATCCTCAGGCCCTGGCCGATCTGCTGGGGCTGCCGGCAGGTGCCAAGCCCGTGGCCGTGCTGTGCCTGGGCCCGGTCACCGAATTCTACCCGGCGCCGATGCTGGCACTGGAAGGCTGGGCGCAACCGCGGCCGCTGAGTGAGTTGTTGTATGAGAATTACTGGGGAGTGAGTCAATGAGTGTGGCCTTGCTGAGTGTCGCCGGGGTCGCGCTGGATGCGCTGCTGGGCGAACCCAGGCGCTGGCATCCGCTGGTGGCGTTCGGCCGTGTGGCCGATCGTATCGAGCAACGTTTCAACTCCGCCGGCCGTGGCTGGCGCAGCCATGGCGTCACCGCCTGGGTGCTGGCGGTGGTGCCCCTGACCCTGGTGGCCACAGCGCTGTCCTGGTTGCCCTACGTCGGCTGGCTGGTGGAAATCCTGGCGTTGTACTGCGCCTTGGGCCTGCGCAGCCTCGGCGAGCATGTGGAGCCGGTGGCCCAGGCGTTGCGCAGTGACGATCTGGAAGAAGCGCGCCGCCGGGTGGGGTTTCTGGTGAGTCGCCAGACCAGCGAGCTGGACGCCACCGAAGTGGCCCGCGCGGCCACCGAATCGGTGCTGGAAAACGGCAGCGACGCGGTGTTCGCCGCGCTGTTCTGGTTTGCCGTGGCCGGCGCGCCCGGGGTGGTGCTCTACCGTCTGAGCAATACCCTGGATGCGATGTGGGGCTACCGCAACGAGCGCTTCGAACGTTTTGGCTGGGCTGCGGCGAAGATTGACGACCTGCTCAATTACATTCCCGCGCGCCTGGTGGCCCTGACTTACGCCTTGCTGGGCAAGACCCGGCTGGCACTCAAGTGCTGGCACCGCCAGGGCCCGACCTGGGACAGCCCGAATGCTGGCCCGGTGATGGCGGCCGGGGCGGGCGCCCTGGGAGTGGAACTGGGTGGCGCAGCGATTTATCACGGTGAGCTGCATCAGCGCCCGCAACTGGGTGAAGGCGAGCCGGCCAGTGCCGGTTCCATTGATCGTGGCTGGCAGCTGGTGCAGCGGGGTGTCTGGCTGTGGCTGCTGATTCTTTGCCTGGGGGCTGAATTCTATGCTTGAGCACGGCGGACGACTGCGCAAGGCGGCCGAGCAATACGGGATTGCCGAAGATGCCTGGCTGGACTTGTCCAGCGGGTTGGCGCCCTGGCCGTTTCCCCTGCCGCCCATTGCGCTGCGTGCCTGGGCGCGCCTGCCGGAAACCGATGACGGACTGGAACAGGCGGCCCGCGAATACTATGGCGCCAGTGAAGTGCTGCCGGTGGCCGGCTCCCAGGCAGCAATCCAGTTGCTTCCGCGCTTGCGTCGAGCGGGCAAGGTCGGTGTGCTGTCGCCCTGTTATGCCGAGCATGCCGAAGCCTGGCGCCGCAGCGGCTACCGGGTACGCGAAGTGCTGGAGCAGGAAGTGGATTTCTTCCTCGACAGCCTCGATGTGCTGGTGGTGGTCAACCCGAACAACCCTACCGGACTGAGCCTGACCCCGGAGCGCCTGCTGGACTGGCACGCGCGCCTGGCTCAGCGTGGTGGCTGGCTGGTGGTGGATGAAGCCTTCATGGACAACACCCCGCACCTGAGCCTGGCTCGCCACGCCCATCAGGTGGGGCTGATTGTGTTGCGTTCGTTCGGCAAGTTCTTTGGCCTGGCCGGAGTACGCCTGGGTTTTGTCCTGGCCGAGCGCCGGCTGCTCAAACTGCTGGCGGAGCAGGTCGGACCCTGGGCGGTCAGCGGGCCGACCCGGGTGGTGGGGCAGGCCTGCCTGCGCGATACCCAGGGGCACGCCCGGCAAAGGTTGCGCAGCGAAGCGGCGAGCGAGCGTCTGGTTGAAGTCCTCGAGCGCCATGGTCTCAAGCCCCAGGGCGGTTGCGCGCTGTTTCAGTGGCTGATCAGTGCCGAGGCCGAATCGCTTTATCACTTCATGGCGCGCCGCGGCATTCTCCTGCGGCTGTTCACCCATAACAGCAGCCTGCGCTTCGGCCTGCCCGCCGAGGAGGCCGATTGGGATCGCCTGGAACAGGCGCTGCAGGCCTATCGCAGGGAATATCCATGAGCACTCTGATGGTTCAAGGCACCACCTCGGATGCCGGCAAGAGCACCCTGGTGACGGCCCTGTGCCGTTGGCTGCGGCGCCAGGGTGTCAGCGTGGTGCCGTTCAAGCCCCAGAACATGGCCCTCAACAGTGCGGTGACTGCCGATGGCGGCGAGATCGGCAGGGCCCAGGCCGTCCAGGCCCAGGCGGCCAATCTGGCGCCCCACACCGACATGAACCCGGTGCTGCTCAAGCCCAATAGCGATACCGGCTCTCAGGTAATCATTCACGGCCGCGCCGTGACCAGCATGAACGCGGTGGCCTATCACGACTACAAGGCCATCGCCATGCAGGCCGTACTGGCTTCCCATGAGCGCCTGAAAAGCGCTTATCAGGTGGTGATGGTGGAAGGTGCCGGCTCGCCGGCGGAGATCAACCTGCGGGCCGGCGATATTGCCAACATGGGCTTTGCCGAGGCGGTGGACTGCCCGGTGCTGCTGATCGCCGACATCAACCGCGGTGGGGTCTTCGCCCATTTGGTGGGCACCCTGGAACTGCTGTCTCCCAGTGAGCAGGCCCGGGTAAAGGGCTTCATCATCAACCGCTTTCGTGGCGACCTGGCGTTGTTGCAACCGGGCCTGGACTGGCTGGAGGCCCGTACCGGCAAGCCGGTGATCGGCGTGCTGCCCTATGTCCTGGACCTGCACCTGGAAGCCGAGGACGGTATCGACCAACGCCAGGTGGGCAAGGTCGAACAGTTGCTCAAGGTGGTGGTGCCGGTGCTGCCGCGCATCAGCAATCACACGGATTTCGATCCGTTGCGCCTGCATCCTCAGGTCGACTTGCAATTCATCGGCCCCGGCCAGGCGATTCCTGCTGCCGATCTGATCATCCTCCCCGGCTCGAAAAGCGTACGGGGCGATCTGGCCTACCTGCGCAGCAACGGCTGGGATCGGGCGATTGCCCGCCACCTGCGCTACGGCGGCAAAGTGCTGGGCATCTGCGGTGGCCTGCAAATGCTTGGCGAGCAGGTGCATGACCCGCTCGGGCTCGAAGGCGCTGCGGGCTCCAGCCCCGGCCTGGGCCTGCTGGCATTTGAAACCGTGCTCGAAGAAGAGAAACAGCTGCGTAACGTCAGCGGTCGCCTGAGCCTGGAGAATGCCGCGGTCAGTGGTTATGAAATTCACGCCGGGGTCACTCGCGGGCCGGCCCTGGAGCTGGCCGCCGTGCAACTGGACGACGGTCGCAGCGATGGCGCCTGCAGCGCCGACGGGCAGATCCTCGGGACTTACCTGCACGGTCTGTTCGAAACCCCTGCGGCCTGCAGTGCGCTGCTGCGCTGGGCCGGGCTCGAAGCGGTGCAGGAGGTGGATTACCACGCCTTGCGTGAACGCGATATCGAGCGTCTGGCGGACCTGGTGGAGCATCACCTGGACACCGCTGCACTGCGTCGGCTCTGTGGCCTTTGAGCGCTCAACCCAGGCCGTCTTCCCTATCAGAGGTGCCCAAGCATGTTGCAACTGATCCTCGGCGGTGCCCGGTCCGGCAAGAGCCGCCTCGCTGAAAAGCTCGCCGGTGACAGCGCCCTGGCGGTGACCTACATCGCCACCAGCCAGCCCCTGGATGGCGAGATGAATCAACGCATTGCCCATCATCGCGAGCGGCGTCCGGCCCATTGGGGCTTGATCGAGGAGCCGCTGGAGCTGGCCCGGGTGCTGCAGGAATCTGCCGGCGAAGGGCGCTGCCTGCTGGTGGACTGCCTGACCCTGTGGCTGACGAACCTGCTGATGCTTGAGGACCCCGAGCGTCTGGCCGCCGAACGCGAGGCCTTGTTGCATTGCCTGGCGAACTTGCCGGGGGAGATCATTTTTGTCAGCAACGAAACCGGAATGGGTGTCGTGCCGCTGGGCGAATTGACTCGCCGCTATGTGGATGAAGCCGGTTGGCTGCATCAAGCCCTGGCCGAGCGTTGTCAGCGAGTGGTGCTGACGGTCGCCGGCCTGCCCCTGACTTTGAAAGGAACTGCGTTATGAGTAACTCCTGGTGGCTGGAACCGTGCAAGGCAATCGACACCCAGATGGTCGAGCAGGCCCTGGCGCGTCAGCAGCAACTGACCAAGCCGGCCGGCTCTCTCGGGCGCCTGGAGCCACTGGCGGTACGCCTGGCGGGCCTGCAAGGACGGCTCAAGCCCGGCATCGAGCGGCTATGGATCGCCATCTTCGCCGGTGACCATGGGGTGGTGGCCGAGGGCGTTTCCGCCTACCCGCAGGAAGTCACCGGGCAGATGTTGTTGAACTTCGTCAGCGGCGGAGCGGCCATCAGCGTGCTGGCCCGGCAACTGCAGGCGCAACTGGAGGTGGTGGATCTGGGCACAGTGACGCCAGGCTTGAACCTGCCGGGGGTGCGCCACCTGAACCTGGGGGCTGGCACGCAGAATTTTGTCCAGGGGCCGGCCATGACCCATGCACAAGGCGAGCAGGCCCTGCAAGCCGGCCGCGACAGCGCGCTGCGGGCTCATGCCGACGGCGCCCAGCTGTTTATCGGCGGTGAAATGGGTATCGGCAATACCACCGCAGCCAGTGCCATTGCCTGTGCCCTGCTGGGGATTCCAGTGGCACAACTGGCCGGGCCGGGCACCGGCCTGAATGCCGAGGGGGTCAATCACAAGGCGCAGGTTATCGAGCGTGCCCTGGCGCTGCACGATGCCTCTCGCGGCGATGCCTTGCAGACCCTGTTCAACCTGGGTGGCTTTGAAGTGGCGGCGCTGGTGGGGGCTTACCTGGCGTGTGCCCAGGAGGGCATTGCGGTGCTGGTGGACGGTTTCATCTGCAGCGTCGCCGCGTTGGTGGCGGTGCGTCTGAATCCGGCCTGCGCGCCCTGGTTGCTGTTCGCCCACCAGGGCGCCGAGCCCGGGCACCGGCATGTGCTGCAGACCCTGCAAGCCGAACCCTTGCTGGACCTGGGCCTGCGCCTGGGTGAAGGCAGCGGCGCCGCCCTGGCAGTGCCGTTGCTGCGGCTGGCCTGTGACCTGCACGGGCAGATGGCGACTTTCGCCGAAGCAGCGGTGGCGGATCGTCCGGTATGACCTTGCGCCTGGACCTGTTGCGCCACGGTGAAACCGAACTGGGTGGTGGCCTGCGCGGCAGCCTGGACGATGCGTTGACTGCAACGGGCTGGCAACAGATGCGCGAAGCTGTCCAGGGGCGGGGTCCCTGGGACCGGGTACTGAGTTCGCCATTGCAGCGCTGTGCGCGTTTCGCCCAAGAAATGGCGGAGCAGCTGCAGTTGCCGCTGAGCCTCGAGCCTGATCTTCAGGAACTGCACTTTGGCGCCTGGGAAGGGCAGAGCGCGGCGGCGCTGATGGAAACCGACGCCGATGATCTGGGGCGTTTCTGGGCCGATCCCTATGCATTCACCCCGCCTGGGGGCGAGCCGGTAGAGCTGTTCTCCCTGCGGGTGCTGGGGGCGATAGAGCGCTTGTACCAGGCCTGCGCCGGGCAGCGTGTGCTGCTGGTCAGCCATGGCGGGGTCATGCGCTTGCTGCTGGCCCGGGCTCGAGGGCTGCCGCGCCAGCAGTTGTTGAACGTTGAAGTGGGTCATGGCGCGCTGTTTCGTCTGCAGGTCGCCAGCGAAGGCCGGATGAGCGAGGAGGGCTGAGATGTTGCCGTTCTGGATTGCCTTGCAGTTTCTCAGCAGCCTGCCGGTCCGCCTGCCGGGCATGCCTCGGCCTGAAGAGCTGGGCCGCTCGCTGTTGTTCTATCCGTTGGTGGGGCTGCTGTTCGGCGTGCTGTTGTGGGTGCTGAATGCCATGCTGGGCGGTATTCCCCTGTTGCTGCATGCGGCCTTGCTGCTGACCGCCTGGGTCCTGCTCAGCGGTGGTCTGCACCTGGATGGCCTGGCGGACAGTGCCGATGCCTGGCTGGGGGGCTTTGGCGATCGAGAGCGGACCCTGAGCATCATGAAGGACCCCCGTAGTGGTCCGATCGCCGTGGTGACCCTGGTGCTGGTGCTGCTGCTCAAGTTCACCGCCCTGGTGGCGCTGATCGAACAGCAGCAGGGCTTTGCCTTGTTGCTGGCGCCGCTGATCGGCCGCGGGGCATTGCTGGGCCTGTTTCTCTGCACGCCTTATGTGCGTGCCGGTGGGCTGGGGCAGGCGCTGGCTGACCACCTGCCACGTGTGGCCGGGCGGCAAGTGCTGGGCTTGAGCGTACTGGCCTGTTTGCTGCTGGGAGGCTACAGCGGGTTATGGGCAGTGCTGCTGGCCACTGTGCTGTTCTTCTGGCTGCGGCAAGTGATGATGCGGCGCCTGGGTGGTACCACTGGAGACACTGCCGGGGCTGTGCTTGAACTGTTGGAAACTGCCGTATTGCTCGGGGTGGCGCTGTTTTGAGTGGAGCACGGGATTGACGATTTTCATGAAAAATCTTGCCTTGGAATAATCACGGGTATATACACGCATCATGCTTCCCTCTCAGTGTTTGTGCACCAACCTGCGTCGCGCCGCCCGTGGCGTCAGCAGGTACTACGACGGCGCCCTTGATGGCTTCGGGATCAACGTTGCCCAGTATTCTCTGCTGAACAACCTGTTGCGCCTTGATCAGCCAAGCATTTCCAGCCTGGCGGAAGCCATGGGGCTGGATCGCAGCACGCTCGGGCGCAATGTGCGGGTCCTGGAAGCTGCAGGGCTGGTGCGCCTGCAGGAAGGCGACGATCAGCGAAACCGGCTGGTGCTGTTGACCGAGGCCGGGCATGAGCGGCTGGTGGCGGCCTTGCCTGCGTGGGAAGCGGCTCAGCAGCGGTTGATCGATCGCCTGGGTGTGGAAAAGCGTGAAACCTTGTTGGCCTTGCTGAACGAACTGTCTTGAGCGCCTTTCGTTCGACTATAAGCGGGTATATACCCGTAACTGGAGAATAAAAATGTCATCGATTTGGCGTACCAGCGGCTGGGTGCTTCTCGGCAGCGCATTGATCCTGGCCTTGTCGCTGGGGATCAGGCATGGCTTCGGCCTGTTCCTGCCGCCCATGAGCGCGCAGTTTGGCTGGGGGCGCGAAGTCTTCGCCTTCGCCATTGCCCTGCAGAACCTGATCTGGGGGCTGGCCCAGCCTTTTACCGGAGCCTTGGCCGATCGTTTTGGTGCGGCGAAAGTGGTGCTGGTGGGTGGCGTGCTGTACGCGGTCGGGCTGGTGTTCATGGGGCTGTCGGATTCGGCCCTGACCCTGTCCCTGAGTGCCGGGCTGCTGATCGGCATAGGTCTGTCGGGTACGTCCTTCTCGGTAATTCTCGGTGTTGTCGGCCGCGCCTTGCCGCCGGAAAAACGCAGCATGGGCATGGGGATTGCCAGTGCGGCAGGTTCCTTCGGCCAATTTGCCATGCTCCCCGGAACCCTGGGGCTGATCGGCTGGCTGGGCTGGTCTACGGCGCTGCTGGTGCTGGGCTTGCTGGTGGCCTTGATCGTGCCATTGGTGAGCATGCTCAAGGACAAACCGCTGCCGGCGCTGGGACATGAGCAGAGCCTCATGGAGGCCTTGCGTGAAGCCTGTTCCCATTCAGGGTTCTGGCTGTTGGCATTCGGCTTTTTCGTCTGTGGCTTCCAGGTGGTGTTCATCGGCGTGCACTTGCCGGCGTATCTGGTGGACCAGCACTTGCCGGCGACCGTGGGCACCACGGTGCTGGCCCTGATTGGCCTGTTCAATATCTTTGGTACCTATACCGCCGGCTGGCTGGGTGGGCGGATGTCCAAGCCGCGCCTGCTGACGGGCCTGTATATGCTACGGGCGGTGGTGATCGGGCTGTTCCTGTGGTTGCCGGTGACTCAGGCCAGCGCCTATCTGTTCGGCATGGCCATGGGCTTTCTCTGGCTGTCCACCGTGCCTTTGACCAACGGCACCGTGGCCACCTTGTTTGGCGTGCGCAACCTGTCCATGCTCGGCGGCATTGTGTTCCTGTTCCACCAATTGGGGTCTTTCCTTGGTGGTTGGCTGGGGGGCGTGGTGTATGACCGTACCGGGAGCTACGACTTGATCTGGCAGGTGGCGATTCTCCTTAGTCTGTTGGCTGCGGCACTGAACTGGCCGGTGCGCGAGCGGCCGGTGGCGCGTTTGCAGGCCAGCGCGGCATGAACCGCTGGCTGCTGCGCGGTGCCGGCCTGGGCCTCGGCATTCTATTGTTGCTGCTGGCCTGGTGGGGCTGGCACCGGGGCGGCCTGGCGCTGATGCAGCTGGGCATGGGCGCTTGCTAGGGGAGCGAGGGGGCGAGTAACGTCGTAGCCCGACACTTTGACAAGGATTCTGGACATGGCTATGCGCTGGTTTGCGGTTCCAGCTTTACTCGCGACCTTGGCCGGCTCGGCATGGGCGGCGGACTGTCCGCCCCTGTTGCAGGGTTCCTTGCCCAAATTGCACGCCAAGGAATCCATCGACTTGTGCCAGCGCTTTGCCGGCAAGCCGCTGGTGGTGGTCAATACGGCGAGCTTCTGCGGGTTTGCTCCGCAATTCAAAGGCCTTGAGGCGCTGTACCAGCGTTACAAGGATCAAGGGCTGGAAGTGGTGGGCGTGCCCTCCAATGACTTCAAGCAAGAGTCCAAGGATGGCGCGGAGACTGCCAAGGTCTGCTACGTCAATTACGGCGTGACCTTCACCATGACCGAGCCACAGAAGGTTCGGGGGGCGGATGCGGTGCACCTGTTCAAGGTGCTGGCGCAGCAGAGTAGCGCGCCGAAGTGGAATTTCTATAAATACGTGGTGGATCGCCAGGGCAATGTGATTGCCAACTTTTCCAGCCTGACCAAACCGGACAATCCGGAATTCATCGAAGCGGTGGAGAAGGCATTGGCGTCGAAATCCTGAGAA
The DNA here is from genome assembly GCF_024810175.1 of Pseudomonas sp. BIGb0176. Classification (NCBI taxonomy): domain Bacteria; kingdom Pseudomonadati; phylum Pseudomonadota; class Gammaproteobacteria; order Pseudomonadales; family Pseudomonadaceae; genus Pseudomonas; species Pseudomonas sp. BIGb0176. The sequence goes on from NZ_JANUEC010000003.1 coordinate 745,802, forward strand.
AGCCTATTCATTAGCCAATAAAAAACCCGCATCTGCGGGTTTTTTATTGGTTTGAAACTGCGCGGCCTAGAGTTCGTTAGAACTTGTAGGTGGCGCCCAGGCCGTAGCCCCATGCGCTGTTCTGGTAAGTAGCGCTGTAGGCATTGCCTTTGCCGGTTCTGTTGACGTTGACGTCTTCTTCCTTCAGGTAGGAAACCGCCAGGTCCAGAGTCAGGTCTTCAGTCGGGCTGTAGCCGGCACCGAAGCTGATGGCCTTACGGTCACCGGTAGGGATACGTACGGAACGGTCGGTGTTGTTGGTTGGCGCCTGGTCAACCGAGAGGCCGCTGCGCAGAACCCACTCTTTGTTGACCTTGTAGGAAACACCAACAGCCGAGGCCCAGGTGTCGTGCCAGTTCTGTGGCTCGGTGATGGTGCCGATCGGGCCCCTGGAACCGCCAAGCAGGGCAGGAACACCTTCGTTGTTCACGGTGATGTCTTTCAGGCGGCTCCAGCGAGTCCAGGTGCTACCTGCGTAGACGGTCCACTGGTCATCCAGTTTCTGGGTGACAGAGAAGTCGACGACTTCCGGAGTAGTGATGTCCAGCGAGGCGTCGTAACGGCCGCCATTGAACGGACCGAAGCCCGGGCCGGCGATGTTGGTGTGGCCTTCCAGCTTGTACTTGACCTTCGAGTGGTAGGTCAGGCCCAGGCGAGTAGTGTCGGTAGGCTGGACGATGATGCCGACGTTGTAGCCGATGGCGGTATCGTCACCCTTGATCTTCACGCTGCCATCATTGCGGCCGAAGAGCGCAGGGTTTGGAAACGGAGTCGCGGAAGTCAGTTCACCGCTCAGGCGGTTGATGGTCGGGCCGAAGCCGATCGACACCATGTCATTGAAGGCATAGCTGACGGTCGGTTGCAGGGTGACGACCTTGACTACGCTCTTGTCGCCGTAATAGCGGCTGGCAGAAGTGGACTCATAGTTGGTAACCAGGCCGAAGGGGGCATAGGCGCCCAGACCCAATGCCCAGCCGTTGCCCAGTTGTTTGACGAAGAACCCCATAGGAACGCTGGTGAACGGAACCATGTCGCCGTCGCTGGTGCCGCCGGGTGGGCCTCCCTTGACGTTTTTCAGGTTGGTCTTGGCATCGATTGCCGCTACGCCGACAGTTACCTGGTCACGTTGCAGCAGGGACATGCCGGCAGGGTTACCGTAAACGGTGCTGGCATCTTCGGCAGAAGAGGAACGACCCGCGAAGCCGGTACCCATGCCGCTGATGCTTTGTTCGTTAAGAGCAAAACCGCTGGCGAAAAGTTGGGTAGAGGCAAGTGCAACCGCGAGACTTATGGTGGATTTGAGCATTACTTTTTTCATTATTAGAACTCCTGGTGATCACCGAGGCGAAAATTACCAACATTTCGATCTCGGCGCTATAGGCTGCAACAGTTGATTTAGAGCGGTTTTGTAGGACAATCCGACCAAAATCGGCTTCTTTCTCCGATTTTGCAAAAGTCGTTGTCAGCAGGCGACCTGGTTTAACGGTGCAATGCAGGTCTGCCAGGCGCAGGCGAAATCTCTTAAACGTCCTTGTGGTTGAAAGGTCTTCCTCCAGATGCGGGCCATGCCGAGCAGGTCGTCGGCAGCGGGGAGCGGCGTGTGTTGTTCTTCCACCAGCAACCAGGCAATGGCGGTGGCGTAACGCAGGTTGACGGTCAGTTCCAGGTGCGGCCCGCTGAGGAACGCATGCTGGCTGGCGAGCCCGCGAACCAGGCTGGCCCGTTCCGGATCCAGTGCCAGGTACTGGTCCCAGAGGGCTTGATGGCGCAATTCGGTGATGCGGTAGAGGCCGTGGCCACGACGATCGTGCAGGGCTGAGCCCAGCGCCGATTGGCTGGCGGCAATGCCCAGCAGCAGGACTTCAGCGGTTTTGCTATGGCTGCCCAGGTACATCAGCGTCGGGCGGATCACATAGCGGCACAACTCGCTGGCGGCGATACCCATAAAGCCCTCGAAGTGTGAAATGGCCGGCGAAACCTGAAGGGCGCTTGGCAGCAAAAAAGGATCAGGTTTGCCGGAAGCGGTTCAGGCCGCTTGAGTTGAAGTGTAGTGTCATATCTGTGCTGTAAAGGACTGTTTTTAAAATATTTCCGTCCTCTTGTTATAAGCCTTATATCGATTGGTACTTTGCTCTGTAGGGTAAATGGGCGAATTGCAGGCAATAAAAAGCCCCGCGATCAGGCGAGGCTTTTCAGGGTTTTCAGCAGTTCGGCGTATCAGGCAACCAGGGCCTGGCGCGCACGTTCGATCACTGCCTGCAGCGGTTCGGCGCTGGAATACTGGTCGGGATACAGGCGTTCGCTGTGACGGGCGATCCCATGTTCGTTGACCAGAGTGAAGCTGAAGCAACCTTTGCGAGCGGCCATGATCAGGCAGTTCAACGGTGCAAAGGCGTGGGTTAGGGTGCGAATGGCATCCTGAGTCTGGATTTGAGTAGACATAATTATTAGGTGTTCCTACAAATGACACGGTTAAGAACCGTGCAACGTTAAAACGTTCCAGTAAACGTCGACCAGCATTGGTCAAACGAAGAACCTGACTGGAACAAAGCAGCCAGTTGCAGCGCGTTGATTGGTTGCGCTAGGGCTGGCAGGTAGGTACTTAGGAGGGCAGGCAACACAGCAAGGGCAAAGGTTCGGGGCCCAGGGTGGAGATCCTGATCAATTTGCAGGTTGGTTCGGTCAGAGTAAATGGCTCGAGCACTGCCGTTGAATTCGTATCAAGGGCGATAGGGTGAGCTTTACCTGGAAACCATCGAGGTGGTCGGTCCTTGGTGTTCGACGTTGTGCTCGGTTGGAGACGCTGTCGATGGGACTTGTTCGACCAGAATTGACTTTCAGCTTGGTACTAACGGCGAGGATTCTATTGGGTTGAACGACATAATGCAAGTGTGCTAGGAAAAAACTTTCAGAAGAGGCCAGAGGCTCAAGCATCAGCTGTGTAACCGTTGCTGTTGTGGCGTGTACGAAAACAGTGCGTTACCGGCGTTAATCTGCGCAAGGTTGTGCACACTTGTTGCGCAGCGTGTCACCCCGTTGTCACCTTCCCCAACGCCCGCCCCTTAGCCTGTCTCGAGAATTTAAGTCAATGATAAACATCGCTTTTTTTTACTGGTGAAAAAATCGTCAGTTTGACTGCAAGGCCCGTCTCATGGGGCTTTGGGAGGGTTGTGGAGGGGTTGTCCACTGAGTTATCCACAGCTTCTGTGGATTGTCCCAAGCGCTTGCTCTAGGACGGGCGTGCTGGCTCTTTTAGGCTTTACCCGGGCGAAAAAAGGAGTAGAGTGGCGCGCCTTCCGATCTGCCCCACAGTGCTTTATGAAGTTTCGCTCCGTATCACCTTCTGTTACCGCGACCCCTGCCAGTGTTACCGAACCCAAGCGGTTTTCCCTGCGCGTTGCTCTCTGGCTGTTGGACAGCCCGCGCCTTGGTCACAACCCCAACGTCAAGCATTTTGCTGGACGCCTGCTCAAGCAGCCGGCCCGGGAAGGCGTGGTCGCGGCGCAGAGTCGCCTGGGCCAGTTGATGTGCCGCGAATGCGGCAACGCCCGTGATCGTCGCATCGGCCATGACCTGTTGCGCCAGGCTGCCCGTGCCGGCGACCGCCGTGCGCAACTGGAGCTGGGCCGGATCGAAGACTGAGCTGTCCAACACTCGGACGCTTGGTTAACCTTCATTTCTTCTTTCTACGGCAGGAATCGCTATGGCTATGGACGTGACCAGCTTGCTGCTTGGCCTGGCGGGAGCGGCGCTGCCGCTACTGGTTCTGGCCTGGCAACTGCAACGTCGGGCCAGTTCCAGCCAGACTGAGCTGAGCCTGCTGGAAGAGCGCCTGGCCACGGCCCAATTGGCCCAGGAGGGGTTGGCAGCACAGTTGGATGCCAGCCGCGATGAAGTCAGCGACCTGAGCCAGGCCAATGCTCTGAAGCAGGCGGACCTGGCAGCCCTGCGCCGCGAGGTCGAATTGCTGCAGATCGAGCGCGATAACGCCCGTGATGCCGCCCACGCCTGGAACCTGGAACGAGCCGCCAAAGAAAACGAATTGCGCCGGCTGGATGCCCTGGCGGCGTCCTTGAATGCCGAGCTTCGTGAGCAGCAGGACAGCCACCAGCAGCGCCTGACCGATCTGCAAGGCTCGCGGGATGAGTTGCGCGCCCAGTTCGCCGAGCTGGCGGGGAAGATCTTCGATGAGCGCGAACAGCGTTTCGCCGAGACCAGCCAGCAGCGCCTTGGGCAGTTGCTGGACCCGCTCAAGGAGCGTATCCAGTCCTTCGAGAAGCGGGTCGAGGAAAGCTATCAGGCCGAAGCCCGGGAGCGCTTCTCCCTGGCCAAGGAGCTGGAGCGCCTGCAACAGCTGAACCTGCGCCTGAGCGATGAGGCCACCAACCTGACCCGTGCCCTCAAGGGCCAGAAGACTCAGGGCAACTGGGGCGAGCTGATTCTGGAGCGAGTGCTGGAGCACGCCGGCCTGGAAAAGGGCCGCGAGTATCAGACTCAGGTCAGCCTCAAGGGCCCGGATGGCGAGCGCTTCCAGCCTGACGTGCTGATCATGTTGCCGGGTGACAAGCAGGTGGTAGTGGATTCCAAGGTCAGCCTCACGGCTTACCAGCAATACGTCGGTAGCGACGATCCGCAGGTCGCCCAGGCGGCCCTGAAACAGCACGTGCTGTCCTTGCGCAATCACGTCAAAGGTCTGGCCGGCAAGGATTACAAGCGCCTTGAAGGCTTGCACAGCCTCGATTTCGTGCTGCTGTTCGTGCCCATCGAGGCAGCGTTTTCCGCGGCTCTGCAGGCCGAGCCGAATCTGTTCCAGGAAGCCTTTGACCGGCATATCGTGATCGTCAGCCCAACCACGTTGCTGGCCACCTTGCGGGTGATCGACAGCTTGTGGAAGCAGGAACGCCAGAGCCAGAATGCCCGGGAGATCGCTGAGCGCGCCGGCTGGCTGTACGACAAGTTCGTGCTGTTTATCCAGGACCTGGATGAAGTGGGCAATCGCCTGCAACAACTGGACAAGGCCTACGCCGCTGCGCGTAACAAGCTGACTGAAGGGCGTGGCAACCTGGTCAGCCGTAGCGAGCAGCTCAAGCTGCTTGGCGCCCGGGCCAGCAAGAGCTTGCCGGCGGACTTGCTGGAGCGGGCCATGACCGACGCCGAAGGACGCGAGCTGGAATTGCCGGAGTAATCCGCCAAAGGCCCGTCAGCCCAGGGGCAGGTGCCGGCTCAGCAGGGCGCGCAAGGCCGCCGGCTTCACCGGCTTGGCCAGATAGTCCAGGCCCGCTGCATGGACCTGGGCGACCATTTCAGGGCGCCCATCGGCACTGATCACGACCCCCGGTACCGGCTCGCCCAGTTGCGTGCGCAGCCAGGCCATGACCTCGGTTCCGGTCTCGCCGTTATCCAGGTGGTAGTCCACCAGGGCCAGTTGCGGGCGGATGCCTTCTTTGAGCAGCGCCGCGCATTCCTCGCGGTTGCGGGCGGTCCAGACCTGGCAGCCCCAGCGGGTGAGCAGGCTGTTCATGCCGATCAGAATGCTGTCTTCATTATCGACGCAGAGCACTTGCCCGCCATTGAGGGACTGGCCGTTGAGCTCGGCTGCCTTGCCTGGAGCCACCACGCTGCTGCGGGCCAGGGGCACGCTGACGCTGAATACGCTGCCTTTGCCGGGCCAGGAACGTACCTGCAACGGATGGCCGAGCACCCGGCACAGGCCATCGGCAATCGCCAGGCCCAGGCCCAGGCCTTTCTCGGCGCGGGTCTGGTGGCTGTCCAGGCGCTTGAACTCCTCGAAGATCACCTGCTGTTTGTCCTGGGGAATACCCGGCCCCCGGTCCCAGACTTCCAGGCTCAACGTTTCACCACGGCGGCGCACTCCCAGCAAAACGGGGCCCTTGGCGTAACGGAAGGCATTGGTCAGAAAGTTCTGCAGCACCCGACGTAGCAGCTTGCTGTCGCTGTCGATGCGCAGATGGCTGCCGCGCACCCGGAACTGCAAGCCCTGTTCCTGGGCCAGGGCCTTGAATTCGGCTCCCAGGGTGTCGAACAGTTCGTTGAGGGCAAAGGGCTTGCGATCAGGGGTGATCTTGCCGTTTTCCAGGCGCGAGATGTCCAGCAGGTCGCTGATCAGGTCCTCGGCGGAGCGCAACGAACTGTCCAGATGCTGCACCAGTTGCTGGGCTTCGGCGGACAGGCCGTCGTCCTGGTGGGACAGTGCCGCGGAGAACAGGCGCGCGGCGTTCAGCGGTTGCATCAGATCGTGGCTGACCGCGGCCAGAAAACGCGTCTTCGACTGGTTGGCCGCTTCCGCCGTGCCCTTGGCCTCAGTCAGTGCTGCGTTGAGTTGCGACAGTTCGTGGGTACGCTCAGCCACTCTTTGTTCCAGCCCTTCATTGGCCTCGGTGAGGGCCTGCTCGGCTTCGCGGAACGGGGTGATGTCGGTGAAGCTCATGACAAAGCCGCCGCCGGGCATGGGGTTGCCGATCAGTTCGATGACCCGGCCATTGGGGAACAGCCGCTCGGAAGTATGAGCTCGACCCTGGCGCATCCAGTGCAGGCGCCGGGCCACATGGACTTCTGCCTCGCCAGGTCCGCACAGGCCGCGCTCGGCATTGTGACGAATGATGTCGGCAATTGGCCGGCCCACGCTGATCAGCCCATCGGGGTAGTTGAACAGCTCCAGATAGCGGCGGTTCCAGGCCACCAGCTTCAGCGACTGATCGACCACGCTGATGCCCTGGGTAATGTTTTCAATCGCCCCTTGCAGCAGGGCCCGGTTGAACTGCAGCACCTCGGAGGCTTCGTCGGCGATGCGCACCACGTCTTCGAGCTGCATCTCCCGGCCTTCAATGGCGGCCTTGACCACCGCGCGGGTGGAAGAGGCGCCGAGCACACCGGCCAGCAGGCGCTCGGTATGGGCGATCCACTCGCCGTCGGCATTCTGGTTCGGGTTGAAGCCTTTGCCCTGACGATAGGCGAAGCGGATGAAGCTCTGGCGCGCACGTTCCTCACCGACAAAACGCGCGGCCAGTTTCAGCAGATCGTCGATCTGTACCGCCAGCATCGAGCGGGAGCTGAGGCGGCCGCTGATTTCCTGGCCGATGAAGCGTCCGGCCTGCCAGTGCTCGGAGACTCGGGTGCGCGAGAGCACCGAAACCCAGGCGAACAGGGTGAAGTTGCCCGCCAGGGACAGCACTACGCCTTGGGTCAGCGGGGTGATCGGCAGGTTCAGCGGATTGCCGTGCAGCCAGGCCAGGCCGGGGAAACTGCTCAGGGACCAGCCCAGGCTGTGGGCGGCGATGGGCAGGATCAGGGTGTAGAACCAGATGAAGGTGCCGGCAGCCAGGCCGGCGAATACACCGCGGCGGTTGGCCTGTTTCCAGTACAGCGCGCCGAGCATGGCCGGTGCCAGTTGGGTCACGGCGGCGAAGGCGATCTGGCCGATGGTGGCCAGGCTGGCGGTGGAGCCCAGCAGGCGATAGCTGACGTAGGCCAGCAACAGGATGACCACGATGCTCACCCGGCGCACCGAGAGCATCCAGTGGCGGAAGACTTCGAACGGCCGCTCGGCATTCTTGTGGCGCAACAGCCAGGGCAGCAGCATGTCGTTGGAGACCATGGTGGACAGCGCCACGCTGGCGACGATCACCATGCCGGTGGCCGCCGAGGCACCGCCGATGAATGCCAGCAGAGCCAGGGCGGGGTGGGCCTGGGCCAGGGGCAGGCTGATGACGAAGGAGTCCGGCAATACGCTGCTGGGCAGGAGCATCTGCCCGGCGAGGGCGATGGGCACCACGAACAGCGCGGCGAGGGCCAGGTACGCCGGGAACACCCATTTGGCCAGGCGCAGATCCTGGGGTTCGATGTTTTCCACCACGGTGACGTGGAACTGCCGCGGCAGGCAGATGATCGCCATCATCGCCACCCCGGTCTGCACCACCATCGACGGCCAGTTGATGGTTTCCTTCCAGTACTGCTCCAGGCGCGGAGCCAGCATGGCCTGGTTGAACAGGTCGTCGAAGCCGTCATAGAGGCCGAAGGTGACGAAGGCGCCGACGGCGAGAAAGGCAAACAGCTTGACCAGGGATTCGAAGGCAATCGCCAGTACCATGCCGCGGTGGTGCTCGGTGGCATCGAGGTTGCGGGTCCCGAAGACGATGGTGAACAGGGCCAGGATCAGCGACACGATCAGCGCCGTGTCCTGGGCGCGGGTGCCCATGGCGTCTGCACCGGCACCGATCAGCAGGTTGACCCCAAGCACGATGCCCTTGAGCTGCAGGGCGATGTAGGGCAGTACCCCCACCAGGCAGATCAGTGCCACCACCACCGCCAGCGACTGGGATTTGCCATAGCGGGCAGCAATGAAGTCGGCGATCGAGGTGATGTTCTCCTGCTTGCTGATCATCACCATCTTCTGCAGCACCCAGGGGGCGAACACCAGCAGCAGGATGGGGCCGAGGTAGATCGGCAGGAAGGCCCAGAGCTGCTCGGCCGCCTGGCCCACCGCGCCAAAGAAGGTCCAGCTGGTGCAGTAGACCGCCAGCGACAGGCTGTATACCCAGGCCCGCACCCGCGGCGGAAGTGGCGCGCTGCGGCGGTCACCGTAGAAGGCGATGGCGAACATGATGGCCATATAGGCCAGGGCAACGGCGGCGATCAGCCCGCTGGACAACGACATGGAAACTCCGGAACAAAGACACCGGGCACCTCAGCCCGGCCAGACAGTCTGGCACGATGTTGGATTGGCGTCAGTGTCGACCAAGGTATCAGCGCGGCCTGATGTCGCAGGGCTGAGCCGAGGCGGGGAAGGGCTACGGCTGCAGAGCGATCTCGATCAGTTCATGGAGTTCCTGAACCGGCAGTGGCGTGGCGGAGAACAGGATGCGAAACACTGTCGGTGCTACCAGCAGGTTCAGCAGGCGGTCGATGTCCGGCAGGTGTTCCGTGTGGCCCTGATAGCGCTCGAGGATGCACTGCAACTGCCCGCTGAGGATGGTCACGCAATAGCCCGGGGTCGCGCTGCATTGCACATCGCGCATCATGTTGCGCCCGGGCTCCGAGCTCATTTCGTCCAGATACTGTTCGGCCCAGGCCCGCAGGTCGCCGCGCAGGCTGCCGGTATTGGCCGGTTCGCTGTCCGGACGCATTCGTTCCAGGGCGACATCGGCCAGCAGGGCCGACAGGTCGCCCCAGCGCCGGTAGATGGTCGACGGAGTGACGCCTGCTCGGGCGGCGATCTGCGGCACGGTGAGGGACGAGCGATCCTGCTCTTCAAGGAGCTCGCGGACCGCGGTGTGAATGGATTCCTGGACCCGGGCGCTACGGCCGCCGGGGCGCAAACCTTCTTTGATAGCCATGGGGCGGCACCTTAACACAAAGAATTTGCTTTAAGCATTGGCGGGTAGCACACTGCACAAAAGCAAAATATTAGCTTTAGTGGAGCGAGCTTATGTCTGGTGCTATCGACACTTGCGTGTCCAACCGTCGCAGTCTGGTGTTTCTGGCTATTACCCTGTTGAGTTTTCTGGCTGCCTCCAGCGTACCGACCCCGCTGTACCACCTGTATCAGGAAAACCTGCACTTTTCCCCGGCGGTGCTGACCCTGATATTCGGGGTCTACGCGATGAGCCTGCTGGCGGCTCTGCTGACCGTAGGGTCGCTGTCGGATCACCTGGGGCGGCGACCGGTGATTTTTGTCGCCTTACTGCTCAATATCCTGGCGATGTTGCTGTTCATCAATGAAAGCGGAGTGCAGTGGCTGATTGCCGCGCGGGTGATGCAAGGCTTTGCCACCGGCATGGCCACCAGTGTGCTGGGGGCGGCCCTGCTGGATACCGATCGCCAGCAGGGGCCGTTGGTCAGTAGCGTTGCTCCGCTATTGGGCATGGCCTGTGGAGCCATGGGGGCCAGCCTGTTGGTGGAGTTTGCGCCCTGGCCGCTGCAATTGAGCTACTGGCTGCTGCTCGGGGTGTTCGTGCTCCAGGCCGGGTATGTCTGGCGCTTGCCGGAAAGTGTCAGCCCGCAACCCGGTGCCTGGGCGTCGCTGAAACCCACGCTGCATGTGCCGGTGCAAGCGCGGCGCGCGTTATGGCTGGCCTTGCCGGTGGACGTGGCGGTGTGGGCGGTGGGCGGCTTTTATCTGTCGCTGGCGCCTTCGCTGGTCCGTGCGGCGACCGGCTCTACCTCGAACCTGATCGGCGGTGGCCTGGTGGCGGTGCTGACACTCAGCGGCGCGCTGATGATCTATTCCCTGCGTCAGCATCCTGCAGACAGGGTGCTGCGCCTGGGCGCCGGGATGCTGGCGGCGGGAGTGATGTTGATCCTTGCTGCGGTGCATAGCGCCAGCCTGCTGTTGTTCTTCTTTGGCACCTTGGTGCTGGGCAGCGGCTTTGGCGCCGGTTTTCTCGGTGCGCTGCGCAGTGTGGTACCACTGGCCCTGCCTCATGAGCGTGCGGGCCTGATGTCGGCGTTTTATGTGCTGAGCTACCTGGCCTTTTGCCTGCCGGCGTTGTTGGCTGGCAACCTGACCCGCAGCTTCGGCCTGATCGCTACTACTGACGGCTATGGTGCGGTACTGGTTCTCTTGTCCCTCGGGGCGCTGCTGGCCCTGATACGCCAGCGCCCGGTGGCGGCGTGTGGGGCGTCGGGGCTTTGAGCCCCAGGCGTCAAGGGCTGCGGGATTGTGCCTGGGAAGCCGCAGGGGAGAGGTGCTGTACGCCAATCAGATACGGGCGTGGTCCGATTGCGGTGATCGCTCCTGGGGCCGTGCATAGATGTTTATCTGCAAAATAGATAACAGATAGAGAGATTACCCGTTATATAGATATTCGATTAGGTTCTACCATGTTTCCTACCTCATCGGAGGACAGGAGACACGACCATGACATGCCCCAATAGCGTTAAAACCGGCCACTGGCCATTGAGCCATCTGCCGCATCCCCTCGAAGCCATTCGCCAATTCACCCCCAACTGGTTCGCCGCCACCATGGGTACCGGGGTTCTGGCCTTGGCGCTGGCCCAGTGGCCGGCCGAGGTTCCCGGCTTGCACCAGGTGGCAGAGGGTTTCTGGTGGCTGACCATCGCCCTGTTCCTGTTGTTTACCGCGATGTATACCGCGCGCTGGGTGCTGTTCTTCGACGAGGCGCGGCGGATTTTCGGGCACTCCACGGTCTCGATGTTCTTCGGCACCATCCCCATGGGCCTGGCGACCATCATCAATGGCTTGCTGGTGTTCGGCATGCCTCGCTGGGGCGATGGTGTGGTGGAGGTGGCGCAACTGCTGTGGTGGCTGGATGTGGCCATGTCCCTGGCCTGCGGGATCCTGATTCCCTACATGATGTTCACCCGCCAGGAACACAGCATCGACCAGATGACCGCGGTCTGGCTGCTGCCGGTGGTGGCGGCCGAAGTGGCGGCGGCCAGTGGCGGCCTGCTTGCGCCTCATCTGCTGGATGCCCACGGGCAGTTGGTAATGCTCAGCACCAGCTACGTGCTGTGGGCCTTTTCGCTGCCGGTGGCGTTCAGCATCCTGACCATCCTGCTGTTGCGCATGGCGCTGCACAAACTGCCCCATGAAAGCATGGCGGCGTCGAGCTGGCTGGCCCTGGGGCCAATCGGCACCGGTGCCTTGGGGATGCTGGTGCTGGGCGCCGATGCACCGGCGATCTTCGCCGCCAATGGCTTGCCCGGCGTCGGTGAGATTGCCGCCGGCCTGGGCCTGGTGGCGGGGCTCACACTGTGGGGGTTCGGTCTGTGGTGGATGTTGATGGCCGTGCTCATCACCCGCCGTTACCTGCGCGAAGGCATACCCTTCAATCTTGGCTGGTGGGGCTTTACCTTTCCTCTGGGCGTGTATTCGCTGGCCACCCTTAAACTGGGCAGCACCTTGCACCTGGGTTTTTTCAGTGTGTTTGGCGCGGTACTGGTGGCGGCGCTGGCGGTGATGTGGCTGATCGTGGCCAAGCGCACGGTGCAGGGGGCTTATAAAGGAGAGCTGTTTGTCTCGCCGTGCATTGCGGGGTTACGGAAATAATCGGCAAAGATAGGTAAGGTTGTGGCCTGGATCGATATTCGACATTCCAATAACAGTATCCACGCCACTCAGGGACATGGAAGATGAGTCACCCTTCGCAGTTCACCTTGCTTCGCAAGCGGCGGTTCCTGCCGTTTTTCATCACGCAATCCCTCGGTGCCTTCAACGACAACATCTTCAAGCAGTCGCTGATCCTGGCCATTCTCTACAAGCTGAGCATCGAGGGTGACCGGTCGATCTGGGTCAACCTCTGTGCCTTGCTGTTCATCCTGCCGTTCTTCCTGTTTTCCGCCCTGGCCGGGCAGTTTGGCGAGAAGTTCGCCAAGGACTCGCTGATCCGCCTGATCAAACTGGGGGAGATCGCGATCATGGTGGTGGGGGCGGTGGGCTTCGCCTTCGATCACCTGTCGCTGATGCTGGTGGCCCTGTTCGCCATGGGCACCCACTCGGCGCTGTTCGGCCCGGTGAAGTATTCGATCCTGCCCCAGGCCTTGCGTGAAGAGGAATTGGTGGGAGGCAACGGCCTGGTGGAAATGGGTACGTTCCTGGCGATCCTGGCCGGCACTATCGGCGCTGGGGTAATGATGTCCTCGGAGCATTACGCGCCGATAGTCTCCAGCGCCATGATCGGTGTGGCGGTACTGGGCTACCTGGCCAGCCGCGCCATTCCCCGGGCTGCCGCGGCGACCCCGGAGATGCGCCTGAACTGGAATATCTTCAGCCAGTCCTGGGCCACCTTGCGCCTGGGGCTGGGGCAGACCCCGGCGGTGTCGCGCTCGATTGTCGGCAACTCCTGGTTCTGGTTCGTCGGCGCCATCTACCTGACCCAGATTCCGGCCTATGCCAAGGAATGGATGCACGGCGACGAGACCGTGGTAACCCTGATCCTGACGGTGTTCTCGGTGGGGATTGCCGTAGGCTCGATGCTGTGCGAGAAGCTGTCGGGGCGCAAAGTTGAGATCGGCCTGGTACCGTTCGGCTCCTTTGGCCTGACGGTGTTCGGCCTGCTGCTGTGGTGGCATTCCGGTGGTATCCCGGAAAGCGCCACGGGTCATGGCTGGATTGAAGTGCTGGGTTTTGCCCATGCCTGGTGGGTGCTGTTCGATGTCCTTGGCCTGGGGATCTTCGGCGGCTTCTATATAGTGCCACTGTATGCCCTGATCCAGTCCCGTACCCCGGAAAACGAGCGAGCCCGGGTGATAGCCGCCAACAACATTCTCAATGCGCTGTTCATGGTGGTGTCGGCGATTGTCTCTATCGTGATGCTGAGCATGGTCCAGCTGACCATTCCCCACCTGTTCCTGGTGGTGTCGCTGCTCAACATTGCGGTCAACGTCTACATCTTCAAGGTGGTGCCCGAGTTCAGCATGCGTTTCATGATCTGGCTGCTCAGCCATTCCATGTACCGCGTTGAGCATCGCAACCTGGAGTTGATCCCTGATGAAGGCGCTGCCCTGCTGGTGTGCAACCACGTGTCTTTCGTCGATGCCTTGCTGATTGGCGGTGCGGTGCGTCGGCCGATTCGCTTCGTCATGTACTACAAGATCTACAACCTGCCGGTGTTGAACTTCATCTTCCGTACCGCCGGAACCATTCCCATCGCCGGTCGGCATGAAGACCTGCAGATCTATGAAAAAGCCTTCCAGCGCATTGCCCAGTACCTGCGCGATGGCGAACTGGTGTGCATTTTTCCCGAGGGCAAGCTGACTGCCGATGGCCAGATCAACGAGTTCAAGGGCGGGCTGACACGGATTCTCGAGGAAACCCCGGTGCCGGTGATTCCCATGGCTCTGCAAGGCTTGTGGGGCAGCTTCTTCAGTCGCGATCCGAGCAAGGGTTTCTTCCACCGCTTCTGGTCGCGAGTGACCCTGGTGGCCGGGCCATCGGTGGCGGTGGACGCAGCCGAACCGGCGAAGTTGCAGGCCATGGTGGCGCAATTGCGGGGTCCACGGCGCTAGCTGCCGGATACGAAAACGCCCGCACATTTGCGGGCGTTTTCATTTCTGCCTGGGCTTTTCAGCTGGCGCTGACTTTCAGGCCCACCAGGCCGGCGATGATCAGCGCCACGCTGACCAGGCGCACCAGAGCCATGGATTCGCCAAACAGGATGATACCGGCGATCACCGTGCCGACGGCGCCGACTCCGGTCCAGATGGCATAGGCCGTGCCCAGGGGCAGTTCCTTCATCGCCAGGCCCAGCAGGCCGAGGCTGATGGCCATGGCAATGATGGTCAGGGCGGTGGGCAGCGGGCGGCTGAAGCCATCGGTGTATTTCAGGCCGACGGCCCAGCCCACTTCAAACAAACCGGCAAAAAACAGAATGATCCAGGACATGCCTACCTCATCGGTTGATGGGGTCGTCCCCGGAATTGATCGCTCGAATGAGTCGCGAGGTCGTCCTCGCGATGCGCAGTATACTGCCCACTCTCACGTGGGCGAGTATTTTTTTCCTCAGTCATGGCCTCGCTGTATTTCCAGCTTTTGTTCGGCTGGATCTTCCATTCGCCGGAAATAGGTCGAGAGCAGGGCCCCGGAAATGTTGTGCCAGACGCTGAACAAGGCGCTGGGTACCGCCGCCAGTGGCGAGAAATGAGCGCTGGCCAGGGCCGCGCCCAGGCCGGAGTTCTGCATGCCGACTTCCAGGGCCAGGGATTTTCGCTGCGCCAGTGGCAGCTTGAACAGACGCCCCGTGAAGTAGCCCAGCAGGTAGCCAAAGCTGTTGTGCAGCATCACCACGGCCATGATCAGCAGGCCCGACTCGGCGATTTTCGCCTGGCTGGCGGCCACCACCGCGGTGACGATGATGACGATGCTCACCACGGAAACCAGCGGCAGTACTTCCACCGCGTGCTGCACCCGCTGGCCCAGCAGGCGCTGGGCCAGCACTCCCAACACGATCGGTAGCAGCACCACTTGCAGGATCGACCAGAACAGCTCCATGAACGAGACCGGTAGCCAGGCCGAGGCCAGCAACCAGATCAGCGCCGGGGTCAGCAGTGGGGCCAGTAGAGTGGTAACCGCTGCAATGGCCACCGACAGCGCCAGGTCGCCGCGGGCCAGCCAGGTCATCACGTTGGAAGAGGTGCCGCTTGGGCAGCAGCCGACCAGGATCACCCCGACGGCGATTTCCGGCGGCAGGTGAAATGCCTGGCAGAGCACCCAGGCCACCCCGGGCATGATCACGAAATGGGCCACCACTCCCAGGGCCACGCGCCATGGGTGGCGGGCCACTTCGGCGAAATCTTCAAGTTTCAGGGTCAGGCCCATGCCGAACATCACCAGGCCCAGCAGCGGCACGATGGCGCCCTTGAGACCGACGAACCAGCCAGGCTGGAAGAATGCCAGGACGGCGAAGATCAGTACCCAGTATGCGAAGGTGTTGCCGACAAAGCGGCTCAGTGCAGCCAGTGCGCGCATGACCTGTTCCTTATTATGTGAAAACGCCACCGAAGGCGGTGGCGTCTAGTGCGTAGCGGTTATCCGGGCAAGGCGTCAGATGCCCTGCGGAATCTCCTCGCCGCCCAGGGCTTCGAACAGCGCCGGCAGGAAGTCGCCGAAGGTCAGCATCATCAGGGTGAAGCTGGCATCCTGCTGGCCGAGGGCTTCATCACCGCCGTCCTGTTCCGCCTGATCCTGCAGCAGGTCTTCGAACTTCAGGCGCTTGACCACCATCTTGTCGTCGAGCATGAAGGACAGTTTGTCCTGCCAGGCCAGGGACAGTTGGGTGACCACCTTGCCGGTGCTCAGGTGCAGCTGGATTTCCTCGCCGGTCAGGTCCTGGCGCTTGCAACGCACGATGCCGCCGTCCTCGTGGGTGTCGCGTAGTTCGCACTCGTCGAGTACGAAGAAATCGTCGGCGGCTTTCTGGGTCTTGACCCAGTCGGTCATGATCGCGGTGGGGGCGATCTTCACGGTCAGCGGGCGAACCGGCAGGGTGCCGAGGACTTCGCGCAGGGTGGAGAGCAGGTCTTCGGCGCGCTTCGGGCTGGCCGAGTTGACCAGGATCAGGCCCTGTTTCGGGGCAATGGCGGCGAAGGTCGAGGAGCGACGGATAAAGGCGCGGGGCAGGAAGGCCTGGATGATTTCATCCTTGATCTGGTCGCGTTCCTTCTTGTAGACCTTGCGCATCTGTTCGGCTTCGATCTCTTCGACCTTTTCCTTCACCGCATCGCGCACCACGCTGCCAGGCAGGATGCGTTCCTCCTTGCGCGCGGCTACCAGCATGAAGTCCTGGCTGACGTGAACCAGCGGGGCGTCTTCACCTTTGCCGAAAGGGGCGACGAAACCGTAAGTGGTCAACTCCTGGCTTGCACAGGGGCGCGCCAGTTTGGTCGCCAGTGCAGTTTCCAGCGCCTCAGCATCAAAAGGCAGATCTTGGGTCAGGCGATAGATCAGCAGGTTTTTGAACCACATGGGGTGAATCTCTCCTTTATACAAAGGAGGGCATTATTCTCTTCGCTGCTGCTCAGGCCAACCCTTCGCTAAGCCTTTGGAAGGCCTGAAAAAATTATTATAAAAAGTGCTTGCCAGAGTGGGGGCTGCTCCGTAGAATGCGCGCCACACCGAACGTGAAGGGTGATTAGCTCAGCTGGGAGAGCGTCTGCCTTACAAGCAGAATGTCGGCGGTTCGATCCCGTCATCACCCACCATTCGCATTCAGTGTTACGCGCAGCGGTAGTTCAGTCGGTTAGAATACCGGCCTGTCACGCCGGGGGTCGCGGGTTCGAGTCCCGTCCGCTGCGCCATATTCGGTAACCTGGAATACTGAACGCCAGGTCACCACAGAAAGCCCGCTAACGCGGGCTTTTTGCTGTAAAGAGTTACGTGGGTTGTGTTGCTGTACATGGAAATTTGGTTTTTTTAATAAAATTATTAATTAAATCAACACTTTAAGAATTTCTGTGGCATAATGCGCCCCGCAACGAAGGTAAAGGGTGATTAGCTCAGCTGGGAGAGCGTCTGCCTTACAAGCAGAATGTCGGCGGTTCGATCCCGTCATCACCCACCACTTACTTTCAACGCTACGCGCAGCGGTAGTTCAGTCGGTTAGAATACCGGCCTGTCACGCCGGGGGTCGCGGGTTCGAGTCCCGTCCGCTGCGCCATATTCGGTAACCTGGAACACTGAACGCCAGGTCGCCACACAAAGCCCGCTCAATGCGGGCTTTTTGCTGTCTGGGATTTGTATCGGTTCGAATCCTGCGCATGAAAAAAGCGGCCCTCGGGCCGCTTTTTGCGTTTTTGCCTACTGCTCGGCGTTACGGCTATGCCGGTAGTCGCTGACGGCTTCATACACCGCCTTGCGTAGACGGTTGATGCCGCCGATGGGGCGATGGGCTTCCAGACCGAACCAGGGGTTGAAGGACTGGTTGTCGCAAGCCAGGTTCTGCGCCGGGGTATCGAAGTCCTGGGCGGGAAGGGTCACCCGCGCCACCGTTTCAAAGGGGGCGTCACTTTCTTTCCATTCAATGCTGGTGTCTTCGATCGGCATGAAACGGTTCGGGTCCTGGCGCTGGACTTGCAGTACGAAACAGGCGCCAACCCGGTCGGTGGAGAGTTGCTGGGTCAGGGCGCTGCGCAGGAAGTTGGGCAGATCCTGGTTCTGTGCTGGCAGGCTGTAGGCCGGGCAACTCTCGGGGTCCGGCATGACCCGGAATTTGGCGTTGGCATTGCCGAACTTGTAGGGCGAGACCGAGTAGTAGGTGGTCTGGGTCGGGCTGGCCGGGGCCGGTGACAGGGTCGCCAGGGCGATGAACAGATGCCGTACCTGCCAGGTGCGCGGATCCCACCCAGGGAAGAATGCGCCGACTTTCTTGCCGTCCGCCTGGGCGGCGATGTTCTGCTGATATTCGGCTACGTCGCTGACGAAGAAATTCGGATGATTGAACATCACGAAGTCCTGTTCACGGCGTTGTGATTCCGACGCCATCAGTTGTTGCCCGGGAACATCCAGTAGCTTGATCGCCATGCCGCGGGCGTCGCGAATACTGTCGAACTGCGGGTAGGCGTTGCCGTTGGACAGGCGTACGACGGCTTGCCAGGTCTGGCCAGGGGTGGCAAATACTCCCTGGCGCAGTGGCGGGCTCAAGTCGTTGAGGACCTGGACCTGCGCCTTCACGCAACCGTGGGCCTTGGCATGGGCATCGCGCAGGTAGCGGGTGCCTTCGCGGTGCTGGTCAACGATGCGCACCGCGGTCTGGATGATGTCCTGGGTGCGGGCTGCCTCATCGGCAGGAACCTGCTCCTGCACCGCTACCGGGCCTCGGTGGTGCCAGGCGAACCAGGCACTGGACAGTGCCCAGCCCAGCAGGCCGATGACCAATAGCAATAACAGGGTCCTGCCCAGCAAGGCGCCGAGGCGCAGCCACAGTCGGGCCAGCAGGGACGGTCGTTTTCTGGCGAGATCGAGTTTCATGGCAATTGCGACTCCAATGGTCCGCCCAGCACTTTCAGGTATTCCAGCAAGGCCCAGCGTTCTTCTGGCTGCAGCAGTGGGCCGATAACGCCATTGCCACGCTGGCCGGCGCGGAATTCGTGGCCGCTGTTGTGGTTGCCGCTGATGCGGGTATCGAATTCAAAACCGTTCTTGAAGGCTTCCGGGCGATAGCCCAGGTGCTTGGGATCGTACTCGAAGGTGCCGCGGTAGAAGGTTGTCGAGCGCTCCGATTGCGGAGACAGCAGTTGATAGAGGTTGGGTACCGAGCCGTTGTGCAGGTACGGCGGTGTGGCCCAGACCCCGGCCAGCGGGCGGGCCTTGTAGGCGCGCAACTCGCGTACGCCGATCGGCAGCCCGTAGCCGTCCAGCCGCGGGCGCTCCTCGGGGGTGACCTTGGCGTCGCGATAGGCGCGCTCTTCGACAAAGGCCGTGATGTAGGCCAGGCCCTTGGCAGCCGAGAGTTGACGCAGGTCCAGCGGTTCGCTGGGTGTCGGGTGCAGCTCAACGTTGGACCTGGCCAGTTCGGCGGTATCCCACTGCAAGGAGCTCAGGTCATAGCGCAGGTCGGCGATATTGCTCGCCGAATTCGGGTCGGTGCCAATCACCGCTACCGGAAGCATTTTCAACTGCTGCACGGGGCGGCCGTTGTTGTCGCTGACCGAGGGTACATGGCAGCCGGCACAGTTGCTGGCGAACAGCTCGCGGCCCTTGGCGGCCAGCGGCTTGTCGATCGTACCCAGCAAGGCTTCCGGCCAGGCCGGTGGCTTGAGGCGCTGCAAGGTTTCCTCGATCAGGTTGAGATCGCGGACACGTACGCTGGAAGGGTAACGGGCCTCGCCGGAGAGGGGTTGGCCGTTGGCGTCGAACAGGTTCAGGGTGGCGCCAACCCCCAGGGCTTCGCCGATATTGCGCGCCATGGGTTGCTGCGCCGAGCCGTTCCACTGGACCCAGTCGAAGGTCCAGATATCCCAGAGTTGCGGGTAGTCCACCGGGGCATTGGCAATCCGATAGTTCTCAGGGGAAATGGCGTCGCCGAAGCTGGCATTGGCGATGCGGCCAAAGGCGTCGGTACGGCCCGGACCCTCTTCGGTTGGATAGAGGCCGCGATGGGTATCGTTCCAGGCCACCCGCAGGAAGTTATCCAGCGAGACCTTGAAGTCCTTGCGCAGCTGTTTGTGCCTGGCTTCGTAGTCGGCACCCAGCACCTTGCGGGCGAAGCGCTCGAATTTCCAGGGGTTGTAGTAGGTGCTGGTGAGGCTGGCCACGAGGGCCTGGCCGAAGCTGCCACCACGCAGGGTCGGTACGCTGGACGGCAGTACGTGCTGCGCCGAGCCGCCATCAATGCGCAGGGCTTGATGGTTGAAACGCAGCTCGCCGGTGTGGCAGGCAGCACAGGTGATGTCTAGGTATTGTTCCGCGCTGCCCGGATTCTGATGGCGGGCGAAGCCCACGGGCAGGTTGCCGGGATTCTGCGCTGTGGCTTTCTGTCCCGGCTCCACCAGGAAGCCGAAGCGGGCCAGGTACTCGGGAGCGGCAAAGGACTGCTCGGAGAACGGTAGCTCCAGAGCGCTGAACCATTCATAGCGCAGGCCTTTGACCTGGGTGCCCTGGGGAGTGAAATAGTAGGTCTGGCGATCCTTGGCATCCCATTGGTCCAGGTAGTGCACCTGTTCAACGGGTACATAGTCGGGGAGTTTCGGATTGGCCACGTAGTATAGGACCACTGCCAGGACAATGCCGATCAGCACGGCAATCAACAGCAACACACGATAGATGAGGCGCAAGATGTACTTCCTTGTCGAATTTCGTTTCCTTATGCCTGAGCTCATCTGACGCGGCAAGTAGCCATTACTTGAGCTATGGTTATTCGCGCCCGTTCAAGCGCCTCGGTAAGCGGCCTGGGCAGGGTGTACCCCAGAGCATGAAAACGCGTTTAAAGACGTGAACTTATCGGCCATTTACTACTCTTACGCCGGTAGCCATTGGTCGTGGTCGCCTGATAAGCTCGCGGCTTTATTCGATTGCCCTTTAGGCGCATGAACAAGGAAATAGCATGAAACAGCATCGGTTGGCGGCGGCGGTGGCCCTGGTTAGCCTGGTACTTGCGGGTTGTGATTCGCAGACCAGCGTAGAGCTGAAAACCCCGGCGCAAAAAGCTTCCTACGGTATCGGCCTGAACATGGGCAAGAGTCTGGCTCAGGAAGGCATGGATGACCTGGATTCCAAAGCGGTCGCCCAGGGCATCGAAGATGCCGTCGGCAAGAAAGAACAGAAGCTGAAGGATGAAGAGTTGGTCGAAGCCTTCGCCGCGCTGCAAAAGCGTGCCGAAGAGCGCATGGCCAAGATGAGCGAAGAGTCGGCGGCTGCCGGCAAGAAATTCCTCGAAGAGAACGGCAAGAAAACCGGTGTGACCACCACCGCTTCCGGTCTGCAGTACGAAGTATTGAAAAAGGCTGACGGTCCTCAGCCCAAGCCGACTGATGTCGTGACTGTTCACTACACCGGCACCCTGACCAACGGCACTGTGTTCGACAGCTCGGTAGAGCGTGGCAGCCCGATCGATCTGCCGGTCAGCGGCGTGATCCCGGGTTGGGTCGAAGGCCTGCAACTGATGCACGTGGGCGAGAAGTACAAGCTGTACATCCCGAGCGACCTGGCCTACGGCGCCCAGAGCCCGAGCCCGGCGATTCCAGCCAACTCGGTGCTGGTCTTCGAACTGGAGCTGCTGGGTATCAAGGATCCAGCCAAGCAGGACGCCTCCAAGTAACCTGCGTCAGCGCCTGAAGCAACGCCCCGTTCTTACGGGGCGTTGTCGTTTCTGCAGGTTGCTGCTGGCAAATTATCCGAACCGACGGCAGCGTGGGTGGTCTGAACAGGGTATGAGCGGTAGGTAGTCGCTGGAGGCTGCCAAGTCAATGAAATTATGGGTTTTTTTATGTGAGTAAAAAACGCCCGATCTGAGCTCAGCCCTTATGAAACGGGGCTTTCAGCCGTGAAAAATAGCTCTGTTCACAAGGTTATCCACAATTTGTGTGGATAACATTTCAGTGGGAGTGATGATGAAAGCACCCTGGAATTTTGCTCGTTTCCTGCCGTTGGCGGGGCGCTTGCTGAGCCGCGGTCGTTTGCCCACGCTGCTGTTCGCCGTGGCGAGCAAAGGCGCCAGCCAGGGCGGACGCCTGGGCAAGGTCAAACAGGACCTGCGCTTGTTGCAGGCACTGTGCCTGGCCTACTGGCGTGGCGAGTACCGGGCCATCAGCCCCAAGGCGCTGCTGTCGGTGGTGGCAGGCTTGATGTATTTCCTCAGCCCGGTGGATGCCATTCCTGACTTTATTCCGGTGTTCGGCATGCTTGATGATATCGCCGTTCTGGCTTGGTTGATGAAAACCCTGGATGACGAACTCAACGCCTTCCGAACCTGGCGCAATCGGCAAATGCCGGAAAAACTCGCGGTTGTCGAGCGCTTGCCGGACACTGCGGAGCAATTGCTGCTGGAAGGACCGCAGAAAAACTAAGGGTATTCACCGCCTCCCACAACAATCATGCTCCCCGCGACCATTGCCGCTGTTAGGATTACACTTCAAGGGAAAAGCCCGACTCGCTAAGTGTCGTTGTCCTACGGGGTAGTAATGGATATTCAGATTATTGAACGCGATGGCGAGCCCGAATATGCGGTTCTGCCGTGGGCTCAGTATCAAGCTTTATTGTCAGCCGCAGGTCTTACCGAACAACCACCGCACGCTGCCGCAACTTCTCAGGCAGCGCCACCAGCCCAGAATCTTCCGGGCCTGGATCAATTACGCAGTCTGCGCGAAGGGAAGGGCATCGCCATCGAGGCGCTGGCCCGCAAAGTTGGTATCAGTCCGTCTTACCTGGCCCTGATTGAAAGTGGCGAGCGTCAACCCGACGCTGCGATTCGCCGCAGCCTGGCCTGGGAGTTGACGGTGCCGGGGTGGAGGGAGCAATCGTGAGTGTAAGGATCAGTCGTCAGCACTGGGATGGGCTGTTGGGTGAGCTGGATCAGGCCCGTCGTCAGCGGCATCTTTTAACCTATCGAGCCTTGTTGGAGCGCTTGCAACTGCCCAGCCCGGCCATGCAGACCCTGACAGCGGCGCTGGAGCATCTGGCAGCGCTGGATGCACGGGCCGAACAGCCTTTGCGCAGTTCCCTGGTGATCAGCCAGGGGGCCAGCCGCTTGCCGCGTACCGGCTTCTTCGAGTGCGTGGAGCGTCTGGGGCGTTTTTCCGGCCCTTCCGACGGTGTTGCCGCGGCTTCCTGGCATGCCTCGGAAGTGGTGCGGGTCTTCGAGTACGAGTATCCCGAATCAGCGGAGGCTTGAATGTTCCTGGCACTCAAGGCGCGACTCGGCTATTGGCTGGCGCGCCGTTTGTTTCATTGGCCGTGGTTTGTCCGCCAACCCCGTGTCTGGCGTTGGATGGAAGGTCAGTTTGCGCGCATGGCCAATCTGGGCAATGTCGGTGCGCTGAGCTTTTATGGGCACATCCTGACTTTTCGTGGGCAGGGGCTTGGCGCCCGTCAAGAAGGTCAACGCCTGCTGCGGCTGGCTGCACTGGCAGGGGATGGCAAGGCAGCCTATCAGTTGGGCGTGATCAGCCTGGCCGGCTCGCCCAGCAAGGCTCCCGACGCTGTCGAAGCGGCGCGCTGGTGGACGCTTTCGGCCCAGGCCGGGCATCCTCTTGCGGCGCTCAAACTGACGCAGCTCGATCAGCCGACTGATCCCGCAGCGGCTCACTGAGGTTTTGCGCTCCCAGGCTGGCTGCCGCTTCCAGGCTGTCGATCACATGGATGCTGTAGCCCTGGATGTTCTTGGCGTGATGCTTGGCCTGGGAGGCCAGCTCCGCCAGTTGGCTGGAGTCCAGTTGGCCACAGGCCTGTGGATACAGGTGCACTACGCCGATGGACAGTGACAGCAAGGGAAATTCCTGACGGATACCTTGCCGATTGGGGGCGACAAAACAGCCGGCTTCCAGGTGTTCGCTGCGATAGAAGCGCCGGCACTGGCTGTGGAAGTCATCCAGCAACTGGTTGAGCCGTCGGCGCCAGTCTTCCGGCCCCAGCACCAGCAGAAAGTCATCCCCACCGATATGTCCGACGAAGTCGCGGCTCGGGTCTACCCGGTCGTTCAGGCATTGGGCCAGGCACAGCAGCACCTCATCGCCGCGGCCATAGCCATAGATATCGTTGAAGGGTTTGAAACTGTCGATGTCGACGTAGCAGATCACCGATTCCCGTGCTTGCTGCAGCAGGCGGCTCAGGCACTGCTGGATCGGCACATTGCCGGGCAGCAGAGTCAGCGGGTTGGCGTAGCGGGCTTGCTGGATCTTCAGCTCCGTAATCAGCTTGAGCACATCGATGACCCGCCCCAGCCCCAGATAATGGCCATTCAAGGTGATGATGAAATCTTCCTCGATGCGTTGGCGGGCGCGGCTGGTGATCAGGCGGCTGACCTGCTGCAGGGACTGGCTGAGTTCGACCGCGAGAAAGTCATCGTTCATCAGGCGGCTGATGGGCTTGCGGGCGAACAGGTCGGTGGCAAAGGGCTTGAGCAGGGCGTCGGAGAGCGAGTGCCGATGGACGATGCCGCAAGGCTGCCCCTGTTCGTCCAGCACCGCGAGGGAGTTGAGGTTGGCTTGCCGGCGAAAGGCTTCCAGGACGTTGGCGGTGGGCGTATTGCGGGCAACGGCCGGTTGCTCGTTGAGCAGCGCACTGAGGTCGCTGCCATCATCGTTGAGGGCCACGCTGGTGTGATCATGCTTGGGCATCATTGCCCGAGCGTCCCTCGGCGGCTGTTCCTGGGGGCGACACAACAGGTAGCCCTGGACCAGGTCGACGCCCATCTCGGTCAGCACTGCCAGTTCTTCGGTCAGTTCGATCCCTTCGGCGATCACCTGGGCGCGGGAGGCTTTTGCGATTTGCAGAATCGAGCCGACGAACTCGCGCTTGAGGGCATCCTGGTGAATGCCGTCGATAAAGTGCCGGTCGATTTTCACGTAGTCCGGGCGCAGCTCCGACCACAGGCGCAGGCTCGAATAACCGGCGCCCAGGTCGTCCAGGGCGATGGAGAAACCCATGTCGCGGTAATGGTGCAGGGCGTTCTGCAGCAACTGGAAATCGTCGATCGGGGTCTGTTCGGTAAGCTCGATCACCACCTGGCTGGGGGGGATGCCGAAGTCCTCAAGCAGCTGCAAGGTACGCCCTGGTTGGTGGGCGGCCTCCAGCAGGGATTCCGGCGAGACGTTGAGGAACAGCTTGCCGGGCAGTTGTTGTTCGCTGAAGCGTTTGCAGGCGCTTTGCCGACAGGCAATCTCCAGCTCGCTCAGGCGCCCGGCCTGGCGCGCGACGGCGAACAGCGCGACAGGGGAGTGCAGAGGGCTGTTTGAGGGGCCGCGACTCAGGGCCTCATAACCCAGGATGCGCCGCTCGGACAGGGAAATGATCGGTTGGAACAGACTGTGCAAACCGCTTTGAGCCAGGATTGAACTCAATGCACTGAGCTGTTCGGTCGTGGTCATGGCGATCTCTGTCGATAAAAAAGGACCGGGCGCGGCTCTGGCTAGAGAGCGGCGCCCGGTCCTTTATTTCACGACAGAATGATGACTGTTTAATGACGATCCGAGGCGCGATCGAATTAAATTGCCATCATCCTCAGTGCTTGGCCACCGAGGTGTTGAGCTTCAGATAGTCCAGCAGGATGCGCCCGGTTTCACTCAGGTAGGCGTCGTCTTCCGGCTTGGTCTTGTCCGGCTCGGCAGCAGCCAGTGCATCTTCGTCTTCTTTCTTCAGCTCTTTGAGCGGCTCCTCGCCCTTGGCTTTGCGACGGGCGTTTTCCAGGGCCAGTTGCTTGGCTTCGATATCGGCATGTTGCGCCCGACGATCGGCTTCATTGAGGCTGACGGTTTTTTCCGCCATCAGTTTCTGTGCCAGGGCCAGCTTGTCGCGGATGAACACAAACTCCGGATCTTTCGCCGAACGGCTTTCGTGTTCGGCCTTGAGCTGAGCCAGGAACGGTTTGAACGGGTCTACCGCAGGCTTGATGGCCGGGCGGATGGTGTCCCATGGCATGGCTTCAGGCAGGGCGCTTTCGCCGATTTCCTTGGTGTCGATGATCGACGGATAGCCGATATCCGGCAGCACGCCCTGGTGCTGGGTGCTCTGCCCGGAAACCCGGTAGAACTTGGCCAGGGTCAGCTTCAGCTCGCCGTGGTTCAGCGGCTGGATGGTCTGCACGGTGCCTTTGCCGAAGGTCTGGCCGCCGATGATCAAGGCGCGGTGGTAGTCCTGCATGGCGCCGGCGAAGATCTCCGAAGCCGAAGCCGAGAGACGGTTGACCAGCAGTGCCATCGGGCCTTTGTAGAAGGCACCGGGGTTTTCATCTTCCAGTACATCCACCCGGCCGTCGGCGTTGCGCACCAGCACGGTAGGACCCTTGTCGATGAACAGGCTGGTCAGCTCGGTGGCTTCCTGGAGGGAGCCGCCGCCGTTGTTGCGCAGGTCGATGACCACACCGTCGACCTTATCTTTCTGCAACTCGGTCAGCAGTTTCTTCACGTCGCGGGTAGTGCTCTTGTAATCCGGATCACCAGCGCGGAAGGCCTTGAAGTCCAGGTAGAAGGCTGGGATCTCGATCACCCCGAGCTTGTAGTCCTTGCCGTCCTGCTTGAGGTTGAGGATCGACTTCTTCACCGCCTGGTCTTCGAGCTTCACCGCTTCGCGGGTGATCGGCACGATCTTGCTGGTCTGGTCGTTTGGCGCATTGCTGGCCGGAATCACTTCCAGGCGTACCAGGGTGCCTTTCGGACCACGGATCAGCTTGACCACTTCGTCCAGGCGCCAGCCCACCACGTCGACCATTTCCTTGTCGCCCTGGGCCACACCGATGATCTTGTCCGCAGGGGCTACCTGCTTGGTCTTGTCCGCCGGGCCTGCCGGCACCAGGCGCACGACCTTGACCTGGTCGTTGTCGCTCTGCAGCACGGCGCCGATGCCTTCCAGCGACAAGCTCATGTTGATGTCGAAGTTTTCCGCGTTATCCGGCGACAGATAGTTGGTGTGCGGGTCGTAAGACATGGCGAAGGTGTTGATGTAGGCCTGGAAGATATCTTCGGCACGGGTCTGGTCCAGGCGCGCCAGCTGGTTCTTGTAGCGCTTGGTCAGGGTTTCCTGGATCTGCTTGGGATCCTTGCCGGCGATCTTCATCCGCAGCACTTCGTCCTTGACGCGCTTGCGCCACAGGTCGTCGAGTTCGGCGGTGGTCTTGAGCCAAGGAGCATCCTTGCGATCGATCAGCAAGGTTTCCTTGGTGGTGAAGTCGATCTTGTCGACGCCCTTGTTAAGCTCGGCCAGGGCGAAGTCCAGGCGGGATTTGACCCGGTCCAGATAGCGCTTGTAGATGGTGAACCCGGCGTTCAGGTCGCCGCTCTTGAGGAAGTCGTCAAACTGGGTTTTCCATTTGTCGAACTCCGCGATGTCGCTGGCCATGAAGTAGCTGCGCGACGGATCCAGCAGCTTCAGGTAGCTGTCATAGATGATCACCGAGCGCGCATCATCCAGCGGCGGTTTGCTGTAGTGATGACGTTTGAGCAGTTCAACGACATTGAGGCTGGCAATTACCTCATCGCGATCGGGCTGAAGATTGTCCCAGCTATTGGCTGCGAACGTATTGGTCGACATCGGCAGCAGGCCGAAACCAATGAAAAGAGCGAGGGCGGTGCTGGGGAACAAATGCTTCATGCTGATTCGACGCGGGGGCAATTGATAACGCATATTAGGCCGTCTTTGAAGTCGCCGGTTCCATAAGGACCGGTCGCATAATGCAAAAAGCCCGGTGCTACCGCTCCGGGCTCAGTCCAGACTCACTATGGAGGCACTGTGAAAGCATTGCAAGGCGTTGAAGGTCATGTGGAGTGGGTGGAAGAGCCAAGTCCGGCCTGTGATGTGGGGCAAGTTCGCATTCGGGTGGCGGCTGCTGGCCTCAATCGGGCCGACCTGTTGCAGCGTGCGGGGCTCTATCCCCCACCTCCCGGAGCCAGCAAGGCCCTTGGCCTGGAATGCTCCGGGGTAGTCAGTGAAGTGGGCCCGGGTTCGTCCTGGCAAGTGGGTGATCGGGTCTGTGCCCTGCTGGCGGGCGGAGGCATGGCTGAAGAAGTGGTGGTAGATGCCCGCCATGTAATGCCAGTACCCGAAGGGTTGTCCCTGGCCGAGGCCGCGGCGCTGCCCGAGGTCTACAGCACAGCCTGGCTGAATCTGTTCCAGCTGGCAGCGCTCAAGCCGGGCGAGAAGGTCCTGCTGCACGCTGGCGCCAGTGGCGTCGGCTCGGCGGCTATCCAGCTGTGCAAGGCGTTCGGCAACCCGTGCTGGGTGAGCGTTGGTTCAGCCGATCGCCTGGCCTACTGCGAGAGCCTCGGTGCCCAGGGCGGTGTGGTGCGTACCGATGGCATTGAGGCGCTGCGGGACTTTGGGCCTTTTGATGTGATTCTCGACCCGGTGGGCGCCAATTATGTGGCCAACAACCTCAAGCTGCTGGCCCTGGATGGACGTTGGGTACTGATCGGCTTGATGGGCGGGCGCGAAGCGCAGCTGGACCTGGCCCAGGTGCTGGGCAAGCGGATCCAGTTTCTGGGGTCGACCCTGCGCAGCCGGAATGACCAGTTCAAGGCCGACCTGTTGAGCGACCTTGGGCAGAATGTCTGGCCGTTGTTCAGCGAAGGGCGTCTGAGCCCGCAATTGGCCAGGACCTTTGCGATCCAGGATGCAGAAGCCGCTTTTGCGGAGCTGGCGACCAATCAGGTCTCGGGCAAGCTGGTGCTGGTGATCGACCCCAGCCTGACCTGAGCCCTGCAGGAGCCGGCTTGCCGGCGAAGGGAGCGTCAGGCCTGGCGGTCTGTTCGCTGGCAAGCCAGCTCCTACACAAGCCAGCTCCGGGGATCTCTGGGGCGGGTCACTTCCAGTGGTGGATCGGCCAGCCGGCCTTCTGCGCATGTTCACGCAGCACCGGATCCGGGTTCACCACCTGCGGGTGGTCCACGCGCAGCAGCAACGGCAGGTCATTGCGCGAGTCGGAGTAGAAGGTCGCGCCTTCCAGGTTTTCTTCCTCGGCATCCAGCCATTGCAGCAGGCGGGTGATCTTGCCCTCGCGGTAGGTCAGGGTGCCAACGGTGCGGCCGCTGTAGACCCCATGCTGCACCTCCAGCTCGATTCCCAGGACTTCGTCGATACCCAGGCGCGCGGCAATCGGCTTCACCAGGTGAGTGCCCGAGGCCGAGATCACCAGGATCCGGTCGCCGGCCTGGCGGTGGGCGGCAATGGCCTTGCAGGCGTCGCTGAAGATGATCGGCTCGATCACCTCTTCGACCCAGGGCTCGACCAGGTGCGCGACCTCTTCCGGGGTGCGTCCGCTCATGGGTTCCAGGCTGAAGTCCATGAACTCCTCCATGGCCAGCTTGCCATGGCTGTAGGCGTCCATCAGCTCATGGTTGCGACGCATGAACGACTCGCTGTCGACCCAGCCCAGGCGGCCCATCTGTTCGCTCCAGAGGGTGGCGCAGTCGCCGTGAATCAGGGTTTCGTCCAGATCAAAAATTGCCAAGGCCATCAGTGCCGCTCTCTCTTCAGGATCAATTGCGTGAATGCCATCAGGCTACCTCACACAGGGCTGTCGGATCGATGCTCAATGCCAGACGCTGGCCGTCGGCGTGCAGATCATCGGCCGAGCGGTTGAGTACATCCACCACCAGCTCCACGCCTCGGGCCTCGACCCGATAGCGGATCACGTTGCCCAGCAGGCTGTGGCTGCGTACCAGCGCATCCAGTGGGCCTTCCTTGCGCAGTTCGATGGCTTCCGGGCGGATGGCGATGCGGCCGCTGACCGGCCGCTGCAGCAGCTTGCTGGCGCTGTCGGCATCCAGCAGGTTGTAGTTGCCGATAAAGCCCGCGGCGAAGGCGTCCACCGGGGCGGTGTAGAGGGTTTCGGCATCGCCGCTCTGGACGATCCGGCCCTGGTTCATCAGGAAGATCCGGTCGGACATGGTCAGGGCTTCTTCCTGGTCGTGGGTGACGAAGATCGTCGTCAGGCCCAGTTCCCGCTGGATGTTGCGGATCTGTTCGCGCAAGTGCTTGCGGATCCGTGCATCCAGGGCCGACAGCGGTTCGTCCAGCAACAGCAGGCGCGGGCGGGTCACCAGGGAGCGGGCCAGGGCCACGCGCTGGCACTGGCCACCGGACAGCTGGTGTGGGTAGCGGCTGGCGAAGTCGTTGAGCTCCACCAGTTGCAAGGCTTCCTGGACCCGCTTGCGGCTGTCTTCGGCGCCGACCTTCTGCATGCGCAGGCCAAAGGCCACGTTCTGTTCCACGGTCATGTTGGGAAACAGCGCGTAGCTCTGGAACACCATGCCGATCCCGCGTTTCTGCGGGCTCAGGGGCACGATGTCCTGGCCGTCGAGGAGGATCTTGCCGCCGTCCACCGGGGTCAGGCCGGCGATGCAGCGCAGCAGGGTCGACTTACCGCAGCCGGAAGGGCCGAGCAGGGTGACGAACTCGCCCTTGCGGATTTCGCAATTGATGTCGCTGAATACCGTGGTGCCCGCATAGTTCTTTTGCAGGTGTTGGACGCTGACGAAGCTCATTGGCTTTTGTCCTTGTTCAAGATGTTGGCGGCCCAGGTCAGAAGCAGCACGAAGAAGAAGTAGGAAATCACCAGGGCGCTGGTGAAGTGGCCGCTGCTGTTACGCATGTTGTTCAGGTAGACCTGCAGGGTTTCATAGCGGGTGCCCACCAGGATGTTGGCGAACACGAACTCGCCGAACAGGAACGAGAAGGACAGCAGCAGCGCCACCATCAGGCCCTTGCGCAGGTTCGGCAGGACCACCAGGAAGGCCGCCTGCCAGGTACTGGCGCCCAGCAGTTGGGCCGCGTCCATCAGGTCCCGCAGGTTGATCGCCTGCAAGTTGTTGGTGATGGCCCGGTACATGAACGGCAGTGCCACGGTGAAGTAACAGCCGACGAGGATCCAGGGCGTGCCGACCATGGCGAAGGGCCCCGAACCATAGAGTTGCAGCAGGCCCACCGAGGACACCACCGGCGGCACCGCGAAGGGCAGCAGGATCAGGATGTTCATCAGCGCATCGAGCTTGGGGAAGTGGTAGTGCACCACGAACAGCAGCGGCAGGATCAGCACCACTGAAAGCACCAGCGCACCCACGCAGACCAGCAATGACTGGCCGAAGGCATTGAGAAAACGTGGGTCGCTCCACAGCTGCAGGTACCACTTGAAGGTGAAGCCGCTGGGCAGGATGGTCGCCGACCAGCTGCTGGCAATCGAGTAGACGAAGGTCCCCAGCAGCGGCAGCAGAAGGATGGCAAACAGCAGGTAGACCATCACTCGGTGGTAGAGCGCGGCGGAGCCGGGTTCAGCGCGAGACATGGTAGCTCCTCTTCAACAGCAGTTGATGGACGATGGTCACCAGGGTCATCAGCGCCACCAGCACCACGGCCAGGGCGCTGGCCATGTTCGGATCCAGGGAGATGTCCCCGGAGACCATGGCTGCGATGCGGATCGGCAGGACGTTGAAGTTGCCGGTGGTCAGCGCGTAGACCGTGGCGTAGGCGCCCAGGGCGTTGGCCAGCAGGATGACGAAGGTGCCCAGCAGCGCCGGGGTCAGCACCGGCAGGCCGATATGCCGCCAGAACTGCCAGCCGTTGGCCCCCAGCAAGGCGGCGGATTCACGCCAGTCCTCGCGCAGGGCGTCGAAGGCCGGGTAGAGCAGCAGCACGCCAAGGGGGATCTGGAAGTAGGTGTAGAGAATGATCAACCCGGTCTTGGAGTACAGGTTGAAGTCCTGAATGATCCCCGACTGCTTGAGCATGATGGTGATGGTGCCGTTGAAGCCCAGCAGGATGATGAAGGCGAAAGCCAGGGGCACCCCGGCGAAGTTGCTGGTCATGTTGGCGAAGGCATTGACGAAGTTGCGCAGGCGCGAATCCACCCGGCGCAGCGAGTAGCTGCCCAGCACCGCGATGATGATGCCGAACACGCTGGACCAGAAACTGATCTCCAGGCTGTACTGGATGGCCTGCAGGTAGAACTTCGAGCTGAAGATCCTGGTGAAGTTGGCCAGGCCCCAGCCGAACTCTTCCGATTGCAGGCTGTTGATCAGCACCCACACCAGGGGGGCAATCTGGAACACGATGAAGAACAGGGCGAAGGGCACCAGGCACAGGGCCGCCAGCCATTTGCCACGGGTGACTGAATTCACTTCAACAGCTCCCGGCAGAAAGGTTTGTCATGGGGCGCGCCCAGCAATTGGCAGACGGTGCCGCACAGTTCGGTCTGTTTCGGCGCGGCAGCGGGGTCGAGGCTGAAAGCGTCGCCGAGAACGAACAGCGGGACCTCTCGCTCCTCGGCCAGCAGGCCATTGTGCGAGCGGTCGTTGTTCATGCCGTGGTCGGCCGTCACCAGCACCTGGTAGCCGGCGTCGAGCCAGCCTTGCAGGTAGTCGGCGAGAATGATGTCCGCCGAGCGCGCGCTGTTGCGGTACTGCGAACTGTCCAGGCCGTGCTTGTGTCCGGCGTCGTCGATGTTCATCGGATGCACCAGCAGCAGGTTGGGCTGATGGCGCAGGCGCAGGTCCTCGGCGTCGGCGAACAGATGGGAATCGGGGTAATGATCGCTCCAGTAGAAGTGGCCGTACTGGATCGGCAGTTCAGGGTTTGCGGTGTGCCGGTCTTGCGGGGCGTTGAAGGGCGAACGGTTGTACAGCTCGCTGACCCAGTGATAGGCCGCGGCGGCAGTGCTCAGGCCGGCCTCGCGGGCGTAGTGGAACAGGCTGCGCTGGTTGGACAGGCGCGAGACCTGGTTGTGCACGATACCGCTGTCGATCGGCCGCACGCCGGTGAGGATGCATTCGTACAGCGGGCGGGAGAGGGCAGGTAGTTCGCATTGCAGTTTGTACAGGGCGGCGCGGCCAGCACCGACGTAGGCTTGCAGGTGCCCCATGGCGTGTCGGGCAACTTCGTGGTTGAGGCCGTCGAGCACCACAAGGATGACGTTGTGCTTCATGAGGTGGAGGACTCCGGGATCGGGTGTGCAGGCGCCAGCTTGTCGGCGAGCGGCCTGTGTGCGCTTGTCTGTGCAGCGCCTTTGAGCCATTCGCCGGCAAGCCGGCTCCTACAGGGATGCAGCCTTACTGCATGTTGATGATCACTTCTTCCTGCCACTTCTGCGGCAGGCCCTTGGAGGTTTTCTCCCAGGCATCGGCGTCCTTGATCGGTGTTACGTGCTTGTACTGCTCGTTGGGCAGCAGGTTGGCCTGTACGTCCGCCGGCAGGGTCAGGTGCTCGGCACGGATCGGCCGCGCATTGCCGCGGGCCAGGTTGGTCTGGCCGGCGTCGCTGAAGATGTACTCGCGGGTCAGCTTGGCGGCGTTGGGATGCTTGGCGTACTTGTTGATGATGGTGGTGTAGCCGGAGATCACCGAGCCGTCCGACGGGATCAGCACGATGTAGTCGTCCTTGTTGACCATCTTGTTGCGGTAGCTCAGGCCGTTGAAGTCCCAGACCACGCCCACTTCCACTTCACCCTTTTCCATGGTGGCGATGGTCGGGTTGGCCAGGGACAGGCGCCCCTGCTTGGCGATCTCGGCGAACATCAGCAGCGCCGGCTGGATGTTCTTCTCGTCACCACCCTTGGCAATGGCGGCGGCCAGTACGCCGTTGGCGGCCTGGGCCGCGGTGCTCACGTCACCGATGGAAACCTTGTACTTGCCCTTTTCCAGGTCGGCCCAGCTCTTCGGCGCTTCGGAGCCGTGCAGCAGCTTCTTGTTGATGATGAAGGCGATGGTGCCGGTGTAGGCCAGCGCCCAGTTGCCGTCCTTGTCCTTGGCCCAGTCCGGGACCTGGGCCCAGGTGCTCGGCTTGTAAGGCTGGGCCACGCCCTGTTTGACCGCGATCGGGCCGAAGGCGGCGCCAACGTCGCCGATGTCGGCGCTGGCGTTGTCTTTTTCGGCAGCGAACTTGGCGATCTCCTGGGCCGAACTCATGTCGGTGTCGATGTGCTTGAGGCCGTAGATTTTCGCCAGGTCCTCCCAGGTGCCTTTCCAGTTGGCCCAGTCGTTGGGCATGCCGACGCTGTTCACGGCGCCTTCCGCTTTGGCAGCGGCTTCAAGGGTTTTCAGGTCGTTATCAGCGGCCATGGCGGCGGTGCACAGGGCAATGGTCGAGCCTAACAGTGATGCCAGGAAAAGCTGTTTCATCCGAAGCTCCTTTGGGTGAGTTCAACGCTGCGTTGTTATCGACTGTCTTGCGATGGGTTGGTCTAGGTCAGCAATACCTGAGCCAATTTAGGCGTGTTGGATGACACTTTGATGTCGGTGCCAACGATCGACGCATGGATTGAGGCGCAGGTCCGAGGCTGCGAAATAAGCGTAGACCATGGCCAAACGCCCGCAGAACAAGGATCTGGCGGGTAATTTGCAAGTTGGTGGCAGGCCCGCTGAGCGCCTTTGTCATCTGTCAGTCATATGCATTGCCTAGGCTTTGGGCACGGATGCAGAGCACTGCCCCGGCCATTGCGCTGCCCTGAAACAGTGCTGGTCTAGTCCAGATAGGTAACGTTGATGCGTATTGATGCAACCAAAGCGGTGACAGCCATCGGCCAGGTCCTGCAGGAGCAGATCGCCCATGGTCTGTTGGCCCCCGGGAGCAAGCTGCCGGCCGAGCGCAAGCTCAGCGAGTTGTTCGACACCACCCGCATCACTGTGCGCGAGGCCTTGCTGCAACTGGAGGCCCAGGGGCAGATCTACCGTGAGGAGCGCCGTGGCTGGTTTGTTTCGCCGCCGCGCCTGGCCTACAACCTGATGCAGCGTAGTCATTTCCACGCCATGGTCAGTGCCCAGGGGCGAGTGCCTTCCACTGAGGTGATCTCGGCGCGCCTGCAACCGGCTTCGGCGGCCGTCTGCGCCTGGCTGCAATTACCGGCGCTGTCCAGCGTGATCCAGATCTGCCGGGCGCGGCGCATCGATGAGCGGCTGGTGCTGTATGTCGAGCACTACCTGAACCCCAAGTACTTTCCGAAGATTCTTGAGCTGGACCTGAACCAGTCGATCACCGAGCTCTATGCCCGGCATTACGACCTGCATTACGGACGGGTGCGCTTCGAGATTGTGCCCACGTCATTGCAGCCGGAAGCGGCGGCGGCCTTGAAGGTCTCGGTGGGCAGCCCCGGGCTGCGCATCGCCCGGGTCAACTATGACCAGCATGAGCGGCTGATCGATTGTGATCTGGAGTTCTGGCGCCATGACGCGATTCATGTCGGTGTTGACGTTCTTTAGGCGCCAGTGTCGTTCGCCGGCAAGCCGGCTTCTACAGGATCACTCCTTTTCCGCGCCGCCGCCTGCGGTGATCACCTGGATGCTCATGCGCGGCGTAGCCAGGTCCAGCCCGGCTTCGTCGAGGTGACGCTTGAGGGACAGGTTGAACGCCCGGGACACTTCCCACTGCTTGATCGGTGCAGTCTTGAAACGGGCCCGGAGGATGGCGCTGCCGGACTCGAAACTCTCCACCCCCTGGATTTCCAGCGGCGACCAGATATTGCGGCGCTGCAGGGGGTCGGTGCGCATCTTCTGGCCGACATCGCGCATCAGCTTGATTGCGTCGTCGATTTCCATGTTGTACGGGATCGCCACGCGGAAGATCGCGTAGCCGAACTCCCGGGAGTAGTTCTTGATGCTCTTGATTTCGCTGAACGGGATGGTGTGCACGATGCCGTCGATGTCCCGCAGGCGCACGGTACGGATAGTCAGGCCCTCGACGGTGCCCAGGTGGCCGCCGACATCGACGTAGTCGTCGATGGCCAGGGAGTCCTCGATGATGATGAACAGGCCGGTGATCAAGTCCGCTACCAGGGACTGGGCGCCGAAACCGATGGCCAGGCCGATGACACCGGCACCGGCCAGCAGCGGCGTGACGTTCATGCCCATGTTCGCCAGGGCAACGATGGTGGCAATGATGAAGATCGCCACGAACAGCACGTTGCGGATCAGCGGCATCATGGTTTGCGCGCGCGCGTTGGCCAGGCCCTTGCGCGAACGGGTCAGGGCGTGATGCACCGCGGTGTCGCTGAGAATCCAGATCAGCCAGGCAAAGATCAGGGTGCCGCCGAGGCTGAACAGCTTGACGCTGACTTCATGGCCATCGCCTTCGGTGAAGCGGATCAGCGACATGCCCCAGACCCGCAGGCCGAGCTCGATGAATGCCAGCCAGACCGCCAGGTGAGCCAGGGTGTAGAAGAAGCTTTTCAGCCGCTCGGAGTACAGCGCATGGCGTTTGTGCCCGCGCTGGGGCTTGAGGGCATGGCGGCGTACCAGGCCGTTGATCACCATGCACAGCACCAGCAGTACCGTGCACAGCAACGACTGGCGCAGGGCGGTGCTGGTGTCGCCGGCGGAAACGAAGGTGGCGAACAGCGAGATACCTACTAGCACCAGGGCCGGCAGGTACCAGAAGGTGCCGATGATCTCGATGGTGTCGCTCAGGGCCCGGCGGGTCAGGCGCCGTGACAGCGGCTGATTGCGGATCAGGTGGGCGATGGGGCGGCGGAAACGCAGGATGAACACGCCGGTGGACAGCGCCGCCATGACATTGGCGAAGGTCGCCGCGGTATGGGCCAGGTGCTGGCCCAGGCTGGCCACCATGCGTGGGTCGCTCAGGGCCTCGCCAAAGGCGGCGAAGCTGCCGATCCACCACAGCGGGCGGAAGGCCTGGCGCCGCAGGATGTACAGGGCGCGATGGCGGTGCGGGCCATCGAGTACGGAGAACGCCACCACGCAGATCGCCGAGAAACAGGTGCCGACCACCAGGGCGTAGGCCAGGACCATGGCCAGGTCCTTGCCCAGGGAAGAGGGCAGGGAGTAGGTCATGTAGACCGTGATCAACAGGGCGATCAGCCAGGGGCCGAGCTTGCGCAGGGCAAAGCGCAGCAGGTCCCAGGTCTTGGGGTGCTGGGGCAGGTCTTCGGTCAGGCCGAAGCGCAGGCGCACCCGGTGGCTGAGCCAGATCAGCGCTGCTGCCAGCAGGCTCCAGACCATGAGGATCAGGGCAAAGGCAAAGATGATCGGCAGCCACTGGCTGGCTGGCAGCATCAGTGCCGAGAGTTCTTCCTTGGCCAGGTCGAACTCGTCGGACCAGCGGGTAACCGGGCTGTCGGCCCCGGAGAATTGCTTTTCCAGGTTCGACAGGGTGCCGCCGATCAGGCCCAGTACGCCTTCTTCTGGCGTGGGCTGGGCTTTTTTCGTGGCATCTCGCAGTTTCTTCAGGTCCGCCAGCAGCTTGGTCCGTTGCTGGTCGTTCTCCAGGGACTTGATCACCTCGTCCAGGGATTGCCCCAGGGGTTCCTCAGCCTGGGGCTGCGCCTTGGTCTGGTTGCCCAGCAAGCCAGGCAAGCCCACCGCCTGGGCGCTCCCCAGGGGCAGCAGGGTCAGCAGGCAGACGAGCACATAGCAGGGCAGGGCAAAAAGACGAGCGAACACTGGGCGGTCAACCTCGGGGAAAATGGATCGACCGAGTGTACGAGGCCGCCAAATTCAATGCGAGGGTGAGTGCTGCATTTATTCCGCGAGCTTGGCCAGGATCTTGTAGACCACGGTGCCGAGAATCAGCAGCATGCCGATCCACATGCTGAACACACCGAGGTTCTTGTCCCGGAAGTTGAAGCCGATGGCCAGCAGGATCATGCCCGTGAGAATGGGGATGAGCATGGAGTGGAACGAAGACATCGAGATCATGGCGACAGCCTTGTCAGGAGGAGTAACTGTAAGTCTAGGTCGCTTTGTCGCGGCCCGGGTTGATGTGCATCAGAAACAGGCGGGCGTGTGTCCACGCGCCCGCCCTCTGCCTCATGGCAGTTCGTGGCTAGCGTAGAAGGCGCTCAGCACTTTCACCAGATGAGCCAGGTCATGGCTGCCACAGAGCTCGCGGATCGAGTGCATGGCGAAGGTCGGCAGGCCGATGTCCACAGTGCGTACCCCCAGATGGCTGGCGGTGATAGGGCCGATGGTCGAGCCGCAACCCATGTCGCTGCGTACCACGAAGCTCTGTACCGGCACTTCTTCGGCCATGCACAGGTGGCGGAAGAAGCCGGCGGTTTCGCTGTTGGTGGCGTAGCGCTGGTTGCTGTTGACCTTGATCACCGGGCCGGCATTGAGCTTCGGCCCGTGGTTGGCGTCGTGCTTGTCGGCATAGTTGGGGTGCACGCCGTGGGCGTTGTCTGCGGAGATCAGCAGCGACTTCTGAATGGTACGGACGAATTCGTCACCTTCGGGCAACAGGCGGCGCAGGGTCTGTTCGAGCATCGGGCCGTCGGCGCCGCAGGCCGAGCAGGAGCCGACTTCTTCGTGGTCGTTGCACACCAGCACGCAGGTTTCATCGCTGTCGGCCGTCAGCAGGGCCTGCAGCCCGGCGTAGCAGGACAGCAGGTTGTCCAGGCGTGCGCCGGCGATGAAGTCACCGTGCAGTCCTATCACCGCGGCGCTCTGGGTGTCGTAGAAGCTCAGTTCGTAGTCCAGCACCACGTCGGCGTTCAGACCATGCTCGCGGGCCAGTTGGTCGGTCAACACCGCGCGGAAATCCACCCGTTCGTCACCGGCGAACTGGGCCAGGATCGGTGGCAGTTCGTTCTGCGCGTTGATCGCCCAGCCCTGGTTGGCTTCACGGTTGAGGTGAATGGCCAGGTTGGGAATGATCGCGATCGGTGCCTTGAAGTCGATCAGTTGGCTTTCCACCTTGCCGTCGCGGCGGAAGGTCACGCGGCCGGCCAGGGACAGGTCGCGGTCGAACCACGGAGCCAGCAATGCGCCGCCGTAGACTTCGACGCCCAGTTGCCAGAAGCCCTGGCGTTGCAGTTCCGGCTGGGGCTTGACCCGCAGGCAGGGGCTGTCGGTGTGGGCGCCTACCAGGCGGATGCCGCCTTGCAGGGGCGAATGCCGGCCCAGTTTGAAGGCGACGATGGAGGAATCGTTACGAGTGACGTAGTAGCGGCCGTTGGCTTCGGTGGTCCATGGCTCGCGCTCGTCGAGGCGCTGGTAACCCGCCGCTTCCAGGCGTTGAACGAGGCTGGCAGTGGCATGGAAAGGGGTAGGGGAGGCCTTGAGAAAGTCGATCAGGCCTTGGTTCAACTCTTCGCGCATAAGTAGCTCCAGACAGCAGTGGCGCGAGTTTAACGTATTAGGAGTGCCTTGTAGGAGCCGGCTTGCCGGCGAACAAGGGCCGCTGGGGCGGCCTTTGCCCGCAAGCCGGCTTGGGCGGCGTGCGCTCAGAACGGAGCGGGGCAGTCGAAGCGCAGGCGCTCGCCGGTCTGGGGGTGGGTGAAGCTGAGCATGCTGGCGTGCAGGCACAGGCGTGGCCAGGCCGCCAGCGCCTGGGGATGGGCGTACAGGCCATCGCCCAGCAGCGGGTGTCCGATGGACAGCATGTGTACCCGCAACTGATGGGAGCGGCCGGTGATGGGGGTCAATTCGACCCGGCACCAATCGCCGCAGCGTTCCAAGACGCGCCAGAAGGTCAGGGCATGCTTGCCGAATTCGTGGTCCACCACGTGCCGGGGCTTGGTGGGCGGGTCGTAGCGCAGGGGCAGGTCAATGCTGCCGCTGTCCAGTTCCGGCTGGCCCCAGCAGAGTGCGGTGTAGGCTTTTTCCGTTTCGCGGTCATGAAACTGTCGCGACAGTTCGCGATGGGTATCAGCGTCCCGGGCCAGGAGAATGATGCCCGAGGTTTCCCAATCCAGCCGGTGGACGATACGGGCTTCGGGGTAGCCGTTTTCCTGCAGGCGAGTGATCAGGCAGTCCTTGTTGTCGTCGGCGCGACCGGGGACTGAAAGCAGCAGGGTGGGTTTGTTCACCACCAGGACGGCGGGGTCCTGATGCAGGATGTGGATATTCGACAACGGCATTGAAACAGCCTCGTAACAAACGCCAACGGCGGCTCGCCAACCTCCATGCAATGCATGAGGCCAGCGAGCCGCCGTGGCTCCCGTCGGATCAATCAGCGATCAGGCAGGGTGATATTGAGTTCCAGGATCGAGCAGCTGCCCTGGTTTTCCAGAGCGACGTGCACGTCGTCGGACCCGATATTGACGTACTTGCGGATCACTTCCACCAGTTCCTTCTGCAAGGCGGGCAAGTAATCAGGGGTGCTGCGCTGGCCGCGTTCATGCGCCACGATGATCTGTAGACGCTCTTTCGCTACCGACGCGGTGCTGACCTTTTTGCTGGCACGAAAGAAGTCAAAAAGATTCATTATCTACCTCCAAACAGGCGCTCGAAGAATCCCTTCTTCTCGACATCAAGGAACCGGTGCTCCACGGTTTTGCCCAGCAGGCGGTCAACCGCATCGCTGTAGGCCTGGCCAGCATCACTCTGGTCGTCGAGAATCACCGGCACGCCCTGGTTGGAAGCCTTGAGCACTGCCTGGGATTCCGGAATGACGCCGAGCAGGGTCACTGCCAGAATTTCTTTGACGTCTTCAACACCGAGCATTTCGCCA
The DNA here is from genome assembly GCF_024810175.1 of Pseudomonas sp. BIGb0176. NCBI lineage: Bacteria > Pseudomonadati > Pseudomonadota > Gammaproteobacteria > Pseudomonadales > Pseudomonadaceae > Pseudomonas > Pseudomonas sp. BIGb0176. The sequence continues at coordinate 785,853 of NZ_JANUEC010000003.1, forward strand.
TTGCTGACACGCTCCGGGTTGTAGCGGGTCAACAGCAGGTGTTCCTTGATCGCGTCCTCGCCCTTTTCGGCGCGACGGGATTTGCTGGCCAGCAGGCCGAGCATACGGTCGGAGTCACGCACCGAAGACACTTCAGGGTTGGTCACGACAATCGCTTCGTCGGCGAAGTACATGGCCAGGTGCGCGCCTTTCTCGATACCGGCCGGGGAGTCGCAGACCACGAACTCGAAGGTTTCCTTGAGTTCCATCAGGACCTTTTCCACGCCTTCCAGGGTCAGCGCGTCTTTGTCGCGGGTCTGGCTGGCGGCCAGTACGTAGAGGTTTTCCAGGCGCTTGTCTTTGATCAGGGCTTGCTGCAGGTTGGCTTCGCCGTTGACCACGTTGACGAAGTCATACACCACGCGACGCTCGCAGCCCATGATCAGGTCGAGGTTACGCAGGCCGACGTCGAAGTCGACGATCACTGTTTTGTGGCCGCGCAGAGCGAGGCCGGTACCGATAGCGGCGCTGGTGGTGGTTTTACCCACACCACCCTTGCCGGATGTAACCACGAGAATCTTGGCCAAGGTGTTTCACCCCTAAGGAAAAAGGACTTTTAGCCCCTGAAAAACATCTCTTGAAAACTACTGCAGTCGGACAGCCTTGGCTGGAGCTCGGTCAGCGGCAGGGTTTATCGTCGATAAACACTGCTGATTGCCAATTTCCTACTTCGTTTGAGCCGTTTTCGCTACGTTTTAGAGATGCTTGGAAAATGCGGCAGTATCCGTTAAAGACGTGTGATGTTCAACACGTCACCCGACAGGCTGACCTGGACTCCGGAGCCCCACAGAGGGTCGCGTCGCAGGTCCTCGGAAACCTTGTACTGGCCTGCAATGGAGATCAGTTCAGCGCTCAATTGCTGACAGAAAATCCGCGCCTTGGTGTCACCCTTGACTCCGGCCAGGGCGCGGCCGCGCATGGGGCCGTATACATGGATATTGCCATCGGCGAGAAGTTCCGCACCGGGGCTGACCGAGGACACCACTACCAGATCGCCACCCTGGGCATAGATCTGCTGCCCGCCGCGTACGGGCGAGGTGATGATGCGAGTCGGTTTGATGGTGGGTTCCGGCGGTTTTTCCGGCTTCTTGATTTCACTTTCCGGTGGCTCCAGCGGCCGCTCCCGGGCGCCGGAAGGCGGCAGCACCGGCAGGTCGACGGCAATCGCCGCGGCAATGTCTTCGATGCGGCTGGCGCGGATCGCCAGGGTCCGCAGGCCGTGCTGGCGGCAGACGCGCATCAGCCCGGGCAGATCCACCGAGCCTTCGCCAGCAGGCAGCTTGTCCAGGGCCAGTACCAGCGGGGCGTTGCTGAAGAAGTTCGGCGCCTGGGCGACTTTCGCGGCCAGTTGGCGATCGAGGCCTTCGAGGTCGTTGCGGGCCAGTTCCAGCACGGTGATGGCGAGCATGCTGCCCTTTAACTGGAACACAGGATCTTGGTCTAGCGATTCGGTTTGGCTCATGGTCTGCAGAAGGCGGCTTGTCACTAAAAGTGCCGAGACTTATAACGAGATCGCCCGCGCCCCGCAAGCCAGGTCGAACCGATGTAGAATGCGCGACCTTGTTGTCTGTCCCGGAATCTGTAATGGATCGCCCGCGTTTTCGAGCTGCATTCTTGTCTCCACGTTTCTGGCCGCTGTGGCTGGGGCTTGGTGTGTTATGGCTGATCGTCCAGTTGCCCTATGCCGCACTGCTGCACATCGGTCGCGCCCTCGGGGCGCTGATGTACCGGGTGGCCGGTGAGCGCCGGCGGATTGCCAAGCGCAACCTGGAACTGTGTTTCCCGGAAAAGTCCGCCGCGGAACGCAAACGCCTGCTCAAGGAGAACTTCGCCTCCACCGGGATCGCCTTCTTCGAGATGGCCATGAGCTGGTGGTGGTCCAAGCCGCGGCTGGCTCGGCTGGCCCATGTCGAAGGGCTGGACTACCTCAAGCAGGCCCAGCGCGACGGTCATGGGGTGATTCTCATGGCCCTGCACTTCACCACCCTGGAGATCGGCGCGGCGCTGCTGGGCCAGCAACACACCATCGATGGCATGTACCGCGAACACAAGAACCCACTGTTCGACTTCATCCAGCGCCGCGGGCGCGAGCGCCACAACCTCGATTCCCTAGCGGTGGAGCGCGACGACGTGCGCGGCATGCTCAAGCTGCTGCGGTCCGGACGGGCGATCTGGTATGCGCCGGACCAGGACTATGGCGCCAAGCAGAGCGTTTTCGTGCCGCTGTTCGGTATCCAGGCTGCGACGGTCACCGCTACCAGCAAGTTCGCCCGCCTGGGCAAGGCGCTGGTGGTGCCTTTCACCCAGGAACGCCTGGCCGATGGCAGTGGGTACCGTCTGGTGATCCATGCCCCCCTGACGGATTTTCCCGGCGCCACCGAAGAGGAGGATTGCCTGCGGATCAATCAGTGGGTGGAAACCGCCTTGCGCGCCTGCCCCGAGCAGTACCTCTGGGCTCACCGTCGCTTCAAGAGCCGGCCGCCAGGCGAGCCCAAGCTCTATAAGAAGCGCGGTTGACCCTCTGGCCTTGATGAGCGGCCCTGGTACGCCATGGATGGAGTGAAGCAATGAGTGCTGGACCGGTAACAGGTTTGATTCTTTCCGGCGGTGGTGCCCGGGCCGCTTATCAAGTCGGCGTGCTGGCGGCGATTGCCGAGTTGCTGGGCCCGGGGGCGCGCAACCCGTTCCCGGTGATCGTCGGCACTTCAGCGGGGGCCATCAATGCCGTCAGCCTGGCCAGTGGCGCCGCGGACTTTTCTGCGGCGATCCAGCGCCTCACGGCGTTCTGGCGCAACTTTCGCAGTGATCAGGTAATGCGCAGCGACTGGCCCGGGGTCATTCGCCAGGCCAGCCGCTTTGTCGGCCACAGCCTGCTGGGGCTGGGTGCCCAGGTGCCGGTGGCGCTGATCAACAACTCGCCGCTGCGCGAGCTGCTCAACGAACACATGCACCTGTCGGGCATCAACGACGCGATTGCCCAGGGCCAATTGCACGCTGTGGCGGTAACCGCGTTCGGCTACGAATCCGGCCAGGCGGTGACCTTCTATCAAGGGGGCGGGGTGATCGATCCCTGGCTGCGGCATCGACGGATCGGCATTCCCACCCATCTGACGGTGGACCACTTGCTGGCCAGTTCGGCGATCCCCTTGCTGTTCGCGCCGGTGAAGCTCGACCAGGAGTATTTCGGCGATGGGGCGGTGCGCCAGTCGGCGCCTATCAGCCCGGCCCTGCACCTGGGGGCCAGCCGTGTGCTGGTGGTGGGCGTCAGCGGCAACCCGCGGGGCAACGATCCGGAGAGTGCCGGGCAGCGGACCTATACCGGTCAGGAGCCGACCCTGGCGCAGATTGGCGGGCACATGCTCAACAGCACCTTCATTGACAGCCTGGAAAGCGATATCGAATTGCTGGAGCGGCTCAATCACTTCAGCCGGTTGCTGCCCGGCAGTGCGGCCGACCGCGCCCTGGGCATTGCTCCAGTGGAAGTACTGGTGATTGCCCCCAGCCAGCCCATCGACGAGATTGCCGCTCGTCATCGGCATGAGCTGCCGGCAGCGTTGCGTGTATTCCTGCGTGGGCCCGGGGCGACCCGCACCAGCGGCGCAGGGGTCTTGAGCTATCTGCTGTTCGAAGCGCCCTACTGCAACGAGCTGATCGAGCTGGGCCGCAGTGACGCCCTGGCCAAGCGCGAGGAGCTGGCGCGCTTCCTTGGGCTGGCGCGCGCGCCACGGGCCTGAATCCGCTTGGGAGCATGCACGCGCCTGCGTGCGGAACAATGCGCGCAGCCCTTCCTGCTCTCTATTGCCGGCGCTGCCGAGGGCCGGTGCAGTCTTTTGAGATCAATCTGATTACAAAGGTTCGGGATCGCTTGGATGATGGTGGTGATCAATGTCGATCATCATCGCGGTTCCTCCTGCTTTCTACGGCCATTTGCTGTCAATTGTGGACATTGTCTTGAGGAGCCTGCGACGCAAATGTGGTAGGTAGTCTCATGCAACGATTGGTCCGCTCGACGCTGTCGGGCCTTTTTACGATGTCCCTCGTGGCTGTGTCGATCCAGGCGCGAGCTGCTGAGTACGGCCAGATTGATCTCTCCAATCCGGCTGGCGGTGATTCGATGAGCCTGCATCCGGGCGACTCCGTGATCTATGACGGCCCGGGGGCGGCGATCAACATTTCGGCCAAGGGCAATAACCTGAATGCCGAAGGGGTTGATATCCAGGCCGGTTCCCCGGTCGGCAGCTTCACGGTCGGGGTCAGCGCCAGCGATGGTGGACACGTGACTCTGGTGGATAGCCAGGTACTGAGCCACCGCACTTACGCGCTCGAGGCCCGTGGTCCTGGCAGTGAAATCGTCGCCACCGGCACCTCGCTCACTTCCCGGCAGTCATTTGGTGCATACGCGTACGGTGGTGGCCGTATCACGCTTGACGGTGGCAGCATTACCACCCTCGGCACCTATGGCCATGGCGTGGTCGCCTCGGGTGCGGGAACGGCTCTGGAAGCTCGTAATCTGAGCATCTCTACCAGTAATGCCAGCGGATATGGCGCCGAGGTGTCCCAGCGCGCCTCAATGACGCTGGAGGCGGTCACCATCAATACGGCGGGCGAGGACGCTTCGGTTCTGTATGTCAGGGGGGCCGGGTCAAGCCTGGCCTTCATCGACAGCCATGGCACTTCTGCCAGTTACTCCGGCGCCCGACTTTATGGTGGCAAATTCTCGATGCTTGGCGGCAGCCTCACCGCCCACGAGGACGCAGTATTTCTGGGGTACGACTTCGACGGCGTTGGCTCGTCAGCCGATATTCGCGATGCAACGCTGAGCTCCAGCAATGGCTATGGGCTCAACCTCAATGGCGACGCCGCCAGCGCCACGTTGAATAACGTCCGCATCAGCTCCTCTGGAGCTCAAGCAGGCGGAATATGGATGTTCATGCCCGAGACGAAGCTGGTGGCCGATCGCTTCAGCATCGACACCTACGGCGCCCAGTTTGCCCACGGGCTGGATAACCGGGCCGGCCAGGCGACGCTGAGCAACGGCAGCATCACCACTCATGGTGCGAATTCGCTGGGTTTGTACCTGTACAACCAGTTCGACAGCGATGCCAGCATTGAGGCGAGCAATATCAGGATTGAAACCTTTGGCGCCGGATCCTTCGGCGCCCTGGCACAAACTACGGGAGCCGACCTGCGCCTGGCACAGTCTGAGGTCGTCACCCATGGGCAAGCGGCCCATGGTCTGTTCGTGCGGGCGGACGATGCGCGTCTGGCCGTCAGTAGCACCGAGGTCATCACCAACGGCAACGGTGCGTCCGCCCTGGCACTGGGCAATGGTGCGGTGGCAACTTTGGAGAACTCCCGGCTGGCCACTCACGGGGACCTGGCGTCTGGCGTCTGGAGTTATGTCAACAGCGGGACGGCGAGCAATAGCCTTTCGCTGACCGGCAGTCAGATCAGTACCCAGGATGGCGCAGGCTTGCTGGCCAGTGGCGGCGATCATCAGTTCACCCTGATGAACTCGAGCATTGTTGCGCGTGCCGATGGGCAGGAGGCCCAGGGCATCTTTCTGCAGACCCGCCAGGCAGTGTTGAACAATGTTCCCGTCGATACCGGCCAGGTCAGTGTCGAGGCCAGCGGCTCGACGCTGGTGGGCGATGTCCTTGCCCAGAACGGCAGTGTGGACCTGAGCCTCAGCGCCGGCTCGGAATTGACGGGGGCTCTGCGGGCCGAGAGCGGGGGGCGGATCAACAGCTTGCTGCTCGATGACAGCAGCCGCTGGAACATACGCAGTGACTCGACACTGGGCACCTTGACCAACAACGGTACGCTGGTGTTCGGCGCAGCCGGTTTCCAGACCCTGACCGTTAACGACTACATCGGTAATGGCACGATGGTATTCAGCACCCACCTGGGCGGCGACACGTCCCCCAGCGACCGGCTGGTCATCGATGGTGGAACGGTCAGTGGCCGAACCGCAGTGCGAGTGCTCAACGCTGGCGGTAAGGGGGGGCTGACGCAGGAGGGGATCCCCCTGGTGCAGGCGATCAATGGCGGAACCATCGCAGCCGACGCCTTCTACCTGGACACGGGCTCCAGCGGTTATCGTTGGAGCGTCGGCAGCCTTTCGATCAATGGCTATGAGTACAGCCTGGTGCAAGGTGGCATCTCGGGCAACACGAATGACTGGTACCTGACCTCAGAAGCCAGCCAGGTGGCACCGGAAGGCGGGGCATATATCGGCACCCAGCAGGCCACCAGGACAATGTTCGACCATGGCCTGCAGGACCGTGCAAGCAAGCGCAGCCTGGGGGCCGACCGCCAGGATTCGGGACTCTGGATGCGGGCCCAGGGGCGGCATGACAAGGGCATGCGCATGGCCGAAGGCAAGGTCGATATCGATTCCAGCAGCGATGTGGTGCAGATGGGCGGGGCGTTGCTGCGCCGGCCGGTGGGCGCGCAAGGTGCGCTCTATGCCGGGCTCATGGCGGGCTATGGCGACGCGCGCATCGACTCGACCTCCACATTGATGCGCCGCGACACCAATACTGCTGTTCGCGCGAAGGCCCATGGCAAGGTCTCGGGTTATTCGGCGGGCGTGTATGGCACTTTCTATGCGGATGACGTGAACCGGCTGGGCGCCTATGTCGACACCTGGTTGCAGTATGGTCGCTATACCAACCGGCTGAGCAGTGAACTGGGGTCCGCCGATTATGATTCGAACCTATGGTCGGCCTCCCTGGAGTCCGGGTATGCATTGGCGCCATTTGCCGCTGATTCTCCCTTCCGGGCCTGGGTGGTGGAGCCTCGCGGGCAGCTGATCTATAGCCGTTATACCGCCAGGGCCGCAGACTTGCGGGATACGCGGTTGCGCAATGGCACTGCCGATGCCTGGCGCTCCAGTATTGGCGTGCGGCTCTACCAGCAGCCTGGTCAGGCAGCCGATGAATCGGTGCTGCGACCCTTTGTCGAAACCAACTGGCTGCATAGCGAGGCGGTGCCGTCGGTACGGATGGGGAGTAACAGCTTCGATGCCAGGCCATCGCGGGATGCTCTGGAGTTGAAGGTCGGAGCCCAGGTGCGGGTCGCTCGGGATGTGGAGCTATCCAGTCATCTATTCGGCCATTCGGGAAGCGCCAGCGAGTACGGTTACGGCGGGCAGTTGAACCTGAGCTACAGCTGGTAGTGCTTGCAGGTCTTGTGGCAAACCCAGCGAGGACGGCCTCCAGCTCAAGGAGGCCATCCTGGGGGCGGTCCGTTGTTCAACGATGCAGATAATCCCTGATGAACTGTCGGATCACGCTGGCAAAGTCCGGGTCCGCGGTGAAGCCCAGTTGGTTTGCATAAGGTGTGCTGAACGCTCCCGGCCAAGAGCCGACGATGCGCTCGATGGCTGCATCCGGCCGCAATTGAACCTGCCGGGCCACCGCGTCACCGGCCACCTCGCGCAGCGCATCGATCATCTGCTCCACTGTCTGTGACAAACCGGGCATGTTGATCACCCGGCCCTGGCTCAAGCGCTCGGCGGCCAGCTCATGACCGTGAACCAGGTTGGCAATGGCCTGTGCCGGTGACATCAGCCATAGCCGGGTGTTCAAGGGCACCGGGCAGACACTGGCCTGACCGTTGAGGGGCTCACGGATGATGCCGCTGGCAAAGCTTGATGCCGCCAGATTCGGCTTGCCCGGGCGCACGACGATGGTGGGCATGCGCAGGCTGCGGCCATCGACGAAGCCGCGCCGGCTATAGTCGGCCAGCAGCAGGTCGTTCATGGCTTTCTGGGTGCCATAGGAACTCTGGGGTGACCAGACTTGATCATCGCCGACGGTGTCCGGCAGTTGTCCACCGAAGACGGCCACCGAGCTGGTCATCACCCACTTCGGGCAAGTACCCAACTGTCGCGCGCGTTCCAGCAGTCCCTGGGTGGCGCTGAAGTTGACGCGCATGCCCAGATCGAAATCGCTTTCTGCCTGGCTGGAGACCACTGCGGCCAGGTGAAAGATGCTCTGGGTGTCGGCGTCGATCAGGTTCGCCAGGACCTGGGGATCGGTGATATCCCCACCCTTGACCAGGACCCGAGGGTCGTCGAGGCCTTGCACGGGTTCACGGTCGAACGCGGTAATCCGCTGAATGGGGTGCAACTGGCCGTGACGGTCGGTGAGTGAGCCGCGCTCGAGCAGGGCCTGGATCAGGCGGCGTCCGAGAAACCCGGCGGCGCCGGTGACAAGAATATTCATGAGTGACTCCAACTATCAGCGATTGACCAGTTTTCCGGGGATCTTGAAGACCAGCAGGGCTCCGACGAACAGCGCACTGGCCATCACGTACATGCCGATGGTGGTGCTCTGGGTCAGGTCCTTGAGAAAGCCCATCAGGTAGGGTGAAACGAACCCGGCGAGGTTGCCCCAGGAGTTGATCAGGGCAATCCCGGCTGCCGCTGCGGTGCCGCCGAGAAAGGCAGTGGGCAGGCTCCAGAACAGTGGCAGGGTGCTGAAGGCGCCCATGGCCCCCAGGGTCAGGCCGATCATCGACACTGTGAAGTTGTCGCTCCAGGTGGCGGAAATCATCAGCCCCACCCCACCCAGCACCGCGGTCAGCGCCAGGTGCCAGCGACGTTCGCGCAGGCGGTCGGCACTGCGGGATATCAGCACCATGGTCAGCGCCGCTGCGGCATAGGGAATCGCGGTGAGCATGCCGACCTGGAAGACGTCGCTGACGCCTGCCTGGCGAATCAAGGAGGGCAGCCAGAAACCGACGGTGTAGAAGCCGGCGATCATGCAGAAGTAGATGGCGGTCAGCAGCCAGATCCGCGGCTGACCGAACACTTGGCGCACGCTGTGTACCTGGTGGCCGTCGGTTTCGGCTTCGATCCTGCTCTGCAGCAGGGTCTTCTGTTCCCGGGTCAGCCAGCCGGCGTCGGCGATCCGGTCGCTGAGGCAGTAGATCACCAGGCCGCCCACCAGAATCGAGGGCAGGCCTTCGAGAAAGAACATCCACTGCCAGCCGGCGAAACCGTGATGGCCATTGAGGGCGCTCATGATCCACCCGGATAGCGGTGCGCCGATCAGCCCCGAAAGCGGCACGGCGGTAGCGAACAGTGCGTACATCTTGCCGCGGCGGTTGGAGGGGAACCAGTACGACAGGTAGAGGATCACCCCCGGGTAGAACCCGGCCTCGGCGATGCCCAGCAGAAAGCGCATGACATAGAAGGAAGTGGGGGTGCTGACGAAGGCCATGCACGAGGAAATGAGGCCCCAGCTGATCATGATGCGCGCGATCCACAGCCGCGCGCCGACTCGATGCAGGATCAGGTTGCTGGGGATCTCCACCAGAAAGTAGGCAATGAAGAAGATCCCGGCGCCCAGGCCATAGACCGCTTCGGAAAACTGCAGGTCTTCGGACATCTGCAGCTTGGCGAAGCCGACGTTGACCCGGTCCAGATAGGCCACCAGGTAGCACAGCAACAGTAGCGGCAGGATGCGCCAGGCGACTTTACGGTAGGCCAGGTCCTCGAAGGAGGCGGTGACCGGGGCCGAGGTGGTTTGCGACAGTGATTCAGGCATGTCTTTACCCATCCTTGTTTCTTGTATTTGGGTGATTTTGTTTTTATCGGACTTGCTGACATGGCTTAGATAACATAATACATCATACGAATTCAATGACGGGCTTCGGGCAGGACGGCGTGCCTGAAATGCAGTACCGTTAGCCAATTTGACTACCGAGATGCCCATGTCCAAGCCTGATAACGCTTTCCCCGCCGCCGATTCCCTGGCGACGCTCAAGGATTCGGCCAAGGGCACGCTGGCGGACCAGGTGACTGCGGCGCTCAAGGCACACATCGCCAATGGCGAAGTCCTGCCGGGAGCGCGCCTGCCCACCGAACCGGTTCTGTGCGAGCGTTTCGGCGTCAGCCGCACCGTCATCCGCGAGGCCATATCGCGCTTGAAGTCGGCGGGCCTGGTGGAGGTGCGCCAAGGCAGCGGCACCGTGGTGTGCGAGGGCGCCCATATCAAGGCGTTCACTATCGACCTGGACGTACGTGGCTCGATCGAGGCGGTGCTCAGGGTCACCGAACTGCGTCGTGGTATCGAAGGCGAGGCGGCGGCCCTGGCGGCCCAGCGCCATACCCCTTCGCAGTTAGAGGCGATTCATCAGGCGCTGCTGGCTATCGATAGCGCCGAGCAGGCGGGTCAGGATGGGGTGGAGCAGGACCTGGCGTTCCACCTGTCGATTTCCCAGGCCACCGGTAACCCGCTGTACCCCTCCCTGCATGAATTCATTGCGCAATTCATCAAGGAAGCGATTCGTATCACCCGCTCCAATGAGGAACGGCGCAAGGATCTGGCGCGCACGGTGCGTGCCGAGCATCTGGCGGTCTATCGGGCGATTGCGGCGCGGGATGTCGAAGGGGCGAGGCAAGCGGCGCTGAGCCACATCCACAACGCGGTGGAGCGGCTCAAGAGTGCCGATCCGGCATTCTGGCGGGATTCCGGTTCACGCATTGCCTGATGGCAAATACCGCCTGCGCCCCTCCATGGAGGGGCGCAGGCGGCATCAGCCAAGCATCAGAAGTGGTACTTGACCAGCAGGCTGGCGGTGTCCTGGTTGGTCTCGAAGTTGCGCGAGTCCTCGATACCGTACTTGTTCTTCCAGTAGTCGTACTCGAAGCCGACGTACAGCTGCTTGGCGCCCCAATTCAGCGCCTTGCCCAGGTCGTACTTGATCTGCGGGTTGAAGTGCAGGTTGGCGTGGTAGGTACCCTTGGCGTTCTGGTCGTTGTCCACCACCCAGTCCATGTAGCCGTCGATCAGGATGTCCGAACGGCCCACGGGAATGGTGTAGGACCACACTGGCGTGATCTGCCAGACGTTGTCGCCCGGGCGGCTGCCCTCGGTGTGGCGCTGGTAGAAGTTCAGCTGGAAATAGTCGAAGCCAGGGACTGCCAGGTCGAAGCCCGGGCCGATCAGGTAGGACTCGTTGTCGCCTTCGCCAAACTCGTAGGTGAACGCCAGGAGCACGTCCTTGATCGGGCCGAATTCAAGTTTCTGGTCGAAGATCTTGCCGAACGACAGGCGTGGCGTGAACTCGCCGTAGTAAGTGTCCGGGCCGACGTTGCCGTCTTCCTTGCCGTTATAGAAGATGCGGTCGAGGAAGAAAAAGTTATCCCCGTACTTCCAGGCATCGGCATGTTCGAAAGTGACCGTCTGTTGAATCTGCGGGTTAACTTCGAAGTTCTTGCCATACAAGTAAGTCAGGCTGTTGTTCTGCCATTGCAACAGGTCGCCAGCCACGGCCTGCTCCCCGGCCAGCAAGCTGGCGGCCAACATCAGGCTCTTGCACATCGGTTTCATTCGGTTGCTCCCAAGTAGGTAGTTCCACGTTTTTTTGGCTTGGCGCTCTGGTTTGGCGCCTTTTTTCGTTGCTGCAAAAAACCATCCGATCGGTCAGCTTTGTTGCTGTTAGCAAGAGCTGAGCCAAGGCCGAAAAAAAGCAAAAAACTCCCGTCCGGCTGTAGCGATACCGCCGGGCGAGAGTGTTTTTCGCGATGTTTTCTTGCGCCTTGTTACCTGTCCAGGCCGGGATAAGTTGGCTCTTGGGTCAGGTTTTTCATCCGGGCTTTTTTTTAGACCAGACTTGCGCGGCCGCGGAGAATACTGGCTCTCACGGCAGGGCTCAAGTGCTCCGCAACGGCGCACTTGCAACCACTTTGGGGCGGGTATGCGGGCCATCTCAGGCAAGCATCCGCATTGAAGGGCAATAGAGTGCCAATGACTGGCGGCCGTCAGGGGGATTGCATGGCGCTAATGGCCGTCCAGCGGCCACCGCCAGGAAAGCCTGGGCAGGCTGCATAGGTGTTGCTCCCTGTTTGTTCTTATTTTCAAGGCGCAGCGTCTAATGGGCAGCGCTCGATCCTGAGTGGGCGAGCGCTGCGGTCAAGCATGAACGGTGAAGCAAGGTCAGGGCGCCGAACCGGCACCCTGCTGGTGACTCAGTGTTGATGGGCGTGTTGCGCATTGCTGGCCGCGCGCTCGCTGCCCCCGAGAATGTTGAACAGCAGGTTCAGCACCAGCGCACTCAAGGTCGCCATGGCGATGCCACTGTGGGTGATGGGGCTCATCCACAGGGGCAGGTGGGCGAAGAACTCCGGGCGCACCACGGGAATCAGGCCCATGCCGATGCTCACGGCCACCAGCAACTGATTGCGCCGGTCGGCGATGTCGGCTTCCTGGAGGATCTTGATCCCGGTCGCAGCCACCATGCCGAACATGGCGATGGCCGCGCCCCCCAGCACCGCTGGTGGAATCGACGCCACCAGGAACGCCGCCTTGGGCAGCAGGCTGAGGACGATCAGCAGGCCGCCGGCGACCATGGTCACGGAACGGCAGCGCACGCCGGTCATCTGCACCAGGCCGATGTTCTGGGCAAAGGAGGAGTGGGTGAAGGTGTTGAGGAAGCCAGCGAAGAACGATGCCCCGGCATCACACAGCAAGCCGCGACGCAGCATGCGTGGGGTGACCTCCTGGCCGGTGATCTTGCCCAGGGCCAGGAACATCCCGGTGGACTCGACGAAGATGATCACCACCACCAGGCACATGGAGAGGATCGGGGCCAGGTGGAACTGCGGCATGCCGAAGTGCAGCGGTGTGACCACCTGCAGCCAGGGCGCCTGGGCCATGCCGCTGAGGTCGACCATACCGATCAGGCCACAGAGGATGTAGCCCAGGCCCATGCCGATCAGTACCGAGATGTTCACCCAGAAGCCGCGCATGAAGCGGTGGATCAGCAGGATGGTACCCAGCACCAGGGCGGCGATGGTCAGGTAGATGGGCGAGCCGAACTGGGCTGCGCTGCTGCCGCCGCCTGCCCAGTTCACCGCCACGGGAAACAGCGAGAGACCGATCGAGGTGATGACCGTGCCAGTGACCAGCGGCGGGAAGAAGCGCACCACCTTGGACATGAACGGCGCGATCAGCATGCCGAAGAAACCGGCGGCGATGGTTGCGCCGAAAATTCCCTGCATGCCGATGCCGGGCATGCCGGCCATGGCCACCATGCTGCCCACCGCGGCGAAGCTGGCCCCCATCATCACCGGCATGCGAATGCCCATGGGGCCGATGCCCATTGACTGGACGATGGTGGCGATCCCGGCAACCAGCAGGTCGGCATTGATCAGGAAGGCGATTTCTTCACGACTCAGGCCAGCGGCCTGTCCGATGATCAGCGGTACCGCGATTGCACCGCCATACATCAGCAGGACGTGCTGCAGGCCGACCAGGATCAGTTGCAGGAAGGGCAAGCGCTGAATGGCGGGCGCATCGGGGACGCACTGTTCGGATGAATCGGACATGCAACACCTCGGATCTTTTTATTCTTGTGATTTAACCGCTGCGTCTTTACGCGCAACGTGTTTGCAACAGGCGAATCTTCTGACTGATGGCAAGAAAGCCCGCTCCTACAGACAATTGCGGTTCTGTAGGAGCGAGCTTGCTCGCGAATCAGCCGGGTACCAGGCTGATCAGTTGGTCTGGGCTCCCTGGGTAATCCAGGCACCGACCAGCTCGCGTTCCTGCTGGGTCATCTGGGTGATGTTGCCCAGCGGCATGATCTGGCTGGCGACGGCCTGGGCCTGGATCCGCGCGGCTTGCAGGCGGATCTGCTCAGGAGTGTCGAACATCACCCCTGCCGGTGCTGCGCTGAACAGGGGGCTGGTGGGCTTGGCCGAATGGCAGACCGCGCAACGCTCCTGGATCACGCTATGCACCTTGTCGAAGGACGGGCCGGCATTGGCCGCCTGCGCCGGGGCACTGGCCGGAGCCGTTGCCGCAGCGGCTGGAGCGGCCGGTGCCTCTGTCGCAGCCGAGGTTGCCGGCTTGCCGCCCAGGGCGGTTTCCGGCAATGGCTGGTACTGGGTCTGGGCCTTGGCCACTTCCGGAGCGCTTGGCGCTGGGGTCGGGCCGGTCACGTAGGCCAGGCAGATCATGCCCAGTGCCGCGACGGGCAGGGTCCAGGCGAACTTGTGGCTGTCATGACGGGTGTTGAAGTAATGACGCACCAATACCGCCAGGACCGCGATCCCGGCCAGGATCAACCAGTTGTACTGGCTGCCGTAGGTGCTCGGGAAGTGGTTGCTGATCATGATGAACAGCACGGGCAGGGTGAAGTAGTTGTTGTGACGCGAGCGCAGCAGGCCCTTGGCCGGCAGGGTCGGGTCGGGGGTGCGGTTTTCCGCGATCGCTGCCACCAGCGCGCGCTGGGCCGGCATGATGATGCGGAACACGTTGCCCACCATGATGGTGCCGATGATGGCGCCCACATGCAGGTACGCGCCACGGCCACTGAACACCTTGCTGAAGCCATAGGCAGCGCCGATCAGCAGGAGGAACAGGATGAAGCCGAGCAGGGCGGGTTTCTTGCCCAGTGGCGAATCGCAGAGGAAGTCATAGACGAACCAGCCGGCGATCAACGCACCGATACCGATGGCCACGCCTTCAGGGCCGGTCAGGCCGCTGCCGGGGGCAACCAGGTAGAGCATCGGGTTGAAGTAGAACACCAGGCACAGCAGGGCAATCCCGGACATCCAGGTGAAGTAGGCTTCCCATTTGAACCAGTGCAGGTTCTCCGGCATCGAGGGCGGTGCCAGCTTGTATTTTTCCAGGTGATAGATACCACCGCCGTGAATCGCCCAGAGGTCGCCGGACAGGCCGTCCTTGGGGTTGACGCGGTTGAGGTTGTTCTCCAGCCAGACGAAATAGAACGATGCGCCGATCCAGGCCACACCAGTGATCATATGTACCCAACGCACGCTCAGGTTGAGCCATTCCAACAGATGTGCTTCCACAGTCTTTACCTCTTGCCTGCCACCCTTGTTGTCGGGTGATCAGACCTTCTCTTATTGGTGGGGGGCGAGGATCAAACGCTCATCCTCTTTGAAGAAATGCTCATCGCAGTTATTGCCAGTGCCACTGCGATCAACCACCAGGAAGTCATCCCGCTTTTCGATCGTCAGCACCGGGTGGTGCCAGACGCCGCGATGGTAATTAATGCCCTGCCTGCCATTACTGACAAAGGCACGGACCAAGCCCGATACAGGTTCATCGCCAAGTGGCGCGACCACGATCAGAAAGGGATTGCCGAGCAGCGGGATGAAAGCCTGGCTGCCCAGCGGATGGCGTTCCAGCATGCGGATGGTCAGCGGCATGTCCAGCGCGTCGGCGCGGAAGATGCTGATGATGGCCTGGTCTTCCGGCTGAGCGGTCTCGACCGTTGCCAGGCGGTGGAAGCGCATGGTCGAACCGTTGTTGATCATGAAGTGATCGCTGCCGTCGGTCTCGATTACGTCACCGAAAGGGGCGAAGGCTTCTTTGCTCAGGGGCTCAATCACTAATGTGCGCATGCTGTTCTTCTTATCTCGAGTTCGTTGTTGTCTGGTCCGTGGCTACTGCGGGCAAACCGGTCGCCCGCGCGCTGCGCGACCCTTTATTTTTTGACCTTGCCCAGCAGTCGCAGGCGGCTGACGCCACCGTCCGGGAATACATTCAGGCGCACGTGGGTAATAGCCCCCAGTGCCCTGATCTGTTCGACGAAACTGTGTTCGGCGTGCATTTCCAACTTCTGGCTGGGTAGCAGTTCACGCCAGAACAGGCTCTGGGTTTCGATCTGGCTGTCGGTGCCACCCTTGACGAAGGCGCCCTGGATCGAACAGCTGTCCGGGTAGTTGCCCTTGAAGTGCAGGGTGTCGACGATGATCTTTTCGATTTCACCGGCATGGCCCAGGGCGATGATCACCCAGTCGTTGCCGGGAGTACGGCGCCGGGCGGTTTCCCAACCGTCACCCATGTTGATGCCGCGGCCGGGGTTGAGGAGGTTGCCCATGCGCCCGAAGTGCTCGTCGGAGCAGGCCAGGGCGCGGCCGCCGTTGAGGGCGGCAGCCAGGTCGACCTGTTCGTCGTCGCCGATGGCCGACCAGTCGCGGTAGGGAATGCCGTAGACCCGCAGCCGTGCTACGCCGCCATCGGGGTAGATGTTGAAGCGCAGGTGGCTGAACGGCTGGTGGTTGTGGATCTCGTGGTAGTGGTGGCTGTTGCCCTGCAACTCCACCGCCGACAGCACTTCGGTCCACTGGGTGTTTTCATCCGGTTCGCCTGCGGCCAGGAAGCAGGCTTCCAGGGAGGCCGAGGGCGGGAAGTTGCCGGTGAAGAATGAAGTGTCGATGTCCACGCCCTTGATCGAGCCGGCCACGCCGAGGCGGATGACCGCAGTGTCGTAGCCTTCGAAGCGCTTGCGGCGTGATTCCCAGCCATCCATCCACTTGCCGTTGTCATCGAATACGCCTTCCTTCCACACCGCCGGAGTCGGTTGGAACAGGCGGTTGGCGTCGGCGAACCAGTCATCGGTGACCGAGATGATCTTGGTCCCCAGCCGGGCATCGGCCAGGTTGACGAACTTCTCGAAAGCTACGGCGTTGGTTTTCATTCTTCTTGTCTGCCTTGAATTCAGTGGCCGGGGTGCTCGCGAGGCCCTGGGAAATGCATCGATGCAGGTGCTTTCTCGGGCCAGGCGGGCAATCGCTACAGGGTCAGCAAGCGGAACAGGGCGATCTTGTTGATTTCTGCCAGTGCGCATTTGAACTCGGTGTCCACCGAGTTGTGGATGCGGGTTTCGAATGCGGCGAGGATCTGGTGCCGATTGCTGCCCTTCACCGCCATGATGAAGGGAAACTTGAACTTGGCCTTGTAGGCGTCGTTGAGCTCGGTGAAGCGCTGGAACTCTTCGGCGGTGCATTGGTGAATGCCAGCGCCGGCCTGCTCATTGGTACTGGCTTCGGTCAACTGGCCCTGGACGGCGGCTTTGCCGGCCAGGTCCGGGTGAGCGTTGATCAGTGCCAGCTGGCTGGCGTGATCGGCGCTCAACAGGATGTCGCTCATGCGCTGGTGCAGGGTCTCGATCTGGTCGACGGAGGCGTCGAGCCCCAGTTCGTAGGCCTTTTCGGCAACCCACGGCGAGTGTTCGTAGATGTCGGCGAAGGCCTTGACGAAATCTTCGCGGCTCAGGGTCGAGGGCTTGAGGCTCTGGAAGGCAGTCATTTCGCCGCTCCCTGGTAAGGGTGGGTCTGTTGCCAGTGACGGGCGATGTCCACCCGGCGGCTGAACCACACCTGCTCGTGGCCCTTGACGTATTCGAGGAAGCGCTTGAGTGAGGCCAGGCGCGCCGGGCGGCCGATCAGGCGGCAGTGCAGGCCGATGGAAAGCATCTTCGGCGCTTCGGCACCTTCGGCGTAGAGCACGTCGAAGGCGTCCTTCAGGTACTGGAAGAAGTCGTCGCCCTTGTTGAAGCCCTGCACCTGGGTAAAGCGCATGTCGTTGGTGTCCAGGGTGTAGGGGATCACCAGGTGCGGCTTGCCGGTGGGGTTGTTGGGTTCCCAGTAGGGCAGGTCGTCGTCGTAGGTGTCGCAGTCATAGAGGAAGCCGCCTTCCTCCATCACCAGGCGCCGGGTGTTCGGGCCGGTGCGGCCGGTGTACCAGCCCAGTGGGCGTTCGCCGGTGATTTCGGTGAGGATGCGGATCGCTTCGAGCATGTGCTCGCGTTCCTGGGCCTCGTCCATGTACTGGTAGTCGATCCAGCGGTAGCCGTGGCTGCAGATCTCGTGGCCGGCTTCGACCATGGCGCGGATCACGTCCGGGTGACGCTGGGCGGCCATGGCCACGGCGAAGATGGTCAGTGGAATGTCGAATTCCTTGAACAGCTTGAGAATCCGCCAGACGCCGGCACGGCTGCCATACTCGTACAGCGATTCCATGCTCATGTTGCGCTCGCCCTGCAGCGGTTGCGCCGAGACCATTTCCGAGAGGAAGGCTTCCGATTCCTTGTCGCCATGAAGGATGTTGCGCTCGCCGCCCTCTTCGTAATTGAGCACGAAGGACAGGGCGACGCGGGCATTGCCCGGCCAGTGAGGGTGAGGAGGGTTGGAGCCGTAACCGATCAGGTCGCGAGGGTAGTCAGCGCTCACTGCAGTCTTCCTTCTTATTCGTGATAACGGTGGCGTGGCGGAACCTGAAGCCGGAAAGCCAGGTGGGCGTCACTGCGATGGAATGATTGTATACAAGTTTGTCTTCACTTTGTAAGCCTGATTTTTTGCATTTTTCCGCTTTCATCGCTATGGCTGTCACCTGCAAGAAACTTGCCTGGATGGTCAGCTAATGGATGACGAGTCGTCTGTCGCTATGGCGTACAGGCAAATCCGCTGATGCATTCGAAGGGTCGCGGGGCCGGGAATATTTGCGATTATTATTGTGTACAATTTTTTTGAAAAATGTCTTAATCTTGCTCTCGCCGCAGCTTTTCACCGGTCGAAACGCTGCGGTCTCCTTCAATTACTGACTCCGGGAGGCGCGAGGCCTGAACGCTTGAAGGCGCCAGGCACGCAGAATCAATGGGACGTTTGACTACACACGTTTTGGATGCCGCACATGGCTGCCCTGGCAGCGCTATCAAGGTCGAGCTGTATCGAGTGGAAGGGGCCCAGCTGGAATTGGTCGCCAGCACCCTGACCAACAGCGATGGCCGTTGCGATGCGCCGCTGCTGCAGGGTGATGACTACCGTTCCGGGGTGTACCAGCTGCACTTCCATGCCGGTGACTACTACCGTGCCCGTGGTGTGCAACTGCCGCAGCCGGCGTTCCTGGATGTGGTGGTACTGCGGTTCGGCATCAGCGCCGAGCAGGACCACTATCACGTACCGCTACTGATCTCGCCTTACAGCTATTCGACCTACAGAGGAAGCTAGGACTTTCCCCCCAAGAATCCTGCGCAAATAGCTTCTTTGGTCCTTGCCCGCCCACACTGCGGGCTTTTTTTCGTCTGGCATAAAGCCTTCACTGGTCATCGGCTCCACTAGATCCCGCAGGAGCCGGCTCGCCGCCGAAAGGGCCCTGTGACCGCCCCGGACCTGCTGGCCACAGCCGATCATCGGCAACGAAAAAGCCCCATCCAGCGGGATGGGGCCTGGGTGGAGCAGGGCGTCCTAGAGGAAAATGAACTTGGCGATGAAAATCGCGCACAGCACATACAGGCTGATGGAGATTTCCTTGTACTTGCCGGTGCCGGCCTTCAGCACCACATAGGTGATGAAGCCCAGGGCAATGCCATCGGCGACGGAAAAGGTCAGGGGCATCATGATCGCGGTGACGATGGCCGGAATGCTGTCGGTGGCCTCGTCCCAGTTGATGTGGGCCATGCCGCCCATCATCAGCATCGCCACATAGATCAGCGCGCCGGCGGTGGCATAGGCGGGGATCATGCCTGCCAGGGGAGCGAAGAACATTGCGGCAATGAACAGCACGCCCACGGTGACCGCGGTCAGCCCGGTGCGGCCACCAGCGGCGACCCCGGCGGCACTTTCCACATAGCTGGTGACTGGTGGTACACCGACCACGGCACCGAACACGCTGGAGGCACTGTCCGCCTTGAGTGCGCGGGAAAGGTTCTCGATCTTGCCATCGGCGTTCACCAGGCCGGCGCGCTGGGCCACGCCCATCAGGGTGCCGGCGGTGTCGAACATGTGCACGAAGAGGAACGCCAGGACCACGCTGATCATGCTGACGTTGAACACGCCGGCGATGTCCATGGCCATCCAGGTCGGCGCCAGGCTCGGCGGAGTGGACATGATCCCGTTGTAGTGCACCAGGTCCAGGCCCCAGCCGGCCAGGGTCACGGCGATGATACTGATGAGAATCGCGCCGAAGACCCGGTGATAGCTGAGCACTGCGATCATCAAGAAGCAGACGGCCGCCAGCAGTGGGCCGGGGTCTCGCAGGTTGCCGAGCTTGATCAGGGTGGCCGGGCTGTCGACGATGATGTTGGCCGTCTTCAGGCCGATCAGGCCGAGAAACAGCCCGACCCCGGCACCCATGGCGAACCGCAGGCTCACCGGAATGCTGTTGAGCAGCCATTCACGTACCCGCGACAGGGTCAGGATCATGAACAGCACACCGGAAATGAACACCGCGCCAAGGGCGGTTTCCCAGTGGTAGCCCATGGTGCCGACCACGGTGTAGGTGAAGAAGGCGTTGAGCCCCATGCCCGGTGCGAGGCCCACCGGCCAGTTGGCGTACAGGCCCATCAACAGGCAGCCCAGGGCGGCGGCGATGCAGGTGGCGACGAAGGCTGCGCCGTGATCGATGCCGGCGTCGGCCATGATGTTGGGGTTGACGAAGATGATGTAGGCCATGGTGATGAAGGTTGTCAGACCGGCAATCAACTCGGTCTTCACCGTGGTGCCATGCAACCTGAGTTTGAAGATGCGCTCCAGCCAGCCGCTGTTCAGCGACGGCGAGAGATCGAGCGTAGAGGCTTCGGATTTGCGGCTTTCCACAGCGAGTACTCCTCAAGAGTTTTATTGTTTTTTCCAGAGCCGGACACGCAAGGGTGGGCAGCGGCTCTTTGAGGCAGGTAAGGCGTGCGGGTTTTGTTGACCTGTGGGTCAAGAACTCGTCGGGCGAATTATGCGTTTGTATACAAAGAAAGCAAATAATGTTTTTGGGGTTGTGTGCGAAAAATCCGCGAACATGGCTATATCGCGGCCCCGACGTTGCGCCGGGGTGTGCAAGGGTTTGGGGCAAGGCCGGGGCCGGCGCACCAATGAATGGCGCCCGCAGGGGCTCAGTCTTCGACGGGTTTGCCGGCCAGCGCCTGGTTCACCGCCAGCCAGCCATTGACCGCACTCTCGCCAGCTTCGCTGAAGGCCCGTTGCAGGAGTTTGACCTGCTCGCGGCGCAGGGATTGCTCGAAGCCTGTGCCATCGGCGGTCAACTGCAACAGGCGCTTACGCTTGTCGCTGTCCGGTGCGACGCTGTCCACCAGGTGCAATTCCATCAATTGGCGCAACGGTGTGTTCAATGCCTGCTTGCTCACCCCCAGCAGATTGAGCAGTTCCTTGACGCTGAGCCCGGGATAGCGGGCGATGAAAAACACGATGCGCTGGTGCACCCGGCTCAGGCCCCGGCGTTCGAGCATTTCGTCGGCCTTGGCGGTAAACGCCTGATAGCCGAAGAAGAAGGCTTCCATGGCCGCTTGCTGCGAAGCCTGGTTTTTAAGGTCAAGCATATTGACGTATCTGCAAAGGTCGGCGTAATTTCGGTCAAGCAGTTTGACGTATTTTCCTCAGCCTTCGCTAGCGGTGATCTCCATGGCCTTCTCCGAACGTGTATCGCGTCTCAAAAGCTCTCTGATCCGTGAAATCCTTGCCGCGGCCCAGCGCCCGGAAGTGATGTCGTTCGCCGGGGGCCTGCCGGCCGAAGTGATGCTGCCCAAGGTGCAATGGCAGGACATGCCGTTGGCCATGGGCCAATACGGCATGAGCGAAGGCGAGCCGCAATTGCGTGAAGCCCTGGCGGCCCAGGCGCGCCAGCTCGGGGTGCCTTGCGAGGCGAGCCAGGTGCTGGTGGTCAGTGGTTCCCAGCAGACCCTCGATCTGACAGCCAAGCTGTACATCGACAAGGGCACCCAGATCATGCTGGAAGCGCCGACCTACCTGGCCGCCCTGCAGATTTTCCAGCTGTTCGGCGCCGACTGCCTGACCGTACCGCTGCAGGCCGATGGGCCGGACCTGGTGCAGATGCGTGCGCGCCTGGAGCAGCACCGGCCGGCGTTCATCTACCTGATCCCGACGTTCCAGAACCCCTCGGCGGTGCGCTACAGCGAAGCCAAGCGTGATGCCGTGGCGGCTTTGCTGGACGAGTTCGGCGTGACCCTGATCGAGGACGAGCCCTACCGTGAGCTGACGTTCGATGGTGGCAGTGCCACGCCTATTGTCGGCCGCCTGGAAAAAGCCAGTTGGATCTACACCGGCACCGTGTCTAAAACCCTGTTGCCGGGCCTGCGGGTGGGTTACCTGATTGCCAGCCCGGACCTGTTTCCGCACCTGCTGCGGCTGAAGCAGTCGGCGGACCTGCACACCAATCGGGTTGGCCAGTGGCAGGCCATGCAGTGGATCGGCAGCGAGCAGTATCAGGCGCACCTGGATCAGTTGCGCAGTTTCTATCGCCAGCGCCGGGATGAATTCCAGGGCGCCTTGCTCACCCATTTCGCCGATCTGGCGGATTGGCAGGTGCCCCAGGGCGGATTGTTTTTCTGGCTGAGCTTGAAACAGCCCCTGGATACCCGCACTTTGCTCAAGTCGGCGTTGGAGCACGACGTCACATTCATGCCCGGTGAGCCGTTCTTTGCCGATCCGGAACGCAACCCTGGGCATCTGCGGTTGAATTTCAGCCATATCGATCCGGCGCGGCTGGACGAAGGCCTCAAGCGGCTGGCCACCGTGATACGTCAAGCACAGGCTGCACAGGCAGCCTAAGGGGAGGGCCATGTACAAGGTTTATGGCGATTACCGTTCGGGCAACTGCTACAAGATCAAGTTGATGCTCAATCTGCTGGGGCTGCCTTATGAATGGCAGGCGGTGGATATTCTCGGGGGCGATACCCAGACCGAGGCCTTCCTGGCAAAGAACCCCAACGGCAAGATTCCGGTTCTGGAACTGGAAGACGGCACCTGCCTGTGGGAGTCCAACGCGATTCTCAACTTCCTCGCCGACGGCAGTCAGTTCCTGCCCAGCGAACCGCGCTTGCGCACCCAGGTTCTGCAATGGCAGTTCTTCGAGCAGTACAGCCATGAGCCCTACATCGCGGTGGCGCGTTTCATCCAGCTTTACGAAGGGCTGCCCGAGGAGCGCCGCGAGGAATACCTGAAGTTGCACAAGCGTGGCTACAAGGCGCTGGACGTGATGGAGAAACAATTGAGCCGCACCCCGTACCTGGTGGGCGAGCACTATTCGATCGCCGACATTGCGCTCTATGCCTACACCCACGTGGCCGATGAGGGCGGTTTCGACCTGAGCCGCTACCCGGGCATCCAGGCCTGGATGCAGCGGGTGCAAAGCCATCCGCGACACGTGCCGATGCTCGACTGAGCGGGTGCTTTTATCCCCACTGGACCGGCCTTGTGCCGGTTCGGTGCGTTGTGGGGCCCGCTAACGATGTTTGCCGGCCAGGTTCTGGCGTAGCAACTCATAACAGCGCTGCGCCGCTGGGCTCAGTTGCTGGCCACTGCGGCGGATCAGGCCGATCTCGCGGCTGACCCCCGGGTGTTTGATGGCAATTCGGCGCAGGCCCTCACGGCCGTCATCGGCGGATTCCGGCAGCAGGGTAATGCCCAGCCCCTGGCGTACCAGCGCCAGCACCGTGCTCATGTAGTTGGCTTCCATGGCTGGAAGCAGGGACAGTCGGCTGTCGTCGAACAGCGCTTCGACCTGCTCGCGCACGCTGCTGTCGCGGCCGGTGAGAATGATCGGCTGGCGGGCCAGGTCCTTCAGCGTCACTGACTGGCGCTGGGCCAGGGGATGATCGGTGGCCACGAACAGGCACAGGCGATCCTCCAGCAGAGGTTGGAAATCCAGCCCGTGGCTGAGCCGGGCGCGCCCGCCGATACCGAAATCCACCTCGCCGGCCCGGACCTGGGCATGAATGCGGTGAGCCACCAGGTCCTGCAGGCGTACCTCGATTCCGGCAAATTGCTCGCGAAACTGGCGCAAGGCCGGCGGCAGCACCCCGGCGCAGACCGACGGCAGCGCGGCGAGGGTGACCACGCCCCGACGCAGGGCGGCCAGGTCCCGGGAGCCACTGACGATGTTGTCCAGGTCCAGCAGCAGTTTCTCCATCGGTCCCCGGGCCTGCAGCCCAGCAGCGGTCAGGCTGACATGGCGCGGGCTGCGATCGAGCAGGGCGACCCCTAGCCATTCCTCCAGTTGCTGGACCTGCACGGTAAGGGCTGATGGCGACAGGTGCAGCTCGGCGGCGGCTTTGCTGAAGTTGCCGCTGCGGGCCACGGCGAGGAAGGCCTGGATATGCTGGATCGAGTTCTTCATTTTGTTTTTCCGAATGCAAGGCGCCGAATATTCCAATTTACAAAGACTAGCGCGATTTCAATACTCCAGAAAAACAATAACCGTCCGCCTTCCGGCCCCGGCTTGAAGAGGCGGCACACTGGAGTTGCTCCATGCTCGCCACCCTGGGTGTCATCACCATTCTCTGCCTGCTCGCGGCCGTCATGAGCAAGCGCCTGTCGCCTCTGGTCGCGCTGATTGCGCTGCCGATCATCGCCGCGCTGATCGGCGGCTTCGGTCTGCAGACCAGCGCCTTCATCGTCACCGGGATCAAGAACGTCGCCCCCGTGGTAGGCATGTTCGTGTTCGCTATCCTGTTCTTCGGCATCATGACCGACGCCGGCATGCTCGACCCGATCATCGACCGCATCCTGCGTACCGTCGGCACCCGGCCGACGCGGATCGTGGTCGGTACGGCGCTTCTGGCGCTGCTGGTGCACCTGGACGGTTCCGGCGCGGTGACCTTCCTGGTGACGGTGCCGGCAATGCTGCCGCTGTATACCCGGCTGGGCATCGATCGACGGATTCTGGCCTGTGTCGCGGCGATGGCCGCGGGGGTCAATTTCCTGCCCTGGACCGGCCCGGTACTGCGCTCATCAGCGGCCCTGCATGTGCCGGTGGCGGATCTGTTCCAGCCGCTGATCCCGGTGCAGATCGTCGGCCTGCTGTTCGTCTTCGCCAGCGCCTGGTGGCTCGGCCGCCGGGAGGAGCGCCGCCTGGGGCTCGGTGCCGATGCCACGGCCGGTGCAGGCATCCCGACCCGGGTATTGAGCCCCGCCGAAGAGGCGCTACGCCGTCCCGGGCGCTTCTGGATCAACCTGCTGCTTACGGTGCTGGTGATGCTGGTGATGATTGCCGGCTGGGTCGATCCGGTGGTGATGTTCATGGTCGGCACGGTGCTGGCGCTGTGCATCAACTATCCGGATGTCGAGGCCCAGCGGGCACGCATCGATGCTCATGCCAAGACGGCCCTGACCATGGCCAGCATTCTCCTGGCGGCCGGTGTGTTCACCGGCATCATGCAGGGCAGCGGCATGCTCAAGGCGATTGCCGAAGTGGCGGTGGCGCAGATTCCTGCCGGTCACGGCAAGCTGATTCCGACTGTGGTGGGGTTCCTGTCCATGCCCCTGAGCATGCTGTTCGACCCTGACTCCTACTACTTCGGGGTGATGCCGGTGATTGCCGAAGTGGGCAAGGCCCTGGGTGTCGACCCGCTGCAAGTGGCCCAGGCTTCGTTGCTCGGCGTGCACACCACCGGTTTCCCGGTAAGCCCGCTGACCCCGGCGACCTTCCTGCTGGTGGGCCTGTGCAAGATCGAACTGGCCGACCACCAGCGTTTCACCATCCCCTTTCTATTAGCTGCGTCAGTGTTGATGACCCTGACCGCGCTGCTGCTGGGAGTTTTTTAAGATGAAAAGCCTACGTATCGGCTCCGGCGCCGGTTACTCCGGTGACCGTATCGAGCCCGCCATCGAGTTGGCGCAACAGGGCGACCTGGATTACCTGGTGTTCGAATGCCTGGCCGAGCGCACCATCGCCCTGGCGCAGCAGGCGCGCCTGGCCGACCCGCACAGCGGCTACGACCCGTTGCTGGGGGCACGGATGCGCGGGGTGCTGCCCTTTGTCGGCGCCACGGCCTCGGGGCGGCGTTTGCGCATCATCAGCAACATGGGGGCGGCCAATCCGTTGGCGGCGGTGGCCGAGGTGCAACGGATCGCGGCCGAGCTGGGCTTGCCAGGGCTCAAGGTGATCGCGGTGCTGGGGGACGATGTGCTCGAGACTCTGCGGGCCCGGCCGGAGTGGGTGCTGGACAACGGGCAGACCCTGGGCTCGCTGGGGCAGCGGCTGATTTCCGCCAATGCTTATCTGGGCGCCCAGGGCATCGTCGACGCGCTGCGGGCTGATGCCGACGTAGTGATCACTGGGCGGGTGGCCGACCCCTCGTTGTTCCTGGCGCCGCAGATCTTCGAGTTCGGCTGGGCCGAGGATGACTGGCTGCGTCTGGGGCGCGGGACCCTGGTGGGGCATCTGCTGGAGTGCGCAGGGCAGGTCAGCGGCGGCTACTTTGCCGATCCGGGGGTCAAGAATGTGGCCGGTCTGGCGCGCCTGGGGTTCCCCCTGGCCGAAGTGGATGCACAGGGCGCGGCGCTGATCACCAAGGTCAAGGGCTCCGGGGGGCAGGTCAGCAGCGCTACCTGTACCGAGCAGTTGATCTACGAAGTGCATGACCCGGCGGCCTACCTGACGCCGGATGTCTGTGCCGACTTTTCCGCGGTGGGCTTTGTCGAGGAGGCACCGGACCGGGTGCGGCTGCAAGGGGCGGCAGGCAGCCCACGGCCTGAGCGGCTCAAGGTCAGCGTCGGCTACCTGGATGGCTGGATCGGCGAAGGGCAGATTTCCTATGGCGGCCCTGGGGCTGTGGCCAGGGCGCGGCTGGCCCGGGATATCGTGCTCGAACGCCTGGCCCTGACCGGGGTACAGATGCAGGAAGTGCGCGCGGAGCTGATCGGCATCGATGCCTTGCACGGTGTTGAACTGGGCCAGCGAGCGCCTGCCGAACCCTGGGAAGTGCGCCTGCGGGTGGCGGCTCGCTGCACGGACAAGGCCGAAGCGGTGTGCGTCGGCAATGAGGTGGAAACCCTCTATACCAATGGGCCCGCTGGTGGCGGCGGGACCAGTAAAAGCCTGCGGCAGGTGGTGGCGGTGGCTTCGCTGTTACTGCCCCGGGAGGCCGTCAGGGTCACCTTGCATCAGGAGGTACGGGCATGAATGAGGTCAAATTGCGTGACTTGGCGCACTCGCGTACCGGGGACAAGGGCGACACTTCGAATATTTCGGTGATTGCCTACCGCGCCGAGGACTTTGCCTTTCTTTGCGAGCAGCTTACCGCCGAGCGCGTGGCGCAATATTTCGCCGGCTTGCTGGGGAGCGATGCGGCGCCGGTACAGCGCTATGTCCTGGAGAATGTGCGGGCCTTGAACTTTGTCTTGCCGGGCATCCTGCGCGGCGGAGTGACCCGCTCCCTGGCGCTGGATGCCCACGGCAAGTGCCTGGGCGCGGCCTTGCTTGACTTGCAGTTGGCCCGGGAATGAAGAGCCCCGGGGGAGGGCGTCAGACGGTCGCGAAGCGCTGGTTCAGGTAACCGATGATCACCTTGGATTCATACATCCAGGTGGTCTGGCCGTTCTCTTCGATGCGCAGGCACGGCACCTTGATCTTGCCGCCCTGCTCCAACAGGGCCTGGCGGTCCTGCTCGTTGTTTTTTGCGTCGCGCAGGGCCACCGGCACATTCAGGCGATGCAGGGTACGGCGGGTCTTCACGCAGAACGGGCAGGCGTGAAACTGGTACAGGGTCAGGCCCTTGGCGGCTTCCACGACTTGCGCCTGAGCGGCGGCGTCCCGCTGCTGCTTGCGTGGGCGGGTGATGAAGTCGATGAAAATGATGAGTTGGCCCAGGCCGACTCGCAGCGCTTTGACGATCACGGTTATTGCCTCTTGCCCATGAATGAAGGGGCGGCAGCTTACCTGATTTTTCCCGGGCGAAAAAAAACCGGCGATCAACGCCGGTTTTTTCGCCTGCAGCCTGTTACTTGATCAGGCTGAGGAATTCGCTGCGGGTCGCGGCATTCTCGCGGAACTCGCCCAGCATCACCGAGGTGATCATCGACGAATTCTGTTTCTCCACACCGCGCATCATCATGCACATGTGCTTGGCCTCGATCACCACGGCCACCCCGAGGGCGCCGGTCACTTGTTGGACGGCGTCGGCGATCTGCCGGCTGAGGTTTTCCTGGATCTGCAGGCGGCGGGCATACATATCGACGATGCGCGCGACTTTCGACAGCCCCAGGACCTTGCCGCTGGGAATGTAGGCGACATGGGCCTTGCCGATGAACGGCAGCAGGTGGTGTTCGCACAACGAATAGAGCTCGATGTCCTTGACCAGGACCATTTCGCTGTTGTCGGAGCTGAACAAGGCACCGTTGGTGACCTCTTCCAGGGTTTGGGCATAACCGCGGCAGAGGTACTGCATGGCTTTGGCGGCACGCTTGGGCGTGTCGAGCAGGCCCTCGCGGGAGACGTCCTCGCCCAGCTGGCCGAGGATCGCGGTGTAATTCTGTTCCAGGGACATGAAACTACCTGTGGGATTTTACGCAAAGGGCAAGGGTACGGTGGCGGACACGACGCTGCAAGCGTGATGCAGCGGCTTTATTCGTCACGGCCTTCCATCATGGTGCGCTTGAGCATGACGTACAGCGCCCCGGTACCGCCATGCCTGGCCTGGCAGGAAGTGAAGCCCAGCACCTGCGGATGCTGGCGCAGCCAGGTGTTGACGTGGCTCTTGATCATCGGTCGCTTGCCGTCCAGGCGCACGGCCTTGCCGTGGGTGACGCGCACGCAGCGGATTTCGAACTGGGTGGCTTCAGCGAGAAAGGCCCAGAGGGTTTCCCGGGCCTTTTCCACGGTCATGCCATGCAGGTCGAGGCTGCCTTCAAAGGGGATCTGGCCGATCTTCAGCTTGCGCATCTGGCTTTCCTGGACCCCGTCGCGGGCCCACATCAGCTCATCTTCCGGCCCCACGTCGATGACGAACTGGTCGGACAGCCCGTCCACCGTGGTGGTCTCGCTGCGTACGGTGGCCGCCTGGCGCAACTTGGCGATCTGCGCCCGGTCGCTCTTGGGTTTGCCTATATCGGCACGATCGTGCTTGATCGGCTTGACGCCGCGGATCTCGTTTTTGAACAGGGAAAAATCGTCGTCTTGCATGTCAGCCTCCGCGAAGGGCGGCTAGTTTACCCAACTCGGAACACCTTAAGGCGCGCAAATCGCGCCTCGGGAATGTCAGTCGTGTTTTTTCATCAGGTGCGGCGCCATGTTCAGCGCCAGGGGCTGGCGCATGCGCCGCCGGCAGCGCCGCCACAAGCGCACGCCGACATACAGCAGCAACAGGCCGACCACCAGGATCACCGCCGAGCCCGCCGGGCTGGCATTCATTTCCCCCAGCGCCGGGGCACGGCCCAGCAGGCTCGCAGTACCGGCCATCGCCAGCAGCACGCCAAATGTCGCCAGTAGCGCGGAGAATCCCGCACCCAGGCGCAACCGCCAGTTTCGCGGGCTTTTGGGCCGCAATCGGCGTGCGTCAAAACCATCGGATATCTTCATTCCGACCTTCCTCAATGGGTATCGGCCCTTCGACCGGAAGTTGACCGGGTGGTTCCTGAGGCTAAGGCAATTGCTGCAAAGGCGAGGGGTTTATGGATGAGCGGCCCGCCAGCCGCTCACCAGGGCTGATCAGATCAGGCTTGCGGTCTGGGCGAGGGTGGCGAAGTTGTCGGCCATGATTGCCATTTCGGTTTGCTGAACGTGCTCGGCGCTGAGGATGCCACCCTTGTAGGGCAGGTCGCGGGTGGCGCAGGCGTCTTCTACCAGGGTGCAGCGAAAGCCCAGGTTCTTGGCCGCGCGCACGGTGGTGCTGACGCTGGAGTGGCTCATGAAACCGGCGACGATCAGGTCCAGGGAACCTAGGTCCTGCAGGCGCTTTTCCAGTTCGGTGCCGTGGAACGCGCTGGGCAGCAGTTTGCCGATGATGGTTTCGTCGCCTTGGGGTTCAAGGCCGGGAATGAATTCGCCGCGCTCGCCTTGTGGGTCGAACAGGCCGCCGACGGTACCGAGGTGGCGTACGTGCACCACTGGGCGACCGGCAGCCCGGGCCGCGGCCAGCAGTTGGCGGATGTTGGCCACTGCCGCGTCCATGCCGGACAGGGCCAGCGGGCCGCTGAGGTATTCTTTCTGGGCGTCGATGATCACAAGGGTCGCGTGGCTCAAATTGGCCGCTGCATAACCACGACCGCTGAGTTGAAACATCGTCTTTGGAACGGACATTCTGGGGCTCCTGTGAGTGGGGCTTTTGCGCCATTGTCCTCTGGCGGAGCGCTTCTGTGAATCGCTACTAACGTAAGGTGCGCCGTTGCTGGCCTGCAGCCTTGTCAAGTGGGGCAAGGTATGCAGCCTTCCCGAGCAAAAAAACGCTTGAACACTCTTGCCCGTCGCTGGTTTTTCATTCGTCGTCGGCAAGCGTTTTGGCTGTTAGAATCGCCGGTCGTTTTGTCAGGAGTCTGTCCCGTGATCACTTCCCGCCTGCGCACCTTGCGCGACCATATCCGCTGGGCCGTCAGCCGCTTTCATGGGGAGGATCTGTTCTTCGGCCATGGTACCGACAATGCCTGGGACGAGGCCCGTCAACTGGTGCTCGGCGCCTTGCACCTGCCTTGGGAAATTGCCGACAGCTACCTTGATTGCGCGTTGGAAGACGACGAGCTGGTCCATGTGCAGCACCTGCTCAAGCGTCGTATCCAGGAGCGCGTGCCTACCGCCTACCTGCTGGGCGAGGCCTGGTTCTGCGGCATGTCGTTCATTGTCGATGAGCGCGTGCTGATTCCCCGTTCGCCGATTGGCGAGCTGATCGAAAAACGTTTCGAGCCCTGGCTGGGCAGCGAGCCGGCACGGATTCTCGACCTGTGTACCGGTTCCGGCTGCATCGGTATCGCTTGTGCCTATGAATTCCGTGATGCCGAGGTGGTGTTGGCGGACCTGTCCTTCGAAGCCCTCGAAGTGGCCAACCAGAACATCGAGCGCCATGGCGTCGATGAGCGGGTGTTCACGGTCCAGGGCGACGGCTTCGATGGCCTGCCCGGGCAGCGCTTCGACCTGATCGTGTCCAACCCGCCCTATGTCGATGCCGAAGACTTCGCCGACATGCCGGATGAATACCAGCATGAGCCCGAGCTGGGCCTGGCCTGTGGCGAGGACGGCCTGAACCTGGTGCGGCGGATGCTGGCCGAGGCGGCGGACCACCTGACCGAGAAGGGCTTGCTGATTGTCGAGGTGGGCAACAGCCAGGTGCATGTCGAGGCGCTGTACCCGGAGGTCGACTTCGCCTGGCTGGACTTCGAGCGCGGTGGCCACGGTGTGTTCATGCTGACCGCGGAGCAGTGCCGCGAACATCAGGCGTTGTTCGCGTCCCGGGTCTGAGCCGATTGCCGGCCCGCGCAACGCGGGCCTCTGGCGGTCAGGCGTTACGGCTCAGCGATGAGTCGCAATCCAGATCAGCAGCCCGGCCTGGAACACCGCAAAGGCCACCAGGCAGGTGATGGTGAAGCGCAGACCGGTGTCCTCGCGCTTGTACTTGGTGACTTTCTCTTCCTGCTTGCGCAGCTTCACTTCCAGTTCTTCAAGATTCTGTTCGGCCTGCTGGAGCATCTGCGCCGCTTCCAGAATCTCCACGAACTGCAGCTTTTCGCTATTCCACTGGCCCAGCAGTTCACCCACCTGGACATCCTTGACGCTGCCCTTGAGGTGCTGGGCATCGGCATACACCACATCGAAACCCTGGGTGCGCAGCACGTGGTCACGACGCAGGCGCGTGTCTTCGTTGAGGGCATCCTTGTTCGCCAGGTCGAAGCCGTCGACCCGGTAGTGCGGCCACTTCTTCTGGGCCCACTGCGCTGCCTGGGCCAGCAGGAAACGGCCGATTCCGCGGTTCAGCGGTTCGACCTGCAGGCCGCCTTCGGGTTCGAAGTGCACCCGGCGAGTGTCGTGCTCGACCCACACATCCAGGTGATTCTGTTCCTTGCGCACCCGTTGGCCGGGGAGGCTGATGGTCATGCGCAGCAGGCTGTGCTCCTTGTTGTTGCGTTCGGCATAACCGAACTCGACAAAGCGCAGAGGCCGTCCGCCCGTGGCGCGGTCGGTCTGCAAGGGTGCCAGGCGCAGCATCTTGTGGTGCTCGGCCTGCACATCGGCCCACGGCAGCGGCGGCGCTTCCGGGGCGGCGGCTTCCTGCTCGGTGGCGGGTGAATTCGGGGTATCAGTCATAACGGCGAGATCCTGTCCAATCGCTGCGCGCCGACAGCAATTGAACGGCCGGCAAAGGCTTATCGGCCGTTTTTTTCAGGACTGGAGGGCAAAAACAGCCTAACGGGTGTGAAGTCCGTCAATAAAATCGATGATCGCGCTGCCCAGTTCCGCTGCCAGCGGCAATTGCGGGTCCTTGTAGGAGGCCAGCTGGCGCTTGAGGTCATTGGGCACGATGCGCATCACATGGTTCATGCCCTCGATCAGTGCCAGTTGCGCATCCGGTTTGGCGGCCTTGAGGACCCTGGCGTCATCGACGCTGACCTGGATGTCGTTGCTGCCCTGGATGATCAGCGCCGGCATCTTCAGGCGGGCGAAGGCCGCCGCCGGGTCTTCGCGAAACAGGGTGATCAGGTAAGGCTGCACGCTGGGGCGAAAGATGACTTGCAGGGCAGGGGGCACATCCGGGTCGACCTTGCCGGCCTTGAGGCTGTCCAGCAGCTCATTGCTGCGCAGCATCAGCGCCGGTGGCAGGCGGTAGCTCAACTGCTGGCGCAGGATCTGGTCCACCGGGCGGGCGGTTCCGGAGATCGAGATAACGCCTGCGGCATTCAGCTGCGGTGCCGCCAGCGTGGCGATCAGTGCGCCTTCGCTATGCCCCAGGACTATCAGTTGGCCCAGGCGTGGATCGGCCTTGAGCTTGTTGCCCCAGGCCACGGCATCCGCGACATAGGCGTCCAGGGTCAGGTTGCGTTCGTCCGGGGTCGCGGCGAGGCTGGCGGCCACGCCGCGCTTGTCATAACGCACGCTGGCGATGTTGTGCTTGGCCAGTACCCAGGCCAGGCGCTTGAGGCTGTCGTTGCGCCCGCCATCGGGGTTGTTGCCGTCGCGGTCAGTGGGGCCGGAGCCGGAAATGATCAGCACCACCGGCACCGGCTGCTCGGACTTGGGTAGCAGCAGCGAGCCGTACAGCTCACCGTGCCCGGTGTCCAGGCTCACGGGGCGTTGCAGGACGGCCGCATGAACCAGGCCGGTGAACAGGGAAAGGCTCAAGAGAAGAACTCGCAGCATCATCGCGCCATCATGGATAAGGTGCCGGTTTGACTCGGTAACAGGCAGAAGGTTCGAGGATGAACTAGTTGGGTAGCCTGCGTATACTGGCGCACGCGCTAATCCAGATTGAGTTATTTCGGCTGATTTCACGGAGCTCCCTGCATGTCCGGCAATACCTACGGCAAGCTGTTCACTGTCACCACCGCGGGCGAAAGCCATGGTCCGGCGTTGGTCGCCATTGTCGACGGCTGCCCGCCGGGCCTGGAACTGACGCTGGAGGACTTGCAGCGTGACCTGGACCGGCGCAAGCCTGGCACCAGCCGCCACACCACCCAGCGCCAGGAACCCGACGAGGTCGAGATCCTCTCCGGGGTGTTCGAAGGCAAGACCACCGGCTGTTCCATCGGCTTGTTGATCCGCAACACCGATCAGAAGTCCAAGGACTATTCGGCGATCAAGGACCTGTTCCGCCCGGCTCACGCCGACTACAGCTATCACCACAAGTACGGCATCCGCGACTACCGTGGTGGCGGCCGCAGCTCGGCCCGGGAAACCGCCATGCGCGTGGCGGCCGGGGCCATTGCCAAGAAGTACCTGGCCAGCCAGGGCATCGTGATTCGCGGCTACATGAGCCAGCTGGGCCCGATCGAGATTCCCTTCAAGACCTGGGATTCGGTAGAGAACAACGCCTTCTTCAGCCCTGATCCGGACAAGGTTGCGGAGCTGGAAGCCTATATGGACCAGTTGCGTCGAGACCAGGATTCGGTCGGAGCGAAGATCACCGTGGTGGCCGAAGGGGTGATGCCGGGCCTGGGCGAGCCGATTTTCGATCGCCTGGACGCCGAGCTGGCCCATGCGCTGATGAGCATCAACGCGGTCAAGGGCGTGGAGATCGGCGCCGGTTTCGCCTGCGTTGCCCAGCGCGGCACCGAGCACCGTGACGAACTGACCCCGCACGGTTTCCTCAGCAATAACGCCGGCGGCATTCTGGGCGGCATCTCCTCGGGGCAGCCGATCGTCGCTCACCTGGCGCTCAAGCCGACCTCCAGCATTACCACCCCCGGGCGCTCCATCGATATCGACGGCAACCCGGTGGACGTGATCACCAAGGGGCGCCACGACCCGTGCGTGGGCATTCGCGCCACGCCGATCGCCGAGGCGATGATGGCCATCGTGCTGATGGATCACCTGCTGCGCCACCGCGGCCAGAATGCCGACGTGCGCGTCAGCACGCCGGTGCTGGGCCAGCTGTAATGCCGGTCCTGCCAGTCGCCACGGTCTGAAGGCCGTGGCGGCACTTCCCTACTGGCGGCTTTCCAGTTTCTACCTGTTCTATTTCGCGCTGCTGGGCTCGACCGCGCCATTCCTGGCGCTGTATTTCGATCACCTGGGGTTCTCCAGTGCGCGCATCGGCGAACTGGTGGCCATTCCCATGCTCATGCGCTGCGTGGCGCCCAACCTTTGGGGCTGGCTGGGGGACTACACCGGGCGGCGCCTGGTGATCGTGCGTTTTGGTGCGTTCTGCACCCTGGTCTGTTTCTCCCTGATCTTCGTCGACAAGAGCTATGCCTGGCTGGCCATGGTCATGGCCCTGCATGCTTTTTTCTGGCACGCGGTGCTGCCGCAGTTCGAAGTGATCACCCTGGCGCACCTGCAAGGCCAGGCCTCGCGCTACAGCCAGATCCGCCTCTGGGGCTCCATCGGCTTCATTCTTACCGTGGTGGCCCTGGGGCGTTTGTTCGAGTGGTTGAGCCTGGACATCTACCCGGTAGCGCTGGTGGTGATCATGGCGGGCATCGTCCTCAGCAGCCTGTGGGTGCCTAACGCCCAGCCTCGGGTGCAGGGGCCGCGGCACGCCGGGGAGGGCTTTGTCAGGCAACTGCGCAGCCCCGGTGTGCTGGCCTTCTACCTGTGCGTGGCACTGATGCAGATGAGCCACGGCCCCTATTACACCTTCCTGACTCTGCACCTGGAGCGTCTGGGCTATACCCGCGGGGTGATCGGCATGCTCTGGGCCCTGGGTGTGGTGGCCGAAGTGTTGATGTTTCTGGCGATGAGCTGGCTCCTGGCGCGCTTTTCCGTGCGGCGAGTGCTGCTTGCGAGCTTCCTGCTGGCGGCTCTGCGCTGGTTGCTGCTGGGCAGCCTGGCGGAACACCTCGGGGTGCTGTTGTTGGCTCAGGTGCTGCACGCGGCGACCTTCGGCAGTTTCCACGCCGCCGCCATTCATTTTGTGCAGCGCAGTTTCGGTGCCCGCCAGCAAGGCCAGGGCCAGGCGTTGTACGCGGCCCTGGCGGGAACCGGGGGCGCCCTGGGGGCCCTGTATTCGGGTTATAGCTGGAATGCCCTGGGCCCCACATTGACCTTTAGTATTGCCAGCGTCGCAGCCTTGGCCGCAGCCGTTATCATTGCCACCCGCATGCAAGAGGAGTTGCCGTAATGAGCAGCCTGTCCGTCTACCACGTATCCAGTCCGGACCTGCCGAACAAGGTCCTGACCCACTTCGACGATATCGCTGCAACCCTGGCCGAGCAGGGGATTCGTTTCGACCGCTGGCCTGCCACCACGCGTGTTGCACCGGGCACCAGCCAGCAAGAAGTGATAAGCGCCTATCAGGAGCAGGTCGATCGCCTGATGACCGAGGGTGGCTACGCCAGCGTGGATGTCATCAGCCTCGATGAAGACCATCCGCAGAAGGCCGAGCTGCGCGCCAGCTTTCTCGATGAGCACCGCCACAGCGAGGATGAAGTACGTTTCTTCGTTGCGGGCCGGGGCCTGTTCAACCTGCACATCGATGACTATGTGTACGCCGTACTGTGCGAAAGGAATGACCTGATCTCGGTGCCGGCGGGCACCGCCCATTGGTTCGACATGGGCGAGCGGCCGAACCTGGTGGCCATCCGCATGTTCAACAACCCCCAGGGCTGGAACGCCAGCCTGACCGGCGACGCGATCGCCAGCCAGTTCCCGCGCCTGGACGATTGAGCGGGGAGCACAACGTCAACGGGCCGGACCCACGCAAGGTGGGGCCGGCCCGGACAGGTGCAGCGCAAGCGGCTTACGCGCAGTGGTAAGTCGGCAGGGCAAAGCGGTTCTGGCTTTGCAGCATGGAGATCTGTGGCAACTCACTGGCCTGTTCGGCCAAGTCCCGACGAATTGCGCTGATGACCCACGACAGTTGGTCGGCGGCGTGCAACTGTGCGTAGGAGATCGAACGCTTGAACTGTTTGCCTTCGCTGTTGCGCAGGGTCAACAGGATGCCACCGTCAGGGCGTGGCTGGGTGGTCACTTCGAAGTTGGAGAACAGGGAAGAAAATTTTTCTTGGATCAGGCTCATGTCTATCAGCTCCGTTAGCTCTTGAAGGGCAAGCGTGGAGTGATAGGTGCAGCGATTGTGCCAGTATTGTTTTTTTAAAATATCCTTTAAAAACAACAACTTATAAAAATCAAAAAAGCGCCTGTTCGTGCAAATTGCATGAATGGCCATCGTGCATCCTGCATTTTGCAGGTCCGCAGGGGGTGTTGGCGGGTGCCGTGGCAGTGTTGTGACCGCGGGCCAGGGTGGAAAATTCAATCGTTGAAGCGGGGACAAGTACGCTGCGTGGGGAGACCGAGGGTAGATACAAAAGTTTGCAAAAACCCCGTGTACAGCGTCGCGAGAGCTGACGTATTTTCCAGCCAGTCACGTTGGTTCAACCTGGCCTCGGCGGCCCCGCGAAAGCGGCTTGAACGGCGTTTCTGCGACATGGAATGTGTTGTGGCGCGATCTTGCGATCCCGCCCGACCAATAATAAGAACATAGGACGCTCTCCATGAACCTTTCCTGCGCCTCATCGCCGGTGCTCTTTGCAGCCCTGCGCTTGTCCTGCCTTCATCCCTTTGCGAGAGATATCCACAGCTCCCGCGTGCCGCTCGCCGCACCCTGGATCGCTACCCCCGGTTGAGCCTTGCGCCGCTGTTGCCAACGCCCGGCCGGCCAGGCCCGGGCCCAGATCCTTGCTGTGCAACCGGAGCAACCATGAACAAGCACAAGAGCGACATGATCACCTGGGGCATGATGCTGCGTAAGGTGCCCTCCATTGCCAGGGCACTGCCGCGGGTGGTGCGGGGCATGAAAGCGGGCAATATCGACAACCCGGACCAGCCCTGCGGCCTGGGCTGGAGCTTTGAGCAGGCGACCCTGCGCAACCCCGAGGGGCCGGCCTTGCTGTACGGTGACCGGGTGCTCAGTTATGCCCAGGTCAATCAGTGGGCCAACCGCATTGCTGCCTACCTGCAGGAGCAGGGCATCGGCAAGGGTGATGTGCTGGCGATCTTCATCGAGAACCGCCCGGAATTGCTGGTTACGGTGCTGGCGGTGGCCAAGCTCGGAGGCATTTGCGCGATGCTCAACACCGCGCAGACCCAGGGCGTGCTGGCGCACAGCCTGGCGTTGGTGAAACCGGCGGCGATCATCCTCGGCGGCGAGCTGCAGGCCGCTTACTCGGCGGTACGCGAGCAGGTGGGCATCGATCCGCAGCGCACCTGGTTCGTGGCCGATCAGGACACCTTTGCCGACCCCGGGCCGACCCCCGAGGGAATGCGCAACCTGATGGCCGAGAGCGCCGGTTACCCATCGGACAACCTGGCGCAGACCCAGCGCATCTTCCTCAACGACCCTTGCTTCTACATCTATACCTCCGGCACCACGGGGCTACCCAAGGCCGGAATCTTCAAGCATGGGCGCTGGATGCGCACCTCTGCCGGCTTCGGCACCATCGCCCTGGATATGCAGCCCGGCGACGTGGTGTATTGCACCTTGCCGCTGTACCACGCCACCGGTCTGTGCGTGTGCTGGGGCTCGGCGATTACCGGTGCCTCGGGCTTTGCCATCCGCCGCAAATTCAGCGCCAGCCAGTTCTGGGATGACGTGCGCCGCTACAAGGCCACGACCGTGGGTTATGTCGGGGAGTTGTGCCGCTACCTGATCGACCAGCCGGCTTGCGCACGGGATACCGAGCACGGGGTCTCGAAGATGATCGGCAACGGGCTGCGCCCGGGCGTCTGGAGCGAGTTCAAGCAACGTTTCGGCGTCGGTCATATCTGTGAGTTGTATGCCGCCAGCGACGGCAATATCGGCTTCAGCAACATCCTCAACTTCGACAATACCGTGGGCTTTTCCCTGATCCCCTGGGCGCTGGTGGAATACGCCCACGATACCGGTGCGCCACTACGCAACAGCCAGGGCTTCATGCAGAAGGTAGCCAAGGGTGGCCAGGGGCTGCTGCTGGCGAAGATCGACGACAAGGCGCCCCTGGATGGCTACACCGACCCGGAAAAGAACCTCAAGGTGATTCTCAAGGACGTATTCGAGAAGGGCGACTGCTACTTCAACACCGGCGATCTGCTGCGCGATATCGGCTTTGGCCATGTGCAGTTCGTCGACCGGCTGGGAGATACCTATCGCTGGAAGGGCGAGAACGTTTCCACCACCGAGGTGGAGAACGTCCTGCTGGGGCACCCGCAGGTTGCCGAGGTGGTGGCCTATGGGGTCGAGATCCACAACACCAACGGTCGGGCCGGGATGGTGGCGATCACTCCGGCAGAATCCCTGGCGACCCTGGATTTCAGCGAGTTGCTGCAGTTCGCCCGGCAGCAGTTGCCGGCCTACGCAGTGCCGCTGTTCCTGCGGATCAAAGTGAAGATGGACACCACAGGCACCTTCAAGTACCAGAAGAGTCGCCTCAAGGAGCAGGCATTCGATCTGCAGCAAATCGGTGACGAGCCGGTGTATGCCTGGTTGCCGGGCTCGGATACCTACGTGCGGCTGACCCCGCAGATTCTC
The DNA here is from genome assembly GCF_024810175.1 of Pseudomonas sp. BIGb0176. Classification (NCBI taxonomy): domain Bacteria; kingdom Pseudomonadati; phylum Pseudomonadota; class Gammaproteobacteria; order Pseudomonadales; family Pseudomonadaceae; genus Pseudomonas; species Pseudomonas sp. BIGb0176. The sequence continues at coordinate 824,550 of NZ_JANUEC010000003.1, forward strand.
GCGGACATTCAGGGCGGGCGCCTGCGTTATTGATTCTGCCTATGGTGGCTCTCGGGAAAAAAGGGATGACAGGCTGGCGCCGGCTTGGGGAAACTAGCGCCTTTCCGAATTGCCGAACCTGGAGTTTCCGATGACCGACAAAAGCCGCCAGATGACTGAAGAAGAGGCCGCCCAGTTTGTCGAACAGGTGTTCAACGTGGCCCGCCAGGGCGACGCACAGATGCTCGACAAACTGGCTGCCAGTGGCCTGCCGGTCAACCTGCGCAATCACAAGGGCGACACGCTGCTGATGCTCGCCGCCTATCACGGCCATGTGGACGCGGTGCAGGTGCTGCTCAAGCACCAGGCCGACCCCGAGATCCGCAACGACAATGGCCAGAGCCCGATTGCCGGGGCTGCCTTCAAGGGCGACCTGGCGGTGGTCAAGGCGCTGGTGGAGGGGGGCGCCCAGGTGGAAGGCTCGTCCTTCGACGGACGTACCGCGCTGATGATGGCGGCGATGTTCAACCGCACGGAAATCGTCACCTACCTGATCAGCCAGGGCGCCGACCCCAAGGCCCGCGACAGCAATGGCGTGAGTGCCCTGGAAGCGGCCAAGACCATGGGCGCCATGGATACCACGGCGCAGCTGGAAAAACTCCTGGCCTGAGCCGGCGATGATCGGGGCGTGCAGGCGTCAGGTGCTGCCTGGCGTGATAGCTCGGGCACTTTAGGCTATCCTTCGCGCCCCTTGATTTCCTCGCTTCCAGGATGTGCCCATGAAAACCGCCCTTATCGAACTCATTAGCAAGATCAGCTCCGGGTGCATGGGCGATGCCGAGATCCAGCAGATCGCCGAGGAGGCGAGCCAGGCCTACGCCGACCCTCAGGGATTCCTGGCAGCCAACCCGGATATCAACTACGACGACAGCTTCCCCATTCCCCTGGGGGAATGGGTGGTGGTCGGCAGCCTGCCGGAAACCGTGTTGTTTCAGGCCGATACCTATGTCGACCTGTTCGCCCAGATCGTCGCCTCGTTCGGCAAGGACGTGGCTTTCAACATCAAGCCCAAGCAGTTGGCCAAGATCGAAGCCCTGACGGCCTTGAACCGCATCCAGATCCAGATGGGCAGCATGAACCCGGAAAACGGCGGCTATGTGTTGATGAACTTCAGCCAGTTGCTGGATGACGAGTTGCAGATGGTACTGGTCTACGGCAACGACGTGCCGCGGGTGCTGGAGCTGTGCGCCGAGGTCGGGATCGCCGCAGCGCCGGCCCTGGAGGCCTTGAAGATCGCCGTTCATGTCTGAAGCCCGAGCGGCTGTGGAATAAAACGGAACCCTGATCCAGCACGGCTATCCTAAAGAGGCACGCCATCATTTAGGGAGCGACACCATGGGTTCCACCTTCAATGGCCTGGTTGGCCTGATCATTCTGGCCCTGGATATCTGGGCCATCATCAACGTACTCAAAAGCGGCGCCGAAACCGGGATGAAGGTCCTCTGGGTGCTCTTGATCATTCTCCTGCCGGTGCTGGGGCTGATCATCTGGGCGATCGCCGGGCCGCGAGGCAATGTGCGGCTCTGAAGCTGGAGACGCAGGTTGCACAGGGAAAAGGGCCGTCAGGCCCTTTTTTGTGTGACTAAACATGCGTTGAACGAAATTTTCACAAACGCTCTAAGACAATTCGCCGGCGCTTTTTCCCCGGTATAACTCTCTGTAATCTCTTGTCCCAGAGCCGTTGGCAGTGGGTTTTTCGGTGCTGCCCACTAATCAATGGCAATGCCTTGAGTGATCGTGCAACATTTGCGCACCGCGAATTCCCCCGTCGCCCTGGCGGCAACAAGAGGGCAGAACGCAGCTTTATCTTTGCAACTTAAACTTCCAATGGGTCCTAAAACCACATGGCAAACTCGGATGCCCTGAGTCAGCAGCGATCCTCGAATCGCCTGCTGCAACCGACCGTTAAATCCCATCTGGCCTACACGCTGTTGTGCGCCCTGGTCATGATGGTGATGCTTTCCCTGTTGCGCGTCGCGCTGCTGATCTACAACCGCGAGATGATTCTCGACACTCCGGCCTCGACCTTCCTCGAAGCGTTTGCCAACGGGCTGCGTTTTGATCTGCGGCTGGTGGTCTACCTCAGCGTACCGCTGCTGCTGGCGCTGTTCAGCGCCCGGGCCATGGCGGCTCGCGGGGTGTTGCGCTTCTGGCTGACAGTCACCTCCAGCATCGCGCTGTTCCTCGGCCTGATGGAGATGGACTTCTACCGAGAGTTCCACCAGCGCCTCAACGGCCTGGTCTTCCAGTATGTGAAGGAAGACCCGAAAACCGTGATGAGCATGCTCTGGTACGGCTTCCCGGTGGTCCGCTACCTGCTGGCCTGGGCCGTGGGCACCTGGATCCTGAGCCTGGCATTCAAGGGGGCCGACCGCGCCACCCGGCCCCGCGGCCCGTTCAGCGGCGGCAATGTCGGCACCCGGCAGATTGCCCCCTGGTATGCGCGCATTGCGGTGTTCGTGGTGTGTCTGCTGATCTGCGTGGTTGCAGCCCGTGGCACTCTGCGCCAGGGCCCGCCGATGCGTTGGGGTGACGTCTACACCACCGAATCCAACTTCGCCAACCAGTTGGGCCTCAATGGCACGCTGCAACTGATGGCGGCGGCCAAGGATCGTCTGTCCGAGGACCGCACCAATATCTGGAAGGCCACCTTGCCTCAGCCTCTGGCCCAGCAGACCGTGCGCGACATGCTGCTGGTGCCGAGTGACAAGCTGGTGGATGCCGATATTGCCGCCGTACGCCGCACCTACACGCCGGATGGGGAAAAGACCCTGCCGATCAAGAACGTCGTGGTGATCCTGATGGAAAGCTTCGCCGGGCATTCGGTGGGTGCCCTGGGACGTCCGGGGGAGATCACTCCGTACTTCGACAAACTGTCCAAGGAAGGCCTGCTGTTCGACCGCTTCTTCTCCAACGGCACCCACACCCACCAGGGCATGTTCGCCACCATGGCGTGCTTCCCCAACCTGCCTGGCTTCGAATACCTGATGCAGACCCCGGAAGGCAGCCACAAGCTGTCCGGCCTGCCGCAATTGCTCAGTGCTCGCAACTACGATGACGTGTATGTCTACAACGGCGATTTCGCCTGGGACAACCAGTCGGGGTTCTTCAGCAACCAGGGCATGACCAACTTCATCGGCCGTAACGACTTCGTCAATCCGGTGTTCTCCGACCCGACCTGGGGCGTGTCCGACCAGGACATGTTCAACCGCGGCCTGGAAGAGTTGAAGGCCCGGGAAGGCAAGGGGCCGTTCTATGCCCTGCTGCAGACCCTGTCCAACCACACGCCGTATGCCCTGCCCACGCCTTTGCCGGTGGACAAGGTGACCGACCGCGGCAGCCTCAACGAACATCTGACGGCCATGCGCTACTCCGACTGGGCCCTGGGCCAGTTCTTCGAGAAAGCGCGCAAGGAGCCTTACTTCAAGGAAACCCTGTTCGTGGTGGTGGGCGACCATGGCTTCGGCAACGAGCAGCAGATCACCGAAATGGACCTGGGGCGCTTCAACGTGCCCATGCTGATGATCGCTCCGGGCATCCAGGAAAAGTTCGGCCAGCGTGACCACACCGTGGGCACCCAGATCGACATCGTGCCCACCATCATGGGTCGCCTGGGTGGCGACGTACTGCACCAGTGCTGGGGGCGCGACCTGCTCAACCTGCCGGAAGGCGACAAGGGCTTCGGCGTGATCAAGCCTTCGGGCAGTGACCAGACCGTAGCGCTGCTGACGGCGGACCGGGTGCTGGTGCTGCCCAAGGAAATGCCGCCACGGCTGTACAAGTACGAGCTGGGTTCGGCACCGGGGGGCGAACTGATCCCGGATTCTGCCGATGAGGCGCAGCTCAAGCAGAAGCTGGAATCCTTCCTGCAGACGGCGACCAAGAGCTTGCTCGACAACACCGCAGGCGTGGTCAACGGGAAACCGGACTAAACGCTGCAGCGCCGGCCCTGTCATGCGGGGTTGGCGCAAGTTGCCCGCGTGAATAGAACACCCCACAAGTGGGGTGTTTTTTATTCGGGCTAATAAAAAGGCGCCGGTGAAGACCGGCGCCTTTTTACGTTCAAACATGCTCTGGGGCGAGCAATAAGGGCGTTATATCCTGCCCAGCAGCAAGAGTACCAACAGCACCACCAGCACGACGCCAATGATTCCTGAAGGCCCATAACCCCAGCTTCTGGAGTGCGGGAATACTGGCAGGCCGCCAATCAGCAGCAGAATCAGAATAACGATCAGAATGGTGCCCATGGCTGTTTCCTTATTGGAATAGAGTTGAACAACGCAGTTATTCAAGGACAAGTTCGTTTTAGGGATAAAGCGAACCGCTTAATAAATCCGACTCTGCGCCCTTCCAGAAAATTCCAAGTATTTTTAAAGCTTTCCGCTTTCGGTCTTATTTCCTTTGCGCCTGCCCGGAGCAGGGGGGGCGGATGACAGGTCGGGGGCACCGGGCCGGCGGTTTGCCCGGGGCATTCAGCACCCTGATGGTGCGTGGGTGGCGCAGGGGCCTTCGCTACACTGCGGCTCATCTTCCCCGGAACAACAAGGCAACTCTTATGCAAAATCGCATGATGATCACTGGCGCCGGCTCCGGCCTGGGTCGCGAAATCGCTTTGCGCTGGGCCCGCGAGGGCTGGCGGCTGGCCTTGTCCGATGTCAGCGAGGCGGGCCTGCAGGAAACCCTGAAACTGGTGCGTGCAGCCGGTGGTGACGGTTTTGTGCAGCGTTGCGATGTGCGTGACTACAGCCAGTTGACCGCCTTCGCTCAGGCCTGCGAGGTGAAGTTCGGCGGCATCGACATCATCGTCAACAACGCCGGCGTGGCCTCTGGCGGGTTCTTCAGCGAACTGTCGCTGGAAGATTGGGACTGGCAGATCGCGATCAACCTGATGGGGGTGGTCAAGGGCTGCAAGGCCTTCCTGCCGCTGCTGGAGCAGAGCAAGGGCAAGATCATCAATATCGCTTCCATGGCGGCCTTGATGCAGGGCCCGGCCATGAGCAACTACAACGTGGCCAAGGCCGGAGTGGTGGCGCTTTCCGAGAGCCTGTTGATCGAGCTCGCGCAGCAGGAAATCGGCGTGCATGTGGTCTGCCCGTCGTTCTTCCAGACCAACCTGCTGGACTCCTTCCGGGGGCCGACCCCGGCCATGAAGGCCCAGGTGGGCAAGTTGCTGGAAAACTCGCCGATCACCGCCGCCGAGATCGCCGACTACATCCATGCCCAGGTCGATGCCGGCCAATTCATGATCCTGCCCCATGAGCAGGGCCGTATGGCCTGGGCCCTGAAGCAGAAAAATCCCCAGGCGCTGTACGACGAAATGACCCTGATGGCCGACAAGATGCGCGCCAAGGCCAAGCAAAGCGCCAGTTGAGCTTGCCCAATCCCCCTGGGCGTCGTTAGGGTTGCCGGCATCCGACAATCCTGACGAGTTCCTGCATGCTCAATTACCTGTGGTTCTTCCTCGCCGCGCTGTTTGAAATCGCCGGCTGCTATGCGTTCTGGATGTGGCTGCGTCAGGGCAAGAGTGCCTTGTGGGTGATTCCCGCGCTGGTCAGCCTGACCCTGTTCGCCCTGTTGCTGACCAAGGTCGAGGCCACCTACGCCGGGCGCGCCTATGCCGCCTACGGAGGCATCTATATCGTCGCTTCGATTGGCTGGCTGGCAGTGGTGGAGCGGGTACGGCCCCTGGGTTCGGATTGGCTGGGGCTGGCGCTGTGCGTGATCGGGGCCAGTGTGATTCTGTTCGGCCCGCGCTTTTCCAATGGCTGAATAACCCGGCCCAGAGAAGCTGGGCCGGGGGTAGGGTCAGTCGAACAGCTCCTTGGGCACATCGTGCTTGAGCATCAGTTGGCACTGTTCGCTGTCCGGATCGAAGACGATTACCGCCTGGCCCTTGGTCAAGGCCTGGCGCACCCGCAGCACACGGGTCTCCAGGGGCGTTTCATCACCGTTGTCGGTGCCCTCGCGGGTCACGAAGTCCTCGATCAGGCGGGTCAGGGTGTCGACTTCAAGTTGGTCGTGGGGAATCAGCATGGGGGCCTCCGGCAAACAATCCGGGATCCTACTGCGCCCGGGGCCGTACCGCCAGCCAGGGCGTGCACAAACGCCGGGGCGGGTTCAGGATTTCTGCCCCACCAGGCTGTCCACCGAGGGCACCCGGGTATCGCTTTCCATTTGTGCATCGTGCTCCAGTTGATGGCTGAAGCGGTCCAGTGAGCCCTGGGCCGGTTGCGCGTCGCTGGCAAATACCGGCGGGCTGAGGATGTAGGCCCCCAGCAGGCGGCTGAGTGCCGCCAGGCTGTCGATATGGGTGCGCTCATAGCCGTGGGTGGCGTCGCAACCGAAGGCCAGCAGCGCAGTGCGGATGTCGTGGCCGGCGGTGACCGCCGAATGGGCGTCGCTGAAGTAGTAGCGGAACAGGTCGCGACGCACCGGCAACTCGTGTTCGCCGGCCAGGCGCAGCAGGTGGCGGGACAAGTGATAGTCGTAGGGGCCACCGGAGTCCTGCATGGCCACGCTCACCGCATGTTCGCTGGAGTGCTGGCCCGGGGCGACCGGGGCAATGTCGATGCCGACGAACTCGCTGACGTCCCAGGGCAGGGCCGCTGCCGCACCACTGCCGGTTTCTTCGGTGATGGTGAATAGCGGATGGCAGTCGATCATCAGCGGCTCGCCGCTGTCGACTATGGCCTTGAGCGCGGCCAGCAGCGCGGCGACACCGGCCTTGTCGTCCAGGTGCCGGGCGCTGATATGGCCGCTTTCGGTGAACTCGGGCAAGGGGTCGAAGGCAACAAAGTCACCCACGCCTATCCCCAGGGATTCGCAGTCGGCGCGGGTGGTGCAGTAGGCATCCAGGCGCAGCTCGATGTGGTCCCAACTGATGGGCAGTTCGTCCACCGCGGTGTTGAAGGCGTGCCCGGAGGCCATCAGCGGCAGGACGCTGCCGCGCAACACGCCGTTGTCGGTGAACAGGCTGACCCGGCTGCCCTCGGCAAAGCGGCTGGACCAGCAGCCCACCGGGGCCAGGGTCAGGCGGCCGTTGTCCTTCACCGCGCGCACGCTGGCGCCAATGGTGTCCAGGTGCGCCGAGACGGCCCGGTCCGGGCTGTTCTTCTGGCCCTTGAGGGTGGCGCGAATGGTGCCACGACGGGTCAGCTCGAAGGGGATGCCCAGTTCTTCAAGGCGTTCGGCGACATAGCGCACGATGGTGTCGGTAAAGCCGGTGGGGCTGGGAATGGCGAGCATTTCCAGGAGGACTTTCTGCAGGTAGGCGAGGTCGGGTTCGGGAATCTTGCGGGTCATGGAAACTCCTGATGAGAAACGGCCATCGATGGTTTCGATGAGGGCATGGATGCAGGGCCAGGGGGCGCCTTCGCTGCCAAGCCAGCTCCTACCAGTGAGGGTAGGAGCCGGCTTGCCGGCGAAGGATCACGGCGCCGGTTGGCTGTGGGGAAACAGCAGGTCGACAAAACGTTCGGCGGTGGGTTGCGGTTCGTGATTGGCCAACCCGGCGCGTTCGTTGGCTTCGATGAACACGTACTCGGGCTGATCCGCCGCCGGCACCATCAGGTCCAGGCCCACCACGGGAATGTCCAGGGCACGGGCTGCGCGGATGGCGGCGTCGGCCAGGGTCGGATGAAGGATGCCGGTGACGTCTTCCAGAGTGCCGCCGGTGTGCAGGTTGGCGGTGCGCCGTACAAACAGCCGCTCCCCGGCGGCCAGTACGCTGTTGTAGTCGTAGCCGGCGGCGTGCAGGGTGCGCTGGGTCTCCTGGTCCAGGGGGATTTTGCTCTCGCCGCCGGTGGCCGCCTGGCGGCGACGGCTGCGGGCTTCGATCAGCGCGCCGATGGAGTGCTGACCATCACCGATGATTTCCGCGGGACGGCGGATAGCCGCTGCCACCACTTCAAAGCCGATCACCAAGATGCGCAGGTCCAGGCCTTCGTGGAAGCTTTCCAGCAATACCCGGCTGTCAAAGCGGCGGGCGTGGTCGATGGCCTTTTGCACCTCTTCGATGGTCCGCAGGTCCACCGCCACGCCTTGCCCCTGCTCGCCATCCAGGGGCTTGACCACCACCCGCTGGTGCTCGTCGAGAAAGCCCAGGTTGTCATCGGCGTTGCCCGCCAGTTGCTGCGCCGGCAGGTTCAAGCCAGCACCCTTGAGCACCTTGTGGGTCAGGCTCTTGTCCTGGCACAGGCTCATGCTGATGGCGCTGGTGAGATCGCTCAGTGATTCCCGGCAGCGTACCCGGCGCCCGCCGTGGCTGAGGGTGAACAGCCCGGCGTCGGCGTCATCCACCTGCACATCGATGCCCCGGCGATGAGCTTCCTCGACGATGATCCGCGCATAGGGGTTGAACTCCGCCTGGGGCCCGGGGCCGAGGAACAGCGGCTGGTTGATGCCGTTCTTGCGCTTGATGGCGAAGGTCGACAGGGTGCGAAAGCCGAGTTTGGCGTAGAGGTTCTTGGCCTGGCGGTTGTCGTGCAGCACCGACAGGTCGAGGTAGCTCAGGCCGCGGCTCATGAAGTGTTCGATCAGGTGGCGCACCAGCACTTCGCCGACGCCCGGGCGACTGCAGTCGGGGTCCACTGCCAGGCACCAGAGGCTGCTGCCGTGTTCCGGGTCCTGGTAGGCCTTGTGGTGATTGAGGCCCATGACGCTGCCGATCACCGCGCCGCTGTCTTCGTCCTCGGCCAGCCAGTACACCGGCCCGCCCTGATGGCGCGGGGTCAGCAGTTGCGGGTCGATGGGCAGCATGCCGCGGGCCTGGTACAGCTGGTTGATGGCTTGCCAGTCGGCTTCGCTCTGGGCGCGACGGATGCGGAAACCGCGAAATACCCGAGTGGCCTGGCGGTAATCGCTGAACCACAGGCGCAGGGTATCGGAAGGGTCGAGGAACAGTTGCGCCGGTTCCAGCCCCAGCACTTGTTGTGGCGCCGCCACATACAGAGCGATGTCGCGTTCGCCAGGTCGCTCGTTGAGCAACTCCCCGGCCAGGCTGGTGGGGTCGGGAAAGGTATGGCCGATCAGCAGGCGGCCCCAACCGCAATGTACCGCGATCGGTTCGCACCCGGGTTCGCTGCCGTCTTCGGCGAAGCGCGCCTGCAGGCGTTCATAGGACGGCGCCTGGCCGCGCAGCAGGCGTTGGCTGTAAGCCGTGGCGTGAGCTTTCATCGGTCAGATTCCTTGTTCGCTGAGCCACAGGTTCAATGCCGCCAGTTGCCACAGCTTGGAGCCGCGCAAGGGCGTCAACTGGCCCTGGGGATCGGTCAGCAGGCGGTCGAGCATGGCCGGCTTGAACAGGCCGCGATCCTGGCTCGGGTCCAGCAGCAGTTCGCGTACCCAGTCCAGGGTCGCGCCCTGCAAGTGCTTGAGGCCCGGCACCGGGAAGTAGCCTTTCTTGCGGTCGATCACCTCGCTGGGGATCACCAGCCGCGCAGCTTCCTTGAGCACCTGCTTGCCGCCGTCCGGTAACTTGAAGCGCGCCGGCACCCGGGCCGAAAGCTCCACCAGGCGGTAGTCGAGGAACGGCGTGCGCGCCTCCAGGCCCCAGGCCATGGTCATGTTATCCACACGCTTGACCGGGTCATCCACCAGCATCACCGTGCTGTCCAGGCGCAGGGCCTTATCCACAGCTGCGTCGGCGCCGGGCTGGGCGAAATGCTCGCGGACAAAATCCCCGGCGGCATCGTTGGCGGTCAGCCACTGCGGTTGTACGGTGGCCGCGTAGTCGTCGTAGCTGCGGTCGAAGAAGGCCGCACGGTAGGCCGCGTAGGGGTCGCTGGCGCCGTCCACCTGCGGGTACCAGTGGTAGCCGGCAAAGAGTTCGTCGGCGCCCTGGCCGCTTTGCACTACCTTGCAGTGCTTGGCCACTTCCCGGGACAGCAGGTAGAAAGCGATGCAGTCGTGGCTGACCATCGGCTCGCTCATGGCCCGAAAGGCCGCGGGCAACTGTTCGATGATTTCACGTTCGTCGATGCGCAACTGGTGATGCCGGGTGCCGTAGTGCCGGGCAATCAGGTCGGAGTACTGGAACTCGTCGCCCCGCTCGCCACCGGCGTCCTCGAAGCCGATGGAGAAGGTCGACAGGTTGTCCACCCCGACCTCTCGCAGCAGGCCCACCAGCAAGCTGGAGTCGACACCGCCAGACAGCAGCACGCCCACATCCACCGCTGCCCGTTGGCGGATGGCCACCGCTTCACGGGTGCTGTCCAGCACCCGGTCACGCCAGTCTTCCAGAGTCAGGTTGGTTTCGTCGGCACGGGGGCCGTAGGGCAGGGTCCACCAGGTCTGCTGCTCGGTGCGGCCGTCGGCCTCGATACGCATCCAGGTGGCCGGCGGCAGTTTTTCGATGCCTGCCAGCAGGGTTCGCGGTGCTGGCACCACGGCATGGAAGTTCAGGTAGTGGTTGAGCGCCACGGGGTCGAGCAACGGGTTGATGTCGCCACCTTTGAGCAACGCCGGCAGGGCCGAGGCGAAGCGCAGGCGCTGGCCGGTGCGCGATAGGTACAGCGGCTTGACCCCGAGGCGGTCGCGGGCGATGAACAGGCGCTGGGCATCGCGCTCCCAGATGGCGAAGGCGAACATGCCGTTGAGCTTGGGCAGCAGGTCCGCGCCCCAGGCGTGGTAACCCTTGAGCAACACCTCAGTGTCGCCGCCGGAATAGAAGGCATAACCCTTGGCTTCCAGTTCGGCGCGCAGTTCGGGGAAGTTGTAGATCGCGCCATTGAAGGCCAGGGACAGGCCCAGTTGGTTGTCGACCATGGGCTGCGCCGAGCCGTCCGAAAGGTCCATGATTTTCAACCGTCGATGGCCGAGGGCAATCGGGCCCTGGCTGTGAAAGCCCCAGGCGTCCGGGCCGCGAGGGGCCAGGTGGTGGGTGATTCGTTCAACCGCTGCCAGGTCGGCAGGTTGATGATCAAAGCGTAATTCGCCAGCTAGTCCGCACATAAGTCCTTACCGGTTTTTCCGTTGGGGAGAGTCAATCTGCCGCCGTCAAAAGGGCGGCTACCTGGAAACTGACCTGTGCGTAACTCGGGAGTTTTAGATCGATCGGTTATAAGCAGTTGAGTGTGGCCGGACGGTTGGATGTAGCGCTTGGTGCTGGCCAGCGGCCATTGGCGGCGCTGGAAAGTCAGCGCCGCCGCTCTGCTTCAGGCCTTGCCGCGAATCAGGCGACGCAGGGCAAAACGGTTCGGATGGCAGGCTTCGGCCACGCTTCTGGGCAGGGGCAGGGGCTCGTTTTCCAGCCAGGCGGCCAGCAGCTCGCCGGACAGCGGCGCGGTGATCAGCCCACGGGAACCGTGGCCACTGTTGATGTACAGGCCGTCGAGCCAGGGGCAGGGCAGGTCCGGCACTTGGCGCGCATCCTTGCCCAGGGCGGCGTAGGTTTCGGCAAAGGCAAGCGGGTCCGCCAGGGGGCCGACGATGGGCAGGTAGTCCGGGCTGGTGCAGCGGAAGGCCGCGCGGCCTTGCAGGCTGTCCAGGGGCAGTTGCTCGGCACCCAGGCGGTGCAGCAGGTCGCCGGAGATTTCCCGCAGCATCTCCAGGTTGCCGGCATGCTCGGCGCTGGTGGGGGTCAGGTCCTGGCTCTTGAAGTCGAAACTGGCGCCCAGGGTGTGTTCCCCCAGGCGCGCGGGGGCGACGTAGCCTTCGGCGCAGACCACCGTGGCCAGGATCTGGCTTTGTGCGGTCTGGGGCAGGCGGGTGATCTGCCCGCGAATGCGCTTGAGGGGCAGGTCGGCGCTGGCCGGGAAGCGCTTGATCTCGGCCGCACCGGCGAGGATCACCACCGCGGCGCTGGCCAGCATCCGGTCGCCGTCCCAGGCTTGCCATTGCTCATCGACCCGGCGCAGTTCCAGGACTTCCCGGTGTGCCAGGACCTGGATCCGCGGGTGGCTGGCCTGCCATTGGCACAGGGCCGGCGGATGCACCCAGCCACCTTCGGGGTAGAACAGGCCTCCGTGCTCAAGGCCGATACCGGCCCGGGCCTGGGCTTGGGGTTGGTCCAGCAGGTGCAGCAGGTCGGCGGGAAAAGCCGCGGCCAGTTGGGCCTGGCGCTCGGCTTCCTTGGCATTGAAGGCCAGTTGCAGCACGCCGCAGCCATCCCAGTCCTGGCCGCGCTGCAGGTGCTCCAGTTGGCGCCGGGTATAGCCGAAGCCGCTGAGGATCATCTGCGACAGAGCGGTGCCGTGGGCCGAGAGCTTGAGGTAGAGCACGCCCTGGGGATTGCCCGAGGCCTCCCGGGCCAGCTCTGCATGACGCTCCAGCAATTGCACCTGCCAGCCGCGGGCGGCCAGGCTGGCGGCGCTGGCACAACCGGCCAGCCCGCCGCCGATCACCAGGGCGGTCTTCTCTCGCAGTGCGGGGCGGGCGAACCAGGGCCTGGCCCTGGCCGGCGCCGGCGCATCCTCTGGCCAGCCGAGGAACTCGCCTCGCAGTACCTCCCATTTGTGGCCGATGCCCGGGGTGCGTTTCATCTTGAAGCCGGCACTGTTCAGCAGCCGGCGCACCCAGCCGGTGCTGGTGAAGGTACTGATAGTGGAACCTGGGGCGGCCAGGCGCGCCAGTTCGGCGAAGAGCTCGGCGGTCCACATGTCGGGGTTCTTGGCCGGTGCGAAACCGTCGAGAAACCAGGCATCGACCTGGGCGTCCAGTTGCGGCAGTTGCTCCAGGGCATCGCCGATCAGCAGGGTCAGGGTCACTCGCCCGCCCTCCAGCACGATGCGCTGGAAGCCGCCATGCACTGCCACGTACTGCTGCAGCAGCGGTGCACAGAGGCTCGCCAGTTCCGGCCACAGGGCTAGGGCCCGTTGCAGGTCGGCAGGGCTCAAGGGGTACTTTTCCACACTGACGAAATGCAGCCGGGCACCGGTCGGGGCCTGCTGCTGGAACAACTGCCAGGCGCAGAGAAAGTTCAGCCCGGTGCCGAAGCCGGTTTCACCGATAACGAAGCGTTCGCCATCGGCCAGGGCGGCAAAGCGCTGGCCCAGGCGGTTCTGTTCGATGAACACGTGGCGGGTTTCATCCAGGCCCGATTCGCTGGAGAAGTACACATCGTCGAAGACCCGCGAGCGCGGGCGTCCTTGGTCGTCCCAGTCGAGCTGGGCGTGGGGCAGTTCAGGGATCATGTTCGGCTCATGTTGCGCAAGGCGGCCATTCTAGCCCATCGCGCCGGCGGCGCTTGATCCATGGCAAGGCGCTGCAGGTTCGGGGATTTGTTTTCCCTGGCCGAGGTCGATCCGCTAGTCTTGGAAAATTCTTGGAAGGGAGCCACCCATGTTCGAATCCGCTGAAATCGGTCACGCCATCGACAAAGAAACCTACGATGCCGAGGTGCCGGCGTTGCGCGAGGCCTTGCTCGAAGCCCAGTTCGAACTGCGCCAGAAGGCGAACTTTCCGGTGATCGTGCTGATCAACGGGATCGAGGGCGCGGGCAAGGGCGAGACGGTCAAGCTGCTCAACGAATGGATGGACCCGCGGCTGATCGAGGTGCGCACCTTCGACCAGCAGACCGACGAGGAACTGTCGCGGCCCCCGGCCTGGCGCTACTGGCGGATGCTTCCGGCCAAGGGGCGCATGGGGGTGTTCTTCGGCAACTGGTACAGCCAGATGCTGCAGAGCCGGGTCCATGGCGAGATCAAGGACCCACGCCTGGACCAGGCGATCAACGGCGCCGAGCGCCTGGAGAAGATGCTCTGCGATGAGGGCGCACTGATCTTCAAGTTCTGGTTCCACCTGTCCAAGAAACAGATGAAGGCCCGCCTCAAGGCGTTGCAGGACGACCCGCTGCACAGCTGGCGCATCAGCCCGCTGGACTGGCAGCAGTCAGAAACCTACGACAAGTTCGTCAAGTACGGCGAGCGCGTGCTGCGCCGCACCAGCCGCGACTATGCGCCCTGGCACGTGATCGAGGGCGTCGATCCGCATTACCGCAGCCTTACCGTGGGGCGGATTCTCCTGGAAGGGCTGCAAAGCGCGCTGAACCGCCAGCCCCTGCGAGCCACCCAGGTCAACGCGGCGCCGCTGCCTCCGGCGGTGGATCAGCTCAGCCTGCTGGACAGCCTGGACATGACCCAGCACCTGGACAAGGACGACTACGAAGAACAACTGATTACCGAACAGGCGCGCCTGGCCGGCCTGCTGCGGGACAAGCGCATGCGCAAGCACGCCCTGGTGGCGGTGTTCGAAGGCAACGACGCGGCGGGCAAGGGCGGGGCCATCCGCCGGGTCGCGGCGGCCCTGGACCCGCGCCAGTACAGCATCGTGCCGATTGCCGCGCCCACGGAAGAGGAGCGCGCCCAGCCCTATCTCTGGCGTTTCTGGCGGCATATCCCGGCCCGGGGCAAGTTCACCATCTTCGATCGTTCCTGGTACGGCCGGGTGCTGGTGGAGCGCATCGAGGGCTTCTGCAGCCCCGCCGACTGGTTGCGGGCCTACAGCGAGATCAACGACTTCGAGGAGCAGTTGGCCGATGCCCGGGTGATCGTCGTCAAGTTCTGGCTGGCCATCGACAAGGACACCCAGCTGGAGCGCTTCCAGGCCCGGGAGGAGATTCCCTTCAAGCGTTTCAAGATCACCGAGGACGACTGGCGCAACCGCGACAAGTGGGACGATTACCGCGCTGCCGTCGGCGACATGGTCGACCGCACCAGCACCGAGGTGTCGCCCTGGACTCTGGTGGAGGCCAACGACAAGCGCTGGGCCCGGGTCAAGGTTCTGCGCACCATCAACCGCGCCCTGGAAGCCGCGTTCGAGCGCTCGGACAAGCACGACAAGAAAGACAAGAAGTAGGTCGATGGTCGCGCATACGCCCAGTGAATGATTGTCGCGGCGGGACAGGAGGGGGATCTATGCTCGATGCTCTTCCTGCCGCCAACAATAATGAGGTGCGTCATGCGTGAAGTGGTGATCGTCGACAGCGTACGGACTGGCCTGGCCAAGTCCTTTCGGGGCAAGTTCAACCAGACCCGTCCGGATGACATGGCCGCCCACTGCGTCAATGCGCTGCTCGCCCGCAACGGCATCGACCCGGCCAGTGTCGAGGACTGCATCGTCGGCGCCGGCTCCAATGAAGGGGCCCAGGGTTTCAACATAGGGCGCAACGTCGCGGTGCTCTCGGCCCTGGGCACCGGCACCGCGGGGATGACCCTCAACCGCTTCTGTTCCTCGGGCCTGCAGGCGATCGCCATCGCCGCCAACCAGATCGCCTCCGGCTGCAGCGACATCATCGTGGCCGGTGGCGTCGAATCCATCAGCCTGACCATGAAGAGCGTCAACACCGAAAACCTGGTCAACCCGCTGCTCAAGGAGCAGGTACCGGGCATCTACTTCCCCATGGGCCAGACCGCCGAAGTGGTGGCCCGGCGCTACGGTGTCAGCCGCGAAGCCCAGGACCGCTACTCCCTGCAAAGCCAGCAGCGTACCGCCCAGGCCCAGGCCGCCGGCCTTTTCAGCGACGAGATCGTGCCGATGACGGTCAAGTACAAGGTCGAGGACAAGAACACCGGCGAGGTGCAGATCCTTGATGGCGTGGTGGACCGCGACGATTGCAACCGCCCCGACACCACCCTGGAAAACCTAGCGGCGTTGAAGCCGGTGTTTGCCGACGACGGTTCGGTGACGGCGGGCAATTCCTCGCAGCTGTCCGACGGTGCTTCGATGACCCTGGTGATGAGCCTGGAGCGGGCCCTGGCCCTGGGGCTCAAGCCCAAGGCGTTCTTCCGCGGCTTTACCGTGGCCGGCTGCGAGCCGGACGAGATGGGTATCGGCCCGGTGTTCTCGGTGCCCAAGTTGCTCAAGGCCAAGGGCCTGAGCGTGGCTGACATCGATCTTTGGGAGCTCAATGAAGCGTTCGCTTCCCAGTGCCTGTATGCCCGCAACCGCCTGGAGATCGACAACGCCCGTTACAACGTCAATGGCGGCTCGATCTCCATCGGCCACCCGTTCGGCATGACCGGTTCGCGTCAGGTCGGGCATCTGGTGCGCGAGCTGCAGCGGCGCAACCTGCGCTATGGCATCGTCACCATGTGCGTGGGTGGCGGCATGGGGGCCACGGGGTTGTTCGAGGCGGTACGCTAGGTTTCGCTTCGTCGGCAAGCCGGCTCCCGTGGGGCCGGTTTGCGACCTGCACAATCCTGTTTGCGCTTTGTCGCCAACTGTCTCTGTGTCGGCTGCCGGCGCGGGCCTAGTATGTGAGCCTTGCTCGTAAGGCCTTGTGGGGTTCGCATGCACGTCTCGTCCGGTCGCTGGGTCTATGGTCTGTTCCTGGCCTTATTGACCGCGCTGTTGTGGGGCATCCTGCCCATCAAGCTCAAGCAGGTACTGCAAGTGATGGACCCGGTTACCGTGACCTGGTTTCGCCTGACGGTGTCCGGTGGCTGCCTGCTGGCCTACCTGGCGGCGGTGGGGCGCCTGCCGCGCTGGCGAGTGCTGGGCCCCAAGGGTATCTGGCTGGTGCCGATCTCGGTCTGTGGCCTGGTAGGCAATTACGTGCTGTATCTCATGGGCCTCAATCTGTTGAGCCCGGGCACCGCGCAACTGGTGGTGCAGATGGGGCCTATCCTGCTATTGATCGCCAGCCTGTTCGTATTCAAGGAGCGGTTCAGCCTCGGCCAGGGCCTGGGGCTTCTGGTGCTGCTGATCGGCTTTGGGCTGTTCTTCAATCAGCGCCTGAGCGAACTGCTGACTTCCCTGAGCGACTACACCGCGGGGGTCCTGACCATTCTTGCCGCTTCCGCGGTCTGGACCTTCTACGCCCTGGGCCAGAAGCAACTGCTGAGCGTGTGGAATTCCCTGCAGGTAATGATGGTGATCTACCTGTTCTGCGCCTTGTTGCTCACCCCTTGGGCTCACCCGCTGGAGGCGCTGGAATTGAACCCGTTGCAGGGTTGGCTGTTGCTGGCGTGCTGCCTTAATACCCTGATTGCCTATGGCGCCTTTGCCGAGGCTCTGGCCCATTGGGAAGCGTCGCGGGTCAGCGCGACCCTGGCCATTACGCCGCTGGTGACCTTTGTCGCGGTGGCTTGGGCAGCCTGGCTCTGGCCCGAGTATGTGCAGGCCGAGCAGATCAATGGCCTGGGCTATGGCGGGGCGCTGCTGGTGGTGCTGGGGTCGGCGCTGACGGCACTGGGTCCGTCGTTGATGGCGGGGTTGCGAGCGCGGCGGCAGCGGATCGCGGCGGGCTGAGCTTCGCTGGCGAGCCAGCTCCTGCAGTCGGGTTGTGGCAGGAGCTGGCTTGCCAGCGAAGGCGACTGCGGTCTTACCCCTGCTTCCCGGCCTCCAGCATGTTTTCCGGGCGGACCCAGGCATCGAACTGTTCATCGGTCAGGTACCCGAGTTCCAGCGCCGCCTCGCGCAGGGTCAGGTTCTCGGCATAGGCCTTCTTGGCGATCTCGGCGGCCTTGTCGTAGCCGATATGGGTATTGAGCGCGGTCACCAGCATCAGCCCGCGCTCCAGGTGCGCGGCCATCTGTTGCGGGTCGGGCTCCAGCCCGGCGATGCAATGGTGCTGGAAGTTGCTGCAGCCATCGGCCAGCAGGCGGATCGATTGCAGCAGGTTGTGGATGATCACCGGCTTGAACACGTTCAGTTGCAAGTGGCCCTGGCTGGCGGCAAAACCGATGGTCACATCGTTGCCCATGACCTGGCAGGCCAGCATCGACAGGGCTTCGCACTGGGTCGGGTTGACCTTGCCGGGCATGATCGAGCTGCCGGGCTCGTTGGCGGGGAGCTTGACCTCGGCCAGGCCCGCCCGTGGCCCGGAGCCCAGCAGGCGTAGGTCGTTGGCAATTTTCATCAGGCACACGGCGAGGGTCTTCAGGGCGCCGGAAAGGCTGGTCAGCGGTTCATGGCCGGCCAGGGCGGCGAACTTGTTCGACGCCGTGACGAAGGGCAGGCCCGAGAGCGCCGCCAACTCGGCGGCGATGGCCTCGCCGAAACCGTGGGGTGAGTTGAGCCCGGTGCCTACCGCGGTGCCGCCCTGGGCCAGTTCGCAGACGGCCGGCAAAGCGCTGCGGATGGCGCGCTCGGCGTACCCCAGTTGGGCGATGAAGGCCGAGATTTCCTGGCCGAAGGTGATGGGGGTGGCGTCCATCATGTGGGTGCGACCGGTCTTCACCAGCTTCATGTGCCGCGCCGACAGCTCGGCCAGGCCGCCGGAGAGCTCGGTGATCGCTGGCAGCAACTGGAACTGCACCGCCTGGGCCGCCGCAATGTGCATGGCAGTGGGGAAGCAGTCGTTGGAGCTCTGCGAGCGATTGACGTGGTCATTGGGGTGCACCGGCGTCTTGCCGCCCCGAGGGTTGCCGGCCAGCTCGTTGGCCCGTCCAGCCAGCACTTCGTTGACGTTCATGTTGCTTTGGGTACCGCTGCCGGTCTGCCACACCACCAGAGGGAACTGGTCGTCATGCTCGCCCGCGAGCACTTCGTCGGCGGCCTGTTCGATCAGGCGGGCGATATCGGCAGGGATGTCGCCGTTGCGGTCGTTGACCCGCGCCGCGGCTTTCTTGATCAGGGCCAGGGCATGCAGCACCGCCAAGGGCATGCGTTCGTTGCCGATGGCGAAGTTGACCAGCGAACGTTGGGTCTGCGCGCCCCAGTAGGCTTCTTGCGGGACTTCAACCTGGCCCAGGCTGTCGGTTTCGATTCGGTTCATCGTGGCAATCCTCCTAGTCTGACAGGCCAGTTTAGGCCGTGATCCGCGGCTCGGGTTCCATGCCGGGGGTTTTTCCCCGCCATGGCCGAGCAAAACCGGGGGCCGGTCGGCGTGGGGTTGAGGGACGCGGATTAATAGGCGCAGAATGGGCGCCCTTGGGGTTCTACCTCGCCTGCTAGATAAAGGAAACTCGATGACCCGTTTTCGTGCCATCTGTACCGCGGTTGTTCTGGTGTGTGCCAGCGGCCAGGTTCTTGCCGATACCGCCAGCCACAACGCCAGTGCCGAGGCCTTCCTGACCCTGGCCCATGCGGACAAGCTCGGTACCCCGGTGTACATGCAAGTTCAGCAAATGTTCGCCCAGCGCTTCGAGCAGACCAAAGCCCCGGAATCCAAGCGTGCCCTGCTGGAAACCTACCAGGCCAAGGCCAATGCCGCCCTGGACCAGGCCATTGGCTGGAACAAGCTGAAGCCGGACATGGTCAAGCTCTACACCAGCAATTTCAGCGAATCGGAGCTCAAGGAACTGGTGGCTTTCTATCAGTCGCCACTGGGCAAGAAAGTCCTGGAAAAAATGCCCCAGCTGACCCAGCAATCGGCGCAGATGACCCAGGCCAAGCTGGAAAGCGCGGTACCGGTGGTGAACAAGCTGCTGGCCGACATGACCGCCGAGCTCGAGCCCAAGGCTGCCCCGGCGAAGAAGAAGTAAGCGGAGCCCGCAATGACCATGCAACAACGTATCGAAGCGGCGCTCGGGGCATTGCAGCCCGAGCACCTGCAAGTGCTGGATGAAAGCCACATGCACAGCCGTGGCCTGGAAACCCACTTCAAGGCGGTACTGGTCAGCGAGCAGTTCGCCGGCCTCAACAGCGTCAAGCGCCATCAGAAGGTCTACGCCACCCTGGGTGAGCTGATGGGCCAGTTCCATGCGTTGGCGCTGCACACTTATACGCCTGAGGAATGGTCGAAGATCGGTGTGGCTCCGGCTTCGCCGACCTGTGCCGGTGGCAGTCAGCATTAACCGCGGTTTTTTTGTTAGAATCCGCAACGCGCCGCTTATGCCGGCGCGTTTTTTTTTGCATCCGGTTCACCCTTTACGAGGGTAGCCACCTGGAGATTACCCATGGCACAACCTATTGTCGTGGCGGCACTGTACAAGTTCGTCACCCTCGAAGATTACGTCAACCTGCGTGAGCCCCTGTTGCAGGCAATGCTCGACAACGGCATCAAGGGCACCTTGCTGATTGCCGAAGAAGGCATCAACGGCACGGTTTCCGGCAGCCGCGAAGGCATCGACGGGCTGCTGGCCTGGCTGAAGAACGACCCGCGCATGGTGGATATCGATCACAAGGAATCCTACTGCGACGAGCAGCCGTTCTACCGCACCAAGGTCAAGCTCAAGAAAGAGATCGTTACCCTGGGCGTGCCCGGCGTCGATCCCAACAAGAAGGTCGGGACCTACGTCGAGCCACAGGACTGGAACGCCCTGATCAGCGATCCGGAAGTGCTGCTGATCGATACCCGCAACGACTATGAAGTGTCCATTGGCACCTTCGAAGGCGCCATCGACCCCAAGACCACCAGCTTCCGCGAATTCCCGGACTACATCAAAGCCCACTTCGACCCGAGCAAGCACAAGAAGGTGGCGATGTTCTGCACCGGCGGCATCCGTTGCGAGAAGGCCTCGAGCTACATGCTCAGCGAAGGCTTCGACGAGGTGTTCCACCTCAAGGGCGGGATCCTCAAGTACCTCGAAGAGGTACCGCAGCAAGAGAGCAAATGGCAGGGCGACTGCTTCGTGTTCGATAACCGGGTCACCGTGCGCCACGACCTGAGCGAAGGCGACTACGATCAATGTCATGCCTGCCGTACTCCAGTGAGCGTCGAGGATCGTGCATCCGAGCACTATGTGCCTGGTATCAGCTGCCCGCACTGCTGGGACAAGCTGAGCGAGAAGACCCGCCGCAGTGCCATCGACCGGCAGAAGCAGATCGAATTGGCCAAGGCTCGCAACATGCCGCACCCGATTGGTTACAACTACAAGCAATCTTCTTCCGAGGCTTGAGCCATGTCTGCCCGCCTGCTCTATGTGATGGACCCGATGTGTTCATGGTGCTGGGGCTTTGCGCCCGTGGCCCAGGCCCTGGCGGAGCAGGCCCGGGCCGCCGGGGTCGAGGTGCACCTGGTGGTGGGGGGCTTGCGTACCGGTAGCGGTGCGGCCCTGGAACCCAATACCCGGCGCTACATCCTCGAGCACTGGCAGGCGGTGCACCAGGCCACCGGCCAACCGTTCGGCTTCGAGGGCGCCTTGCCCGATGGCTTTGTCTATGACACCGAACCGGCCTGTCGCGCCATCGTCACCGCACGTGGCCTGGCGGCGGACTGCGCCTGGACCCTGCTGGGGCTGATCCAGCAGGCGTTCTATGTCGAAGGCCGGGATGTCACCCTGGCCAGTGTGCTGGTGGAGCTGGCGGAGCGGGCAGGGGTGCCGCGCATCGAATTCGCCGAGGCCTTCGACCGGGCCGAGCAGCATGTGGCTACCGCGGCGGACTTCACCTGGGTCCAGGACCTGGGAATCGCCGGCTTTCCTACCTTGCTGGCCGAGCGTAATGGCCAGTTGGCATTGCTGACCAACGGCTATCAGCCGCTGAGCGAGCTGTCCCCTCTGTTGGGGCGCTGGCTGGAGCGCGCCGCCTGTGCCTGAACCGGTGGATTCAAGCGTCAGCGGTAAGCCGATCGATCGCCTGAGCTGGGCGCATATCCGTCGCCTGGCTCTTGAGCACAAGAAATCTCTGTGGATCGCCAACGGCGTCGCCGTGCTGGCGACCCTGTGCAGTGTGCCGATCCCGCTGCTGCTGCCCTTGCTGGTGGATGAGGTGCTGTTGGGGCACGGCGATGCCGCTCTGCAGGTGATGAACCGCTTCCTGCCCCAGGGATGGCAGAGTGCCGCTGGCTATATCGGCCTGATGCTCATGGTGACGCTGATCCTGCGCTGCTCGGCGCTGGTGTTCAACGTGATTCAGGCGCGGCTGTTTGCCGGGCTGGCCAAGGACATCGTCTACCGCATCCGCGTGCGGCTGATCGAGCGGCTCAAGCGCATTTCCCTGGGGGAATACGAAAGCCTGGGGGGCGGTACGGTCACCACTCACCTGGTCACCGACCTGGACACTGTGGACAAGTTCGTCGGTGAGACCCTCAGCCGCTTCCTGGTGGCCATGCTGACCCTGGTGGGCACGGCGGGCATCCTGATGTGGATGCACTGGAAACTGGCCTTGCTGATCCTGCTGTTCAACCCGCTGGTGATCTTCGCCACGGTGCAGTTGGGCAAGCGGGTCAAGCACCTGAAGAAGCTGGAAAACGACAGCACTTCGCGCTTTACCCAGGCCCTGACCGAGACCCTGGAGGCTATCCAGGAAATTCGCGCGAGCAATCGCCAGGGCTACTTTCTCGGGCGCCTGGGGCGGCGTGCCGAGGAAGTGCGGGACTACGCTGTGGCCTCGCAATGGAAAAGCGATGCCTCGGGCCGCGCCAGCGGGCTGCTGTTCCAGTTCGGCATCGATATCTTCCGTGCGGCGGCGATGCTGACCGTGTTGTTCTCCGACCTGTCCATCGGCCAGATGCTGGCGGTATTCAGTTACCTGTGGTTCATGATCGGGCCGGTGGAACAGTTGCTGAACCTGCAATACGCCTACTACGCCGCGGGCGGCGCACTGACCCGGATCAACGAGCTGCTGGCGCGGGCCGACGAACCGCAGTACGGCCCGGGTGCGGACCCGTTCGTGGGGCGCGAGACCGTCGGCATCGAGGTCCGCGGCTTAAGCTTCGGCTACGGTGACGAGCGGGTGCTGGACAATATGGACCTGTCCATCGCTCCCGGTGAAAAGGTAGCCATTGTCGGTGCCAGCGGTGGCGGCAAGAGCACCCTGGTGCAGTTGCTGCTGGGGCTGTACACACCGCAGACCGGGGTGATCCGCTTTGGTGGTTCGACCCAGCAGGAAATCGGCCTGGAGACGGTGCGGGAGAACGTGGCGGTGGTGTTGCAGCATCCCGCGCTGTTCAACGACACCATCCGCGCCAACCTGGCCATGGGGCGCGAGCGCAGTGACGAAGCCTGCTGGCAGGCCCTGGAAATTGCCCAGTTGGACGCTACCGTCAGGGCCTTGCCGCAGGGGCTGGACAGCGTGGTGGGGCGTTCCGGCGTGCGTTTGTCCGGGGGCCAGCGTCAGCGCCTGGCGATTGCGCGGATGGTTCTGGCCGAGCCCAAGGTGGTGATCCTCGATGAGGCCACTTCCGCCCTGGATGCTGCCACCGAGTACAACCTGCATCAGGCCTTGACGCGTTTTCTGCGTGGGCGGACTACGCTGATCATTGCCCATCGCTTGTCAGCGGTAAAACAGGCGGACCGGGTTTTGGTGTTCGATGGCGGGCAGATTGCCGAAGATGGCGACCATCAGCAGCTGATTGCCGATGGCGGCCTTTACGCCAAGCTGTACGGGCATTTGCAGCAGGTTCGATAGCCTTGAGTTTTATCCGTCTTTCTGTGCTTAGTGCTTGAATTTCCTGGTGGAACAACCGTTTCGACTTTAGTGCGGCGGCCCGTTTCTCCAGCCAGCCTGCGTCAACGGCGGTCTGCCCTGCGCCGGTTCTGTGGAAATTGGCCTAACCTGTGCTGTCTGAGGCGCAACTACTGGGTGTTCATTTGGCTGTGCGCAAGCAAGGACCCTCATGAAGCAAAAGCGGACTTTCGCAACGCCGCGCTTGTTGGGCATCGTCTGGCCCTTCATCGCCGTGGTGTTATTTCAAGCGCTGTTGGGCGGCCTCAGCCTGTACGTACTGTCGGCGGTACGGGGCTATGTGGCTGGTGAAAGCCTGTGGTCCAAAGGCCAGAAAGACGCCATCTACTACCTCAATCTGTATGCCGACAGCCGCGACGAAGGCACTTTCCTCAAGTACCAGAACGCAATTGCCGTGCCCCAGGGCGGGCATGAGTTGCGGGTTGCCCTGGATCACCAGCCACCGGATCTGGAGGCCGCACGCCTGGGCATCCTCAAGGGCGGCAATCACCCGGACGATGTCTCCAGCCTGATCTGGCTGTACCTCAACTTCCGTCATTTCAGCTACCTGGAAAAGGCCATCGATCTGTGGACCGTGGGGGACGGATACCTGTTGCAACTGGACACCGTGGCCCGGGAGATGCACCAGAGGATCGGCAGCAACAGCGCCAGCGAAGGCGACGTGCAGCGCTGGAAGAGTCAGATTTTCGCCATCAATGATGGCGTCACTCCCGCTGCCAAGGCCTTCAGCGATGCCTTGGGCGAGGGTTCGCGGGTGATCTTGCGGCTGTTGCTGGTGACCAATCTGGCAACCGCGCTGGTGCTGATTGCCCTGGCCCTGCTGCGCACGCACAAGCTGCTGGCCCAGCGCCATGCCTTTGCCGACGCCCTGCAACTGGAAAAGGAGCGGGCGCAGATCACCCTGCAGTCCATCGGCGACGGGGTGATCACCACCGACGTCGAAGGTGCCATCGCCTACATGAACCCGGCGGCAGAGGACCTGACTCGCTGGAAGGCCGAGCAGGCAGTGGGGTTGCCCCTGGCAGCCTTGTTCAACCTGCTGGATGAAAATGCCCAGGCTGACGGTTTTACCCTTATCGAACACATCCTCAGCGGTCAGCTCAGCGGCGGCAGCGAGCATTCCAAACTGATCCAGCGTCTGGATGGCAGCACGGTCTCGGTGACCCTGGTGGGGGCGCCGATCCGCAATGCCGGCAAGGTCAGCGGCACGGTGCTGGTGCTGCACGACATGACCCAGGAGCGGCAATACATCGCCAACCTCTCCTGGCAGGCGACCCATGACGCCCTGACCGGGCTGGCCAATCGGCGGGAGTTCGAGTTCCGCCTGGAGCAGGCCCTGCACAGCCTGATTCGCCAGCCGGCACGGCATGCGCTGATGTTCCTCGATCTGGATCAGTTCAAGCTGGTCAATGACACCTGTGGCCATGCTGCCGGGGACGAGCTGCTGCGGCATATCTGCGCGCTGCTGCAGTCGGGCCTGCGCGAAGGCGACACCCTGGCACGGCTGGGTGGGGACGAGTTCGGCATCCTCCTGGAGAATTGCTCGCCCGAGGCCGCGGAGAAGATTGCCGAGGGGCTGCGCCAGACCGTGCAGAATCTGCATTTCGTCTGGAAAGGCCGGCCCTTCGTGACCACCGTGAGTATCGGCCTGGTGCACATCGCCCAGACCCCGACCACCCTCGAAGCCTCGCTGAGAGCGGCGGACATGGCCTGCTACATGGCCAAGGAAAAGGGGCGTAACCGGGTGCAGGTCTACCATGCCGACGATTCCGAGCTGTCGCTGCGCTTTGGCGAGATGGCCTGGGTCCAGCGTCTGCACATGGCGCTGGAGGAAAACCGCTTCTGCCTCTATTCGCAGGAGATCACCGCCCTGGGGCATGTCGAGCGTGGCGGCGGGCATGTGGAGATTCTGTTGCGCCTGCATGACGAGGCGGGTCGGATGATTCTGCCGGACAGCTTCATTCCGGCGGCGGAGCGCTACGGCCTGATGACCTCTCTGGACCGTTGGGTGGTACAGAACGTATTCAAGATCATTGCCCAATGCATTGCCGAAGGCCGGGAAGGGCCAATGGCAATGTGCGCCATCAACCTGTCGGGTATCACCATCGGTGATGATGCGTTTCTCGACTTCTTGCGCGAGCAGTTTGTCGTCTATGGCGTACCGCCAAAGTTGATCTGTTTTGAAATTACTGAAACCAGTGCGATTGCCAATTTGGGCAGTGCCATTCGTTTCATAAATGAACTCAAGGGCTTAGGCTGCCATTTTTCCCTGGATGATTTTTGTGCGGGAATGTCGTCGTTCGCTTATCTCAAACATTTGCCTGTAGACTTCCTCAAGATCGATGGAAGTTTCGTAAAGGATATGCTGGACGACCCGATTAACCGCGCCATGGTCGAAGTGATCAACCACATCGGGCATGTCATGGGTAAGCGCACGATTGCCGAGTTTGTTGAAACGCCGCAGATCGAGCAGGCATTGCTTGAGATCGGCGTGGATTATGCTCAAGGCTACATTATTGAACGCCCGCAATTGTTCACCTGTGACAGCCTGCAGTGTCGACCCGTGAGACCACAGCCACTGTTGTTCAAGGCGCCCGGTACGTTCCGTTGAAACCTCTTTTGGATCCGTACATCACAATCAAAAGGAGCCCGACAGTGATCGACACATTCAGCCGAACCGGCCCGCTCATGGAAGCTGCCAGTTACCCCGCCTGGACCCAGCAATTGATCCAGGACTGCAGCGAGAGCAAGCGCCGCGTCGTGGAGCATGAGCTGTACCAGCGTATGCGCGATAACAAACTCAGTGCCAAAGTCATGCGTCAGTATCTGATTGGCGGCTGGCCGGTGGTTGAACAGTTCGCCCTGTACATGGCGCAAAACCTGACCAAGACCCGTTTTGCCCGCCATCCCGGCGAAGACATGGCGCGTCGCTGGCTGATGCGCAATATCCGGGTCGAGCTCAATCATGCCGATTACTGGGTGCACTGGAGCCGGGCCCATGGCGTGAGCCTGGAAGACCTGCAGGCCCAGCAAGTACCGCCAGAGCTGCATGCCTTGAGCCATTGGTGCTGGCATACCAGTTCTGCCGATTCCCTGATCGTGGCCATTGCCGCCACTAACTACGCCATTGAAGGGGCCACGGGCGAGTGGTCGGCGCTGGTGTGTTCCAACGGCATCTATGCCGCGGCGTTCCCGGAAGAGGATCGCAAACGTGCCATGAAGTGGCTGAAGATGCATGCCCAGTACGACGACGCCCATCCCTGGGAAGCGCTGGAAATCATCGTCACCCTGGCAGGGCTGAACCCGACCAAGGCCCTGCAGGCCGAGCTGCGTCAGGCCATCTGCAAGAGCTATGACTATATGTACCTGTTCCTGGAACGCTGCATGCAGCAGGAAAAGACTGCGGTGACCCGCGAGCGCCTGGCACTGGCCGAAGGCTGAGTCAGGGAATGTCGGGCGCTTCGATTGCCGCGCACGCTGGGCGTATGGGGTGATGAAGTTGCCCGTGCATCAACGGGGCAGGGCGCTACCTTGTGCTCAGCCCGCCATTGCCAGGCGGTTGCGCCCTTCGCGCTTGGCCACGTACAGCGCGCTGTCGGCGCGTCGCAACAGGCTTTCTGCGGATTCTCCCGGTAGCAGAGTCGAACACCCCAGGCTTACGGTAAGTTCGATCGGCTGACCATCGGCCCGGTAGTCCTGGGCCTGGGCGGCATGGCGCAGACGCTCGCCCACCATCGCCGCGGCTTCGCGCCCGGTGTTGGACAGCAGGATCAAGAACTCTTCCCCGCCAAAGCGAAACACCATGTCGACATTGCGCAATTGCCCCTTGATTGCCGCGGCAACGGCCTTGAGAACTTGATCGCCGGCGCTGTGGCCGTGGTTGTCGTTGATGCGCTTGAAGTGATCGATGTCCAGCATCAGCAGCGACAGTGGAAGCAGGTGACGACGGGCCATTTCGATTTCCCGTTGCAGGGTCTGGTCCATGGCGATGCGATTGCCGGTATCAGTCAGCGGATCCCGCAGGGCACTGCGAGTGGCGGCGCGATACAGCAGGGCATTGCGCATCGGGTACAGCAGGGTCGAGAGCAGCGATTCCAGGGAGCCCTGTTCTGATTCGCTGAAGCGCTGGTTGCGGCGAAAGACCAGCTCGCCCATCGGTTCGCCTTCGTGGCTCAGGCTGTAGCTGATGGAGTGATGGCCGCGCTGGCCGAACTCCAGGCGCAGGTCGCTCGGAGTGTGCTGGTACTGCAGGGCATCCAGGGGGACCAGGCGCTGAACCTCACGAAAGAACAGGCCCAGGATGCGTTGCGGTTCAAGGCTGGTCTGCAGCTGCAGGCCCAGTTGCTGGCGCAACTGGGCGAGGCTGATGGGCTGCTTGATCAGTGGCGACTGCTGGCCAAAGCCCAGGCGTTGCAATTTGGCGCTATCGAAGTCAATTGCGTTGGTCTGGGTCGGTGTTTTCATCTGAGCTTGAGCCCCCTGAGCACTGTGTACGGTCTAACTGCCTGGGTGAGAGCGGCTCAGAGCTGCGCGTCATACTGTTCCATCAGTCCCGTAGGACAACGCGCATATTTTAGGCCGTCTCGCCTGTGGCTATAAAGCCCTCAGCGCAAGCCGTTTTCCACAGCGTCAATGCACTGTGTATTGAGTGTCGTTAGAGCGAAACTCGTGCCATTCGGTTCATATTGGGAAAACTTGTTTGGATTCAGCAGCTTGGGTTTCGGCGTAAAAAGGCTGTCGTCAAAAATGACATTTGTTTGGCTTGAAACCTACGCGGGGTAGGCATTGCCGAGGCGTCGCGACGGTATTCCGTCGCGACGAACGGGAGGGGGTATTACTGCGCGTCGAAGGCTTGACCATTGATCCCGGTGCTGTCCGGCCCCATCAGGTACAGATAGACCGGCATGATTTCTTCCGGGGTCGGATTGTTGCTGGGGTTTTCTCCCGGGTAGGCCTGGGCCCGCATGCTGGTGCGAGTGGCGCCTGGGTTGATGCTGTTGGCCCGCACCGGGGCCACGGTATCCAGCTCGTCGGCCAGGGTCTGCATCAAGCCTTCGGTGGCGAATTTCGACACGCCGTAGGCGCCCCAGTAAGCCCGGCCCTTGCGGCCAACGCTGCTGGAGGTGAAGACCACCGAAGCATCCTGGGACAGCTTGAGCAGGGGCAGCAGGGTGCTGGTAAGCATGAACATGGCATTGACGTTGACCTGCATTACACGCATGAAGTTCTCCCCGGAGAGCTGCTCCAGAGGCGTGCGCGGGCCGATGATCGAGGCGTTGTGCAACAGGCCGTCGAGGTGGCCGAACTCGGTTTCGATCATGGCCGCCAGTTCGTCGTACTGGTGCGGCAGGGCGGTTTCCAGGTTGAACGGGATTACCGCCGGCTGCGGATGGCCGGCTGCCTCGATGGCGTCGTAGACCTCGGTCAGGTTGGCTTCGGTCTTGCCCAGCAGCAGCACGGTGGCGCCATGAGCGGCAAAGGTCTTGGCGGCGGCGGCGCCGATGCCACGACCGGCGCCGGTGACCAGAATGACCCGGTCCTTGAGCAGTTCTGGGCGAGCGGAATAATCAAACATAAAAGGCCTCAACAGAAATTGGATCGTCCCCGGCGCTTAGCCGGGCATGCCGCTGCTCAGCAGCCGCACAGCGCGTTGTCCAGAACCTGGCGCAGTTCCAGCGGGTGACTGACCACCACGTCGGCGCCCCAGTGCCGTGGGTTGTCGTCCGGATGGATATAGCCATAGGTCACCGCAGCGGTCCTGGTGCCCGCATCGCGGCCGGATTCGATATCGCGCAGGTCGTCGCCGACAAACAGCACGCTGGACGGGGCCAGGTCGAGCATCTTGCACGCCAGGATCAGCGGTTCGGGGTCGGGCTTGCTGTTCTTCACGTGGTCAGGGCAGATCAGCAGTGCCGAGCGCTCGGCCAGCCCCAGTTGCTGCATGATCGGCTCGGCGAAGCGCAGCGGCTTGTTGGTGACCACGCCCCAGACCAGGTGGGCCTTTTCGATATCTGCCAGCAGCTCGGCCATGCCGTCGAAGAGCTTGCTGTGCACGGCGCAATGCTTGAGGTAGCGCTCGAGAAACTCCAGGCGCAGTTCCTCGAAGCCCGGGGATTCGGGGTCCATGGAGAAGGTCACCGCCACCATGGCGCGGGCGCCGCCGGAGATTTCGTCGCGAATGTGCTGGTCGGCGATGGGCGGCAGGCCGCGATCACGGCGCATGCCCTGGCACACCGCGATGAAGTCCGGAGCGGTATCGAGCAGGGTGCCATCCATGTCGAAGAGAACGGCTCTGATAGCCATGTCTTACTCCTCTCGCAGGGTCTGGATCATGTAGTTGACGTCCACGTCCGGGGCCAGCTTGTAGTGCTTGGTCAGCGGGTTGTAGGTCAGGCCGATGATGTCCTTGACGGTCAGGCCGGCAGAGCGGCTCCAGGCACCGAGCTCGGATGGGCGGATGAACTTCTTGAAGTCGTGGGTGCCGCGCGGCAGCAGCTTCATGATGTATTCAGCGCCGATGATGGCGAACAGGTAGGCCTTGGGGTTGCGGTTGATGGTGGAGAAGAACACCTGGCCACCGGGCTTGACCATGCGGAAGCAGGCGCGAATCACCGACGAAGGGTCCGGCACGTGCTCGAGCATTTCCAGGCAGGTGACCACGTCGAATTGCTCGGGCATTTCCTCGGCCAGGGCCTCGGCAGTGATCTGCCGGTACTCGACGTTGACGCCGGATTCCAGCTGGTGCAATTGCGCCACGGCCAGCGGGGCCTCGCCCATGTCGATGCCGGTCACGGTAGCGCCGCGCTGGGCCATGGCTTCGCTGAGGATGCCGCCGCCGCAGCCGACGTCGAGGACTTTCTTGCCCGCCAGGCCGACCCGTTCGTCGATCCAGTTTACCCGCAGGGGGTTGATGTCGTGCAGGGGCTTGAACTCGCTTTCACGGTCCCACCAGCGATGGGCCAGGGCTTCGAATTTGGCGATTTCAGCGTGGTCGACGTTGCTCATGGGTAGTGCTCCAAAGCTAGAAAATTCTCTGTCGGGCCTCGAGCCTGTGCTCAAGGCCCGGGTTATGGGTGGTGGCCGCTGATGCGCCGGGCCCAGTCGCGGGCGGTAGCGCCCAGCTGATGCTCGTCCAGGCGGGTCAGGCGTCGGTCATCCAGCAGTTGCTTGCCGGCGACCCATACATGTTTCACGCAGTCTCGGCCGGTGGCGTAGATCAGTTGCGACACCGGGTCGTAGATCGGCTGCTGGGCCAGGCCGGACAGGTCGAAGGCTGTCAGGTCTGCGGCCTTGCCGATTTCCAGGGAGCCCACTTGGCTTTCCAGGCCCATGGCCCTGGCGCCGTTGAGGGTAGCCATGCGCAGTGCGCGATGGGCATCCAGGGCGGTAGCCGACCCGGCCACGGCCTTGGCCAGCAGCGCGGCGGTACGGGTTTCCCCCAGCAGGTCCAGGTCGTTGTTGCTGGCGGCGCCATCGGTGCCTACCGCCACGTTGACTCCGGCCTGCCACAGGCGTTCTACAGGGCAGAAGCCGCTGGCCAGTTTCAGGTTGGATTCCGGGCAGTGAATGACGCTGGTGTTGGTTTCTACCAGTAAAGCCAGGTCGTCATCGCTGATTTGGGTCATATGAACGGCCTGGAAGCGTGGTCCCAGCAGGCCCAGGCGAGCCAGGCGCGCCAGCGGTCGCTCACCGTGCTGTTCCACGGATTGCTGCACCTCATGGGCGGTCTCATGTACATGCATGTGGATCGCAGCGTCGAGTTCTTCGGCAATGATCCGGATTTTTTCCAGGTTCTCGTCGCCAACGGTGTAGGGTGCATGAGGGCCGAAGGTGATGTTGATCCGCGGATGATGCTTGAGATCGCCCAGCAGCTCTACGCCCTGGCGGATGGCTTCGTCGGCATTCTGGGCACCGGGAATCGGGAAGTCGAGAATGGGGATGGCGACCTGTGCTCGCATGCCGCTGTTGTGCACCCGCTCACTGGCAACCTTCGGGAAGAAGTACATGTCCGAGAAACAGGTGATCCCACCCTTGATCTGCTCGGCGATGGCCAGGTCGGTACCGTCGCGGACGAAGGCTTCATCCACCCACTTGGCTTCGGCGGGCCAGATGTGCTTTTCCAGCCAGGTCATCAGCGGCAGGTCATCGGCCAGGCCGCGAAGCAGGGTCATGGCGGCGTGCCCGTGGGCGTTGATCAGGCCCGGGGTGAGCAGCGTGTCGGGCAGTTCGCGGATTTCCGTGGCGCGATACTTCAAGGCCTCGGCGCGTGGGCCGATGAACACGATGTGCCCGTCGCGGATGCCCAGGCCGTGTTCCCTGAGGACGACGCCGGCCGGCTCCACCGGCACCAGCCAGGTCGGGAGCAGCAGCAGGTCGAGCGCAATGTCGCGGTTCGGCATCGAATATCGGTCCAGGGCTTTATATAAAAGGATGGCGAAGTATACCCGAGCGTCCTGGCAGGGGGATCGCTATAATCGGCGGCTTTTGTTCATGAGTGCGGGGTGAGGGATGCGCGATCGTCTGTTGGCTGCGGAGAAAGTCAGGGCCATTGAATGGCGGGATAGCACTCTGTACCTGCTCGATCAGCGGGCCTTGCCTTTCGAGGAGTCCTGGATTGCCTATGACAGCGCCGCTGGAGTGGCCGAGGCGATTCGCTCGATGGTGGTCTGTGGGGCGCCGGCCATTGGCATCAGTGCTGCCTACGGCCTGGTTCTGGCAGCACGTGGACGATCTGTCGCAGGTGGCGACTGGTTTACGGCGCTGGAAGAGGATTTCACCTTGCTGGCGGATGCCGCTCCTGCGGCGGTGAATCTGTCCTGGGCGCTCAATCGCATGCGCGAGCGCCTGGAGCGGGTCAGGGAACATGCTGATCCGTTGGCAGCGCTGGAAGCTGAAGCCCTGGCCATTCATGAGAGCGATCGCGAAGCCAACCTGACCATGGCTCAGCTGGGTGTGGACCTGATCCGGCGGCATCAGGGCAACCCCCAGGCCCTGTTGACTCACAGCAATACCGGCGCCCTGGCCACCGGTGGCTTCGGCACGGCCCTGGGGGTGATTCGCGCGGCCTGGCTGGAAGGTATGGTGGAGCGGGTCTACGCCGATGAAACCCGGCCCTGGCTGCAGGGTTCGCGCCTGACGGCCTGGGAGCTGGCCAGCGAAGGCATTCCGGTAACGGTAAATGTCGATGCAGCCGCCGCGCACATCATGAAGACCAAGGGCGTGACCTGGGTCGTGGTGGGGGCGGACCGTATCACTGCCAATGGCGATGTAGCGAACCAGGTTGGCACTTACCAGCTGGCGGTCAATGCCATGCACCACGGTGTTCGCTTCATGGTGGTGGCGCCCAGTTCGAGCATCGACATGAGCCTTGCCAGCGGTGATGACATTCCCTTGGCAGAGCGGGCGGGCGAGGAGTTGCTGGAGATCGCGGGCAAGCGCATGGGGGAGGGGGTAGAGGGCTTCAATCCGTTGTTCGATGTCACGCCAGCGGACCTGATCGATGCCATCGTCACCGAGAAGGGCGTTGTCGAGCGGCCGGACACGGCCAAGATGGCGCAATTGATGTGCCGCAAGCGCTTGCACTGACGAGTGTCCGGGCAAGTCGTTGGTGCCAGCTTCCCGGGAAAGCTGTCAGCTCAGTAAAAAGCGCTTAATTATGTGCGAATTTGGCCTCTGAGCCCCTCTCGTCTCTTATCAGGCTGTCACCGGTCAACTAACTATGCTCCATGCGCGTCAGGGGGATAGGTGCGTGGCGGCGATTGTGATAACATCCGGCGGTTTCCAAGGTGGTCCGACGCGGCTGCCTTCACTGCGCAAATCCATGGCATAACTTGTTGATTTGTCGTAAGTCGGTGCATGGCACTAGGCCTGCAGCGGCGAGCTTCGTTCGTCCCATATGGATGTGACGAAGTTTCACCAGAAAAAGGAATCAGGCTTCTCATGGGCGAACTGGCCAAAGAAATCCTCCCGGTCAATATCGAAGACGAGCTGAAACAGTCCTACCTCGACTACGCGATGAGCGTAATCGTCGGGCGGGCACTGCCTGATGCGCGCGATGGCTTGAAGCCCGTGCACCGGCGTGTGCTGTACGCGATGAGCGAGCTCGGTAACGACTGGAACAAGCCGTACAAGAAATCTGCCCGTGTTGTCGGTGACGTGATCGGTAAGTATCACCCGCACGGTGATACCGCGGTGTACGACACCATCGTTCGTATGGCCCAGCCATTCTCCCTGCGCTACCTGCTGGTAGACGGCCAGGGTAACTTCGGTTCGGTCGACGGCGACAACGCGGCGGCCATGCGATACACCGAAGTTCGCATGACCAAGCTGGCGCACGAGCTGCTGGCCGACCTGCACAAGGAAACCGTGGACTGGGTGCCGAACTACGACGGTACCGAGATGATCCCGGCGGTCATGCCGACCAAGATCCCCAACCTGCTGGTCAACGGTTCCAGCGGTATCGCCGTGGGCATGGCGACCAACATTCCGCCGCACAACCTCGGTGAAGTCATCGATGGTTGCCTGGCGCTGATCGACAATCCCGAGCTGACTGTCGACGAGCTGATGCAGTACATCCCCGGCCCGGATTTCCCGACCGCGGCGATCATCAACGGTCGCGAAGGCATCATCGAGGCCTATCGCACCGGCCGTGGCCGCATTTATATGCGTGCCCGCTCGATCATCGAAGACATCGACAAGGTTGGCGGCCGCCAACAGATCGTCATCACCGAGCTGCCTTACCAACTGAACAAGGCGCGGTTGATCGAGAAGATCGCCGAGCTGGTGAAAGAGAAGAAACTCGAAGGCATCACTGAACTGCGCGATGAGTCCGACAAGGACGGTATGCGCGTCGTGATCGAGCTGCGTCGTGGCGAAGTGCCTGAGGTGATCCTCAATAACCTCTACGCCCAGACCCAGCTGCAAGCAGTGTTCGGCATCAACATCGTGGCGCTGATCGACGGCCGTCCGCGGATCCTCAATCTCAAGGATCTGCTGGAAGCCTTCGTTCGTCACCGTCGTGAAGTCGTTACCCGGCGTACCGTGTTCGAGCTGCGCAAGGCTCGTGAGCGTGGCCACATCCTTGAAGGCCAGGCCGTTGCCCTGTCCAACATCGATCCGGTGATCGCCCTGATCAAGGCCTCGCCGACCCCGTCGGAAGCCAAGGAAGCGCTGATCAGCACCCCTTGGGAGTCCAGCGCGGTCATGACCATGGTCGAGCGTGCCGGTGCGGATTCCTGCCGTCCGGAAAACCTTGATCCGCAATACGGTCTGCGCGACGGCAAGTACTTCCTGTCCCCGGAACAGGCACAAGCCATTCTGGAGTTGCGCCTGCACCGCCTGACTGGCCTGGAGCACGAAAAGCTGCTGGCCGAGTACCAGGAGATCCTCAACCAGATCGGCGAGCTGATCCGCATCCTCAATAGCGCCACGCGCCTGATGGAAGTGATCCGCGAAGAGCTGGAAGTGATCCGCGCCGAATACGGCGACGTGCGCCGCACCGAGATTCTCGATGCCCGCCTCGACCTGACCCTGGGTGACATGATCCCGGAAGAAGAGCGTGTGGTGACCATTTCCCACGGCGGCTACGCCAAGACCCAGCCGCTGGCTGCCTACCAGGCCCAGCGTCGTGGCGGTAAAGGCAAGTCGGCCACAGGCGTCAAGGATGAGGACTACATCGCTCACCTGCTGGTTGCCAACAGCCACACCACGCTGCTGCTGTTCTCCAGCAAGGGCAAGGTGTACTGGCTGAAGACTTATGAAATTCCTGAAGCATCCCGTGCGGCACGCGGTCGTCCGCTGGTCAACCTGCTACCGCTGGATGAGGGTGAATACATCACCACCATGCTGCCGGTAGAGGAGTACACCGAAGGTCACTACATCTTCATGGCGACCGCCAACGGCACCGTGAAGAAGACCCCGCTGGAGTCCTTCAGCCGCCAGCGCAGCGTGGGCCTGATCGCCCTGGAGCTGGACGAAGGCGACGTGCTGATCAGTGCCGCCATCACCGATGGCGAGCGTGAAGTCATGCTGTTCTCCGACGGAGGCAAGGTCACTCGCTTCAAGGAGTCCGACGTGCGCGCCATGGGCCGTACCGCTCGCGGTGTGCGCGGCATGCGCCTGGCGGAAGGCCAGAAGCTGATTTCCATGCTGATTCCGGAAGAAGGCAGCCAGATCCTCACCGCCTCCGAGCGTGGTTTCGGCAAGCGTACCGCCATTGGCGAGTTCCCCGAGTACAAGCGTGGCGGCCAGGGCGTTATCGCCATGGTCAGCAACGAGCGTAACGGTCGCCTGGTTGGCGCGGTGCAGGTGCTGGATGGTGAGGAGATCATGCTGATTTCCGATCAGGGCACCCTGGTGCGTACTCGTGTCGACGAAGTGTCGAGCCTGGGCCGTAACACTCAAGGCGTGACCCTGATCAAGCTGGCCAGCGATGAAACCCTGGTGGGCCTGGAGCGGGTGCAGGAGCCATCGGAAATCGAGGGCGAAGAGTTCGAAGGTGAAGAGGGTGCTGAATTCGAGGGAGCCGTGCTGGATGCGGTTGCCGATACCGATGAGGCAGCCGAAGGCCAACAGGCAGACGCCGCAGGCGAAGAAGAGTCGCAAGACTAAATAAATCGTAGCAGGGCAGAGTGTTTGCTCTGTCCGCTACCGTGAATGCATAGCGAGAGTGGATGTGAGCAAACGAGCCTATAACTTCTGCGCAGGTCCCGCTGCGCTACCTGAAGCTGTCCTGTTGCGTGCCCAGGCCGAATTGCTGGATTGGCATGGCAAGGGCCTGTCGGTCATGGAAATGAGCCATCGCAGCGATGAGTTCGTTTCCATTGCCACCAAGGCCGAGCAGGATCTGCGTGATCTGCTGAATATCCCCTCGAACTATAAAGTGCTGTTTCTGCAAGGCGGCGCCAGCCAGCAATTTGCCCAGATCCCACTGAACCTGCTGCCCGAGGGTGGCAAGGCCGACTATGTCGACACCGGTATCTGGTCGCAGAAAGCCATTGAAGAAGCCTCCCGCTACGGGCAGGTGAATGTGGCGGCCACTGCCAAGCCTTACGACTATTTCGCAATTCCCGGCCAGAACGAATGGCAGCTGTCGCCAGATGCGGCCTACGTGCACTACGCGCCGAACGAAACCATTGGCGGCCTGGAATTCAACTGGATCCCGGAAACCGGCGACGTTCCCCTGGTGGCCGACATGTCGTCCGACATCCTCTCGCGCCCTGTGGATATCTCCCGTTTCGGCATGATCTACGCTGGCGCGCAGAAGAATATCGGCCCCAGCGGCATCCTGGTGAACATCATTCGCGAAGACCTGCTGGGGCGTGCCCGTTCGCTGTGCCCGACCATGCTCGACTACAAGGTCGCGGCGGACAACGGCTCGATGTACAACACGCCGCCGACCCTGGCCTGGTATCTGTCCGGCCTGGTGTTCGAATGGCTCAAGGAGCAGGGCGGGGTTGAAGCCATCGCCAAGCTCAATGAGGCCAAGCAGCGCACCCTGTACGATTTCATCGACGCCAGCGGCCTGTACAGCAACCCGATCAACAAGACCGACCGCTCCTGGATGAACGTACCGTTCCGTCTGGCCGACGATCGCCTGGACAAACCGTTCCTGGTGGGCGCCGAGGCTCGCGGCCTGTTGAACCTCAAGGGCCACCGCTCGGTGGGTGGCATGCGCGCTTCCATCTACAACGCCGTGGACATCAACGCAGTCAATGCGCTGGTGGCCTACATGGCGGAGTTCGAGAAGGAACACGGCTGATGTCTGAGCAAGAACTCAAGGCTCTGCGCCTGCGTATTGACGCCCTGGACGAGAAGGTCCTGGAGCTGATCAGTGAGCGCGCGCGCTGTGCCCAGGAAGTGGCGCGGGTCAAGATGGGCTCCCTCGCCGAGGGCGAAGTGCCGGTGTTCTATCGTCCCGAGCGTGAAGCCCAGGTGCTCAAGCGGGTGATGGAGCGTAACCAGGGGCCGCTGGGCAATGAAGAGATGGCGCGTTTGTTCCGCGAAATCATGTCCTCGTGCCTGGCCCTGGAGCAGCCATTGAAAGTGGCCTACCTCGGTCCTGAAGGTACCTTCACCCAAGCCGCGGCCATGAAGCACTTCGGTCATGCGGTGATCAGCAAGCCGATGGCAGCGATCGATGAGGTGTTCCGTGAAGTGGCGGCCGGCGCCGTGAACTTCGGCGTGGTGCCGGTGGAAAACTCCACCGAGGGTGCGGTGAACCACACTCTCGACAGCTTCCTCGAGCACGACATGGTGATCTGCGGTGAAGTCGAACTGCGCATTCACCATCATCTGCTGGTGGGTGAGAACACCAAGACCGACAGCATCAGTCGCATTTATTCCCATGCCCAGTCCCTGGCCCAGTGCCGCAAGTGGCTGGACGCCCATTACCCGAATGTCGAGCGCGTGGCGGTGTCCAGCAACGCCGAGGCGGCCAAGCGGGTCAAGGGCGAGTGGAATTCGGCGGCGATCGCCGGCGACATGGCGGCAGGCCTGTATGGCCTGACGCGCCTGGCAGAGAAAATCGAGGATCGTCCGGAC
This sequence comes from Pseudomonas sp. BIGb0176, assembly GCF_024810175.1. Lineage (NCBI taxonomy): Bacteria > Pseudomonadati > Pseudomonadota > Gammaproteobacteria > Pseudomonadales > Pseudomonadaceae > Pseudomonas > Pseudomonas sp. BIGb0176. The sequence continues at coordinate 862,359 of NZ_JANUEC010000003.1, forward strand.
AACTCCACGCGCTTTTTGATGATCGGTAATCAGGAAGTGCCGCCGACCGGCGACGACAAGACCTCGATCATCGTGTCCATGAGCAACAAGCCCGGTGCCTTGCACGAGCTGTTGGTGCCATTCCACGACAATGGCATCGACCTGACGCGAATCGAGACCCGACCTTCGCGCAGTGGCAAATGGACCTATGTGTTCTTCATCGACTTCGTCGGCCACCACCGTGATCCGTTGGTCAAGGGTGTGCTGGAAAAGATCAGTCAGGAAGCAGTAGCACTCAAGGTGCTGGGTTCCTACCCGAAAGCGGTTCTCTGAGGCTTTAACAATGAGTGGCGACTTCCTCGCACTGGCACAACCAGGCGTGCAACAACTTTCGCCTTACGTTCCGGGCAAGCCCGTGGACGAACTGGCCCGTGAGCTGGACATCGATCCGGCCACCATCGTCAAGCTGGCGAGCAATGAAAACCCGCTGGGCGCCAGCCCCAAGGCCCTGGCGGCGATTCGTGACGAGCTTGCCGAGCTGACCCGTTATCCGGATGGCAACGGTTTTGCCCTCAAGTCCCTGCTGGCCGAGCGCTGCGGTGTGGAAATCGACCAGGTGACCCTGGGCAACGGTTCCAACGACATTCTGGAGCTGGTGGCTCGTGCCTACCTGGCGCCTGGCTTGAATGCGGTGTTCAGCGAGCACGCATTTGCCGTCTACCCCATCGTTACCCAGGCTGTCGGAGCCCAGGCTCGCGTGGTTCCGGCCAAGAGCTGGGGGCATGACCTGCCAGCCATGCTCAAGGCGATCGATGATCGGACCCGCGTGGTGTTCATCGCCAACCCGAACAACCCGACCGGTACCTGGTTCGGTGCCGAGGAACTGGACGAGTTTTTGCAGGATGTACCGGCCCACGTGCTGGTGGTGTTGGACGAGGCCTATATCGAGTACGCCGAAGGCAGTGACCTGCCGGATGGCCTGGACTTCCTGGCGGCCTACCCGAACCTGCTGGTTTCGCGAACCTTCTCCAAGGCCTATGGCCTGGCAGCCCTGCGGGTCGGTTATGGGCTGTCGACCCCGGTGGTGGCGGATGTGCTGAACCGCGTGCGCCAGCCTTTCAACGTCAACAGCCTGGCCTTGGCTGCGGCTTGCGCCGCACTTGAGGATGTGGACTACCTGGCCGAGAGTCGTCGTCTTAACGAGGCCGGCATGCAGCAGTTGGAGGCGGGGTTCCGTGATCTGGGCCTGAGCTGGATTCCTTCCAAGGGCAATTTCATTGCCGTGGACCTGGGGCGTGAGGCTGCGCCGATCTTCCAGGGGTTGTTGCGCGAGGGGGTGATCGTGCGTCCGGTGGCCAACTACGGCATGCCAAATCATTTGCGCATCACCATCGGCCTGCCGGCGGAAAATACTCGTTTCCTTGAGGCTTTGGCCAAGGTTCTGGCCCGTGCTTGATGTCATTCCAATGCAATCTGCTGTGCCTATGATCGGTCGCCTGGTGGTGATCGGCCTGGGGTTGATTGGCGGTTCCTTTGCCAAGGGTTTGCGTGAAAGTGGCCTGTGTCGTGAGGTAGTCGGTGTCGATCTGGATCCGCAGTCCCGCCAGTTGGCGGTCGAACTGGGGGTGGTGGATCGCTGTGAAGAGGATCTGGTCCTGGCTTGCCAGGGTGCCGATGTGATTCAACTGGCGGTGCCGATCCTGGCCATGGAAAAGCTGCTGGCTCTGCTTGCCGGCATGGATCTGGGCCAGGCGGTGCTGACCGACGTCGGTAGCGCCAAAGGCAATGTGGTGCGCGCTGCACAAGAAGCTTTTGGCGGCATGCCTGCACGTTTTGTCCCGGGGCACCCCATTGCGGGCTCCGAGCAGAGTGGTGTGGAAGCCTCCAACGCGCAGCTGTTTCGTCGACACAAGGTGATCCTGACGCCTCTGGAGCAGACTGATGCCGCGGCGCTGGACCTGGTCGACAGGCTTTGGCGTGAGCTGGGGGCGGATGTCGAGCACATGCAGGTCGAGCGTCACGATGAAGTCCTGGCGGCGACCAGCCATTTGCCGCACCTGCTGGCGTTCGGTCTGGTCGATTCCCTGGCCAAGCGCAGTGAAAATCTCGATATCTTCCGTTACGCTGCGGGCGGGTTCCGCGATTTCACGAGAATCGCCGGCAGCGACCCGGTCATGTGGCACGACATCTTCCTTGCCAATCGCGAGGCGGTACTGCGCACACTCGATACATTTCGCAACGACCTCGACGCTCTGCGTGACGCGGTCGATGCAGGGGACGGGCATCAATTGTTGGGCGTATTCACTCGCGCCCGGGTTGCCCGCGAGCATTTCGGTAAAATCCTGGCCCGCCGGGCCTATGTGGACGCTATGAACTCCAACGATCTGATTTTCCTGGCAAATCCTGGTGGCCGCCTGTCTGGGCGGATTCGTGTACCGGGCGACAAGTCGATTTCTCACCGCTCGATCATGCTTGGCTCGCTGGCTGAGGGCACCACTGAAGTGGAAGGTTTCCTCGAGGGCGAAGATGCTCTGGCAACCTTGCAGGCTTTCCGCGACATGGGCGTGGTCATCGAAGGGCCGCATCATGGTCGTGTGACCATTCATGGTGTTGGCTTGCACGGCTTGAAGCCGGCTCCAGGGCCGATCTACCTGGGGAACTCCGGTACCTCGATGCGCCTGTTGTCAGGCTTGCTGGCTGCACAAAGCTTCGACAGCACGTTGACTGGCGATCCGTCCCTGTCCAAGCGTCCGATGAATCGTGTGGCGAACCCGCTGCGGGAAATGGGCGCGGTCATTGAGACGGCTGCCGAGGGTCGCCCGCCGATGGTGATTCGTGGCGGTCACAAGCTCAAGGGGCTGACCTACACCTTGCCGATGGCCAGTGCGCAGGTTAAGTCCTGCCTGTTGTTGGCAGGTTTATATGCCGAAGGGAAAACCACGGTCACCGAGCCGGCTCCGACCCGTGACCATACCGAGCGCATGCTGCGTGGCTTCGGCTACTCGGTGAGTGTCGACGGCGCCACGGCCTCGGTCGAATCCGGCGGCAAGCTCAAGGCAACCCATATTGAAGTGCCTGCGGACATTTCTTCCGCGGCGTTCTTCCTGGTGGCTGCATCCATTGCCGAAGGTTCCGAACTGGTGCTGGAGCACGTGGGGATCAACCCGACCCGTACAGGTGTGATCGATATCCTGCGGTTGATGGGCGCTGACATTCGCCTGGAAAACCAGCGCGAAGTGGGTGGCGAGCCGGTTGCCGATCTGCATGTGCGCGCCGCCAAGCTCAAGGGGATCGAGATTCCCGAAGAGTTGGTGCCGCTGGCAATCGATGAGTTCCCTGTGTTGTTCGTCGCGGCCGCTTGCGCCGAAGGGCGCACGGTGCTGCGTGGCGCTGAAGAACTGCGGGTCAAGGAGTCTGACCGTATCCAGGTGATGGCTGATGGCCTGCTGACCCTGGGGGTCAAGTGCGAACCGACCCCGGACGGCATCATCATCGAGGGTGGCCAGATCGGTGGCGGGGAGGTTCATGGGCATGGTGACCACCGTATCGCCATGGCGTTCAGTGTTGCCTCGCTGCGCGCCAACGCGCCGATCCGCATTCATGACTGCGCCAACGTCGCGACCTCGTTCCCGAACTTCCTTGCGCTGTGCGCGCAGGTGGGGATCCGTGTCACGCAAGAGGCTCAGTCGTGAATATCAAGGCGCCGGTGATCACCATCGATGGGCCGAGTGGTTCGGGTAAGGGCACCATTGCTGGCAAGCTGGCCAAGCATCTGGGCTGGTGTCTGCTGGACTCCGGAGCGCTGTACCGGCTGCTGGCGTTCGCTGCGCGCAATCATGGCGTCGATCTGACCAATGAAGAGTCGCTGAAATTGTTGGCGGCTCACTTGGATGTGCAGTTTCTCGGAGCTACTGAGAACCATCCGCAGCGGATCATTCTTGAGGGTGATGACGTGACGGATGACCTGCGCAACGAGCAGGTCGGGGCCTGGGCTTCTCAGGTTGCGGCGTTGCCTGCTGTGCGAGACGCCCTGCTGCAGCGTCAGCGTGCCTTTCAGGAGCCGCCGGGGTTGGTTGCCGATGGCCGCGACATGGGAACCGTGGTGTTTCCCGACGCTCCGTTGAAGATTTTCCTGACTGCCAGTGCCGAGGAGCGTGCTCGTCGCCGTTACTTGCAGTTGAAGGGAAAGGTCGATGGTGTTAGTCTGTCGAGTCTGCTAGATGAGATCCGTGCGCGTGATGAGCGCGATACCCAGCGAGCGGTGGCCCCGCTCAAGCCGGCGGCTGACGCCATACAGCTGGATTCCACGGAGTTGTCCATCGATCAGGTGTTGCAACGCATCTTGAGTGAAATCGCCATTCGCGATATCGCCGGGTGAACAAGAAGGATTGCAGGGGACCAGTCATAGTCCTGCGATCGTTCTTTTATATGAACGTAACCCACATCGTCTGGGATGTGGCAGATGGGCGGATTCTTCGCCCTTATCAACAGGAATTAAAATGAGCGAAAGCTTTGCGGAACTCTTTGAAGAAAGCCTAAAAACCCTGAACCTTCAGGCAGGCTCCATCATCACCGGTGTTATCGTCGACATCGACTACCAAGCGCGTTGGGTAACCGTTCACGCTGGTCTGAAGTCTGAAGCGCTGATCCCGCTTGAGCAGTTCTACAACGATGCTGGCGAACTGTCCATCAATGTTGGTGATGAAGTTCACGTTGCTCTGGATTCGGTTGAAGACGGCTTTGGTGAAACCAAGCTCTCCCGTGAAAAAGCCAAGCGCGCTGAATGCTGGATCGTTCTGGAAGCAGCCTTCGCAGCCGAAGAAGTGGTCAAGGGCGTTATCAACGGTAAGGTTAAAGGCGGCTTCACTGTCGACGTTAACGGCATCCGTGCGTTCCTGCCAGGTTCTCTGGTTGACGTCCGTCCAGTGCGCGACACCACGCACCTGGAAGGCAAAGAGCTCGAGTTTAAAGTCATCAAACTCGACCAGAAGCGCAACAACGTTGTCGTTTCCCGCCGCAGCGTCCTCGAAGCCGAGAACTCCGCTGAGCGTGAAGCTCTGCTGGAATCCCTGCAGGAAGGTCAGCAAGTCAAAGGTATCGTCAAGAACCTCACCGATTACGGCGCATTCGTCGATCTGGGTGGCGTCGATGGCCTGTTGCACATCACCGACATGGCTTGGAAGCGTATCAAGCATCCTTCCGAAATCGTCAACGTTGGCGACGAGATCGATGTCAAGGTTCTGAAGTACGATCGCGAGCGCAATCGTGTTTCCCTGGGCCTGAAGCAACTGGGCGAAGATCCATGGGTTGCTATCAAGGCTCGTTACCCAGAAAGCACCCGCGTTACCGCTCGTGTAACCAACCTGACCGACTACGGCTGCTTCGCTGAGCTGGAAGAAGGCGTGGAAGGCCTGGTACACGTTTCGGAAATGGACTGGACCAACAAGAACATCCATCCTTCGAAAGTCGTACAAGTCGGCGACGAAGTGGAAGTTATGGTTCTGGACATCGACGAAGAGCGTCGTCGTATCTCCCTCGGCATCAAGCAGTGCAAGTCCAACCCATGGGAAGACTTCTCTGGCCAGTTCAACAAGGGCGATAAGATCTCCGGCACCATCAAGTCGATCACCGATTTCGGTATCTTCATTGGTCTGGACGGCGGCATCGACGGTCTGGTTCACCTGTCCGACATCTCCTGGAACGAAGTGGGCGAAGAAGCCGTACGCCGTTTCAAGAAGGGCGACGAGCTGGACACCGTTATCCTGTCGGTTGACCCAGAGCGCGAGCGTATCTCCCTGGGTATCAAGCAACTGGAAAGCGATCCGTTCTCCGAGTACGTCCAAGAGAACGACAAAGGCGCAATCGTTAAGGGTGTTGTAAAAGAAGTTGACGCCAAAGGCGCCATCATCACCCTGGCTAACGATATCGAAGCTACTCTGAAAGCCTCCGAAATCAGCCGTGACCGCATCGAAGATGCGCGTAACGTTCTGAAAGAAGGCGAAGAAGTTGAAGCCAAGATCATCAGCGTTGACCGTAAGAGCCGTGTAATCCAGCTCTCGATCAAGTCGAAAGACGTTGAAGACGAGAAAGAAGCTATCCAGAGCCTGCGCGACAAGCCAGCTGCTTCGGATATCGCTGCTGGTCCTACCACTCTGGGTGACCTGCTGCGTGCACAAATGGAAAAGCAGAACTAAGTTCTGTCAGACCATAAAAAGGGCGACTTCGGTCGCCCTTTTTTATGCCTGAAATTCGAGAAGCTCAGCGGAGTGCTGGGGAAACCAATCTGTGCAATGAGTTGTCTCTTTCTTAGGTGGGTTGGCTGCCGTGTCAGGGTCTAGGTACCCAATGGGTGCATTATTCAAGCAGCATAAGCTGCCTTAAGGAAGAGTATGAGCAGGTTGGGTGTAGTGGTTTTGATTCTTCTTTTGGCAGGGTGTACGACCAGTGTAAAGACCCACGCGGTGCGCGGGGTCAGTGGCATAGAGATCGACTGTTCGGGGCTGGGGTCGGATTGGGACAAATGCTACAAGCGTGCTGCACGTGAGTGTAAGGCCAATGGCTACAAGGTCATTACAAAATCCAGTGATGCCAAGGATGAGGAGGGGGATTATCCTTTCGGTTGGAATCCGGCGGGTTATCTGACTCGAACGATGTTGGTCATGTGTCGATAGGGCCGCTTTGTGTTTTTGTCACTGCATCTTCTGCAAAAAAAGGAGTTTGTATCAGTGTGGTAGATGGGCTGTTCAAAACCCTCAGAGCATGCTAAAACCTTTGAAGCACTGACCTAGCTGCTTGAAAAAGAAGGGAAAAATATGACGAAGTCGGAGTTGATCGAACGAATTGTCACCCATCAAGGGCTGCTCTCATCCAAGGATGTCGAGTTGGCGATAAAGACCATGCTTGAACAGATGTCACAGTGTCTGGCTACCGGTGATCGAATTGAGATTCGAGGATTTGGTAGTTTCTCTCTTCACTATCGTGCTCCTCGCGTAGGCAGAAATCCAAAAACTGGTCAATCAGTCAGTCTGGATGGCAAGTTTGTACCTCATTTCAAACCGGGTAAAGAGTTGAGAGATCGTGTCAATGAAGAAGAAATTTAAATAATGGAAGTTGCACTTAAAGTTATATGTCGCTCATTTTGAATTCTGTTTTTTGAAGTTGCGGATATATATTTTAAAATTCTAAGATAAATATTAAAGTTATCTCTGCTTGAATGTTGGTTAAGGGGGAGTATTCTATATATCTATAAGTGAATCTTGGTCCGGGAATGGCTAGTTATTATCAATGTGCTGCTCAGAGTCTTTAAATGGCTATAGAAACAGATCATTCTGAGGTTTTCTCCCCTATTCGAATAAAGCTCTTCACCTTGCTAAGGATTTTATGGTTTGAACGGTTGCTGTTTTTATTCAGTATATTAGTTGTGACGTTTATTTTTACTGTTTTCGCTTTTATTATCAAGCCCGCTTACGAAGCTCGAATTTTATTGTACCCACCAGGGGTTAGGGACGTTTCGATTATCGGTTATAGCTTTCTGAAAGATGAAGATACTATACGTGAAGCGATCGCTAAAATTTACTCTACATTTATTCGTAACGCTCGATCTGATAACTATCTTAGAGAGTTTTCTGGGAGCATATTCTGAGGTCGTCTAAAGTGAGCAAAAATATAAAATTAACTCAAGCATAAATAGCTATGAGGAGTTCTCAGAGAGAATCTCGTTTAATGAACTATTTATAAAGCGAGCTGCAGGAAATGATTCTAAAGATAATGAGACTCCTAAACCGGTTCTTGTGACTTTTAGAGGTCCTGAGGGAGAAGACTTGGTGTTTTTGCTGGGGGGTCATATGATCTTGTTATGAGGAAGACTGCAAGTGAGGTTGCGTCTAATATAAATGCAGATGCTGCTATGCGAGCTGGTTATTAGGCAAAACAAATTGATATTCGGCGAGAGGTTGAAGGGGAGGAAGCTGTAGATGATCTTAGGAGGGCGCTAGATGTCTCAAGTATATTTGCGTTGGGCTCTACACTAAATGGTACAGGGGCTTCGGTTTCGCTTAAGAAGAAAACTAATGAAGCAGGAAATGAAGAAAATAGAGACAAGGGTTTATTTGCTGACGAGCTTCGATATCTACTAGTTCAAAAAATATTTTATAGTTCAGTGGTTGTTGAGTCTGATGAATTATCAGTTTGTTTGAAAGACGGACCTATGGTCAGCATAGGTAATCCCATACACCCATAAAAAATGTTCATCATCCTGATTGAGGTTCTCGTAGGGGCGGGGTTAGGGGGGGGGGGCTCTGTCTGTTACTCTTTATCATTATAAGAAGTCGCTTTCGTGTGCATGATGAAGGGGCATCTCTCGCGCGATGAGCTTTTGCAGAGAGGAAGGGAGCGTGGAATTTTGACCATCCAAGGCTAAAAATAGTCCGTAAAGGTTAAGATTTTCCGATAGTTGTGTATAATTTAAATGTTATTGAGTGCAAGCCACATGTTGTGAAACTGGCGTAAGCTAGCTAACAGTTGCAGGATGCTGAAAAACTATTCGTATATGCTACGGAATCAAGATGATTTTATACTTTATGTGAAATATCTTTATTGTTGGGTGGTAACTTTTAAGTTATATGCTTGTAATGAGTTATAGATTGGTTAACTATTTTAAATAAATGTAAAAGTATTTTGGCTAAAGGATGTAAACGAAAAATGAATATCCCATTCAACAAGCCACCATATACTGGAAGTGAAGATCAGTATGTGATATCAGCTATGCGCAGTGATAAGATGTCCGGTGATGGAAAATTCACCATCCTTTGCCAAAAATGGTTTGAAGAAAGTTTGGGTTGCAAAAGAGCTCTATTAACCCCTTCCTGCACTCAAGCTTTAGAAATGGCTGCTTTGTTAATCGACATTCAGCCGGGTGATGAAGTAATTATGCCTAGCTATACTTTCGTAAGTACGGCGAATGCGTTTGCTCTTAGGGGGGCAAAAATTGTTTTTGTAGATATTCGTCCAGATACGATGAATATTGATGAGACGCTTATTGAAGCGGCTATCTCAAAGAATACCAAAGCCATAGTTCCAGTTCATTATGCCGGTGTTGCTTGTGAAATGGATACAATAATGGGTATAGCAAATCATTATGGGTTGTATGTGATTGAAGATGCCGCCCAGGGAATGACATCTTTCTATAAAGGAAGACCCTTAGGGACAATAGGGCATATGGCAGCTTATAGTTTTCATGAAACAAAAAACTATACAAGTGGTGGTGAAGGCGGCTTATTAATTATAAATGATGAGAGCTTTATACTCAGGGCTGAAGTCATTCGAGAGAAAGGAACGAATAGAAACCTATTTTTTCGAGGAATGATTGATAAGTATACCTGGGTGGATTTGGGCAGTAGTTACCTTCCAGGGGAACTTCAAGCAGCTTATCTGTATGGTCAGCTTGAAAAAGTTGAAGAAATAAAAGAGTCTAGAATGAAAACATGGAGATTTTTTTATGAAAATCTCAGTGAGCTTTCAGCTAATGGGAAGCTAGAGCTGCCTATAATTCCCGCAGAATGTATAAGTAATGCTCATATGTTTTACGTTAAGCTTCCTGATATTGGTGTTAGGACAAAGGTATTAGAGTATTTAAAAAATAATGGGATTGGTGCGGTATTCCACTATATTCCATTGCACTCTGCTCCAGCGGGTATTCGACTTGGTGCTTTTGTTGGTAAGGATAAATTTACAACATCTGAGAGCGAGCGTTTAATCAGACTTCCAATTTGGTATGGAATGACTGATATCGAGAGAGCTACTGTAGTGGATGCTGTCGTCGAGGCTGTCAATGCATGTTGCTAGTAATGCAAGTCGAATGGTAGTTAGTCGAAAACATGCATTACAGAGTGCTGCTTTAACTGTCGCCTCTCAAACATCTAAAATTGCCGTTGGTTTTATTTTGATAAAACTGATTGCGGTTTATTTAGGTGCTGGTGGTATGGGGTTACTGGGTAATTTTATGAGCCTCGTTGCTATGCTATCTCTGATGGCCGGTGGCGGCATATCTAATGGAGTGATCAAATATGTAGCAGAGTATAAAAAACAACCTCGACGGTTGGCTGAGTTTATTGGTTCAGCAAAATTATACTCTCTTTTATTTTGTACTTTTTTTTGTATAGTTGGAGTTTGTTTTTCGCGAGATATCTCGGGTTATATTTTTAAGAGCGAGGAATATTATAAAATAATAGTTTTTTTATTTTTGGCTCAGTTTGGTTTTGCATTTGTTAATCTAGTGTGCGGTATCGCTAATGGACTGCGTGATACTAAAACATATGCACTTATTCAGATTTCTGGAAATGTTCTAGTTGTACCGATCAGCTGGTTTTTAATTGGGTTTTATCAGCTGGTAGGTGCCGCAATTTCAATGGTTTTGATGTTTCTCATTTATTCAATTCCAGCATATTTTTTTTATCGTAGGTCTTTTTTCTTTAGAGCCAAAATTAAAACAAAGATTAATGCGCTAGCTGTGAGAAGGTTGTCCGTTTTTACTTCCATGGCCCTGGTGGGAGCGGTGAGCGTACCTCTGATAGAAATACTCGTTCGGCAACAAATTATCAATCACATAGGCTATGCACCAGCTGGAATATGGCAAGGGGCGATTAAAGTTTCAAGTGCATATATGGGTTTTTTTACCATATTCCTTGCAGTCTATTTTATGCCTACAATCGCAGGAAGTAATAATAGAAAAGAAATTGCAAGTTTAGTGTTGAGGTTTATGGCAGTCGTTATGTTTGTTTTTCTTTTTGGGGCGAGCATTTTCTTTTTACTAAGAGTGCAAATTATACCAATAATATTATCGAGTGAGTTTGAATCATTAGAGTCATTGATTAAGTATCAATTAATTGCGGATTTTTTTCGTGTTTCGACTTATGTTATCGGTTTTGTAGTTATAGCCAAGGCTGCACTGAAAATCTATATCGTAAGCGAATTGCTGCAGGGGATATTCTTTTTTAGTGCCAGCTCTATTTTTCTTAATTTGGGGCTCGGTCTAAAAGGTGTATTCCTAGCTACTTTGTTGATGAATATTGTATATTTTGTGGTTGCCGTATCAGGTTTTTTTCTCTATAGGAGAAGGGAAGTATAATGTTATCAGCTACTGTCGTCGTATCTTGCTACAATCAAGAGCGCTATATTGTAGAGTGTCTTGATAGTATCCTGTCGCAAGAAATAAATTTCGAGTGTGAAGTTATAGTCTCTGATGATTGTTCTACTGATAGAACTCAAGAGGTTCTTCTTGAGTACTCTCGTTTGCATGAGGGAAGACTCAAACTAAACCTCCGCTCAGAAAATGTAGGGCCTGCCTTAAACTATCTTGGTTTACACTCAATGGCTTCAGGCGACATCGTTTTCCATTTTGATGGTGATGATGTAATGCTCCCTGGAAAGTTAGCTCTTCAATATAAGGAGTTTCAGGAAGATGCTCAAGTCAATGTCGTCTTCCATAAAGCAGTATACTTTTCTGATGATGATAAATACTTGTCTGATACACAATTTCCAGACTCTGCCGAAAGATCAATAGATGTTTCGGGGGAGGAGCTTGCTCGTTGGGGGTCAGTTGCTGTCCATAGTTCGTATGCATATAGAAGAAGCTCAAGGAAAACGGTTATAAACCGTGAGTTTATGGAGTGGTTTTTTGCTATGGACTCTTTAATTCCCGAAGGAAAGGCTGTTTATATAAACCAAACTTTGGTTAAGTATAGATGCAATCCATCTGCGGGTTCGTATCTATCCACACAATCAGGAAAGTTAAAGGCATACTCTATCTATTTTGATGATATTGAGCGTTATTTTGATAGCTATAAAGTTTTACGATGTGATCTATATGCAAACTACTTTGTTACGTTTTTGGCTATGCTAAGGTCTACTAATAGATTTTCGCTGAAGCGTTCATTGTTCTTGCTGCGCAATATATATTGCCTCCGGCCCAAAAAAGTACTCAACACACTTGGTGTGCGAAGGCTGGTTGGTCCTAAATTGAAAAATCGATAATTTGGAGAAGAGATGACTTATCTAAATCTCTATGGTTTGGATGTTTATATAGTTATCTCTTTTTTTGTTTTTTAGCATTCTAAATGCTTTTGGCGAAATCAAGGTCTCTTAAAGAGGTATTGTGTTTAGCTGAGTTTTTTGTGGTGCTGCGGGCCATAGGATTTGTTTCTCAGAGTATTGCTGTACGTTAATTTTATACAGATGGCGATGCTTGGTTTTATATAAAGTTATATGACTATCTGGATGCGGGGTTGATAACCCTTTTCAAACAATAGAAACTTCATTCGTTTTGCTGATGAGGTTTTTTGTTTTTTGGGGGGGGCATCAAGCACTATTTTTTCTAATAACATTTTCTTTTGCTATTTCTTATTACTAACTGGCGATGGGGCTTTTGGATGTATTCCTCGCTGCTGGTAGCTTTAATTCTGATCCTCAGGTTATTCAATCTATCAAATGGGTCTGGGCTTTATCTTTTTCATGTGTGCACCTTGGTTTCTTTTTTATAGTGATCGGATTGGTCTTTGTTTTTGGATATTTTATCCAATTTTAATTTTGTATACTTCGTGCGAGTTCTCGAAAGTTGGTTTTTTGAGTATTTAAAATAATTGATGCTAATTAAGTACTTGTCCTTGTTCGTAGGTATCACCCTGTTCGGTGACTTTTTTTCATAAATATGCTATTTTCTCGCCGTTGGATAAGGTTGGGGTTTATGAGTGGCGACGTTATTTTTTGGTTTGAGTTTTAATCGGGCGAGGGCTTAGTGGGTGACAAAAGAAGCAATCAGGGTTGCTAGGGTTTCCACAGTTTCGTTTTTCATAGTGACGCAACTAGAGACTCAATTTGAGCAGTTGGCAATGTCTGGCGTTGATTTGACGGCCATTTCAAGTGCTGATGAATCGGTTAGTAGGTTGCTCGAAAATAAGAGATTTAATTTTTTACCAATTAATATTGAGCGTAAAATTAATATTAAAAAAGATATTTTAAGTTTGTTTCTTTTGATAAAGGCTTTTCGAAAATATAATTTTGATATAATTCACTCAACTACACCGAAAGCAGGATTGTTATGTTCTATTGCGGGTCTGTTTGCTAGACGGTCCGTTCGATTGCATACATTTACTGGGCAGCCATGGGTAACTATGTCTGGTTTAAAATGCTCACTTCTAAGAGCGTGCGATAAGCTTGTCGGTATACTCAATACGCACTGTTATGCAGATAGCCATAGCCAAATGAAATTTCTAATTTCGAATGGTATTATTAAGCCAGAGAGAATATCAGTTCTGGGGGCTGGGTCGCTCGCGGGTATAGATTTAGAAAGATTCAATAAAAAATACTTTCCAGAAAGTACATGCTTGGATTTGAGGTCAAAACTTGGTATTTCAGAAAATAGCAAGGTGGTTCTATATGTTGGCCGAATAACACCGGATAAAGGGATTAGTGAGTTAGTTCAGGCTTTCGAGAGGATATCTGCGAAAGACAGTGATGTATTTCTTGTGCTGGTTGGGCCTTCTGAGCCTGAAGGTCAACTAATTATTGATAGCATTCCTGAATATATAAAGTCGCATGTTAAAGTTGTCGGTTACGACCGCGAGCCTGAACGATATATGGCCGTCGCAGACTTGCTATGTTTGCCTAGTTACCGTGAAGGATTTGGCACGGTTATCATTGAAGCGGGGGCGATGGGGATCCCTTCAGTCGGGACCGATATCTATGGCTTGTCTGATGCGATTTTAGACGGGCTGACAGGTTTGCTAGTTAAAGTTGCAGATCCCGTATCTCTGGAAGAAGGGATCTGGACGTTATTGTCTAATCCATCGATGAGATACTCTATGGGCGCTGAGGCACACCGTCGAGCCTCGGAAAATTTTAGTTCTTCCAGATGCTCGGAGTTGCTGCTGAAAGAGTATAAGGCGTTTATAAGTTGATGGACGAAGTCTTTGAGGAAAAACAGCGCGTCATGGTAACGGGGGCAGCAGGGTTTGTCGGGGGCTGCTTAGTTCGTGCACTTACTTTACATGAGGCTTATATTCCCATATCAGTTTTTCGCTCTGAAGGTGATTTGCAGCTTATATCAAATAATGTATATGCTGCCAATGTATCCCCGGAAACGGACTGGGCTGTAGCTTTGGCCGGCGTATCTATAGTTGTTCACGCTGCTGCACGAGTGCATGTGATGAACGAAAGTTCCGCTACTGCTCTAGACGAATATAGAAGAGTAAACTTTCATGGTACTTTGAAGTTGGCGCGTCAAGCCGCTGAGGCCGGTGTGCGTCGCTTTGTTTTTATTAGCTCCATAAAAGTTAATGGAGAGGCTACTAGCCTTGCACGACCTTATTGTGCAGATGATCCAGTTAACCCAGTTGATCCATATGGTGTATCCAAACATGAGGCTGAAGTTGCTCTCCGCCAGCTCGCTTTGAAAACTGGTATGGAGGTGGTAATTATTCGTCCTACACTGGTTTATGGACCAGGAGTAAAAGCAAATTTTGAGGCTATGCTTGCGTGGGTTAAGCGAGGAGTCCCCTTGCCTTTAGGGTCGATTAACAATAAGCGTAGTCTGGTTTTTATTGAAAATTTAATTGATCTAGTTATTCTGTCTATGCATCATGAGAGTGCTGCAAATCAAACTTTTCTCGTTAGTGATGATGAAGATCTCTCTACAAGTGAGTTGTTGGCGAAAGCAGCAAATGCATTGGGTGTAAAAAGCCGAGTTTTTCCATTTCCAAGTAGTATGCTTAGATTATTTTTAACTCTCTTAGGACGTAAGGCAATTTCGCAACGCCTATGTGGAAGCTTGCAGGTTGATATAAGTAAGACCTGCCTTCTCTTAGGTTGGCGTCCCGCAGTAAACGTTAACGAGGCGTTAAAAAGAACCGCGGCAGTCTTTGTGGAAAAAAGCGTATGAGCCATGTGTACTGGGTGATGTTCTTTTCGTTTGTTGGTTCCTTGATGGGGACTGCAGTTTTACGCAGATACGCTTTATCTAATAGCCTTATTGATATACCTAACTCCCGAAGCTCTCATACTGTTCCCACTCCTAGGGGCGGAGGGGTGGCTATCGTTGTTGTTTTTATAATCAGTGCCATCGTTTTAGAGATTACCAGTAATTTGCAATTTTTTACTATGTTAGCTCTTACAGTTACAGGGGGGATGGTTGCCGTTATCGGGTTTCTCGATGACCATGGGCATATTCCCGCTCGCTGGAGATTATTGGGGCACTTTACAGCCGCAATTTTGGGGGTGGCATTATTGGGTGGGATGCCATCTATGCTTATACTTAATGTATATGTTGAATTGGCATGGGCAGGACATATCTTTGCAGTTTTTTACTTAGTATGGATGCTTAATTTATATAATTTTATGGATGGTATTGACGGTCTGGCTGCCATTGAGGCTGTGTTTGTTTGTTTAGCTGGCGCAGGCTTATATTGGATAGTTGGTAGCTATGACTTAGCTTGGGCTCCTTTGGGTCTGGCTCTTGCGGTCTTGGGCTTTTTGTACTGGAATTTTCCCCCTGCTCGAATTTTTATGGGCGATGCAGGTAGCGGATTTCTTGGATTAGTTCTTGGTTTGCTTGCCCTGCAGGCTGCTTGGACTAATCCATCGTTATTTTGGAGTTGGTTGATTTTTCTAGGTGTTTTCATTGTCGACGCGACGTTTACTCTTTTCTGTCGGCTATTAAGAGGGGAGAAGCTGTACGAGGCGCATCGCAGCCACGCTTATCAATTTGCAGCGAGGCGTTACGGTAGGCATTTTCCGGTAACGTTGGCAGTGCTATTTGTAAATATAATTTGGCTATTACCACTAGGCTTTCTTGTGGGTACAGAAAAGCTCGAAGGAATTATTGGTCTTATAATAGCTTATGTACCTTTGATTCTTCTTGCAGTGTTCTACAAAGCCGGCGCAAGAGAGAACTGAGATGCGGGTTCTGGTTTACGTCTGTGGCGTTTTTATTTAAGAAGGGTATTAGTATGTTTCGTCAGTGGTTGCTTGAGCTTCCGAGGCGCCAAAAACGCTTGATCCAAGTCGCAGTAGATACTGTGCTTGTCTGGCTTGCGTTGTGGTTAGCGTTCCTTGTACGTCTTGGCATTGATGAAATTGCCAATCCATTAGAGGCGCACCCATGGCTTTTCCTGTTTGCACCTTTAGTTTCTATTCCACTATTCATCCATTTCGGTCTATATCGAGCAGTTTTACGTTATTTTGGTACCGATGCACTCATCGCTATTACTAAGGCTGTGACGTTGTCTGCGTTGGTAATGGGGGTTATTGTTTATGTTTATAGTAATCATAAGTTTGTAGTTCCTCGTTCTATTGTTTTTAATTTTTGGTGGTTGAGCCTCATCATGATTGGAGGCTTGCGCTTAGCAATGCGTCAATACTTCCTTGATGATTGGTTTTCTACAACACAACACATGCCTTTCTCCAATACAGATAATAATCTTCCTAAAGTTGCTATTTATGGAGCAGGCGCTGCTGGTAATCAACTGGTTGCGGCGTTGAGGATGGGGCGAGCAATGCGTCCTGTTGCTTTTATTGACGATGATAAGAGCATTGCAGACAGGGTAATCGCCGGACTACATGTTTATCAGCCCAAAAATATTCAACGAATGATTGATGCAACTGGAGCGCAGGAAGTTCTTTTGGCCATTCCTTCTTCAAGCCGTGGGCGTCGTCGTGAAATCTTGAGCTTTCTTGAAAACTATCCTTTTCATGTTCGAAGTGTTCCCGGGTTTATGGATCTCGCCAGTGGCCGAGTGAAAGTTGATGATATTCAGGCTGTTGATATTGCTGATTTGTTAGGACGTGACGCAGTTCCGGCTCAAGAGGATTTGCTTGAACGCTGTGTGACGAAGAAGGTAGTTCTTGTAACTGGCGCCGGAGGATCCATTGGCTCCGAGCTATGTCGGCAAATATTGCTTCTTCGTCCTACTGTATTGTTGTTGTTCGAGCATAGCGAGTTTAATCTCTATAGTATTTTTTCCGAGTTAGAAGGGCGTGTTGCTCGTGAGTCACTTTCCGTAAAGGTATTACCTATTCTTGGCACTATAAAAAGTCATGAAAAGCTCGTTGATATAATGACTACCTGGAAAGTTAATACAGTTTACCATGCTGCGGCTTATAAGCATGTCCCAATGGTAGAGCATAATATTTCCGAAGGCTTTTTTAATAATGTAATCGGCACGCTTAATACAGCCCAGGCAGCATTGATATCTGGTGTTACAGATTTTGTCTTGATATCTACAGATAAGGCAGTTCGTCCCACCAATATAATGGGAAGCACTAAACGCTTGGCTGAGCTGACGTTACAAGCACTTAGTCGAGAAAAAGATCCAGTTTTATTTGATGTGGCTGGTTGTGAACAGATAAGAAACAACACTCGATTTACAATGGTTCGTTTCGGTAATGTTTTGGGCTCTTCAGGTTCTGTAATTCCATTGTTTCATAAACAAATACAGTCTGGTGGCCCCTTGACTGTTACTCACCCTAAAATTACTCGATATTTCATGACCATTCCTGAAGCTGCACAGCTAGTTATTCAAGCGGGGTCGATGGGCTTGGGCGGGGATGTATTTGTATTGGATATGGGAGAACCGGTAAAAATTGTAGAACTGGCTGAGAAAATGATTCATCTCTCAGGTCTGACTGTTCGCTCGGAAAAAATGCCTCATGGCGATATTGCTATCGAATTTACCGGGTTGAGGCCCGGTGAGAAACTTTACGAAGAGCTATTAATAGGTGATAACGTTTCTATCACTCCACACCCGATGATTATGACAGCTAATGAAGATTATTTGCCTTGGGGTGTGTTGAAAACCAACCTAGCTAAGATGCTTGAGTCTGTTCATCAAGATGATTACGTCACATTCCGCCAATTGTTGCGTGAAACAGTGAGTGGCTATACGCCAGACGGTGAAATTGTCGATTGGATTTATCAACAACGCCGTTTACAACCATAAGTTTACATAAACAGTAACCATCTACATTTTGACTTGTCCCCTGCATCACCTAGGTTTGGAAGGCAGCTTTGGAAAGCTGCTTTCCTTACTCGATGTCATGGAGCGTCACTATGCGTAACTCTTTTTTCACCTCATTGATCTTTGCTTTTCTCGCCAGCTTTGCACTTGTCACTCAAGCAGCGCCGGGTCCTAAGACCCAGCCCGGTTCTGCGCAAGTGGCGGAGCAGGCGCCGATTCAAGCGAGCAAGGTCAACCTCAATACGGCGGATGAGGTTGTGCTGCAACGCGAGCTTTTTGGGGTGGGGGCTGCCAAGGCCAAGGCGATTGTCGCTTATCGGGAAGAAAATGGGCCCTTTGCTTCGGTGGACGAGTTGCTGGAGGTCAAGGGGATTGGCAGGGCAATTCTGGAACGAAATCTGGATAAGCTCGAAGTCAATTGAGTTCTCCCGCATAACGTTTGAAGGCCGGTCTCTGACCGGCCTTTTGCATTTCATGAGTGGGGTAGCTGACAGTGAATCTCTATCGCCTGGATTGATTATTTTCATGATGGCTCGAAAATATTATGGTAATAATATTTTTGGGCGCCAAATGTTTCTGGCCGAAGGCGCTCATTACTTTCATGCATTGTCAGGAGTCCAGCTATGAGTTCGATTCAATCCCAAGGTACAGCATTAGTCACTGGGGCCTCATCCGGTATTGGAGCGGTTTATGCCGAGCGACTGGCAGAGCGAGGTTTTGATTTGTTGCTGGTTGCTCGAGATGAGGGACGTTTGAAGGTGGCAGCCAATGCGTTGAGCGATAAATATAACGTGCAAGTGGAGGTGTTGAAGGCGGATTTGACGCTCAAGAAGGACTTACTGAATGTCGAGCGACGTTTGCGCGACGACTCCCGTATCAGCTTGCTGCTGAACAATGCGGGAGTAGCTGCCAACGGGGCTTTGGCTGGCGCCGACCTGGATCAGATGGAGCACATGATTCAGCTCAATGTAGTGGCATTGACCCGGCTGGCCGGGGTGGCTGCAACGAGTTTCTCTGCGACTGGGCGTGGGGCGATTATCAATATTGCCTCGGTGGTGGCCTTGATTCCTGAGCGTTTCAACGCGACTTATAGTGCAACCAAGGCATATGTACTCAGTTTGACTCAGTCGCTGCAGGCTGAGTTGAAGGGCAGCGGGGTTCGTGTACAGGCTGTCTTGCCGGGTGTCACTCGTACCGAAATCTGGGAGCGTTCAGGGCTCGATGCCAAGGCCATTCCGGCGGAAATGGTGATGGAGGTACAGGAGATGGTCGATGCGGCGTTGAGCGGCTTGGATCAGGGTGAGTTGATTACATTGCCTTCGCTACCCGATCCTGCGGATTGGCAGGCTTTGGTGGCGGCGCGCTTGGCTCTTGGCCCCAATCTGTCCAGGAGCAGTGCGGCCGCTCGCTATAAATAAGAAGAGTAGGTTGGAGCGGATCGCTTCAGCGCCGCTCCTGTTGCTTCAGGCCCTCGCGAACCACCTCCAGTATCCGAGTTCCCAACTCCGGGTTTTCCACGCTACGAGAAAGCATGAGTGCACCGACCAAGGTGGACATGAGCATCAGGCTTCGCTCGGCTTTCTGTTCGCCTTCCAGCACCGATTCTAGTTGTTCGAGCCTGGTGTTGAGCACCTCATCTGTAGTCGCACTGGGTTGCCCGCGCTGGCCGAGTTCCGAGCTCATGGTCGGTAGCGGGCAGCCTTGATGAGGGGACTTCTGGTGCCACTCGCAGAGGTAGTTATCGATAAAGGCTGGCAGTGGATGCTCTTGTGCGAACAGTGCAGCGCAATGGGCGTCCAGCTCCTGGGCGGCGGCGCGCAGGGCTTCTTCTACCAGTTCATCCTTGGACTTGAAGTGGGAATAGAAGCCGCCATGGGTCAACCCCAGGGCTTTCATCAGGGGCTGTAGACCTGTTGCACCTATCCCGTCACGCCGAAAACGTTCTGAAGCTTCCTTGATAATGCGTTGATGAGTCTGGGCTTTATGGTCTGGCGAGTAACGCATTTGAGAAACCTCCGCAACTAGAAGGCCATTTTAACCAAGGATTATCAGATCATGCCCCTACTTCTAGACAGGGATTGTCAGCGTTGACAGCTTCCCGACAGCTTTCGTGAGGGCATAAGGGGTGATTGAAGTTGGCACGATAAGTGATTACCTGCTGTTCATGAATTGTTGAACAATCGTGAGGTGCCTCATGAGCGACGGACTATCCCTGGCGGATCACATTACTGTGGAACTACGGGCTGACATCATCGGTGGTCGTTTATTGCCCGGAATGGCGCTGGTGGAAAGCGAGCTGGTCAGTGCCTATAGCGCCTCACGCAATACCATCCGTGAAGCCCTGCACCGCCTGGGGCAGGAAGGGCTGACCTGGTACGTGCGGCACAAAGGCGTGGTGGTCCGTCGCCTTGGTGCTGATGACGTGCGGGATCTGTTCCGAGTGCGCCGTACCCTGGAGTTGCAGGCCATCGCCAATGCTCGCCCGCTACGCGAGTACCAGTCCGATCGCATGCTCGATGCCATCGAAGCGGCGGAGCTTGCCCGGGAGCGCGAGGACTGGCGCGCCGTGGGAACCCATGGCCTGCGTTTTCACCTGCATGTGGTGGGGTTGCTGGGCTCGCCACTATTCGATGAGTTCTTCACCAACGTGGTGGCGCAGTTGCGCCTGGTGTTTTGTACGGCGCCGGATGAGGCGCGGTTTCAGGCGCCCTGGCTGGTCCGCGACCGACAGATCCATGAATGGCTTCTGGAGGGTGACAAGGCGGCCGCCATCGAGGCCATGGAGTTGTACCTGGACGACTCGGAGCGCCTGCTGTTGGACATGCTCGACCAATCCCTGTGTCACTGAATGAGGGCGATACCCATGTACAAAGACTATCCAGCGGCTTATCAGGTCAGCAAAGGTTCGGCGTTACAGGTGGACAAGGCGTTTTACGAACGCATTCGGCACAATCAGGGCCAACGCCATCTGATCGAGCAGTTCGAGGTTCCGATCCGTACCGGACGCGCCTGGAAGGTGCCCGCCGGGCACGTATTTCGGGTGACCACCCCGGTAGGGCCGCAGGTGGGCGACTTCAACGTATGGAGTGCCAACGATCCGCGTGAGCGCCTCTGGGCTGCGCGCACCCGGCAGTTGCAGGGGGCGCATGTCAGTACCCACGACCGGCTCTGGTCGAACCTGCCTTTTCTGCGGCCGCTGGTGACCATCACCGATGACAGCCTGGCCCATTACGGCATCGACGAGCATGGTGGCCGCCTGCACGATCTACTGGGCACCCGTTGCGACCCCTATGTGAATCGCATGCTTACCGGCGAGGACTTTCACCATCACTGCCATTCCAACCTGACGCGGGCAGTGCTGCCTCATGGCCTGACCGAGTTCGATGTGCATGATGTGTTGAACATCTTCCAGTGCACGGGCCTGAACCATGACGACATGTACTTCATGAAGGCCTGCCCGGCGCAGAAGGGGGATTATCTGGAGTTCTTCGCCGAAATCGACCTGCTCTGTGCATTGTCGACCTGTCCGGGCGGAGATCTGTCCTTGCCGATGTGGGGGCCTGAAGCCCAGGACCCGTTAAGCGTGTGCCGTCCACTGGGAGTGGAAATCTATCGTCTGGACGAATCGCTGCTCGAAGGCTGGAGCCAGCCGCAACGTGCAGCCTATAAGGGCCAGCACGGGTTGCACATTGCCAAGGCCGAATGGGAGCGCTGAGCTTCCAGGCAGCCCCTGCACGTTAGGGTGAAGGGGCTGTAGGCTTAACGATCCTGCGCTTCCTTGGCATCCATTTGTGCGTTGCGCTCGGCCACGCGCTTGCGTTGCTCATCGGTCAGCTCGACCTTGTTGGCGGTGTCGCGCAGCATCATCAAGCCGCCAACGATAGAACCGATAGCAACCACCAGAATTAACCAGGCATACCAGGGCATAGGGCTCTCCTTAATGGGCAGTAGCCCGCAGGCGAAGGTTCGCCTTCGGGCCTGCCTATAACGCTTTGAGTTAAAGCGCTTCGCAGTGGTTCCATTGTATGCCTGATCCGCCTGGTGCGAGCAGAGCGCGGTTCAACGGCCGGTGAGCATGGCGTCCACCGGCGCGTCGGCCCGCAGTTGCCCGGTCAGCAGGAAGTAGATGAAGCCCAGGGCCATGAACACCAGAAATATCAGGCCGATCAGGGCATTGAACCAGGCCATGGCCACCAGGCAGACCGCGGCCAGTGCCAGGGCGATGGCCGGCACCAGCGGGTAGCCCGGGGCGCGGAAGCTGCGTGGCAGATTCGGTTCCGCCCTGCGCAGTTTGAACAGGCTGAGCATGCTCATGATGTACATCACGATGGCACCGAACACCGCCATGGTGATCATGGCGGCAGTGAGGGTCATGCCGCCAAGGTTGATCAGGCCATCGCTGTAGATGGCGGCGATGCCGATCAGGCCGCCGGCGATGATCGCCCGATGTGGCGTCTGAAAGCGCGACAGCCTGGCCAAGGAGGCAGGCAGGTAACCGGCCCGGGCCAGGGCAAAGAACTGGCGCGAGTAGCCGAGGATGATCCCGTGGAAACTTGCCACCAGGCCGAACAGGCCGATCCATACCAGCATGTGCAGCCAGCCGGAACTGTCACCCACAACGGTCTTCATCGCCTGGGGCAGCGGGTCGTTGATGTTCGACAAGCTGCGCCAGTCCCCCACGCCGCCGGCGAAGAACATCACCCCCATGGCCAGCAGCACCAGGGTCAGGATGCCGCTGATATAGGCTTTGGGAATGGTGCGCTTGGGGTCCTTGGCTTCTTCGGCAGCCATGGCCGCGCCTTCGATGGCCAGGAAGAACCAGATGGCGAAGGGAATGGCGGCGAACATCCCGGCAATTGCCGGGGCGCCGAAGGCGTCGGCGCCTGCCCAGCCGTTGAGGGCGAAGTTGCTGAAGCTGAAGGCCGGGGCCACCACGCCCATGAACACCAGGAGTTCGGCCACCGCCAGCACGCAGACCACCAGTTCAAAGGTGGCTGCCAGTTTCACCCCGAGAATGTTCAGGCCCATGAATACGATGTAGGCGCCAACCGCGGCATGTTTCGGATCCAGGGCCGGGAATTGCACGTTCAGGTAAGCGCCGATGGCCAGGGCGATGGCGGGAGGGGCGAAGACGAATTCGATCAGGGTGGCCAGCCCCGCGATCAAGCCGCCTTTTTCACCAAAGGCGCGACGGCTGTAGGCAAACGGGCCGCCGGCGTGGGGAATCGCCGTGGTCAGCTCGGTGAAACTGAATATAAAGCAGGTATACATGGTTGCCACCATCAGCGAGGTCACGAGAAACCCCAGGGTTCCTGCCACGCCCCAGCCATAGCTCCAGCCGAAGTACTCCCCGGAAATCACCAGTCCGACTGCGATGCCCCATAAATGCAGCGTGCCCAAGGTGGGCTTGAGTTGTGTGTTCATCGGTTGCTCCCTGAACGATTAGGACGTGCTCGCGGCTGTTCTGTGCAGTGCCCATGCCAGTTCCTGGAGCACCGTCGTAAAGCACGAAAAGCTGTCGTATCGAGGATGTTTCGCCGATTTTTAGCACTATTGACCTTCAGTGCATGGGGGCGTGATGCCTCGCATCGGGGCAGCCGCGCTCCAGAGGCGAGCGATGCGCTTCATCGCCCCTCGTAAAGGCTGGATGACGCCAGTCTTTACGCTTTCTTTATGCGCTGCCCGCCCCGTCGATCTCGTTCCTTTACAGGCACCCTGCGGACAATGTCTGCATTCGCGGCAATCGCCGTACCACGGAGACATTCCATGAACATTCTGGACGCGGTGTCGCTGCTGCTGGCAGTGGGCCTGTTCATTTATCTATTGGTTGCGCTGCTGCGCGCGGATCGGAACTAGGAGCTGCGGTTATGCACAGTTATGACTATTGGCTGATCCTCGCCTTCTTCGCTCTGGTGCTGTTGCCCGCACCTTGGCTGGGGCGCTTCTACTACCGGGTGATGGAGGGCCAGCGCACCTGGCTGACCCCGGTTCTGGGCCCGGTGGAGCGTGTCTGCTATCGAATCTCCGGGGTCGATCCACAGGTTGAGCAGAGCTGGCAGAAATACACCCTGGCTCTGCTGGCCTTCAACCTGGCCGGGTTTGTCCTGCTGTTTGCCATCTTGCTGTTTCAGGATCACCTGCCGCTCAATCCGCAGCATCTTCCGGGGCAGGAATGGACGCTGGCGTTCAACACCGCAGTCAGTTTCATGACCAACACCAACTGGCAGTCCTACAGCGGCGAAGCCTCCCTGAGCTACCTCAGCCAGATGGTCGGCCTTACCGTGCAGAACTTCGTCAGCGCTGCCACCGGGCTGGCGGTGCTGGTTGCCTTGTGCCGTGGCATTGGCCGGCGTTCGGTGCGCACCCTGGGCAACTTCTGGGCCGATATGACCCGCGCCACCCTCTACGGCCTGCTGCCGCTGTGCCTGCTGCTGGCGCTGTTCCTGGTCTGGCAGGGCGTACCCCAGACCTTTGCCCATTACGTGGATGCCCTGACCCTGCAGGGCAATGACCAGGTCATTCCGCTGGGCCCGGCCGCCAGTCAGATTGCCATCAAACAGTTGGGCACCAACGGTGGCGGTTTCTTCGGCGTCAACTCGGCGCACCCGTTCGAGAACCCCACGGCCTGGAGCAATCTGTTCGAACTGGTATCGATCATCCTGATTCCGGTGGCCCTGGTGTTCACCTTCGGCCATTACGTCAAGGACCTGCGTCAGAGCCGGGCGATCATCGCCTGCATGTTCGCCTTGTTCCTGATCGGCGGTGCTACCTCGCTGTGGGCGGAGTATCAACCCAACCCGGCGTTGCAGAACGCAGCGGTAGAGCAGGCTGCGCCCCTGGAAGGCAAGGAAGCCCGCTTCGGCACCACTGCCACGGTGCTCTGGTCGGTGACCACCACTGCGGCCTCCAACGGTTCGGTGAATGGCATGCACGACAGCCTCAACCCGCTGAGCGGTATGGTGGCGCTGATCAACATGATGGTCGGCGAAGTGATCTTCGGCGGCGTCGGCGCGGGCCTCTACGGCATGTTGCTGAACGTGTTGATCGCAGTGTTCCTGGCCGGGCTGATGATCGGTCGCACCCCGGAATACCTGGGCAAGAAGCTACAGGCCAAGGAGGTGCAGTTGCTGGTAGTGACCCTGATGGTGATGCCCATCGGCGTCCTGGTGCTGGGCGCCCTGGCCGCCAGCTTGCCGGGGCCGGCAGCAGCCATCAGCAACCCGGGGCCCCATGGCTTCAGTCAACTGCTCTACGCCTACACCTCGGCCAGCGCCAACAACGGCTCGGCGTTCGGTGGCTTCAGCGCCAATACCCCGTTCCATAACCTGATGCTGGGCCTGGGCATGCTGATCGGTCGCTTTGGCTACATCCTGCCGGTGCTGGCCCTGGCCGGCAGCCTGGCGATGAAGAAGACCGCACCCATCGGCCAGAACAGTTTTCCCACCCATGGCCCGCTGTTCGTGGCCTTGCTGACCGTGACCATCTTGCTGGTGGGCGGCCTGACCTTCCTGCCGACCCTGGCGCTGGGCCCAATCGCCGAACACCTGAGCATGGGCTTCTGAGGACCTGATGATGAATATGCATGTTCCTGCCTCGAACAAAGCCGCCGATGCGCTCGCCAAGAGCCAGCCGGCCAAGGCCGAAGTGGCGAGTACCGCAATCTCGGCCCTGTGGCGCCCGGCGCTGATCCAGGCTTTCGTCAAGCTTGACCCGCGCCAGTTGCAGCGCTCGCCAGTGATGCTGGTGGTGGAACTGACAGCGATCCTGACCACCGTGCTGTGTTTCATTCCGGACACCGCAGTGCCGACCTTCGTCGCCGCCCAGATTGCTCTCTGGCTGTGGTTCACGGTGCTCTTTGCCAACTTCGCCGAGGCCCTGGCGGAAGGCCGCGGCAAGGCTCGCGCCGACAGCCTCAAGGCCGGTAGCGAGGGCTTGAGCGCCCGCCGCCGGGCCGGCGACGGCAGCTATCAGTTGGTGCCAGCGGTCAATCTGCGCAAAGGCGACGTGGTGCGGGTCGAAGCCGGCGAAATGATTCCCGGCGATGGCGAGGTGATCGAAGGTATCGCCGCGGTCAACGAAGCGGCAATCACCGGTGAATCGGCTCCGGTGATCCGGGAATCCGGCGGTGATCGTTCGGCGGTGACCGGCAATACCCGGCTGGTCTCCGACTGGCTGCTGGTGCGCATTACCAGCAACCCCGGCGAGTCGACCCTGGACCGCATGATCGCTCTGGTGGAAGGTGCCAAGCGGCAGAAGACACCGAACGAAGTGGCCCTGGATATCCTGCTGATCGGCCTGACCCTGATCTTCCTGCTGGTGGTGGTGACCCTGCAGCCCTTCGCCCACTTTGCCAATGGCAGCCTGCCGCTGGTGTTCCTGGTGGCGCTGCTGGTGACCCTGATCCCCACCACCATCGGCGGCCTGCTCTCGGCCATCGGGATCGCCGGTATGGACCGCCTGGTGCGCTTGAACGTGATCGCCAAGTCCGGGCGCGCGGTGGAGGCGGCGGGTGACGTGCACGTGTTGCTGCTGGACAAGACCGGCACCATCACTTTCGGTAACCGCCGTTGCAGCGCCATCTATCCGGCGCCGGGCGTCAGTGCCCAGGTACTGGCCGAAGCGGCCTTGATGGCCTCCCTGGCGGACGACACCGCTGAAGGCAAGTCCATCGTCGAGTACCTGCGGGAGCTTTATCCACAGCCCGAGCCGGGCAGCGATCTGCTGACGGCAGTGCCTTTCAGCGCTGAAACCCGACTGTCCGGGGTCGATTACCAGGGCCGGGTCTATCGCAAGGGTGCAGTGGATTCGGTGTTGAGTTTCGTCGGCCTCAAACGCAGCGAGCTGGCACCGGCCCTGTCCCGGGAGATCGACAAGATCGCTCAGAGCGGCGGCACCCCGCTGCTGGTCTGTGCCGAGGGCCGGATGCTCGGCGCCATTCACCTCAAGGACGTGGTCAAGCCCGGCATTCGCGAGCGTTTCGCCGAGTTGCGCAAGCTGGGTATCCGTACCGTGATGGTGACCGGCGACAACCCGCTGACCGCCTCGGCCATTGCCGCCGAAGCCGGAGTCGACGATGTGCTGGCCGAGGCCACGCCGGAGAAGAAGCTGGCGCGCATTCGCCACGAGCAAAACGACGGGCGTCTGGTGGCCATGTGCGGTGATGGCGCCAACGACGCACCGGCATTGGCCCAGGCCGATGTCGGCATGGCCATGAACGACGGCACCCAGGCGGCGCGCGAGGCGGCCAACATGGTCGACCTGGACAGCGACCCGACCAAGCTGCTGGATGTGGTGCAGATCGGCAAGGAGCTGCTGGTGACCCGGGGTGCCCTGACCACCTTCTCCATCGCCAACGACGTGGCCAAGTACTTCGCCATCCTGCCGGCGCTGTTCGCGGCGATTTATCCACAGCTGGGGGTGCTCAACATCATGGGGCTGGCCAGCCCGCAGAGCGCAATCCTTTCGGCCATCGTGTTCAACGCCCTGATCATCGTGGTGCTGATCCCCCTGGCATTGCGTGGGGTGCGGGTACAGGCGGCCAGTGCCGCGCACCTGCTGCGGCGCAACCTGTTGATCTACGGCGTGGGTGGCATCGTCGTGCCCTTTGTCGGGATCAAGCTGATCGACATGCTGTTGACTGCGCTGCACCTGGTGTAACCGGCCTGCAGATCTGAACGAATCGAGGAGTGAGAAATGACTAGCGTAGTGCGTCCGGCCTTGAGCCTGATTGTGTTGATGACCCTGATCACCGGTGTGGCCTATCCCCTGGTGGTGACCGGCGTGGCCCAGTTGGCCTTCCCGGAACAGGCCAATGGCAGCCTGGTGCGCGATGCCGACGGCAGGGTGCGGGGTTCCGCCCTGATCGCCCAGGATTTCGTCGGTGATGCCTGGTTCCATCCGCGCCCTTCGGCGGGGGCCTTTGCCACGGTATCCAGCTCTGCCAGCAACCTGGCGCCGAGCAATCCGGCCCTGGCCACGCGGGTGATCGAGGATGCCGGCAAGCTCCTGGTACCGGGGCAGGGGCCGGTGCCCCTGGCATTGCTGACCACTTCGGGCAGCGGCCTCGATCCACACTTGCCACCGCAGGCAATTGACTATCAACTGGCGCGGGTCGCGGTGGCGCGCAACCTGTCGCCAGCCAAGTTGCAGGCCCTGGTGGACGCCCATATGGAGCAGCCGCTGGTGGGGCCGCCGGTGGTCAATGTACTGGCCCTGAACCTGGCCCTGGAACAGCTGTAGCCGCTGCCGAACCTGCGAGGCTGCAAAATGCCCCGCAGGGGCTTCCAGCCCCAGGGAGCGCTGGCAAACGCAACTGAAGTGAGCGCAGATTGAACCGAATGTCTTGTCGCAGAGAGATAACCCATGAGTGATTCCGGTCGCGCCGACGCGCTGCTAGCCGAGCTGCCACGGGACGGCCGGGGCCGGCTCAAGGTGTTCCTGGGCGCCGCCCCCGGGGTTGGCAAGACCTACGCCATGCTCCAGGCGGCCCATAGCCAACTGCGCCAAGGGGTCAAGGTGCTTGCCGGGGTGGTGGAGACCCACGGCCGCGCCGAGACCGAAGCCTTGTTGAGCGGGCTGCCCCAGCAGCCCTTGGTGCGTTCGGAATACCGTGGCGTATTGCTGGAGGAAATGGACCTCGACGGCCTGCTCAAGGCCAAGCCCAAGCTGGTACTGGTGGACGAACTGGCCCACAGCAATGCCCCGGGCAGCCGGCACGCCAAGCGCTGGCAGGACATTCAGGAGTTGCTGGCGGCCGGGATCGACGTCTTCACCACGGTCAATGTCCAGCACCTGGAAAGCCTCAATGACCAGGTGCGCGGCATTACCGGGGTCCAGGTGCGCGAAACCCTGCCTGACTGGGTGCTGCAAGAGGCCTATGAGTTGCTGCTGGTGGACTTGCCGCCCCGAGAGCTGCTGGAGCGTCTGCGGGACGGCAAGGTCTACGTGCCGGAGCAGGCGCGGGCGGCCATCGATGCATTTTTCACCCAGACCAACCTCACCGCCCTGCGCGAACTGGCGATGCAGACCGCCGCCGCCCAGGTGGACAACGACCTGGCCCAGGGCTATCGCCAGTTGGGGCAGGCGGCACCGGCGGTGCGCGGGCGGCTGCTGGTGGGTATCGACGGCGATGACCAGGCCGAGCGGCTGGTACGTCACGCCAGCCGTGTGGCTCAGCGTCGCCACCTGCCCTGGAGCCTGGTGCATGTGGATAACGGCCGGTTGCGCGACGAGCAGGCACGCTTGCGCTTGCAGGCCGCTCAACAACTGGCCGAGCGCCTGGGCGGGGAAGTGGTCCTGTTGCGCGCCGGTGAGGTGGCCAAGACCCTGATCCAGCACGCCGCGGAGCGTCGCGCCAGCCTGCTGCTGGTGGGGCAGTCCAGGCGCCGCTGGCGCCGGCGCTGGTTCGGTGGCGGCTTGGCGGCGCGCTTGCTGCGCAATGCCGATGGACTGGAGATCAATGTCCTGGACAGCGAGCCCCAGCCCCATCAGCCGGGCCTGCGGGTCAAGCATTCGCTGATCTGGTTCGACTACGTCCTGGCAGTCCTGGCCACCCTCCTGGCCAGCGCCCTGGCCTGGGGGGTGGCCAGTGTCCTGCCGTTGCCGAACATCTCCCTGGTGTTCCTCGCCGCGGTGCTGCTGGTGGCAGTGCGCAGCAGCCTGGGGCCGGCCCTGGCTTGCGCGGCGCTGTCCTTTCTCAGTTATGACTTCCTGTTCATTCCGCCGAACTTCTCCCTGGCCATCCAGCGGGAAGAAGATGTACTGACCCTGCTGTTCTTCCTGCTCATGGCCGCGCTGACCGGCAATCTGGCGGCCCGCCAGCGCCGGCAGTTGCAGGCCTTGCGCGATACCCAGGAGGAAACCGGCGAGCTCCTGGACCTGTCGCGCAAGTTGACTGCCGCCACTGACCGGCAAGCGGTGATCAGCGCCGCGGCCCAGCATTTGAATGGTCGCGACGAGTTGCGTGTCTGCCTGATCAACCGCGACGGGCAGGGTGGATGGAAAGTCGAGACCGGTGGTTCGCCGCAGTTCTCCGAGGCCGAGCGTGCGGCGGCCGACTGGGCCTGGCAGCATGACCAGCCGGCGGGGCTGGGCACCGGGACCTTGCCCTTTGGTCGATGGTGGTGGTGGCCGCTGTCGGTGGATGACGGGCCCCTGGGGTTGCTCGGTGTCTGCCCCCGTGAGGGCGAGGAGTTCAGCGGCCAGCGCCGGCGCCTGCTCACTGCGCTCAGCCAGCCACTGGCCCAGGCCCTGGCACGGGCGCGGCTGGCCGAGGACCTGGAAGCGGCGAGGCTGCACGGGGAGACCGAACAGTTGCGCAGCGCCTTGCTGGCTTCGGTATCCCATGACCTGCGCACACCGCTGACCTCAATGCGCGGCAGTATCGACAGCCTGCTGGCCCTGGGGGAAGCGATCCCCCTGGAAGATCGGCGAGAGCTGCTGGAGGGCACGCGGGATGAGGCCGAGCGCCTGGACCGCTATATACAGAACCTGCTGGACATGACCCGGCTCGGCCATGGGGCCCTGAAGCTGGCCCGGGACTGGGTCGCGCCGGGGGATATCGTCGGCAGTGCCCTGAACCGCCTGCGGGCGGTGCTGGCGCCGTTGCAAGTGGCCACCGAACTGCCAGCGGACTTGCCCTTGCTTTACGTCCATGCGGCGCTGATCGAGCAGGCGCTGGTCAATGTGCTGGAGAATGCTGCCCGCTTCTCGCCACCCCAGGGCCATCTGCAGTTGAAAGTCAGTGCCAGCGAGCAGGAATTGAGCTTCGCCGTCAGTGATGAGGGCCCGGGGATTCCCGAGGATGAGCGGGCAAAGATCTTCGACATGTTCTACACCGCTGCCCGTGGCGACCGCGGCGGGCAAGGCACCGGCCTGGGCCTGGCGATCTGCCAGGGCATGGTCGGCGCCCATGGCGGGCATATCAGTGTCGCCGAGGGCATTGGCGGCAAGGGGACATGCATCACCTTGCACCTGCCGTTGCAGACCCAGCCGGAGCTTGAGTCCGACCTGTGAATACCTGTAGAACGCGCTGCGGCCTTGCCGCGTCAGCGCCACACGGATGCGGCATGCCTTGCGCTACGCTTTTGCCTCTTAATTTGTCTTGAACTGAAACCATGAGCCAGACCGCGACCATCCTGGTCATCGACGACGAGCCGCAGATTCGCAAGTTCCTGCGCATCAGCCTGGCGTCCCAGGGATACAAAGTGATTGAAGCCGGGACCGGCACCGAAGGCCTGGCCCAGGCCGCCTTGAACAAACCGGACCTGCTGGTACTTGATTTGGGGCTGCCGGACATGGATGGGCAGCAGGTGCTGCGCGAGTTTCGCGAGTGGTCGGCGGTGCCGGTGCTGGTGCTTTCGGTGCGTGCCAGCGAGCTGCAGAAGGTCGAGGCGCTGGATGGTGGTGCCAACGACTATGTGACCAAGCCTTTCGGTATCCAGGAGTTCCTGGCGCGGATTCGCGCCCTGTTGCGCCAGGCGCCGAGCGGGGAAGTGCAGGAGGCGGCGTTGCAAGTGGGGCCGCTGACGGTCGACCTGGCTTATCGGCGGGTGCTGCTGGACGGTGTCGAAGTGGCCCTGACCCGCAAGGAATATGCGGTGCTGGCCCAGCTGGCGCGGCACCCGGGGCGGGTGATTACCCAGCAGCAACTGCTCAAGGACATCTGGGGCCCGACCCACACCGAGGACAGTCATTACCTGCGGATCGTGGTCGGGCACTTGCGCCAGAAGCTGGCGGACGATCCGACCCGGCCACGCTTCATCGTCACCGAGGCGGGGGTCGGCTACCGCTTGCTGGGCGCCGATTCCTGAGTTTGCGGCCTTTCGCTACTGGTCCTGCTCGTAGCGGTCCAGGGTATCGCTGGCAATCTCACGGCCCAGGGCGATCAGCTCCGGCGCCTTGTAGAACTCGAAGAAGCGGCAGACGCGCTTGGGCACGTTGATGAGGATATCCGGCGGGTAACCGGCGATCTTGTACTGCGCCAGGGAGGTCTGCATGACCTCGAAGCTCTGGTTGACCAGGTCCAGCAATGACGCCGGGCCGACGTTGTCGATGATGAAGGAGCCGCTGGCGGATTTCGGCGCGCCGTCGGTTTGCGGCGCGGCGGCCGGTTGCTGGGCTTCCGGTTCGGCGCCCTCGACCCATGGATTGATCTCCGCGGCTTCGCTCTTGAAGGCTTCCTGCTCGAGCAGTAGCAGTTGTTCGGCCTGCTTGCGGCGAAACGGCAGGTGTGAGCCCAGGGAGTTGATCAGGCTGTCAAAGCGGCTCTTGAACGCGGGTGGGCGCTGGATTACCGGTAACTGGTAGTGGCGCTGGTTGGTGGAGTTGAGGTTCACCGCAATGATCAGGTCGCAGTGGCTGGAAACCACCGGAACGATGGGCAGCGGGTTGAGCAGGCCGCCGTCCACCAGCATGCGGTTGCCCTGCATGACCGGGGTGAACAGGCTGGGGATCGCGGCGGAAGCACGCATGGCCTGATGCAGGCAGCCTTCCTGGAACCAGATTTCCTGCTGGTTGGTCAGGTCGGTGGCGACGGCGGTATAGGGGATGCGCAGGTCTTCGATGTTCACTTCGCCGACGATCTTGCGGATCTGGCCGAAGACTTTCTCGCCGCGAATCGCCCCCAGCCGAAAGCTCACGTCCACCAGGCGCAGCACGTCGAGGTAGTCCAGGCTTTCGATCCATTCCCGGTACTCGGCGAGCTTACCTGCGGCGTAGATGCCGCCGACCACCGCGCCCATCGAGCAGCCGGCAATGCAGGCGATGTCATAACCGCGTTTTTCGATTTCCTCGATGACGCCGATATGGGCGTAACCGCGAGCGCCCCCCGACCCAAGGACCAATGCGACACGTTTGCTCATGATTCGTCCCTTCGACAAACAGGCTGCAACAATGCACCCATAGCGCCTCGTGGTTCAATTGCTGATGCGCTGCGGGGCCTGTGAGTTTTTTTCTAGGGCCGCCGGGGCCGCGAGGCTATGCTCCTGCAGCTATATTTTCCAAGGGGTGGGACTGGCACTTTTTCCTGCGGCCATCGTCTTAACCTGTACGACTGTTTTCCCTATCTTGAGGTGTCATCGATGAAAGCCTGGATCTGCCTGCCCCTGATTGCGTTGGTATTGACCGGTTGTGCAGGCAAGACTGCCTACCGTGACAGTTGCGGCACGCAGCTGGACGCTGCCTGGCACGAGCTGGACCTGGCCAAGGCCGAAGGTTTCGCTGGCACCGTGAGCTACTCCAAGGCGTTGTCGCTGCTGACCGGCGCCAAGACCCAGCAGCAGTTCGAAGCCTTCGAAGGCTGCACCAACAAGGCCGAGAAGGCGCGTTTCTACATTCGTGAATCCCGGGCCGGGCGCTGAGCCGCGACAGCCGCTAAGCTGGTCCGACAATCATCACCGCGAACCTGAATGATCTGGCGCAATGCCTGTCGCCGGTTCGCGGTGCCATTCTTGGAACTGGATAAGCCGAAGTCAGGCTTTTGACTCGTGTTGGGGAAGCCTTGATGTCTGCCTTGGTTGATCGTTTGGTGGCTCAGGTTCTGGGCCTGGAAGTGAGTTTGCTGGCTTGTCAGGCCCGCTTGTCGGCCGCCACGGATGCCGAGGCCTTGCATGATCTGCGCATCAGCGTGCGACGCTTGCGCAGCCTGTTGCGCCCGTTGCGTGGCCTGCCCGGAGTGGAGCAACTGGAAGCCGCGGCCAGCGAAGTGGGGCGGGTGACCACGCCGATTCGTGATCGTGAAGTATTGGCGGCCTATCTGCATCAGCATGGCCAGCATGCTGCTGCCGACCGTCGTACCTCACAACTGTTGCATGAGTACTCGGCAGTGGCCGCGGGGGCGGAATTGGCGCAGTTGTTTCTGGTGCTGGATGCCTTCCCCAGGTTCCTCCGGGCCTCTGAGCGCCAAGGTTTGCTGCGGGGCCTGCGCGGCAGTATCGAAAAACGCCTGGCCAAGCAGTGGAAAGCCTTGGGCCAGGCGCTGCTGGACCCTGCCCACGACCGTCATCGCCTGCGTCTGCTGATCAAGCGGGTGCGTTACGCCGCCGATGCCTATCCCGAGCTGGATCGCTTGCCCTCCCAGGCGATGAAGCGCCTCAAGGCGGCTCAAAGCGCCCTGGGCGATTGGCATGATTGCTGGCAATGGCTGGCCCAGGCCGAACAGCAACTGGATTTACTGCCCTGTGTGGCGGTCTGGCGCAGAACCATGCTCAAGGCCGAGGCCCGCTCCGATCAGGTGCTGGAGCAACTGCATCGCGATTGCTTCAAGCGGTGAAGGCCAAAGGGCGGCTTATCTGTCCGCTGCTTTGGCCGGAATAATGGCTGTGTGGCTCTGCGACGCTGGTTAAGATCCCTCAGTCTATTTTTTGTCCCCCGAGGTTTTCATGCGTTTCTACGATTTGCTCGAAGCCGTTCGCGGCCAGCCCCAGGCGCTGACCATTCCGGCGGAATGGGCACAGGGGCGCGCCAGTTTCGGTGGCCTGGTGGTTGCTCTGCAGTATGAAGCGATGCGGGCCAAGGTTGCGGCGGACCGCCCCGTGCGGTCGCTGGCGGTCACCTTTGTCGGCCCGGTGGCGCCAGATGTGCCGGTCAGTTTCGAGGTGGATGTGCTGCGCGAAGGCAAGGCCGTCAGCCAGGTACTGGGGCGGGTCATGCAGGAGGGTCAGGTGGTGACTCTGGTGCAGGGCAGTTTTGGCGCTTCCCGTGAATCGTCCGTCAGTGTGGCCGCCGAACCAGCGCCCGAAATGAAACACTGGGATGACTGCCAGGAGCTGCCTTATATCCAGGGCGTGACGCCGGAGTTCATGCGTCATCTGGCAATGCGCTGGAGCATCGGTGGCCTGCCATTCACCGGCAATCGTTCCCGCGACATGGGCGGTTGGGTGCGCTTGCGTGGGGATGTGAAGGAAGAGCCGGTCACCGAGGCGCATATCCTGGCGCTGGTGGATGCCTGGCCGCCGGCGCTGTTGCCGCACCTGACCAAGCCCGCTGCGGGCAGCACCCTGACCTGGACCATCGAGTTCGTCCAGCCGTTGCTGGAACTGAGCACTCTGGACTGGTGCAAGTACCGGGTGGAAATCGAACACGCGCGTGACGGCTACGGGCATGCGGCAGCGGCCTTGTGGAATGCTGAGGGCCAATTGATCGCCCTGAGCCGCCAGACGGTGACCATCTTCGCCTGAGCCATCAGTGCCGGTGGCGCTGCAACCAGGCACGCCACCAGGCACCGCTCAGGACAAAGCGTGGAAAGGTCACGAACTGTTCCACCAGCAGCCGTTGCACGGCATCCTTGCGATCACTGAAGGGCTCGGCGGCCTGGACCTCCAGGCTGTGTCCGTGGCGCTGCAGGCCCAGGGCTGCGAGGATGCCGACCACACCGATGGC
The DNA here is from genome assembly GCF_024810175.1 of Pseudomonas sp. BIGb0176. Taxonomy (NCBI): domain Bacteria; kingdom Pseudomonadati; phylum Pseudomonadota; class Gammaproteobacteria; order Pseudomonadales; family Pseudomonadaceae; genus Pseudomonas; species Pseudomonas sp. BIGb0176. The sequence continues at coordinate 897,722 of NZ_JANUEC010000003.1, forward strand.
CAGGCTCAGGAAGCTCAAGGAAAACACGCCCGAAACAATCAGCAGAAAGCCGATGATGAATAGCGGTACGGCAATCAGGTGCAATACCAGATTGGCAGGGTGCTGGTGATTCTGCGGGTAGACGCGCCATTGCCAGGCGGGGAGGTTGGGGTGAGGTTTGCCCATGATGATCATCCTTAGTTCTTGAAGACTCATGAACCAAGGATAGGGGCCAGTTGGGATGGCGGCGAATCAAGGCTGGCTATCGGTCCGATAGCCAGTAGAGGGGGGTAGAGGCACTCGGATCAGAGTTTCAGCTGGCCTATGGCTTTGCTCAACTCACCGGCCAGGGTCGCCAGTTCACTGCTGGTGGTGGCCGAGGCAACGGTCTGTTGCACGGTGTTCTCGGTGACATCGCGAATGCTCACCACCGCCCGGTTCATTTCTTCCGCTACCTGGCTCTGCTGTTCCGCTGCGACAGCGATCTGCGTGTTGCTTTCGCGCATCTGGGCTACGGCGCCGGTGATTTCCGCCAGTGCCGCGCCGGCTTCCTGGGCCTGTTGCACGCAGTCATCGGCCTTGAACGAGCTTTCCTGCATGAAATCCACAGCATCCCGGGTGCCGGCCTGCAGGGCCGAGACCATGCTGGTGATCTCGTCGGTGGAGGTCTGCACACGCTTGGCCAGGTTGCGCACTTCATCCGCTACCACGGCAAAACCGCGGCCCATTTCCCCTGCTCGAGCGGCTTCGATGGCGGCATTGAGTGCCAGCAGGTTGGTCTGCTCGGCGATGCTGTGGATAACGTTGACCACGCCATTGATCTTCTGGCTGTCCTCGGCGAGCTTCTGAATCATCTCGGCGGTCTGCTGCACGCCATTGGAAAGCCCGGCGATGGATTTCTGCACCCGGCCCACCACTTCATGGCCGGTACCGGCCAGGGTGTCGGCGGTCTGCGACAGGTCCCGGGTGGCACCGGCATGCTGGGCGATGTGATAGACGGTGGCGGACATCTCGTTGATGGCCGTGGCGGCCTGATCGGTTTCGCTCTGCTGGCCGAGCATGCCGTGGCGTACATCGTTCATGCTCGAGGCCAGGCGTGCGGCGCCCTGGTCCAGCTGCCGGGCGGTATTGGCCACGGTATTGACTACCCGCTGGTATCCGGCCTGCATGGCATTGAAGGCACTGGCCATTTGACCCACCTCGTCCTTGCAGGACAGCGGCACGCGAGCAGACAGGTCGCCGGTCTTCTCCACGTGCAGCATGACGTCCTTGAGGGTGTTGAGTTGGCTGAGGAGGAAACGGATCAGCAACTGCGAGGCGCAGAGCATGGCGAACATCAGGATGAACACTGCGACGGCGTAATTGGTGAAACGATCGCTGAAGACCTGGGCCAGGCTCGGGGCATAGGCCAGTACGGCGACCTGCTGGCCGTCGGCGCGCTGGATCACGTCAGCGCCCAGTAGCGGATTTTCACCGAACAGCGGCATCGGGTTGAGCTCGACCCAGCCGTTGGCGCCGTTGAGTTCGCTGAGAGTCTGCTCGTTGAGGCTGGGTGTCTGCCCCCGGGAGAAATACAGCAGGTGTTCGGCGCTGGGCAGCGTCTGTCCGACGGGCCAGGCGCCGAGCAGCCTCGCCTCGGCCTGGGCGGCAGCCTGGGCTGTCTGGCTGCGAGCCTGTTGCTCCAGTTGCACGGCGTACAGCACCAATAACAAGGTGGTGACGAAGGCGACTGCATTGACCGCCCAGAATTTGTACTTCAGCGAGATATTGCTAAGCCAGGCACCCATGGAAGGTCTTCTCTGATTGAGCGAAACAGTATTGGCAAGGTGCCATTATTGTGCCGCCATGATCTCGGAAAAATCTTGATGTGGGTCAAGCAATCTCTGGCAAGCGAAAAAACGCCCGAGAGCAGGCGGTACTGTGGCTTGCAAGGTCTTCCAGGGTTTCACCGCGGTGCAATGCAACTTCTCGTAAAACCTCGGTCAGATAGGCTGGTTCGTTACGACCATTTTTCGGCTTTGGCCGCAAGCTGCGGGGTAGCAGATAGGGGGCATCACTTTCCAGCATCAGGCGCCCGCGGGGGATGTCGCGTACCAGCGGGTGCAGGTGGGTGCCGCGGCGTTCGTCGCAGATCCAGCCAGTGATGCCGATGTGCAGGTCCAAATCGAGGTAGCTGAACAGGGCCTTTTGTTCACCGGTAAAGCAGTGGACTACAGCAGCCGGCAAGCGATCACGGAAATCCCGCAGGATGTCCAGCAAGCGCTGGTTGGCGTCACGTTCGTGGAGAAACACTGGCAACTGCAACTCGACAGCCAGGGCCAGGTGTTCTTCCAGGACTTTTTCCTGTTGCGGGCGGGGAGAGAAGTCCCGGTTGAAGTCCAGGCCACATTCGCCCACGGCGCGTACCCGTGGCTCTCCAAGTAGAGCGCGCAAGCGTCGCGGGCTGTCGGCATTCCAGTCGCTGGCGCTGTGGGGATGCAGCCCGGCGGTGGCAAACAGTCTCTGCCCGTCGGCGTCCAGTTTCTGGCACAACTCCAGGGCCTGTTCACTGCCTTCGACGCTGGTTCCGGTGAGGACCAACTGGCACACCCCAGCCTCATAAGCACGATTGAGAACGGCTTGGTGTTTTTCGGCAAAACTGGGATTGGTCAGGTTGACGCCGATATCGATGAGTTGCATGGTGCTATCTCCGCCTGCGGCCGGAAAGCATATCAGAGCTGTAGATTTATAAGAAAAACCAAGAACTACAACGAGTTATAGCTGTCTTTTGCTGCCGGACCAGAGCAACGGCCACGTTCTTCAGCGCCATTGCACGGGTCTTTCGCAGCTTGCCAGCGCTCAAGGCGCTCTGTTTCTGGCAATCAATTCTTCAAAAAGCGACGAAGGGTTGAACAGTATTCTTTGCGGAGAACGGATGACCCGATCCTCGATATTGCTCGCGCTGTGCCTGTCATTGCTGCTGCCCTCGCCGGCGCTGGCGCGCTTGCCCGGGCCACTGGAAGCACACGCCACGGGAAAAGTGCGCGACCTGGCGGAAATCCGCAGCAGCCGGGTACTCCGGGTGCTGGTCAATCAGAGCCGCAATAGCTCCGGAGAAGTCCAGGGCCAGGCCATAGGTGTCGAGTACCACCGCCTGCGCTCGTTCGAGCAGTACCTCAATGGCCATGCTCGCGACGGCCAGGAAATCAGCCTGAAGATCATTCCCAAAGCCAAGGATCAATTGCTGGGTGCATTGCAGCGGGGCGAGGGCGACCTGGTGGCGCCTGGTGAGCTGCTGGAAGCCCAGCCCGGAAATGCGGTCAGCTCCAGCGACCCGATCGTCAGTAATGTTCCCCTGCTGCTGATCGGGATCAAGGGTGAGCGCCGTTATACACGGATCGAACAGCTGTCCGGCAAGACCCTGACCCTGACTACCGGTAGTGCGGCGGGGGACGCGGTCAGCCAGATCAATCAGAAGCTGGCCCTGCACAAGCTGGCGCCGATCAAGGTGGAGTGGGTCGACCCCAGCCTGGCGGTGGAGGATGTGCTGGAAATGGTCCAGGGCGGCATTTTTCACCTGACGGTTGTCGAGCAGCCGATTGCCGAACGCTGGAGCAAGATCCTGCCCAAATTGCGTTTGGACAGGCAGTTGAAGATCAGTGAGCCGGGTGAAGAACACTGGTTTGTCCGGCGCGATGCGTCGATGCTGCGGGCGAGTATCGACCGCTTCCTCAAGACCTATAAGGCGCCGGTGGATCAGGATGTGGCGTTCCTGCGTATCTACCGACGCCAGTATCAGGTGCACTATCCCCTGGCCCGGGCCGACCGTCAGCGTCTGGAAAAACTGCGTCCGGTTTTGCAGAAGCATGCCGGCGAACAGGGCATGGACTGGCTGAACCTGGCGGCGCTGGCGTTCAAGGAGTCAGCGTTGCAACCCCCTTCCAGAAGCGGCAGCGGCCCTACCGGGCTGATGCAGATCACGCCTTCGGCAGCGCAGCGGGTCGGGGTCAACAATATTCAGTCCGTAGATAGCAATGTGCAGGCAGGGGCCAAGTACCTGGCGATGATTCGCCGTAAATTTTTTGCCAGCCCCAAACTCAATGAGCGCGAGCGCATGGCATTTGTGCTGGCGGCCTACAACATGGGGCCGGAGCGGGTGCAGGGTATGCGCAGTGAAGCCCGGCGGCGGGGGCTCAACCCCAACCAGTGGTTCTTTCAGGTGGAGCGCATCGCCATGGAGCAAGTGGGCATGGGGGCCGTCAGCTATGTTAATAGCGTCAACAAATACTATCTGGCCTTTGATCGTGAACGAGACTCCCTGGAGCCTCCGGAGCGAAAAGTTGCGTCACGTAAATAATCTAAAAAATCGATTATTAGCTTGGGTAATTTCCGCTTTTAACATGATTAAAACTGATTAGTATGGCGACCAACTTTCCTACCTTCACACAGGACTACACAGCATGAGCACACTGACCAACAAGCTACTGGGCACTCGCGCGGGCTACGGCTTGACCGTACTGCGGATCTTCGTCGGCATCATCTTCGTGGCGCACGGCTCGCAGAAACTCTTTGGCTGGTTTGGTGGTGGCGGTCTGGCGGGAACGGCGCAGTGGATGGAGAGTATCGGTCTGGCTCCCGGCTATTTGATGGCGTTGTTATCGGGGGGGACCGAGTTCTTTGCCGGTCTGGCATTGATCATTGGCCTGCTGGCGCGTCCCGCTGCATTGGGCCTGTCGTTTACCTTGCTGGTGGCGATTTTCTCGGTGCATATCAGCCATGGCCTGTTCATGGCCAACAACGGTTATGAGTTCGCTCTGGCACTGCTTGGCGGCACTGTCGCAGTTCTGATTGAGGGGGCCGGCAAGCTGTCTCTGGATGCGGCAATCGCCAAGTAAGTCGATGCGCGGGCGGTGTTCCAGAGGCTCTGGATCAGCCGTCGGCAAAGTTATCCCAGGCCTGCGAATGCAGGCCTTTTTCGTTGCTGACAAATCTTGACACTGACCTGTCGGCTTCTCTAGGATGCTGCTCATGCGCCGATTTAAACAGCTACTTGCGGGGCGCCAGGTGAGTCGAAAGATCACTGATAGAAGCTATAGTCAGGCTTCGAAATACCGCTAAAGCGCTGGTTCGGTGTTGCCTCTCACCTGCCCGGCAGAAATCTGAGGCAGAGACACAATACGATGAATGCACCACGCCCCCTTGTACGTCTTGCGCCGATCACGGCGAGTCTTTCCCAGCGCAATCCGAAAATCCTCCTGGGTGGCAAGCACCAGCCCACACTATTGCGTTATCTCGACGGTTGGCCACGACGTTCCCCGGGCCCAGCGGCGTTTCTGATTCAATTTGTCGAAGAAGGTGAGTCCCTGGCACGCTTTGCCAGTGACAGCTTCGATCTGGCGGTCATTCCGGCACCCAGTGCTGCGGATGCTGCTGAAGTCATCAAGCAACTGACCCGCGTCGCTCGCCAGGGGTTGATCATCCGCCGCCAGTTCAGCAGTTGACCCGCCGGTAGTGCATCACGGCTGCTGAACTGCGCCTTGGACAGATCGGAATTCCATTGAACAGAAACCGACTGGAGCGTCTTCAGTCGTGGCGGCTGTCCGTCATTTGGTGGCGATTAATGGCTTGATGATCAAACTACGGCATTGCGTTTGGCCAATTCGGCCAAGGCCACCAGGTTGGAAACATTGAAACGCTTGAGTAACCGCACTTTGTAGGTGCTGACGGTCTTGTGACTGATCAACAGCGCATCGGCAATCTGTTGGTTGTTCAGACCGGTAGCCAGCAGTTTCAGCACTGTTATTTCGCGGTCGGTCAGGCGGGAAATCAACACACTCTCCTGGTTGGCGGCGTTGGTGTTCTGCTGCAGGATATTAATGGTGTCTTCCGGAAAGTAGCTGTACCCGGAAAGGATGGCCTTTACCGCATTGGCCAATTCGTGAAGGTTCTCGGTCTTGCACAGAAAGCCTGCGGCTCCGGCTTGCAGGCAGCGCAGGGCGAAGTTTTTCGAATCACTTGAGGTCAGTACCAGGGTCTTGACGTGCAGCCCGGCGGACTTGATGTGCGCGATGACCGAGAAACCATCCAGGTTGGGGATGCCCAGGTCGAGGATCAGCAGGTCCGGCAGGTGTTTGCGCACCAGTTGCACGGCATCGGCACCGTTGTCGGCTTCGGCGACGATATTGTGATGATGAGGATCCAGTACCGACCTGATGGCCAGTCTGATCAGTGGATGGTCATCGACGATAATGATGTTGCCCATGTGGTACTTTCCCTTTGTTTTTGAGGTGTTGGTAGTTATTGGCTAGCTCTGTGGGGAATGGGTATCAAGCAGTGTGGCGTGCCGATTGCCGACGCTCTTGTCGAACCTATGCCCTGGGCCGTACGGCTCGGCTGTTTGGACCTATGATTGGCTGACCTCTCTGAAATCTAAATCGGACAAATCTGATAGTGATGTCCATAGATCGGTGGCAGATGCCGCACATGACGTGCCGGCTTTGTCGGCTCATACAACTAATGCGCAGCATGCATAAGGCTGGAGGCTGATTAGCCAATTGAGTACCAAGCTCATCACACAGGATGGTTACGACGCTCTGAAACAAGAGCTGGACTATTTATGGCGGGAGAAGCGCCCGGATATCACGCAGAAGGTCACCTGGGCGGCCTCGCTGGGCGATCGCAGCGAGAATGCGGACTATCAGTACAACAAGAAGCTTCTGCGGGAAATCGATCGTCGGGTGCGCTACATACGCAAGCGCCTGGAAGACATGAAGGTGGTTTCCTACGCGCCGGAACAGGAGGGACGGGTGTTCTTTGGTGCTTGGGTCGAAGTCGAAAACGAGGCGGCCGAGATCAAGCGCTTTCGTATCGTCGGTTACGACGAGATCTACCTGCGCAAGGACTACATCTCCATCGACTCGCCCATGGCCAGGGCGTTACTGAAGAAGGAAGTGGGTGACGAGGCCGTTGTCCACACCCCGGCAGGTGAAACCTGCTGGTGGATCAACCAGATCGATTATGTGAAGTAGGCTCGCCGACCTGGGCAGGCGAGCCTTGGGCTTTCAACCTTCGCGCAATACATTCAGCGGGCTGGCGTTCAATGCTCGACGGGTACCGAAAACTCCCGCCCCGCCTACTAGCAGCGCCCCCACCAGAGGCAACAGTAACAGCCATGGATGCGGGTGCCAGGGCAGATCGAAAGCGAACCGGTAGAGCACCAGGCTGACCAGTTCGCACCCCAGTGCCGCCAGCAGGCCGCTGACTGCGCCCAGCAGGCCGAACTCGATCCGCCTGGCTTTCACCAGCAGTTGCCGCTCGGCCCCGAGGGCACGCAGCAGCGCCCCCTGGCGAATGCGTTCGTCCAGGGTGGCCTGGAGTCCGGAAAACAGCACTGCCATTCCTGCCGCCAGGACAAACAGCAACACATACTCCACCGCCAGGGTGACCTGGGCCAGGATGCTGCGCAGTTGTTCCAGCAGGGCTTCGACCTGAAGGATGGTCACGGCCGGGAAGGCCCGGGACAGCTCGACAATCTGCTGATCGTGACCAGGACTCAGGTAGAAGCTGGTCAAGTAGGTTGCGGGCAGATCCTTCAAGGTGCCCGGTTGGAAGATCATGAAGAAGTTCGGCTGGAAGTTGTCCCAGTTGATGCTGCGCAGGCTGGTGACCCGGGCCTCCCGGTTGGCGCCGGCGACCGTGAAGGTCAGGTGATCACCCAGCTTCAGCTTCAGGCTCTGCGCCACCTTGGCCTCGACCGAGACGCCGGGCAACCCGTCATCCGGCTGGGCTGACCACCAACTGCCCTCGATAATGCTGTTGCCGCTGGGCAGATCGGCGGCCCAGGTCAGGCTCAGATCGCGTTGTATGGCCCGATCACCGCTGGAATCCTTGCTGACGATCTCCCTTACCGGCTCGCCATTGATGCTCACCAGGCGCCCCGGAACCACGGGGTACAAGGGCGCCGAAGGGGCGGAGAGCTGCACCAGGCGCTCGCTGAAGGCCTGTTTTTCCGCCGGCAGAATGTTCAGTGCGAAGTAGTTGGGGGCATTTTTCGGCAATTGGTTTTGCCAGGTGTCCAGCAGTTCGCCCCGCAGCAGGGCAATCAGCGCCATGGACAACAGAATCAGGCCGAAAGCCAGGGATTGCCCGGCCGCAGCCAGGGGGTGACGCAGCAACTGGCCCAGGCCCAGGCGCCACGGCAGGGCGGCGCGGGCTAGCAGGCGCCGCAGGCTTTGTAACAGCAGCAGCAACAAGCCACCCAATACCAGTGCCGCCAGCAGGCCACCGCCCAGCAGGGCGAAGGTCAGCACCAGGTCCAGGCTCAAGCGCCACATGATCAGGCCCAGGGCCAACAGAGCGGCGCCGTAGATCATCCAGGCGCTGGAGGGGATTGGCAGCAGGTCGCGCCGCAGTACGCGCAGCGGCGGCACCCGTCCCAGCGCAGCCAGGGGCGGCAAGGCGAATCCGGCCAGGGCCACCAGCCCGGTACCGATGCCGGCGATGGCGGGTAGCAATCCCCCGGGTGGTACGTCGTTGGGCAGCAGGTCATGTAGCAGGTAAAACAGGCCGAGCTGGGCCAGCCATCCCAGCAACGCCCCACTGAGGCTGGCCAGCAGACCCAGAACGCCTAGCTGTACGCTGAACAGCAGCATGGTTTCCCGGCGTGAGAGGCCCAGGCAACGAAGCAGGGCACTGGCATCAAAGCGTCGCGCGGCGAAGCGATTGGCCGACAAGGCTACTGCAACCCCTGACAGCAGCACCGCTACCAGGCTGGCCATGTTCAGATAACGTTCGGCCTTGCCCAGGGCTCCACCGATCTGCTGGTTGCCATCGCGGGCATCCTGCAGCCGCTGGTTGGCGGCCAGCGCCGGCTTGATCTGTTGACGATAGGCCTCAAGCGCCGGAGCCGGTCCGCGCCACAGTTCCTTGAAGCTGACCCGGCTGCCAGGCTGGACCACGCCGGTGGCTTGCAGATCTTGCAGGTTGATCAGGACCCGGGGCGTCAGGCTGTAGAAGTTGCCGGCCCGGTCAGGCTCGTAGGTCAGTACCCTGGCCAGGCGCAAGGTTTTCATGCCGACGTCGATGCTGTCGCCGATCTTGAGGTCCAGCGCAGTCAGCAAGCGCGGTTCGACCCAGGCGTCTCCGGGCGCGGGACCGCCGCCGGGCTCTTCGACCCCATAGGGGGCTGGGGCACTCTTGAGCTGCCCCCTCAGGGGGTAGGCTTCGTCGACGGCCTTGATGCTGGAGAGCTGGATCGCATTGTCGGTGGCAATGACGCTGGAGAACTCGACTATCCGCGCATGATCCAGCCCCAGTTTCAGGCCGCTGTCGAGCTGTTCCGGGCGTGCTGGGGAGCTGCCTTCCAGCAGCAGATCGGCGCCGAGGAACTCGGTGGCGCGTAACAGCATGGCGCCGTTCAAGCGTGCACCGAAGTAGCCGATGGCCGTGCTGGCCGCAACCGCTACCAGCAAGGCGAAGAACAGTACTCGCAACTCTCCGGCACGGGCATCGCGCAACAGTTGGCGGACAGCGAGGCTGAACAGGCGCGGCAGCGGCAGACGTGCCATCAGGGCTCCAGAGGGGCGACCAGCAGGCCCGCTTCAAGACGGATCAGGCGCCGGCAACGATGGGCCAGGCGTTCATCATGGGTCACCAGCACCAGGGTGGTGCCGCTTTCCTTGTTGAGTTCGAACAGCAGGTCGCTGATGCGTTCACCGGTATGGCTGTCGAGGTTGCCGGTGGGTTCATCGGCAAACAGCACATCGGGTTCGGCAGCGAAGGCCCGGGCAATGGCTACCCGCTGTTGTTCGCCACCGGAAAGCTGGCGTGGCGAGTGGCTAAGGCGCTGGCCAAGGCCAACCCGCTGCAGCAGTTCGGCGGCCCGCTCGCGGGCATCGCGACGGCCGTCCAGCTCCAGGGGCAGCATGACGTTTTCCAGGGCATTGAGGCTGTCGAGCAATTGGAAGGACTGAAAGACAAACCCTACATGCTCGGCCCGGATACGGGCCCGCTGATCCTCGTCCAGCTGGCTCAGGGCCTGGCCGGCGAGGGTGACTTCGCCGCTGCTGGGCAGGTCGAGCCCCGCCAGCAAGCCCAGCAGGGTCGATTTGCCGGAGCCGGAGGCGCCGACGATGGCCAGGCTGTCGCCCTGGTTCAGCTCGAGGCTGAGTTCATGCAGGATGGTCAGTTCACCTTCCGCGCTGGGAACCACTTTGCTAAGGTTCCGCGCAGTGAGAATGCTTGCGCCCATGGAGAATCCGATGCGTGTATGGTTTTTGAGTGCCGGCCTGGCCTTGATGTGCATGGCCCAGAACGCAGCGGCGGGTACGGTCCTGATCGTTGGCGATAGTATCAGTGCGGCTTTCGGCCTGGATACCCGTCAGGGCTGGGTAGCCCTGCTGGAAAAGAGGCTCAAGGACCAGGGTTTTAACGACAGGGTAGTCAATGCCTCGGTCAGTGGTGACACCAGTGCCGGGGGCCAGGCGCGGCTGCCGGCGCTGCTTGCAGAGCATAAGCCTGAAGTGGTGATTCTCGAGTTGGGGGGTAACGATGGCTTGCGCGGCCAGCCGCCCCGGCAATTGCAACAAAATCTTGCTTCGATGATCGACAGCTCCCAGGCCCAGGGTGCCAAGGTGCTGCTTTTAGGCATGCAATTGCCGCCCAACTATGGCGTGCGCTATACCCAGGCCTTTTCCCAGGTCTACAGCCAGTTGGCCAGCGAGAAAAAGGTAGCCTTGGTGCCGTTTTTTCTTGACGGGGTCGGGGGGCATCCCGAACTGATGCAGGCAGACGGTCTGCACCCTGCGGCAGCGGCCCAGGGCAAGTTGCTGGAAAATGTCTGGCCGACGCTAAAACCGCTGCTTTGACGCTTTTCTAGTGACAGTGTTTCGGCTAATGTGGCGCCCCCGATTTGGAGCCCCCGATGCCGCGTCCCGCCTGGTCCCTGTTTGCCTATCAACTGATCGAGCCTGATGAGCAGCTTGACCTGTTCGCCTGCCAGGAAGTTCGGGTGCATCTGGTGACGCGTCAACTGGAGTTGGGCGGCTCTGCCGACCGCACCTTGTGCGGCACTTTGTTGCCCGCGCAACCGCGCTGGTCGAGCGTGGATCGGACGATTTTCCAGGACCAGCGACTCTGCCCGTTGTGCCGGGCGATTCTGGAGTCGCAAAAACGTGGCACTCCGCCAATCTGGCCTGAGCTGCGTTTCGAGTTGTAGGCGGCCGCCAGCAGGCCGTTTCGACAGGGAATTCATGTGTCTGCGCTTGTCTCCCCGGGCTGGCTGCCGTAGCCGGAGGGCGGGGTGTACAATCGTGTTTCTTTCATTCGTTGTTCATGCGAAGGATTATCCGGATGTTGCCCCGCCTCCCTGTCGTCACCCGCTGCCTGACACTCGCCGCCTTGTGTGTGGCCGGTCCTGTTGCCGCATTGGAATTGCCTCTACCGCCGCCGGGTGAAGACATCGTCGGCCAGGTACAGGTGATCAAGGCCAAGTACGAGGATACCTTCGCCGACCTGGGCACGACCTACGACCTGGGTTACCTGGAAATGGTCGCGGCCAACCCGGGGGTCGATCCCTGGCTGCCGGGGGCGGGCACCGAGGTGATCCTGCCTACGCGTTTCATTCTGCCGCCCGGGCCGCGCGAAGGCATCGTGATCAACCTGGCCGAGTATCGACTGTACTACTACCCCAAGGGTCGGAACGTGGTTTACACCTTCCCGCTGGGTATTGGTCGTGAAGGCTGGGGGTCACCGATCGCGCACACCAGCATTACCGCGAAAACCCCGAATCCGACCTGGACGCCCCCGGCGTCGATCAAGGCCGAGCATGCCGCCGACGGTGACCCCTTGCCGAACGTGGTACCGGCCGGGCCGGACAACCCCTTGGGGCCATTCAAGTTCACACTTGGCACGCCGGGTTACCTGATTCACGGTTCGAACAAGAAGTTCGGTATCGGCATGCGCACCAGCCACGGTTGTTTCCGCATGCTCAACAACAACGTGCTGGAAATGGCCGGCATGGTGCCAGTGGGAACTTCGGTGCGCATCATCAACGATCCGTACAAGTTCGGTATCAGCGGCGGGAAAGTCTACCTGGAAGCTCATACGCCGTTGGATGACAAAGGCAATCCTTCGGTGGTCGACAAGCACACCGCAGTGATCAATGCCTTGCTCAAGCGTGAGGACCTGGCTAACAACCTGCGCATGAACTGGGATGTGGTGCGTGATGTAGTGGCAGCCGAAGATGGCTTGCCGGTGGAGATCGCCGTGCCGACGACAGCGCCTGTGACAACAATGTCCAACGCGACCTACGATTTGCAGCAGTAAGCGCTTAAGTGCAACCCGCCGATACCTGCTGGTAGCGGCGGGTTTTTTATTGCCGGTGAAGAACTCCGGGCAATAAAAAAGCCGATCCAAAAAATGGATCGGCTCGATAACAATCCCGAGGGACTATTACTTGCGGCTAGCTTTTTCCAGCATACGCAGAGCGCGCTCGTTAGCTTCGTCAGCAGTCTGTTGTGCTTTTTGAGCAGCAGCCAGAGCTTCATCAGCTTTACGATAGGCTTCGTCTGCACGAGCCTGAGCACGAGCTGCTGCGTCTTCAGTAGCAGTCAGACGAGCTTCGGTTTCTTTGGATACGCTGCTGCAACCGGTAGCCAGAACTGCGGCCAGAGCCAGAGCAGAGAATTTCAGAACGTTGTTCATCGTGTTCCCCTTCAAGGACTTTCTATTAGTAGCTATCACCTCAGAGTGAGGAAATAGCCGGCGTACATACTACCCATTACTTGTAGTAAGTAAACTGACGTAGCGCAAGAAGCAAAAAAAATTCTAGGCGCTGTTTCTTTTTCGAGCAACTTTTTAGCGGGTTGTATAAAAAATATTCAGCGGCGAAGCTCCGGGGCCGAATGCTGCTTGTTTGCCAGCATCGTTATCGGAGTTTCCGGGCGCTGTTTCAGAGCCTAGGCTAAAGTCGGTCTATATTGTGTCGACTGCACTTTTCTTCAGAATTTGTTCAGCCCTGAACCTATGTTTAAGCATCTTGTGGGTGACTTTAAGAGGCGTCGCTCGTCTTATGTTTCAGCATCCGGCGATGTACCGTCTCAAGACGTTTAGGTATCGATCCCGACTAAGGCTCGTACTCAGCCTCAACAAGGTTTTGCGCCGATCTGTGACGAGTGTGGCTTGAGCATTTGTGCCAATGGCGCCTATATTTTGTAACGTGCTGATGGCGCAAGAGCGAGAGCTTCTACGGGCGGCCGACAGGCACGAGGTGGCGTAAGTTGTTCCTTCGCCGGAAAAACATCGGTAAGGTAGGGGTCAGCATTCCAGACCCGCAAGGAGTAGTGATGAGCGAGGCGTTGTCCATCCACCATGACCAGGCTGGTCATCAGTTCGAGACCAATGTGGACGGTCATCGTGCCTACCTGACCTATATGGACCTGGGTAAGCAGACCCTGGATATCTATCGCACTTTCGTGCCCAACGCACTGCGTGGGCGCGGTATTGCCGCGGCGCTGACCGAGCAGGCGCTGGAGTACGCCGAACGCATGGGCTACACAGTGATTCCGTCCTGCTCGTACGTAGAGCGCTATATGGAGCGTCATCAGCGTCACGCAGCAAAGCTCTGACCGGGGCGACCATGAAAAACGCCGGGCTTGGCCCGGCGTTTTTGTGTCTGCAGGAAAGGATCAGCTGCGATCGCGTTTCGGCAAGACGTCCTTGAGCTTGGCGTGCATGCCGCGCAGGGTCTTCTCGGTACTTTCCCAGTCGATGCAGGCATCGGTGATCGATACGCCGTACTGCAGTTCCGACAGGTTCTTCGGAATCGCCTGGCAACCCCAGTTCAAGTGACTTTCCACCATCAGGCCGATGATCGACTGGTTGCCCTCGAGGATCTGGTTAGCCACGTTTTCCATGACCAGCGGCTGCAGTGCCGGGTCCTTGTTGGAGTTGGCGTGGCTACAGTCGATCATGATGTTCGGCTTGATCTTGGCCTTGCTCAGGGCCTGCTCGCAGACGGCGACGCTGACCGAGTCATAGTTGGGCTTGCCGTTGCCGCCGCGCAGTACCACGTGGCCGTAGGCGTTGCCTTTGGTGGTGACGATCGACACGCCGCCCTGGGGGTTGATCCCCAGGAAACGGTGAGGGCTGGAAACCGACTGCAAGGCGTTGATTGCCACAGTCAGGCCACCGTCGGTGCCGTTCTTGAAGCCCACGGCCGAGGACAGGCCCGAAGCCATTTCGCGGTGAGTCTGGGATTCGGTGGTACGTGCACCAATGGCCGACCAGCTGATCAGGTCCTGCAAGTATTGCGGGGAGATCGGGTCTAGGGCTTCAGTGGCAGTAGGCAGGCCCATTTCAGCCAGGTCCAGCAGCAATTGGCGACCAATGTGCAGGCCGTCCTGGATCTTGAACGAGTCGTCCAGGTAAGGGTCGTTGATCAGGCCTTTCCAGCCGACGGTGGTCCGCGGTTTCTCGAAATAAACGCGCATCACCAGGTACAGGGTGTCGGAGACTTCAGCCGCCAGTGCCTTGAGCCGCTCGGCGTATTCGTGGGCTGCCTTGATGTCGTGGATCGAGCAGGGCCCAATGACGATGAACAGGCGGTGATCAGTGCCGTCGAGGATATTGCGGATCACTTCGCGACCCTTGGTCACGGTGCGCAAGGCGGTGTCGCTCAGCGGGATGTCTCGTTTGAGTTGATCAGGGGTGATCAGGGTCTCGTTGGAGGCGACGTTAAGGTCGTTGATCGGTAAATCAGCCATCGTGTTACTCGTCAGGTCACGGGTGCCGGCCGCCAGCGATCCCCGCGCGGCGGAGCACAGCGGATTTGAGCGCGTCGGGGAGCGGAACCTTAGCGCGTTAGCCGGTGACTCTACAATGGGCAGGTGGCGGTTTTATTGGGCTATGGCTGCACAAAAGCCTGGTGCACACGGTCTTCGGAATAGTCTTCTGCGTGCTGCTCGACCCAATCCAGCGCCAGCGCCTCAATGCATTGCTGTTCGCTCTGAGGTTCATGCAGGCGACAGTAGCGGGCGATCTGGCACACCTGCTCACCCATGCGCGCGCCGAACAGCGTTTGTTCGTCGACGAAAGCGATGCCCACCAGGTAGCCACGCTTGCGTTTCAGGCACCAGGCGACATAGCCGTTGTAACGGGCGTTATCCCCCAACGTTGGCATGTACACCTCCAGCGCGGTACCGCGGCGCCAGGCACGGTGGTAATTGCACGCCATGCCACCGAGGCTGATAGTGTGCAACCGCTGGCGTGAAATACAGGCGTGCTTGCGCAAGGTCAGTTCAACCGGAACATCATCAGGATGAGGCAGAAAACGTCCCATGACCGCAGACTCCGAGTGTCGTCCATTTGACATTGTTTCCCCCAGTATAGTGCTCGAATTGGAACTGACCGATTTCGATATCGACCAGCAATTACTGGGCCTGGGCGGCGTTTCCCTGGTTGTTTTCACCAGTGTCGGCTGTTCCAGTTGCCGTTGGGCCCGGGCGCGGCTGCCGGAGTTGGAGCTACCCATCGACCGTCTTTGCTGGGTCGATGCGGGCGATAATGGCGGTGCGGTTCAGCGCTATCAGGTGTTCCACTTGCCGGCTTTGTTCGTGGTCCGCGACGGTGAGTTTCATGGAGCGCTACAGTCGCGCCTGACGCAGCAGGATCTCAGCGAGAGCCTGCGTCAGGCGCTTAATCGAATACCAGAGGAGTTGCCTTGATGGGTGCAGGCCGTAAACCGCGTGTAGGCATTATCGGGACCGGAGCGATCGGAGGTTTTTACGGGGTGATGCTGGCACGTGCCGGTTTCGACGTGCACTTTTTATTGCGCAGCGAATATCCGGCAGTGCTCGAGCATGGGCTGCAAGTCAATAGCAGCCAGCACGGCAAGCTGACGTTGAAGCCGGCGCAGGCCTACGCCAATGCCGAACAGATGCCGCCTTGCGACTGGCTGCTGGTGGGCGCCAAGACCACCAGCAACCTTGATCTGGCGCCGGCGATCATTCAGGCCGCGGCCACCGATGCCAAGGTTCTGGTGCTGCAGAATGGGCTGGATGTCGAAGACGACCTGCGCGCGGTGCTTCCCGATTCGCTGCATCTTCTGGGCGGCTTGTGCTTTATCTGTGTGCACCGCGCCGGGCCCGGGCAGATCGAGCACCAGGCGCTTGGCGCGGTAAACCTGGGTTACCACAGTGGCCCGGCCAGTGCCGATGCGACCCTGAGCCAGGCGATAGTCGAGGAGGGCGCCGCGCTGTTTCGCGAGGCGGGGCTCGATTCCCAGGCCATGGGCAACCTGCAGCAGGCGCGCTGGCAGAAGCTGGTGTGGAATGTCCCGTATAACGGCCTGTCGGTTCTGCTCCGAGCCAGTACCACGCCACTGATGGCCGACCCCGCCAGCCGCGAGCTGATCCAGGACCTGATGCAGGAAGTGCTGCAGGGGGCGGCGGCTTGCGGGCATGTCATCCCTGCGGCCTATGCGCAGCAACTGTTCAAGTCCACCGAGCACATGCCGGATTACTGGCCCAGCATGTACCATGATTTCCTGCACCAGCGTCCTCTGGAGCTGGCAGCTATCTATGCTGCACCCTTGGCGGCAGCGCGGGTCGCAGGTTGTGAGCTGCCGAAGATCCAGGCGTTGTACCAGGCCTTGAGTTTCATCGACCGGCACCACGCCTGAGTTGGGCTTATTACCTTTAAGGGGATGAAATATGGCAAAGGGCCTGGATGGCAAGCTGGTGGTGGCGATCTCGTCGCGGGCGCTGTTCGACCTGGGCGACAGCCACAAGGTCTATCTGGCCCAGGGGGTCGAGGCCTATCGGCAATACCAGATCGAACATGAAGAGGAAGTCCTCGAGCCCGGTGATGCCTTCCCTCTGGTCAAGAAACTCCTCAGCCTGAATGCCAGCCTGGGCCGAGCCCGGGTCGAGGTGGTGCTGGTCTCGCGCAACAGTGCCGACACCGGGTTGCGTGTGTTCAACTCGATCGAGCACTACGGCCTGGGCATTTCCCGAGCAGCCTTCGTCGGCGGCCGCAGCCCTTATCCCTATCTGGCGGCCTTTGGCAGCGACCTGTTTCTCTCCACCCATGCCGATGATGTGCGCAGTGCACTAGAGGCCGGCTTTGCTGCGGCAACCATTCTGTCCGGCGGCACCCGGCGCGCTGAAAATGGCGAACTGCGCATCGCGTTCGACGGTGATGCGGTGCTGTTTTCCGATGACTCGGAGCGTATCTACCAGTCCGGCGGCCTGGAGGCATTCCAGGCCAGTGAGCGGCAGTCGGCACGAGAACCGTTGCCGGGCGGGCCGTTCAAGGGGTTCCTGGCGGCACTCAACCTGCTGCAGGGAGAGTTTTCCGATGAGGCCAGTCCGATCCGTACCGCCTTGGTGACAGCCCGTTCCGCGCCGGCCCATGAGCGGGTAATCCGCACTTTGCGCGAGTGGAACATCCGCTTGGACGAATCGCTGTTCCTTGGCGGGCTGGAAAAAGCCGCCTTCCTCGAAGCCTTTGCAGCCGACGTGTTCTTCGACGACCAGGCCGGTCACTGCGAGCTGGCTCGCGAAGTGGTCGCCACCGGTCACGTGCCGCACGGCGTAAGCAACGAAACCAAGGCTTGAATCCTAAAATCCGTGGTTTTTCCTCGGACCTCCCACAGTTCCAGGCACTGCTAAGCTGAATCAATCTCCGCCATCTTGGCAGTTGAGGAGGTCATATGATTCGTTCGATGCTGTATGCCACTGACCTCGGTCTGTATGCGCCCTTTGTGATGCAACATGCCCTGGAGCTGGCTCGAACGTTCAATGCCGACTTACATGTAGTGCACGCCGTGGAGCCCATGGGCCTGTTCGCCGAATCAGTGTTGCAGAGCTACCTGGATGAGCAGTCGTTGAATGAGTTTCACCGCCAGGGCCTGAATACAGTGATGGCCAATATAGAGCAACGGGTGCTG
The DNA here is from genome assembly GCF_024810175.1 of Pseudomonas sp. BIGb0176. Lineage (NCBI taxonomy): Bacteria > Pseudomonadati > Pseudomonadota > Gammaproteobacteria > Pseudomonadales > Pseudomonadaceae > Pseudomonas > Pseudomonas sp. BIGb0176. The sequence continues at coordinate 915,627 of NZ_JANUEC010000003.1, forward strand.
GACAGTTTTCGCGAGGAGCTGGGGGAGGGGATGCAGGACCTGACCTTGATCCAGTCGGTGCGGGTGCTTCAGGGGGACCCGTCCCAGGTGATTCTGGAGCAGGCGGGGAAACTCTCTGTGGATTTGCTGATCGTAGGAAGTCACAGCCATGGGGTGGGGGCGCAAACACCTTTGGGGCGTACCGCAACGCGAGTTCTGCAACTGGCCAAAGTCCCGGTTTACCTGGTGCCTCTGGTGCAGCGTCGACGTCAGGGCGATACCTGAGGATGGAATGGAAAATTCTGAATAAAAGTTCTAGATTTATTCTCCTGACCATTAATATAGTTATATACCGTCGCTGATACCCGTGGCGTCTACCTGCTTTGAGGGATTGATATGAAGCTTCAACAATTGCGCTACATCTGGGAAGTGGCGCACCACGACCTCAACGTCTCCGCTACCGCGCAAAGCCTTTACACATCGCAACCGGGTATCAGCAAGCAGATCCGTCTGCTCGAGGACGAACTCGGGGTCGAGGTCTTTGCCCGCAGTGGCAAGCATCTGACCCGCGTGACCCCGGCCGGCGAGCGCATCATCACCACCGCCGGCGAGATCCTGCGCAAGGTCGAAAGCATCAAGCAGATCGCCCAGGAGTTCTCCAACGAGAAGAAGGGCACCCTGTCCATCGCCACTACTCACACCCAGGCGCGCTACGCCTTGCCACCGGTGATCAGCAGCTTTATCAAGCAGTACCCGGATGTGGCCTTGCACATGCATCAGGGTTCGCCGATGCAGATTGCCGAAATGGCCGCTGACGGCACCGTGGATTTCGCCATCGCTACCGAGGCCCTGGAGTTGTTCGGTGACCTGGTGATGATGCCGTGCTATCGCTGGAACCGCTGCGTGGTAGTGCCTCAGGGCCACCCGCTGACCAAGCTGCCGAAGTTGACCTTGGAAACCCTGGCCGAGTACCCGATCGTCACTTACGTGTTCGGTTTTACCGGTCGTTCCAAGTTGGACGAGGCCTTCAGCCATCGCGGCCTGACGCCCAAGGTGGTATTCACCGCTGCCGACGCCGACGTGATCAAGACCTATGTGCGCCTGGGCCTGGGCGTGGGCATCGTGGCCAAGATGGCGGTCGACACCAAGCTCGACAGCGACCTGGTGGTGCTGGATGCTAGTGAACTGTTCGAATCGAGCATCACCAAGATCGGTTTCCGCCGCGGCACTTTCCTGCGTGGCTTCATGTGCGATTTCATCGAGAAGTTCGCCCCGCACCTGACCCGCGAAGTCATGGCCAAGGCCATTGCCTGCCATAACAAGCAGGAACTGGAAGAGCTGTTCGACGGCGTCGAATTGCCGGTCCACTGATCCCCAGCCTGCCTAGCGGACCTCGGTGACAGTGAACTGTTGCCGGGCGCCCGCCACCACGATCTCCACCTCATCGTCCTCGAACTTGCCCAGCAGGCTGTTGCCCAGGGGCGAGCGGGGGGTGATGACGGTCACCAGTTGCCCCACCACGTAGACCTTCAGGCCCGCGCCATCCGGGCCGAGAAACAGCCACTGTTCGTGGCCGTTCTCATCTTCCAGCCCCAACAGCGCACCGATCTGAATCCCCTTCTGCGGGTCATGAGGGCGCAGGCTCAGGTTCTGCCAGAGGCCCAGGGCCTGGCGGATTTCCTCGACCCGTCGAGCCTGGCCGGCGGCCAGGTAGGAAGCTTCCAGCCCCAGGGTGTCGTACTTGTTCTCGGCGATATTTTCTTCGTGGGTGGCGGTTTCGTAAGCGGTTTGTGCCGCTCGCACCGCGACCTCCAGGTCGTCCCGGAGCTGTTGCAGAATCAGTTGGCAGACGGACTGTTTATTCATGGTCAATTACAGAATTGCAGGACGTTGGCCCGGCTTTTTTCGCTCGGCGCGGTCTGGTCCTGCTGCAACCAGAACTGGCATTTGGAATTGGACAGGTTGCGCAGGTTGCTGCGGGCGTTGTCCAGGGATTGCAGTTCCTCGTTCTTGCGCAGGTTTTCCTGGTACTGCTCGAACATTCGGTTTTGTGGCTCAGGTGGCGCGGCCACCGGTGGTTTTGCCAACTGCTGCACCGCTTGTGCGACCGGAGCCAATTGCTGGCTGAAAAGGTAGTGCGAGGCCAGCCAGCAGGTCAGGGCGATCGCCAGGAAACCCAGCCACAGGCCCAGGGCAATGCTGGCGGTGAGCGCCAGGAAGTTGAAACTGATGCGCAAGGAGCGACGTGCGGTGGGACGATGGGACATGGCTGCCTCCTGGCGGGCGGTGTTGGGCAAGGGCCGATTGTCGCACGAAGATAATCGCGGTTGGCTCTTCTGCGCAGGAGCATTTATGCGGACAATCGGCGCCTTTGCCAATCGGGGAGTGGAATGAAAGCCTCCTGGGATATTTTCTGCAGCGTGGTCGACAACTACGGCGACATCGGCGTGACCTGGCGCCTGGCCCGGCAACTGGTGGCCGAGCATCAATGTGCGGTGCAGCTGTGGGTCGATGATTTGCGCGCTTTCGAAAAGATCTGCCCGCAGATCGATAGCCAAAAGGCCAGCCAGATTCAGGATGGCGTCCAGGTGCGGCACTGGCCCGCCCAGTGGCCGGACGAGGCGGCGGCCGATGTGGTGATCGCGGCTTTCGCCTGCCAGTTGCCCCACGCCTACATGGACGCCATGGCCGACCGTGCGCGTGCGCCACTGTGGCTGAACCTGGACTACCTGAGCGCCGAGGACTGGGTCGGCGGGTGCCATGGCCTGCCTTCCGTGAAGTTTCGCGGGGTGCAGAAGTACTTCTTCTTTCCCGGATTCCAGGCCGATACCGGCGGCTTGCTGCGCGAGGCCGGGCTGCTCGAGCAGCGCCGGGATTTCCAGGGCAGGCCCCAGGCCCGGCTGGATTTCCTGAAATCCCTGGGCGTATCGCCTGTTGCCGGCAGTCGCTTGATCTCGCTGTTCGCCTACGAAAATGCCGGGGTTGCCAGTTGGTTGCAGGCCCTGGCCGACGACGGGCAGCCGACTCATCTGCTGGTGCCCGAGGGCCGCGTGCTGGCCGATGTGCAGCGCTGGCTGGGAGAGGAACCGCTGGCGCCGGGCTGTCCCCAGGTACGCCAGTCGCTGACCGTTCAGGTGTTGCCCTTCGTGCGCCAGGAGGATTACGACCGGCTGCTCTGGTGCTGCGACTTCAACGCGGTGCGCGGGGAGGACTCCTTCGTTCGGGCGCAATGGGCCGGGCGTCCGATGCTCTGGCACATCTATCGCCAGGATGAAGACATCCACCTGGACAAGCTCGAAGCTTTTCTCGGCCTCTATACCCGCACCCTTTCCCTGGGGGCCAAGGCTGCAGTGCTGGCCCTGTGGCAGGCCTGGAACAGCGAAGCATCGATGGCCGAACCCTGGAAAAACCTGCTGCAATACTGGCCGGAAGTCGCCGCGCACGCCGAGCAATGGTGTCTGGAACAAGGCTCCCAGCCCGATCTTGCTGCGGCGCTGGTGCAGTTTTACCTAAATTGGATATGATACGCGGCCTAGATTTTTGTAAATCCCATCCAAATTCGGATATTCGCAATGAAAACTGGTAAAGAACTCAAACCCGGTACCGTGATCCGTATCGACAACGATCCTTGGCTGGTTCAGAAAGCTGAATTCACCAAGTCCGGTCGTAACAGCGCGATCATGAAGACCAAGCTGAAGAACCTGCTGACGGGTTACAAGACCGAAACCGTTTACGGTGCGGACGACAAACTGGACGACGTGATCCTGGATCGCAAAGAAGCGACCCTGTCGTTCATCAGCGGCGACACCTACACGTTCATGGACACCACTGACTACACCATGTACGAGCTGAACGCCGAAGACATCGAAGCGGTTCTGCCGTTCATCGAAGAAGGCATGACCGACGTTTGCGAAGCTGTGTTCTTCGAAGACCGTCTGGTTTCCGTTGACCTGCCGACCACCATCGTGCGCCAGGTTGACTACACCGAAGGTTCCGCGCGCGGCGACACTTCGGGCAAGGTGATGAAGCCTGCCAAACTGAAAAACGGTACCGAGCTGAGCGTTGCGGACTTCATCGAAATCGGCGACATGATCGAGATCGATACCCGCGAAGGCGGTTCCTACAAAGGCCGCGCCAAGGTTTAAACCTGGCTCGCCCCTGTAGACGAAAAAGCCCGACCTTGAGTCGGGCTTTTTTATGCCTGGAATTTGCTGTTTCAGACCGTAACGTGCAGGCGCACATCCACATTGCCACGGGTGGCATTGGAGTAGGGGCAGACCTGATGCGCGGCATCCACCAGGCTTTGCGCTTCGTCCTGGGCCAGGCCGGGCAGGCTCACATGCAGGTCGATATCCAGGCCGAAGCCGCCGGAGATCTGGCCGATGCCGACATGGGCAGTGATCGAAGCGTCGTCCGGGATCTTGCGCTTGCTCTGGCTGGCGACGAACTTCAGGGCACCGATAAAGCAGGCCGAGTAACCGGCTGCGAACAGCTGTTCAGGGTTGGTCGCCTGGCCACCGGCACCACCGAGTTCCTTGGGGGTGGCCAGTTTGACGTCGAGGATCTGGTCATTGGAAACAGCGCGGCCATCACGGCCACCGGTGGCGGTTGCAACGGCGGTGTAGAGAGTTTGCATGGTGGAAGCCTCGTGGTAGGTGATTTTCGCGCTAATTATTTGCGCGCTAAGTAAGTGCGAAATAAATGTATCTCGCTAATATTTAGTGCGCAAGATAAATTTTGCTGAAAACCCCTCCATTAGCCTTGAGTCATGGGCAACTCATTGATTCTTAAAAAGATATTTTTTCGGTTGAGAAGCTAGCCTCAGCCATAGGGGGCTGGCTTGCCAGCAAAGCGTCAAAGACTGCCCTGCAGATGCCCGCGCAACACCTGCAAATCTTCCTGCAACTGACGCAATTGCTCCACGCTCCGGCCGCTGGCCCCGAGGATGCACTGGGGAATGTCCCGGGCTTGCTCGCGCAGCACCCGGCCCTGTTCCGTCAGTTGGACAATCACCACCCGTTCATCTTCCCGACTGCGGGTGCGGCTGAGCAGACCTTCGGCCTCCAGGCGCTTGAGCAGCGGGGTCAGGGAGCCGGGGTCGGTCAGCAGGCGCTGGCTGATCTCGCCGACCGTCAGCCCGTCCCGTTCCCAGAGCACCAGCATAGCCAGGTACTGCGGGTAGGTCAGCCCCAGCTTCTGCAGCAGAGGCTTGTAGACCTTGGTCAGCATCAGCGAGGTGGAGTGCAGGGCAAAGCACACCTGGTTGTCCAGCAGCAGTTGATCGCAGGAGTCCAGGGGGGAGCGTTCGGTGGTCATGTTGGCGGCCTTGATCATTAATGGTCATGAATCTAGCGGGCGAGTCTTTAATGCGCCAGATAATTTTCCTCAGGTTTCAGCCCATTGCGCTTTGCAATGCCAGGTCCCAGGGCGGAACCGGGCTGAAGCGGCTTTTCAGGTACTCCAGCAGCAGGCGGCTACGGGCATTGGGGTGCTGTTCCATGCGCAAGGCGTAGATGCCGGCGGTTTCCGGCTTGGGCAGGCCGCCTTCGCAGAACAGCGGCACCAGTTCGCCGCGCAGCAGGTATTCACTCACCAGCCAGGTGGGCAGGTGGGCAATGCCCAGCCCGGCCAAGGCCCCGGAAAGCAGGGCTTCAGCGTTGTTGGCACCAAGGCGTATACGCTGCGGACGATGGCTCTGCACCTGGCCGTCAAGCTCGAAGCGCCAGGCGAACAGCGGCGCCAGGCCATCCCAGTCGAGGCCGTCGTGCTGGCTGAGTTCGGCGGGGTGGCTGGGGGTGCCGCGGCTTTTCAGGTAGGAGGGGCTGGCACAGGCGATACGCACGATGCTGGCCAGGGAGGTGGCGACCATCCGCGTGTCCACGCGCTGGCCGGCGCGCAGCACCAGGTCGACCTTGCCCAGGTGGGAGCCCTGCATGTCGACAAAGCTGTCGATCAGGTGCAACTGCACATCCAGCCCGGGGTAGAGCACCAGGAAATCGGCAATGGCCGGCGCCAAGTGGCGGCGCCCGAAGGCAGCGGGGGCGTCGATGCGGATCAGGCCCTCCGGGGCATGGCTCAGGGAAACTGCCTCGGCCCGAGCCAGTTGCAGCTCGGCAACGATACGCCGGGCCCGTTCGGCAAAGGCCTGGCCGGCGGCGGTGGCGACCACGGCGTGGGTGGTACGCATGAACAGAGTGGTGCCCACGGCGTTTTCCAGGCTGTCGATGCGCCGGGCCACGGCGGAGGGCGTCAGCGGATGGCGGCGTGCCGCTGCGGAAAAGCTGCCCGCCTCCAGCACATCAAGAAACAGACCCAGTTGTTCGGTCAGTGTATTGGGATTCATGATCAGCTCGCTTATGCGAAAACGGCAAAGCCATTGTGCGTTGCTATGCGTTTCCGTGCCAGGGCCGACTGCGTAGCATGCAGCTCTCAGGTGAGGAGAGCGGTTGTGATCGAGTTGATGATGTATCTGTTGTTGGGCGCGGCGTTGGGTACGGTGGGCGGGCTGTTCGGTATTGGCGGTGGCTTGATCGCGATTCCGGTGCTCGGCGTGCTGTTTGGCCTGGACCAGCAGATTGCCCAGGGCACGGCGCTGGTCATGGTTGTACCCAATGTGCTACTCGCGCTGTGGCGCTATCACCAGCGCAACCGCATAGAGGCGCGCCACGCCTTGCCCCTGGCCCTGATGGGGTTCAGTTTCGCCTGGCTGGGCTCGATCTGGGCGGTGGGCATCGATGCACAGAAGATGCGCATCGGCTTTGTCGCCTTTCTTCTGGTGCTGTCGGCCTACAACCTGCTGCGCATGTTCATGGCCAGTGCCCCGGCCAGCAGCGAGATGCGTTACCCCTGGCCTTGGCTCGGGGTATTGGGCGCCGCTTCCGGGGCCATGGGCGGGCTGTTCGGGGTGGGGGGCGCAGTGGTTGCCACGCCGGTACTGACCAGTGTCTTCGGCACCACCCAGGTGGTAGCACAGGGTTTGTCCCTGGCGCTGGCGCTACCCAGCACCGGGGTCACCCTGGTGACCTATGGCTTTCACCATCAGGTGGACTGGGCGATCGGTCTGCCGCTGGCAGCCGGTGGCTTGCTGAGCATCAGTTGGGGGGTGAAGGTCGCCCACGCCTTGCCCGAGCGGCTGTTGCGCGGCCTGTTCTGCGGCTTCCTGGTGGTGTGTGCGGTGATGCTGGCGTTTAAAGTTTGAAGCCTTCGACGATGTGTTCGGCCAGGCATTCGGTGATGGGCGAGGGCTGGTTGAGGTTGCGCAGCAGCATGATGCTGGCCTCGGGCAGCTCCGGCAGCCCTTCGTTCTCGCCGAGGATGCGCAGGTCCGGCGTGATCAGGCTTTCCAGCTGCGCGGTGATCGCCAGCCCGGCGCTGACCACCGCCATGATTGCCGACAGGCTGGAGCTGTTGTAGGCAATGCGATAGTCGAGGCCGATGGCATCCAGGGCGTTGCAGGCCCACAGCCGGCAAAAGCAGTCGCTGTTGAACATCGCCAGCGGCAGTGGCGTCTGTTCATGGGGCGTGAAGCACTGGGCCACGGCCCAGACGAAGCGCTCCTTGCGCAGGAGTTGGCCGATCTCGTTGCCCGGCTCTCGGGTGACGATGGTCAGGTCCAGGTCCTGGCGTTGCAGCAGTTGCTTGGACGATTCGCAATGCACTTCGATCTGGATCAGCGGGTAGCTCTGGGCGAAGCGCGACAGAATCCCCGGTAGAAAACGCATCACATAGTCATCCGGCGTGCCGATGCGCACCAGCCCCACCATGTGCGGTTCGCGCAGGGTATTGAACACTTCGCTATGCAGTTTCAGGATGCGCCGGGCATAGCCCAGCAGTACCTGGCCCTCGGCGGTCAGCTTGACCTGGCGTCCGTCGCGCTGGAACAGCTGGCGTTGCAGCACGTCCTCTTCCAGGCGCTTCATCTGCATGCTCACCGCCGATTGGGTGCGGTTGACCCGTTCTCCAGCCCGGGTAAAACCGCCTTCATCGGCGATGGCGACGAAGGTGCGCAGCACTTCGGTGTCGATGCTGGGGAACTGGGACATTGATCAAATCCTGAGATGCATGGGGCAGGAAGCATTCCTGGGCCTGATCTTATTCCTCGAAAGGCCACGGCGTCATCCCTGGCGTTGCGCTTGCAGCCAGGCCAGCACCTGCCGGGCGTTCTGGTCCGGTGGAAACACCGGGTAGAACACCTTTTCGATCTGCCCGGCCTTGAGAATCAGAGTCAGGCGTTTCAGGAAGCGGGTGGCGTTCAATTCGAACATCGGCAGCCCCAGGGCTTCGGTCAATTGCCCCTGTGCATCGGAGAGCAGGGCAAAGGGCAGGTGCAGCCGCTCGACGGCTTCACGTTGATAGTCGCTGTCCTGGCTCGAGAGGCCGAACAGGTTCGCCGCCCCGGCGGCCGCGAGTTCCTCGGCCAGGTCGCGAAAGCCGCAGGACTGCGGGGTACAGCCGCGGGCGCCGGGGGTCATGTCCCAGCCCTCCAGCAGCGGCAAATCCGGTCGTCCCATGCGCGGGTAGACATAGAGCACCGTTATGCCGGGCAGCGTCGACAGGTCGACCCCTTCGCCCGAGGTGGAGGGCAACTGCAGCCCGGGCAAGTGCAGGCCCTGCAAGTGACGGGCTGCGCCATCGTCCTGGGGGGCCGGGATACGCGACCAGTCCACGCTCAGCATGTCTCTCATGACGCTTCCTCCTGATCAGTAGCGCTGGGCAATCGCAATAGGGATAGCTGGATAACAGAGTGTCGATAGTGCTCCTTCAGTTCAAGTAGTACTGCGGATAAATGATGTTCGATCCAGCAATTAATGCTCGTGGCTTTTATTGGTTTTGTCTTTGGCTTTAGTTGTGCTGTGTTATTGGCGATAAGCCTTATCGGTGCTGGCTATAAGTTTTCAAAAAAGGTCTGGAGTGTTGGCTATAAGTTGTCGTTTGCTAATTTCGCTGCGCGATAAAAATCAATGAATATGCCCTGGGCCGATTAATGGTCAACTTTGTCGTTGTTTGGGTTTGCCTAAAGAAACATCCGCTACTAGTGTTGCGCTTGCCATGTACAGATGGTCTGTACTGGGATTGCGACCAACTTTGGAGGGTCCTTTCATGAACGTGAAAGCGGAACACACTGAGCCAACCACTGCCGAGCTGACACAGCTCAAGACCAAGCTCAAAGCCGGCAAGCTGGCGCCGGAAGACCTCAAGGCGCTGGTGGGCCTGGTGGAACGTACGGAGAAGGCGGCGAAGCAACTTAGGGCAGCCATCGTCGAGTAAATGACGCTAACGCTTTGGAGGGCAGGATCAGAAATGGACCTCACTACTCGAACTACTCATATCGATATATCTGAACCGTTGCGTAGCCCTCCATTTTTAGCGCGCAGCACTATCGGCAGTCACTCGGTACTGCTGCTGGGAAGTCTGGAAGCGCCTATCTCTACACTTAGTGATAATGCTTTTATTGTCGAACGCATTGCCCAGAGTCTCAACTTGTCGGCGCTGGGCGCCCAGTTCAATGCGGAAGAAGTTATTTTTCTGCTGAACGAGCAATATACCGCTGCAGAAGAGTTTGTTTATGGTCACCCCATCTGGCGAAAGATAAGAGAGGGTGATCAAGCTGCGCTCTACGCTTATATCCTGGAAACCCGGCACTACCTGGCTGCCGCGGCCTCGAGGATGTGCCCCTCGGTCAGCCCGGGTATAGGGTTGTCGCCGATCTCCCTGATGCTGTCCAGGCATGCGCTGGAGGAGTGGGATCATGCGCAGTTCTTCAATGAGGCCCTGGAGCTGATCGGCTGTTCCGGCGACATGGTCAGGCTGGCCCGGCCTTTGCCCGCAACCCTGGAGTGGATTCACCTGTCCCGGCAGATCGCGGCCATGGGCGAGCTGGTGTCGGCGGCCTGCTCCGGTTTCATGGAGCACTCCTCGGTGGAGCAGGAGGCGGTGCTGGGTTGGCATGAGTTGCTGGTGGGCCACAACCTGTTGAGCCGCAAGGCGACAGACAAGGTGCTGGGGCATTTTTCCACCGACATCCAGTATGGGCATTCGGATAACTGGAAGAAGGCCGTGCGCACCCAGGACTGCTACCCCGCGCCGGTGGTGGCCACGGTGCTCAATGCAGTCTGCAGCCTCAGCGAAATGATCTACCGCTGGCTGACTGCGCTGGAGCAGGGATGTGCCAGCTCCATTGTCACCGCGGCCCAACTGGTGGCCGAGGAGGGGCTGGACCAACTGTTGCACGCCGCTGATTCGCCCCTGGACGTGGAAATTTTCCAGGGCCTACCGGTCTGGCCGTCCAGTGTGATGAGCCTGGTCAACGGTGAGCGTTCCGGCGATGACAACCCTGCCGATACCGTCGTTGCATCCTGCTATGCCCTGGGGCCGCGAATGACGCAACTGGTCATGAGCCCGGCGCCTTTTGGCGCACTGATCAGCCAGGTGCATGAGCAGTTGCTCAATGGCCAGAGCTCCAGCGCCGAGAGTGTGGCGGCCATCGAACAGATGACCACCGACTGGCTGGTATCGGTGGACGGCCACGGCCTGTGGCAACAGATGACCGAGGGCTGCGCGGATGAGCTGATCATCGGCTACATGCTGGAGAACTATCATTACCTGGCCTCGGCGACCCGACATGTCAGCCCGGCCATTGCCGCCTGTGCGGATGCGCGGATCCGCGAAAACCTGTTGCAGCACCTGCAGGATGAGCTGACCCACTGCGACATCCTCAAGCCCAGGCTGCGCGAACTGGGAGTCCGGCGCCCGGAAGCGATGCGACCCTTGCCGACCACCACTGCCTTTGTCGGTTATCTCAGCGACCTGGCACGGCATGACTGGAAGGGCTACCTGATCGGTTCGACCTATCTGCAAAAAAGCCTGAGCGAATGCCGTGGCGATGATCGTCACCTGCGTTTCTACTCGCAGGTGTCCGCCAACAACCCGCGCTGTGCAGCGTTGCTGGGGGCCATGGCAGCCCATGACGAACTGGATGACGAGCTGGGCCACGATCAGCGGCCGTCGCTCAACATCGAGTACCTGCTGGCGCGGGGCGACGTGGGCCGTGACTCGGTGGCGCGTGCGGCCATGCTGCCGTCACTGGCCTGGAGCTTTCTGGATGGCATCCGCCAGCACTATTGCACCGGCAAGGACGCGGTGCTGCAGCGCCAGGCCTGGAGCGCAACATGAACCAGCCCTATTTCCAGAACCTGGAGCCCCTGGCGCAGTTGCAGGAATTGTTATTCGAGCGTGATGACTTCGAGGCCCTGGCCAGGCGCTTGCCGGAACCCAGGATGGCTCTGGAAAAGTGGCGCGATGTGTTGCATGGCGAGCTCCTGTCGCTGTTTCGCTGGGGGCTGATTCGCGCCAGGGAGAGCCTGGATGACCAGGGGGCGGGCCAGGGCTATGGCCAGGAAGTCCTGTGCCTGCTGCCCTATTACGGCTTTTGTCTGCATGCAATCCGCCGCGCCGCGCCCTTTGCCTTGATGGGCATACCCACCACGGTGTCGGTGCGTCACGACCGTTATCAGGAGGCCAGTGCAGTGATTGGCGAGTTGGCGGCCGTGCTTGGCGTAAAGGATTGGCTGCGGGTCAGTGAGGAATCCTCGGCAGAGCTGGTGCGGCAGTTTCATGGGCGCGATGGCCTGATCGTGCTCACCGGCAAGCAGTCCACCTACACCAGCCTGCGAAACCACTACCCGGACGCGCGGATCATTGCTGCAACCGGCTGTTGCGGGGTGGTCCTGTCGGTGGAGGAGCAGCCGGCCCGCGTCATCGAGGAACAGCGCCAGGAACACCGGTTGCCGGTCAGTTGCAGCAACCATGGCTACACCGTCCTTGCCGAAGCCCTGACCCCGCAGGCGGCGGTGCTGGCCATCAACGGCGCCCGGCCCGCGGTCAGCAGCACGGTGCAAGAGTTGCTCGGGCAACTGCACCCGTCCATTGTCCTGACTCCCCCTTCGGCTCTGCCGTTGCCCGATGATCTTGGCGGCTACAGCCTGCTGGCCTGTGAAGAGTCGGCGGCGGCCAGCCTCGATGGTTTCGGTCGCGACCCACTGGGCGGCTGGCCGGGGGATTACCGGATCTGAAAGCGGTCCCTGGAAACACCGGCGGGGAACCAAAGCATCAAACCCTGAGATGTATTGCATAAGAAACATTCGTTGGATTGATCCTTGTTCGGGGAAGAGACTGTGCTCATCCCCACTGGAGGACAGGATCATGAAAGCGCAAAAGGGTTATCTGCTGGTTCACAAACTGCCAATTCAGGCGTTGTCGTTACGTGCACTATGGCACCAGGTGGTCCGCTGGCACGAGTTGGCGCAGGAGCGCCGGATGCTTGCCGGCCTGAGCGATTCGGCCCTGCATGACCTGGGGCTGAGCCGGGCGGATGTGGAGCATGAAGCGGTCCGCCCGTTCTGGGACGACCCGATGCACAAATAACCCGGTGGCCACTACACAAGCCGGTCCAGGGTGCGCTAGCGTGCGGGCAGACCAGGAGACGCTCATGCCCGCACTACCTTCTTTCTCGCTCAAGCAGGCCCGCCGGCTGGCGCTGGCTGCCCAAGGCTTCGGCGGGCGCCAGCCGCCGGCATCGATCAAGGCCTCCCGACTCAATCAGCAGATCGAGCGCCTGGGCCTGTTGCAGATCGATTCGGTCAACGCCCTGGTGCGCGCCCATTACTTGCCGCTGTTTTCCCGTCTTGGCAGTTATCCACAGCAGCTGCTCGATCAGGCCGCCTGGAGCCAGGGGCGCCAGCGCACCTTGTTCGAGTACTGGGGGCATGAGGCCTCGCTGCTGCCGATGTCCATGTACCCCTTGATGCGCTGGCGCATGCAGCGCGCACGCCAGGGGCAGGGTATCTACTCGCAACTGGCGCGTTTCGGCCAGGAACGCCAGGCCACTCTGCGCCGGGTGCTGGCGGCCGTGGAGCAGCAGGGCGCGCTGGGGGCCGGCAGCCTCTCCACCCGCGAAGAGCGGGCCGGCCCCTGGTGGGACTGGAGCGAAGAAAAGCATGCCCTGGAATGGCTGTTCGCTGCCGGTGAGGTGACAGTGTCCGGCCGCCGCGGTTTCGAGCGTCTGTATGACTTGCCGGAACGAGTGATCCCGGCGGCGATCCTCCAGCAGATGCCGTTGGAGGAAGCCCAGGCCCAGCGCCGGTTGCTGCTGCAGGCGGCCGGGGCACTGGGGGTAGCCACGGAAAAGGACCTGCGGGACTACTTTCGCCTCGATCCCGGCGATAGTCGCGCGCGGCTTGCCGAGTTGTGCGAGTCCGGCGAACTGCTGGGCTGTGAGGTCCAGGGCTGGAAGCAAAGTGCCTATTGCCTGCCCGAGGCGCGGGTGCCGCGCAAGGTCGAAGCCAGCGCGCTGTTGTCACCTTTCGATTCCCTGATCTGGGAGCGTAGCCGTACCGAGCGGCTGTTCGATTTCCGCTACCGCCTGGAGATCTACACGCCTGAGCACAAGCGGGTCTATGGCTATTACGTGCTGCCGTTCCTGCACAACGAGCGGATTGCCGCCCGGGTCGACCTGCGGGCGGAGCGGGCCCAGGGGCGTCTGGCGGTGCACGCGGTGCATGAGGAGCCATTCGGTCTGGACGACGAGGGTGTCCGGGCATTGGCCCTGCAATTGCGAAAGATGGCCGACTGGCTGGGGTTGGAACAGATTCAGCTCAATTGCCAGCGTGATGGCGCGCGACGCCTGCGTGAGGTGCTGGGGTGAAGAGCTTCGCGGGCCAGCCCGCTCCTACACAGCCCTTGCAGGAGCGGGCTAGCCGGCGAAAGCGCTCTTAGCGCTTGACCTGCTTCAAGGTCTCGGCAATCAGGAAGGCCAGTTCCAGAGACTGGTCGGCATTCATCCGCGGATCGCAATGGGTGTGATAGCGATCCGACAAACCATCCTCGGTAATCGGCCGGGCACCGCCGATGCATTCGGTGACGTTCTGCCCGGTCATCTCGATATGGATGCCACCGGCATAGCTGCCTTCGGCCTGGTGGACCTGGAAGAACTGCTTGACCTCGGTGAGGATCTGCGCGAAATCCCGGGTCTTGTAGCCGCTGCTGGCCTTGATGGTGTTGCCGTGCATCGGGTCCGAGCTCCACAGCACCTGCTTGCCTTCGCTTTCCACCGCGCGAATCAGCTGTGGCAGGTGATCGCCGACCTTGTTGGCGCCCATGCGCACGATCAGGTTGAGGCGGCCGGGATCGTTTTCCGGGTTGAGGATATCGATCAGGCGGATCAGTTCGTCGGTGTTCATGCTCGGGCCGACCTTGACCCCGATCGGGTTGTTCACCCCGCGCAGGAACTCCACGTGGGCGCCGTCCAGTTGCCGGGTGCGATCGCCGATCCACAGCATGTGCGCCGAGCAGTCGTAGTAGTCGTTGGTCAGGCTGTCGCGGCGCACGAAGGCTTCTTCATAGTTGAGCAGCAACGCTTCGTGGGCGGTGAAGAAGCTGGTTTCGCGCAGTTGCGGCGCGCTGTCCAGGCCGCAGGCACGCATGAAGGCCAGGGTTTCGTCGATGCGGTCTGCCAGTTGGCTGTACTTCTCGGCCAGGGCCGAGTTGGCGATGAAGTCCAGGTTCCACTTGTGCACCTGGTGCAGGTCGGCGAAACCGCCCTGGGCGAAGGCTCGCAGCAGGTTGAGGGTGGCGGTGGCCTGGTGGTAGGACTGCAGCAGGCGGTCGGGGTCCGGCACCCGGCTTTTTTCATCGAAACCGATGCCGTTGACGATGTCGCCGCGATAGGCCGGCAAGGTCACGCCATTGATGGTTTCGTCGTTGGCCGAGCGCGGCTTGGCGAACTGGCCGGCCATGCGCCCGACCTTGACCACCGGGCAGCCGGCGGCAAAGGTCATGACGATGGCCATCTGCAGCAGCACCTTGAAGGTGTCGCGAATCTTCGCCGCGGAGAATTCGGCGAAGCTCTCGGCACAATCGCCACCCTGCAACAGGAACGCCCGGCCCTGGGTGACTTCGGCAAACTGGCGACGCAACTCCCGGGCTTCACCGGCAAACACCAGCGGTGGATAACTGGCCAGGCTTTGCTCGACCTGCAGCAGGTGCGCGGCATCGGGGTAGTGGGGTTGTTGCTGGATCGGCAGGGCGCGCCAGCTGTCGGGGCTCCAGGGTTGGCTCATCGCGGACTCGAGTGCTTTAACGGTGGGAGGGGCATGTTAGCAGCAAATTAGTGCGTGACCTGCTCCTCTCGCTTGGCCGACAATCGCGCCTTTCCCGCTCGCTGCCGAGCGGTTGGTTTATCGCGCCGGCAAGGTTCTGTGCCCGCGCGGCTAGGAGATGAAATGACTGAGGAGCGCGTCGAGCGCCTGCTCGCCGAAGTGCATGACGAATTCGGCATGATCCGGGTCCTGGAAGTGGCGGACTATCGTTTTCTCGAATTTGGCGATGCCATCGAGCAAAGCTGTGTGTTCACGGCGGACCCCAGTTGGCTGGAGTACGACTACACCCGGGCCATGCTGATCGGTGCCCTGTGCCATGAGGCGCCGGAGAGCGCGTTGTTTCTCGGGCTGGGCGCCGGCACCCTGACCCAGGCCTGCCTGAAGTTCCTGCCCCTGGAAGATGTGGAAGCCATCGAACTGCGACCGGACGTGCCGCGCCTGGCTATCGAGTACCTGGGGCTGGACGACGATCCGCGTCTATATATAAGAGTCGGCGATGCCCTGGAGCTGCTGGACAGTGCTGAATCCGCCGACCTGATCTTCGTCGACCTGTACACCGACGTCGGCCCCGGCGTCGGGCATCTGGCCTGGGGGTTTCTGGAGAACTGCCAGAAGCGCCTCAACCCCGGCGGCTGGCTGGTGATCAACCAGTGGGCCACCGATGATGGCAAGCCCTTGGGCGCCGCCCTGTTGCGCGGGCTCTATCACCGCCATTACTGGGAGTTGCCGGTGAAGGAGGGCAACGTGATTCTGATCGTGCCGTCCGACCTCGACCAGGAGCTGGACCTGCCAGGCCTGAATGCCCGGGCCCAAGCCCTGGCCCCACGCTTGGGCTACTCCCTGCAACCCTTGATCAAGGCGATCCGCCCGGCCACATAAGCCCTTGCTGGCGCGGGCTGGCCGGCGAAGCCGATCTGCCGGCCCCTGTTCAGCAGCCCTTGAACACCCCGGGCCGTTTTTCGATCATCGCCCGCACGCCCTCTTTGGCGTCCTCACTGTTCATCAGTTTGTGCACCAGCGGCGCCAGCCCCTGGGCGGCCGCCGTTTCCCCTTCGAGCCTGGCCTGGCGTGCCGACATCAGGGTCGCCTGCACCCCAAGCGGTGCCTGGCGGGCAATCCGTTCGGCCAGTTCGATGGCCCGGGGCAGCAGGTCTTCGCTGGCCATGACCTCCTGCACCAGGCCCAGGCGCAGGGCTTCATGGGCATCGAATTCGTCCCCGGTCAGCAACCAGCGCATGGCATTGCCCCAGCCGGCCAGTTGATGCAGGCGCAGGGTCGCGCCGCCGAAAGGGAAGATTCCGCGTTGCACCTCCATTTGCGCGAAGCGGGTATTGCTGGCGCAGAGATTGATGTCGGAGGCCAGCATCAGCTCGATGCCGATGGTCAGGCAGTAGCCTTGTACGGCGACGATCACCGGCTTGTTCACCCGTGGGCCGCTGAACACGCCCCAGGGGTCGCAGCCACCGGCTGGTGCTTGCCAGCCCTGGGCCAGGGCGGCGCCGACATTGGCCAGGTCCAGGCCTGCGGTGAAGTGCTCGCCGTGGCCGAACACCACCGCCACTCGCGCCTCGCTGCTGGCTTCGAACTCGCCGTAGGCCAGGCTCAACTGGTTGAGCAGCTCGAGGTCGAAGGCATTGCGCTTGGCCACCCGGTCCAGGCCGATAAGGAACAGGTGACCACGTAGTTCACGGCTGACACGGCTGGCACTGGGCTGATTCATGAGCGCTGTCCTGGGAAGAAAGAGGGGAGGTTGGCGCGGGCGGTTTCGTGCACAAAGGTGAACCGTTTAAGCGCGATGACCAACAGCGCCGGGCCTGAGCAAAATAGCGCGCCGCCGAAGTCTGCGCAAAGCCCATGACAATCGGGTGTTCAGCGGATTTTTCCGATAAAAAAAACTCCCTTTTTTGAGTAATTCCGGTATAGTGCGCGCCGGCCTTTAGCCGGGCCACGTTTAGGTAATGCAATTCCCCGAAGTCAGCTTCGGCTGCTTGTCCGCTGCGCGGACTATCCTTGACGATCCATTCATCCAATCGTTTTCGCAAATCCCCGCCGACAAAGCTGCCAGGGTGACTCTTGAGTCTTACACGGCATGCGCAGCTTTGGAGCATGGGTCTTTGCGGATGCACTTAGAGGCAGACCCATGACCCAGGAAATCGGCGGCTTCGCCGCTCTTGAACTTCATCCCAATATTGTCGCTGCAGTAGTCGCTACCGGCTATGAAGAGCCTTCGGCTATTCAGCAGCAGTCGATCCCGATCATCCTTGCCGGTCACGATATGATTGGTCAGGCGCAAACCGGTACCGGTAAGACCGCTGCCTTTGCCCTGCCTATCCTGCACCGCATTGATCCGTCCAAGCGCGAGCCGCAAGCTCTGATCCTGGCCCCAACCCGTGAGTTGGCGCTGCAAGTAGCAACCGCTTTCGAAACCTACGCCAAGCAAATGCCGGGCGTGACTGTTGTGGCCGTCTACGGCGGTGCGCCGATGGGCCCACAACTGAAAGCAATCCGTAATGGCGCACAGATCGTTGTCGCCACTCCGGGCCGTCTGTGCGACCACCTGCGTCGCGACGAAAAAGTCCTGGCCACCGTGAACCACCTGGTTCTCGACGAAGCCGACGAGATGCTCAAGCTGGGCTTCATGGATGACCTGGAAGTGATCTTCAAGGCCATGCCGGAGACCCGCCAGACCGTACTGTTCTCGGCCACCCTGCCGCAGTCGATCCGGGCCATCGCCGAGCGTCACCTGAAGGACCCGAAACACGTCAAGATCCAGAGCAAGACCCAGACCGTCACCGCGATCGAGCAGGCTCACCTGCTGGTTCACGCCGACCAGAAGACCTCTGCCGTTCTGAGCCTGCTGGAAGTTGAAGATTTCGACGCCCTGATCATGTTCGTGCGCACCAAGCAAGCGACCCTGGACCTGGCCAGTGCCCTGGAAGCCAAAGGCTACAAAGCTGCTGCGCTGAACGGCGACATCGCCCAGAACCAGCGTGAGCGCGTGATCGACTCCCTCAAGGATGGCCGCCTGGACATCGTTGTGGCGACCGACGTAGCCGCCCGTGGTCTGGACGTACCGCGCATCACCCACGTATTCAACGTGGACATGCCGTACGACCCGGAATCCTACGTGCACCGTATCGGCCGTACCGGCCGTGCCGGTCGCGAAGGCCGCGCGCTGCTGCTGGTGACTCCACGTGAGCGCCGCATGCTGCAAGTGATCGAGCGTGTAACCGGTCAGAAGGTTGCCGAAGTTCGCCTGCCGGACGCCCAAGCCGTTCTCGATGCCCGCATCAAGAAGCTGACCAACAGCCTGTCGCCGCTGGTGGCTGATGCTGAAGCGACCCACGGTGATCTGCTCGATCGCCTGACCGCCGACATCGGTTGCAGCCCGCGTGCCCTGGCCGCAGCCCTGCTGCGCAAGGCTACCAACGGTCAAGCGCTGAACCTGGCCGCGATCGAGAAAGAGCGTCCACTGGTGCCCAACAGCGCCCCACGTGGCGATCGTCCTGAGCGTTCCGGTGACCGTCCTGATCGTGGTGACCGTGAGCGTCGCGCGCCAATGCCTCTGGGCGAAGGTCGTGCACGCTGCCGTACCGCGCTGGGTGCCCGTGACGGCATCGCTGCCAAGAACCTTCTGGGCGCGATCCTCAATGAAGGCGGCCTGGCCCGTGAAGCTATCGGCCGCATCCAGGTGCGTGACAGCTTCAGCCTGGTCGAGCTGCCGGAGGACGGTCTGGACCGCCTGCTGACCAAGCTCAAGGACACTCGCGTTGCCGGCAAGCAACTGAAGCTGCGTCGCTATCGCGAAGATTGATCGGCCCCTGGGCTGATTGATCAGGCATAAAAAATCCCCGACTGGTTCGGGGATTTTTTTTGCCTGTCATTTGCCTTGGCGCTGGCGGCCATCAGCCAAATCGGTAGATGTCCATGCCCAGGGCGCCCAGGGTGAAGCCCTGGTGGGCCACGCTGAATTCGCCACCAGCGCCCCGGGCGAAATACAGCGGCAGCAGGTGTTCATCACTGGGGTGGCTGCGCACGGCATTCGGTGCCTGCTGGCGGTAGTCATGCAGGGCCGCCTGGTCATCGGCCGCCAGCTTGTCGATCATCCAGTCGCGAAAGGCCTTGGCCCAGGGTTCGACGCTTTCCGGGCCAGCGTGCCAGTCCAGGTCCCGCAGGTTGTGGGTGATGCTGCCGGAGCCGATCAGCAACACGCCCTGTTCCCGCAGGCCCGCGAGGGCATGGCCGATACGGGTCTGCAGGGCCGGGCCCAGGCGGCTGGGCAGCGACAGCTGGACCACCGGGATGTCCGCCTGCGGGTACATCAGCGACAGCGGTACCCAGGTGCCGTGGTCGAAGGGGCGCTGGCTGTCCAGTTGGGCGGGCAGACCTTCGGCTTGGAGCAGCTCCACTACCTGGGCTGCCAGTTCCGGATCGCCCGGGGCCGGGTATTGCACGGCAAACAGCGCGGCGGGGAAGCCGCCAAAGTCGTGCCAGGTTTCCGGGTGCGGGTTGCAACTGACCCGCAGATCGGAGCTTTCCCAGTGGGCCGAGACCACCAGGATCGCCCTGGGCCGTGGCAGCTCGGCTGCCAGGCGAGCCAGGGCCGGGCCGCTGGCGCCGGGTTCCAGCGCCAGCATGGGAGAGCCGTGGGAGATGAACAGGCTGGGAAGCATGAAGAGGCTCCTGAAGGTTAAGATGCGCCATCTTCAATCAGATCAATGATCTAAATCTAATATAAGTTTTAGCGCTTTTTGATCGAATTTTAAGGACTTCTCATGCAAGCGGACTTTTGGCAAAAGCGCTGGGAGCGCGATCAGATCGGCTTTCACCTGGCAGAGGTCAACCCTTACCTGCAGCAGTACTGGCCGGCCTTGGGCCTGGCGGCGCAAAGCCGCGTGCTGGTGCCCTTGTGCGGCAAGAGCCTGGACCTGATCTGGCTTGCCGACCAAGGGTTCGAGGTGCTGGGCATCGAACTGGCGGAAAAGGCGGTGGAGGATTTCTTTCGTGAGCACCAGTTGCAGCCGCAGATCAGCCAGCACGGGGTGTTCAAGGTCTACGCCCACGGGCCCATTGAGCTCTGGTGCGGTGATTTCTTTGCCCTGACCGCCGAGGACACCGCTGATTGCACGGCCCTGTATGACCGTGCAGCCATGATTGCCTTGCCCTCGCCCATGCGACAGCGCTATGCCGCTCACCTCAATGGCCTGTTGCCGAATGGCAGCAAGGGGCTGCTGATCACCATGGATTACGCCCAGGAGCAGTTGGACGGCCCGCCATTTGCGGTGCTCGACGATGAGGTCCGGCAACGTCTGGGGGGCGTCTGGCAACTGCAGGTAGAAACGGAGCGCGACATTCTTGGCGAGAGTTGGAAGTTTCTCCAGGGTGGCGTGACCCGGCTGGTGGAGAGGGTCTATCGCCTGAGCAAGCAGGGTGCCGCGAGATAGGTTTTTGGCGGCCAAGCAAAAGGGCGACTTGCGTCGCCCTTTTGGGTATTGCCTTGCACTGGATCAGCCGCGACGACGCAGGGCCTCGATACGCTCTTCCAGCGGAGGGTGGCTCATGAACATGCGAGCCAGGCCCTGCTTGATGCCACCGTTGATGCCGAAGGCATTCAGGGTGTCGGGCATGTGCACCGGCAGGCCCTGTTCCGAACGCAGGCGCTGCAGCGCGCCGATCATCGCGTTGGTGCCGGCCAGACGGGCGCCGGCTTCGTCGGCGCGGTATTCGCGTTTGCGCGAGAACCACATGACGATGGCGCTGGCCAGGATACCCAGAACCAGTTCGGCGAAGATGGTCGCCACGTAGTAGGCGATGCCCTGGCCTTCTTCGTTCTTGAAGATCACCTTGTCGACGAAGTTGCCGATGATCCGTGCGAAGAACATCACGAAAGTGTTCACCACACCCTGGATCAGTGCCAGGGTCACCATGTCACCGTTGGCGACGTGGCCGATCTCGTGGGCCAGCACGGCTTTCACTTCATCGGGCGAAAAACGTTCCAGAAGGCCCTGGCTGACGGCTACCAGCGCATCATTCTTGTTCCAGCCGGTGGCAAAGGCGTTGGCCTCATAGGCTGGAAAAATACCCACTTCGGGCATCTTGATGCCCGCTTCGCGGGACAGTTGCTCGACGGTCTGCAGCAACCATTGCTCATGGCGGGTGCGCGGTTGGGTGATGATCTGCGTGCTGGTGCTCATCTTCGCCATCCACTTGGAGATGAACAGCGAGAACAGCGAACCGGCAAAACCGAAGACCGCACAGAAAATCAGCAGCTGATTGAGGTTCAGATCAACCCCATTGGCCGCCATGAACCCGTTGAAGCCGAAAAGGCTCAGGGTGATGCTGGCAATCAGCACGACCGCAAGGTTAGTGGCCAAAAACAGCAGGATTCGCATCATGGTTGTAGAAATCTCCTCAAGCTAAAGATGTAGCGTACTGCGGGGTATATAAGGTGCGGCAACCGCCTATTCAATACGGCTTCTATTTCAAACTGTGTCGCACAGACCGGGTCTAGACGCTTGTAGTTCAACGCCATGAGCCAACGCCAGGGCGGCCGCCACCCGGCTGCGGTGCAGAGGTGTGACAGTGGGCAGGACGGAAAGTGCAAGCTTATAGAAGGGGAGTGGAGCAGGGCAGTGAAGATGTGTTGCTGAATTAATCGCAGTGCGACCAGAGAAGGATCGCACTGCGATTTTTCCGTTACTGGCGGTAGGACTTGAGGAAGCTGCCGATCCGACCAATGGCCTGCTCCAGGTCATCCACCCGCGGCAGGGTCACGACGCGGAAGTGATCCGGCCATGGCCAGTTGAAGGCCGTACCTTGCACCACCAGGAGCTTTTCCGAGAGCAGCAGGTCGAGGACGAACTTCTCGTCGTTGTGGATCGGGCAGATCTTCGGGTCGATCCGCGGGAAGGCATACAGCGCGCCCATGGGCTTGACGCAACTGACCCCGGGAATGTCGTTGAGCAGTTCCCAGGTGCGGTTGCGCTGTTCCAGCAGGCGGCCCGGGGGCAGCACCAGGTCGTTGATGCTCTGGTAGCCGCCCAGTGCGGTCTGGATGGCGTGCTGGCTGGGCACGTTGGCGCACAGGCGCATGTTGGCCAGCATGTCGATGCCTTCGATGTAGCTCTGGGCGTGCTGCTTGGGACCGGAAATGGCCACCCAACCGGAACGGAAACCGGCTACCCGATAGGACTTGGACAGGCCGTTGAAGGTCAGGCACAGCAGGTCCGGGGCCAGCGAGGCGGTGCAGATGTGCACGGCGTCATCGTAGAGGATCTTGTCGTAGATCTCGTCCGAGAACACCACCAGGTTGTGCTGGCGGGCCAGCTCCAGCATGCCCAGCAGTACTTCCCTGGGGTAGACGGCGCCGGTGGGGTTGTTCGGGTTGATGATCACCAGGGCCTTGGTGTTCGGGGTGATCTTGGCCTTGATGTCGGCCAGGTCCGGCCACCAGTTGGCCTGCTCGTCGCACAGGTAGTGCACCGGGTTGCCGCCGGCCAGGCTCACCGCGGCGGTCCACAGCGGGTAGTCGGGGGCCGGCACCAGCACTTCGTCGCCGTTGTTGAGCAGGGCCTGCATGGCCATCACGATCAGCTCGGAAACACCGTTGCCCAGGTAGATGTCTTCGATACCGATGCCTTCCACCTGCTTCTGCTGGTAGTACTGCATCACCGCCTTGCGCGCACTGAACAGGCCCTTGGAGTCGCTGTAGCCCTGGGCAGTGGGCAGGTTGCGGATCACGTCCTGGAGGATTTCGTCCGGCGCTTCGAAACCAAAGGGCGCCGGGTTGCCGATATTCAGCTTGAGGATGCGGTGGCCTTCCTCTTCCAGACGTTTGGCGTGCTTGAGCACTGGGCCGCGAATGTCATAACAGACGTTGGCGAGCTTGTTCGATTTGCTGACCTGCATGGCGATGTGTTCCCGAAAATGAACGATCCAGGCGGAGGATGAACTACCGTACTGGGAATCCTGCCGTGTCACACCGGCCTGTAACCCGCACCGGCTGCGGCAAAATCCGTTTGAATGGGTGTAACGCGGCTGCCAGACTGGCGTCTGACGAGGCGCAATCATACGTGCCGCCCGATCCGTGGAAAAGACACAGATCGGGCTTTTTCCGTTGCAGAGGAAGGACCATGGAAAAGCTGGAAAAAACCCTGGAAGAATGGCGGTCGATGCTCGACCCGGAGCAGTACAACGTCTGCCGGCTCAAGGGCACCGAACGGCCCTTCTCGGGCAAGTACAACGGCACCAAGACCGATGGGGTCTATCACTGCATCTGCTGCAATGAGCCGCTGTTCGATTCCAAGGCCAAGTTCGATTCCGGGTGTGGCTGGCCGAGTTTCTACGAGCCCATTGCCGACAGCGCCATGGTGGAGATCCGTGACATGAGCCACGGCATGATTCGTACCGAAGTGGTCTGCGCCAAGTGCGACGCGCACTTGGGCCACGTGTTCCCGGACGGCCCGCCGCCCACCGGCCTGCGTTACTGCATCAACTCGGTGTGCCTGGACCTGGTACCGCGCTGACCGGTTGGCGATTCTTCGGAATCGCCTTTTGTTCAATTAAATTGCATGCAATTTAATTGAGCGCTATTTTGCTGCCTCTTACTTCCACACATGGAGTTGCCGTCATGACCGACTCACTGCTGACCATTCCCTGCACCACCATCAAGGGTGAACAAAAGACCCTGGCGGACTTCGCCGGCAAGGCCGTGCTGGTGGTCAACACTGCCAGCAAGTGCGGCTTCACCCCGCAATACAAGGGGCTCGAAGAGCTGTGGCAGACCTACAAGGACCAGGGGCTGGTGGTATTGGGCTTTCCCTGCAACCAGTTCGGCAAGCAGGAACCAGGCAACGAAGGGGCGATCTCCGAGTTCTGCGAGCTCAACTACGGTGTGAGTTTCCCGCTGTTCAAGAAGATCGAGGTCAATGGCGCCGGGGCCCATCCACTGTTCGCTCAGTTGAAAAAGCGCGCACCCGGCGTGCTCGGCTCCCAAGGCATCAAGTGGAACTTCACCAAGTTCCTGATCGGCCAGGACGGCAAGCTGGTCAAGCGTTTCGCTCCGGCAACCAAACCCCAGGACCTGAGCCGCGAGATCGAAGCCCTGCTCAAATGAACGACCTGTCCGTGGATTCACTGAAACTCGATTCCCAGCTGTGCTTCAAGCTGTACGCCGCCTCGCGGGCGGTGGTCCGTGGCTACAAGCCGATGCTCGACCGCCTGGGCCTGACCTACCCGCAGTACCTGGTGATGCTGGTGCTGTGGGAATGGCAGGCAACGCCTCCGTCCCTGCCGACGGTCAAGGCCCTGGGCGAGCGCCTGGCCCTGGATTCCGGGACCCTGACCCCGTTGCTCAAGCGTCTGGAGCAGTTGCAACTGGTGCAGCGCCAGCGGTCCGGGCGCGACGAGCGCGAGGTGCACTTGAGCTTGAGCGAGCGCGGCCTGGCGCTGCGTGAGCAGGTGCCGCCGCTGAAGGCGGCGCTGCTGTGCGACAGCGGGATCGATCTGGATAACCTCGATCAGTTGCGCGACGGCCTGGATCAGTTGCTGCAGCAGATCAAAGCTTTGTCGTAGTCGGCACCCAGAGGTCGAGCAGGGCGATCAATTCTTCGCGACGAAACGGTTTGGCCAGGTAGTCGCTCATGCCGGCGGCGCGGCAGCGTTCACGCTCCTCGGGCATGGCGTTGGCAGTCAGGGCGATGATCGGCAGATCCGGCCAGCGCCCGCTGCGCCGGATCTGCCGGCTGGCTTCGTAGCCATCCATGACCGGCATGTTGCAGTCCATCAGCACCAGATCGAAACGATGCAGCTCCAACTGGTTGAGGGCTTCGGCGCCATGGGCGGCCACGGTCACCGCGCAGCCGAGCTTGCTCAGCATGCCCTTGGCCACCAGTTGGTTCACCGGGTTGTCCTCCACCAGCAGAATGTCCGCCCGGCGCCGTTGCACCGGCATTTCCAGCTGGGCGTCGTTGAGGGTGATGGTTTCCCCCAGCAACGAGCGTCGCAGGGTCTGATACAACGCATTGCGCGCCAGGGGCCGGGCCTGCTGTTGCAGCGGCGCCAGGGCGTTGGCCTCTTCGCTGGGCAGGAAGCTGCCATAGGCGGTCACCAGCAGGATTGGCGCGCGGATCGCCGGGCGCAGGCCGAACAGGCATTCCGGGCAGTCGGTGATCAGCAGGTCGGGGTCGAGGCCGGCCAGGGAATCCTCGATATCACAGCGCTGATAGCTCAGGCCCCAACTGGGCAGCAGGCTGGCCAGCAGCTCGGCGAGGCCGCTGCCGGCCTCGGTGATGGCGATGATCTTCCCGGCCAGCGCCGGCGGCGGGGCGGCCGGAGTGTGGCAGGGCAGAGGCAGGTCGGCGCAGAACTGGCTGCCGAAGCCGACTTCCGAACTGATGCTCAGGCGGCCGTCCATGGCTTCGCAGAGGTTGTAGGTCAGGGCCAGGCCCAGGCCGGTGCCTCCGTATTGGCGAGTGATACCGGCGCCGGCCTGGGTATAGGGCTGGAAGATGCGCACCTGGGCTTCCTGGGCGATGCCGATGCCGGTGTCGCAGATCTCGATGCGCACCCCGTCGCCCAGGGTGCTCAGGCGCACATCGACGCGGCCGAAACGGGTGAACTTGAGGGCGTTGGACAGCAGGTTGCTGACGATCTGCCGCACTCGGGTCGGGTCCCCCAGTACCAGGGCGGGGAAGTCCGGGGCGATCAGGCAGGCCAGCTCCACGCTGGCCGCGGCGTTTTGCGACAGCAGGTTGGCGGTGTCCTCCACCAGTACCCCGAGATCGAAGGGAATGCGCTCCAGCTCCAGTTGCCCGGCGTCGAACTTGGACATGTCGAGAATATCGTTGAGCAATTCCACCAGGACCTTGCCGGAGTCGTGGGCAATCGACAGCTGCTGGCGCTGCTCGGGGTTCAGCGGGCTGTCCAGGGACAGCGCGATCATCCCCAGCAGGCCATTGAGCGGGGTGCGAATCTCGTGGCTCATGTTGGCCAGAAACGCCGCCCGGGCCTGGGCCATGTCCAGGGCAGTGCGCCGGGCGATCTCCAGTTCCTCGTTGGACTGGCTGAGCCGGGCATTGCTGGCCTTGAGCTCGGTGGTGCGGGCCGAGACGATGTTCTCCAGCTGCCCGAGGTATTCGGTCAGGCGGTTCTCGGCGTTGCGCCGCTGCTGGATCTCGGTGGCCATGATGTCGAACTGCTGGTTGGCCACCTTGACCAGCACCCCGACTTCGTCGTTCTCGTGGCCATGGGGAAAGTCCAGCTTGGCCTGTTTCGGGCTGCGCGGGTCGCGGCTGCTGAGCTCGCGGATCACCCGCACCAAGGGCTTGGTCAGCATCACGTAGAACAGCGCCAGGAGAATCCCGGTGAGGATCAGGCTGCGGGCGAACCCGTTGATCAGGGTGACTTCGGCACGCCGCAGGAAACGGCTGCCGAAGGCGTAGGTATCCACATCCAGGTGCAGGGTGCCGAGGGACTCCTCCGGCAGGTGGCTCAGATACAGGCGATCCTCGAACTGGCGATCGGCGCCGAACAGGAAGTCGCTGATGGCCCGATAGCGGCTCTGTTGCGGTGGCCGTTCGACGTTGGCCAGCAGGGTATTGTTGTTGTCGATCAATTGCGCGCGAATGATCGCCGGGGAGCGCAGCAGGCCCAGGGTCAATTCCTGGGCCAACTCGGCGTCGATGTTGTAGGCGATGCGCGAGGCCGGATTGTGGCTGATTTCCAGCAGCGATTGGATTTCACGATTGATGGAGGCGTCTTCGCTGGCATAATCGATGCCGATTTGCAGCAGACTGAGCGCGGTCCCCAGAATGAAACCCACCAGCACGGTGAGCCGGGCCTGTTTATAGGACAGGCGGTTGGTGAACTTGATATCCATGGGGGGTTGAACCACTTTCGTTTCCCTTCGCTGCGCAAGCATAGCTGATCATTTTTGGTTGCCGGGCTGGCCGGGCAGCAGCTGATAAAGCGATAGACCCCTTGATCGGGATTGCGTTTGCTCTGTGTGCCGCATCATTACCTTGAACGTGCCTGAGGAAAAGTCGTGGATGCTCGATTGAATGCATTTCTTGAACGTGCCGATGCGGTTCTGGCGCGGATTGAACCCTTGTTGCCCACCCTGCGCCAGCCCATCGACTGGAATCAGTGCCTGGCGGCCCGCTGGCAGCGTGAAGGGCGCAGCGGTTTCCTGCTGCCGCTGGAAGTCAGCCTGGACATGCGCCTGAGCGACCTGATCGGGGTCGACAAGCAGCGTGAGCAACTGGCGCGCAACACCCAGCAGTTCCTTGACGGCCTGCCAGCCAACCATGCCCTGCTCTGGGGTTCGCGTGGCACTGGCAAGTCTTCCCTGGTACGGGCCCTGCTGGCCGAGCACGCCAAGGGCGGCCTGCGGCTGATCGAGATCGAGCGTGACCACCTGGCGGACCTGCCGCGGGTGGTGGAACAGCTGGTCAAGCTGCCCCAGCGTTTCGTGCTGTTCTGCGATGACCTGTCGTTCGAGGCTGGCGAGGGCGATTACCGGGTGCTCAAGAGCGTGCTCGACGGCTCCCTGGAGCAGGCCCCGGAGAACGTGCTGCTGTACGCCACCTCGAACCGCCGGCACCTGGTGCCGGAAAAGGAAAGCGACAACGAGAACTGGAAGCGCGTCGACGGCGAGCTGCATCCCAGTGAAGCCGTGGAAGACAAGATCGCCCTGTCGGACCGTTTCGGCCTGTGGCTGTCGTTCTATCCCTTCACCCAGGAGCACTTCCTCAACGTGGTGGAGCACTGGATCGGCGAACTGGCGCGCAAGGCCGGCCTCGACTGGCAGCGTGACGAAGAACTGGACATCCTCGCGGTACGCTGGGCCACCGGCCGGGGCAACCGCAATGGCCGTTGTGCCTATCAATTTGCCCGCTATTGGGTGGGCCTGCAGTTGTTGGAGCAAAAAGCATGATCGATTTGCAAAGCGCCGGCCAAGGCCTGGACGGTTACGGGCTGCTGTGCGCGCAGTTGGAGTCGCTGCTGGCCGATGAGCGTGATTTCATCGCCAACGCCGCGCAGTTCTCAGCCTTCCTCTATAGCCAGCTGGAGGACCTGAACTGGGCGGGGTTCTACCTCAACCGCAACCAGGAGCTGGTGCTCGGGCCGTTCCAGGGGCAGATCGCCTGCGTGCGGATTCCGTTTGGCCGCGGCGTCTGCGGTACCGCGGCGGCGACTCTGCAGACCCAGCGGGTGGAAGATGTGCACGCCTTTGCCGGGCACATTGCCTGTGACAGCGCCTCCAACAGCGAGCTGGTGGTGCCGCTGGTCAAGGACGGCCGGTTGATCGGCGTGCTCGACCTGGACAGCCCGAAGCTGGCGCGCTTCGGTGTTGCCGACCAGGCGGGAATCGAGCAACTGGCGGCGATCTTTCTGCGCCTGAGCGACTGCTGAAGCCCTCAGGTGCTCAAGCCCGCCTTCTTGAGCAGTGAATCCTGGTCCACCGGGTCGACCTGTTGCGGCGTCAGGAAACGCTCCGCGTAGCGCTGGTAGATCCGCTGCTGGATGAACAGTTCGAACAGCTCGGGATCGATATGGGCATCGCGGCACATCATGGCCATGATGTTCAGCGCCTCGCTCAGGGTCTTGCCCCTTTTGTAGGGGCGGTCTGCCGCCGTCAGGGCCTCGAAGATGTCGGCGATGGCCATCATCCGCGCGGGCAGGCTCATCTGTTCGCGCTTGAGCTGCTTGGGGTAGCCGGTGCCGTCCATCTTCTCGTGGTGGCCGCCGGCGATCTCCGCCACGTTCTGCAAGTGGCTGGGGAAGGGCAGGTGCTCGAGCATGATGATGGTCTGCACGATGTGGTGGTTGATCACATAGCGTTCTTCGGCCGTCAGTGTGCCCCGGGCAATGCTCAGGTTGTACAGCTCACCACGGTTGTACTTGTGGCTGGGCACCTGCAGTTTGAAGCCCCAGGGGTTGTCCGCCGCCATGACTTCCGTGGCGCTGCGCTCCAGCAGGTGTTCGGGCTTGTCCGCCAGTAGCGGTTCCAGCACCGGCAGGCTCGGCGCCGGGGTGCGTTCCTGGCGCTGGTTCTCCTCCCAGGAAACCCCCAGGCGATCGTCCAGGGTCCGGCTCCAGGTGCGCTGGGAGATGCGCTGCAGGCGCTGCTGATCGGCCTCGGCCATGAATTCGGTGCCCATGTTGCAGCGGGCGACAAAGGCGAAGTCATCGTCCAGGGCCAGCAGCCGGGCCTCGCGCTCGGCGGCAAGAGGCTGTTCGTCGCCGCCCAGGGCCAGGGCTCGCCAGTAGTCGATCCAGGCGTCGCGCTTGAGCACCTCGAAGCGGGTGCGGATTTCGTGGATGCGGTTGTTCAGGGTTTCCAGCTTGGTGGCTTTGTCCACCACGTATTCCGGGGTGGTGACCTTGCCGCAGTCGTGCAGCCAGGCGGCGATGTGCAAGGCTTCCCACTCGTCCTCGCCGGGCTGGTAGGCAGCGAATCGCGGGTCCTGGCTGGCGGCGGCCGCCTCGGCCAGCATCAGGGTCAAGGCCGGTACCCGCTGGCAGTGGCCGCCGGTGTAGGGGCTCTTGGCGTCGATGGCCCCGGCCAGCAACTGGATAAAGGCATCCAGCAACTGTTTCTGCTTGTTCTGCAGGCGCTGGCTCTCGATGCACAGGGCGGCGGTGGCGGACACAGCCTGGATAAAGGCGATGCGGTCCGGGCTGAGTTTGTCCAGGTCGGCCTCGGCGCCGCTGTCCACCAGGAACAGCAGGAGCATGCCTATGGTTTCGTTGTGCCGGTTGCGCAGGCGGATGCCCACCAGGTGCGCACTGGGGCTGTCGAGGGCCAGCAACACGCTCTGCAGGTCTGCGGCCTGATCGAATCCCAGGGTGGTGACCACGCTGTCGTTGTGGGTCAGTTGGCTCAGCCACTCGGGAGTCCGGCTGTCCGCCAGTTCCCGGGAGCCGATGGGGAACTGCGTCATGTCCTGGGGCTGGCCATCGATGATCAGCCCATGGGGCTCCAGGCGCGTGCCCTTGCTTTCACAGAGGTAGATCAGGCCGGCCTGGGCCTGGGCGATCTTCACGGTCTCGAACAGCACCCGTTGCAGCAGCGGGTCGAAACGGGTTTCGGCGGACAGGCTGGCGTTGATCTCGAAAAAGCTCGCCAGGGTGTCTTTCATCCGCGCCATCGAGATGCTCAGTTGATCAACTTCCAGCACCGGTGAACGCCGGGAAACCGGATAGTCGAAATCGAAACTGCGGATCGCGTCGGCCTCCTGCACCAGGGCGTGCAGCGGCCGTACCAGGACCCGGGAGATCAGCCAACCAAGGGGCAGGCACAGCAGCAGGGTGGTGAGGGTAATCAGCGCGCCTTGCCAGCGCAGGCGATAGGCGTCGGCCAGAAGTTCGTCCTCGGGCACCAGCAGCGCCAGCTGCAAGCCGCCGGGGCCACCCTCGGCGATATGGCCGCTGGCGACAATCCAGCTGCGCCCCTGGGCCTGCAGATGGCCGCCTTCGGTCTGGCCACGCATCAGGGCAGCGAGCGCCGGGCTCAGGTCGTTCGCCTTGACCAGCCGCGCACTGCGTTGTTCCGGCAGCAGCTTCTGGCTGTCCGGGTAGGCCACGACGTTGCCCTGGTCATCCAGCAGGGCAACCTCGGTGGAGGGTGTGACGCGGTGCTTGGCCAGGGTCGAGGACAGCTGTTCCAGGGTCAGGTCGGCGGCGATCACGGCCATCTTGCCGCTGTGCCGGGCCAGGGTGGTGCCGACGTTCTGGGTGGAAAAGAACACATAGGGGCGGGTAGTGATCTGGTCGGCGTCGCCCCGGGCGCTGGAGAACCAGTCGCGGTTACGTGGGTCGTAGCGCTCGTCGGGGTGCTCCAGGCGGTCGATCAATACCAGCGCGGGGTCATAGAACAGCGATTGGGAATGGACTTGGCCGGTGCGCGAGTCGCGTTCGATGCTCCACACCTCGTAGGCGCTGTTCTGCGGGGCCTGGCGCCTTTCGCGGATCTGCTGATTGCGCAGTGGCCGCACCATGAAGAAATCGCCATTGGCGTAGCCCAGGTACAGCGAAGCCAGGTCCGGGTTGTCCAGCAGGGCCTGGCTGAAAGGCCGCAGCAGGGTCAGCCGGTCTTCCAGGTTCGCCGCCTGGGCCGCCGGCGAGCCCGCCAGCAGGCTGAGCAGATGGCGCATGGGATCGTAGGTGGCCTTGACGTCGCTGCGTACATCCAGCTCGATGCGCTGGAAAAGCTTTTCACTGCTGTCGAGGATCAGCCGCGTGGTCTGCTGGTAGTTGTAGAGGCCCAGCACCACACCCGTCAGGAGCAACAGCAAGGTGAACATTGCACTGATATGGATATGCAGAGGAAAGCGGCGTTGTGCTAAGGCAGGGGTGCTCAGCATTCCAATTCACTCCAAAGGCACACGAGGCATGGCTCAGGACCCAAGCATAGTTAAGGCTGGCATTGCCTGCCTTGGCTTTACCGGGGGCCGAGGGTGTCGAGGAAACCGTTGCTACGGGTTTCATGGGTGTGGCTGACGGCTAGGGAATACTGGCCTTTTGCTATTTTCCTGGCAAGAGGCAGGCCGGGTTGCTTCGCGGGGCAGCGCAGGTTGCGATCGAGCCTGGCCTTCGAGGTGTCGGTGCAGGGATTGGGCAAGGCGTATCAGGGCCAGGTCCAGGGCGCGCACAGCGGTGCTGATGACGGTAGCCCCGGCCCGTTCCAGGCAAGCCCGCTCCAGGTCTTCACAGCAGTTCTGCAAGGGGGTGGCCCGGACCATCAGCGCCGAGCCCCTGATCTTGTGGGCCAGCTCCAGCAGGGCGGTGAAATCGTCGGGCGGGATCCTCCCCAGCAGGTGGCGATCCTCACGGCAACACTGCGACAGTTTTTCCAGCATGCTCCGGACAAGCTGCGGCTTGCCATGGGTCAGGGTGAACAAGGCCTCGATGCTGAAACTGTCCGGCCTTGGCCGGGGGTGCAGCGTCGCCAGGCGTGAGCCCAGCAACTCCAGCCCCAAGGGCTTGCACAGGCAATCGTGCATGCCGGCATCCAGGCCACGCTGATGCGTCTGCGGGTCGTTGCTGGCGCTGCAGCCGATCAGGTTGACCGCCGGCCCGGAGCCTTCGCTGCGGCGTATGGCCTCGGCCAGTTGGTAGCCATTCATCAAGGGCATGTTGCAGTCGACGATCAGCAGGTCGAAGTCGCCCTCGCGCCATAGCTGATAGGCCTGCAACCCGTTCCCGGCGCAGGTGACCCGGTGCCCGAGGTGCTCCAGTTGCCCTTGCAGCAAGGTCAGGCTGGCAGGGTGATCGTCTGCCAGCAGCACATCCAGCGGCAGTTGGGCAGCAGCCGGCGTGGCGGCGACGGGCCTGGGGGCGACGGCCGTGCGGCCGGGCAAGGTCAGCCTGACCTGCACTTCGCATCCGGGGCCCGTGCGGCCGTGCAGGCTCAGGCTGCCCCCCATCTGCAGGCACAGCTGATGGCTGATGGGCAGGCCGAGGCCACTGCTGTCCCGTGGCGACTGGCTGGTCGGTTCCACCTGGGCGAAGGGCTGCAACAGGCGCTGGCGCTCCTGTGGGGGAATGCCGATGCCGGTGTCCAGCACCCGCAGCAGCAGGTCGAAGTGCCCGGGGCGCGCCGCCGGCAGCAATTGCAGCTTGACCTGCACCTTGCCCTGTCGGGTGAACTTGAGGGCATTGCTCAACAGGTTGGTCAGGATCTGCTTGAAACGCAGGCCATCTACCAGTACCTGGGGTTCGGGGGATGGGGCCTGGAACTCCAGGCTCAGGTCCAGGTTCTTCTGCCGGGCCAGGGCCTGGAACACCCCCAGCACTGCCTCGGCGCTGTGGCTCAGGCAGGTCCAGGCCGGGTTCAGTTGCAGTTGCCCGGACTCGATCCGGCTGATGTCCAGCAGGTCGCCGAGCAGCTCCCGCAGGTCACTGGCGGCACCCAGGGCCAGCTCCAGGGAACCACGGTTGGCTGAGCCGTCCTCGGTGCGTTGCAGCACCAGTTCCAGGAGGCCGATGAAGGCGTTCAGTGGTGTGCGGATCTCATGGCCAAGGTGGCCGAGGAACTGGCCTTTCAGGCGGTTGGCCCGCTCGGCCTGCTGCAGGCTGGTGCCCAGGGTTGCCACCGTCTGTTGCAGCGCCTGGACCTGTTGCCGGTGTTGGCGCAGTTGCCGGTACAGGCAGGCCAGGCCCAGCCCGGCCGCCATCGACAGCAACAGCAGGGCAGCAACGCCCATCGGCAGCAGGGCAGGGGTCATGGCCAGGGTACCCGGCACATCGGGGAAGGGGCTGGCTGGCGGTTCATATCAATGCGTTACGCTTGGCCATGTCCACCAGTTCACTCATCGAAGTGGTCGCCAGTTTCTGCATGATGCGTTTCTTGTAGGTGCTGACGGTCTTGTTGCTGAGAAACATGCCGGCGGCAATTTCCTTGTTGGTCTGGCCCATGGCGAACAGCTGCAGGACCATCAATTCCCGGTCATTGAGTGAGTTGAACTGCGCCAACTCCAGTGGCGAGCCAAAAGTGATGCGGTCAACCTGCAGGGCCTGGCTGGGGAAGTAGTTGTAGCCGCTGCAGATTGCTTTGATGGCGCTGAGCAGCTCGCTCATGTCCTCCTGTTTGCAGACGTAGCCGCAAGCCCCGGCGCGCATGCAGCGGTTGGCGAACAGGGCAGCGGACTGGGCGGTCAGGACCAGGATCCGCGAGGGCTTCGGCATGTTGCCGAGGCGCTCCAGCAGCTCCAGCCCGTCCAACTTGGGAATGCAGATATCGAGGATGACCAGGTCCGGTTCGCAATCACGGACCATTTGCAGTGCATCGACGCCGTTATCGGTTTCACCAACGATCGAATACCCCTCGTGCTCCAGCAGGATGCGAATGGCCATGCGCACCACGGGATGATCATCAATGATTAGTACCGAGCCCATACAGGCCTCCAGCCGACCAATGGAAAGCCCGAACGTTAGCCCAGCTGGTGGAGGGGAAAAGTGGCGAAAGTGCGGTTAGACGCAATCTAGGAAGCGCCTTACACAGAATAAGGGGAGGGATTACAGGCGGGTGGCATCTAATGGAAGTTCAACAGGGTGGGGCACCCAGGCCGCCCTCCCAGGAAGGAGGGCGGCCATGACCTCATGGCGTTTTCTGATCGATACCGGCTTGCAGCAGCTGGCTGTTGCTGTGGCCGCCGACACGCAGCGGGCCGAGGTTGAACACCTGGTCCTTGCTGGTGGCCTCGTCCTGTTTGCGGGTCAGCTCGCTACCGGCGCCCAGGGCCAGGTTGACCGGTGACTTGGACAGGTTGAGCCCGGCGTCGACACGGTAGTCCGAGCCGGCCAGGGCGTTGCTGGTGACCTTGGAGCCCCCCAGGTCGACCCGGCCCTCGCTGGCACCGATGCGTGCACCGGTGAGCGTGGTTTCACCGCTGACCCGCAGGTTCACCCCTTGCTGGCCAAGGATGCCCGAGGCCTGCTCCACACTGTCCTTGCCAGCATGGCTGAAGCCCAGGTTCAAGGTCGGGGTGTAGGAGGTGTTGCCGCTCTTGTCGCCGAACAGTACGCCTTCAGCGGTGTTGGCCACCTTGCTGCCGGTGGTGTTCTTCTCGCTGACCGAGTAGCTGTCGCTGGTTTTCGGCCAGAAGCGTTCCTTGAGGCTGGAGAAGCCATTGCCCACGGCGTCGGCCTTGTCGGCCAGGTAGCTCTTGGCCTTGTCCACACCGTTGCCAAAGGCGCCACGGGGCTCGGGGTTGACGTCGTAGCTGCCGCTGCGGCTGAGCTTCTCGCCCAGGCGCTCCTTGGCGTTGCTGGCCTGGGCGACCACGCTGTCCTTGGCCGAGCCGAGTTTGTCGACGCCCTTGTCCACGGCGTTCTCCAGTTTCTCGCGGTGCTTGTCGAAGCCTTTCTCGGCCTTGGCCTTCAGGTCGTCCTTGAGCGGGCCGGCCGGCTTGGCCAGCTTGTCCACCAGCCCGGGCTGGTTCTTCGCCACTTCCAGCTTGGCGTCGATATTGACCTGGGTGCTGCGCAGGCGGTCCTGGCGGCTTTCGATGTCGAGGCGGCCACCGATGGCTCCGTCGACCCGTTGCGCGTCGATGTTGGCCCCGGCCAGATGCACGTTGCCGGCGCTGTTGAGGACCACCTGGTCGGCCTTGATCAGGCTGTTGTGCTGGGTGGTGCTCTGGCGCTGGTCGACGTCGATCTTGGCCCGGGCGTTGATCCCGCGGTCGATTTTCGGCGAGTCGTGCTCGCTGGCATCGGCCAGGGTGGTCTTGCCCATGCTGCCACCGGCGCCCAGGGTCAGGCCCCAGTTGTCATGGGCCTGGGTAGAGTGCGCCGACTCCTGGAAGATGCCGCCCTGGGCCGCATCCAGGACGACCTTGCCGGCATCGATCCGGGTGCCCTGCAAGTGAATCGCGTCGTCGCCGGTGGCGGCGCTGCCCAGCAGGACCTGGCCCTGGCTGTAGAGTTGCGCGCCGCGCTGGCTCTGGTCGTTTTCAGAGACCCGGCCAATGTTGAAGTTGGCGCTGAGGTTGACGCTCTTGCCGCTGCTTTGCTCGCTGCTGGTTTTACTGGCACCGGCAGTGAGCCCGCCACCCAGGTTGCTGCCCCGGCTGGTGTGGGTGTCCACGGCGGCTTGCAGGTCCAGCTTGCCGCCAGCGTCCAGGCGGATATCGCCGGTAGGCCGTGCCGCGTTGCCGATCTGCGTGCCTTGCAGCGTCAGGTTGGCGCCGCTGTCGAGCTGCACCGGGCCCTGGCCCTGGATGCTGGCAACCCGCGCCTGGCTGTCCTGCTGCTCCAGGCTCTTGTGGTCCAGCTGGACACCGGCACCCAGGTTGAGGTTGCTGCCGTTGCTGCCCGGGGTGGTGCCCAGGGTCAGCGAGGCGTCGCCACGCAGGCTGGAGTTGCTGCTGCTCTGGCGGTCATTGGCCTGGTTCAGCGCCAGTTCACCGCCGCTCTTGAGCGTCACGCCACCCTGGCCGCCGTTGAACTGGCTGCCTTCGAAGCGCCCGTCGCCGGCCAGCTGGATGTCCACGCCCTGGCTGGCGTTGTAGCTGCCGACCTGGGCCTGGTCCTTGCTGCTGGTGACGGTACTGCTGCCACCGGCGCCGCTGCCGCGAATGTTCAGGTCCTCGCCGGTATTGGTGTAGACCCGCACGCCGGCCTTGGCATCCAGGGCCTGTTCGCTGCTGCTGGTGCTGTTGCTGGCGGCGCTGGCCAGCAGGCTGTCGGCGCTGATTTTCACCGCGCCATCAGTGGCACGGTACTGGGTGCCCTGGTCCTGCAGTTGGCCTTTGACCTTGACCTCGACCTGGCCACCGCTCAACTGGCTGACCACCGCGGTGCCGCTGCTGCTGTCCAGCTGGCGGTTCTGGTGGCTGACGTCCACGTCCAGCCCGACGTTGGGCTGTTCCAGGGCATCGAGTACTCCCGGTTGATGGAACTTGCGTTGGGCCACGCCCTGGATGGCCTTCTCGATCGGCCGGGTGACGCCCTTGTATTCGACGTTGGCGCCGACATCCACTGCCCAGTTGTTGTCCTGGTGGTGGCTGGTTTCGCTGTTGCGGGCGGCCTTGTTCACCACCTCGCCGGCGTTGACCTGCAAGGTACCGCCAGCCTTGACCTGGGCCCCTTCGGTGGTCAGGCGGTTGCCGGCGTTGATGGTCAGGTTGCCGCTGGCGCCGATGTTGCTGGTTTGCGCGGTGCTCTTGCTGCTGCTGTCCTGGCTGCTGTTGTGCGCCACTTCCACGCCGTTGCCGGCCCGGTCCAGGCCGCCGGTGTAATAGAAGCCGCCGCCGGTGGTGGTGCTGTCGCTGTGCTTCTCGGTTGTGTTGTCCGCGGCCAGCAACTGCACATGCTTGCCGCTCAGGCTGGCATCGCCGGCCGTGGCCGCAAGGTCGCTGCCTTGCACCTTGAGATCTTCGCCGGCAGTGACCGCCAGGGTGCCGCCGGTGAGGCTGGAGGCCTGTTGCCGGGTGCTGTCGCTGCTGTCGTTGCGCTGCTGATCCTGGTAGCGCACCCCGGCCCGGTATTGGCCGGTGCCCGGTGCATTTTCCTTGGCGTAGGCGTCGAAGCCGCGCTTCTGGGTGCTGCTGCTGTCGTGCTGGGTGTCTTCGGCGGCCGCGACCTTGATCGTGCCCTTGGCGCTGGCGTCCAGTGCCCCTGCTGCGGCGACCTGGGAGCCGCTGACGGTCAGGTCCTCGGCGCTCTGCAACTTGAGGTTGCTGTCCGAGCGCAACTGGCTGCCGACCGTGGTGCTGCCCTTGTTCTGCTGGCGGCTCTCGTCCTTGGCAATGCCGAAGAACTTGCTGTCCTTGCTGTGGTTGTTGCTGTGGGACGTGTCCCGCACGCCGTCGATGGTCAGCGCGCCCTTGTCACTGATGACGCTGGCCTCGGTGCCGCCGCGGGCCTGGCTGCCGCTGATGCGTACGCTGTCGGCGCGCACGATCAGCTTGCCGTCGGCGTTGACCTTGCTGCCCTGGTTCTGGGTCTTGCCCTGGTCGCCGTCGGCGTTCTTGCCGAAGAAGCCACCGCCCACCAGGTCGCCGGAGTAGCGCTGGTTGCTCTGGCTCTGCTGGCGGCTGGCGCTGGTGATGTCGACGTCCTTGGCGCTCAGCAGGATATCGCCCTGGCTGTGCAGCTCGGCGCCCTGCAGTTGCAGTGTCTGCTGGCTGGTCAGTTCCAGCTGCTTGCCGCTCTTGAGCTGGCTGGTGACGGTGCGCTGCTCGCTGCTGGCGTTGTCCCAGTTTTCCTTCCACAGGTGCTTGCGATGCTGGCCCTGGTCACGCTGGGTGTGGGTCTCGGTGGCAGCGGTCAGGCGCAGGTCGCCGCCGCTTTGGGCGCTCAGGCGATTGCCGGCCTCGACGCTGCTGCCCTGGATCTGGGTGCTGGCGCCGGAATTCAGCTCGGCATCCTGCCGGGCGACGACCTTGTTACCGTGCTGGCGGCTGTCGCTGTCGGTGTGGGTACTGTCGTAGGTTTCCCAGGTGATGCCGATGGTGCTGTTTTCCCATTGCTGGCGTTTTTCCTGGAGCTTGCGGCTTTCGATGCTGCTCAGGGTCAGGTTGCGCCCGGCGTCGAGCTTGACGTTGCGGCCACTGACATCGGTGGCGGCCAGGGTCAGGTCCTTGGCTCCGTGCAGCTCGATGTCGCCCTGGCTGCTGACCCCGGCACGGATCGCGTCGAGGCTGTTGTCCACGGCCTGGCCACGGATGTCCAGGTCACCGGCGGAACTCAGCTTGACCCCGTCGCGGCCGTCCACCTGGACGGCGCCGACACGCACTCCGGCACCTTCGGCGGTGCTGACGATATTGATCCGCCCGGCCTGCATGGCACCGAACAGGCTGGCGTCGATGCGCTGCTCCTGGGTGCGGCTTGCCGGGTCGACGTTACGCACCTGGCCGCTGGGGTAGTCCAGCTGGTTGCGACCGACGGTGACATTCAACTGGTCCCGGGCCTTGAGGGCGCCCTGGCTGTCGATGCGCGGGGCGATCAGATTGATCGAGCCCTCGGCGTTGCGCAGGCCACCGCCCTGGATAGCCAACTGGCCGTGGGCATCCTGGGTGTTGAGCCCTTGCAGCTTGCCGTCCTGGAGTTCCGGGCGGCCCACCACCAGGCTGGCATTGGGGGTGTTGATGAAGCTGCCGCCATTGACCGAGATGCCATTGGGGTTGGCCAGCACGAAGTCGGCGGCGCGGCCGAAGATCTCCTGGGCACCATTGAGTTGCGAGGCATTGCGGCTGATCACCTCGTTGAGGATCACGCTGGCCGCCTGGCCGTGGAACTGCTGGTTGGCCGCCAGTTGCCCGGCCAGTTGCGACTGCCCGGCCTGCAAGGCGTTGTTCAGTACCACGCCCTGTTGCCCGACGTTGTAGTCCAGGAACTGGTTGTGGGACAGGCCGCCGGCATTGGGCGCGACGATGTTGACGATGGGTACGCCACCCTGGTTTTGCAGTTGGGGGATGCCGCCGGGCCCCTCGGCCACGGTGATCCCGCCGGCCAGGGCCAGGGGCAGATGGGAGACCAGCAGCAGGCCGGCGATGGTCCAGCGCAATGTGCCCTGGGGTGAAAGGTTGAATCTATGAGTGTTGTCAGGCATGAGAACCTCGTGCTGAGTGGGTGAGCCGGGCGTTGCTTTCTAAGGGGGCAACGGCGCGTGATGCTCAGGTTCGTCGGTTGATTCAGGCTAATCGGCGGTCGGGTCAAATCTGCAGGCTGAACCTGGCCAGCCAGACTTCCGGCTCCGTTCGGAAACCTTCTGGGGTGTTGAGGCTGCGTTGGTAGTCCAGGTCGACCTGGAGTTTTTTCCAGCTCAGGTTGAGCCCCAAGCTGGCACCGCTCAGCTGCCGGCTCCGGGCGCCGTGCTCGGCCTTGATCCAGCCGTTGTCCAGGCCCAGGCGCGGGGTGATCTTGACCGGCAGGTCGTTGTCGAGCGGCAGGCGCAGGGTGTTGCGCCATACCGCGCCAATGGCGCCGGAAGCACTGTTGATGCGATAGCCGCGCACCGCCGAATCGTCGGTGCCCAGCAGTTGTTCGATGGCCGGCAGCGGGTCCGGGCTGTACTGCGCCGAGAGCTGGCTCTGCCACTGCCAGCGCTGGGTGCCCAGCTGGCCGTTGCGCCACTGGCTGAGGCCGGCGCGGTACTTGCGGAACTGCGCCTGGGGCAGGTTGCGCTGTACCTGCTGCGAGTCGCGGTCGGCGCCGAACCAGGTCAGGCCCTGGGCGTAATTGACATCCAGGTTCCACACTGCGCTGTCGAGCCAGAACAGGTTGAGCCCGGCTTCGGCCACGGTCAGGGTCGGGCTCTGGATCTGCAGGTGGGCCTTCTGCAGGTAGCTGTCCACATCCTTGTAGGCCAGTTGCAGGTTGGCGCTGAGCTGGTGGCTCTGGTCGCGCCACAGCACCCGGTCGGCGCGGCCGCTGACCATGTCGGTACGCCCGCTGTTGTACAAGGTGGTGCGGGGCAGCTTGAGCGGCGCGCGGTATTCGGCATGGCTGGCGAACAGGCTGTAGGTCCAGTAGCCGTAGGGCACCGAGTAGAACAGGCTGCTGCTGCGGCTGTAGCGCGGGCCGTGGTTGAGGGTGTCGCTGTAGTTCAGGTTCAGCGCATCGTTGATCTGCAACGGGCTGTCGAGGTTGAGGTTGATCGACTGCCGGTCACGCCCGGTGCCGGCGCTGCCCAGGTTGTCCACCCCCAGGCCCAGGCCCCAGCGTGCGGCGCTGCTGCGCGAGCGCAGGATGATCCGCGAGGCCCCGGGCTGGCTGCCGGGGGCGATGTCGGCGGTCAGGTCCAGGGAGCGCAGGCGGTTCAGTTGATCCAGGCCCTGCTCCAGGTCCCGCAGGTACAGGGGCTTGCCGAGCATGCCCGGGAAAGCGCCGCGCAGGGACACCGGCAGGCTCTGGTCGGCCAGTTCGATGGCTTCGACGTAGCCTTCCTCTACCAGGATATCCAGGCTGTGCCCGGCCGCCGGAGTGCTGGCCAGGTAAGGGCGGCTGGCGATGTAGCCGGCCTCTACATAGAGGCGAGTGATGGCCGCCAGCAGCTGGTTGATCTGGTTGGCCCCCATGCACGGCGCGACATACGGCTTGATGTAGTCATTGAGCCGGGCCTTGTCGAACAGGCTGACGCCGCCGATGCGGGTGCCGCTCAGGGGCCAGCAGCGCTCGTCGCTGGCAGTCTGCGCAGGTTGGCTGGGGGCCGCCGGGGTGCTGCTGAAACTGCCGCGCTGCATCTGCCGCTGGCGCTGTTCCAGTTGCAGTTGTTGCAGGTCCCGTTGCTGTTGTTGCTGCAGGCGCAGGGCTTCCTGGCCCGGTTGCAGGTTATCGGCCAGGGCCGGCGTCAGGTACGTCAGGCCCAGCAGCAGTCCCAGGCACCAAGTGCTGGTGTGGGGGAGAAGGGAGCGGTCAGTGCGTAATGAATAGGGCACTTGGCATCCTTACTGTAATAAGACGAAGTGACAGACACTCGGAAAGCCGGGTATGAGGCTCAACTAGTGGCGTCGCTTTTAGTTCTGCCCTGTGAACGCTAAATACCTTCGATATCTATATCTGAGGTTCAGTGCTCAAGTGCTCGGAAGTGACAGTTCCTGAGTAAGTGCCGGATGGGTTAGTGCAAATTCAGGTATGACAAAAGGGTTGAGTGAGTTGCAGTGGAAACGTTACAGCGCAGTGCAAAATTAATTTTTCCGGGGGCGGTCAGCGGGGGGAATAGCCTGTGAAATCGAGACTATCCGAAACCCAAAAGGCTATTTGTACGTAAATTGTAAATGCATAGAAGGCTAACGAAATTTGCTTGTCAGCCCTGATTGGCAAGGGGTGTGGCGCTCGGGTGAATTATTCAAAGGTAGGATGTTTGGTTGAATGGCTAACTGGATGTTTAATTCTGTAATCGTCAGTTCGTATATCAACTTGCGAGCGCCAAGTGTTTTCGGCTACTTGCTCTTTCTGTTTGAGTAGTTGCTCTATTGTTGTTCTTGTTTAATCGGGCTGTTGTTGCTAGGGGATCTCCTTAGATGTCTTGGTGGTAAGAATTCTGCACTGCACCCATAGTTTCTGGTGGTGTCGCCGGTGAAATTATCGACGTATAGAAAACTATATAGCGATACTCTGGCTAGGGGATTCCCTTAGTTGCAGATTGGATGTCGCAGGTCATATCAAGTGCCTGGCACAGTGGCCGGGCACTTGATGAATGACGGTTATTGCGGGCTGGAGCGCCCGGTCATTTCCCGGGCCATCTCACTGGCATAGCTGTCGGTCATGCCGGCGATGAAATCGATCATGCGCAGGAACGAGGTATGCAACGGCCAGTTCGGGTCCGGCGCGTTATTGCCCAGCAGATCGAGGATCCGCCGGTTCTTGAACGAGGGGGTCTTGCCGCCGTGCTGTTCCAGCGCCGCGCCGCAGAAGGAGTTCAGCAGGATCTCCAGGGTGGTGTAGGCGCCGATCTCGTGCAGGGTCTTGCGCTTGTCCTGGAAGATCTTGCGTCGCGCCACATCCTTGGCATTGAGTACGCAACGCTTGGCCGGACCATGCATGTGCTCCACCAGGTCGCCGTGCAGGGTGCCGGCCAGCAGGGCGTCCTGCTGTTCGACAAAGGCCCTGGCGGCGGCGTTGGTCAGGTGCTCGATGGCCTTGCCCCGCAGGATCGCCAGGCGTCGCCGGCGCGAATCGCTGGGGCCCAGCTGGCGATAGGTTTCCGGCAGGTCGTCGCCCACCAGGCCGAGTAGCAGCGCCTCGACTTCGGCGTACTCCAGCAGGTCCATCTCCAGGCCGTCCTCAAGGTCGATCAGGGCATAGCAGATGTCGTCCGCCGCTTCCATCAGGTACACCAGCGGGTGCCGGGCCCAGCGCTGGTCTTCCAGCTGGGGCAGGCCCAGCTTGTGGGCGATCTGTTCCAGCAGCGGCAGCTCGCTCTGGTAGCAGCCGAACTTGTGCTTCTTGTAGCCCAGGGAGTCGGCATGGCGCGCGGTCCAGGGGTACTTGAGGTAGGTGCCGAGGGTGGCGTAGGTGAGCCGGGTGCCGCCATCGAACTGGTGGTATTCGAGCTGGGTGAGCACCCGGAAGCCCTGGGCGTTGCCTTCGAAGTTGAGGAAGTCCTGGCGTTCGGCCTCGCTCATCGCATCCAGCCAGCCCCGCCCGGCGGCTTGCTGGAACCAGTGGCGGATGGCGTCTTCCCCGGAGTGGCCGAAGGGCGGGTTGCCGATGTCGTGGGCCAGGCAGGCCGATTGCACCACCATCCCCAGGTCGCTGGGCTCACACCAATCGGGCAGGGCGCTGCGCAGGGTCTCGCCGACGCGCATGCCCAGGGAACGACCGACACAGCTGACTTCCAGGGAGTGGGTCAGGCGGGTGTGGATATGGTCGTTGCTGGACACCGGGTGCACCTGGGTCTTGCGCCCCAGGCGGCGGAAGGCACCGGAGAAGATGATGCGGTCGTGGTCTTTGTGGAAAGGGCTACGGCCGAGTTCTTCCGGGCTGTGCACTGGCTTTGCGAGGCGTTCGCGGTTGAGCAGGGTCTGCCAATCCAAGGCGGGTCTCTCCGAAAAAAACTGAAGGGCAGAGCTTCCGGTTTCTCGAGCGTGGCCGCAAGAGGCGCATGGTCTGCGCTTGTGTCGACGCCTTCGCTGGCAAGCCAGCTCCTGCACGGAAATGACCTGGCCTGCGGCCCACCTGTAGAAGCCGGCTTGCCGGCGAAAGGGCCCGCAGTTCGTGCATCCATCGTGGCGCTGCGTTCGCCGGCAAACGGGACGGGGTTACAGGCCGGCCGCGTCGATGTCGATCAGCAGCAGGCGCTGGCCGTTGTCGAAAAACTGCCCGGCGGTCAGGCAATACTGGTTGCTGGTGGCGTCGCGGTAGGTGTTGGACAGGGTCAGGCGTCGCTCCTCCCAGCCTTCGGCCAGCAGGTGATAGAAGTACGGGCGCCAGGACCAGTTGTGGCCAACGTAGCTGCTGTCGGCCTGCCAGCTGTTGTGGCGCCATTCCAGGTTCGGGGTCAGTTGGGTGCCATGGCGGTCGCACTGATAGAAACGCAGCAGCCAGGGAAAGGCCTCGACCCGGGGCAGTTGGCTGATGGGCGCCTGGGCCTGGGCCCAGGCCTGCAGCAGGTTCATCAGCTCGGCCAGTTGCAGGCGCATGCGCATCAGCCGGTTGCGTTCGGCCAGCTTGTGCCGCACGTAGCGCTCGCGCAGGCGGGCGAAGGGCTGGACGAAGGCATCGCTGGGGTAAAACTGTTGCTCGGCCTGGGCAAACAGGAAGCCCTGTACATAGCGCGAGCCGCACTCCAGGGCGAAATCCAGTTCGGCTTCGGTTTCCACACCTTCGGCGATGATCCAGCAGCCGGTCTTCTCCGCCATCTGCGCCAGGGCCTTGACCACGTCGCTGCTGGGGCCACCCCGGGCCGCGGCCTGGAACAGGCGCATGTCGAGCTTGAGGATGTCCGGTTGCAGGGCCAGCACCCGGTCCAGTTGCGAGTAGCCGGCGCCGAAGTCGTCGATGGCGATCCGTGCCCCGGCCTGGCGATAGCGCGCCACCACTTCGCTGAGGCGTTGGCTGTTGCCCCCCAGTTCAGTGATCTCGAACACGATGCGCCGCGGGTCTACGCGGTTCTGCTGCAATTGCTTGAGGCTGGGCAAGGGCTG
Source organism: Pseudomonas sp. BIGb0176 (assembly GCF_024810175.1). Taxonomy (NCBI): domain Bacteria; kingdom Pseudomonadati; phylum Pseudomonadota; class Gammaproteobacteria; order Pseudomonadales; family Pseudomonadaceae; genus Pseudomonas; species Pseudomonas sp. BIGb0176. Next base: position 959,860 of record NZ_JANUEC010000003.1, read on the forward strand.
CCCGGGGCGCAGGCGGCTGATCCATCGGGGGGAAATGTTCAGGCTCAGGAACCAGTCCGCGGGTGCCTCGTGCAGGCGCCGCAGGGCGTCGTCGCGGATCAGCCGGTCAAGGCGGCGCAGGGCGCTGGAGGGGGTTCGAGGATCGGCGAACAGCGGCCCCACGGACGCCAGTTGGCCATTGTCCTGGCGCAGGCGGCCCAGGGCTTCGACCCCGGCGATACGCCCGGTGGCGGTGTCGATGAAGGGCTGGAAGCAGGCGAGCGGTTGCCCGTCGATCACAGGGCCTCCTTACAAGAGTCTGGGTGGAGTAGGGCCGTGGCTGACGGGGAGGCGGCCACGAACCGGCCCCTGGGTAAAGGGGCCGATCCGGGTTGCTTAGCAAGAATGCAGCCAGATAGCGCCGCTCAGGATTTGCGCGAGGAGCCTTGCATCACCAGCTTGATCAGCGGCACCAGCGTGGTGCCCAGGCGAACCAGGCGTGTGAGGCCGCCGGCACCGCCGCTCTTGGCACCCTTGCCGGTGATGAAGCCCAGGAGCGTCACCACTGCCACGCCCCAGAGCGGGGCGTGCTTGATGCCCAAGCCTTCCTGCCAGCTCTGCCCCAGGCCGCGGACCCGTTGCAGGGGTTGCAGCAGTTGCTGGGACTCGTGGCGGATTTCCTGGCGGTGCATTTCCATGCGCAGGCGGATCAGTACCTTGCGCATTTCCCGGCGTGAAGTGTTCTGCGGGACTTCAGGCAGTTTCATGGCAGGAGGCGCTCCCGATCATTGGCCAACTCTTCGAGGGTGGCGTGGAAAGGTGAGGATTCATCGAAGATCGCTGCCTTGAGGCGCAATCCGCAGAAGATCGCCGCCAGGGTGTAGAACACGCACAGGCCGATGATTCCAGCCAGGCGATAGCTGTCCCACAACAGGATCAGCACCAGTGCCGACAGCCCCACCAGCAACAGCAGGGCGAACACCAGGGCCAGCCCGGCGAACAGCAGCAGGCTCACGGTGCGTGCTTTCTGCTCCTGCAACTCGATGCCGAACAGCTCGACATGGCTGTGCAGCAGCCCCAGGACTGCCGCCCCCAGGCGCCGCGAAGACGCGCTCGGGCCGCTGCCGGACGAAGTGGATTCGCCGATAGCCATATCAGCGCCGCGTCGCCAGGAGGCCGATCAGGAAGCCCACGCCGGCAGCGATGCCCACCGATTGCCAAGGGTTGCTCTGCACATAGTCCTCGGCGGCGGTGACCGCTGCCTGGCCCCGCTGGCGCAGGGAGTCTTCGGTCAGTTGCAGGGTCTCCCGGGCCTTGAGCAGGCTGTCGTGGATCTGCTCGCGCAACTCGTCGGCCTGGTCGCCGGCCAGGGTCGCGGTGTGTTCCAGCAGACGCTCCGTGTCACTGACCAGTGCCTGAAAATCCGCCATCAGTACTTCTTGAGCCGTCTTTGCCGTTTTGCTGGCCATGGTTCCATCTCCGTTAGTTGCTTGTGTGAGCTATGAGTGTGAGCCCTGGGCGAAGGTTCACTGCAATTGTCTGGTACAGCTTTTGCTTTGTCCTGGTGCGCCAGGCCCCGGGCCTGCGCCGAAAACGAGCGAGGGTCGCGCTGTAGCCCGCGTAAACCCTGGCCAAGAAAACCATAACCTCAGGTCAGTCCTCACCCCGTGGTTTGTCGTGCCGCCCCCGGCGCGCCAAAACGGTTCACCGAATGCGTGCAATGGCGCGCCCGGGAGCCAACTTGGTGCAAGGAGCGGGGCGCCCTGCCAGGGAACGGCTGGCCGATTTCGGATCTGCCTACTCCATGGAAAATCTGCAAAGCGCTGTGGACACCCTGGTCCACGGTTCCAACACCCTGTTCATCCTGATCGGGGCGGTCATGGTCCTGGCCATGCACGCCGGCTTTGCCTTCCTCGAAGTCGGCACCGTCCGGCAGAAGAACCAGGTCAATGCGCTGTCGAAGATCCTCAGTGACTTCGCCGTCTCGACCCTGGCCTATTTCTTTATAGGCTATTGGATCTCCTACGGCGTGAGCTTCCTGCAACCGGCGGCGGTGATCAGTGCCGATCACGGCTACGGCCTGGTGAAGTTCTTCTTCCTGCTGACCTTCGCCGCGGCGATCCCGGCGATTATCTCCGGTGGCATCGCCGAGCGCGCGCGTTTTGTGCCGCAATTGTGCGCCACGGTGCTGATCGTGGCCTTTGTCTACCCGTTTTTCGAAGGGCTGGTGTGGAACGGCAACTTCGGGGTGCAGGCCTGGTTGCAGCAGCGCTTTGGTGCCGGCTTCCATGACTTTGCCGGCTCGGTGGTGGTGCACGCCATGGGAGGCTGGCTGGCCCTGGCCGCGGTGCTGTTGCTGGGGCCGCGCAATGGCCGCTACCGCGACGGCAAGCTGGTGGCGTTCGCGCCGTCGAGCATTCCGTTCCTGGCCCTGGGGTCGTGGATCCTGATTGTCGGCTGGTTCGGCTTCAACGTCATGAGCGCCCAGACCTTGCAGGGCGTCAGCGGGCTGGTGGCGGTGAACTCGCTGATGGCCATGGTGGGCGGTACGGTGGCGGCGCTGATCGTCGGCCGCAACGACCCGGGCTTCCTGCATAACGGCCCGCTGGCCGGGCTGGTGGCGATCTGCGCCGGCTCGGACCTGATGCACCCGGTGGGCGCCTTGATCACCGGCGCCATTGCCGGAGCGCTGTTCGTCTGGTGCTTCATCGCCGCGCAGAGTCAATGGAAGATCGACGACGTGCTCGGGGTCTGGCCGTTGCATGGCCTGTGCGGTGTATGGGGCGGCATTGCCTGCGGGATCTTTGGCCAGAGTGCCCTGGGCGGCCTGGGTGGGGTCAGCCTGGTCAGCCAGTTGATCGGCACCGGCCTCGGGGTGGCGGTGGCGCTGCTGGGCGGCCTGGCCGTGTATGGGGTGATCAAGGCGGTCTGCGGGCTGCGCCTGACCCAGGAACAGGAGTACTACGGCGCCGACCTGTCGCTGCACAAGATCGGCGCGGTGAGCCAGGACTGAGACGACGCCCCTGCTATTGATGACCCTGGGCGCTCGCCGCCCGGGGTTTGGTCTGGGTGGCTTCAACCGGCTTGCAGGCGTGCTTCGCAAGCCTCGATGGCCGCCTGCGGGCCGGACACCAGCACCCGGTCGCCGGCTTGCAGGCGCGGGCTGGGGTTCAGCGGCAGGTCGTTGCCATTGCGTTGCACCCCGCGTATATCCACGCCCAGTGCCTCCAGGCCCAACTCCTGCAATGGCCGGTTGCAGGCGTAGGCATCGGCGTCGAGGCTGACGGCGTGCATCTGCACCGCCGGCGGTTCGCGGTTGTCCTGGGCGCTGTTCTGGGTGCCGTGATAGAAGCCGTGCAACAGTTGGTAGCGGCTGTGGCGCACTTCATCCACGGTGCGCTGCACTCGCTGCTCCGGCAGGCCGAGCATGATCAGGGCATGGGAGGCGAGCATCAGGCTCGACTCCAGCAGTTCGGGCACCACTTCGTTGGCGCCGGCGGCCTTGAGTTCCGCCAACTGGCTGTCATCGCGGGTGCGCACCAGGATCGGCACCGTGCGGTCCAGGCGGCGCGCCGCCTTGAGCACCGTCAGCGCGATATCGCTCTTGTCCACTGCGATCACCAGCAGCCGCGCCCGTTCCAGGCCGACTGCGGCCAGGAGGTCGCCGCGCCGGCAGTCGCCGTAGTGCACGCAGCTTTCTCCCGCAGACGCTTCCTGGACCCGCACCGGATCATCGTCCAGGGCGATGTAGCGCAGTTGCTCGTGGCGCAGGAAGCGGCCAATGGACTGGCCGACGCGGCCATACCCGCAAATCAGTACATGGCCTTGCAGCTCGGCGTTCTGCGCGCTGATTTCCTCCAGTTGCGCGGCCTGGTTGGGCTTGCGGTGCAGGCGGGCGGTGATGACCGGCGCCGCTCGCAGCAACAGCGGGGTTACCAGCATCGAGCAGAAGGTGGCGGCCAGCAGCAGGCTGCTGATGTCGGGCGGGATCATCTGGCTGAGCTGCATCTGCGCCATCAGGGCGAAGCAGAATTCACCGCCCTGGGCCAGGGCCAGGCCGCTGCGCCAGGCGGTTTCGCCATCGCTGCCGCGCAGCTTGAGCAGGGTCGCCACCACCGAACCCTTGATCAGCAGCAGGGCCAGGGTCAGGCCGGTGATCAGCAGGGCATGGTCGATGAACAGTTGCAGGTCGATGAGCATGCCGATGCTGACGAAGAACAGCCCCAGCAGAATGTCGCGGAACGGGCGGATGTCGGCCTCGATCTGATGCCGGTAATGGCTTTCCCCCAGCAGCATGCCGGCGAGGAAGGCCCCCAGGGCCGGTGACAGGCCCAGCAGGTGGGTGAGCCAGGCGGTGAGCAGGACGATCACCAGGGCCAGCAGCACAAAGAGTTCGGCGGAGTGCGAAGCGGCCACTTCATGGAACAGCCGCGGCAACAGCCAGCGGCTGGCCAGCAGCAGGCCGACGAACAGCACCACGGTCTTGCCCAGGGTCGCCGGCAGGGCCCAGTACCAGGCGTGCTCGCTGCTGCCGGCGAAGACCGGCACCAGGGTCAGCAACAGCACCGCCACCACGTCCTGGAACAGCAGCACGCCAATGGCGTTCTGCCCGTGGCTGCTGAAGATCTCGCCAAGGCTGGTCAGTTCCTTGCTGACGATGGCGGTGGAGGACAGGGCCAGCCCGGTACCGAGCATCAGCGCTGCGGTCAGGGGCATGCCGAACAGGGCCAGGAGGACCCCGAGGATCAAGCCGGTGCACAGCACTTGCAGGCTGCCCAGGCCAAACACCACGTGGCGCAGGGCAAGCATCTTCGACAAGGAGAACTCCAGGCCCAGGGAGAACAGCAGGAATACCACCCCCAGTTCCGCCAGGTCGGGCAGGTCCTCACTGTCGTTGACCCAGTCCAGTGCGGTGGGGCCGACCATCAGGCCCACCGACAGATAGCCCAGCACCGGGGGCAGGCTCAGGCGCCGGAACAACGCAATCACCACCAGCGAGGAGGCAAGAATGATCAGCAGATTGGCAAACAACGGGCATCTCCGGACAGGGGGCGGGCAAGGCAAAGCCTAGAGGCAAAAAAAGGCGCGAGGATTACCCGGGCCGCAGAGAGTGACGCTGATTCAGGTCATTGTTTGTCGAGAATGTCTCATATTCATGAGCCTTCGCTATGCTCAGAAATTGTCGATAAAGGCGGTGCCCGGGTGACGGGGTTATCCACAGGACCCTGCCAGTGAGGTGTCGGAGAGGTGTATGGAGCGTCTGTATTCACTGCAAGGGTTGCGGGGCGCCGCGGTGTTGGGCGTGGTGCTGTTCCACATGATGTCGGTGGAAATCAAGTATTCGGGCGGTGACATCCTGCTGCCGGTCATGCTGAATTTCTTCCAGCTCGGGGTCGACCTGTTCTTTGTCATCAGCGGCTTCGTGATGGTCATCGTCAGTCGTGGGCGCTTTCAGAAAACCGTCGAGACCCAGCGCTTCCTGTTCAACCGCCTGTCCCGGATTTACCCCACCTACTGGCTGTATTTCTTCATCACCCTGGGGGTGTATCTGTGGCAGCCGGCGCTGGTGAACAGCTCCCACGGCGGCTCCAACCTGTGGATGTCCTTCCTGCTGCTGCCCAATGACCGGGTGCTGCTGGTGATGGTGGCCTGGTCGCTGCTGTTCGAGCTGTGGTTCTACCTGATGTTCACCCTGTTCCTGTTCTTCAAGGAAAAGCGCCTGCCGCTGATCCTGCTGCTGTGGGCGGTGGCGCTGGTGCTGTTCAACCTGCTGCAGAACTGGCAGGACTATTCCCCGGCGCTGAAGATCATCCTCCATCCCTACGCCCTGGAGTTCATTGCCGGCAGTGCCCTGGCGCTGTTCTTCTACGGACCCCATAGCGCCAGGGTGCCGACGGCGCTGGTCTGGGTCGCGCTGGCGGCGGCTCTGCTGGTGGGGTTTCCGCTGATCTACGCCTACCAGCTGTTCTTCACCGAGGGCTTGCCGAGGATGCTCGCGGTGGGCCTGACCTTCGGTACCCTGACCCTGTCCCTGGCCTTGCTGGAGCGGCGGCAACTGATCCGTATGCCAGGGTTTCTTACAGCCACCGGTGATATGTCCTACACCATCTATCTATCCCACTTACTGGTGCTGGGGGTCGTCGGCCGGGCCTGGCAGGTGATCGGCGCCTGGCCCGAGAGCTATGTGGATAACCTGGCCTTCATCGTGCTGATGATGACGGCGGTGGTCTGCTATGGCTGGGTTGGCTATCACTTTTATGAAAAGCCGATCCTCGATCGTGCCACGGCCTACTGCAAGCGCCGGTTCAGTACCGCCCCCCGTCGCAAACACTACGATCCGGTGTAGTCGTCCGGTCCTTCCTGCTTACTCGGGTAGCCATCGATGCCGAAAGTGCTCAACGCAAACCTCGACGCGCTGAAAGTCCTGCTGGCGGTGATGGTGGTGGCGCTGCACTGCAAGCTGCTGGGGGGCAATTACACCTGGGTCGGCTACTTGCTGTGCAACGGCCTGTTCCGGGTGGCGGTGCCGACGTTCTTCATCATCAACGGCTACTACCTCTTCCAGACCCTGGAGAGCGGCCACTCCTTCGCCCAGTGGTTCAAGCGCGGCCTTCTGCTCTACCTGTTCTGGATGCTGGTCTACAGCCCGCAGTACATCGACCCGAGCACGATCGCCAGCCTGGGCGGGGTGCTGGGGGTCGTGAAGAAGCTGCTGATCGGCTATTTCCACCTCTGGTACCTGGTGGGCATGCTCGGCGGCGCAGCGATGCTGCTGGTGCTGCGTCGCTGGCGTTCAAGTGCGCTGATCGGCCTGGCCCTGACGGCGTTCCTCATCGGTCTGGGCCTGCAGTACGCGCGGGTCTACTACGAACTGCCCAACGGCTTTCTCCAGCACTTCAATCAGAACGACTACACCGCGCGCAATTTCCTGTTCATGGGCTTCCCGTTCATGGCCATCGGCTTTCTTTGTGCCCGGCATCGCTTGGCAGAGCGGCTCAGCCGGCGCGGGGTGTGCTGCTGGCTAGTGCTGGGGTTGGGGCTGATCCTGGCCGAGGCGGCGCTGAACTTCGCCCTGCGCGCCGATGTAGAGCAGAATTTCGACTTCCTCGCCTCGTTGCTGGTTATTGCCCCGGCCCTGTTCCTGTTGCCCCAGGTGTACTTCCGGGCCTCCCGGAGCAACTTCGCGGCCAAGCTGTCTTCGGCGGTGTATTACGTGCATCCCTGGTTCATCTTCGGCGCCTTGTCCCTGGGCATGGCCTATGGCAACGGCATGGCCGGGCTGGTCCTGCTGCTGGCCTTTGGCGTTGCGCCGCTGTTGATCATGGCCAGTCGCCGGGTCCGTTTCATTCTCTGAGGGCGCTTGGTCGACGGCTTTTTCTCTCGGGCCTAGAATAGGCACCTGTTCTTTTTTGGTTGCCCAGTCATGCCCCCTGAATGCCAATTGTTCGGCACCCTTGGATGCCACCTGTGCGAACTGGCCGAGGCCGAGCTGATGCCCCTGGTGGAGCACGGCCTGATGGTCGAACTGGTGGATATCGCCGACAGCCAGCAACTGTTCGACAGCTACGGCCTGCGCATCCCGGTACTGCGCCGGGTGGATACCGGCGCCGAGCTGGGCTGGCCCTTCGACGCCGAGCAAGTGGTGGCCTTCCTGCGCTGATGCACCAGGGGGGGGCGGGCAGGGTTTCCGCCCGTCGCTCATCGTGCGAATTCATTGGCGAGAGCTCTCGATTGGTTTACTGTATGCATATACAGCTATCGAGGAGTCTCGCCATGTCTCTCACTTTCCTGACCGGTACCGAACGCTCGCAACCGATGCCAGCCCGCTTTGCGCCGCTGGGTGACAGCGAGCCTGCCGCGTTGGCCGATGGTCCCAGCGGCAGCGGTTTTTCCCTCGACCGGACCCTGGGCCTGGGCGCGCCGCAGATCCATGGCCTGCTGGTGGACGATGACAACCTGCTGGGGTTCGGCATCTACCCCGGTGACCGGTTGATCGTCGACCGCTCGGCCACTCCGGCGGTCGACCAGTACCTGGTGGTTCGGGCCCAGGGCGCCAGCGAATACTCGCTGCGCCTGCTGGCGCCCGATCCTCGTGGCGGCTTGCTGCTCAAGGCGGCGCGCCCTTCAATCCCCTCCATCGTTCTGGATGACCTGGGCTCGATCGAGATCTGGGGCGTGGTGTTGTGGGTGGTCAGTTATGTGGGGCGCAAGCAGCCCTGATGAGTGTGGTGGACGCTTCAAACCGTTAAAGGAATAGATGATGGTCAATGTCGAACAACTGAAAAACAGCGTGAACAGCATGCCCACCGATGTGGTGCGTGAAGCGGTGCTTGAGCTGCGCCTGGACGGGTTGGTCACCGAAGGCAAGACGCCCTTCAACAAGCTGCACTTCAACACCTGCTTTGCCGAGATCGAAGCCTTGTTCCAGCGTGCGGGCTACCACCGGCAACTGGACGTGGTGGGTTACCAGGGGCTGTTGTACGCCCTCTACGATCCGGGCCGCTGGGAGGCGGTGGATGTATTGCGCTGGCTCAAGGAGTTCACCGAGGCCGCGGCCCAGGCCAAGCAGTCCTGCGCCTGAAACCTCGGAAACTGTTCCTAGGTTCCTTGTGGCGGCTGTTGGATAATGCCGCCCTGCATTGATCCTTCGAGCTTTTTGTATGTCATCCGCACCTTTTTCCGCTGCACAGCATCAGGCCAGTACCCTGTACCTGCCCCCGGGCTCCTGGGCGACGGTGCTGGATTGCCTGTGTGATCACTTCAAGGCCATCAGCCGCGAGCAGTGGCTGGACCGTATCGCCCGTGGCCGGGTGCTGGACGGGCAGGGCCAGCCCATCAGTCTGGAGCTGGCCTATCGCGAAGGCTTGAGGATTCACTACTTTCGCGAGGTGCCGGATGAAAAGGTGATTCCGGTCGAGGAAACCATCCTCTACGCCGATGAGCATCTGGTGGTGGCGGACAAGCCGCACTTTCTGCCGGTGACCCCGGCAGGAGAGTACGTCGAGCAGACGTTGCTGCGGCGCTTGATCCGGCGCCTGGGCAACCCGCACCTGGTGCCCCTGCATCGTATCGACCGGCATACGGCTGGGCTGGTGCTGTTCTCCGCGAACCCAGACAGTCGCTCGGCCTATCAGTCGCTGTTTCCCACCCGCAAGATAGAAAAACGCTACGAGGCGATTGCCGCTGCCTTGCCGCAGTTGAACTTCCCGCTGCTGCGCAAGAGCCGGCTGGTGGACGGTGAGCCCTTCTTCCGCATGCAAGAAGCGCAGGGGCCAAGCAATACCGAAACAGCCATCGAGGTCAGGGAGAAACACGGCGAGCTGTGGCGTTACGCCCTGTACCCGGTCACGGGCAAGAAGCACCAACTGCGGGTGCATATGAATGCCCTGGGAGCGGCGATCTGCAACGATCCCTTTTATCCCGAGGTGCTCAAGGACATCGAGGACGACTATGCCCGGCCGCTGAAGCTGCTGGCCCAGGGGCTGCGTTTCATCGACCCGTTGAGCGGGCAGGAACGCGAGTTCGAGAGCCGCATCAGCCTGCAGTGGTGAATACCCAGGCGCAGAAACAATAAAACCCGCACCAGGCGGGTTTTATTGTTTTCAGGTCGACAACCGTCAGGCTTACAGCTCTTTGACGGTACGGACCTGATCCTTGTTGATGCGAGTCTGCTTGCCGTCCAGCTGTTCAAACTCGTAGAAACCGGAATCCTTGTCGTATTTAGGGGTATCGACGGCCTGGATTTCGCGACCGTCATTCAAGGTGATCACTGTCGGCGAGGCGCAACCGGCGAGAGTGGCCAGGCCCAGTGCGAGCATGAGAGTGGCGAGGGTCCGTTGAGTCATTGTGTGTCTCCGAAATGAGTACTTTTGAGTGCTGGTCTTCAGACGTATACAACGTCTGCAAGTTCCTTGGCCAGGGACATTCTGCCACGTTGCCGGGCAGATCGCAGGCGTTCGCCGCGGCAGATTAGCCGAGTTCGCAGCAGCGTCTACCCACTGGGGGCTATTGCCGAGGCCACAGCGGCGGCAGGCCGGAGCGCTGTGATATAACAACGGGCTGTTTCTCCTACCTTTGGATCGAGCCTATGAAAGCCAAGGCTGATGTACCTTTTGCGCCGCTGAACATTGCGGTACTGACTGTCAGTGATACCCGCACCCTGGAAACCGACACCTCCGGGCAGGTCTTTGTCGAGCGCCTGGGCGCCGCCGGCCATCGTCTGGCGGCACGGGTGCTGCTCAAGGACGATCTGTACAAGATCCGCGCCCAGGTCGCGACCTGGATTGCCGACGACGTGGTGCAGGTGGTGCTGATCACCGGCGGTACCGGCTTCACTGGCCGTGACAGCACCCCGGAAGCCGTGGCCTGCCTGCTGGACAAGCAGGTCGACGGCTTTGGCGAACTGTTCCGGCAGATATCGGTCGCCGATATCGGCACCTCCACTGTGCAGTCCCGGGCACTGGCAGGGCTGGCCAATGGCACCCTGGTGTGCTGCCTGCCGGGTTCCACCAATGCGGTGCGCACCGGCTGGGACGGCATCCTCGCCGAACAGCTGGATTCGCGGCACCGGCCGTGCAATTTCGTTCCTCACCTGAAACAGGCGGCACCCTGTGAATCCCGCGGGTAAGCCGGGCAAGCAGGGCGCCCTGATGCCGGTGGAAGAGGCATTGGAGCGCCTGTTGGCGATGGCCGGTTCGGCCCCCATCCTCGAGCGTGAGCGCTTGCCGTTGGCGGCGACTCAGGGCCGGGTGCTGGCCGAGGCGCTGATCTCCAGCCTGGACCTGCCGCCCTGGCCCAACAGCGCCATGGACGGTTACGCCCTGCGCCTGGAGGACTGGCGGGGGGAACCCCTGCCGGTCAGTCAGCGGATCTTTGCCGGTCAGGCGCCTGAGCCACTGCAGCCCGGGACCTGCGCGCGGATTTTCACCGGTGCGCCGGTGCCGGCCGGGGCGGACTGCGTCGAGATGCAGGAAAACGCCCAGGTCCAGGACGATCAGCGCGTGCTGTTTAGCGAACCTCTGCAACTGGGGCAGAACATTCGCCCTCAGGGCCAGGAAACTACGGTGGGCGAGCAGGTGCTCGCGGCTGGCACTCGCCTGGGGCCGATCGAGCAAGGCCTGGCTGCCTCCCTGGGCTGCGCCGAGCTTGAAGTGGTGCGCCGGGTCCGGGTGGCGGTGCTGTCCACCGGTGACGAATTGGTGGAACCTGGCCAGCCCCTGGGGCCGGGCCAGATCTACAACAGTAACCGGGTGGTGCTGTGCAGTTGGTTGCAGCGCCTGGGCTGTGAGGTGCTGGATGCGGGAATCCTCCCTGACGATCTGGCCGCGACCCGCCAGCGCCTGGCGGAACTGGGGGAGGTCGACCTGATCCTGTCCACCGGTGGTGTCTCGGTGGGAGAGGCGGACTTCCTGGGCATCGCTCTGCGCGAAGAGGGCGAGCTGGCCCTGTGGAAGCTGGCGATCAAGCCCGGCAAGCCGTTGACCTTCGGCCATTTTCGGGGTGTGCCGGTGATTGGCCTGCCCGGCAATCCGGCATCGACCCTGGTGACCTTCGCCCTGCTGGCGCGCCCCTACCTGTTGCGTCGCCAGGGCGTGCAGCAGGTGCAGCCCCTGAGCTTCCAGGTGCCGGCGGGTTTTGCCTGGCCCCAGCCCGGCAATCGCCGCGAATACCTGCGGGGGCGCCTGGAGAACGGGCAGGCGATTATCTACCGCAACCAGAGCTCGGGCGTGTTGCGCAGTGCGGCCTGGGCCGAAGGGCTGGTGGAGGTGCTTGAAGGGCGGACCCTGGTGCAGGGCGATCGGGTCAACTTCATTCCCCTGAGTGAAGTGCTGGATTGACCCCGGCAGCGCGGGCCCGACTGCCACCGGCCCGCGCCGAGCGGTTTAGCGCAGCAGCAACAGCAGCAACAGGCCGAAGCGGCTGTGCAAACCCCAGGTCACCAGGCCCGCCAGCAGTGCAGCGGCCAGTACCGCTCTGGCCAGGCGCTTGAGCCACGACAGGTGCCGACAATGACGCGGCAGCGGCTGCGAGGAGAGAGGCAGGTCGAGCTCCCGGGGGGAGCGGGCGGCCACCCAGGGCTGGCCCTCCAGATGCTTGAGCGGTGATCGCGCTTTCGGATAAAACTCCTTGTCTTTCATGACGGTGCACTTCCTTGTATGAGGCGTCAGTGCCTGACATGCACAGTCACTGATTGGCCCCGCAGGGTCAATTCAGGTGATTCTCTTTCTTCGGTCAGAAAATTCACTTTAGGCCTGGGGGCTCGGTTCAGGCATAGGGGCTGTCCCAATAGCGCTTGTACATGCCGAGCTTTCTTTTCAGGCCCAGGGGCAGGTAGCGCTCCTGCTGGCTGAGTTTGTAGGCGAAGAGCTTCACCGCGTTGCGCAGCAGCGACCCGGGCCATTGCCCCAGGCGCCCGGGGCCGAGGAAGCGCAGTTCGGACTGGACGTAGCGCAGGCCTTCGCCACCGGCGCCACCGAAGGCCTGGCGGATCCAGGGTTCCCGGGCATGGAATACGCCAATGTCGAAGTAGCGGCGGAACTCTTCCTTGAGGCTGTAGTTATGGGAGTGGCGGCAGCAGGCGCTGCCTTCATAGGCAACCTTCCAGCCGGCCAGCAGCATCTTCGCGCCCACATACATGTCTTCGGACAGGATCACGTGGTTGGGAAAGCCGCCGACCTGCATCAGCGCTTCGCGCCGGTAGGCGGAAAACGAGTTGGACATGAAGGCGGTCTTGATCCCCTGTGCCGGCACATCGGCCAGGCTTTTCACCTGGGAAGTCGGCGGGTAGTTGAACAACCGCGCATGGCTGGCCAGGGGGCTGGCATCGAGGTGCGGCAACTGGCGACCGCATACTGCTCCCACTTGCGGGTCGGCGAAGGGCGCGACGATGCGGGCGAGACCTTCGGCATCCTCCAGGTAGGCATCCTGGGTCATGAACACATAGAGGTCGTAATCGGCGTTGCGCTCCACCATCAGTTGCCGGGTGCCGCCGTGGTTGAAGTCGCGGCTGTCGATGCGCAGCACATTGGCGCAGCGTGCCAGCGCCAGCTCGTAGGTGCCGTCGCTGGAGCTGGAGTCGACGATCAGGGTATCGAAGGGCGCGCTCTGGATTTCCAGGGAATCCAGCAGCCGCGTCAGGTCCTGGCAACCGTTGTAGGTGGGAATCACACAGGCCACGCGCAGTGTCGACATTGTCCAAGCCTCCGGTTCAGGTCAGGTTCTGGCGCCAGGGCCGCAGCCAGGCCGCGAGGATCAGCAACAGCAGCAGGCCGCAGGCACTGCTCAGGCCCAGTTGCCACCAGATCGAGGTCAGCGGATGCAGGAACAGCGCCGCCAGGGCCATGCCACCCAGGCCGATCAGCCAATGACTGCGCCAAGGCACCAGCCCCAGCAACTGCTGGCGGCGCATCAGCAGCAGGCCGGTGAGGATCACCCCGCAGATTGCCGCCAGGGCGATGCCGATCAAACCGAGGAAATACGGCAGCGCCGCCAGCAGCAGGGCATTGAGCAGGCTGCCGGCCAGTTCGCAATTGAGCGGCATGCGGGTGTCGCCGGCGGCATAGGCGTAGCGCGCCAGCAGGGCGTTCCAGGCGCCGAACATCAGCGGTACCGAGAACCAGGCCAAGAGCTCCGGCAAGGGGCTGTCCGCCGCTTGATTGGGCAGCAGCAGGTGCACCAGCGCGGCGGCGGCGCCAATCAGCCCGACCACCGCAGGAATGGTCAGCAGGGTGGCGCTGCTCAGGCCTTTGCGCAGCAGGTCCAGGCGCTGTTCGCCGGAGCTGCCGCTCATCAGCCCGAGCAGCACCTGGTTGAGGCTCATCAGGGCGATCAGCGGCAGGTTGATCAGCTTGCGTGCCAGGTTGATCCAGGTAACCGCCCCTTCACCCAGCAATGAGGCCGCCATGCGCTCCAGCAGGGCCAGGCCCTGGCTGGCGAGGTTGCTGCTCAGCAGCGGGCCGATGCGTTGCAGCAACTCGCGCCCGGCCCCGGGCGCGGCCTGCATGCGCCAGGGCCGCCAGCCATCGCGCAGCAGGCTCGGCAACAGCACCGTTGGCATCAGCAGGCTGCCGAGCACACAGGCCGCGGCCAGCCCGGTGGGGGTGGCGGCATGGTGCAGGCTCGCCAGGTAGATCACTGGCGGCAGGTTGAACAGCAGCGAGCCCAGGCCCGCCAGGACAAAGCGGGCGCGAGCCTGCAGAGGGACGCAGAACAGGCCGTGGAGAATCAACCCCGGCGCGCACCAGGCCAGCCAGTGCAGGCCGCCGCTGGCCAGGGCATAACCGTCGCTGCCCAGGCCGGGGCCGATCAGGCGTACCCATAGCGGCGCGCCGAGGCTCAGCAGCAGCGCCAGCAGCAGCCCACACAGCAATAGGCGGGGGGCCAGGGCACTGAGCCAGGCCTGTTGCTCCCCGGCCGAGCGCTGCTGGTACAGCGGCAGCGCGGCGGCGCTCAGCAGGCCCGCAGCCAGGGCCATGCGCAGGGCCTCGGGCAGGAACATCGCCACCAGGAAACCATCGCTCTGGCCACCGGCGCCCCAGGCCGCCACCAGCAGCCATTCCCGGGCAAAGCCGGCGGCCAGCCCGGTCAGGGTGGCCAGGGTCAACCACAGCGTCGCGCCGAACATGGGCCGGGCTTAGTGGAACAAAGTGAACAGGCCTTTGCCGCCCACTTTGTAGTTGAGGTTGCGGCAGCGCTCGCCCTTGATCGCCGCGTCCGGCCCGCTGACGATGGCGTAGGGCGGTACCGGCTTGGACACCACGGTCTGCCCGCCGACCACCGCGCCTTCGCCGATCTCGGCGCCAAACGACAGCAGGGCGCGGCTGGCGATCCAGGCGTAGTCATGGATGTAGATCGGCCCGCCTACCGCCCAGAATTCCGGCTCCTTGAGGTCGTGGCCACCGGCGATGATCAGCACATGGGAGGCGATGGTCACATGGTCGCCAATGATCAGCCCGCCCCGGGCGTCCAACTGGCAGTGCCAGGCCACGGTACTGTCCTGGCCGATGCGCAGGCTGTCGACACCCAGCACCTCGGTATTGCGCCACACCGTGGAGCCCTTGCCGATCTTCGCGCCGCCAAGGCGCAGCCAGAACAGGCGCAGGGTGTGGCTGGGGATCTTGCAGATGAGGATGTTGTAGATCTGCTCCCAGACCCGAAGCATGCGGTCGCGCAGGGTCGGCCAGTTGATTCCGTACATGGGAATCAGCGCCCCCTTGAGTTCGCGGCCCAGCAGTTTGTAGAAGCGCCGGGGCAGGGGCGGCTCGATCTTCGATTCGATGTTCAGGTAGCTGATGTAGGTCAGCACGTTGCCCTTGAGCGGTTGCTCGAACACGACATCGTTCTCCAGCATCCACTGATAGGCCGCCTCCAGTTCTGCAAGGCTCACCCCCATTTTCTGCGCATAGTCAGGCAAGGCCTGTTTCAGGTTCTGCGAGTGGAAGAGGCGATGTTTCATGGCTGGATTCCTGAGGGTGGGGAGTCTGGAGTAACCCTGGGCGCCGCAGCGCCGGCCTTGAGTCGCAGGCGTCTGGCTTCATGCAGGTTCAGGCCCAGCAGCAGCCAGAACAGGGCGATCAACACCTGGGTGAAGCTGAAGTAATGGTCGAACAGGCCGCTGATCAGTGCGGCGCTGAGGCCGGCGCCGCTGCCCAGCCAGAGGGCGTTGTCCCGATTCAACTGGATGGCCACCCCGGGAACCCGGGTTTCCCGCCACCAGCTCCAGATCACCGCGACGAACAGCAGCATGCCGGGCACGCCGATCTTGTAGATGTAGTTCAGCCACAGGTTGGAAATCCCCCACAGGCCGGTGCCGGGCACGGGTGGGTCGACCTTGAAGCCGATGCCGAAGGGGAACATCGCCATGGCGGCGGGGAAATGCGAGTACTCGTCGACCCGCACGCTGGTGCTGGCATCGTTGGAGGTGAACAGGGTCAGCAGGCGGTCCTGCAAGGGCGGATAGGACATCAGCAGCAAGGCCCCGAGAACGAAGCCACCCATCAGCATGCGCCCGGTGTAGGGCACCCGCTGGCGGGCCATCCAGATCAGCACGATCAGCAGGCTGAGCAGGGCTCCGCGAGAACCGGAGAGCAGCAGCCCGGCGGCCCCCAGCAAGGCCACCGCCAGGCCGAGGTTACGCTGCCAGCCGCTGCGGGTCAGGCCGAAACAGAAGGCCAGGGGCAGCAGCAGGGCCATGGCGCCGCCGGTGACGTTGGGGTGCATCCACGGCGAGCCCATGCGATTGGCCAGGGCGCTGAGGCTGTCGCCCAGTACCGCGATGCCGCCGTAGCCGAGCTTTTCGAGGATCGGGGTCATGGCCGTGGCGCTGCCGTTCTTCAGAAACACCGGGATCGACAGCAGCAGGAGCAGCAGGGTCCCCAGCAACAGGCCACAGACCAGTTGCTCCCGGGCCTTGGCTTGCTGCAACAGGCGCCGCACCAGAAACAGCGCCGAGAGGTTGAGCAACCAGCGGACCCAGTTCACCGGGCCATTGCCATCGGCGTTCACCGTCACCTGGCCGATGATGAAGGGCAGGGCACTGAAGGCCATCAGGGCCAGCAGCAGCTTCTCGGTACGCAGCAGCCTGGGCGGCCGGGGCAGGTTGGAGAACAGCCCCTGGGCCAGGATGCTGGCCCAGACCAACAGCAGCAGGGCTTCGGAGACGGTGGTGCGCAGGCCGATCTGCACCGTCGAATAGGGCAGGAAGGTCGCCAGTACCGCGAACAGCAGCAGCCCGCGCATGGGCTGGCGGACCACGGTCACCGCCGCTGCGATGCCGACCATCAGCACCAGCACCTTGAGCGCTGGCAGCAACCAGATCAGCACGCCGAAAACCAGGCCGAAGATCAGCGCCAGCGGCAGGGCGATGGGCATTACTTGAGCTCCTCGAGCAATTCATTGAAGCGCTGGCGATAGGCATCCTCGGCGTAGCCGGCCGCCCAGGCCTTGAGGGGGGTGGGGTCTTCCGGCGGGGCGCTGGCCAGTTGCACCATCAACTGGCTCAGCGCGGCGCTGTCGGTGGGCGAGAAGCGCGGGCTGCCCGCCGGGGTGATCTCGTCCAGGGCCGAGCCGCTGGCCACCGCCACCGGAGTGCCGACACTCAGGGCCTCGATCACCGGCAGGCCGAAGCCCTCGGCGTAGGAGGGCTGCCACAGGCGCTGGGCCTGGCGGTACACCCCATGCAACTGGCTGTCGCTGAGGTCGCTGAGAAAGTGCAGGCCATGCACGGCGCGCAGCTCGCTGGGCAGGTGTTCCGGTGCGCCGATCAGCACCAGTTCCGGTACATCCGGGGATTGCTGGCGTGCGGCCTGCCAGGCAGCGACGAACCAGGGAATGTTCTTGCGCGGCTCGCGGGTGCCCACCGCCAGCCAGTAGCGCTCGGGCAGTTGCAGGTCGCGGATGTCGGCGGGTTCGCCCTGGAAACCGGTAACCAGGTTGGGCAGCACCCGGACCTTGTCCCGGGCCTGGGGAAAGAGCTTCACCAGTTCGTCGGCGGTGTACTGCGAAGGTGTCCAGATGCGGTCCGCCTGCTTCACCGAGTGGCCGATGGAGAGCTTGTCGGTGAGGCCATAGACCCGCTCCTTGAGCCGCGAGCCATGGCTGTTGGTCAGGGTCAGTTGGAACAGGTCATGCAGTTGCAATACATAGCGCAGGTTCTTAGGTTTCCTGCCCAGGGGCAGGCCCATGTTGAAGTTGCAGATGTACAGCTCCACCTCGGCCTCACGCAGGGCCCCGGGCAGAAAACCGCCCTCGAAGCGCAGCCGGTTCGGCAGGCGATGCACCCCCTGCAGTGGTGCGCCCCACCTGGGGCAATGCACCCGGCGGCGCAGCGGATGGTCTTCCGGGGCGACGCCGAACAATTGCAGGCTGACCTGCGGATTGGCGCGCAGGGCGTCTTCCAGTGCCAGGTTCTGCCGGCCGATACCACTGTTGCTGTAGCCCGCGGCGGGGCGGTAATCCAGACCTATGCGCATACGGACACTTCTTCTTTGTCAGAGGGGAGTTGGTGATAGACCGCTTCCAGCTGGGCCGCGGCGGCGCTCCAGTCATGGTGGGCCAGCACGTAGTCGCGCCCGGCGGCGCCGATGCGTTGCAGGCGCTCGGGGTCGGCCAGGGCCTGGGCGAGAATCTGCGCCAGGGCCCCGGGGTCTTCGCTGCCCAGGTAATGCTGGCCGTTCTCTACCTGCAGCCCGGAGCTGCCCTGGGCCGTGGTGACTACCGGCAGGCCGGCGGCCATGGCCTCCAGGACCTTGAGCTTGGAACCGCCGCCCTGGCGCAGCGGGGCGAAGAACAGCGCCGAGCGCCGTTGCAGGTCCCGCAGGTCGGGGACAAAACCCTGCCACTCGATGCGCGGGTCGGTCCAGCGCTGGCGGAAACTGTCCGGCAGGGCGTAGCCGCAGATGGCGAAGTGCACCTCGGGGTTGATGGCCCACAGGCGCGGCAGTATCTCTTCCAGGGCCCATTGCACCGCATCCAGGTTGGGGCTGTATTCGTAGTTGCCGATAAACAGCAGGCGCTGGCTGCCAAGGTCCGGTTGCACTGCGGCGTAATGCCCGCAGTCCACGCCGTTGACCACCACCGCGGCCGGTTTGCCACTCAGCCGGGCCAGGGTCAGGGCGTCCTGTTCGGTCACCGCGATGACCCGGGCCGCCTGCTGGAACACCCGGCGTTCCCAGCGCCGGTAGCGCCATTGGTCGTAACGGGTAAAGGGTTTCGACCAAGCCGGCAGGCGGTCGTAGCTGGCGGCACCGAGGGCCGACTCGACGTTGTGTTCGGTGAGGATGAACGGGCGCTGCAATTGCTTGAGCGGCTGTTCGAAGGGCTGGAAGCTGTAGCTGTGCTCGATCTGGATCACGTCCCAGGGTTCCTCCAACAGCTCGCGAAAACGCTGTTGCAGCGGCGCGGCCAAACCGTTGACGTCGGCCAGCATGGGGTAGGGCGCGAACAGCACCGAGAACAGGGTCTTGAGGCTGCGCAACGGCCGCCGCGGCAGCACGATCAGGCGTTCCAGCCAGGGCTCCAGGGCCGCGCGGGTGGCGTCGTCCAACGGGGTTTTCGATTGCACCAGCAAGGTGATGCGGTGCCCGCGGGCGGCCAGGGCCCGCAGCAGGTGGTATTGCCGGGTCTTGCCGCCGCTGGTGGCGGGCCAGGGCAGGTAGGGCAGGGTCCAGAGGATTTTCATGCTCACCACACCAACAGTTGCAGGCTGGTTTTCAACGGCACGCTCAGGCCCGCTTGCCCGCTCAGCTCGGTGCGGGTGCCGGTCAGCGGATCATGCAGCGTGGCCGCGTTGAGCCCGGGAACCTGCAGGCTGGCGCCGCTGGCGCTCCAGAACATCCAGACGTGGGAGCCGTCGGGCCGGGTCCAGGCGATGCTGTACAAGTCGCTCGGGGCGTTGCTCAGGCCGGGGGGATCAGCCGGGGCCAGGCTCGGCCCGGTGGTGTCGAGAAAATACTTGAGGGCGTTGTAGACCGGCTTGGGTTCGCCGGCCAGGTCCACCAGCCCGTAGGACTGGTCGCGGTTGCTGGCGCGGGCATCCAGGTCGCTGAGGTTGAACAGGAAGATCCGCTGGTAGTCCATGGCCGCCATCAGGGCCAGGCGGCGCAGGGTGTAGTCGGCCTGGCCGTTGACGCCGATCATCGCCTGCATTTCCCGGGCTCCGCTGGTGTAGCTCGACCAGCCCCACTCGGTGGCCCAGACCTGTTGCACGCCCTGGCTGTGCAGCGCGTTGTTGAGGAAGTTGCCGCGTACGAGGAAATCCTGGGCCGCGGCATCGTCGCCTTCCGGGAGCTCGGAATAGGGGTGGTAGGCGGCAATCAGGTTTTCCGTGCCCAGGCCCTGTTGCAGCAGGTCTTCGAGCATCAGCCCCGGGGTGCTGCGCATCTGGCTGTAGTAGGCCATGCCCGCGGTCGCTACAGGCTTGTCGGGAATCGCCGCGCGAATGGCGCTGGTGGTGGTCGTGAGCAACTGGTCGTAGGCGTCGGGGTCTTCCTTGGGCAGCCAGACGATGTTGGGTTCGTTCCACACCTGCCAGGTGTTCACCTGGGGATAACGCTGGGCGAGCATTTTCATGCGCTGGGCGAAGACGTTGAAGTCCTTGGGCGGGTACTGGTCGGAAGGGGGTGAGCCGCTGGGCACGTTGGCGGCGAAGGGCGCCGAACCCACCATGTAGGCCAGGACCCGGTACTGGCGGCCCTGCATGGCGTTCATCGCGGCGTCCAGGGTGTCCAGCTGCAGGTCATTCTCGCTGGGTTCGATCATGGCCCAGTGAATGGCCAGGCGGACCCAGCTCAGGCCCAGGGCATCGAGCCGGTCCATTTGCTTCTGGTAGACGCCGGGGGTGAAGTACTGGAACTGCGCGTTGACCCCGAGAAAATCCTTCCACACCACCGCTCGCGGCGCGCGCAGGGTGGTATCCGCCAGGGCGTTCCAGGACAGGCAGGCGAGCACTAGCAGGGCAATCGCCGAGCTACGTCGCATAGGCATGGGCCGGGCCTCCACAGGCATCGCTGAACACCCGGGCAAAGCGCTCGGCGGTATGGCTCCAGACCCGCCGGGAGCCGATCACCGCGGCGTGCTCGGCCCAGCGCTCCACCCGTTCCGGGCTGGCGCACAAGTGGCTGAGTTCGGCGGCCAGGGCGGCGACGTTGCCCTGGGGAAAGATCACGCCGTTGTCCTGGGCCACCTCTTCGGCGAAGGAGCGGGCGTCGGAGGTGATGGCGCCGCGGCCGCAGGCCACCGCCCAGGACAAGGCGCCGCTGGTCCCCCGCAGCGTGCCCAGGAGCTTGAGCTTGCTCGACTCGCGGTAGGGCAGGACCATCACGTGGTGGGCCTGGATCACCTTAGGAATGTCCGTGGCCGGCAGGTCCAGTTGCCAGTCGATGCTGTCCTGCAGGTTCAGGCGCTGGATGTGCTGGCGCAACTGGTCGAGGTAGCTGCCGGCGCTGCCGAAGGCCATTTCCGGTTCACTGCCCCCGGCCAGGGTCAGGCGCATGCGCTCGCGCATTGCTGGTTGCTGGGCGAAGGCCATGGCCAGTGCATCCAGCAGATCCTCGATGCCCTTGCCGCGGTAGATGAAGCCGAAATACAGCAGCCTCAACGGGCTCAGCGGCGGCAGCGGCCGGGCGGGGATGGCCAGGTTGCCGTGGGGGATCACCACCATCTGCTCCGCACGCAACCCCATGCGCTGGCGCAGGCAGGCGCCGCCGGCGTGGGTCAGGGTGATCAGCCGGGTGAGGCTGCGGGCCAGCTGCTTTTCTTCGTGCAGGCACAAGGGGTCGGTCAGTACCGTGGCGATCTGTGGCAGCGGTGAGGGCAGCCGCGTGGCCAGGGACAGCGGCCAGGGCAGGCTGGCCCGGCGCCAGACCAGGCGTTCGGGGTCGTGCACCGTGGCGCTCAGCGGCAGGCTGGGGAAACGCTCGCGCAACGCCTTGAGGGCATGAAACTCCGCCAGCCGGCCACCGCCCAGCTCGGCGTGCACCAGGTCGATCCCCTGCCAGTCACTGTGCGCCACCCGCTCGATGGCGCGTTGCGGGTCGTTGCCCAGCCCGGCCAGGGGCGTGCTGACTTTCAGCCCCAGGCCTTCCAGCGCGGCGCGCAGGTGCGCGGCGTAGTCGGCAATGCCGTTCTGCTCGGGAGGCATGGGTGCCAGCAGGGCAATGTGCATCAGTGGGGGCTCCTGATCCGCGCCAGGAAGTTCAGCACGTTCTCCGGGATGCCGAAGCGCCGGCGGTTGATGATGATGCCGTCGACCCGCTTGAAGGCGGTGGTGAGAATCGACAGGGCGTTTTGCAGCACGGGCACCGTGGTGGTTTCGGCTTCGACGATCAGGGCGATCAGGTCGGCCTCGCGCAGGCTGACGAAGGCTTCCTGGTTGGAGAAGAAGCCCGAGGCTTCCAGCAGGACGATTTCGCCGGGCACCGCGTTGGGTGCGCCATTGACCCGCACCACGTGCCCGCGCTCCTGGAGCAGGTCGCGCAGGTGCGCGGTGACGAAGCTCACGCCTTCGCCGCGGCGTGCCGAGGTCAGGCCGATCGCCAGCCCCTGCAGCGCCACCTGCTTGAGGGGCAGGATGCCGTACAGGCGGTAGAGGCTGGCGGTGAAGGCGCTGTTGCGTTGCGGCAGGTGGCTGTCGAGGTCCTGCAGGCTGGTCCAGACCTTGACCCCGAAGCGCTCCTCGATCTGGTCGCCGTCATGGATGCGCTGGTCCAGCAGATAGAAGAAGTACAGCGCCAGCAGGCCCACCGCCAGGCTCAGGGGGATGGCGGCGAGCAGCATGCTCAGGCTCTTGGGAAAGACCCGGCTGGGTTTGAAGGTGGCTTCTTCGATCACCGCGATGTTGCTGATCTGGCTCTGGTCCAGCTCGCGGTCGATGCGGGCTTTCTCGGTGCTGTCGCTGTACAGCGCGAAGCTTTTCTCCGCCGCGCTCAGTTCCCGTTGCAGGCGTGCCAGTTCAGGTTCCACGGCCAGCGCCTGGCGCCGTTCCTGTTCGAGCTTGAGCAACTGGGTTTCCTGCTGGGCGGCCTGGGTCTGCAGGCGGCTGAGGCTGGCCTGCTGGTCGGCGAAGCTGTTCTGCAGGCGGGTATAGACCGGGTTCGGGGCCAGGTTTTCGCTGCGTTGCACAGTGCCGCTTTCCGATTTCAGCAAGGCTTGCAGGTTGGCGATTGCCGCATCCATGGCGCGGACCGGAGGGGCGCCTTCCTTGAAGGTGCGGAGCATTTCCTGACGCTCGATCTGCTTAGCGTTGATCCGCTGCTGCAGGTCCTGGCGGTCCGGGTTGAGGCTCATCTGGCGGCCGATGCTGATTTCTTTCTTCATGCTGTTGAGCTGCTTCTGGATGGTCTCCAGGCCGCTGCGAGTGGACGCCACTGCTCGGGTGGTATTGAGGTGTTCGCCCTTGAGGTTGTTGAGGTTGCGCGAGATATCGTTCAGGCGCTCCTCGATGCTCACCGCCCCCAGTTGGTTCAGGTAGTCGGCGATCTGCTTCTTGTAGCCGAGGATGCGCTGGTTGGTGGCGCCACTTTCGGTTTCATAGAAGGCGTACAGGCTTTTGCGCCCGAGGGTTTGCGCGCGTTCCTGCTGGTACTGCTCGATCCAGCTCTTGACCACTGTCTGGGCCACTTTGGGGTCGTTCCAGGTAAAGCTCACTTCCATCACCGAGGAGCCTGCGGCGTGGGTCACGCTGAAGCTTTTCAACATGCGTTCGGTCAGGCGTTCCACCGGGGTCTGCTTCTCCACCAGGCCCACCAGTTGCAGGGCCCCGCGCAGCAGGTCGACGATGCCTTCCACCGCGCCTTTCACTGCGTTCTTGAGGGTGGCCAGGGCACCACTTGGTTGGGGCTGGCGGGACAGGTCGTCGAGGTACTTTTCCGCCACTTTGCGGGCGATGGGCTCGCCGCCGAGGATGCGCTCCTCATCGATGATCGGATCACGCTGGGCGCTGGGAATCACCACAGCCTGGCGATCGGCGATCTCGATCGGCAGGGTGCTGGTGTCGCGTCCGGGCTTGACCAGCAGCAGGGCGGTGGATTCGAAGCGGTTGGGCAGCAAGAAAGCCCCCAGCAGGATGATGACGAAGGTCACCAGGACGGTGATCTTGACCTCGCGCTTGAAGATGAAGAACAACCGCAGCAGATCGCGAAAGGAACGGATATTGATCATGAGTGCTGTCCTTGGCGATCAGTTGGCCGACTGGCGATTGATTTCGTAACTCGCCCCGATGCCGATCGACTTGGTGAACGGAATCAACTGGTTGAGGTACACATCCACCCATTCAATGCCGTTGCCGACGCTGGACTTGGGCACGAACACCACGTCGCCGCGTTGCAGCAGCACCGGCGCGGCTCCGGCGTTGCCGGCGATCATGAATTTTCGGTAGTCGAAAAAGTAGGTCTTGTAGCGACCGTCCTCGCCCTCGCGCAGCAGGGCGATATTGCGGCTGTCGCCCACCGACAGCAGGCCGCCAGCGCCGACGATCGCCTGCTCCAGGGTGGTGGTCACGGTCACCGGCAGGGACGCCGGGTTGCGTACCGAGCCGCCGACGAACACGGTGTTGCCCGGTGCCTGGTTGATGTTCACGGTCAGTGCCGAGTCCTGGTAGATGTTCTTCAGCTTGTTTTCCAGGACCTGGGTCAGTTGCTGCGGAGTCAGCCCCGCGGCCTTGACCTGCCCGGCATAGGGATAGGCGAAGGTGCCATCGTTGAGCACGGTGAACAGCGTGAGTTCGTAGATCGAGTTGGCGGTGAAGGCCGAGATCGATGGCGCCTCACCAGTGTTGCGGACGATGCGCAGGGTGTCCCCCGGGCGAATCCGCTGGGGCGGCAACGGCTGGCCGGCCAGGGCATCACCGGCCCGATGGGCGGCCTCCAGGTCCTGGCTGGGCGGCAGTTCCACCTTTGCCGGAATGGAGCAGGCGCAGAGCATGAGAACACTGGAAATCAGCAGGAGTCTTTTCATCGAGCGGTCTTCCTGGCGTGCATAGTCACAACTCCCTGTCGGGCCAGATTGCTGCTTGGAGCGTCAGTTCAGGTCTTGGCGGCTTCGGCGGGAGCCCGCCCGTAAATGTCGTTGAAGCGCACAATGTCGTCTTCGCCGAGGTACTCCCCGCTCTGTACTTCGATCATCACCAGGTCGATCACCCCGGGATTGACCAGGCGGTGAGTGCGGCCGGGCTTGATGAAGGTCGACTCGTTGGTATTGAGCAGGAATTCGTCCTCGCCATTGGTGACCAGGGCCATGCCGCTGACCACGATCCAGTGTTCGCTGCGGTGGTGGTGCATCTGCAGCGACAGCGAGGCATTGGGCTTGACCATGATGCGTTTGATCTTGAAGCGCGGCCCTTCCTCGAGCACGGTGTAGGTGCCCCAGGGACGGGTCACGGTGCGGTGCAGCTTGTAGGCGTCGTGGCCCAGGCGCTTGAGTTCCTGGGCGATCAGCTTGACGTCCTGGCTGCGGTTGCCGTCGGCCACCAGCAGGGCGTCCGGAGTGTCGATGATGATCAGGTTGTTCAGCCCGACCCCGCCCACCAGGCGCTTGCGCGAGTCGATATAGCAGTTGCTGACATCGTGCAGCACGGTCTCGCCGTTGCACTGGTTGCCATGTTCGTCCGCCGGGGTCAGCTCGCGCACTGCCTGCCAGGAGCCGATGTCGCTCCAGCCCAGCTGGCAGGGCACCACGGCGACTTTCTTCGAGCGCTCCATCACCGCGTAGTCGATGGAGATGTCCGGGGCCTGGGCAAAGCTGTCGCCATCCAGCTCCACTTGCAGTTCGTGCTTGCCCTCCTTGCGGTGGCTCTGCTCCAGGCAGTGTTCGACGGCGCTGACCACCTCGGGCACGAACTCGCGCAGTTCCTGCAGGATCACGTCGGCACGCATGCAGAACATCCCGCCGTTCCACAGGTGCAGGCCGCCATCGACATAACGCTGGGCGGTGGCGGCGTCGGGTTTTTCGACGAAGCGGCTGACCTGGAAGCTGTCCTTGTTCAGGCCCTGGCCTTTCTCGATATAGCCAAAGCCGGTCTCGGCGTGGGTGGGCACCAGGCCGAAGGTCACCAGCCAGCCTTGCTCGGCCAATTGCCGGGCGCTGTCCACGGCGTTGGCGAAAGCCTGCACATCCTTGATCAGGTGGTCGGCGGGCAGCACCAGCAGCTGTGCATCATCGCCATACAGGCGGCTCACGTGCAGGGCGGCGGCAGCGATGGCCGGTGCGGTGTTGCGCCCGAACGGCTCAAGGATGAAGTCCAGCTCCACCCTGGCCTTGTTCAGCAGGCGATAGTCGTCGAGGGTGCGAAAGAACACCTCGCGGTTGGTCACCGTCAACAGGCGGCCGACGTCCTTGAGCGCGGTGGCGCGCACGAAGGTTTTCTGCAGCAGGCTTTCGCCGTCTGGCAGGCGCATGAAGGGCTTGGGCATCGCCTCGCGGGATACCGGCCACAGGCGGGTGCCGGCGCCGCCAGCAATGATGCAGGGAATGAGTGTGCTCATTCAGAAGGCCTCGCGGGTCATGATCACGGACGGAACAGTGCGGAAGAGGATGTACAGGTCGAACCAGACCGACCAGTTTTCAATGTATTCCAGGTCGAACTCGACACGTTTCTCGATTTTTTCCAGGGTATCGGTTTCGCCCCGATAGCCGTTGATCTGCGCCAGGCCGGTGATCCCCGGCTTGACCCGGTGGCGCGAGGTGTACTCCTTGACCGCTTCTTCGAAGAGAATGCCGGCGGCCTTGGTCGCGGTGGCATGGGGGCGCGGCCCGACCATGGACATGCTGCCGCCGAACACATTGAACAGCTGGGGTAGTTCATCGAGGCTGGTCTTGCGAATGAAGCGCCCGACCCGGGTGATGCGCGGGTCGCCCCGGGTGGTCTGCTTTTCGGCATGGGCGTCGGCCATGTGCTGGTGCATCGAGCGGAACTTGTAGACCTCGATCAGCCGGTTGTTGTAGCCGTAGCGCTTCTGCTTGAACAGCACCGGGCCGCTGGAGTCCAGCTTGATCGCCAGTGCCACCAGCAGCATCACCGGCGACAGCAGCACCAGGGCGATGCTCGACAGCACCATGTCTTCCAGGCGCTTGAAGAACGGCGACCAGCCCCGCAACGGCACTTCGGAGGCGTTGAACATCGGCAGGTTGGCGACTTCGGTGATGCGGTTGTGGGCGTGCCGGAAGGCCACCATGTCGGGCACCAGCAGCACGTTCACCGGCAGCCTTCGCAGCTCGCGGATGACATAGGCCATGCGGTTTTCCGCCGACCAGGGCAGCGCCACCAGGACCTGGGTAACCTTTTCCTCGCGGATCAGCCGTTCCAGGTCGCTGGAGTTGCCCAGCAGCGGCAGGTTGCACAGGGTCTTGGGCAGGCGGCCGATGCGGTCGTCGATGAAACCGGTCACTCCGGAGCGGATGTCCTGATGCTGGGCCAGGTATTCGGCCAGGCGCTGGCCGTTTTCCGTGGCGCCGAGAATCACCGCGTTCTGCAGGAACACGCCGCGCTGCATCAACTGCTGGAACAGGGTCAGCAGCACCAGGCGCTCGATGCCGAACAGCACGAAGCTGCCGGCAAACCAGCCGAACAGCTCGGGGTTGCCGATGGTGTTGAACATCTGCATCGAGTGATGCATGAACAGCAGCACGCAAAAGGACGAGGCCCAGGCGAAGAGGGTCAGCTGGAAGCGCAGCTGGTTGCTGAAGATGGATTCGGCGTACACCCCCAGGGCCTGGAAGATCAGCACGCTGATGAGGGCGAAGAACACCAGCAGGGTCAGGTCGCTTTTCAAGGCTTCCTGGCTGTTGTTGGACAGCAGGATCAGCAACAGCCCGGGAAGGATTGCAGTCAGCCCATGAACCACACGGATGCCGAACAGGAAGTACTCGACCATGCTGGGGCGAGTCAGTAACAGGCTGTCTACAGGTTGCAACCGCATAAGATCAATTCCCTCGACCTAAGGCACACCGGTTGACTGGAGAGATCGCGAGGAAGTTCGCAATGTTTGCGACTTCCCATCGTCTGGTCCCGGCACCGAAAAAAGCCACGTCCCTTCATCCCCAGGCGTGGTCGGCATTCAAGTGGGAAAACCGTGCCCTCTGCGTATTCAGGTGGGGCCCCCGGCGCCGGTCAAGGTGATGACCTGCACTTCCTCATCTAAACGACAGGGGTCAGTAAAGCTCATGAAACAACGACCCGCTAATTGAAAGCCGGACCGTGCCGGACGAATCCCTGCCTCCCTGCGGCTAAGCTGCCGGATTGCCGGGGGGCCATGGCCAGACTGCTTCCGGCAAAAAAATAAATTCCGACGACAGACTTTTTCGGCGGGCGGCAGGGTCAACATCCTTCATGGAATCCATAACCGGAGTCAGGGCTGATGAGTGAGCGCAAGGCATTGTTGATACTGCACGGCAAACAGGCCCTCAACGAGGAGGTGCGCGCGGCCGTCGAGGCCCGGCGCGCCGCCGGCTGGGACTTGCAGGTGCGCCTGACCTGGGAGGCGGGGGATGCCCAGCGCCTGGTGCAGGAGGCATTGGCTGCCGGCCATACCCGGCTGATTGCCGGCGGCGGCGACGGCACCCTGCGGGACATCGCCGAAGCCCTGGCCAATGCCGACGCCCCGGCCAGCCTGGTGCTGTTGCCGCTGGGCACGGCCAACGACTTTGCCCGGGCTGCCGGCGTGCCGCTGACCCCGGCGGCGGCCCTGGACCTGCTGGATGTGCCGGCGCGGGCGATCGACCTGGGGGAGGTCGGCGGGCAGATGTTCCTCAACATGGCCACGGGCGGCTTTGGCAGCCAGGTCACCGCCAACACCTCGGAGGATTTGAAGAAGGTCCTGGGGGGCGCGGCCTACCTGTTCACCGGTCTGTCACGTTTTGCCGAGCTGAGCGCGGCCTATGGCGAGTTGCAGGGGCCGGGTTTCCACTGGCATGGCGAACTTCTGGCCCTGGGCATCGGCAACGGCCGTCAAGCGGGCGGCGGGCACGAGTTGTGCCCGGGGGCCCTGGCCGATGACGGCTTGCTGGATATCAGCATCCTGCCGGCGCCCCAGGAACTGGTCGGCACGCTGAAGAACCTGCTGGCGGGCGGGTTGGGGATCGACAATCTGTTTGTCCGGGCACGCCTGCCCTGGGTCGAGATCAAGGCGTCCCGAGGCCTGGACATCAACCTCGACGGCGAGCCGCTGCAGGGCGATACCTTGCGTTTCACCGCCCGTCCTGGCGCGTTGCGGGTGCATCTGCCCGAGGATTCGCCGCTGCTGGGAGGCGCCCGCTGAGTCAGTCGTCGAGGCTGATGATGCGTTCGCGCACGGCGAACAGCACCAGCCCGGCAACGTCGAAGATCTGCAGGCGCTTCATGATCTGCGAGCGGTGGGTTTCCACGGTCTTGATGCTCAGGCCCAGGCCCAGGGCGATCTCCCGGGTGGATTTGCCGCGCACGATCAGCCGCAGGATTTCCAGCTGGCGGGCCGTCAGGTTGTGGTTCTGCTCCGGTGGCGGAGGTTGCTTCTGAGCCCGGGTCAGGGCCTGGTTGATCACCGTGTGGGCGATGGCCGGGCTCAGGTAGCGTTCATTGTTGCGCAGGGCCTGGAGGGCGTGCTCGAGTTCTGTGGCGGTGGTGTCCTTGAGCAGGTAGCCGTGGGCGCCGCATTCCAGGGCCTGCATGATCAGGGCCGGGTCGGTGTGCATCGACAGGATCAGCACCTTGCTCTGCGGGTGGAGCGCCTTGAGCCGGCGCAGGGCGTCGAGGCCGCCGGTGTGTTTCATCGACAGGTCCAGCAGGATGATGTCCGGATGCAGCCTTTCGACCATTTCCAGCAGGAACGAGCCGTCATCCGCTTCACCGATCACCGCGTATCCGGGAATGTCCATGACCAGGGCACGCACGCCAGCCCTGATGAGCGAGTGGTCATCCACCAAGAGTAAATTACAGGTCAATGTAAAACCTTATTCGTGCTGGCCCGCTCCAGAGTGCGAGGGGCCCAGGGAAAGAGTGCTTCGATCTGTGTGCCTTGGTCGGCCTCGCTGGTGACCTTCAACAGGCCGCCCAACTGACTGATTCGTTCCTGCATTCCGGCCATGCCGCGCTGGCCCTGGGCGCCCGGGTCGCTGGCCGGTGCGAAACCCTGGCCATCATCGCTGATGAACAGCGACAGGCCTTCGGGCAGTCGTTGCAGGCGTACCAGCAGGTTTTTCGCCTGGGCGTGGCGCAGGATGTTGGTTACTGCTTCCTGGGTGATGCGAAACGCTGCGACGGCCATTTCCTCGGGAATGCCCGCCAGGCGCTGGTGGCACTCCAGGCTCCAGTGCACCGAGGTGTTTTCCAGGGTCTTGAGCAGGTGGGCGCGCAGGCTGGCTTCCAGCCCGAGGCTGGCCAGTTGCCGCGGGTTGAGGATGGCGGAGACGTCCCGCACCTTGGCCAGGGTCTCTTCCAGGGTGGTGCCCAGCACCGCGCAATGTTCTTGCAGTTCGTCCGGCAGGCGGCGCTTGAGCCAGTCGGTCTGCAGCTTGGCGGCGGTCAGCAGTTGGCCGATGTCGTCATGCAGTTCACGGCTCAGACGGTGCCGTTCGTTTTCCTTGACCTCCAGCAGGCGTTCGGCGAGTTCCTGGGGCTGGAAGCGGATGGATTTGCGCGAATAACCGTATTGCATCCAGATGCAGGCCAGCGCCGCCACGTTGATGACCAGCAACCCCAGAGGCAGAGGCCGGCCCAGCCAGTAGACCAGCACACTGGCCAGGGTCGAGCAGGAGCACAGCAACAGGCTGAGCCAGCGCAGGTGATCACGGGAGGGGGGCCAAGAGAAGAATGACTTGAGGCTGGCGTACATAGCGGATGGAGCCAATGGATGTTCGCTGCGAAGAGCCCGGTCAAGTATGGATGACGAGGCTTGTTTGGGAAACGGTGCTCTTTGAATACCCGGTTTCAATCAACGCTGTCTGTTCGTGTTGTACAGGCTGAGTAGTAACTGCCGCCATTGGAATCAATGTGCCATTAACTGTGTCCGTTTATGCGCCGCATAATACCACCGAAGATACCGTCGGTCGCGTTTATACGCTCAGTCATATAGGACTTCAGAGTCAGGAACTGGAGGGTAGCGGTACGTCGGTACCATTGGCGCCACGTGCGCCCGAACATCGCGCAAAGTGTGCTGGGGAGCGGGTTTGCCCGCATGCACAGCGCGTTGAACAGCAAGTCCCGGTGACCTTGCTAGTTGGCTTTATGGAGTGATTGATGTCGCTCTTGGGTATGAATTAATCAATAACGACCGGGTGCTTGGCAGTTGGCCCGATATTTTGTCGATGTTGTGCAGTAGGGCGGTGATTGGCGAGAGTTTTATCCGCTGCCCCGCCGGATAAATACAACTTCAGTGGCTGCAAGATGGATATGTGCAGTTACAGTTTTGTCCCACTTGCTCTGTCAGTTCTTCGATCAGCATGACTTGTTCGCTGTCGTCCAGATTGAGCTGGCCGTTGCGTGGGTCGATCAGTTCCAGTTGCCAGGCCATCAGCGTCAGGCAGCTCTTCAAGGCGTCGAGGATCGGATCGTTGAGGTCCAGGGGATGGGGGGTGCGCTTGAGCACGCCATGAATATGCAGGGAGAATTCGGCCAGCGGGCTGACTGCGTGGCGGGCCGCGGCCTGGGCCAGGCTCAGCAGGCTGGCGAGCAGGCAGTTGATGGCTTCTTCATCGTTTCTGATCAGGTGCAGGTGGCTCAGGCAGTCTTCCGATCTGGCCAGCAGGGCCTGGGCTTCAAGCAGGAACTCGGGCAGCGGTGTGGCGCACTCGTGGCCGTCCTTTAGCATGCTTATCTCCATGACTGCGTGTCCGATGGCTTGATAGGGCGTTGGCTGAACGGTTTGCAAGTTGGACGCGATAGGTGCAGCTGGATTGACGTTATAGCTGAATGCTTGCCTGCGGTCGCAGCCTGCCGAGCGAGTCGAGTGGCCTCGAACCCGGTCCGTGCGCGCATGCCGGCCACAGCAAGGCGGCGCAAGCGCGCTGGGGCAGGATGAGCGAGGGTAGTGGGGCTTGAAAGGGGGCCAAGCCACCTTTCTGCGATCAAAAACAAAAGCCTGACTCCGTTCATGCAATGAGAATGGCGTCACATTAATGGCTATTGGATATCGCGAATATCAGGCTGGTCCTGATTGTTGATAGGGGATTCCCCTAGGCACGGGAACCTTGCACCGAAATAGAGGTCTGGCCGGCGCAGAGGGTGGTGCTGAATTGACCGCGCCAGTAAAGCATGATGTTAATGTGACATCAACGGCTTTGTGTGGCAATTTGCATGCGGGTCAAGATACGGCAGACCCGGCCGATATCTGTCTTTAGTGAATTCATCAGAACAAGCCCAGGAGTCATTAATGGCCGGCATTCTCGACACGGTAGATCAACGCACGCAACTGGTGGGTGAGAATCGCCTGGAAATCCTCATGTTCCGCCTGGCCGGCCGGCAACTGTTCGCGATCAACGTGTTCAAGGTCCAGGAAGTGCTGCAACTGCCGAAGCTGACGCTGATGCCTCAGCGCCATCCCTTTGTCTGTGGGGTGGTCAATCTGCGCGGGCAGACCCTGCCGGTCATCGATCTGTCCCAGGCCATTGGCATGCGCCCGCTGGTCCCGGGCCCCAACAGCACCATCATCGTTACCGAGTACAACCGCTCGGTGCAGGCGTTCCTGGTCGGTGGCGTGGACCGCATCGTCAACATGAACTGGGAAGCCATCATGCCGCCGCCCACCAGCGCCGGGCGCCAGCATTACCTGACCGCCATCAGCAAGGTCGATGACCAGTTGGTGGAAATCATCGACGTGGAAAAGGTCCTGGCGGAAATCGTGCCCTACAACGCCAAGGTTTCCCGGGACAAGCTGGAAGATCCGGTGTTGGAGCGTGCCCGTGGCCGCGAAGTGCTGCTAGTGGACGACTCCAACGTGGCCCTCTCGCAATTGCGCGACACCCTCGGCCAGCTCGGGGTCAAGATGCACATCGCCAGTGATGGCCTCAAGGCCCTGAACATGCTCAAGGCCTGGGCCGACACCGACGTGGTGATGACCGACAAGCTGCTGATGGTGTTCACCGATGCGGAAATGCCGGAAATGGACGGCTACCGCCTGACCACCGAGATCCGCAACGATCCGCGTTTGCGCGGGCTTTATGTGGTGCTGCACACGTCCTTGTCCGGCAGCTTCAACGAATCGATGGTGAAGAAGGTCGGTTGCGACAACTTCCTGTCCAAGTTCCAGCCGGACAAGCTGGTGGACGTGGTCCGCCAACGGCTGATGCTGGACGAAGCCGACGCCTGACACGGGCCTTGCGCCGGCGCTCCTTTGTTTCGGCTAAATGCTGGTATAGGGTGAGCGCTTTTGCCCATACAGGGAGCTGGACATGCGTCTTAGCGCGCTTTACCGATACCCGTTGAAATCCGCCAGGGGCGAGACCCTGCAACAGATCGGCCTGGACAAGCTCGGGCTGCAAGGGGATCGCCGCTGGATGCTGGTGGATGAGGCCAGCGGGCGTTTCCTGACCCAGCGCGCCGTAGCGCGGATGAGTCAGCTGTCGGCCTTGTGGAATGACCAGGGTGGCCTGACCCTGAGCGCCCCAGGCCACTCCACCCTTGAAGTAGCGCTGCCGGGTGCGGATGCACCGTTGCGCGGCGTGACCATCTGGCAGGACACCTTGCGGGTTCCCGATGCGGGGGACGAAGCCGCGGCCTGGGTCAGCGAATTCATCGGCAAGCCCAGCCGCCTGGTGCAGGTTCCTGCGCAGCGGGCACGGAGCACCGCCGCCGGTTATGGCAGGGACGATGACCAGGTGGCCTTCGCCGATGGTTTTCCCCTGCTGCTGATTGGCCAGGCCTCCCTGGATGACCTGGTCGCTCGCGTGGGCCGGCCCCTGGAGATGCTGCGGTTTCGACCGAACCTGGTGGTCGAGGGCAGTGCGGCCTTTGCCGAGGACGACTGGAAACGCGTGCGTATCGGCGATGTCGAGTTCCGTGTGGTCAAGCCATGCTCGCGCTGCATTCTCACCACCATCGATCCGCAGACCGGCGAGCGCAGTGCCGACCGCGAACCTCTGGCCACCTTGCAGAAGTACCGGGCCCAGGCCGATGGGGCGATGTTCGGCCAGAACCTGGTCAATGATGGCAACGGTCGCTTGCAGGTAGGGATGGCGGTGACGGTCATCGAATAACCGGTGCCACCTCGAAAAATGCCCGTCTCCTGGGAGACGGGCATTTTTTATTCCGGGGTAACGCCGCGATGCTCGATCAGCCGCGGTATTCGCACAGGTAGGCGGTGTCCACTGCGACTTTGAGCTGGAACTTGCTGTTGGCCGGAACGTTGAACTGGCTACCGGCCGGGAAGGTTTCCCAGTCTGCGCTGTCTGGCAGGCGCACGGTAAGGGCGCCGGAGACCACGTGCATGATTTCCCGTTGTGCGGTGCCGAACTCGTATTCGCCCGGGGCCATGACGCCAATGGTGGCTGGGCCTTCGGCCGTGCCGAAGGCAATCGACTTGACGGTGCCGTCGAAGTACTCGTTGACTTTAAACATGGGCGATTCCTCAAGAAAGGGTCAAAAAGGGCGGCCAGTATGCACAAGGCCTTCAGGGCCGTCACCTGCCGCCGTCAAGGAAGAATCAGCGGTAATAAGCGTGCTGTATTGCGCGCATCTTCCAGGGCTCGATGCTGCTGGCCGGTAAACTGCATGCCGGCCAGTTGCAGGGCTGCATTGAGCCCCAGGGGCCGCTCCAGGCGCCGGGCCTTGGCGAAGCGCTGCTTGAGGTTCATGTGCGGCACCTCATTGAGCAGGCTGTGCAGCTGTTGGTTGTGCCATTCCAGCTGCAACTGCTTGCGGTCGTAGTCGCCCCAGCTGGCCCAGCCATCCAGGCGCGGCTGATGCTGGCCGAGCCAGCGCTCGAACAGGCCCCAGACCTCGCTCAGGGGCGCGGCGCTGTCGATATTGGCCTGGGTGATGTGGGTCAGTTCGCGGCAGAACGGCGTCAGCATGGGGCGCCGCAAGGGGCGGACGAAACGCTGGAAGTGGTCCTGTTCCCGGCCCTGACGGTTGACCAGGGTGGCGCCGATCTCAATGATTTCCATCTCGCTCACCGGCCAGCCCCCTTCATCCGTCGTGGCTTCCAGATCTATTACCAGCCAGTGGGGCATCACGAATTCCAGCCTTGAAACATCCTGAAGAGGCTTGAGCGTAGCCAAAGCCGAGGCATCCGCCTAGGGGGACGGCTGCTTGAGCGCATCGAGGGGGCATCGTCCCGACCGATGCCCCGTCTGCCTGGATCTGCTGGAAGGTGCCCGGGCTACTCCACCTCCACCAGTACCTGGCGGTTTTTCACCTGGTCCCCGAGGTTGACCTGGACCCGGGTGATCACTCCGTCGATCCCGGCCTTGAGCGGGTGCTCCATCTTCATCGCCTCCAGCACCAGCAGCAATTGGCCCTTGCTTACGTGCATGCCCTCACTGACCAGTACATCGACGATCGCCCCGTCCATGGGCGCCTTGAGCGTACCGCTGGAGGCAGTGTTCTGGCCCTGGGCCGGGGCATGGGTACGATCCACCAGGTGCAGGCTGCCCTTGGCGTTGCTCAGCCACAGCTCCCCGCCCTCCAGCCGATAGGCGCACGGGCGGCGAATGCCGTTGATCTCCAGGCTGGCCCGCCGGCCATCGGCGCTGCGCACCTTGAGCTCCAGCAGCCCATCGCCCTGGCGCACCTGCACAGCGCCCGAGGGCAGTGCGTTCAGGTGCAGCGACCATTGTCGGTCCTGCACCCCGAGCCGGTAGTCCAGGGGCACCCCGGCGTTGTTGCTCCAGGCATTGAGCGCCGGGCCATGGGCGCTGGCGCTGTGGTGGTGGAACAGCGCAGCGGCGATGGCCAGTTCCTCGGCAGTGGGCTCCTGGGGTTGCAGGCTCGGGTCCTGGGCAAAATGCTCGGCAATGAAGGCGGTGCTGAAGTGGCCGCTGGCGAACACCTGGTGGCGCAGCAGGTTGGCCAGCAGCCGGCGGTTGCTTTCCAGCCCCAGCAGCACGCAATCCTCGACGCCACGCAGCAGCTTGCGCCGCGCCTCTTCGCGGGTAGCACCGTGGGCGATCAGCTTGCCCAGCATCGGGTCGTAGAACGGGCTGATCCATTGGCCTTCCTGCAAGCCATGGTCGGTGCGGATCCCTGGTGCCGGCTCCCAGCGCAGGATCTGGCCGGTCTGCGGCAGGAAGTTCTGTGCCGGGTCCTCGGCATACAGCCGCACTTCAATGGCGTGGCCGTCGAGGCGCACCTGCTCCTGGCCCAGGGGCAGCGGCTCGCCGGCCGCCACTTGCAGTTGCAGGGCCACCAGGTCCAGGCCCGTTACCAGTTCGGTGACCGGGTGCTCCACCTGCAGCCGGGTATTCATTTCCAGGAAATAGAACTGCCCGCTCGCATCCAGGAGGAATTCCACGGTACCGGCGCCCACATAGTTCACCGCCCGCCCGGCCTTGAGCGCTGCCTCGCCCATGGCCTGGCGCAGCTCCGGGGTCATGACCGGGCAGGGCGCCTCTTCGATGACCTTCTGATGGCGGCGCTGGATCGAGCAATCCCGCTCACCCAGGTAGATCAACTGGCCATGCTCGTCGCCGAACAGCTGCACCTCCACGTGCCGCGGCTCGATCAGCGCCTGCTCCAGGATCAGTTCGTCGCTGCCGAAGGCGTGCAGGGCTTCGGAGCGGGCCGTGCGGATCTGCTCCAGCAACTGGCCGGCTTGGTGTACCAGGCGCATGCCACGCCCGCCACCGCCGGCGCTGGCCTTGATCATCAGCGGATAGCCGATGCGCTGGGCTTCGCGCTGCAAGGTGGCGTCGTCCTGTTCCGCCCCCTGATAGCCCTGGATGCACGGCACGCCGGCTTCGAGCATGGCGATCTTCGAGCGACGCTTGCTGCCCATCAGCTCGATGGCGGCAGCGCTGGGGCCGATGAACACCAGGCCGGCGCTTTCACAGGCGGCGGCGAACTCGGCATTTTCCGAAAGAAAGCCGTAGCCCGGGTGAATGGCGTCGGCACCGGTGCGCCGTGCCGCTTCCAGCAGCGCGGCGCCGTCGAGGTAGGACTGCTGTATCGCGGACGGGCCGATATGCACCGCTTCGTCAGCCAGTTGCACATGCAGGGCCTCGGCATCGGCATCGCTGAACACGGCCACGGTGCGATAGCCCAGGGCCTGGGCGGTACGCTGGATGCGGCAGGCGATTTCGCCACGGTTGGCGATCAGGATCTTGTTGAAATTGGGCATACAGGCTCCCGGGAATCGGTGGGGGGCGTTCGCCGGCAAGCCGGCTCCTACAAGGGCTCAGTTGGCCCAGGCCGGTTTGCGTTTCTGCACGAAGGCCAGGGTGCCCTCGACCCCTTCCTCACCCAGGACTGCATTGGCGAAGTCGTTGGCGGCCTGGTCCAGCAATGGCCCCTGCGGTTGGTCGACACTCGCCAGGAGCAAGGCCTTGGTCGCCGCGTTGGCCCCCGGGGCGCAGCGCAGCACCAGGGAAAGCTGCTGCTCCAGGCGTTCCTGCAGGGCCTTGGCATCGTTCTCGACAAAGTGCACCAGGCCCATGCGCTGGGCTTGGGCGCCATCGAAACGGGCGGCGGTCAGGGCCAGGCGCCGGGCCTGGGCCAGGCCGATGCGCTGCACCACGAACGGGGCAATTTGCGCGGGCAGCAGGCCCAGGCTGGTTTCCGGCATGCCGAACTGGGCCGAGTGCTCGGCGATGGCGATGTCGCTGACACAGGCCAGGCCGAAACCGCCCCCCAGCACCGCGCCCTGCAGCACACACACCAGCACCTGGGGCAGGTGCTGCGCTTCTTCCAGCAGGGCGCCGAAGGCCCGGTTCAGTTCACGGTAGGCGGCGCTGCCATGGGCACGGGCGCCGGCCATGTCCTTGAGGTCGCCACCGGCACAGAAGTGCTCGCCGGTGCCGCGCAGCACCAGGGCACGGATGCTGCGCCGGTCACGGACCGCGGCCATCACCGTGCGCAGTTCGGCGACCATCTGCAGGCTCATGGCATTGCGGTTTTGCGGGCGATTGAGGCTGATGAACAGTACGCCGTTGCGCGGCTCCAGCAGCAGGGTCTGGCAGGCAGGGAGCGGGTTCATTTCTTTTTCCCCGGCAGGATGCCCATGAGCTTGCAGATGATCCCCAGCATGATCTCGTCGGCACCGCCGCCGATGGACACCAGGCGCACATCGCGATAGGCCCGGGCCACCGGGTTGTCCCACATGAAGCCCATGCCGCCCCAGTATTGCAGGCAACTGTCGCTGACCTCGCGGCCCAGGCGCCCGGCCTTGAGCTTGGCCATGGAAGCCAGCCGGGTCACGTCCTGGCCGCGTACATACTGCTCGGTGGCCTGGTAGACCAGGGCCCGCAGGCACTCGATCTCGGTGGACAGCTCGGCCAGGCGGAAGTGGATCACCTGGTTGTCGATCAGCGGGCTGCCGAAGGTCTTGCGCTCCTTGCAGTACTCGATGGTGCTGTCCACGCAGTACTCCAGGCCCTTGATCATGTTCGCCGCGCCGAACAGCCGTTCCTCCTGGAACTGCAGCATCTGCATCATGAAACCGGCGCCTTCGTGGCCGATGCGGTTGCGTTGAGGCACCCGCACATTGTCGAAGAACACCTGGGCGGTTTCCGAGCTGCGCATGCCGAGCTTGTCCAGATGCGAGCTGAGGCTGATGCCCGGGGTGTTCATCGGCACCATGATCAGCGACTTGTTGACGTGGGGCTTGTCGTCCGAAGTGTTGGCCAGCAGGCAGATGAAGTCGGCGCTGGGGGAGTTGGTGATCCACATCTTGCTGCCGTTGATCACGTAGTCGTCGCCGTCCTTGCGGGCGTGGGTCTTGAGCCCGGCCACATCGGAACCGGCGCCGACTTCGGAGACGCCGATGCAGCCGACCTGCTCGCCCGTGATGGCCGGCCGCAGAAACTCGTCGCGCAGTTCATCGGAGCCGAAGCGCGCCAGGGCCGGGGTGCACATGTCGGTCTGCACGCCGATGGACATGGGAATGCCACCGCAATGGATGGTGCCGAACTCCTCGGCGGCGACGATGGAGTAGCTGTAGTCCAGACCCATGCCGCCGAATTTTTCCGGCTTGGAGATGCCCAGCAGCCCCAGCTCGCCGGCTTTGCGGAAAATATCGTGGATGGGAAAGCGCCCGGCCTTTTCCCATTCCTCGACGTGGGGGTTGATCTCGCGGTCTACAAATTGGCGCACCGTGCGCCGCAGTTCTTCGTGTTCCTGGGTGAAGATCATTGTTGTTCTCCTCAAGTGGGGTCAGACCGCGAAATGTCCTATCAAAACCGCGCCACGCCAAAGCTGTTGGGCGCCAGCTCGCGCACCTGCGCCTCATGGCAGATGTCCAGCAGGTAGCCCAGCAGAGTGCGGGTATCGCGCGGGTCGATCAGCCCGTCGTCCCACAGGTTGGCGCTGCCGTAGAGCGCCGTGGACTGGCTGTCGAGCTTCTGCGCGGTGACCTGTTCCAGCATGTCGAGCATCTTCGGGTCGGCTTCCTGGCCGTTCTTCGCATGCTTGGCCTCGGTGACGATGCGCAGCACCTTGCCGGCCTGGGCGCCGCCCATCACCGCGGTGCGGCTGTTGGGCCAGGCGAAGATGAAGCGCGGGTCCAGGCCACGGCCGCACATCGCATAGTTGCCGGCGCCGTAGGAGCCACCGACCACGATGGTCAGCTTCGGCACTCGGGCATTGGCCACTGCCTGGATCATCTTCGCCCCGTGCTTGATCACCCCCTGCTGCTCGGATTCGGTGCCCACCATGAAGCCGGTGGTGTTGTGGAAGAACAGCAGCGGGGTCTGGCTCTGGTCACAGAGCTGGATGAATTGCGCGGCCTTGCTCGCGCCCTGGGGCGTGATCGGGCCGTTGTTGCCGATAAAGCCGCAGGGCCGGCCCTGGATCTGCAAGTGGCCGCAGAGGGTCTGGGCATCGAACTCGCCCTTGAACTCCAGGAACTGCGAGCCGTCTGCCAGGCGGGCGATGATTTCCCGGGCGTCGTAGGGCTTCTTCGGATCGTCGGGAATCAGCCCGAGCAACTCGTCGATGGGGTACAGCGGCTCGTTCCAGGTCCTGGCGGGCTGCACTGGCAGTCGGGCGTTCCACGGCAACAGGCTGACGATCTCGCGGACGATGCGGATGCCGTCGGCGTCGTTTTCCGCCAGGTATTCGGCGGTGCCGGCCACCTGGGCGTGCATCTCGGCGCCCCCCAGTTCTTCATCGGTGGCCACTTCACCGGTGGCTGCCTTGAGCAGCGGCGGGCCGGCGAGAAACAGCTTGGCCTCGCCACGCACCACCACCACGTAGTCCGAGAGCCCGGGCTGGTAGGCGCCGCCGGCGGTGGCCGAGCCGTGGACCACGGTGATCTGCGGCAGGCCCATGGCCGACATCCGCGCCTGATTGGCGAAGCTGCGTGCACCTTCGACGAAGATTTCCGCGGCGTAGTTGAGGTTGGCGCCACCGCTTTGCGCCAGGGTCACCACTGGCAGTTTGTTCTCCATGGCGATCTGTTGCAGGCGCAGGGATTTCTTCAGGCCGCTGGGGGAGATGGTCCCGCCCTTGATCGCGCAGTTGTTGGCCACCACCAGCATGCGCACGCCGCACACATAGCCGATGCCGGCAATCAAGCCGCCGCCGGCCTGGGTACCGTCCTTGTCGTCGTGCAGCTTGTAGCCGGCGAGGCTGGCCAGCTCGAGAAACGGCGCGCCCGGGTCCAGCAGCAGGTTGAGGCGTTCGCGGGGCAGCAGTTGGCCGCGCCGGTCGAACTTGGCCTTGGCTTCGGCGGCCTTGGCCAGCAGGTTCTGTTGCAGTTCCTGCAACTGTTGCAGGCCCGCCAGCATGGCTGCGCGGTTTTGTGCGAACTGCGGGCCGTGGGGGTCGAGTTGGGACTGGATCACCGGCATGGCTTATTCCTCGCCCTTGAGTACGTCGGGCAGGTAGGCGCGATGGAAGCCGTTGTAGGACTCGCTGTTGCGTGCCTTGCCCAGGGGCCAGGCACGACTGCCCAGGCTGGCGGCGCCGTCGATGCGCAGGGTGCTGCCGCTGATGAAGGCCGCGCCGGGGCTGAGCAAGAAAACGATGGCGGCGCTGACTTCCGATTCGCTGCCGATGCGCTTGAGCGGCACGTGTTCACGCAGGGTAGGGATCACTGCCTTGAACGCGCCTTCATAGGTGTCCATGCCGCTGGAGGCGATCCAGCCCGGCGCCACCGCGTTGACCCGCACCCCGGCGTGCCCCCATTCATAGGCGGCGGTCTTGGTGAAATTGTCCATTCCCGAGCGCGCCGCACCGGAGTGGCCCATGCCGGGCATGCCGCCCCACATGTCGGCGAGCATGTTGACGATGCTGCCGCCGTGGCGGCTCATGGACTGGTTGAACACTTCCCGGGCCATGAGGAAGCCGCCCACCAGATTGGTACGCAGCACGGTTTCGAAACCCTTCTGGTTGATCGAGGCCAGGGGCGCCGGGTACTGGCCGCCGGCATTGTTCACCAGGCCATGGATCGGACCAAAGCGCTCCATCAGCCGGGCCACCAGGGCCTTGACCGCTTCCTCGTCGCGGATGTCGCAGGCCTGCCAGTCGGCCTTGCCGCCGTCCTCGGCAATTTCGCCGGCGACCTTCTGCAGTTTTTCCGCCTTGCGCCCCACCAGCAGCACCTGGGCCCCCAGGGCCGCCAGTTCGTGGGCAGTGCAGCGGCCGATACCGCTGCCGCCGCCGGTGACGATGATGGTCTGGCCGGCGAACAATTGCGCTTTGAAAATCGAGTCGTACACCACGGCAGCTCCTTTAATTGACGGCGTCGGCGATGCTCTGCGGCACCGGGATCTGGATTTCCAGCAACTGCTGGGCAAAGGCCTTGCCTTGCGGGTCGATGCGCAGGCTGGCGACGCCGCCGCCGCCCAGGGCGTTCTCCAGCAGGAAGTTGAGGCTATGGGTGCCCGGCAGGTACCAACGCTGGACCCGGCCATGCACCGGGTCCAGCACATGGCCCATCCAGTCCACCAGCACCTCGGGGGTCAGGGCTTCGGCGATCCACGGCAGGTAGTCGGGGTGGCGCGCCATGACCCCGATATTGCTGTGGTTGCCCTTGTCGCCGGAGCGTGCCACCGCCAGCTTCACCAGCGCCACGCTGGCATCGGCGCGGCCGCGGGGGGCGGGCAGGGAATGGGGGGCGGGCAGGGCTGCCGGGTCCAGGCGGTCGGTGTGCGGCAGGGCGCAAGGGTGACGCTGGCCGGCAAGGTCGATCTCCAGCCGGCAGGCGTCCTTGTCCAGCAGGAAGGAGAACAGGCGGATCACCGGGTACACCGTCGGCCGGCCACCGACGATGCCGGTGAGCCCCGGGGCCATGCCGGTGGCGGCCTGGGCGATTTCCCGGGAGAACAGCACCAGCGCCGCCTTGTTCGGGTGGCGCACCGCCAGCTTGATCACCACCTCGCGGCTGTCCTGGCGCTGGCCGTGGGGGCCGTAGGTGGCCTCGCTACCCAGCAGTTCGATGTTCACTTCGCTGTAGGGCCCCCAGCCGCGCTGGGCGAACATCTCGCTGGTCTTGTCGATGATCGCCTGGCTGACCCGGTGCGCCTTGGCGACCGCGTCGATCCCGGCCATCAGGCAACTGGCGGTGCAGCGGAAGCCGTCCGGGTAGGTGGCGCTGACCTTGTACTGGTGGCTGGGGGGCAGGCCCCTGGCACCCTGTACATGAACCCTTTCCGGGCCCTGTTGCCGCAGTTCCACCTGAGAGAAATCGCACACCACATCCGGAAGCAGATAAGCCCTGGGGTTGCCAATTTCGTACAGCAGTTGTTCGCCCACCGTCAGCGGGCTCACCAGCCCTCCGGTACCGGGTGCCTTGCCGACCACAAACTGGCCGTCAGCGCCGACCTCGACGATGGGAAAGCCGATATGTTCGTAGTCCGGCACCTGGCGCCAGTCGGTGAAATTGCCGCCGGTGCACTGCGCGCCACATTCGATGATGTGCCCGGCCAGGGCGGCCTGGGCCAGGCGGTCGTAATCCTGCCAGGACCAGTTGAACTCGTGGACCAGGGCGGCGCTGACCACCGCGCTGTCGACGCCGCGGCCGGTGATCACGATATCCGCCCCCAGGCGCAGCGCTTCGACGATGCCGGGGGCACCGAGGTAGGCATTGGTGGAGACGCACATTGGCGGCAGTGGCGCGCCGCTGAACATCTCCACAATGGCGGCGTCGCTCAACTGCTTGAACTGCGGTTGCAGGTCGTCCCCCAGCAGCACGGCGATCTTCAGCGTCACCCCGGCCTGTTCGCAGGCGGCCTGCAAGGCACTGGCACAGGCCTGCGGGTTGACCCCGCCGGCGTTGCTGATGACCCGGATGCCCTGTTCGCGGATCGAGCCCAGCAAGGGTTTGAGCACCTCGACGAAATCCGTGGCGTAGCCCGCCGTCGGGTCCTTCATGCGCGCCCCGGCCATGATCGACAGGGTGATCTCTGCCAGATAGTCGAACACCAGGTAGTCCAGGCGGCCGCCTTGCACCAACTGCGCTGCGGCGCTGCTGGTGTCGCCCCAGAAGGCACTGGCGCAGCCGATTCTTACGGTCTTGGTCATGACAGGGCTCTCGAATGAAGAACTGCGAGGAGGCTACCAAGCAAGCGCTTGGTTTGTAAATACGTTGGCCTATTCTTCTGGCCAAGCGCTTGCTTGGTAACCGGCAGAGGCTTAAATTGCGCGCGCCGCGCCCGGATTTGCCGGGTTACGCTGAGCTATTGATGACGTGAAGGTAGGAGAACACCGGTGGACGAGCAAAAAGCCCTGCAGGTAGTACGCGAGCTGATCGCCAGTGGCCAGGTGACCGACCCCGAGAGCGCCCGGGGCAAGCTGCTGCAAACCGCAGCGCACCTGTTTCGCAACAAGGGTTACGAGCGCACCACCGTGCGTGACCTGGCCAGCGCGGTGGGCATCCAGTCGGGCAGCATCTTTCATCACTTCAAGAGCAAGGACGACATCCTGCGGGCGGTGATGCAGGAAACCATCCACTACAACACCGCCTTGATGCGCGCTGAACTGGCCGAGGCCGGCAGCGTGCGCGAACGGGTGCTGGCGCTGATCCGCTGTGAACTGCAGTCGATCATGGGCGGCAGCGGTGAAGCCATGGCGGTGCTGGTGTACGAGTGGCGCTCACTGTCCCCGGAAGGCCAGGCAGCCGTCCTGGCGCTGCGCGATATCTACGAACAGATCTGGCTGCAGGTGCTGGGGGAGGCCAAGGAGGCGGGGTTCATCAAGGGCGATGTGTTCATTACCCGGCGCTTTCT
The DNA here is from genome assembly GCF_024810175.1 of Pseudomonas sp. BIGb0176. Classification (NCBI taxonomy): domain Bacteria; kingdom Pseudomonadati; phylum Pseudomonadota; class Gammaproteobacteria; order Pseudomonadales; family Pseudomonadaceae; genus Pseudomonas; species Pseudomonas sp. BIGb0176. Next base: position 1,003,621 of record NZ_JANUEC010000003.1, read on the forward strand.
CACCGGCGCCCTGTCCTGGACCACCACCTGGTTTCGTGCCGAGGGCAGCATGACCCTGGAACAGCTGGCCCAGGAGGCCCTGCTGCTGGTGCTCAAGGATCATTGAGCGGCTGGCTAATTGTGCGTGGCAACATTGTCGAAGTGGCTGAAAACGCCTAGCTTTAGCTCATTCATTTTCATTTCCTTGAGGTGTGTTGCCTTGATGTCCTTGCCGCTGCGGTCAGCCTTGCGAATGCTCTTGCTGGCGCTGGCAACACTTTGGGTCTGTCCGGCCTCCTCGGCGCAGCTGGTGCGGGTCGCGGCGGCGCATTTCCCGCCTTATACCGTCCGTCCAGAAACCGGTGCCGACACCGGTTTGCTGCCGCAACTGGTGGAAGCCCTCAACCAGTCCCAGAGCGACTATCAGTTCGTCCTGGTGCCCACCTCGATTCCCCGGCGTTTCCGCGATTTCGAGCAGGGCCGGGTGGACCTGGCGATCTTCGAGAACCCGGCCTGGGGCTGGCAGAACATTGCCCACACCAGTGTCGACATGGGCCTGGAAGACGCGGAAATTTTCGTCGCCCAGCGTCAGGGCGGGCGCCAGCAGGACTATTTCGCCAACCTGAAGGGCAAGCGCCTGGCCCTGTTCAGCGGTTATCACTACGCCTTCGCCCAGTTCAACGCCGACCCCAAGTTCCTGGCCGACACCTACAACGCCACCCTGACCTATTCCCACGACAGCAACCTGCTGATGGTCCTGCGGGGCAGGGCGGACATCGCCCTGGTGACCCGCTCCTACCTCAGCGACTTCCTGGCGCGCAATGCCGAAAGCACGGAGCAGTTGCTGGTTTCCGAACGCATCGATCAGGTCTACCACCATTACGCCCTGATCCGGCCCAAGGCGCCGATCACGGCCGAAGACTTTTCCGGGCTCCTGCAAAAACTGCGGGACAACGGCCAGATGCACAAGATCTTCGATCCCTATCGCATTGTGGTGATGAGCGTGCCCCACGCCTGACATCACGCAGCGACCGGCCCGGCCCGCGACGGGCTAAATTTCCGGCGGCGGCCCACGTCACTTGGTTGAATGCCCAACCGACGGTGAGCGCTGCCATGTCCTCTGTTGATCCGCTGAATGTTGCAGCCCTGCCCACTAGCCAGCTCACGGGAATCGATGAGGTCATCGCCCGCCAAAGGCTGTTCGAGTCTCTGCGGGGCCGGGGGCAGGCGCCCGTGCCGGTGGATGCCCAGGCAGCCGAGGCGGCGCGCCAGGATCGGCTGGCTTTCTGGCTGTCGGCCCAGGTACATGCCCTGTATCTGGACCCGCCAGGTGCGCAGCGGCCGGCGCCAGGCGCCCACGCGCCGCCCTGTGCTGCGCATGACCGTTGTCGGTTCTGCCAGCAGGAGTTCGATCTGTTGCATAAACGTGCAGCGTTACTGGTGCTTGGCCGCAGTGGCCTGCTTGAGGTGTAGGCACCCTTCAAGCCGGGTCATGCAGGGCGCCAGTCAGCGACGGGCGAAGGTATCGGGGCGGTTGCCCGAGACTTTGCGGCAATGCACCAGGGCATCGCGAATCATGAAGTTGACCAGGGTCGGCGATACCCCCAGCTCCTTGGCGATGTCCTTTTGCGGGACGCCATGCAGGCGGTACATCTCGAAGGCGTAGCGCGTGCGGCTGGGCAGCTCGGTCAGGGCTTCGGCGATGTTTTCCAGGGTGGAAAAGTTCATGTGGGAGGTTTCAGGTGAAGCGCCATGAATAACCACATTCAAGCCTTCCTCTTCAGTACCCGAGTACTTCTGTTCCAGCGCCTGCTTGCGGTAGTGGTCGATGGCCAGGTTGCGCACGATCTGGAACAGGTAACTGAGCTGGGCCTTGAACGAGGAGGTGATCTGCGGCGCCGACTGCAGGCGGAAAAACGCATCTTGAACCACGTCTTCAGCCCGGGATCGGCAGCCGGTAATGCGGGCTGCAATCTTCACCAGGATCAGACGGTTGTCGACAAAAGCCTGGAGTAACGGTGAATCGCACCTGCTTGTGGATACTTGTTCCGTCATGGAAATCACCTTGTTGCAAAGAGGTTAGTGGGACGTCAGAAAAATCTGACCCGTCCTACACATCGAGCGACAAATTAGGCTGAATGATAATGATTGTCAATTGAGAAAAAGAACTAATGCTCTCTGTCAGTGCAGATTGCGAACGGCTGCTCGTCAGTGGGCTGGATCAGGCCTTGAAGGGCAGGATGCGGACTAATTATTTCAAGACGTCATCCGTTCTCATTGGAGAAAGATTCCGGGTAGCAGACCCGGCCACGGCGCCCTCCGGATGCCCACGACTTTCTTATAACTATTTGATTTATAGATAGTTATTAAAGTTATGGGAGAGCAGGGCCCGCTCTCCATTGCAAGCACAATCCTGGCAGGAAACCCCATGACGGACGCGTTCGAACTCCCCAGCACCCTGGCCCAAGCCCTTCAACGCCGGGCAGTCCTGGCACCTGATCAAGTGGCGTTGCGCTTTCTCGCCGAAGAGCAGGATCAGAGCGTGGTCCTCAGTTACCGGGACCTGGACCTTCGTGCGCGCACCATTGCTGCGGCTCTGCAAGCCAACGCCGAATTCGGCGATCGCGCGGTATTGCTGTTTCCCAGCGGCCCGGACTACGTCGCGGCGTTCTTCGGTTGCCTGTACGCCGGGGTGATCGCGGTGCCGGCCTATCCGCCGGAGTCCACCCGTCGTCATCACCAGGAGCGCCTGATTTCCATCATGGCCGACGCCGAGCCACGGTTGCTGCTGACCAGCGCCGGGCTGCGGGATTCACTGTTGCAGATGGACGAACTCAAGGTCGCGGGCGCGCCGCAACTGCTGTGTGTGGACACCCTGCAAGCCGGGCTGGCCGAAGACTGGCAGGCCGTGGCGCTGCAGGGCGACGACATCGCCTTCCTGCAATACACCTCGGGCTCCACCGCGCTGCCCAAGGGCGTGCAGGTCAGCCATGGCAACCTGGTGGCCAACGAACTGCTGATCCGTCGCGGCTTCGGTATCGACCTCAACCCGGACGACGTGATCGTCAGCTGGCTGCCGCTGTACCACGACATGGGCTTGATTGGCGGCCTGCTGCAACCGATTTTCAGCGGCGTGCCCTGTGTGCTGATGTCACCGGCCTACTTCCTGGCGCGGCCCGTACGCTGGCTGGAAGCGATCAGCGAATACGGCGGCACCATCAGCGGCGGCCCGGATTTCGCCTACCGCCTGTGCAGCGAACGGGTCAGCGAGTCGGCCCTGGAGCGCCTCGACCTCAGCGGCTGGCGCGTGGCCTATTCGGGGTCCGAGCCGATCCGCCTGGACACCCTGGAGCGTTTCGCCGAGAAGTTCAGCGCCTGCGGTTTCAGCCATGAAAACTTCCTCGCCTCCTACGGCCTGGCCGAAGCCACCCTGTTCGTGGCCGGTGGCGTGCGCGGCCAGGGCATCCCGGCCCTGCACCTGGACGACCAGGCCCTGGCGCAGAACCGCGCCGAGCCGGGGCAGGGCAGCGCGATGATGAGCTGCGGCTTCAGCCAGCCGGAACACGCCGTGCTGGTGATGGATCCGCAGCAACTGGGCGAATTGCCTGACAACCGTATTGGCGAAGTCTGGGCCGCCGGGCCGAGCATTGCCCATGGCTACTGGCGCAATCCTGAAGCCACCGCCAAGACCTTCGTCCAGCATGCCGGTCGTACCTGGTTGCGCACCGGTGACCTGGGCTTTATCCGCGATGGCGAGCTGTTCATCACCGGGCGCCTGAAGGACCTGCTGATCGTGCGCGGGCACAACCTCTACCCCCAGGACATCGAAAAGACCATCGAGCGCGAGGTGGAAGTGGTACGCAAGGGCCGGGTGGCGGCGTTTGCGGTCACCGAGCAGGGCCAGGAAGGCATCGGCATCGCCGCGGAAATCAGCCGCAGCGTGCAGAAGATCCTGCCCCCCGAGGCGCTGATCAAGGCCATCCGCCAGGCGGTGGCCGAAGCCTGCCAGGAAGCGCCGAGCGTGGTGGTGCTGCTCAACCCCGGGGCCCTGCCGAAAACCTCCAGCGGCAAGTTGCAGCGTTCCGCCTGCCGCACCCGGCTGGCCGATGGCAGCCTGGATTACTACGCGCTGTTCCCGCAGGCCGGCAGCGCAACGGCTGACGCCGCAGACAGCGCCGGTGACGCGCTGCAAACCCTGATTGGGCGCATCTGGCAGGAGCAACTGCAATGCGCTTCAGTGGCCGCCGACGATCACTTCTTCCTCCTGGGGGGCAACTCGATTGCCGCTACCCAGGTGATCGCCCGCCTGCGTGAAGAGCTGGGGCTGGAACTGGGCTTGCGCCTGCTGTTCGAGGCTCCGACCCTGGGTGCCTTCAGCGCTGCCGTGGCGCGCCAGCAGCAGGACGGCGGCGTGGCCCAGGGCAGTATCAATGCCCTGTCGCGCCAGCAGCCGCTGCCCCAATCCCTGGCGCAGAACCGCCTGTGGATCACCTGGCAACTGGACCCGCAGAGCAGCGCCTACAACATTCCCGGCGGCCTGCGCTTGCGTGGCGAGCTGGATGAAGAGGCCCTGCGCGCCAGCTTCCAGCAACTGATCCAGCGCCACGAAGCGCTGCGCACGCGCTTCTTCGAGCGTGACGGCCAGGCCCTGCAACAGGTGGATGCCGCCGGCGAATTCAACCTGCAGGTGATCGATATCAGCGACCTGCCACCGGCCGAGCGTGAAGCCCGGGCGCGGCAGATCCGCGAAGACGAGGCCCGGACCCAGTTCGATCTGGAGAAGGGGCCGCTGTACTGGGCGACCCTGGTGCGCCTGGATGACGAAGAACACCAACTGCTGCTGACCCTGCACCACATCATCGCCGACGGCTGGTCGCTGAATGTGCTGATCGACGAGTTCTCGCGGCTCTATGCCGCCGCGGCCCAGGGCCAGAGCCTGGAGCTGGCGCCCCTGGCCCTGCAATACGCCGACTACGGCAGCTGGCAGCGCCAGTGGCTGGCCCAGGGCGAAGGCCAGCGCCAGCTGGACTACTGGAAACAGCAGTTGGCGGACGAAGCCCCGGTGTTGAACCTCGCCACCGACCACCCGCGCTCGGCCCAGGTCCGCCACAGCGCCGCGCGCCATGACCTGCGCCTGAGCGCGAGCCTCAGTGAAGCCGTGCGCCAGACCGCCCAGGCTCGGCAGGCCACGCCGTTCATGCTGTTGCTGGCGGCGTTCCAGACCCTGCTGCACCGCTACAGCGGGCAGAGCGATATCCGCATCGGTGTGCCCAACGCCAACCGCCCGCGCCTGGAGACCCAGGGCCTGCTGGGCTTTTTCATCAACACCCAGGTATTGCGCGGGCAGTTGGATTCGCGCCAGTCCTTCGCCGACCTGCTGCAGCAGACCCGCCGCACCGCCCTGGAGGCCCAGGCTCACCAGGACCTGCCTTTCGAACAATTGCTCGAAGCCTTCCCCGAAGCCCGTGAGCAGGGCCTGTTCCAGGTCATGTTCAACCACCAGCAGCGCGACCTCGGCGCCTTGCGCCGCCTGCCGGGGCTGCTGGCCGAAGAGCTGCCGTGGCACAGCCGCGAGGCCAAGTTCGACCTGCAACTGCACAGCGAAGAGGACCGCAACGGCCGCCTGAGCCTGGCCTTCGACTACGCCGACGAGCTGTTCGACGCGGCCAGCATCGAGCGTCTGGCCGGGCATTTCATCAGCCTGCTGGAGCATGCCTGCCTGCAACCGGACTGCGCCCTGGGCGACTTGCCGTTGCTCGGCAACGCCGAAGCGGCGCAACTGCAGCAATGGAGCGTGGCCCCCTGCGCGCCGGCCGAGCAGTGGCTGCCGGAGCGCCTGCACGAACAACTGCGCCAGAGCCCGGAACGCACCGCGCTGGTCTGGGACGGCGGGCAACTGGGCTTTGCCGAACTGCACGCCCAGGCCAACCGCCTGGCCCACTACCTGCGGGACAAGGGCGTCGGGCCGGACGTGTGCGTGGCCATCGCCGCCGAACGTTCGCCGCAACTGCTGATCGGCCTTCTGGCAATCATCAAGGCCGGTGGCGCCTACGTGCCCCTGGACCCGGACTACCCTGCCGAACGCCTGGCCTACATGCTCGAAGACAGCGGCGTGGGCCTGCTGCTGACCCAGACCCATCTGCTGGGCCGGATGCCCGAAGCCCCGGGTGTCAGCGCCATCGCCATGGACAGCCTCAAGCTCGACAGCTGGCCGAGCCACGCGCCGGGCCTGCACCTGCACGGCGAACACCTGGCCTACGTGATCTACACCTCCGGTTCCACCGGCCAGCCCAAGGGCGTCGGCAACACCCATCGCGCGCTGATGGAGCGCCTGCAATGGATGCAGGACAGCTACCAGTTGCAGGCCGACGATGTGCTGATGCAGAAGGCTCCCATCAGCTTCGACGTGTCGGTGTGGGAATGCTTCTGGCCACTGATTACCGGCTGCCGGCTGCTGATCGCCGCTCCCGGCGAGCACCGCGATCCCCATCGCATCGCCCAGCTGGTGCAGGAGTACGGCGTCACCACGCTGCACTTCGTGCCGCCGCTGTTGCAGTTGTTTGTCGATGAGCCGCTGAGCGCCGAATGCCACAGCCTGCGTCGGGTGTTCTCCGGTGGCGAAGCCCTGCCGGCCGAGCTGCGCAATCGCCTGTTGCAGCAGTTGCCCAATGCGCAACTGCACAACCGCTACGGCCCGACCGAAACCGCGATCAACGTCACCCATTGGCAGTGTTCAGTCGATGACGGCGAGCGTTCGCCCATTGGCCGGCCCCTGGGCAACGTGGTGTGCCGGGTGCTGGACGCGGACCTCAATCCGTTGCCGGCGGGAGTTCCGGGTGAGCTGTGCATCAGCGGCCAGGGCCTGGCCCGGGGTTACCTGGGGCGCCCGGCGCTGACCGCCGAACGCTTTGTGGTGGACCCGCTGAGCGCGGAGGGCGCGCGCCTGTACCGCACCGGGGATCGGGTGCGCTGGTGCGCCGACGGCGTGCTGGAATACCTCGGTCGCCTCGACCAGCAGGTCAAGCTGCGGGGCTTTCGGGTCGAGCCGCAGGAAATCGAAGCGCGGCTGCTGGCCCAGGACGGCGTGGCCCAGGCCGCGGTGCTAGTGCGCGACACCCTGGCCGGCCCGCAGTTGATCGGCTACTACACGCCCAATGCGCACGATGAAGATGAACAGCAGCAAAGCGCCCGGCTGAAAACTGCCCTGGCCGCCGAGCTGCCGGAATACATGGTGCCGGCGCAACTGGTGCGTCTGGACGCCATGCCCCTGAGCCCCAGTGGCAAGCTCGACCGCCGGGCCCTGCCGGAGCCGCAATGGCAGGTGCGCGAGCACGTCGAACCGAGCACCGAACTGGAACAGCAGATCGCGGCTATATGGCGCGAAGTGCTGGGCCAGCCACGCATCGGCCTCAAGGACGATTTCTTCGCCCTGGGCGGGCATTCGCTGTTGGCCACCCAGATCATTTCCCGCACCCGCCAGGCCTGCGACGTCGAGCTGCCACTGCGGGCGCTGTTCGAAGCCAGCGAACTGGGGGCCTTTGCCGAACAGGTGCTGCTGATCCAGGAGTCCGGTGCGCGCAACCAGCAGCCGCCGATTGCCCGGGTCGACCGCAGCCAGCCGGTGCCGCTGTCCTATTCCCAGCAGCGCATGTGGTTCCTCTGGCAGATGGAGCCCGACAGCCCGGCCTACAACGTCGGTGGCATGGCGCGGCTGTCTGGCGTGCTCGACGTGGGCCGCTTCGAGGCGGCGTTGCAGGCGCTGATCCTGCGTCACGAAACCCTGCGCACCACCTTCCCCAGCGTCAACGGCGTGGCCCGCCAGCAGGTGCATGCCGACAGCGGCCTGCGCATGGCCTGGAAGGACTTCTCGGCCCTGGCCCCGGATGCCCGGCAACAACGCCTGCAACAACTGGCGGACAGCGAAGCGCACCAGCCCTTCGACCTGGAGACCGGCCCCTTGCTGCGCGCCTGCCTGGTCAAGGCCGGCGAGCAGGAGCATTACTTCGTCCTGACCCTGCACCACATCGTCACCGAAGGCTGGGCCATGGATATCTTCGCCCGCGAGCTGGGCGCGCTGTACGAAGCCTTCCTCGACGACCGCGAATCGCCCCTGGAACCCTTGCCGGTGCAGTACCTGGACTACAGCGTGTGGCAGCGCCAGTGGCTGGAATCCGGCGAGCGCCAGCGCCAGCTGGACTACTGGACCGGGCAACTGGGCCGCGAACACCCCTTGCTGGAACTGCCCAGCGACCGGCCACGGCCCGCGGTGCAAAGCCACCAGGGCGAGCTGTACCGCTTCGACTTGAGCGACGAGCTGGCGGCCCGGGTGCGCGCCTTCAATGCCGAGCACGGCCTGACCCTGTTCATGACCATGACCGCCGCGTTGTCGCTGCTGCTGTACCGCTACAGCGGCCAGAGCGACCTGCGCATCGGTGCGCCGGTGGCCAACCGCATCCGCCCGGAAAGCGAAGGGCTGATCGGCGCCTTCCTCAATACCCAGGTGCTGCGTTGCCAGCTCGACGGGCAGATGAGCGTCGGTCAGTTGCTGGAGCAGGTACGCCACACCGTGATCGAGGGCCAGTCCCACCAGGACCTGCCGTTCGATCATCTGGTGGAAGCCTTGCAACCGCCGCGCAGCACCGCCTACAACCCGCTGTTCCAGGTGATGTGCAACGTCCAGCGCTGGGAATTCCAGCAAAGCCGGCAACTGGCGGGCATGACCGTGGAATACCTGGTCAACGATGCCCGGGCCACCAAGTTCGACCTCAACCTGGAAGTCACCGACCTGGACCAACGCCTGGGCTGCTGCCTGACCTACAGCACCGACCTGTTCGACGAGCCGCGCATTGCGCGCATGGCCGGCCACTGGCGCAATCTGCTGCAGGCCCTGATCGACGACCCGCAACGGCGCCTGTGCGAATTGCCACTGCTGCAGGCCGATGAACAGCAGCACCTACTGGACAGTTTGAGCGTCGAGCCCGGCGAGCAACGCCTGGATCAGTGCATCCATCATCTGTTCAGCGAACAGGCCCTGGCCCGCAAGGACGCACCGGCCCTGACCTTCGCCGGGCAGACCCTGAGCTACAGCGAGCTGGACAGCCGCGCCAACCGCCTGGCCTGGATGCTTCGTGAGCGTGGCGTGGGCCCGCAGGTGCGGGTTGGCCTGGCCCTGGAGCGTTCCCTGGAAATGGTCGTCGGCCTGCTGGCGATCCTCAAGGCCGGCGGCGCCTACGTGCCCCTGGACCCGGAATACCCCCTGGATCGCCTGCACTACATGATCGAAGACAGCGGCATCGGCCTGCTGCTCAGCGATGCGCGGATGTTCGCCGCCCTGGGCGAGCTGCCGGCCGGAGTCGGCCGCTGGTGCCTGGAAGAGGACGGTGCGCTGCTGGCCGACTACCCGGCCAGCGAGTTGCCCTTCATCAGCCTGCCCCAGCATCAGGCGTACCTGATCTACACCTCCGGTTCCACCGGCCAGCCCAAGGGCGTGGTGGTGTCCCACGGGGAAATCGCCATGCACTGCCAGGCGGTGATCCGCCGCTTCGGCATGCGCCCGGACGACTGCGAGCTGCACTTCTATTCCATCAACTTCGACGCCGCCACCGAGCGCTTGCTGGTGCCGCTGCTCAGCGGCGCCCAGGTGGTACTGCGGGCCCAGGGCCAGTGGGACGCCGAAGAGATCTGCCAACTGATCCGTCAGCACCGCATCAGCATCCTCGGTTTCACCCCCAGCTACGGCAGCCAGTTGGCCCAGCATCTGGCGACCCAGCAGCAGACCCTGCCGGTGCGCATGTGCATCACCGGCGGCGAGGCCCTGACCGGCGAACACCTGCAGCGCATCCGTGCGGCCTTCCAGCCGAACCTGTTCTTCAACGCCTACGGCCCCACCGAAACCGTGGTCATGCCCCTGGCCAGCCTGGCGCCGCAGCAGTTGGCCGAAGGCGTGGCCAGCGTGCCCATCGGCAGCATCGTCGGGGCCCGGGTGGCCTATATACTCGATGCCGATCTGGCGCTGGTGCCCCAAGGCGCGACCGGCGAGCTGTATGTCGGCGGCGCCGGCCTGGCCCAGGGTTATCACCGTCGCCCGGGGATGAGTGCCGAGCGTTTTGTCGCCGATCCGTTCGCCACCGATGGCGGGCGCCTGTACCGCACCGGGGACCTGGTGCGCCAGTGCGCCGACGGCCAGGTGGAATACATCGGCCGGGTGGACCATCAGGTGAAGATTCGCGGCTTCCGCATCGAGCTGGGGGAAATCGAAACCCGCCTGCTGGATCATCCGGCCGTGCGTGAAGCGGTGGTACTGGCCTTGGATACCCCGGCCGGCAAGCAGCTGGCTGGTTACCTGGTGACCGAGGTGGCCGAGCACAACGAGGTGCAGCAGGCCAACCTGCGTGAAGCCCTCAAGCAGCAGCTGAAAACCCAGCTGCCGGACTACATGGTGCCGACCCACCTGATCCTGCTCGGCAGCATGCCGTTGACCGCCAACGGCAAGCTCGATCGCCGAGCCCTGCCGATGCCCGATCCGGAGCTCAATCGCCAGCAGTACGTGGCGCCGAGCAATGAGCTGGAACAGACCCTGGCCGGGGTCTGGGGCGAAGTGCTGAACGTGCAGCAAGTGGGCCTCAACGACAATTTCTTCGAACTGGGGGGCGACTCGATCCTGTCGATCCAGGTGGTCAGCCGCGCCCGCCAGCTGGGGATCCACTTCACCCCGCGCGATTTGTTCCAGCACCAGACGGTGCAAACCCTGGCACGGGTCGCCAGCCACACTCAGCGCGTCAGCGCCGAGCAGGGCCAGCTCAGTGGCGAAGCGCCGCTGACGCCGATCCAGCACTGGTTCTTCGACAGCCGCATTCCCCAGCCGCAGCACTGGAACCAGGCGCTGCTGCTGGAGCCGCTGGGTGTCCTTGATGCCCAGTTGCTGGAGCAAGCCCTGCTGGCGCTAGTGGAGCAGCACGACGCCCTGCGCCTGCGCTTCAACCAGGCGGGCGGGCAGTGGCGCGCCGAGTACCTGCCGTTGTCCGATGCTCCCTTGTTGTGGCAGGTGCGGGTGCCGTCCATGGACACCTGCGAGGCGCTGTTCGCCGATGCCCAGCGCAGCCTCGACCTGGAACACGGGCCGCTGTTGCGGGCGGTGCTGGTGGACGGCCCTGAAGGCGAGCAACGCCTGTTGCTGGCCATCCACCACCTGGTGGTGGACGGCGTGTCCTGGCGCGTGTTGCTGGAAGATTTGCAAATCGCCTATCGTCAGTTGCAAGCCGGAAAGGCCCTGAACCTGCCGGCCAAGACCAGCGCCCTGCGGGACTGGTCGAGCCGCCTGCTGGCCTATGCCGGCAGCGAATCCCTGCGTGAAGAACTCGGCTGGTGGCAGCAGCAACTGGCCGGCCCGGCCGCGCAACTGCCAGGCTTGAATGCCGCTGGCAGCCAGCAGCATCAGCAGGCCCGCAGCCACAGCGTGACCCTGGATGCCGAGCGCACCCGGCAACTGCTGCAACAGGCCCCAGCGGCCTACCGCACCCAGGTCAACGACCTGCTGCTGACCGCCCTGGCCCGGGTGCTGTGCCGCTGGAGCGGGCAGCCTTCGGCCCTGGTGCAACTGGAAGGCCACGGCCGCGAGGCGCTGTTCGACGAGATCGACCTGACCCGCACCGTCGGCTGGTTCACCAGCGCCTATCCGCTGCGCCTGACCCCGTTGCAGGTGGAAGAAGCGGCCGGGCAGGGCGCCTCGATCAAGGCCATCAAGGAACAACTGCGGGCCGTGCCGCACAAGGGCCTGGGTTACGGCGTGCTGCGCTACCTGGCGGACGACGCCTGCCGCGAGGCCCTGGCGGCGTTGCCGCTGGCGCCGGTGACCTTCAACTACCTGGGGCAGTTCGACCAGAGCTTCGGCGCCGACGCACTGCTGCGTCCGCTGGATGAATCCGTCGGCCCGGCCCACGCACCGGAAGCACCGTTGCCCAACGAACTGAGCATCGACAGCCAGGTGTATGGCGGCGAGCTGGTGCTGCGCTGGACCTACAGCAGCGAACGTTTCGACGCCGAGCTGATCGGCGAGCTGGCGGACGCCTACCTGGGCGAGCTGCACAGCCTGATCGCCCATTGCCTGAAGGACGATGCCGGTGGCCTGACGCCGTCGGACTTCCCCCTGGCGCGCCTGACCCAGACCCAGCTCGATGGCCTGCCGGTGCCGGCTGTGCAGATCGAGGATGTCTACCCGCTGACCCCGATGCAGGAAGGCATGCTGCTGCACACCCTGCTGGAGCCGGGCACCGGCCTCTACTACATGCAGGACCGCTACCGCATCAACAGCGAACTGGACCCGGAGCGTTTCGCCCAGGCCTGGCAGGCGGTGGTGGCGCGCCACGAAGCCTTGCGCGCGTCTTTTTGCTGGAACGTCGGCGAAGACATGCTGCAAGTTATCCACAAGCCGGGCCGCACCCCGATCGAATTCCTCGACTGGAGCGCGGTACCCGAGGCCGAGCAGGAAGCCAAGCTGCAAACCCTGCATAAACAGGAGCGCGAGGCCGGTTTCGATCTGCTCAACCAGGCGCCGTTCCACCTGCGGCTGATCCGCGTCGGTGCGGCCCGTTACTGGTTCATGATGAGCAACCACCACATCCTCATCGATGCCTGGTGCCGCTCCTTGCTGATGAACGACTTCTTCGAGATCTATACCGCCCTGGGCGAAGGCCGCGAGGCACAGCTGGCGGTGCCGCCGCGGTACCGCGACTACATCGGCTGGTTGCAGCACCAGAGCCTGTCCGAGGCGCGGCAGTGGTGGCGACAGAACCTTGAGGGCTTTGAACGCACCACGCCGATCCCCAGCGACCGGCCGTTCCTGCGGGAACACGCCGGTGACAGCGGCGGCATGATCGTCGGCGACTGCTACACCCGCCTGGATGCCCGGGATGGTGCGCAACTGCGGGAACTGGCGCAGCAGCACCAGCTCACCATCAACACCTTCGCCCAGGCGGCCTGGGCCCTGGTGCTGCGGCGCATGAGCGGCGATCGCGACGTACTGTTCGGCGTTACCGTGGCCGGGCGCCCGGTGGAAATGCCGGAGATGCAACGCACCGTCGGCCTGTTCATCAACAGTATTGCCCTGCGGGTCAAGCTGCCCCAGGACGGTGAGCGCTGCAGCGTGCGCCAGTGGCTCAGCGGCTTGCTCGACAGCAACATGCAGCTGCGCGAATACGAGTACCTGCCGCTGGTGGCGATCCAGGAAACCAGCGAACTGCCCAAGGGCCAGCCGCTGTTCGACAGCCTGTTCGTGTTCGAGAACGCGCCGGTGGAAGTCTCGGTGCTGGACCGTGCCCAGAGCCTGAACGCCAGTTCGGATTCCGGCCGCACCCACACCAACTTCCCGATTACTGCCGTGTGCTACCCGGGGGATGACCTGGGCCTGCACCTGTCCTACGACCAGCGCTACTTCAAGCAGGCGACCATCGAGCGCATGCTCGGCGAGTTCAAGCGCCTGCTGCTGGCGCTGATGCAGGGCTTTCATGGCGACATGGCCGAACTGGCGCTGCTAGGTGAAGAGGAGCAGGACTTCCTGCTGGCCGGCTGCAACCAGAGCCAGCATGAGTACCCGCTGGAGCGCAGCTACGTGGAGCTGTTTGAAGCCCAGGTGGCGGCCCATCCGCAACGCATCGCCGCCAGTTGCCTGGACCGGCGCTACAGCTACGCTGAGTTGAACCGCTACAGCAACCGCTTGGGTCATGCCTTGATCGCCAACGGCGTGGGCTTTGATCAGCCGGTGGCCTTGCTGGCCGAGCGCGGCCTGGAACTGCTGGGCATGATCATCGGCAGCTTCAAGGCCGGGGCCGGCTACCTGCCCCTGGACCCGGGCCTGCCGGGCCAGCGCCTGGGCCGTATCATCGAGCTCAGCCGCACGCCGATCCTGGTCTGCACCGCGGTCTGCCGCGAACAGGCCCAGGCCCTGCTGGACGAGTTCGGCTGTGCCGGGCGTCCGCGGCTGCTGGTCTGGGAAGAGCTGCAAGCCGCCGGGCATGCCGAGAGCAACCCGGGCCGCTACAGCGCGCCGGACAACCTGGCCTACGTGATCTACACCTCCGGTTCCACCGGCCTGCCCAAGGGCGTGATGGTGGAGCAGCGCGGCATGCTCAACAACCAACTGAGCAAGGTGCCGTACCTGCAACTGAGCGAAGCCGACGTGATCGCCCAGACGGCGTCCCAGAGTTTCGATATTTCGGTCTGGCAGTTCCTTGCCGCGCCGCTGTTCGGTGCCCGGGTCGACATTGTGCCCAACACCATCGCTCACGATCCCCAGGGCCTGTTGGCTCATGTCGAGGAGCAGGGCATCACGGTGCTGGAGAGCGTGCCGTCGCTGATCCAGGGCATGCTCGTCCAGGACGCCATCGCCCTCGCTGGCCTGCGCTGGATGCTGCCCACCGGCGAGGCCATGCCGCCCGAGCTGGCGTACCAGTGGCTGCTGCGTTATCCACAGATCGGCCTGGTCAACGCCTACGGCCCGGCGGAGTGCTCCGATGACGTGGCCTTCTTCCGTGTCGATATGGCCTCGACCCGTGGCGCCTACCTGCCCATCGGCACGCCCACCGACAACAACCAGTTGTACCTGATGGACGAAGCCCTGGAGCTGGTGCCCCTGGGAGCGGTGGGTGAATTGTGCGTGGCTGGCACCGGTGTTGGCCGTGGCTACGTCAGCGACCCGTTGCGTACCGCGCTGGCCTTCGTGCCCCATCCGTTCGGTGCTGCGGGCGAACGCCTGTACCGCACCGGCGACCTGGCACGCCGGCGCAGCGACGGCGTACTGGAATACGTTGGCCGGATCGACCATCAGGTGAAGATCCGCGGCTACCGCATCGAACTGGGGGAGATCGAAGCGCGCCTGCATGAACAGCCGGAACTGCGCGATGCCGCCGTGGGCGTGCAGGAGGGCGTCAACGGCAAGCACCTGGTTGGGTACCTGGTGGCCAGTGACACGAACCTGAGCCCGAGCGAATGCCTGGAGCGGATCAAGCCGCGGCTGCGCGCCGAACTGCCGGAATACATGGTGCCGCTGCACTGGCTATGGCTGGAACGCATGCCCCTCAACGCCAACGGCAAGCTCGATCGCAAGGCCCTGCCGGCCCTGGAGATCGGCCAGCTGCAGAGCCAGGACTATCAAGCGCCGGGCAATGAACTGGAGCAAACCCTGGCGGACATCTGGGCCGAGGTGCTCAAGGTCGAACGGGTGGGCGTGCGCGACAACTTCTTCGAGTTGGGCGGGCATTCCCTGCTGGCGACCCAGATCGCCTCACGGGTGCAGAAAACCCTGCAACGCAACGTGCCGCTGCGGGCCATGTTCGAATGCAGCACGGTGCAGGAGCTGGCCGCCTACATCGATGGCCTGGGGGCCAATGAAATCAGCGAGGAGAAGGTCGACCGGCTGAGTGATCTGATGGCCGAGCTGGAGGGGCTGTGATCGACGGATGAGCGGTGGGGCGTTGTTCGCGCAGCAGGAGGACCGACATCTGGCGTAGGAGCCGGCTTGCCGGCGAAGAGGCCCGCAAGCCTTGCATCGTCCTGGCCGACGCCTTCGCTGGCAAACCAGCTCCTACGGGCGAAGAGGCCCGCAGGTCCTCTGCTATGATCGCGCCCGGCCCAGGTCCAAGCACCTGCGCCGGGCGTTTTCATTCAAGGACCGGAACCATGGCAGAACAGCTTTACTGGCGCGACATCGAAGATTCCCTGGGCAACTGGAGTGGCCTCGGTGTCGAGGTCGAACCGGGCTCCACGGACAGACCGCCGTTGTACCTGCGCACCGGCGCCAATGCCCGGATCAAGCTGATGCACCACGACATGCCGTTGTTCTGGGCCACCCTGGCCCGGGACCACGGCGGCGTCTGGCTGGTGCGCAACCCGCTGGCGGACGGCGCCGCATGCCGGCTGCTGGCACCCATCGACTCACCCACCGTGGAGCAGCACGCCGCCCTGGCGCCCGAGCTGCGGATCAAGGCCTGGAGCCGCTATTTCGTCAGCCGTCTCAGTGAAAGCGCCCGGCACTTCCTCACCCCCGGTTTCTGGTTGGCCCAGGGCCTGCTGCCGGAGCCCTCCAGCACCGCGAGCGGCCTGGACAACTGGCGCTTCACCTCGGTGATCGACCCTTTGACCCATGTGCCCAACTGGCACCTGTACGGCGAGGATTTTCTCGACAACCTGCAACCCCAGACCCTGGAGTGGATCGACTGGTGGCATGGCGGCGGCAAGCTCATCGGCCTGCACCGTGTCGACCCTGAGGCCGGGCGCCTGAAGTGGTGGCGCAAGAAGGCCCGCGAAGGCAGCCTGCCGCCGATCCTGCTGTGGTACGTCGGCGGGTTGGCGTCCTACGTGGTGATCGACGGCCATTACCGTTTGCAGGCGGCCATCGCGGAAAACCTCGCGCCATCTTTCATCGTCCTCAGCGCCACCCGCGAGCGCGGCTTCGCACCGAGCCTGGAGCATCAGCAACGGGTCATGGATTCACTGCGCAAGCGCGGCGACGCGGTGCCGCGCAACCCGGCCCTGAGCACCGAGAACCTCAACCGGGTGCTGATCCAGGCGTTCGATGACCGGCCGCAGTACCGCAGCGCTACCCCGGCCTGGGCCGGCAATGAGCCGGAGTCGCAGTGGTGCGACGAGGTGCGTCAGTGCCTGGGCGGGCAAGGGTTGGCAGACGAAGTAGACGCGGTCATTGGCCGCCATGGGTAAGGCGCTGGCCGCCTTCGCTGGCAAGCCAGCTCCTACAGGCGAATGCGCCCTCCAGCCCTCTGCTATAGTCGCGCCTGCCCGCCGCAGGGCCGGTCATTGATCAAGGATTAGGGACAATCGTGGAACAGATTTTCTGGCGTGATATCGAGGATTTGGCCGGCCACTGGAACGGCCTCGGCGTGGACGTCAAACGCCCGGCCAGCGGCAAGCCCAACCTGTGCCTGCTCAGTGGCAACAACAGCCGTATGCAGTTGGTGCTCGGCGACCAGACCCTGCTCTGGGGCACCATGTCCCGCTGCCTGTATGGCGTATGGCTGGTGCGCAATCACCTGCCGGAGCAACTGCCGCAAACCCTGGTGGGCCCCATCGACTCGCCTCAGGTGGAACAACAGGCGCGCCTCGACCCGGCGCTGCGCCTCAAGGCCTGGAGCCGCTTCTTCGTCGAGCAACTGATGCAGCACCAGCCGGACTTCTTTTACCCCGGCTACTGGCTGGTGCGGGCCCTGCGCCCGGCATCGCAGAAACCGATGCGGCCGCTGCTCAGCGGCACCGAAGCCTGGTACTTCAAGGGCGGTGAAGATGCCCTGAGCCATATGCCGCAGTGGGCGATCTATGGTCGCAACATCCTCGACAACCAACAGGCCGGTACGGCGCGCTGGGTCGGGTTGGGGGAGTACGGTGGCGCAGTAGTCGGCCTGCATGCCGTGGACCCGCATTCCGGGCGCTTGAAGTGGTGGCGCAAAAAAGCCCGCGAAGGCAGCTTGCCGCCGATCCTGCTGTGGTATGTCACCGGTCTGAGCTGCTATCTGATTCTCGATGGCCATTACCGCCTGCAGGCGGCCATCGATGAAAACCTGCCGCCGGAGTTTCTGGTGCTCAGCTCGCCGCGGCTCTACCGCTATCGCCCCAACCCGCAAGAGCAGCAGAAGGTGCTGGGGGCGCTGCAAGTGCAAATCCAGCGCAAAAAACTGGACACCGGGCGCTTCAACCAGTTGCTGATCAGCACGTTCGACGACCGGCCGTATCACGGCTTCGGCAGCCAGTCCTGGGCGGGGATTGCCTCGGAGCAGGCGTGGATCGACCAGGTCAGCGGCATTCTCAAGGAGCGCGGTGACCTGAGCGACCTGGAGGAAATCCTCGAACGCGAAGCGCCGGAAGAGTACCGCTGATCGCCACCCCCGGATTTGCCGCGGCGCTGGGGGATTTGCAACGACGAACGTTGATTTTCATGACCGGCAAACTGGATAATGATAACAATTACCATTAGCGTGCCGGTCTCGATGCACAGTCCCGTAGACACCAAAGCCATAGTTGCCAACCTCTATAGCGAGAATTACCGCTGGTTGCGTGCCTGGCTGTATCGCCGATTGCAGTGCCCGCAGGATGCCGCGGATCTGACTCAGGACACCTTCGTGCGCACGCTGACCGCCGGCCAACTGGCCGATCTCAACGAACCGCGGGCCTTTCTCGCCACGGTGGCCAGGCGCTTGTTGAGCAACCTGTTCCGGCGCCGTGCCTTGGAGCAGCAGTACCTGCTGGAACTGGCGCGGATGCCGCAGGCCTTCAGCCCCTCCGAAGAGGAGCTGGCGCTGGTGCGCGAAGCGCTGGAACTGATCGACCGGCTGCTCGAAGGTCTACCGCAACGGGTGCGCCATGCTTTTATCCTGCATCGCCTTGAAGGCCTGGCGCAGCCGCAGATCGCCGAGCGCCTGGGAGTTTCTCTGGCGACCGTCGAGCGCGACCTGCGGCGAGCCTTCCTGCATTGCCTCAGCGAGCGCGCCGCATGAGCCGTACCGCCAGCGACCAGGCCAATCGCGCCGCCGTGGACTGGTTGCTGAAGCTGGAATCCAGCAGCCAGGGAGATGCCGTGCAGCAAGCCTTTGCCCACTGGCTGGCGCAGAGCGGCGAACACGCCGCTGCCTGGCAGCGGGTCAACGCCGTGCTCAGCCAGCCCTTGCAGCAACTGCAGAGCAGCGAGCAACTGCAGGCGGCCAGCCGGGCCTTGCGATCGCTGCCTTCGCCAGCGCGGCGCAAAGTGCTGGGCGGCGGGCTGGCGTTGCTGGTGCTGGGAGGCGGTGCTGCCGGGCTGGTTAACCGCGTGTTGCCCTTGGGTCAGGTGCTGGCCGACCTGGATACTGCCACCGGCCAGCGTCAGTCCATGATCCTGGCCGATGGCAGTCGGCTCCACCTGAACGCCCGCAGCGCCGTGGATATCCGCTTCGATGCCGGGCAGCGGCGCATCGTCCTGCGTGAAGGCACGGTGCAGGTCGACGTCGCCGCCGACCCGGCGCGGCCGTTTATCGTCGAAAGCCGCGAGGGGCGGGTGCAGGCCCTGGGCACCCGTTTCATGGTCAGCCGCAACGATCTCGGCAGTCTGGTTTCCGTGCAGCAACACAGCGTGCTGCTGACCACCGCCCAGGGGCGCCAGCAGCGGGTCGAGGCCGGTGAAGCCTTTGCTTTCGGCGCTCAAGGCATCGAGCGTCAGGCACCGTCGTTGCGTACCCGGGTGGACTGGCTCGACGGCCGCATCGATGTGCGCAACGAGCCCCTGGGCGAATTGATCGAGCTGCTGCGGCCCTACCGCAGCGGCCTGTTGCGCATCAGCCCGGAAGCGGCGCGGGTCCGGGTCTATGGGGTGTTCCCCTTGGATGACAGCGATCAGGTGCTGCGCTCCCTCGGCGAAACCCTGCCGATCCAGGTGACTCGCTATGGCTTCTGGCTGACCCGTATCGAGCTGCGCTGATTGTTAAAAAAGCCAGGAACAGTGAGGGGGTTCGGTTTTTCCCGTGTCCTGGTTATGGAAAGCCAACCTAATAACGAGCCCTTTCCATGTCCCAGATTATTTTCCGTCCCAGCTTGCTGGCGATGGCTGTCGTTCTGAGTTACGCCGCTCTGCCCACTGTCGCCCATGCCGCGACCGACCCGCAGCAGGCTCAGGCCACCCGAGCGTTCGATCTGCCCGCCGGTGACCTGGGTGAGACCTTGAGCCGCATCGCCCGGGACAGCGGCCGGGTGCTGTCGGTGGCCCCGCAGTTGCTCAGCGGCAAGCGCGCCAGTCGGGTCAGTGGCCAACTGACTCCCGAGCAGGCTGTGCAGCAGGCCCTGGTGGGCAGCGGCCTGGGCCTGACCACCACCCCCAGTGGCACCTGGAGCCTGTACCTGTTGCCCACGGGGTCGGCGTTGCAACTGCAGCCGACCCATATTCAGGGCCAGGATCAGGAGCAGGCCTGGGGGCCAGTGGATGGCTACGTGGCTACTCGCAGCGCCACCGCGACCAAGACCGATACGCCGATCCTGGAAATTCCTCAGACCATCAACGTGGTCACTGCCGATCAGGTGCAGACCCAGGGCGCGCGCAACCTGACCCAGGTCCTGCGCTACACGCCGGGACTGAGCGTCAACGGCTACACCGACCGCAATACCATTGCCGACGAGATCACCAGCCGCGGTTTCGCCCCGACCCCGCTGTACCTGGACGGCGCCTACCTGCCCTATGCCGGCAGCCTGGGCGGGGCGCCGCAAATCGATCCCTACACCCTGGAGCGCGTCGAGGTACTCAAGGGGCCGTCGTCGGTGCTCTATGGACAGAACCAGCCCGGTGGCCTGGTCAATCTAGTGTCCAAACGCCCCAGCAGTACGCCGCAACATCAGGTCAAGTTCGGCCTGGGCAGCTACAACCGGGTCTATGGCGCCCTGGACAGCAGCGGCCCACTGGATGATCAGGGAGAGTTCTCCTATCGCCTGATCGGCGTGGCGAAAAAGGGCAACGAACAGGTGGCTCACACCAACAGCCAGCGCACCCTGCTGGCGCCGAGCCTGACCTGGAGCCCAAGCGACGCCACGCGCCTGACGCTGTTTGCGCAGATCCAGCGCGACGACGGGCTGGCCGACTACCAGGCGTTGCCGAAAATCGGCACCCTCGAACGCGGCCCCGATGGGCGCAAGATCGACCGCGATTTCTTCAATGGCGATTCGCGCTACAACGACTACAAGCGCGACCAGTACATCCTTGGCTACGAGTTGAGCCAGGCCCTCAACGACGACCTGAAATTCCGTTCCACCGCGCGCTACATCGACGTGCGCGACCGCTACAAGGGCTTTTACCTGCGTGGCTTCGTCACCGATGCTGGCGGTGTGACCGACTACACTCGAGCTACCCGCACCAAGCTCGACTGGCAGCAGCACAACACAGCCTACACCCTGGACAACAACCTGGAGTACCGCTTCAACACCGGTGCCCTGGAGCACACCACCCTGGCGGGCGTGGACTATCGCCATTTCAATCGCAAGTACACCGGCTACAACGCCTACGGGGTCTTGCCGGTAGACCTGTACGGCAAGAACAACTACGACACCAGCAGCGTCACCCCCGAACTGACCACGCGCTGGGACAACACCGTCAGCCAGACCGGCGTCTACGTCCAGGACCAGATCAAGCTTGACCAATGGATACTGACCCTCGGCGGCCGCCAGGACTGGGCCGAAGTGGAAAACAAGGACCTGCTGGCCCGCAGCATCGTTGAACAGCGGGACCACAAGTTCACCGGTCGGGTGGGCCTGACCTACGTGACCGATTTCGGTCTGGCGCCCTATGTCAGCTACTCCCAGTCCTTCCTGCCGACCGTGGGCACCAGCGCCCCGGAGCGCGGTGCCAAGGCCTTCAAGCCGACCGAGGGCGAGCAGTATGAAGTGGGGGTGAAGTACCAGCCCGTGGACAAGACGCTGATGACCGCGTCGGTGTTTCAGGTGAAGCAGAAGAACGCCCTGAC
Organism: Pseudomonas sp. BIGb0176; assembly: GCF_024810175.1. Lineage (NCBI taxonomy): Bacteria > Pseudomonadati > Pseudomonadota > Gammaproteobacteria > Pseudomonadales > Pseudomonadaceae > Pseudomonas > Pseudomonas sp. BIGb0176. The sequence goes on from NZ_JANUEC010000003.1 coordinate 1,025,079, forward strand.
CAACGACATCGACTACCCCGAATACAACGCGCAGCAGGGCGAGATTCGTTCCCGGGGCATCGAGCTGGAAATCAAGTCCAGCCTGGACAACATCGATGTGATGGCTGCCGCCACCTACATCGATTCCTTCTATACCAAGGCCAATGACTCCACCAAGGGCAACCGTAATGAAGCCCAAGCGCCGGTCTCGGCCAGTGCCTGGGTCGACTACCACTTCACCCAGGCGGCGCTCAGCGGCCTGACCTTTGGCGTGGGCGCGCGCTACACCGGCAGGAAGCCGGGGGACTCGGGCAGCACCTTCAGCACACCAGCCTATGTGGTGTACGACACCACCGTCAGCTATGACCTGGGCAAGCTCGACCCGAGCCTGCGCGGGCTGAAAAGCAGCCTCAACGTGCAGAACCTGTTTGACCGGGAATACGTCTCCGACTGCAACTACAACTTCGGCTGCTACTACGGCCAGGAGCGGGTGGCTTCGGTGGAAATGAGCTACGACTGGTAACGCAGGGCCAGGGGAGCAGATGGCCGTGAAGGCGCCTGCTGCCCTGGAACGTAGTGGCTCCGAATGTTGAGGAACAACGTCTGATAGTCAGGCGGTTCGCTTTCTTTTGTAAGGCAAATCCGAGAAACTGCGGGCCGCTTGAATGCGCCTGGTGGGCGGGCTAGGGTTCCGGAGCCATCGCTCAATCGATGGCTCGGATGTGCAAGTCCGGTCATGTCGGCGCATCGTTGTCAAAAGCAGTTCGGGGTTTTTTGCCCGTTGTTTCTGCGTTATGGCAGCCGTGCGTGGGAGACTTTCGAGTCTGCCGGGTTCCGATATGCCCGGTCTTGCACACCTGCGTACGGCTGCCACCCTATTCGTGTGCAAGCGAACGGTGACGGCTCCTTTGAGTTCATATCGGAGTTACACCATGAAAAAGCTCGTCCCCGATCCACCCACGTCCTATCGCGATCCCGCCCTCAAGGCCGCCAACGCCACCCTGCGCGTGGCCCTGGCCCGGCAACCGCTGGACCCCGCGGTGTTCCAGCTCACGACCCAAGCCAAACCCGTTTCCCCCGACTCGCTGTTCAGCGTGCGCGAAGGCGTCAGCGCCGAAGAGGCCTTGGTGCATGTGGCGCTGCTGCTCAAATGCGCCGAAGAGGTCTGCGATGAAATCACCCAGCAGGGCAGCGGCCTGGAGCGCGGGCTGATCTGGTCCATGGTGCATTCCGTGGAAATGGCCAGGGCCGTGGTGGAGGCCTTGCTCGACGGTCAGCGCGGGCCTTGAATCCGGGCATCTCCTGATACGTTTTGTCGGACGGGTCCGATTGACTGGGCTTTTTTCACGGCACAGTCTGTCGGACCTTTTTCGTCATTTCCTGCAGGAGCTAGCCCATGCCTTTCGCCACCATCGATGGACAACCGTTGCACTACCTCGACCAGGGCCAGGGGCCGGTGGTGTTCCTGGCCGGCAGTTATTTGTGGGACACCGGCATGTGGGCGCCGCAGATCGAGGCGCTGTCGGCGCAGTATCGGGTGATCGCGGTGGACCTGTGGGGCCATGGCCAGTCCGGGGCGCTGCCTGAGGGCACCGCGTCGCTGGATGATGTGGCGCGGCAGATGCTGGCCTTGCTCGACCATTTGCAGATCGAGCGCGTAACCCTGGTGGGCTTGTCGGTGGGGGGCATGTGGGGCGCGCGCCTGGCCCTGGCGGCGCCGCAGCGTATCGACGGCCTGGTGCTGATGGACACTTACCTGGGCGCCGAGCCTGCGCCGACCCGGCAGTATTACTTTTCCCTGTTCCAGCAGATCGAGGACAGCGGCCTGATCGCCGAGCCGCTGCTGGACATCGTGGTGCCGATCTTCTTCCGTCCGGGGATCGATCGGCAGTCGGCGCTGTTCCAGGATTTTCGTGCCAGCCTCGCGGCACTGCCTGCCGAGCGCCTGCGCCAGAGCGTGATTCCCATGGGGCGCATCACTTTCAGCCGAGCGGATGTGCTGGATCAGCTGGAGCGCCTGGATGGGCAGAACACCTTGCTGCTGTGTGGTGATCAGGACCAGCCGCGGCCGCCTGCGGAAACTGTTGAGATGGCTGAGCGCATTGGCTGCCCTTATCAACTGATTCCCGAGGCGGGGCATATTTCCAGCCGGGAAAACCCGGAGTTCGTGACCCGGGCCTTGTTGGCGTTTTTACAGCGCAACGGCTGAAGCCTGACTCTCTTGCCGTAGGAGCTGGCTTGCCAACGAAGAGGCCTGCAAGCCAGGCGCCCGCCTGACGGACGCCTTCGCCGGCAAGCCGGCTCCTACGGGGGAGGGGGCGGGGTTATTTCGGGCCGAGGATCTGGGTCAGTTTGCCCGGGGCCGGGGCGCCTTGCTGCTGTTGCAACTCGCCCTTGTCGTCGAGGTAGAAGATCGCCGGGGTCGCCGACAGCTCCAGCTCTTCCATCAGTTTCATGTTGGCGTCGAGCTTGGCCTGCACCGCTGCGGGAATGCTGGCCAGGGGTTTCAGGGCGCTGCCCTTGCCGGCCTTTTCGTGATCCTGCAGGGCCTGCTGCGGGTCCTTGGCGGCCAGCAGGGCGGCGGATTTGCCCGGGCTGTCTTCGCGGATGATGCCCACCATGATATGCCGCAACTGCACTTTGCCAGCCTTGACCCAGGGCCGCGCCTGTTCCCAGAACATGTTGCAGTAGGGGCAGTTGGGGTCGCTGAACAGGTAGACGATGCGTGGTGCATCGGCCTTGCCGTCGGCGATCCAGTTGCTCTTTTCCAGGTTGCCCCAGACTTCCTTGGCCATGGGCGCGTAGACCAGTTTCTGCAAGGGTTCGGCGCTCAGGTCCTTGCCGTCGGCATCGTAGAGGTTGCCCAGCAGCACGTGCTTGCCGTCAGGGGTGAGGTACAGGGTCATGCCGCGGTTCTGGTACTGCGCGGCGTAGCCCTTGAGGCCGTCCGGGGCGTCGAAGCTGCCGATGATCTTGGCACCTTTTTCTTCGATCTTGCGGATGGGCGCAGGCAGTTCCTCGGCCTGTAGCAGCGGAGCGTTGAGCAACGCCGCGCCCAAAGACAGGCTCAGCAAGTGGCGGATGAAGGGCATGGCAGTTTCCTTGAAGGGGCTACCGAGGTCGGGTGGGCGCCGTCGAAGTTTTCCAGGGCTCGGGCCAGGCTGGCTTCCGAGAGTTCCCCCAGGTGGCTGCCCAGCAGGCGGCCATCGGCGCTATAGAACAGCGTAGTCGGCAGGGCCATGGAGCCCACGGCCTTGCCCAGGCGGCCACTGCCGTCGAACAGCACGTTGTTCAGGTTCAGGTCCTGGGTGGCCAGGAAGGTGCTGACGCTTTGCATGCTTTCGGCCTGGTTGACGAACAGGAAGGTCAGGTCCGGGCGTTGCTGCTGGGCTCTCTCCAGCACTGGCATCTCCCGCCGGCACGGTGGGCACCAGGTGGCCCAGAGGTTGATCACCAGCGGGCCACCCTGGTAGTCGGTGAGTTGCACGGTTTCGCCGGCGGCGTTGCGCAGGGCCACTTCCGGCAGGCGCGTGCCCTGGTCGTAGAGGGTCAGGGCCAGGGTCGCCAGCAGCCAGAAGGCCAGGCCGCTGGCCACCCCGGCACCCAATGGGCGGCGCAGCGCCGGGCGTTTCCAGCCCCAGGCCAGGGCCGCCAGGAGCATGACGATCACCCCCGGCCAGGCCAGGAAGCCGCCGTCGCGCAGGTCGATGATCATCCACAGGTCGTGCTGGTAGTGCTTCCAGTAAGCGAGCACGAAACTGACCCGGGCGGCGAGCATGCCCAAAAGGAACAGGCTGAACAGCACGGATTCGGGGTTGTCACCGCCGCGCTTGGCCACGCGCCAGCCCACCAGGGTGGCCAGGGCCAGGGCACTGATCAGCAGCAGGTGGTTGAGGGCGATGGCAAAGGTGCCGATGGTAAAGGTCAGCATCAACGGGCTTCCCGGGTCTGGGTCCAGCGTTGCAGGAAGGCGTTGGCATCCACTTCGCCGGTGATGCGCTGGCTGCGGCGTTCACTGCCGTCCGGGCCGATCCACAGCATGCTCGGTGGCCCCGGCACCTTGTAGCGGCTCAGGAGTTCGCGGCCGTCGGCGTTGTCCAGGGTCACGTCCAGGCGCAGCAGGCGCACATCCTTCAGGGCCTCCAGCACCTGAGGCTGGCCGAACACGGTTTTCTCCATGATCTTGCAGGACACGCACCAGTCGGCGTAGTAGTCCAGCAGCACCCACTGGCCCTGGGCCCGGGCGCTGTCCAGGGCGCCTTGCAGCTCGGCGGGGGACTTCACCGTGGTGAAGGCATCATGGGCCGTGACGCTATTGGCCACAGGGCCACCGCTGTAGACCTTAAGCGGCCGCCACAGGTCGTCGCCGCCACCGGCGGCACCCACCAGCAGCATGCCGCCCCAGGCCGCGAACAGCAGCGCGCCGGCACCGAACAGGTGCAGCAAGCGGCCGGCAATCGCCCGTTGCTGCCAGGCGCAGTAGGCCACCACCAGGGCCAGGGCGCCCCACAGCCCCATCCACAGGCCGGGGTTCAGTACCGGACGCAGCATGTAGATGGCGGTGCCCAGGAACAGGATGCCGAATACACCCTTGAACAGGTTCATCCACGGGCCGGGCTTGGGCAGGAAGCGGTTGCCCAGGGTCACCAGCAGCAACAGCGGCAGGCCGATGCCCAGGCCCAGGGCGAACAGGGCCAGGCCGCCAAACAGCGCGTTGCCGGTCTGGGCGATGTACAGCAGGCCGCCGGCCAGTGGCGCGGTCATGCACGGGCCCACCAACAGGGCCGACAGCGCGCCGAGAATGCCGCAGCCAATCAGGCTACCGCCCTGGCGCTGGCGGCTGGCGCCTTCCAGGCGGTCGCGCAGCAGGGCCGGCATCTGCAGTTCGAAGAAGCCGAACATCGGCAGCGACAGCAGCACGAACAGCGCGGCGAAGCTGCCCAGGACCCAGGGTTGTTGCAGCCAGGCTTGCAGGTTGCTGCCCAAAAGGGCGGCGATTACCCCCATGCCGGCATACACCAGGGCCATGCACAGCACATAGCTTGAGGCCAGGGCCAGGCCCCGGCGCGGGCTGGCGCCGCTGCCCACTACCATGCCGGCCAGAATCGGCAGCATCGGCAGCGAGCAGGGGGCGAAGGCCAGCAGCAGGCCGAAACCGAAGAAGGCCAGCAGGCCCAGGCCCCAGGATTTTTGTTGCAGGTCATTGGCCAGCAACTGGTCCTGGGCCGAGCCATTGCTGGTGGGCGCGACGTTGCTGGCGGCCACTGCCGGCGCACCGCCCAGGTCCACTTCCAGGGTTTGCGGCGGGTAGCACAGGCCGGCGTCGGCGCAGCCTTGCCAGCCCAGCTTGACCTTGCCGCTGGCGGCGGCCGGCAGCTTCACTTCCAGGCCCTGGCGATACACCGTCTGCTGGCCGAAGAATTCGTCGCTGTGGTCTTCACCGGCCGGCAGGGTGGGTTGCAGCTCTGGCGCCACGCCGTCGAATTTCAGGCGCTTCTGATACAGGTAGTAGCCGTCGGCGATCTGCCAGAACAGCTGGGTTTCCCCTGAAGGCAGGCGCTCGGAGGTGAAGACGAAGGCCTTGCCCACCGGCAGGAAGTCGGGCTTGACCTCGAACGGGTTGTTGCCGGCGTGCGCCAGTGTGGTGAAGAGCATGAACAACAGGAGAAACAATCGACGCATGGCCAAGCCTTAAACCGGTGCAAGTTGCGAGCACAATGGCCGGTCCTGATTAACCGATGATTAACCATACTTGGCTTGTGGCCAGGAAACGGCGGGCATAATGTCCGCTTAATCCGCAGCCCGCTTAATCAACGCCTTTGTACAGGACCGACCATGCACGTACTTGTCTGTGAAGATGATGAGCTGATTGCCAGCGGGATAGTCGCCGGCCTCACGGCCCAGGGCCTGACGGTCGAGCATGTGGCCACCGCTTCGGCAGCGCGGGCCATGCTCGGCGTGGCCGATTTCGACGTGATGGTACTGGATCTTGGCCTGCCGGATGAAGACGGTTTGAAGCTGCTCAAGCAGCAGCGCCAGCAGGGCCTGGAGATTCCGGTGCTGATCCTCACCGCCCGCGACTCGGTGACCGACCGGGTCGATGGCTTGCAGGCCGGTGCCGACGATTACCTGCTCAAGCCCTTCGACCTGCGGGAACTGGCGGCGCGCCTGCACACCCTGTTGCGCCGGGTGGCGGGGCGCAGCGTCAACCTGATCGAGCACGGGCGCTTGACCTATGACCCGAGCACCCGGGAAACCCTGCTCGGCGGCCAACCGGTGGACCTCTCGCGGCGCGAGCAATCCCTGCTCCAGGCGCTGCTGCACAACCGTGGCCGGGTGCTGTCCAGCGAGCAACTCAAGGACAGCGTCTACGGTTTCAACGATGAGCTGGAGAGCAACGCGCTGAATGTGCACATCCATCACCTGCGGCGCAAACTCGGCAACGGCATCGTCGAAACCGTGCGCGGCCTCGGCTATCGCCTGGGCCCGGCCGACGGTGAGGAGAACCGCTAAGTGAGAAGCCTGCGCCTGCGCCTGAGCATGACCCTGGGCGCTGCCTTCATCCTGATCTGGGCCTTGGCCGCGGCCTGGATGCTCAGTGACCTGCGCAACCAGATGATGTTTTCCCTGGACCAGCGCCTGGTCGCCTCGGCGCGCATGGTCGCCGGGCTGCTGGAGCAGATGCCGGCGCTGCCGTCCCATGGCCCGAGCAACCAGATCAACAGCGCGGCCCTGACCATCCCCGGCGGCATGGCCTGCCAGGTCAGTTCCCTGCGCGGGCAGATCCTGGCCCGCAGCCACAGCACTCCGGAGCACCCGCTGGAAGCCGAGAAGCTGGGCTTTCACGACCAGATGATCGACGGCGCGCCCTGGCGCACCTTCACCCTGGTGCGCGGCGACATGCGCATCACCACCGCGGATCGCCAGGTCGAGCGCGAAGCCCTGAACATGTCGGTGCTGCTGGCGGCTTCGGTGCCGGTGGGCGTGGCCTTGCTCGGCTGCCTGTGGCTGCTGTGGCTGGGCATCGGCCAGAGCCTGGCCCCGCTGAACCGGATTCGTGACGCGCTGATGCGCCGCAGCGCCGACTCCCTGGAACCGTTGCAGATCCAGCCCATGCCCAGCGAGCTGCGGCCGCTGCTGGAAACCCAGAACCAGCTGTTCCAGCGCATCGCCAAGACCATCGAGCGCGAGCGCCGGCTGACCGGTGACGCAGCCCACGAACTGCGCAGCCCGCTGACCGCAATCAAGACCCACCTGCAAGTGGCGCGCATGACCGAAGGTGCGGCCCGGGACCAGTCCCTGGCCCGAGCCGAAGAAGGGGCCGACCGCATGCACCGGACCCTGGAGCAACTGCTGTTGCTGGCCCGGGTCGAGGGTAGCCTGTCGTTCGATGACGGTGTGCACTGTAACGCCGAGCAGGTGGCGCGCCTGGCGATCCAGGACGCCGCCGTGGGCGCTCGGGCCCGGGTCAAGCTGCATATGCACGGCAAGGCCGGCGAGGCTGCGATGGAAATGCCCTCGACCCTGGCCATCGCTGCCTTGCGCAACTTGCTGGACAACGCACTGCGCCACACCCCTGAAGAATGCCCGGTGGAGCTGAACCTGGAGACAGTCGGCGCCCGGGTGCGTTTCCAGGTCCGCGACCATGGTTCGGGCATTCCCGCGCAAGACTTGCAGCACCTGACCCAGCGCTTCTGGCGCGACAGCCAGAGCAGTGGCTGTGGCCTGGGCCTGGCGATTGTCCAGGCCATCGTCCAGCGTTGCGGTTGCGAGCTGAATTTCGATAGCCGCCCCGATGGCCTGCGAGTCGAGCTGACCCTGCCTGCCCACCGCGCCTGACCCATCACCGTCCACTGTAGGAGCTGGCTTGCCAGCGAAGGGGCCCTTGAGACCGCCTTCGCCAGCAAGCTGGCTCCTACGGGGCGGCATGTGCAATTTCCTCGCCCCGGGGTGTAAATCCCCACCGCGCTGAAGCGTTTTTAGAACAGGAAAACCTGTCAGTGCGCGCCCGCGCTTGGGCTGCGCATCCGGCCGGTGGCCGTTTTGCTCAAATTGCAGCGTGAGGGTTCGAGACATGTCAGCCGTTACCAGCCTGATGGAAGATTCGCCGGTGGGCCTTGGCGCCGCCCCGCAAGAGACGCTTTACCAGTTCGACGAGTCGCCCCTGCTGGCCCGCCAGAGCCGCCAGGAATCCAATGCCCGCAGTTATCCACGGCGCATTCCCCTGGCCCTGAAGCGGGCCAGCGGCATTCACGTCGAAGACGTCGAGGGCCGGCGTTTCATCGATTGCCTGGCCGGTGCCGGGACTTTGGCCCTGGGCCACAATCACCCGGTGGTGATCGCCGCGATCCAGCAGGTGCTGGCCGATGAGTTGCCGCTGTTGACCCTGGACCTGACCACCCCGGTCAAGGACCAGTTCGTCCAGGACCTGTTCGGCCTGTTGCCCGAGGCCCTGGCTGGCGAGGCCAGGATCCAGTTCTGCGGTCCCACCGGCACCGATGCCGTGGAAGCCGCGCTGAAGCTCGTGCGCACCGCCACCGGACGCAGCACCGTGCTGTCGTTCCAGGGCGGTTACCACGGCATGAGCCAGGGCGCGCTGAGCCTGATGGGCAGCCTGGGGCCCAAGCGCGCCCTGGCCGGGCTGCTGAACAACGGCGTGCAGTTCCTGCCGTTCCCCTATGACTACCGCTGCCCGTTCGGGCTGGGGGGCGCCGAAGGGGTCAAGGTCAACCTGCATTACCTGGAAAACCTGCTCACCGATCCGGAAGCCGGGGTGGCCCTGCCAGCGGCAGTGATTGTCGAGGCGGTGCAGGGCGAGGGCGGGGTGATCCCGGCCGACCTGGAATGGCTGCAAGGTGTGCGCCGCATCACCGAGAAGGCCGGGGTGGCATTGATCGTCGATGAAATCCAGAGCGGCTTCGGTCGCACCGGCAAGATGTTCGCCTTTGAGCACGCGGGGATCATTCCCGATGTGGTGGTGATGTCCAAGGCCATCGGCGGCAGCCTGCCGCTGGCGGTGATGGTCTATCGCGACTGGCTCGACACCTGGCAGCCGGGTGCCCACGCCGGCACCTTCCGCGGCAATCAGATGGCCATGGCCACCGGTTCCGCGGTGATGCGCTACCTCAAGGAACACCGGGTGCCCGAGCACGCGGCGGCCATGGGCGAGCGCTTGCGCGAGCACCTGCTGATCCTGCAGCGCGACTTCCCGCAACTGGGGGATATCCGTGGTCGTGGCCTGATGCTCGGGGTGGAGCTGGTGGACCCGGCCGGCGTGCCGGATGCCCAGGGCCATCCACCCCAGCATGCGCGCCTGGCACCGCTGGTGCAGCGCGAATGCCTCAAGCGCGGGCTGATCCTGGAGCTGGGCGGGCGCCACGGCGCCGTGGTGCGTTTCCTGCCGCCGCTGGTAATCACCGCAGCGCAGATCGACCAGGTGGCCCAGATCTTCAGCAAAGCCGTAGCGGCGGCAGTGGCCAGCCTCTAATTTTTTGCCCCGCCGTTTCGTTCCTTCTACACAACCGCCGTGCGCTGAGCGCGGCGAACCTTATCAGTGATGGAGACAAGCAATGACTTCAGTATTCGACCGTGAGGACATCCTGTTCCAGGTGGTGGTCAACCATGAAGAGCAATACTCGATCTGGCCCGACTACAAGGCCGTGCCCAAGGGCTGGCGCACTGTGGGCAAGAGCGGTTTCAAGAAGGACTGCCTGGCCTACATCGAAGAAGTCTGGACCGACATGCGCCCCCTGAGCCTGCGCCAGAAGATGGACCAGCAGGCCGTCGCCGGCTGACCTGTAGCCGCTGCCGAGCCTGCGAGGCTGCGCAAAGGGCCGCAGGACCTTCAGCGATCTCAAGAGCAGCGCCTCCTACGGAGCCGTGCGCCGCCTGCGGCAGCGGCTACAAAGATCCCGGATCAAGATTGTTCTGTAGCCGCTGCTGAGCCATGGCGAAGCTGCGCAAAGGGCCGCAGGACCTTCAGCGATCTCAAAAGCAGCGCCTCCTGCGGAGCCATTCGCAGCCTGCGGCAGCGGCTACAAAGATCCCGGATCAAGATTGTTCTGTAGCCGCTGCTGAGCCGTGGCGAAGCTGCGAAAAGGGCCGCAGGACCTTCAGCGATCTCAAGAGCAGCGTCTCCTGCACAGCCGTTCGCAGCCTGCGGCAGCGGCTACAGAGGCGCTGCCTTCTTGAGCTTGGCGGTTTTTCACGCCGGGCGATCAGCCCCCGCGCTTGACGGCCTGCAGGGTGTAGCTCAGCGGCAGGCGCCATGGCGCTTCCTTGAGTCGCCATTCGCCGCGTTCATCCACCACCATCTGCCCGGGCAGGGCTTCCCAGGGGATGCTCTGGTGCTCCACCAGTCCCGTGATGTCCAGGCCCTGGGCCAGCAAGGCGCTGATGATCTCTCCCAGGCCGTGGTTCCATTCGTGGGTCATGGTGGCCTTGAGGGGGCTGTCGGTTTCCACGTAGGTATTTTCGTCGTCCCAGACCAGAGGCTCGCGGGTTTCGAAGTAGGGCAGTTCCACCCGCAATGAGTCGTGGTGATCTTCGTTGATGGCCCAGAGCATCGGGTGGCCTTCGCGGATGAACAGCCGGCCCCCGGGCTTGAGCAGGGCGCCGACGGTCTGCGCCCAGCGCTCGATGCTCGGCAGCCAGCACAGGGCGCCGATGCCGGTGTAGACCAGATCGAAGTTGCCTTGGGGCAGTACCTCGGCGGCCAGGAACACGTCGGACTCGTGGTAGTCGATAGGCGTATTGCAGCGTCGGGCCAGGGTCCGGGCTTCCGCCAGGGACGCCGGGGAAAAATCCACGCCGCTCATCTGCGCGCCGAGGCGGGCCAGGGACAGGGTGTCGGTGCCGATATGGCATTGCAGATGCACCCCGCGCAGGCCTCGGATATCCCCCAGCAAGGGCCGGTCGAACTGCACCACGTCGGACAGATAGCCGGCTTCGTCGACAAAACGCTGCACCGCGTAGTCCGCCGAGGCGGCATGCAGGGGCGCGCGTTCGTCCCAGTTGGTCTTGTTGAGGTTTACGTAGTCGCTCATGGCGCGGGCTTCTTCTCTGGGCTTTTGGCGAAGCGCAGACTAGCACCGGAAAATGCGCGCGATCTTGAGGGAATATGTAAGCGGCCCCGGCCCCTGACCCCGACTGTAGCCGCTGCTGAGCCATGGCGAAGCTGCGCCAAGGTCCGAAGGACCTTCAGCGATCTCAAGAGCAGCGTCTCCTGCACAGCCGTTCGCAGCCTGCGGCAGCGGCTACAGGCTCAGGGCCTGGGTGACTTTCTGTAGGTTGCCTTCCAGTTCGGCGAGCGGGTCGGCGCTGTCGGTTTCCAGCACCAGTAGCTGGCTGCCGCCGGCGCTGATGGCGGCTTTCAGTGCATCGGATGGCTGGCGGTGGTGCAGGACCAGGGCCACATCGTTGTCCTTGAGCCGGGCTTGCAGCTTTTTCAGGGCCTCGGGGGTCCATTCGTTGTCGGCCCGGGCGTCCACTTCCAGCAGTTCCAGGTTCAGGCCACTGACCAGGTACCCGAAGTGCTCGGAGAGGCTCAGCACGCTGAGGTTGTCGGCCTCGGCCAGGCGCGCTTCGCTGTCGGCGCTGAGTTTCAGCAGGCGCTGTTTGAGGCCTGCCAGGTTGCTTTCGATCTGCGGTTTGGCTTCGGGCGCCAGCCGCGCGAGGTCCGCCGCCAACACGTCGGCCATGCGCCCCAGGTTGTTGCTGGACAGCCAGGGCTGGGCGTTGAGCCCGTCGCTCTTGCCCGGTTGCAGGGCCACGCCGGGCAGGGCGCCGTCCACCGGGCGTGCAGCGTCGATCTCGACGATGCGGATGTTGCTGCGCCGGGCGTTGGGGTACAGCGGGTCGTCCGGCCAGATCGAGCGCAGGCCGATCACTGCGTCGGCATTGAGTGCCAGCTTGGCCAGGGCCGGAGCGCCACGCCCGGTGAAATAGGCCGTCTGCCGCGAGCCCGGCAGGTTGGCCGGGGCGGCCCGTTCCAGCTTGATGTCGGTACCCTGCAGCAGGATCTGCCCCAGGCCGAAAGTCACCGGCAGGGAAGCCAGCACCGTCGGTGATTTGCTTGAGGTGGCGCTGTGCAGCGCGGTGTTGCCCATGCCGTGGTTGGCGACCACGCGCATCGGTTCGAAGTGGTCGCGCTCGGCCAGGGCCGGAGTACTGATCAGGCCGCCGAGGGCCAGGGCCAGGGTCAGGCGACGCAGTGACAGGTGAGGCAATGAACTGTGCATTTATCCGATATTCCCTTTCAGGCTGGGGACAGTGCCGCGAGCGATGGCGGCCAGGGCGAAGGCGACACCGGCCACCAGGATGATCGCGGCGCCGGAGGGCACCGGCAGGTCGAAGACGATGGGTAGCAGGATGCCGCACAGGGTGCTGACGGTGGCGATGCTCACCGAGATCCAGAAGAAGCCCTTGAGCGACTGGCTCAGCAGGCGTGCCGCGGCGGCCGGAATCACCAGCAGGGCGCCTACCAGGATGGCGCCGATGACTTTGACTGCGGCCACGGTGATCAGGGTCACCAGGATCACGAACAGGTAGTCCAGGGTCTTCACCGCTACGCCGCGTACCGCCGCCAGCTGCGGGTTGAAGCTGGCCAGCATGATGCGGTTGTACAACGGCAGGCTCAGGCCCAGCACCAGGGCGCCGACGATCAGCAGCACCAAGAGGTCGCTGCCGTTGACCGTGAGCACCGAGCCGAACAGCACGTTTTCCAGGATGTGCACGTTGATCTTGCCGGCGAGGATCAGCAGCAGGCTGGCGCCCAGGGCCAGGGACACCGAAAGGAACACGCCGATCAGGGTGTCCGGGGCCAGGCCGGTGCGGTTGCGCAGGTAGTTGAGCAGGATGCCGAACAGCAGGCAGTAGCCGAACAGGCTGCCGTAGGGGCCGGTGTAGGGTTCGCCCAGGAGGATGCCGATGGCCACCCCGGTCAGCGCCGCGTGGCCCACGGCTTCGGAGAAGAAGGCGAAGCGTTTGACCACCACCAGGGTACCCAGGCCGCCCAGCACCGGGCCGATCAGCAGCCCGGCCAGCAGGGCGTTGACCACGAACCCGTAGGCCAGGGCTTCGGGCAGGTAGCCGGCCGAAGCCCAGCCCTGGACCATCAGGCGAAAAGCTTCATAGGTCATCAGGCGGCGCTCCCGGCGGCTCGTGGATGGGTGGAGAACAGGCTGAGCAGGCGCTCCGGGGTCAGGGTCTGCTGCGCCGGGCCGTCGAACAGCACCCGACGGTTGAGGCCGGTGACCCGGTCCGCCAGGCGGCCCACGGCCTCCAGGTCGTGCTCGATCCACAACAGGGTGATGCCGCTCTGGCGCCAGTCGTGGAGCAGTCGTTCGAAGACCTGGATGCCGGCCTCGTCCAGGGCCGACATCGGTTCATCCAGTACCAGCAGTTGCGGTGCCGGGATCAGGCCCTGGGCCAGCAGTACCCGCTGGCGTTCACCGCCGGACAGGGCGCCCATGCGCCGCTTGCGCTTGTCCTGCATGCCGACTCGTTCCAGGGCCTCGCCAATGGCTTGGGCGTAGTGCCGGCTGAGGCCGAGAAAGGCCGGGCGGCGCTGGCACATGGCGGCCATGAAGTCGTCCACGGTCATGGGCAGGCCGCGGTCGAACTCCAGGGCCTGGGGCACGTAGCCGATGGTGCCGGGGGCATCCGGCCACTGCAGGCGCAACTGGCCCTGGTGCGGCATCTGCCCCAGCAGGGTCTTGATCAGCGAACTCTTGCCGCCGCCGTTGGGGCCCACCAGTGCGTGCACGCTGCCGGGCTGCACCTGGAAGGTCACCCGGTCGAGGATGGTGGTGCGGCCCAGGGTCAGGCTGACCTGGTCGAACTCGATGGCCGGGCCCCGCAGCAGGGTCTCGATGGCGGTCATGCCCCGGCCTCCTGGATGGCCCGGACCACGGTGTCGAGGTTGCCTGTCATTTCCTTCTCGTATTTCTCGGCGCTGTAGTCGCCGTAGGAAATGTGCGACAGCGGGTAGAGCTTGACCCCGGATTCGCGCTGGATGGTGTCGACGTAGGTGGAGGGGAAGTCCATCTCCGAGAAAATCACCTTGACGTCCAGCTCGCGCAGTTGGTCGATGGTCTTCTTCAACTGGCTGGGGCTGGGTTCGATGCCGTGGGCCGGCTCCACCACCGCGGTGACTTGCAGGCCGAACTCGCGCAGCAGGTAGTCGTAGGCAGCATGCACCGTGGCCACCCGCAGGTCGGCATTGGGCGCCTGTGTCAGCTTGGCCAGGGCGTCGGCGCGCATCTGCCGCAGGCGCTTGCCGTAGGCGCGGGCGTTCTGGGTGTAGGTCTTGGCGTTGGCCGGGTCCATCTTGCCCAGCTCCCGGGCGATGTTGTTGACCTGGGCGATGGAGGCGCTGATGGAGAGGAAGGTGTGCGGGTTGACCACTTTGCCGGCGCCTCGCGCGGCCACCCCGGTGGCGGCCAGCAGCGGCACGTTTTCGTTGGCTTCGATCACCGGGATGTCCGGGCGCTCGCTGGCGGCGATCATGCGGTCGGCGAAGTCATCGTGGCCCACGCCGTTGAGCACTATCACGTCCAGGGTGCCGATGCGCTTGATGTCCTCGGCCCGGGGTTCGTAGGCGTGGGGGTTGAAGCCGGCGGGAATCAGCGGCACCACCTCGGCCTTGTCACCGACGATATTGGCCACGTAGCTGTAGTAGGGGTGCAGGGTGATGCCGATGCGCAGGCGCTTGGCCGGGTCGGCGCTGGCCAGGGGGCTGAGCATCAGGGCCAGCAGACTGACCAGCAGCACCTGCAGAAAGGGGCGGCGTTGAGATGAAATAGGCATGGGCAAGCGGTCTTCTCTCGGGTGAATGCGAATGATCAGTGGCGATGCTGGCGGGTCACTCCGGCATCGAATTGCGCCACCACCTGTTGCCAGCCGGCGGCGGCCAGTGGTTCGTCGCCCAGGTCAGCGGGCAGGGCGGCGGAAGGGGCGCGGTTGAGCCAGATATCCACCTGGGTGTCATCTTCGGCGTCGATGCGCATCAGAAAGGAGCCGGCCACTTGCGGGTTCTGGCTCAGGCCCAGGTAGGCCTGGTTCTGCACCGTCCAGATATGGCCACCGCGGCTCACCGAGCTGGCGTCCTGGGCGAAGGGCGCGAAGCCTTCGCCGGCCAGTTCCTCGGGGGTCGGCAGGTCCTGGCTTTCGGCGCGCAGCAGGTGGATTTCGTCGAGGGTCACCCGCAGGTCGGCATAGATGCCCTGCTCGCCGGCGCTGAGGTCGCGGCGCGCGTCCAGCTGGTGGCTGGCGACACTGCCGGTCGCGGTTTCTTCGCCGCGCCACAGCACCACGGTGGCAGCCACACTCAGAATCAGTGCACACAGCAACAGCACATAGAGGGTTTCATGGCCGGCGCCGGCGGGGCGCACGACCTGGGTGGTGGCAGGAGTCATGGGGCCTCGATATCCGCTTGGTCGATCTCGACCACGTGGCCGGGGCCCGCATCGAAGAGTACGTAGAACTCGCTGGAAGGTTTCTTGAAGGTCAGGGTCGAGTCGGCCCCCAGCTTGCCCGGCACCAGGATGGTTTCGTCGTAGCCGATCACGTCCAGGGTCACCCCCGGGGCGCCGCTGCCATCGGAAAAACCACCGGTGCAGCGGATCTGCTCGGCGTCTATGGCCTTGCACTCGCACATCGGGTTGTGGGCCAGGGCGCTGTGGCTGAAGGCGCCGCCCAGCAACAACAGGGCCAGGGCGCCAAGGCGCCGTGGGGATACTGCGCAACTCATCGTTTGCCTCCTTGTTTTTCGAGCCAGGCCACGGTGGCGGGTGACGCCTGGCTCAGGGGAATGGATGCCTGGTGCATGCTGCCGTCCCAGCCTTCCATGGTGATCCACAGCTCGGAATCGGCCTTGGTCTTTTCCGGGATGGGCAGGCTGGCGCCCATGCGGTACGGGCTGCCGAAGAAGATCACCCCGGCGGCCCGCAGGCTGCGGGGCTTGCCGATGCGCAGGTAGGTGGCCTTGACCGGCTCGATGCAGGCCTGGCACAGGGCGGCGTTGAAGCTTTTCAGGTAACCGGCGGGGCCATCGCTGCGTGGCGCTTCGTTGCGCATTTCCGCCAGGCGCAGGCTCCAGGGGCCGACCTGGATTTCGCCGATCTCCCGTTCACCCAGGCCGCTTTCGCCGCGAAACAGGGCAACGTCGGCGAAGTATTTGGGCATGAAGCCCAGGGGAATCAGCAACAGCAGGATGTTCAGGTGAAAGCGCCACTTGTGCCAGAGCCGGCTCAGGTTCGAAGGCGCGGCGGCGGTGCTGGTCTGGCTCACAGGGTGCTCTCCGAGGTTTCGGCGCTCATGGCCGGGGCGGGTGCCTGGGCGGGTTTGCTGGCGGGGCGCGCACGGGCGGCCTTTTCTTCGCGCTTGAGGGCGTTGGCGGTGGCCAGGGCGGTGCGCTTGGTCCAGATCAGCAGGCCGCTGAGGACCATCATGCTCAGCACCAGGCCGAAGAAGAACCAGATCAGCTTGATCCAGAGGCCGCCGAAATCACCGGTGTGCAACGGGCGCATGGATTCGGTGACGAACTCCAGGGTGTTGCGGTCCGCCAGCAGGTGCGAGGTGTCCAGGGAGCCGGTATAGGGGTTGATGTTGGCCGTCTGGTACATCAGCGGATACCAGCCGCGGCCGCCGACATACAGGTGGCTGTAGGCGTTGCTCGGCAGGCTGACGAAGCTGATGTCGAAGCCGGGGATTTTCTGTGTGGCAATGCCGATGGCCTGGTCCAGGCCGATCATCGGCGCCGGGCTGCCATCGCCCGTGGTCGGCACTTGCTCGCGGGCGATCACCGGGACCACGGGTTCGCTGGAGATACTGATGTGGTTGTCCGAGAGAATCGCTTCGATCATGAACCAGGTGCCGGTGATGGAGATCACCGCGATGAACCAGATCGACCAGATGCCGCTCAGGCGATGGAAATCACCCCAGAAGATCCGTGCACCGTGGCGCAGGCGCAGGGTCGGCTTGAGAAAGCCTTTCCAGAACTTCTTGTAGACCACCAGCCCGGTGATCAGCGACACCAGCATGGGCAGGCCCAGCAAGGACACCAGGTACCAGCCCCAGCTGTAGCCGTTGGTGAAGGGCACCAGCCACCAGCCGTGCAGGGCGCGGGTGAAGCCCTGGAAATCGAACTGCGGGCTAGTGCCCTGGATCACCCCGGTGTAGGGGTTGACGTAGAGCGTCGGCGAGCGGCCGTCCGGGTAGCTGACACTGACACTCAGGGCGAAGTGGCTTTCATCCGGGGTGACGATGGTGTCCACCCGGGTCTGGGGTTCGGCACGCTTGATGGCCTGGACGATCTGGTCGTAATTCAGCGGTTGTGCGTCATCGCTGGGCTTGCTGGCGCGCACGTCGGGGTTGGCCAGCCACACGATCTCCTGGCTGACCACCGCCAGGGTGCCGGTGACGCAGACAATCAGCACAAAGAACCAGATGGGCAGGGCCAGCCAGCTGTGCACCAGAAACCAGATTTTTGAACGGGACTTCTTCGACATTGAATGGGCGTCTTGATTCGAGGAATGGAGCGGCACTGGAACCCGGGACCGGGCCCGGGACAAAAAGCGCCGGGCATAGCCTGGGCCAACGCGGCCTGCTGCATCTAATTAAGACGAATGAGAATCGTAAATCCCGAAAGGCGATATGAAAGTAAATGTTACGAAGCTGCGAAACCCTCGTGAAAGCCGCTGCTTGACTGGTTTGGTCAATGCCCATGGCCCCGTAGGAGCGGGCTTGCCCGCGAACGGGTCCGCGAGACGCCTTCGCCGGCAAGCCGGCTCCTACAGGGGCAGGCTCAGCCGGCCTGTTGCTGGAACATTTCCCGGGCCCGTCGGCCGATTTCCTCGGCGCTCAATTCCTCCTTGCGGCTGGCGAGGAACCACACATGCCCGAAAGGGTCGCGCAGGCTGCCGCTGCGATCGCCGTAGAACTGGTCCTTGACCGCCGACACTTCGGTGCCGCCCGCGGCGATCGCCTGGGCAAAGCGGCTGTCGACATCTTCCACATACAGGTGCAGCCCGACCGACGTCTTGTGGGCTTCCGGGCTGCCCATCGGGGTTTGTTCGCAAGGGCTGCCGAGCATGATGGCCGAACCGCCGATGCGCAGTTCGGCATGGCCGACCCTGCCGTCGGGCATGTCCAGGCGCATGATCTGCACCGCGTCGAAGGCCTTCTTGTAGAACTCGATGGCCTCGGCGGCGCGCTGGATGCCCAGGTAGGGGGTGACGCCGCTGAAACCTTCGGGAATGGGATTGACGCTCATCAGGGTTTCTCCTTGATCTTGTTGTTGGGGGCGACGCTGACGCCGCGTGGAGCAGGCTTCACTCTATACCCGGGCCCTTGCTTGCCCGGCACGGGCCGACGAGGTGTCGTCCAGGCAACACTGGCCTACTGTTGGCCCATCAACAGCGTTCCAGCAATCTGCCCGGCAGAGGGCCTGATGCCGGGGCGAAATACCCACCCAAGTCCTTGAATTCATGGGGGCAGGCTTTAGGCACAGAAGCTGCAATGAGCGGCAGTCACCTTCATTCGCCCGAGAGCGCCGTATGCCTGCATTGCCTGAATCTGCCGTTTATCCCCTGCACACTCCCGCTGCCCATGTGATCCGCGATGGCGCCGAAGCCCTGGCCGTGGCCCGGCAAGTGGCCGCGATCCTGCTGGAGCAGGACGCCGAGCGCGACCGTACCCGGGAAGTACCGGCGCAGGTGGTCGACCTGTACTCCAACAGTGGCTTGTGGGGCATCAGCGTGCCTCGCGAATTCGGCGGCGCCCAGGTGTCCTATGCGGTGCTGGCCGAGGTCATCGCGATCATTTCCGCTGCCGACCCGTCCCTGGGGCAGATCCCGCAGAACCACTACTGCCTGCTGGAAGACATCCGCCTGCAGGGCACGCCGGAGCAACAGGCGCACTTTTTCGCCCTGGCCCTGCAAGGCCATCGCTTTGCCAATGCGTTGTCGGAAACCGGCGGCAAGAACGTCCAGGACATCCAGGCCACTGTCCGCCGCTCGGGTGACGGTTATGTGATCAATGGCCGCAAGGGCTACTGCACCGGTTCGCTGTATGCCCATTGGCTGGCAGTGCTGGCCCTGGACGAGCAGGGCAGGGGCCAGCTGGCCTTCGTGCCCCGGGGCAGCGAGGGGCTGGCGGTGATCGACGACTGGGACAGCATCGGCCAGCGCACCACCTCCAGTGGCACCGTACTGGCCCAGGACCTCAAGGTGCCGGCCTTCAACCTGTTTCCCACCTACCGTTCCTACGAAAGCCCGACCCTGGCCGGGCCCTTCGCCCAGCTGACCACGGCCGCCATTGACGCCGGGATTGCCCGGGCGGCGCTGCGCGACACCATCGCCTTCGTGCGTGAGCATGCCCGGCCGTGGATCGATGCCGGGGTGGAGAAGGCCAGTGAAGACCCGCTGACCATCATCCAGGTGGGGGCCCTGGACATTCGCCTGGAAGCCGCCGAGGCCCTGCTGGAACGGGCCGGCCTGGCCCTGGACGCGGCCCGCCCGGCACCCGATGAAGACAATGTGGCCCGGGCCTCCCTGGCGGTGGCCAAGGCCAAGGTGCTGACCACTGAAATCGCCATCGAGGCCAGCAACAAACTGTTCGAACTGGGGGGCACCCGTTCCACCCTCAAGCGCCACAACTTCGACCGCCACTGGCGCAACGCCCGGGTGCATACCCTGCACGACCCGGTGCGCTGGAAATACCACGTGGTGGGCAACTGGCTGCTCAACGACATCAAGCCACCGCGCCATGACTGGTCCTGAACCATGGCCGAACTGTTCAAGAACATTTACTGGGCCGATATCGCCCAGGCCTGCGTCGATACCCTGAGCATGCTCGGCGCGGCCCTGGGTTTTACCGTGCTGCTGGGGCTGCCCCTGGGCGTGCTGCTGTTTCTCACCGGCAAGCGCCAGTTGCATGAAGCGGTGGGCCTGTATCGGGTGCTGTCGGTGCTGGTCAACATGCTGCGCTCCTTGCCCTTCATCATCTTGCTGATCGTGCTGATTCCCCTGACCACCTTGCTGGTGGGCACCTCGCTTGGCGTGCCGGGCACCATCCCGCCGCTGGTGGTGGGCTGCACGCCGTTCTTTGCCCGGCTGGTGGAAACCGCCCTGCGGGAAGTGGACCGCGGGGTGGTGGAAGCGACCCAGGCCATGGGCGGCAGCACCTGGCAGATCATTCGCCACACCTTGCTGCCCGAAGCCCGGGGCGGTCTGCTGGCGGCGGTCACGGTGACCGCCATCGTGCTGGTGGACTACACCGCCATGGCCGGGGTGATCGGTGGCGGCGGCCTGGGCGACCTGGCCATCCGCTACGGCTACCAGCGTTTCCAGACCGATGTGATGGTGGTCACCGTGGTCCTGCTGCTGGTGCTGGTGCAGGCCCTGCAGATGATCGGTGACCGCCTGGTGGCGCACTACAGCCGCCGTTGAAGCGATTTCTTCGAACCCAACCCGAAACACGGCCCCACGTGCGCCCCACGACGGCTGCCTGCCTCTGCCTTAGGAGCAACCCATGAAGAAGACCCTGGCCGTATTGGCCGCCGTACTGTCCCTGAGCGTCAACGCCAACGAAAAGCTGCTGGTGGGCGCGACCCCGGTGCCCCACGCCGAGATCCTCGAATTCGTCAAACCGCAACTGGCCAAGGAAGGCGTGGACCTGCAGATCAAGGTGTTCACCGACTTCATCCAGCCCAACCAGCAGCTGGCGCTGAAGAACCTCGACGCCAACTACTACCAGTACCGGCCGTTCCTCGATGACTTCAACAAGACCCGGCACACCGACCTGGTGCCCGTGGTGGGGGTGCACATCGAACCGTTCGGCGCCTACTCCACCAGGATCAAGAGCATCGCCGAGCTCAAGGACGGGGCCAGTGTGTCGATTCCCAACGACCCGGTGAACACCGGCCGGGCCCTGGTGCTGCTGGATGAAGCGGGGCTGATCAAGCTCAAGGACCCGAGCAACACCCTGGCCACCCAGCGCGACATTGTCGAGAACCCCAAG
This sequence comes from Pseudomonas sp. BIGb0176, assembly GCF_024810175.1. Taxonomy (NCBI): domain Bacteria; kingdom Pseudomonadati; phylum Pseudomonadota; class Gammaproteobacteria; order Pseudomonadales; family Pseudomonadaceae; genus Pseudomonas; species Pseudomonas sp. BIGb0176. Next base: position 1,046,079 of record NZ_JANUEC010000003.1, read on the forward strand.
CACCTGAAGATCCGTGAACTGGAAGGCGCCTTGCTGGCCCGCTCGGTAAGCCAGGTGGACCTGGCGTTTGTCTTCGCCAACTACGCCCTAGAAGCCGGGATCGATACCAACAGCGCCTTGATCGTGGAGAAGGGCAAGGACCTGTACATCGAATTTCTGGTGGCGCGCCCGGACAACATCAACGACCCGCGGATCCAGAAACTGGCCAAGGCGCTGAACTCCGATGCCGTGCGCCAGTTCATCCTGACCCGCTACAAAGGCCAGATCGCCCCCGGCTTCTGAGCATCTGCCCCCTTGTAGGAGCTGGCTTGCCAGCGAAGGCGGGCCCGCGAGATCGCCTTCGCCGGCAAGCAGGCTCCCACAGGGCGAGGCGGGTCAGGTGCGCTGTTGCGCCTGCTCCCGGTATTGCTGCTGGGTGTCGTCCAGCAGCACCTCCCTGAGCGGCACCGCCCCTACGGCCAGGGCTTTCTCGATGCTCAGGTCGTCGCCACGGGCCGCCAGCAGGGCTTGCAGCCGCTGGAACTCGCCGCACCAGATGGTCTCGATGTCTTTGTCGCGCTGGGTATCGCGCTGGGCGCTGAGGGCTACCGCGCGTACCTGCAACCGGCCGTTGTCGGCATTGCCGCCCACCTCCACGCCATACCCCGGAGTGGCGCCCTTGCGCAGCACCACCCTGCCGTCCTGGGCCCAAGCGGTGGCCATGCCCTCGCGAACTTCGTAGCCCAGGCTGGCCAGCCCTTCGAGTACCGCCTGGCGGCGGGCCAGGGCGGCGCGTTGTTGCAGCTCGGCTTCGATCAGCGCACTGAAACGGGCAATCAGCCCGTCCACTGGCGCCATATGGGCCAGGCTGCATTGGCCGGCCTGGGCCAGCTCGTTCTCGGCGGTTGCGGGGCACAAGGTCGCCACTTCGCTGGCCAGTTCCTCAAGGCGCGCCAGGCGCGCGCGGCGCTCCTGGCTGTCGCGGGTGGCCTGGGCCAGCTCCAGCACCAGGCTGTCCAGCAGCAGGTTGCGCTGCTGCACGCGGGTTTCTGCATCTATCTGGCGCAACTTGGCCAGGTAGGGTTCGGCGCTGGCCTGATCATCGAGGGTCAGCAACTGGGCAATGTGCTGCTCGATGCGTTCCAGTCTGGGTTCCGCTTGCTCATGGGCGGCGCGCCACTGCGCCAGGGTCTGGGTTGGGGTTTCGCCTTGCAGGCGCCGGGCCAGTTGCTGCTGGGCCTCGCTCAGGCCCTGTTCTTCGACTGCCGCCCCCAGGCTGGCGAAACCCTGGGCCAGGATCGACTCCACAGCCGGCACCGGCTGCCCATCGGCAATCGCCCGCAACGGCTCCAGCAATTGGGCTGCGAGCGGCTTGCCTTGCAGGGCGCCCAGCAGGGTGGCGGCGTTTTCCCGCTGGCGGCGGGCCAGTTGGCGCTGTTGCGTGGCTTGCTGCACCGCGCGGTTTTCCCGTTGTTGCAGATCGTCCTTGAGGAACTCGATCTCGATCGGCACCTGCTTTTGCAGGTCCTGCAGGCGATCGGCCTCGATCAATTGGCGCAACTGTTTGAACCGCTCGTGGGTGGCGGCCCGCTCCTGTTCGGTCAGTTGCCCCAGGCGCTGGGCCTGTTCTTCCCAGCGGGCAATCGCCTGTTCCAGGCGCCGCAGGTGACCGGCGCAGATCTCCAGGATTTCTTCACGGGTGACGATACGCACCACTTTCGGGCCGCTCATGGGGTTTGCTCCGTGTCTGCCAGGGCTTGGGGCTGCGTCACCGAATCGGCACCGGCCAGCGGCTGCAGGGCCTGCTCGATGGCGGCCTGCAGGCGAGCGCGCTCGCTTTGCGGGTCGTGGTACCAGGCCTGCGACGAGACCCGGTGCAGGTGGGGAATGGCCCGGCGCAGCACCGAAGGGCGCCAGATTTCCCGGGAGCGAGCGCGGGCCAGGAGGCCGTGGCGCGGGGTATCGCATTCGATGCCCAGGGCATAGAGCCCGGTATCGGGATGCTCGATGGCAAAGTCCAGGCCGAAGGCATCCCCTTCGTTGGCGCTGACCGGGCTCCAGCCCAGGGTGCGGATGAACGCCGCCACCGCCTGGGTGAAACCGTCGCTGTGGGCGTTGTGCTGGACCTTTGCATCCTGGCGCTCGGTGACCAGGCGCCCCAGCAGGCTGTGGCCGCTGGCAAACTCCCCGGCCGACAGGGCGCGGGCGTACTCCAGGTAGCCTTGCAGGTAGTCTCGCGGACTGGCGGGTGGGCGCTGGGTGGTGAGCATGTCGGAGATATCGGCAATCGGCATCGAGGTGATCATCACCACTTTGCGCCGGGCCCGGGTCACCGCCACATTGAGCCGGCGCTCGCCGCCGGTCTGCCCCAGGACCCCGAAGTTGCGGCGGAAGCTGCCCTGGCTGTTACGCCCGAAGGTCGAGGAGAACACGATGATGTCGCGCTCATCGCCCTGGACGTTCTCGACGTTCTTGACGAATACCGACATGTCCTCGCCGTCCTCGCTGCGTTCGCGCTCCTGGCTGTAGGCCGCACGAAACAGCGGGTCCTGCTCGGCGCGCAGCTCCAGGCGCTCCTCGATCAGGTCGGCCTGCTTGCGGTTGAAGGTCACCACGCCCACCGAGGGCCGTTCGGCGTAGGGCGTTTGCCACAGCTCGGCCAGGTAGTCGACCACCCGCTCGGCCTCGTCGGGGTTGACCTGCTGCTGGTAGACGCCGTCCACGCGGATCAGCTCCAACGGCTTGATGGCGAGGATATTGGCCTGGGGGTGACGCACCGGAATGCTCAACCGGTTGCCATAGAACGAGGCGTTGGAAAAACCAATCAGCTCGCGGTAGGCCGAACGGTAGTGGATCTGCAGAGTAGTGGCGGGCAGCGCGCTGCGGGCCAGTTGCAGCAGGTCCGGGCAGTCCTTGATTTCGCGACGGTTCCAGGTGTCTTCGAAGGCCTCCCGTTGCTCTTCGTCAGCGTCGGCGTCCGGCTGGTCGCCATCGAAGAGTTCGGCCTCGTCGCTTTCCACCCGGCTGGAGAAGAAGGCGGTGGGCGGCATCTGCTTCTCGTCGCCACTGACCACTGTGACTCGGCCCCGGTACAGGGTCGGCAGGGCGAACTCCACCGGCATCTGCGAGGCTTCGTCGTAGATCACGATATCGAACAGTCCGGGCTTGAGCGGCAGCACCCGGCTGGCCACGTCCGGGTTCATCAGCCACACCGGGCGCAGGCTCATCAGCCCCAGGCCGGCGCCCATTTCCATGAACTCGCGCAAGCGTCGCGAACGACGCCCGGTGAGGCGGGTGACGTCCTCCCACTGTTTGTGGGTGCCCAGGCGCGACAGCTCGATGCCTTCACTGAGCAGTTGGCGGTTGAGGCTGCGCATCTGGGTGTCGGCTTCCCCGAGGCTGGCGATCTTCGCCGCGGTTTCGCTGTGCTCCAGCATCAGTTCGGGTTGGCGTTGTTCGATCTGGCGCTTCCAGCCCAGCCGCGCTTCACGGTTGAGCATGCGCCGGACCACAGCTTCCAGTTGCTCGGCGGGAATCCCATCGAGCGTCGCTTGGTAGTCCCGCAGTACCCCCAGCAACTCCAGGTCTACCGGCGTCAGCTGGCTGGCCCGGGCGCGGAACGCCTGGTAGGCGCTCAGGGTCGGCAAGGCGTCGCGCAGGCGGTTGAGGGCCGACTGATTGCCCTGGTTGTGCTCCACGCGCTGGCGCAGTTGGCCCAGCAGCTCGGGTTGCAGCCACTGATCCAGGCGCTGCAGGGCATTCAGGCTGTCCTGGCGCACGCTGTGGCGGATAAACGCGGCGTCGTAGCCGGCCAGCAGGCTGTCCAGGGAGCGCCGCTCGCCGGTCAGTACCACCGCATCCAACTGCTCCACCCGGGGGGCTTGCGCCAGGGTCATGGCCAGGGCGCGCATTTCTTGCAGTTGCCCGAGGTCCTGGCGTACCTGCGGCAGCAGGCCCGGGCCGCAATCGCTGGCGATTTGTGCAAGGCTCAGTTGCTGATGCAGGTGTTGCAACTGGTTGCGCAATGGCCGCCACTGGCTTTCCAACTGGGCCGCCGCCAGCAGTTCCGGCAGGCGCTGCGGCTGGGCCGCGGCGCCCTGTTCGGCGAGGAAGGCCAGCAACTGGCGCTGGCGGATCAGGCGCAGCGGGTTGAGCCGCGCCAGCCAGGAGCGACCCTGGATAACGGCGCGGGCGCGTTGCTGCAGGGTGCGCAGTTGGGCCGCGGGCAGGGCGCTGAGGCCCGGCGCCAGGTCGGCCTGGTAAGCTGTGGCGTCGCACTGTTCCAGTTGTTGAGCCAGTGCCTGCAGGGCCTGGATCAGCCCGTCGCCTTCTGCGGCCTGGCCGTTGCTGCCACGAAACAGCGGGAGCCAGCGTGCCAGCCGTTGGCGACGCTCATCGTCCAGGCCCAGCAGGCTGTGCAGGTGCTGGTCGAGCCAGGCGCGGTAGGGCGCCGGGTCGTCGACTTCGAAGTCGGCCGGGTGTGCCTGCAGGGTTTCCAGGCGCTGCTCCTCGCAGCTCAGCAGGCGCTCGAAGCCCTGGTTGAACGCTTGCACCGTGGCGGCGTCGGTGGGGAAGGGCTGGAGCTGGGCCAGGGCGCTGTGTTCATAGCGGGCCGGCAGCCACAGGCGGATCAGCGGCGCGCAGGCCTCTTCCAGGCGGGTCAGGCTGGCGATGTCCAGGGCCGCCAGGTGCTGGCGCAATACCGGGACATCCAGGGCCGCTGGCCCCTGTTCCAGGCCGATCAGCTCGCCGATCAACTGGCGGTAGCTCAAGCCACAGTGTTCATCGATGCGGTGCAGGCTCTGGTGGAAGCGATCCAGTTCGCCCTCCAGGGCTTCGATGCGTGCCGCCAGGCGTTCACGCTGGTGCAGCCAGGGTTGCTGGACGGCATCGTCCTTGAACAGGGCCTCAAGCTGTTCGCGGACACTGCGGATCACCGGTTCGCGGTCACGGTTGATGTCGTTGAGCATCACCACCCGGTTGCCCAGGCCTTCGGCCACCAGGCGCTTGTGCACCACTTCCAGGGCGGCGTGCTTCTGGCAGACGATCAGCAAGCTGCGCTGGCGGCCGATGGCGTCGGCCACCATGTTGACGATGGTCTGGCTCTTGCCGGTGCCGGGCGGGCCTTCCACCAGCAACCCGGGGGCGTGACGGGCCTGGAGCACCGCGGCTTCCTGGGAAGGGTCGCTGGCCACGGTAAAGAAGCGCTGCAGTTCAGGCGGGAGCGGGGTGGCCTGGCTTTCGCTGCTGTCTGGTTCCGTCGGACTCAGGCGCAGGGCGGTTTCCAGGCCGGTGCCGCCGGGAGGCAGGGCCTTGAGCTGGCGCAGGTCCTCGCCAATGGCCTGGCCCATGAAGGCCACATGGAACAGCACGGCGGCACAGGCCAGTTGATCCTGGTAGGGCTGCACTTCGGTGCTCGGCGGCGGCAGGCTGCCGAGCACTCGGGAGCTGGCCGTGGCCAGCATGCCGAAGGCGTCCATGACATCGGCGGCCTTGAGCGCCGAGCGCCCCAGCAGTTCGTCGGCGGCCTTGCGCCAGAGCTTGGCGGCATCGATGCCCAGCAAGGTGTCGAGCCCCGGGTTGAGGCGCACCTCTTCACGCTCGCTGTCGAAGACCAGGGCCACCTTGCCGCGGCTGCCGACTTCCAGCAGCAGCTTGACCGGCCACAGCAGCAACGGCGCGATGCGAGTGCGAGTGGTGCCACGCGCGTCCCGGGTCAGGAGGAAGGGGAAGCCCAGGTACAGGCCATCGATCCCGGTGTCGCGCTTGTACAGCGAACTCTGGCGGTACAGGCTGTTGAGCCGTGCATCCAGCTGCGGGTTTTCGGCGAAGCACGCCGGGTCGAGGCTGATGGGCTGGGCGTTGCGCGCCACCAGGTGATCCAGCAGCGCCGGGGCCGGGCTGCGCTCACTGTGCAATTCGTTGAGGTCGACCCGGGCGGTGGTCTTGCCGATGCTCATGCGCACCAGCGGGCCGCGCAGCACCACGCTGGCGACCTTCTTCTCGAAGAAGTCGAGGATCTGCGACACGTAGTGCTGCTTTTGCGGCTCCAGCCACTGCTCTGCGCCGATGGCCAGCAGCACCAGGGCCCTGGCCAGGGGCATGCGGCGTTCCAGGCGGAACTGCTCGGCCCATTCATCGACGCTCGGCACGCCACAACGGGCAAAGCCGCTGATGCGCTCGTCGACTTCACGGTACAAGGCCGGGCGCGGCAGCCCCAGCAGGGCACGCGCACTGGCCGCATCGAAGCTCAGGACCACGGCTTCGCGGGCCAGGGTGGCGGCTTCTTCGAGGATTGCGTCCACCGAGCGGAACTGCCCGATGGCGGCGCTGAGCAGCACGATCAGGTCTTCTTCGCTGATGGAGCGGCGGTCCGCCAGGGACAGGATGCCGTTGTGCTCGCTGTCCGGCAGCAGGCGCTGGCGTTCTTCCCACTGTGCGGCCAGACGGGCGCGGGAGCTGGAGAGCAGGTAGATGCGCAGTTGCTCCTCGTCCAGTTCGATGGCCTGGTGCTGGGCGCGCTGGCGTACCTGTTCGGCCCGCAGCTTGAGCCGCGACAGCCAGTGCTCGGTCTCCAGGCGTTCCAGCAGGTCCGGGGCCGGGCCGCTGATCAAGCGGTAACCGTCCAGGGGATGCTCCAGCAACCAGCCGGGGGTGACGATCTCGCCGCGCTGGATCAGGGGCATTTCCGGGTTCAGCAGTTTCAAGGCGAGCATCAGCCGGGTGTCATCGTCCAGCCCTTCGTGCTGGGCCACCTGGCGCAGGCCCGCCAGCTGCCGTGCGGGCAAACCGGCCTGTTCGGCCCAGGTGACGATCACCCCGCGCAGCAGATGATCCAGGGCCTGGGGCCAGTGTTCGACTTCGGCGGCAGCCAGGGCGAACGGCCCTGGCCGGCGAAAGCGCCGGCTGCCCAGGGCGATGCTGGCGCCTTCCTCGGCGTCCTCTTCACTGGCGACCGAGGCCGGGACGCTGGGGCTTTCGCCCTGGAGCCAGGCCTGCACCTGAGGCCATTGCCAGCGCTGGTGGCGGTCCCGGGCCAGCAGGCCGCGCAGCAGCAGTTCCAGGCGCGGGTCGAGGTCATCCGGCAGCAGCACGCCGTTGGCCAGAATGTGAATCAGGTAGGCGTTGGCATTGATGCCGGCGAAGCATTCTCCCTGGGTCAGCTGTTCCAGCAGGATCATCCCCAGGCTCCACCAGTCGGAGGCCGCGGCCACGCCCCCGGCAATGGCTTCGGGGGCCATGTAGCGGCTGGTTTCCAGGGGCGAGACGATGTCCAGGTCGAACTCCGACAGCCGCGCCGAACCGAAGCCGCTGATCACCAGGTCCAGGGGCTCGCGGCTGCGCACCAGCAAGGTGGCCGGGCGCAGGTCGCGGTGGCGCAGGCCGGCTTCGCTGAAGGCATGCAGGGCCTGGCCCAGTTCACGGACGATGTGCTGCACCGCGGCCCTGTCGCTGACCACGATCCCCAGGTCGGCCAGGGTGCCGCCGGTGAGTTCCTCGGCCACTTCGAAGGCGCGCTCGTCCCAGCGGCCGGTGAGGATGATTTCCGGCACGTGTTCCCGGGGCAGGCGCTTGAGGGCTTCGTACACCGACGGGTCGGGTTCGGCGCCGGCCTGGTACAGGGTCAGCACCGCCTGGTGCGCGGTTTCCCGGTGCTCGGCGATAAAGCGCTCGCGCACGCCGCCGCTGCTGATCTGGCGCAGGAGGCGCCAGCCTTCGATCACGGTTTCACTGTCGGCGGCTGGGGGCGCTGCGGGTGGCTGTTGCTCCGGGGCGAGCGGGTCGGCGCCGCAGACCAGGCACATCAAGTCGCCGTCCGCCATGGCATGACCGTTGCCGCATAGCAGGGGCGAGCCGCTGTCCGCCTCGACCGGGGGCTGCGGCTCAAGCGCTTCGAGGGTGATGACCGGTTGTGGGCGCCAGCCTTCGGGATGAATCGCTTCGGCGGAAAGTTCCCAGCCGCAGGCCCGGTTGTCTACCTGGCCTTCACAGAAAATTTCGGCCAGTGGGCGTTCAGTCTGGCAATTGGGGCAAAAACGTATCATCGGTAGCGGTTCCGGTTAACGGCGGCGTGAGGTGTGGGCGCTGATCTGGAGTTGGTGGCCCTGGTCGTGCAGCAGGTCGCGCAGACGCAGCACGTCGTCACGCCGGGGAATTCCAGCCATCCAGACACTGCCGTCGTCGTCGAACATCACATCCAGCGCGCGGTCTTCGTGGTGCAGCGGGCGCTGGTAGGTGGACAGACGCCGGCGGCCCAGCTCGGTCAAGAAGATCAGGCGCTGGTTGTCGCTGCCCCGTAGGACCAGCGTTTGCGCCTGTTGTTGCTCGAAGGGGTCGCAGATCAATGCATCCAGCAGGCCTTCGGCTTGTTGCAATAGCGGTTGCAGGGTTTCCAGGGAGTGGCCGCTGTAGACCAGGATGTCGACCCCGGTGCGCTCGCGCAGGCCTCGAAGCAGGGCCAGCAGCGCCTCGGGCTGGTCGAAGGGCTCGCCGCCGGACAGGGTGATGCCTTCGGCCCGGGCCAGCCAGGGTTGCAGGTCGTCCAGCACCTGGGCCAACGGCAAGGGGTGCTTGCCCGGCCCCCAGGTGTCCGCGGAAATGCAGCCTGCACAGCGGATGCTGCACCCCTGGAACCACAGGCCCAGGCGTTGCCCCGGCCCCAGGGTGGTGACCGGGAAGTGCACCCGCGACAGGCTGATGTTCACGAGGCGCGGGCAAGCAGTTGCAGGCCGCCGGCCTGCAGTTGGCGGATTTCGAAGGATTGGCCGGGCTGCGCATCCTGGTCGAACAGGGCCCGGGCCAGGGGGTTGAGCAGGTGCGCCTCCAACTGGTTGCGAATGCCCCGGCCACCGTTGGACAGGTCCTGCAGGCACAGCTGGCGCAGGTTGTGCAGCGAGTCGTCATCGAGCTGCACATGCAGGGCCTGGGCCGCCAGGTCGGCGAGGATATTGCCGACCATCTGCTGGAAGATCTGCTCGGCGATGTCCGGGCGGATGAAGTCGAAGACGATGATGTTCTCGCCGATCCGGTTGAGGATTTCCGGGCGGTTGAGCACCAGTTTGAAATAGCGCTCGATCTCGCCCTGGACCTTGCCTTGCACCGCTTCGAAGGCTTCGCCGGGCTGGACGTTGGCGACTCGCTCGCCGTTGTCGCCCTGGCGGTAGATGCCCAGGTTGGAGGTGAAGACGATCAGCGCCTCGGAGAAGTACACCCGGTCGCCCCGGCCTGAGGTAAGCACACCGTCATCAAGGATCTGCAGGAACTTGTCGAGGATCCGCGGGTGAGCCTTTTCGATCTCGTCGAACAGCACCACGCTGAAGGGTTTTTCGCGGATCGCGTTGGTCAGTTCGCCGCCCACGTCGTAGCCGACATAGCCGGGTGGCGCGCCTACCAGGCGCTGGTCCGCGTGTTCGGCGCTGAATTCCGACATATCGAAGCGGATGTACGCGCTTTCATCGCCAAACAGCAGGCTGGTGATGGTCTTGGCCAGTTCGGTCTTGCCGACCCCGGTGGGCCCGGCAAGAAAGGCCACGCCCCGGGGCCGGTTGCCCTTGCGGCTGGCGCCGACCCCGGTCATGGCGCGCTTGACGATATCCAGCATGTGGGTCACGGCGTGGCCCTGGCCCTTGACCCGCTGGCGAATGAAGCCGTCGGCCTGGCGGATGCGCTGGCGGTCGATCTTCAGCCAGGGGTCTTCGGTAACCCCGACTTTATAGCGGCGTACGGCATCGCCGATGCGTTCCATGGCCAGGCCTTCGACCCGGGCCAACTGGACGATCGCGTTGAGGTCGAGCAGCAGCAGGCCCTCGGTGTTTTCGACGAAGGCCCGCACCGCGCTGTCGCGGCTTTCTTCGCTGGCCTCCTGGGCGCCGGGCAGGCCGCGCAACAGTGCCGGAGCCAGGGCCTGGCGGGCCTGCTGGTCGGGTTTGGACACGGGAATGGGCCGCAGGCGTGGGTTGTCGATCAGCATCCAGTCGGGCAGGTCGCCTTCCTTTTCCACCACCCAGAGAATGCTGTTGAAGAACGGCGTGCGCTGTTCCCCCGCCGGGCGGCTGCGGGCCTGGTGGGACAGCACCAGGGCCTGGGTGAACAGCTGGTGTTCTGCGGCGCTCAGGGCGTCGTTGCGGATCACCAGGCGTGAAGCGAAATCGACAATCAGGGCCAGGGGGGCGCCTTGGCGCTCCACCAGGCGCGGCAAGGTGGCCGCCAGCAGATCGAGGCCTGCCGGCGCCGCTCCTTCCACCGGGGTCAGGCCCAGCTCGCGCAGCAGGTTATCGGCCTGGGCCGGCTCGCTGCCCGGAGGCAGCAGCACGCGCAGGCCGCCAAGGGGGTCCCAGCTCAGCACATGGGCATAGCCCGCCGCCAGCAGTTCGTCGCGCAGGTTGAGGTTGAAAGGCTGGGGGGTAATGACCCCGGGGGCGACCTCACTGGCTTGCAGGTCGCGGACGTTGCCGGACAGGACGAATTGGCTTTTCAGGGGTAGAAAGCGCAGCAGATCGCGCAGCCAGCGTGGCTTTTCGAAGGAGGCAGTCCTTGGCATGGAAGCGGAGCTCGTCGTAGGAAGCAGGACGCGACATTAGCATAGGGACGTTTTTACTTACGATGCTCCACAGGTTTTCTTACCTGTCAGCGCTGAGCGGGAATCCGGCTTGCGAGGGAAGATGCCCGTGAGATCGCCTTCGCCGGCAAGCCGGCTCCTACGGGTATGAAGGCGATGTGGCTGTAGGAGCTGGCTTGCCAGCGAAGAGGCCCGAGAGTCAGCCTTCGCCGGCAAGCCGGTTCCTGCGAGGGAAGCCGGCTACGGGGTGTCGGTGGCGGCGTCGGGCTCCAGCAGGCGGGCGCCCGGGCCGGCGTCTCCCAGGGCATCTCCATAGTTGCGCAGCGGGCACCCTTCCATGGACAGGCAGCCACAGCCAATGCACTGGTTCAGCCGCTCGCGCAGCAGGCTCAGTTGGCGGATGCGTTCGTCCAGTTCGCGGCTCCACTGTTCCGACAGGCGCTGCCAGTCCGCGGCAGTAGGCGCGCGGTCGGCGGGCAGGGTCGCCAGGGCCTGGCCGATCTCTGCCAGGGGAATGCCCAGGCGCTGGGCCACCTTGATCAGCGACACCCGGCGCAGCTCTGAACGTGGGTAGCGGCGCTGGTTGCCCGCGTTGCGATGGCTGTGGATCAGGCCCTTGGTTTCGTAGAAATGCAGCGCGGTGACGGCTACGCCACTGCGGGCCGACAGTTGGCCGACGCTCAGCTCTTTATGACGGGAGTCGGGTTCGATCATCAGTGGACCTCGGGAGGAAAAATACGCTTGACCTTGACTTAACTAGAGGTTTTACCCTGCGGCGCATTCAACAGCAATATTCTGTTTGCCCCCAGTGGAGAGTGATCCATGAGCGCCTTTGAAAAGACCCGCAGCTTTACTCAATTGATCGAGTTCGAGATCGAGCCCCATCAGCAACAGGCCCTGGTATCGGCCCTGGCCGAGCAGACCGAGCGCTTGGCCCAGGGCTATGGCGGTTTTCTGAGTGCCAGCGTGCAGGCCAGCGACGATGGCCGGCGGGTGCTCAATTACCTGCAATGGCAATCCCGGGAAGCCGGCGAAGCGGCGTTCCGGCGCTTCGAGAACGGCGAGCAGGATTTCTGGCAGTTGATCCTCGCCCACCAGGCCAAGACCGTGACCTTCGGTTCATTCCAAGTGCGCAGCAGCATCGCCCGTAGCCACGACAATGCCTTGCACTGCGACCTGCCGGGCTAGATCGACAGTTGCAGGGTGCGCTCGTTGGGCGCATCGATGGGGCGCCGCTTGTTCACCGCCAGTTCGCCGATCTTGATCAGCCGGGTCCGGGTGACGTTGCGGCTCAGGCCCAGCAGGTTGGCGGTGTGCACCTGGTTGTAGTGGCTGAAGCGGTAGGCCGCGCGCAGCAAGGCATCCTCGACCTTTTCGTGCAGGGCCCCGGCCTGTTCGGCGAAGAGTTTTTCAAAGGCCCGTTCCAGCAGGGCCTCGGCAGAGTCGTCGTGGCTCGGGTGGCTGTCGTCGGCGCGTTCGATGCGCATGTTGGACAGGCGCAGGTCGTCGCGCTGGATCACCCCGTTGCGGCAGATCAGCAGGGTGTGGTGGATGACGTTTTCCAACTCGCGGATGTTGCCCGGCCAACTGTAGCTCTTGAGCTTGTGCTCGGCCTCGGGGCTGATGCTGATGCTGCCGTAGCCCAGGCGCTGGCTGTAGGCCTCGATGAAGTGCCGGGTCAGCGGCAGGATGTCGCCGGGGCGCTCGCGCAGCGGGCTCAGTTCCAGGCTGACCACGTCCAGGCGGTAATACAGGTCTTCGCGAAAATGCCCGGCGTTGATGGCCTTTTCCAGTTGCACGTTGGTGGCGGCCAGTACGCGCACATCGATGGGAATGCTCTTGCGCGAACCCAGGCGCACCACTTCGCGCTCCTGCAGCACCCGCAGCAGCTTGACCTGGATGGCCATGGGCAGGTCGCCGATCTCGTCGAGGAACAGGGTGCCGCCGTCGGCCTCTTCGAACCACCCGGCCTTGGCGCTGAGGGCACCGGTAAAGGCGCCTTTCTCATGGCCGAACAGTTCCGCCTCCACCAGGGATTCGGAGAAGGCACCGCAGTTCACCGCCACGAACGGTCGGTTGCGCCGGGCACTGAGGTTGTGGATATGGCGCGCCACCAGCTCCTTGCCGGTCCCGGTTTCGCCAATGATCAGCACGCTGGCTTCGCTCGGTGCCACCTGTTGCAGGTGCGCCAGCAGGGCCTGGGATTTCGGGTCCTCGAACACCTGGGCGGTGGCGCGGATCGAGGTCGCCAGGGCGGGCGAAGGGGGTAGGGTCAGAAGCTGCATCGGCACTCTCCGTCGAACAGAAGGCTAGGAGTAGAAAGTCGGGGTTGGCAGGGACTGGTTCAGCGCCCAGTCGCCCAGCTCATGAAGCTTGTAGTCCAGCGGGTCGTGCAGGGTCTGGGTGCGCAGGTTGCGCCAGTGCCGGTCCAGGCCCAGGGAGGCGTGGGTCGAGCGCGCGCCGGTGACTTCGAACAGGCGGCTGCACAGCTCCAGGCCCTGGCGGCTGGCGGCGACCTTGGCGGTGGCGATGGCCGTGGCCAGGTGCCCGCGCTCTTCGGCGCTGAGGGCCGGGCCCTTGGCCCAGGCCTGGTCCAGCAGCGCGGCGGCCCGCTCCACCAGCAGGCGGATGCCTTCCAGGGCGACCCAGAATTCGCCGTAGTGGCTGAGTATGTAGGGGTCCTGGCGCACGTCCTGGGCGCTGGACTTATGCCAGACCCGGGTTTCGCCGAGGGTGTACTGCCGGGCTTCTTCGAAGGCGCCTTCGGCGATGCCGAGGAACATGTGGGTGAAGGTCAGTTGGGCGATCAGCGGGCGCAGGCAGGCGAATGGTGTGCTCAGCGGGCCGGGGTCCAGCAGCAGTTCCGACTCCTCCACCCGTACCCGTTCGAAGGTGGCGCTGCCGCTATCGGTCTGGCGCTGGCCGATGTTGTTCCAGTCGTGGTGCAGGGTGATGCCGCTGCGGCCGCTGGGGATCGCGGCGATCAGCAACTTGCCGCCATTGCTTTCATCCACTGCCGAGGCAATGAGCATTTCCGAGTCGCTGGCACCGGAGCAGAAGCTCTTCTTGCCGGAAAACTCGCGCCAGCCCCCCAGGTTCCGGACCACGGTGCGGGTGTCCAGTGGGTTCAGGGCGTTGCCCCAGAACCAGTTTTTGCGTGCGGTCTGTTCGAACCAGGGTTGCCACTGTTCGGGTTTGGCGAACAGGCGCACGGTGGCCAGCATCAGGTGGTGGAAGCCGAAGACATGGGCGATGGAGCTGTCGACCCGGGCGAATTCGCGGACGATGTTCAGCGTCTCGCTCCAGGGCGCGCCGAGCCCGCCGAACTGGCTGGGAATGCTCAGGGCCAGCAGGCCGCTTTGGCGCAGCGCGTCACGCTCGGCCTTGGGGGTGCCGCCGCGCTCGTCGCGTTCGACGGCGGTCAGGGCAAACTCGGCGGCCAGTTGGCGGGCGGTCTGCAGGGGGGACAACAGGGCGCTTTGCGGTTTGGCAGTCACGCGGTGTTCCTCGTTCGTGGCCGTTGTGGCGGCCGGGAAAAGGTGCTGCGAGCTGCAGGAACTGGCTTGCCAGCGAAGCGGGCCGGAAGATCGCCTTCGCCGGCAAGCCGGCTCCTGCAACAGCATTGGGGATTTCAGCGGCTGTTGGGCAACACGTCGTTGGCGATCATTTCGCCGAACGGCCCGGTGAGGTTGGTGACACCGCGGCCGGCCAGGCTGGCATAGGGCTCCGGCAGCAGCGGGAACACCAGCTCGGCGAAGCGATAGGCTTCTTCCAGGTGCGGGTAGCCGGAGAAAATGAAGCTCTCGATTCCCAGGTCCGCGTACTCCTTGATGCGCTCGGCCACTTGCTGCGGGTTGCCCACCAGGGCGGTACCGGCGCCACCGCGCACCAGGCCGACCCCGGCCCAGAGGTTGGGGGCGATCTGCAACTGGTCGCGGCGCCCGCCGTGCAGCGCTGCCATGCGCCGCTGGCCTTCGGAGTCGAAGCGGGAAAAGGACTGCTGGGCGGCGGCGATGGTGTCGTCGCTGATGTGCTCGATCAGCTTGTCCGCGGCTTTCCAGGCTTCGTCCTCGGTCTCACGCACGATCACATGCAGGCGGATGCCGAACTTCACCGTGCGGCCCTTGCGCGCTGCACGTTCGCGTACGTCGGCCAGTTTCTGCGCCACCGCCGCCGGTGGCTCGCCCCAGGTCAGGTAGACATCCACCTGGTCCGCCGCCAGTTCATGAGCGGCCTCGGAGGAACCGCCGAAGTACAGCGGCGGGTAGGGTTTCTGCACGGGCGGGTAGAGCGCCTTGGCGTTCTGCACATGCAGGTGCTTGCCTTCGAAGTCCACGGCTTCGCCTTGCAGCACCCGACGCCAGATCTGCAGGAATTCGTCAGTGACTTCATAGCGTTCGCTGTGGCTGAGGAAGCTGCCGTCGCCGCGGTTTTCGTCCGGATCGCCGCCGGTGACCACGTTGATCAGCAGGCGGCCGTTGGACAGCCGATCCAGGGTCGCGGCCATGCGCGCGGAAACCGTGGGGGAGATGATCCCCGGGCGGATCGCCACCAGGTAGCGCAGGCGTTCGGTCAGGGGCACCAGGGCCGAGGCGATCACCCAGGAGTCTTCGCAGGAGCGCCCGGTGGGAATCAGCACACCGTGATAGCCCAGGCTGTCCGCGGCCTGCGCCACTTGCTTGAGGTAGTTGAGGGTGACCGGGCGCGCGCCCTGGGCAGTGCCGAGGAAATGGCCGTCGCCGTGGGTCGGAAGAAACCAGAACACATCCATGACAGCTCCTCAGGCGATTTTCAGCAGGTGGGTCGGGTGGGCGCGAAACAGCGGCGCGGCCCGTTCGGCGGCGAGCTGGATGCGCGCTTTGAGCAGGTCGCTGGTGATCTGGTAATTGCTGAAGTCGGCCTCGGTGGCGTACACGCCGATCGGCAAGGTCAGGGCCTGGAAGAAACTGAACAGTGGGCGTAGCTGGTGATCCAGAACCAGGGCATGGCGTTCGCTGCCACCCGTCGCGGCCAGCAGCACCGGGGTATCGATCAGGGCATTGAGATCGATCAGGTCGAACAGGTGCTTGAGCAGGCCGGGATAGGAACCGCGATACACCGGGGCGGCGACGATCAGCAGGTCGGCGTTCTCGATGGCCTGGAGTTCGGCTTCAACCTCGGCCGGCAGTTCCTGGCGCGACAGGGCGGCACCCACCGGGCGGGCGATATCCCCCAGTTCGATCAGGTGGGCGTTGAAGGACAGGTGCCCGGACAGTTCAGCCAGCAGGGCCTGGGTCAGCACCAGGGTGCGCGATGGGCGCCAGGTTCCACCGGAAAGGGCTACGACGTTCAAGGGGCGGGACATGATCAGTTCCTTTTTAAACAGTGGCTCAACGAGCAGTGGCAGGTCCCGGGCTCTGGAGCAAGAGCTGTACCAAAGACTTGCAGCCCTTGTACGGCGCGGTTTTGCGCTGATCTGCAGTTGCCGGGTGCTGTTGCCCAACCGCTGTTTTGTTGATCGGCTGTTGCCTGGCCAACAGTTGCTCTGGCAACAGTTGGCGGGCGAGATGGGACTGTTATAAAGGCTTGTTGTTATTCCTTAAAAGAGCTTGTTTTCATATTTATAGAGCTTTATTGAATATAAGGGTGAGCAGCGCCCTGGCCTTGGAACGATCGATAGCCACTATCGAGCAGGGTGATTTTTGCCGCTGATGGCGCGCGAGTAGCCTGTGTCCATTGTTCGCAACCCGCCCCAGGTGCTCGCCATGAAGGCTTTCTCTGCTGTCTTGCTGTTGTTGGTTTCCAGTGTGCTGGCCGGTTGTGCCAGCCCCGGTGCACCGGAGTTGCGGCCCTATACCGCGCAGGAAACCCGGGAGCTGGCTATGGAGGCGTTGAACCGGCGCGGTTTGTCCTTCGATGAATACCAGCAGAAAAAGGCCGAGTTGCTGGGCCGCCCGGCGAGCTTCGACAGCCAGGGTGAAATGAGTGCACAGCGCAATATCAGTCGCCATCAACCTGCCAGTTGAGAAGAACTGTACTGGTCCAAGTTTTCAGCAACTGTCCATGGGTTTCAGCCTGAGGCTGGGTTAGGGTCGAGGCCTGATCGACCTGCCCCGGACCTTGCCCCCATGAGCCTTTCCCCTGACCTGCTGTTGGCCTTCGCCCTGTTTGCCCTGGTCACTTCCATCACGCCCGGTCCCAACAACACTATGTTGCTGGCCTCGGGGGTGAACTTCGGCTTCAACCGTTCCATTCCCCACATCCTCGGCATCAGCTGCGGCTTCTTTGTCCTGGTGCTGGCGGTCGGCCTGGGCCTGGGCGCGGTGTTCGAGGCCTACCCGCTGCTGTACAGCGTGCTGCGCTACGTTGGCGCAGCGTACCTTCTGTACCTGGCGTGGAAGATTGCCCGTTCCGGGCCGCTGTCCGATGAACAGCAGCACCACGGCCGGCCGCTGGGCTATTGGGGCGCCGCGGCGTTCCAGTGGGTCAATCCCAAGGCCTGGGTCATGGCAGTGGGGGCCATCAGTACCTACACCCCATTGCAGGGCTACTTCACCAATGTGCTGGTGATTGCCGCGGTGTTCGCGCTGATCAATGCGCCCACGGTGAGCCTCTGGGCTGCGTGCGGCAGCCTGCTGCGCAATGTGTTGCGCAACCCGCGCTGGTTGCGCCTGTTCAATCTGTTGATGGCCGCCTTGCTGGTGCTTTCCCTGGCACCGCTGTTGTTCGAAAAGATGAGTTGAACGGCGCTTCATGGCGCTGCCTCGAGCCTGTAAGCTGCGATGCAGGAGCGTTCCTACGCACTTTTAAACGAAGATGTTCTTCTTTAACTGCATCCGATCGGGTATTGCTCAAGGCCAGCATTTGCCGCGCCGCCTATGCACAGCGCGTGGCTGCTTCGCCTTTTTGCCAGCATATGCCGACCCTGGAACAAGCTCTGCGGGTTTTCAGTCATGAACAAGCGTCCTCTTTATTTCGACTACGCCGCCACCACGCCGGTGGATGAGCGAGTCATTCAGGTCATGCTGGAGTGCCTGGGTTTCAACGCCCATTTCGGCAATCCGGCGTCCAGTTCACACGCCTTTGGCCGGGAAGCGCGGGGTTACGTCGAGCGCGCCCGGCAACAAGTGGCACAACTGGTCGGCGCGCAGCCCGAGCAGATTGTCTGGACCTCCGGCGCTACCGAATCCAACAACCTGGCCCTCAAGGGGGTGATGCAGGCCCGGGGCGTGAGCGGCGGCCATGTCATCACCAGCCAGATCGAACACAAGGCGGTGCTCGACACCGCCCGGCAACTGCAGGAGGCCGGGGTCGCAGTGACCTACCTGGTGCCGGATGCCGATGGCCTGATCACCGCGCAAGCGGTCAGCGAAGCCCTGCGCGACGACACCTTCCTGGTGTCGCTGATGCTGGTGAACAACGAACTGGGCACCCTCAACGACATTCCGGCCATTGGCCAGGTGGTGCGTGAGCGTGGCGCCCTGTTGCATGTGGATGCCGCCCAGGGTGCGGGCAAGGTGGCCATCGATCTGGCCCGGTGGCCGGTGGACCTGATGTCGTTCTCGGCCCATAAGCTATATGGCCCCAAGGGCATCGGCGCGCTGTATGTCGGGCCGCGGGCGCAGCAACACGTGCAGGCGCAGATTCATGGCGGCGGCCATGAGGGCGGCTTGCGCTCCGGAACCCTGGCCACCCACCAGATCGCGGCCATGGGCGCCGCCTTCGCCCTGGCCGGCGAACTGTTCGAGGAAGAAACCGCCGCCATCGTGCGTCTGCGCGGGCGCCTGCTGGAGCAACTGGCGGGTATCGCCGGCCTGCGCTTGAATGGCAGTGTCACCCAGCGCATTCCCCACACCCTGAGCCTGACCTTCACCGAGGGAGGTTTTGATGGGGCGGCGTTGGGCGCGGCCCTGGCCTTTTCCGCGACTTCGGCCTGCAACTCGGCAAGCAATGCGCCTTCCCATGTATTGCTGGCGCTGGGGCATGATGCCGGGCAGGCCGCGCGGACCATCCGCTTGAGCCTCGGGCGTTTCACCTGCGAACAGGATGTGGATCGCGCCGCTCAACTGATCCAGGCGGCGACCGCCTCAGCCCCTGCGTTCTGGGCCACAACACAACCTTGAGGGTCGAGTGACTTCGATCTTCCATAACAATGATTAAGCCGGTTAAGGAGACACAATGAGTACCCAGCCTTCGACCAATGGAGTGGTCCCCCAGCGCTTGGCGCATGTCCGTCAGCTGATGAGCCGCGAAGGCATTCACGCCTTGCTGGTGCCCTCGGCCGACCCGCACCTGTCGGAATACCTGCCGGGCTACTGGCAAGGGCGCCAGTGGCTATCGGGGTTTCATGGGTCGGTCGGGACCTTGATCGTGACCGCTGACTTTGCCGGCGTATGGGCCGACAGCCGTTACTGGGAGCAGGCCACCAAGGAACTCAAGGGCAGCGGCATCGAACTGGTGAAGTTGCAACCGGGCCAGCCCGGGCCCCTGGACTGGCTGGCCGAGCAGACCCCGCAAGGTGCGGTGGTGGCGGTGGACGGCGCGGTCATGGCCTTGGCTTCGGCCCGTACCCTGGGCAGCAAGCTGCAGGAACGCGGGGCCAGCCTGCGTACCGATATCGACCTGCTACAGGAAGCCTGGAACGACCGTCCGTCATTGCCCGATCAACCGGTCTATCAGCATCTGCCGCCCCAGGCCACCCAGAGCCGGGTCGAGAAGCTTGCGGCGTTGCGCGCAACCCTCAAGGAGCGCGGCGCCGACTGGCATTTCATCGCTACCCTCGATGACATTGCCTGGCTGTTCAACCTGCGCGGCGCCGATGTGTCCTTCAACCCGGTGTTTGTCTCCTTTGCCCTGATCAGCCAGCAGCAGGCGACCTTGTTCGTGGCCTTGAGCAAGGTCGATGAGGCATTGCGCGCGCAACTGGAGGTGGATGGCGTCAGCCTGCGCGACTATTCAGAGGTGTCCGCGGCCTTGCAGGCAGTGCCGGAAGGCGTAGCGTTGCAGATCGACCCGGCGCGCGTCACCGCGGGCTTGCTGGAGCACCTGAACCCCGGGGTGAAGCTGCTGGAGGGGCTCAACCCCACCACCCTGGCCAAGTCGCGCAAGAGCCTGGCGGACGCCGAGCACATTCGCCAGGCCATGGAGCAGGATGGTGCGGCGCTCTGCGAATTCTTCGCCTGGCTGGACAGCGCCCTGGGGCGTGAGCGCATTACCGAGCTGACCATTGATGAGCGCCTGACGGCCGCCCGTGAGCAGCGCCCGGGTTATGTCTCGCTAAGCTTCAATACCATTGCAGCGTTCAACGCCAACGGCGCCATGCCCCATTACCACGCCACGCCCGAAGAGCATGCGGTGATCGAGGGTGATGGCCTGTTGCTGATCGATTCCGGCGGCCAGTACCTGGGGGGCACCACCGATATCACGCGCATGGTGCCGGTGGGGACGCCGAGTGCCGAGCAGAAGCGCGATTGCACCCGGGTGCTCAAGGGCGTTATCGCGCTGTCCCGGGCGCAGTTTCCGCGGGGCATTCTGTCGCCGTTGCTGGATGCCATCGCCCGGGCGCCGATCTGGGCCGAGGGTGTGGACTACGGGCACGGCACCGGGCATGGCGTCGGTTATTTTCTCAACGTTCACGAAGGCCCGCAGGTGATTGCCTATCAGGCCGCAGCGACGCCGCAGACTGCGATGCAACCGGGGATGATCACTTCGATCGAACCCGGGACCTACCGCCCTGGCCGCTGGGGCGTACGAATCGAGAACCTGGCGCTCAACCGTGAGGCGGGCAAGACCGAGTTCGGTGAGTTTCTGAACTTCGAAACCCTCACCCTGTGCCCGATCGATACCCGTTGCCTGGAGCCATCGCTGCTCACCGAGGATGAGCGCGAATGGTTCAACGGCTATCACGCTGAAGTCCGCCGGCGCCTCAGCCCGCTGCTGGAGGGCCCGGCCCTGGAGTGGTTGCAGGTTCGTACTGCGGCTATCTGAGGAAAGATGTCACCCGCGCAAGGCGGGTGACGTCACGCGATGGGTTCCTGGCAATGGCGCGGCCGCTGCCAGGGACAGGGCAGGTTACGGCGCGTTCAAGGCTTCGCGGACGAAATCCAGGCGGTCCTGGCCAAAGAACAGTTCGTCTCCCACGAACATGCTGGGCGCGCCGAACACCCCTTTTTGCAACGCCTGTTCGGTCTTGTCCTTGAGGGCGGCCTTGACCTCTTCGTCATTGCTCAGGTCGAGGATCTGCTGCGGGTCGAAGCCACCTTGCTCCAGGACCTGGGTGATGGTGGCCGGGTCGTTGAGGTTGCGTTTGTCCACCCAGAGCGCATGGAACAGGCAGTCGAGGAATTCGCCGAAACGTTCCGGCAGGCGCAGTTGAACCCCGGTGGTGGCGCGCATCAGCAGCAGGGTATTGATGGGAAAGTGCGGATTGAAGTTGAGCTCCACCCCATAGCGCCGGGCAAAGCGCGCCAGGTCGTGCAGCATGTACCGGCCCTTGGCGGGAACACTGATGGGGGAAGCGTTGCCGGTGGTCTTGAAGACCCCGCCCAGCAGCATGGGCTGATACACCAGCTGGCTATCGGTTTCGGCGCAGATTTTTGGCAGTTGGGTATAGGCCAGGTATGAGGTCGGGCTGCCCAGGTCGAAGAAGAACTCCACCTTTTTGCTCATGTTTCAGACTCCTTGATTGTTGTTATTGGAGAAGGCCTTACCAGCGTTCGTTCCACGGGCGCAGGTCCAGCTCGAAGGTCCAGGCGTCCCGGGGCTGGCTGTGCAGGTACCAGTAGTTTTCGGCGATATGCTCGGGGTTGAGGATGCCGTCCTGGTCCTTGAGGGCGTATTTTTCGGGAAAGCTGGTACGGATGAAATCGGTGTCGATGGCACCGTCGACGATGACATGGCCGACATGGATGTTCAGGGGGCCCAGTTCCCGCGCCATGCTCTGGGCCAGGGCGCGAATGCCGTGCTTGGCCCCGGCGAAGGCGGCAAAGCCGGCGGCACCGCGTACGCCTGCGGTGGCGCCGGTGAACAGAATAGTGCCGCGTTGGCGTTTGGCCATGCGCTTGGCCACTTCCCGGGCATTGAGAAAGCCCGAAAAGCAGGCCATTTCCCAGATCTTGAAATACTTGCGTGCGGTTTCTTCAAGAATGCTGCAGGGCACATTGGCGCCAATATTGAAGACAAAGGCCTCGATAGGGCCGATCTGGGTTTCGATCTGCTCGATCAGCGCGATCACGTCTTCCTCTTTGCGTGCATCACAGCCAAAACCATGGGCCTGGCCGCCGGACTGCTGGATGGCGTCCACCAGGGGTTGCAGTTTGTCCGCGCTGCGGCGGGTCATGCAGGCAATAAAGCCTTCGGCTGCGAAACGCTTGGCAATAGCACCGCCGGTCGCGTCGCCGGCACCCACTACCAGTACGACTTTGTTCTTGTTCAAGGTTGCAGTCATGGGAGGTTCGCTCTTTGGTAAACGATCGTTAACTAAACGAACGTTATGCTATGATTTTTCCGTCGTCAAGAAAACTTGGGAGCCCGTCAGGGAATGCGTTATTCAGCCAGTCACAAGCAGGAAACCCGCGAGCGTCTGCTGCAAAGCAGCGCGGCGCAGGCCAAGAACGAAGGTTTTTCCACTGTGGGGGTGGATGCCTTGATGAAAGCCATTGGCCTGAGTGGCGGGGCTTTCTATAGCCACTTCACCTCCAAGGACGAATTGTTCAGCTCGATTGTCGAGCGCGAGTTGAGCCAGAGTCTGGCGCGCCTGGGCGGGGAGGGGCAGCAGAATCAGGAGAAGTTGCGTCGCTGCCTGAAGCAGTACTTGAGCGTGGCGCATCTGCAACAGCCGGGTGCTGGCTGCGCACTGCCGGCATTGGGTGCGGAGATTGCCCGGGGGAGCCTAGAGGTGCGGCAGGAGGCGCAGGACTGGATTTGCCGCTTGCATCAGGCTTGGGCGCAGACTCTGGGCAGCGAGAGCCTGGCCTGGTCGATCCTGTCCCAGTGCGTTGGCGCGTTGGTGGTAGCGCGAATGCTGGTGAACCCAGCCATTCAGCATCAGGTGCTGGCGTCCAGCCATGAGCAGATCATCGGGCAGCTGGAGCGGCTGCCCGCAAGTTGACCGGCAAGGCTATTTGCAGATGACGATCATGCTGCGGCTGGTGTAGCCGGCAGGGTTCAGGCCGAAGGGGTAGTCGCCTGGGTCTTCCACGGCATCACCGGACTTGGCGATGACCTTGTAGCCTTTGGGGCCGCAGGACTCAGTCGCCTTGGTGTAGCACTTTTCCCAGGAAGAAGATAAACCCGAGCAGTTGATGTGGAGTCCTTTCTTGCCCCGTTTGACTTCGGTTTTCGCGGTCGCCGCGCAGCCTGCAATTGCAAGTACGGCCAACAGTATCAAAAATCGTTTCATCCCCGTCCTTATCGCTAGCCCCGGATCTGGCGTCCGAGTGTGACTGCATTACCTGTCGTCTTTTGCGTGTGCGATATCCCTGTCCGGCAACTCCCTGGGCGACGTTGAGTAGCCGGCTAAACATGGCCTAAATGAGCACTAATTACCAGAGTTGAATCTCAATCAACTGCAACTATTGGTTTGGTCTCGCGGCGCATGGTCATGGTGGCGCCTACGGAAGCCAGGATGATGCAGGCGATTGCCGTCCACTGGGACAGGGACAGGTACTCGTGGAGGAACAACAGGCCGGAAAGCGCGCCGAAAGCGGGCTCGATACTCATCAGGGTGCCGAAGGTCCGGGCTGGCATGCGAGTCAGGGCAACCATCTCCAGGCTATAGGGGAGGGCTGTGGACAAGATAGCGACTCCCAGGGCAACCGGGATCAGGGAGGGAGTCAGTAGTGCGGCGCCGGCATGGACTATGCCTATGGGTGCAACAAAGAGAGCAGCAATCATGACGCCCAGGGCGGCGGTCTGAATGCCGTTCTCGGCTCCGGCCTTCTGTCCGAAGAGTATGTACAGCGCCCAGCAGACCCCGGCCCCCAGTGCATAGCCTGCACCGACCAGGTCGATGGCTGTTTCTGTGGCTCCGGTGGGAATAAGCAGTAGCAGCCCGACGATCGCCAGAGCGATCCACAGGAAGTCTATGGCCTTGCGTGACGCATAGATGGCTACTGCGAGGGGGCCTGTGAACTCGAGGGCGACGGCGATGCCCAGAGGGACACTCCTGAGGGACATATAGAAGAGGAAGTTCATGCCGCCCAGGGCCATGCCGTAGATGATCACGGTGCGCAGGGTGTTGGTGGTGAACTTGGCGCGCCAGGGTCTTAATAGAAGCAGCATGATGATGCTGGCGAAAATCAGCCGCAGGGTTGTGGTTCCTTGTGCGCCAACGATTGGGAACATGCTCTTGGCCAGTGAGGCTCCTGATTGAATCGAGGCCATGGCAATAAGCAGCAGCCCCACCGGAAACAGGGTCGAGGCAAGGCTGCGCGGTTGGTCATTCATGCAAGGGGTCATCCAGAGTGTTGGGGGAGGGGCACCTAGAACATGATGCTCAACTAATCACGGATGAGCAATATAGTGCGCATGGTCTTTTTTACGCCTCTATATAGAAGCTGCGAATGGGCTGTTTTGCGGCTGATCATAGAAAATGCAAATTAAGTCTTGACGGCAGATTCTACAGGTCTATAATTCGCCCCACTTCCGGCGCAGTCGAAACGGAAAACTCCTTGAGATTCAATGAGTTACGCAGTTTTCGACAGCGGTTACGCTTCAGTTCATCGAAGCCAGAAGCAGTTGGTAAGGCAGTCAGTTTTCGCCTTATTAACGATTCGATCCTCTCGGTCGAAAGCGGTTGAAAAGAGGTGTTGACAGCAGCGTGTAACGCTGTAGAATTCGCCTCCCGCTAACGAGAGATCGGAAGCGCAAGTGGTTGAAGTTAAAAAGGAAACTTTGAAA